>JAIYDI010000028.1 GCA_027487555.1 Hyphomicrobiales bacterium
GGAAGGAACGCATCCAGAAAACTCACCTGTTCCATTCACCGGCCCTCCATCCAAAGCCAGTGAATCACATCCACAAACAATCGCAAGTTTCGCAGAGGCCTCGCTTGCGGGGGAGGGTGCCCGAAGGGCGGGTGGGGTGTGCACCTTGCGCTAAGCCTTTAACGTCTTTGCATAATTCAGTGCAAGCGGCCCCCCTCACCCGGCGCTCCGCGCCACCCTCTCCCGTGAACGGGAGAGGGTGGCATGACTGAGGGTATGCTGGCTCGCCTTACTGAGCTTCGCCGGCGATGGTGAACTTGCCGGCAAGCACGGTCGGGTTCTCGCTTGCCGCCGAAAGCTCGGCGAGGCTGACGCCGGCCGGATCCACGGCGGTGAGGGTCAGATCGATCTGCTTCTTGCCCTGGATGAAATCGCCGATGGCGGTGGCAGCGGCCATCGAGGATTCGCTGCTGCCCAGAATGGCAAGCAACATGCCCTGCATCTGGCCAGCAATCAGCGTCTTGAAGGTGCCTTCCGGCTGACCGGCTTCCGCCGCGCCCGCCGCGATGACGATGGGCGCGATGCCCTTGTCCTCGAGCGTGATGTGCACATCCTTGAGAGTGAGGCCCAGCGAGGCCATCATTGCCATATCCGGATTGTCAGCAAACAGATCGGCGGTGGCGTTGCCGAGCGTGCCGGAGATGTTGATGCGGCTGAGGCCCGGGATGTCGAAGCCGATCTGTTCGACGATGATGGTGGACGTCTCCTGATCCCAGCGGAATGCCGTGCCGAAGCTCATGTCAACTTCGGTGAGACCGGCAGCCACAAGCTGCGCCATGGCCGGGTCGTTTGCGGGTACCGGCGCGATGATGTTGTCGGCCGACACTTCGACATTGGATGGGATGCCGTTGACATAGTCGCCCAGCGTGACGTCGAAATCCGCGACCTTGAGCTTGACGCGATCACCCGGCTTTTCCGGATCGATGACATCCATGTCGAGCCCGGTGAGGGCGAGGCCCTCGATGACCGGGATCAGCTTCCGCCAATTGGCGGTGAACCAGGCCTCGTCCAGTGTCTCCGCCGAGGTGAGCGCCGCGATGGGACCATTGAGGTCCATCTGCTTCCAGGTGAAGTTGCCCAGGTTGAATGTGCCGAAAGTGCCGAAGTCGGCCTTGAGATCGTTGATGGCGATCGCCGGATAGAAACCGGGTTTGTATCCCGCCACGGTGAAGTCGCCGCTCGAGGCCGTGAACGCGGTGTTGGTTTCCGGTTCGGTACCCGAACACTCGAAGCCCTTGAAGGTCATGGGCTCGGAGGTGAAGGCGGTGAACATCTCGGTGTAGTAGGTGATGATCGTCCGGATGGTTTCCGGCGTCGGTTTCTCGCCCGTCCTTTCGGCAGCCTCGGCGGTTTCAATAGCCTGGCCCAGATCGCCAAGGCTGAACGTGAGCGGACGCGCGTAGAAATTGCCCGCCTCCAACCCGCCGATGGTGCAGTTGACCACTGGCGACGTGATTGAGCCACCTTCGGCCGTGAAGCTGCCATAGACGAGGTTCGGCGCGTCGCCATCCGATTCGGGCGTGATCAGACCGTAGACGCCAAGCAGCGCCGTCACATCCAGATTGGTGCCGGCAATCTTGCCATAGGTTAGGCTGAAATCCGGAATGCCGGACAGGATGGTCTTGCCGACCGCCGCGTTGGCCGCGACGCCATCGACCACGTCGGTGAACTCGACATCCGACATGGTGGTGGTGAAGGTGATGCGCTCGCCTGTCTCGCCCGGCACCGTGATCAGCAGCGTGATCGATGGGATATAGATGCGCTTGGCGTTGATGCCCGCGAGCTTGTCGAGGCTGTCGCCCGCGTCGGGGCCGAACAGTTCGCGCAGCTCCGGCCCGGTGATATCGCCATCGGTGACATCAATGCTCGAGACCTCGACCTTGAAGTCGAATGCCGGGGCGGCCGGTGCCGCCAGTGTCTCGGTAGCGGCCGGAGCGGCCGGCTTTGCCGACGTGGTTTCCTCTGCCAGCACGGGTGTGGCGAGGCATGTGCTGAGCAGCAGCGCTGCGGTAACCGAGCGCCACCCAAGGGCACCGGTGGCTGCACGGAATTTGGCGCGGATCATCTCATATCCCTCAGTTCATCTTGGCCGGCGCGGAGAAGCAAAAGGCGGCCGGACTATCCCACCGCCTTTCATGTCATACCAAATCTGTGCGCAAGATGAACGACCGATGTGTCATCTGCGATGGCGAGCAGAAATCAGCCCTCGCCGCGCCCCGGCGACCAGGCCATGGCCGGGGTGCCCAGAGGCAGCGGCAGCGCGCGGTCGCCTGCCAGTGCAGTGCGCACGACCTCGAAGACCAGCGCAAACAGCAGCGCCACCATCGGCGCCATGAGGAGCACCACGCCGGCATCGAGATCTGTCCCGATGCGCCAGGTGACCTGTGGCAGGAGGCCAAGTGCGAGGGCGATGACCGCCGACACGAAGGTGAGCGCGAAGGAAATGGCTGCCGCCGAGGCGAGGCTGTTCGGCAGTTTCGGGCCGCTGCGCCGCCGCGAAAGCCGCTGCAGCAGGCGATGAATGGCGGGCTTCGGCATTTTGATACTCCCTGGTCGTCACAACGCAGTGAAAAGACCAACCGAATGGGAAAATCATTCGTTGCTGGTGTGATCGGGAGCGTACGGTTTCAAGGCAATCCTGTGGCAAGGCTGGAGGGTGATATGTCGAACTTGGCGAGACGAAGTTTATTGGCGCTGGCGCTGGTGTGGTGCGCGGCGCCCGCAGCGGTGATGGCGGAGGACAAGGCGCTGGCACCGCCGCCCGAGCCCGCCGAATGGCAGGGGACGATCACGACGCAGATCGAAGCGTTTCGCACCCATGATTCCGTAACGGCGCTCAGCATGGCGGCAAAGGCGTTCCGCACGAGCTTCCCCGATGCCGAGAGCTTTTACCTGACCATCGTGCACTCGGGCTATGCGGCTATCGCGCTGTCGCGCTCGCACCAGTTCGGCGCGTTCCGCGTTGTCGATGCCGACACCGTGCTGCAGGAGGTGAAGCTGATCGACGAGGATCAGGGGTTGTATTCGGCCCAGTACATGCTTGGCCGCGAGCCCGAAGGTTGGCGGGTTGAAGCCGTGCAACTGAAGGACGAACAGGCCATCGGCATCTAGGAGTGGGGCAACCTGAACGGTTTCTGAACGTGGGTATCAGGAATGGTTCAGCGGATTCGGAGCATGGTTGATCCATCAGCTCGACACAGTCCTCCTGGATCGTCGAGCCTAGCCAACCCGAGGCCACGGGAACTGGCGGGGCGTACGCGCCCCGCTGGTTGCTAATTGGGCCTTGCGGCACTAAGCACCTCCTCGCCTTTTGCTTGAGGAGAAGCCCATGGCCTTCCTGTCCGATGCGCTGGGACGCATCCAGCCCTCCGCCACCGTCGCCATTTCCCGCAAGGCCGCCGATATGGCGCGCGAAGGCCGCGATGTGATTTCGCTCGCGGCCGGCGAGCCGGATTTCGACACGCCCGCCCATGTGCGCGAGGCGGCGATCCGCGCCATCAACTCGGGCAAGACGCGCTACACCAATGTCGATGGCATCCCCGAGCTCAAGGAAGCGGTGGCGGCGAAGTTCCGCCGCGACAACGGGCTCGACGTGACGGCGGCCGATTGCTTCGTGTCGGCGGGCGGCAAGCAGGTGATCTTCAACGCGCTCATGGCGACGCTGAACCCGGGCGACGAAGTGGTGGTGCCGGTGCCCTATTGGGTAAGCTATCCGGAAATCGTGCGGCTTTGCGGTGCGGAGGCGGTCTTCGCCGTGGCCGACGCCTCGACCGGCTTCAAGCTTTCGCCCGAGGTGCTGGAGCGCGCGATCAGCCCACGCACCAAGTGGCTGATCCTCAATACGCCATCGAACCCGACGGGCGCTGCGTATACGGCCGCCGAGCTGCGCGGGCTGGCCGACGTGCTGCTGCGCCACCCGCATGTCTACATTCTCACCGACGATATCTACGAAGTGCTGGTCTATGACGGCGGCACCTTCGCGACCATTGCGCAGGTGGAGCCGGCGCTGCAGGCGCGCACGCTGACCATGAATGGCGTGTCGAAGTCGCACGCCATGACCGGCTGGCGCATCGGCTATTGCACCGGCCCGAAGCCGCTGCTCGCCGCCATGCTGAAGCTGCAGAGCCAATCGACCACCAATCCATCGTCGATTTCGCAATGGGCGGCCGTCGAGGCGCTGAACGGTCCGCAGGAGTTTTTGAAGGACTGGGTGAAGGTGTTCGAAGGCCGCCGTAACCTCGTGGTTGCCGGTTTGAACGCCAATACCGGGCTCGATTGCCTGACACCCGAGGGCGCGTTCTATGTGTTCCCGTCGGTGAAGCGCTTGCTCGGCAAAGTGTCCGGCGGTGGGCGCAACCTCGTGACCGACGAGGATTTCGTGCTGGCGCTGCTCGAGGAGACGGGCGTGGCGCTGGTGCATGGCACGGCCTTCGGGCTGCCCGGCCACATGCGGCTGAGCTATGCGGCGTCGAATGCCCAGCTCGAGGATGCCGTGTCGCGGATTCAGGACTTCTGCGCGAAGGTCCGGTAACCGCCATGTATCCGGTTGGCGAGGCCTACGCGTCGGGCTGGCTCGATGTCGGCGACGGCCACGCCATCTGGTGGGAAGAAGCCGGCAACCCCGATGGGCTGCCGGTGCTGCTGCTGCATGGCGGGCCGGGTTCAGGCTTTTCGGCCTCGATGCGGCGCTGGTTCGACCCCACGCGGTTCCGCATCATCGGCTTCGATCAGCGCGGCGCGGGCCGCAGCCGTCCAAGTGCGGCGGAGACGCTGGCGGCGCTCGAACACAACACCACGACGCATCTGGTCGCCGATATCGAGCGCCTGCGCCGGTACCTCGGAGTGGAGCGGTGGATGCTGTACGGCCACTCCTGGGGCGTGACGCTGGGCCTTGCCTATGCCGAAACGCATCCGGAGCGGGTGGCGGGCGCGGTATTCGTCGGCGTGACGACGACACGGGCGCAGGAGGTCGACTGGCTCTATCGCGGGCTCGCGCCGCTGTTTCCGCACGAATGGCGGGCGTTCCGCGCCGGCGTGCCGGAGGAGACGCCGGAGACGGAGATGGTTTCGGCCTATTACCGGCTGCTGTGTGACCCTGATCTCGACGTGGCGGAGCGCGCCGCCCGCGCGTTCGATGCCTGGGACAATGCCTCGGTATCAAGCAGGCCCAATGCGTATGTGCCCGGCGATACGCGGCGGATGCTGGGGCGCGCGCGCATCGTGACGCATTATTTCCACCATCTTGCGTGGCTCGAAGATGGGCAATTGCTGCGCGATGCCGGGCGGTTGGCCGATATTCCCGGTCATCTCGTGCAGGGCCGGATGGACCTGCAGGGCCCGCTGGTGACGGCGGTTGAACTGGCCGAAGCCTGGCCCGGCGTGCGGCTGACCGTGGTCGATGGGGCAGGGCATTCTGGCGCCGATACCGGCATGCCGGAAGCGATTGTCGCGGCAGTGGAAGATGTCGCAGGGCGGGCGGGGTAGCCGGGGCGGCACGGACCTCGTCCTTCGACAGGCTCAGGATGAGGTCCTTTCGCACGCGCGGCCTCATGGTGAGCGTGTCGAACCACGAAGCACGAAGACGAGTTTCCCCTAGACCGACCCCAGCTTGCTGAAGCCCAGCGCGCTGAGGGCGCCGGTGGAATCGTCCTGCGATTTCGTCAGCTGCTGGCCCATGGCATCGAGCTTGAGCGCCGTGCGGTAGCTCGACATCGCAGTCTGGTACAGGCGATCTGAAAGCCCGATGGCCTGGCGTTCCGATGCGCCGATATTGCCATACAGATCCATGACGCGATTGGCGAAATCGCCAGTGCCCGACGCACCCTTCAGCGCCGCGAGCAGGCTCTCGTTGGCGCGCTGCCGCAGCTCGCGTTTGGCCGCCGAGATTTCGGTTGGGGAGAACTTGCCGCTCTCGTCGAGCGCGATCGCGGAGAGCATGTCGGCGGCGAATTCCTTTAGGTCCGGGCCTTCGCTCGCGCGACGCTTGCTCGTGTCCTGCAGGTCGAGCACCGAACGCGCGTCCTTGGCGAGGTCTTCGGGCGTACGGGTGCTGTCGCCCTTGCCGGTGATGCGGTCGAGATAGGCCAGCACCGGATCATCCGCATTGTCGGCGGGCAACGTCGATGCATCGCTGGCGATCTGCGCGAGGCCGGATTCGAGCGCCGCCTTCTGCTTCTGCCAGGGGGCTGAGGCCTTCTCCTCTGGTCCGGCGCCAGCAAGGTAGTCGAGCGTCTTGGTGTAGAGCGACTTCACCGTGCCTGCGCCGCGCGCGGCGGTGACGGCCGACGCCATCATCGCGTCGAAGCGGCGGGTAAGCTCAAGTGAGGCGGCCTTGCTCTCGTCGGTCGTGAAATCCCGGGTGGTATCGCTCGCCATGGCGAAGAGCTGCCGGCGATCGAAGCCGGACATGTCGACGGCGAGCCTGCTGTCGGCATTGAGCGGGGAGCTGATGCCGAGCGATTGCAGCAGGTCGGCCAGTTGCGCGCGCGTCCGGGCGGAAATCTCCTCGAGGCTTTGAGACGCGGACGCGGACAGGGTCAACTGGTCGCCGGTCGCCGAACTGGCGGTACTGCCGGTTTCGCGTGGCGTGCTGCTGCTCGCCGACTTCGCCGACTGCGCAGCAAGCCGGGCCTGCAGCTCGCGCCAGGCATCGGAGGTGGAGAGGCTCGAGATCGTCGTCATGGCACATCGCCCATCTGCATGGCGCATGCGATGCAAAGGGCGTGCCAGCCGCTGACCGTTGAGAAACCTACGGAAACATGGCGGAAAAGCCTGCGGCTCGGGCGGTGCTGGGCAGATCCTGCCGGGCGGCTATTGCCGGATGACGCAGTGCAGAAGAAAAAAGGGGCTCCGCTCGAGGGGATGAGCGGAGCCCCAAAGCCGACCACCGAAGCGACCAGCCATTCGAGAACGCAGCCAGGGAGGAGGAGGGCTGCAATCTCTGAGCATTGGCCTGGGAGGAGGGTAGGCCGTCAGCTCTTGGGTCTGGTTATGCCCGCCGAGCGCCTGTGGGACAAACGCTAAGTCGGAAGCACAGCCATGCACTGAGCGCAAGTTCGTCAACTGAGGTGAGAAATGCGCCGATGGAGATAGACGGCGGATGGCAAAGCAAAAAAAAGGCTCCATCCGAAGATGGAGCCTATGACTTGGGACCGAAGTCCAAATCGCAAGTAGTGGCATCTGGCGAGGGAGGAGGATACGCCGTCTGCCGGTGGATCTTTGCCCAGGGAGGAGGATTGGGGTCAGATCCGGTGTCGCAGAGCAGGACCGAGGGAGGAGGATACGGTGCGGCTCACATCGACGAGATGAATATGGGGGAGGACACCGATGTCAGCAATGCGGCTGCAAACATGCCAGCCATGCAGCCTGCGCAGGTAAGGTCAGCATGGTTGACCTCTTTGGCAATCGGCCGACAAGCGCCATCAGCTCCACTCACCGTGGCCTCCGCAGGAGCTGGTGCAGAAAAAACAAGGCCCCGCTCGAGGGGAGAGCGGGGCCAAAGTTGCAGACAAGACTGACTGCAAGGAGGGAACAAACAACTGGCGCGAGGAGGAGGAGGGAGAAGCACCAGAAGCTGTCGGCGGGCTTTTAGGGCGCTGGGGCTGACCTGCCAATCAGGCAGACCTCATGGGCGCCATGCGCCGAGCGCATGGCAATGCCCGGGTTGGCCCTCAGTTCAAATGGGGGAATTACTGAGTCATAGCAATGGTTTAGGTGCTATTCTACCGCGAGCATGTCCTTGAGAACGATCCGCATATCCCCGCCCTCGATAAACACAACGTTATCGATGCGCCAAGCCGTGCCATAGAGCGCAGGAACCTCGACCTTTGCGAGCGTCAGCCAATCGGAGTAGTCGGCTTCCGGGACTTCGGGAAAGCCATACCTGATCTCGACGGCGGCCTGTGTGTCCTTGGCATCAACCGTGCCGACAGTGCAGGTCGAGGCGTAATCGACATAGGTCGACCAGGGAACGCCGTCGCCAAGCGGCGGCTTCTCGCCGGGATTGGCCTTTTCCCAAGCGGCGTTCTTGGCCTCGGCGATCTGTAGTTCGGCAGCAAGGCCGGCGGTCAGCAACCCGGTAATCGGGCCAGAATCGCCCGACAGCCGCGCGAGGCAGAAGGCCGCGCCTATCTGCTGCGGGGTGAGTCCCATCTCCTCGGCCAGTGCCGGACCGGACAGGCCCGTGATGACGGCGATGACCAAAGCTGCGGATGCGCGCATGAAACCCCCGGAAATGATGCGGACGAAAAACTACGAGGCAGGCGGTGAATGCGGGGTGAATGCCGGTGGCATCGGCCTATTCGCGCTTCGGTCGCGCCATCCGCTCCGCCAGCCCCGCTTCGCCGCGCGCTTGCAGATTGGCGATGACACCCTGCCGATCCTCAGGACTGCGATTCTGGCTGAGCTTGGCCTTGGCGAGAGTTCGGACGACGGAGATACGGAATGCGACGATCCTGTCCAGCATTTCAGCCATGTAGTCGTGCGGCGCGTCCGCCATGCGCCAGGCCGCGCCTCCGTTCAGCGCCCTTTCGTGCAACTGCGTGAGGAGGCCAACCGCGGCCCGCTTGTCCCGCTCGTCGTGGAGGAAGCGAATGGTGCCATGGACATGTACCGCTTCATAGTTCCAGGTCGGAACACTGCGGTGCGTTTCGGCCTTGCTCGGATAGCTGTTGGGCGTGACATAGCCGTCAACGCCACGGAAGACCGCCAGCACGTCTGCACCATCCGGAATCAGGCGGTGCACATCGTTTGACAGCGCGACATGCCCCACGAGTTCCCCCGTCTTGTCGACAAGCAGGGGCAGATGGTTTGCGACAAGGCCTCCTTGGGTATTGGCGACGAGCATCGCCAGTGGAGCCGCAGAGAGGATTTCGGCGATGGCCGCTGGGTCGTTCTCGCGGAAATGCTCGGGGATATACATCGGGTCTACCGGGCCTGAAGCGTTGCGAGGCAGCATACGCCACCGACCTGCCTGAGGAAACGCCAAGGTTACCGCTGGTCAGTCGGGCCTATGTGCCGCCCGGACCAGTGGAGGGGGGCAGGCGGGTATCGGCGCTTGCGCCACTTTGGCGAGGCACGCGTCGGGTGCGCGCCGATCGGCAGGAGCGCTACAGATGGCGTGCCGCACAGGCCACCGTCTGCCGGGACGGCGACCATGCGAAACGAGGATTGGCGGAGGTGCGGACTATCCAGTGAATGGCAGACTCAGAACTGCCACTCGCGCGCCTTGCCGACGAGGAAATCGCGGAAGACGCCGACGCGCTTGGAGTTCTTCAGCGCGGGCGGATAGACGAAATAGGCCTCGTATGCCGGCAGTTCGATTCCCGGGAGCACGCGCAACAGCGAGGCCTCGTGCTCGGTGACATAGTCCGGCAGCATGGCAATGCCGATGCCGGCGCGGCAGGCCTGCATCATGCCGATGATGGCATTGACGCGCATGGCGGCGCGGCGCGGCGCCGAATCCGGCCGGCCGAGGCGCTCGAGATAGTTAATGTCGCCCAGATAGGACGGCACCGGCTCGCCGAACGAGATGATCCGGTGGTTGTCGAGTTCCTCGACCGTCTGCGGTTCGCCGCGCTGATCGAGATAGGTCCGTGATGCATAGAAATGGTTGTGCACCGTGAACAGCTTGCGCTGGATCATTTCGGACTGGTTCGGCCGGTGCAGGCGGATGGCGACATCGGCCTCGCGCATGGCGAGATCGAGCTCGGCATCGTTGAGTTTGATCTCCACCTGGATATCCGGATAGAGCATCAGGAACTCATAGACGCGCGAACTGAGCCAGGTGGAGCCGATGCCCACCGTGGTGGTGACGAGCAGGGGGCCGGTCGGCACCTCCTGGCTCTCGGACATCTGCGTCTCGACCTGCTGCAGTTCCCAATGCATGCGATGTGCGGTGCGGAACAACTGCTCGCCGACTTCAGTGAGGACAAGGCCGCGCGCGTGCCGGATGAACAGCTTCAGCGCCAGATCATCCTCGAGCGCCGAGATCTGCCGGCTGACCGCAGACTGGCTCATGTTGAGCCGTTCTGCGGCGTGGGTGAAGCTTCCGGATTCGGCAGCAGTGTGGAAGATGCGCAGCTTGTCCCAATCGAGCATCGCTATTCCGCCGCCTCTGCCAATTGGTGGGCCGCTAGGAATTCCTCGGCATCGAGCGCCGCCATGCAGCCCATCCCCGCGGCCGTGACGGCCTGCCGATAGACATCGTCGGTCACGTCGCCGGCAGCGAACACGCCGGGGATATTGGTTGCGGTGCCGCCCGGCACTGTCTTCAGGTAACCGCCGGGCTTCATGTCAAGCTTGCCGGCAAAGACCGAGGTCGCGGGCGCGTGCCCGATGGCGATGAACACGCCATCCACCGACTTCTCGGTGACCTTCCCGGTGACTGTGTCTCGGATATGCACGCCCTTCACCGAGCGTGGCATGTCGGAGCCAAGCACCTCGGAGACCTCGGCGTTCCAGATCACCTCGACCTTGGGGTTGCGGAACAGGCGCTCCTGCAGGATGCGCTCGGCGCGAAACTCGCCGCGGCGATGCACGACCGTGACTTTTGAGGCGAAATTGGTCAGGAACAGCGCTTCCTCGACGGCGGTATTGCCGCCGCCGACCACGACCACTTCCTTGCCGCGATAAAAGAAGCCGTCGCAGGTAGCGCAGGCCGAGACGCCGAATCCCTGGAACTTCTGCTCGCTCTCGAGGCCGAGCCAGCGCGCCTGGGCGCCGGTCGCGATGATGACGCTATCGGCGGTATAGGTGGTGCCGCCATCGCCCTTCAGGACGAAGGGGCGACGGTCGAAATCCACCTCGGTGATGATGTCGCTGATCATCCGCGTGCCGACATGCTCGGCCTGCGCCCGCATCTGCTCCATCAGCCACGGGCCCTGGATGACATCGGCGAAACCTGGATAATTCTCGACATCGGTCGTGATGGTCAACTGACCGCCCGGCTGAAGGCCCGCGATCATCACGGGTTCCAGCATGGCGCGCGCTGCATAGATCGCGGCCGTGTAGCCAGCAGGCCCAGACCCGACAATTACGACTTTCGCGTGCACGTGACGCTCCCGGATTACGCATAAACTCAATGGGCAAAATAGGTGGAGAGCCCACAGCCTTTCAAGGCGGCCACTGCGATCGGCCGCTCATGAAGCGCGTGGACTCACCGAAAAGACACACTCCGTGGCAGGGAGCGGCGCGATTTCAGTGCATTCAGACGAATTTCAGATCGAGAATTTCGTAGCTCTTGGCGCCCCCGGGCGCGGCGACTTCAATCGAATCGCCCACTTCCTTGCCAATCAGTGCGCGCGCTATGGGAGAGGAAATAGAGATCCGGCCCTTGGACGCATCTGCCTCGGCATCGCCGACGATGGTGTAGGATTTTTCGACCTCGGTATCCTCGTCAATGATTTTCACCGTCGCGCCGAACTTCACGGTGTCGCCGGCAAGCTTGGTGACATCGATGATGTCGGCCAAGGCAAGTAGCGTCTCGAGTTCCTTGATGCGGCCCTCGTTGAGGCTCTGCTGCTCCTTGGCAGCGGAATATTCCGCATTTTCGCTGAGGTCGCCATGGGCGCGCGCTTCCGAAATGGCGGCAATGATGGCAGGACGGTCCTCCGAGGTGCGACGGCGGAATTCTTCCGTCAGCGCCTTGTGTCCCTGGATTGTCATCGGGATCTTGTCCATGCCCGTCTCCATTCAAAAACCATCCCCGCCGTTCTAGTCGGCTCGTACCGGCACCGGACCTGCAGGGGAAACATTAGACTGGCAAATTGCCCGGGTGGACACACGAGGTCAACCCGGTGCCCGTCGACACCATGACGAGATATCGGCATATGGAGCCGAAAGGTCAAGCCATGGGCGAGGCCTGGCACCGCACATGAAAAAGGCGCCGCCCGCCCCGGTCAGCGCCTTCCGATGGCTTCAGGCTGCCGCTCAGGCGGGCTGCAGGTTGTCGGCAGCGTTCTTGCCCGTGCGCTTGTCCTTGACGATCTCGTACTGGACCTTCTGCCCTTCATCGAGCCCGTTCAGGCCGGAGCGCTGCACCGCCGAAATGTGCACGAACACATCGGCCCCACCCTCGTCAGGCTGGATAAACCCATAGCCCTTCTGGCCGTTGAACCACTTCACAGTACCGGTAGCCATATAAAGTCCCTCTCGCAGTCCCTGTTGGCGGCATCCACCCCATTGGTGCCGTCCGATCGTCGATATTGGGAAGACTAGTCATGAGGCAGGAAGCGTCATGTACGGATTGTCGGCCGCAATATTCAACCTGCAAGCCTTAGCCCAGATTTCACATTGCGGCAATATCTCGACCAAAAAACGCCAAATGCCCGGTGCGCAGGCTGCGCAACGGGTTGAAAAGGCATCTGGCACTCAAATGGCCTGGGCGACCGACGGGAGGCGTGGGCGACCTGGGCGACGCTGGGCGAACGCCCAACGTGTGGGGGAATAGCGCCTTCGTCCGGCGATGGCAAGCCGGTCTGGTGGCTTCCGCACGCATGGGGCGCATGGGCCGGCTTTCGGCTGCCCGCAGGCTGCGATAGAGGGAGGGGAGGGCGCAGGTGGCGCCTGTTCCTGGGGCGATCGATGCGCGTTCTCGACCTCTCGTCCGGCGATGTTGTGCTGGACCGCCGGCTTGGCTTTGCCGAGGCCATGGCCAAGGCGGGCGACTATGCAGCGGCGGCGGAGCTGATGGCCGAAACCCTGCTGGAGGCGCCGACCTGGGCTGCCGGCTGGATGCTGCTTGGCGACTGGCGGTGCGAAGCCGGCGATCTGGATGCGGCGGCTGAGGCATGGGGCCGCCTTGCGGTGCTCGATGCGGAAGGGATCTTCGGCGCGGGGCTGAAGCTCGCCTCGATCGGGCGAGCGGTGCCGGAGCCTGCCCCCGCCTATGTCGAGGCGCTGTTCGACGACTACGCGCCGCGCTTCGATGCGGCTCTGGTCCAGCGGCTCGGCTACGAGACACCGCAGGCGCTGGCGGCCCTGATCCGTGTGGTTCGGCCGGGACCTCGGTTCGCGACGGTTCTCGACCTGGGTTGCGGCACCGGGCTGATGGGTGCCGAACTGCGCGCCCATGCCGGGCTGCTGGTGGGCGTCGACCTGTCGGAGGCCATGCTGGCCCTCGCGCGGAAAAAACAGATCTATGACCGGCTTGTGCGCGGCGAGCTGCTGGACTGGCTGGCGGGACTGGATGCGCTTGCCGGCCTCGTGACGGCAAGTGACGTACTCAACTATACGGGGGCGCTGCCGCCGATCCTGACGGCAGTCAAGGCGCGGCTCTCGCAAAGTGGACTCTTCGCCTTTTCGCTCGAAACGCATGACGGTGACGATGCGCTGCGGCTGGGGCCGAGCCTCAGGTTCTCGCACCACCCGGACATGGCGGCCCTGGCGGCCGAAGCGGCGGGCTTCCGCGTGTTGGCCCGCCGGACGCATGTGCTGCGGAAAGACCGTGGCGAGCCGGTGGCTGGAGAACTCTTCGTGCTGGAGAACCCGGCCTGATGCTGTCCGCGGGGCAAGAGCATCCGGGAAAAGCGCAACGGGTTTCCGCTTGGGAAGCGCGACAAAACAATAGCATGGACCAATGGGACGTTTCAGGGAGAACGTGAACTGGCCTAGAGCCGCGCCGCCGCGATCTTTTCAAGGAGGCCGAGCGGTAACTCGGCACTATGCGGCAGCTGCAGCGTATCCTTCCCGGCGCGGAAGGCGGCCACGAGCGGCTCAATGTCGCCGGCGTCGGGATAGATCGGGTAGATGCCGATATGGTGCTTCCATGCGCCGGCATAGAGGTAGCGCGGCCCGCGCGAGAATTTCAGGATGCCGTAGGAAATGCTGACGGCGACCCCGGGAGCGCCGTGCTCGACGGCGGCGATGATCGCCGCAAGCCGCTGCTGCACCGGCTCAGTCTGGCGTGCGAGATAGGCCGTCGGCGGCGTGGCAGGTTTTTCGGTGCTCACGGCAGGCTGCCCGGCACCCAATAATGCCCCAGACGCGGATTGCGCTCGAGACGTCGGCTTTCGAACAGTTCCCGGCGGAGCAGGGCCCAGTCACCGAAGGTGTGATGCGCGTTGAGGATGTCGTTGACCTCGCGTTCTGCATAGACCCGGCCGGGCTCGAAAAATGCCGCGAGCCAGTCGAGCACCTCTTTCCGCTCCGCCGCCTTTGACGGCCATCGGGCGACCTTCCCCGCTTTGTCGAACAGCGCTGTCATTGGTCCAGCTTAACGCGGTCCCGTGCTGCAGTCACGTCCGATGCGCAGCGACGAAAGTGTAAGCACAATCGCTCAAACAATAACAATTGAAGCTGACTTTAATGCCGGAATTAGCGTCGCCTTGGCGCGTGGGGGCCAATCTGCGACTGCGACCCGACAGGAACAGGAGTTTCCTCCGGCCGCACGAGGACAAGATGATGAGCGGCCCCTCAAGCGATAGCTGGTTCGTCCGGCAGACAAGAGCCATGGCGCAGGCAGGAAGCCTGGGCCCGGTTCCGAACACGCGGGAGCGCGCCGCTCGCCCCCTCCTGCCGTTGGCATCAGCGCCCGCTGCCCCGGCGCCCATGCCCACAGCCGCAGCTCCGACGCCGGTTCCCGCAAGACCGGCCAAGGCGGAGCCCGCGGCACCGCCACCTGCTGCCACGAAGTCCGCCGCAAGACCCGTGGCGCAGGTGGCGCCCCCGCCTCCGGCCGCGACGCCTCCCGTCGCGCCGCCGGCGGCGGTGGCCCCAAAGGCCGTGGATCAGGCATTGCAGCGCGCGCAGGATGCGATGCTGCAATCGGGCGTGAAGCTCATGACGGATATTCTCGCCGTCGCACGCCCAGAAGTGTTCCAGAAGGCGACCAAAGTGCAGCGCTGGGCCCGCGCCATGGCGAAGCAGATGCAGGTCGAGCGCCTGATCGAACTCGACCTCGCCGCCTTGCTTTATCCGCTCGGCATCATCGCGCTTCCGGATGACCTGGCGGTGAAATATGCCGCTGATCTGCCGCTTGCCGATGACGAGGTGCAAAGGATCGAGGAAAGCGCGCTTGTCGCGTCGCGCCTGATCGCCGACCTGCCGCGACTCGAAGGTGTCGCCCGGGCAGTGTTCTATGCACGCAAGGGCTTCGACGGCTCGGGTTGGCCCAAGGATGGGCCATCAGGACTGGAGTTGCCGCAGAGCGCGCGCATCCTCAAGGTGTTGATCGACCTGGCCGATGCCGCGACCGGGGCGCAACGCACCCGTGCCGATGCGTTCAAGACGCTGATGCTGCACAAATCCCGCTACGACCCCGACGTGCTGGCTGTGGCGCAGGTGGTGCTGATGTCGCATGCCGACGAGCCTACGACTGGCCGCGTCATGATCCGACCGGACCTGGCGCTGCCGGGCGACGTGCTGATGCACGACCTGACCGACCGGGACGGACATCTTCTGCTGTCCGCCGGTACGGTACTGACCGAACTCAGCGCCCGTCGTCTGATGTCGCTGATGCAGACAGTGAAGCTGCCAAAGGAGATCAGCGTGGCCCGCAGCGGCAAGAAGAAGGCGGTGGAAACCGACTTGCCGCAGGAAGAGCTGTTCTAGGCCGGTCACTCCGCGTTGGCGTCGCGGAGGGCTGCCGCCACCGTCTCTTCCGGGTCGGTGATGAAATCCTGGTAGAGACGGAAATGGTCGGTCTCGCGCAGGCCGACCGGCTGAAGCCCGCGACGGCCGATTTCGAGCAAGCTAGCGCCCGGCACCGCCATCAGGATCGGCGAATGCGTCGCCATGATCACCTGGGAAACGGCCGTCCGCTGGATATCGGCGAGGATGGCGAGGAGCTGCAGCTGCCGGCGCGGCGACAGCGCGCTTTCCGGCTCGTCCAGGAAGTAGATGCCCTGCCGGCTCATGCGCTCGCGGAAGAAGCGCCCAAAGCCCTCGCCATGGGAATGCGACAGGAAATCTGGCGGGGGCCGGAAAGCGTCCAGCGCCGCCTCGTCGAGATAGCGTGCGACGGGAAAAAACGATTCCGCCTTAAAGAACCAGCCGGATGTGACCTTCGGCAGCCACGACGCCTTGAAGGCATCGGCAAGCGGTCCGCCATTGCGGTCGATGGCGCGCGAATGGTCAACGGGCCGGTACCCTTTGCCGCCGCCGGCTTCGTCATAGCCGCAATAGGCGGCGATGGCTTCGACCAGCGTGGATTTGCCCGAGCCGTTTTCGCCCATGATGATCGTGACGGGCTGCGTGAAGCTGAGCTCGAAATCGTGGCGCGCCAGCCATGGCAGGTTGAACGGATATTCGTCGCGCCAGACCATGTCCTCGCGCATCCAGAGGCGCTTGAGGAACGGCGCGGGCAGGCGGATCTTGTTACCGAAACGCGGGGGCAATTGGCGTCTTCAAATGACTGTCGGAATCGCTCTTGGTCAGAATGCGACGATGGTGCCTTCAGGCATAGAGGCAACAAGGCGCTTGCGGGTGGCAGCTTCGAAGGCCTCGGGCCATTCCAGCCCGAGACTGTCGTGCAAAGCCCGGGCGCGCGGCAGGAAGGCGCGAGCGATGGCGAAATTCGTGGCGATGGCGGAGCGTGCGGTCCGCGCGGGAAGCGGAATGCCGTCGAGGACCGCCATGCGGGCCGGATCAAGCACGCGGCTGAGATGCAGGATGCCGCCGGGATCGGGCAGGTTGACCTCCATGGTCAGGAGATCGACCAGCATGCGGCGCAGCAGGTAGCAGCCGTCGCTGGCGATGGTTTCGACCTCGCCGCGGCCGAGCCCGACATGCAGCAACCCGAGGACGCGAAGGAACTCGCGCGTGAGGCGCTCGATGCGGGCCGGATCCACCGGGCGCGCCTCGAGCCGCGGGGGCAGGGCGGCGTAGAGATTGTCGCGATCGATCAGCGGCTTGAGTCCATCCTGCGTGCGGCCGCGCAGTGGATCGGCGGGCGGCACCGAGAGATCAGCGCGCAGCCAGCTTTCGGTGATGATGCAATGCACCGGCTGGAAGGGCGGCTGGTGGGCATGGACGATGGGCTCGAACGCCGCAACGTGCAGTCTCCAGTCCGCGACCAGCGCCGCATGATCCGCCGGATCGGCGACGAGCAGCAGGTCGACATCGCTGAAATCATCGGCCGTACCGCGCCCGAAGCTGCCGGAGAGGAACAGCGCCTTGACCCTGATGTCATCGGCGAAAGCGTGCTGCATATGGGTGATGAAATCGCGCTGCCAGCTCATGTTCGAAAATCCATGCTGTGCCAAATTGTCGCAGAATTGAATAGAGCGGGGGCACCTGCTCGGCAATCGCGACCTTGGTTGCAGATAGGTCAAAAGCAAAACCCCACCGGATGGCTCCGATGGGGTTCTGAATACTAGAATATTAGTTTCTACCAGGCGATATTGTTTGGTCGCGCTTCCAAAGCTGAAAAGTCCTGCAACCTTTCCTGGAAGCGCTCAGGCGGCGAAGTAACTCTGCAGCGGGTGCACATCGATGCCGTCGGCATAGGCGATGATCCCTTCCACCGCGGCGACGGCGCCGGGAATGGTGGTGTAGTAGGGGATCTTGCCCATCAGCGCCGTGCGGCGGATGTCCCGGCTGTCGGAAATCGACTTGGCGCCATCGGTGGTGTTGACCACCAGCTGGATACCGCCATTCTTCATATCGTCGACGATATGCGGCCGCCCTTCGAGCACCTTGTTGACCTTGGCCGCCGCAATGCCCTGCTCGGTCAGATACTTGTGCGTGCCCGACGTGGCAACAAGCTTGAAGCCCGCGCCAACCAGCTGGCGGCAGAACTCGACGATCATCGGCTTGTCGTCGTCGCGGACGGAAACAAAGGCCGATCCGCCGCGCGGCACCTTGGCGCCGGCGCCAAGCTGGCTCTTGGCGAAGGCGGTGGGGAAATCGCGATCGAGGCCCATGACTTCGCCGGTCGACTTCATCTCCGGGCCGAGCACGGTGTCGACGCCGGGGAAGCGGTTGAACGGGAACACCGCTTCCTTGACAGCGATATGGTCGAGTTTCTTCTCGACAAGGTTGAAGCTGGCCAGCGTCTCGCCCGCCATGATGCGCGAGGCGATCTTGGCGATGGGCGTGCCGATCACCTTGGCGACGAAGGGGACAGTCCGGCTGGCGCGCGGGTTGACTTCGAGGATGAAGATCGTGCCGTCCTTCAGTGCATACTGCACGTTCATCAGGCCGCCGACCTTGAGCGCCAGCGCAAGATCTGTCGTCTGCCGCTTCAACTCGGTGATGATATCGGGGCTCAGGTGCACCGGCGGCAGCGAGCATGCGCTGTCGCCCGAATGGATGCCGGCCTCTTCGATATGCTCCATGATGCCGCAGACGAACACGTCCTTGCCGTCTGAGAGACAGTCGACGTCGATTTCGATGGCGCGGCTCAGATAGCCGTCGAACAGCAGCGGGTTGTCGGACAGCACGGAGTTGATCTGTCCGGTCTTGTCGTTCGGGTAGCGCATCAGGATATCGGGCGGCACGAGGCCGGTCAGCGTATCCTGGATATAGCGCTCGAACTCGTTGGGCGAGTGGACGATGGCCATGGCGCGGCCACCCAGCACGTAGGACGGGCGGATCACCAGCGGGTAGCCGAGGCGTTCGGCGACGATGCGCGCCTGCTCGAGCGAGTAGGCGATGCCGTTCTTGGGCTGGGTCAACTCAAGCCGCGAGATGAGCTTCGAGAACAGGTCGCGGTCTTCGGCGAGGTCGATCGAGGAGGGCTGGGTGCCGAGGATCGGCACGCCGGCCTTCTCGACGGCTTCAGCGAGGTTGAGCGGGGTCTGGCCGCCGAACTGCACGATAACGCCATGCAGCGTGCCGTTGGACTTCTCGGTTTCGAGGATTTCGATGACGTCTTCTTCGGTGAGCGGCTCGAAATACAGCCGGTCGGAGGTATCGTAGTCGGTCGACACCGTCTCTGGGTTGCAGTTGATCATGATGGTTTCGTAGCCCGCATCGGCGAGCGCGAAAGCGGCATGGCAGCAGCAATAGTCGAACTCGATGCCCTGGCCGATGCGGTTTGGGCCGCCGCCGAGGATGACGACCTTCTTGCGGTCGGACGGCCGGGCCTCGTCCTCGGGCGCACCGGCGAACGGCGCCTCGTAGGTAGAGTACATATAGGCCGTCGGCGAAGCGAACTCGGCCGCGGACGTGTCGATGCGCTTGTAGACCGGACGGACACCGAGCGACTTGCGCAGGGCGCGCACTTCCTTGGGCTGCTTGCCGCAGAGCTCGGCAAGCCGACGATCGGAAAAGCCCATGGATTTCAGGCCGCGCAGGGTCTGCGCATCCTGCGGCAGGCCGAAAGCGCGGACCTTGGCCTCGGTATCGACGATCCCCTTGATCTGCTCGAGGAACCACGGGTCGATCTTCGACGCGTCGTGGATGTCTTCGAGCGAGAAGCCGAGGCGCATCGCCTCCGCCACGTGCAGCAGGCGCTGCGGCGTCGGGGTGGAGATGGCCGCGAACACGGCGTTCTCGCGGTCGTCCTCGGCGTCCTTGGCGTCATAGCCCGGAATGCCGATTTCGTTGAGGCCGGTCAGGCCGGTCTCGAGCGAGCGGAGCGCCTTCTGCAGCGATTCCTGGAAGGTGCGGCCGATGGCCATGGCCTCGCCCACCGACTTCATCGAGGTGGTCAGCCGGTTGTCGGCCCCCGGGAACTTCTCGAAGGCGAAGCGCGGGATTTTGGTGACGACATAGTCGATGGTCGGCTCGAACGAGGCCGGGGTGGCGCCGCCGGTGATGTCGTTTTCAAGCTCGTCGAGCGTGTAGCCGACAGCGAGCCGGGCCGCGACCTTGGCGATGGGGAAACCGGTGGCCTTCGACGCCAGCGCCGAGGAGCGCGAGACGCGCGGGTTCATTTCGATGACGATCATGCGGCCATCGGCCGGGTTGATGGCGAACTGCACGTTCGAGCCGCCCGTCTCGACACCGATCTCGCGGAGCACCGCGATCGAGGCATCGCGCATGATCTGGTATTCCTTGTCGGTCAAGGTCAGCGCCGGCGCGACCGTGATGGAATCGCCGGTATGCACCCCCATCGGGTCGAGGTTCTCGATCGAGCACACGATGATGCAGTTGTCGTTCTTGTCGCGAACGACTTCCATCTCGAACTCTTTCCAGCCGAGCACGCTCTCCTCGATCAGCACCTCGTCCGTGGGCGAGGCATCGATGCCGCTTTCGACGATGGTGAGGTATTCTTCCTTGTTGTAGGCGATGCCGCCGCCGGTGCCGCCAAGCGTGAAGCTCGGACGGATGATGCAGGGCAGCCCGATCACCTCGAGGGCCTGCAGCGCCTCGATGGTGTTGTGCGCCAGCATGGAGCGGGGCGTGTCGAGGCCGATCTTCGTCATGGCGTCGCGGAACAGCTCGCGATCCTCAGCCTTGTCGATGGCCTCGGCATCCGCGCCGATCATCTCGACATTGTACTTGTCGAGAACGCCCATCTTGCGCAGCGACAGGGCGCAGTTGAGCGCGGTCTGGCCGCCCATGGTGGGCAGTAGCGCATCGGGGCGCTCCTTCTCGATGATCTTTGCCACGATTTCGGGGGTGATCGGCTCGATATAGGTGGCGTGCGCCAGATCCGGGTCGGTCATGATGGTCGCCGGATTGGAGTTGACCAGGATGATCCGGTAGCCCTCCTCCTTGAGCGCCTTGCAGGCCTGGGTGCCTGAATAATCGAACTCGCAGGCCTGTCCGATGATGATGGGACCCGCACCGATGATGAGGATCGATTTGATGTCGGTGCGCTTTGGCATGGTCTGGCTCTCTCGTCGTGGCGCGCGAAAAGACGCGACTGGCGCGGGCTCTTGCGGCGGAGTGTGGGCTAGGCGGGTCCTCTAGCCGAAGGCTCGGACAAAGGGAAGCCCGCGCGGGAAGATTGCGCCCTCGGGGACAGGCGCAAAGAAAAGGGGCGGCCGTGGGCCGCCCCTCCGATGACTGGCAGATGCGCGTGCGCCTTAATGGCCGGAGCCGGGCGCCGCGGACTTCTCGTCCTTGCCGGAACGCCAGAGCGAGTAGAACACGCCGGCGGCAAGGATGGCGAAGGTGATACCCAGCGACCACTCCGCCGGGAACTTCTGCCAGCCGAGCAGGTCGGCGATGAAGATCTTCGAGCCGATGAAGATCAGCAGGATCGCCAGCGCCTGCTTGAGATAGGCGAATCGATGCAACACGGCAGCGAGCGCAAAGTAGAGGGCGCGCAGCCCGAGGATCGCGAAGATGTTCGAGGTGTAGATCACATAGGCGTCGGTGGTGATGGCGAAGATCGCCGGCACCGAGTCGACGGCAAAGATCACGTCGGCCACCTCGACCATGACCAGCGCCACGAAGAGCGGCGTGATCCACAGCACCATCTTGCCCGAGACGGGATGCGGCTTGCGCACGAAGAAGCTGTGCCCTTCGAGCTGCGGGGTGACGCGGAAGCGCTTCCTTATGAAGATAAGGAGCTTGTTCTTCTCGATATCCGGCTCATGGTCACCGACAAACAGCATGCGCGCGCCGGTGAACAGCAGGAACGCCGCGAAGACATAGAGCAGCCAGCCGTACTGGGACACGAGCGAAGCGCCGAAGCCGATCATGATGGCGCGCAGGACGATGACGCCCAGGATGCCCCAGAACAGCACGCGATGCTGGTAGGCACGCGGCACCGACAACGCACCGAATATGGTGGCTATGACGAAGATGTTGTCGATGGCGAGGCTCTTCTCGACCACGAAGCCCGTGAGGTACTCGATGCCGGACTGGGGCCCCAGATTAAGCCAGACGAAGCCGCCAAAACCGAGCCCGAGCGCGATGTAGAAGCCGGAGAGCAGCAGGCTCTCCTGCACGCCGATCTCCTTGTCGCCCCGGTGCAGCACACCAAGATCGAACACGAGCAGGACGGCGACGAGGCCAAGGAAAGTGAACCAGAGCCAGAGCGGCTGGCCTAGAAACAGGGTGGTGAGCGCGAAGTCCATTTGTCTCCTCAACAGATTGGCACGGAGCAAGCGATGCCGGGCGAGGAGGGAGACGTCGGGCCTGGCATCGTTTGTTCCGATGCGGTCCGACATCACGATGGAATCATCGCCAGAGGGGCCCGGTCCGCTGGGGGAAGATGGAGAGGAGGGCGGACGACTTCAAGGGGGCGTCATGGGCTTTTGCGCATGGCTGCCCCGCGCAGGGCGACGAGCCCCCAGCCGAGGATCATGCCCAGGCCGCCGAGGGGCGCCGCCATGGGGAAGAGCGCATGGCCGAGCAGGTCGCGGCTGGCGAGATCGCCGGCAAAGAACGCCACGCCCATCACCAGCAGCGCGACATTGACGATGGCCAGCCGGCCGGGCGGCAGCAGCGTCAGCGCGATAAGGGCCGGGGCGTGCAGGAGAAGAAAATTCGCGCCGATAGCGAGGTTTGCGTAGCCGCCATGCGATGCAGCCGCGGCCGCGGCAACGCCCACGGCGCCGAACAGTCCGGCAAGGATGGTGGAAACGCGATTCATGACAATCTCCGGACTTCGGCATCTCCTAGCGAAAGCCGGGACTGGGTGAAAGGGTAGAGGGCGCGCGGTGGCTCAATTGAGCGCGATGAGCAGTATGGCAACGCTCCAGTATAGCAGGCTCAGCAGAAACAGCAGGACGAAAAGCGAGTAAGTGGTCCGATTGATTTCAGCCAGGCCCTCCGCTACGCCACCCTCCACGAAACCGACAGTGATTGCGCGCAGGGCCTCGCTCGTCAAACGGTGTCCGACAACAAATATGGTCAGATTGGCAACAATACCTACTGCAAAAAACCATATTTGCAAAGCGCTCGGTGATTCACTTGTCTTAAGTAACGTGCCACAGACTGTGGCGAGGGCAATGACGATAACTATCACATATTTTACGATTTCAACGTAAACTTTCATGCGTTCAATATCATCTCTTCCGATGAGCGCGTGGTGAGCCATGTCATGTGCTCCCAGCCAGCGTATCCTTGCGCCAGCAGCTGGCAGCTCTGTCGAACACAGTACACACGGACTTGGCAGCCGGCATCACCTGCGCGGCGAACTCCTTGATCTTTTCTTCCGAGAACGTACGATTTCGCCAAACCCAGCGCTGTATATCAGCCAGAACCCGGTTCAATCTGCGATTGAGATCGTAGATGTTGAAGCGGGCAGCGAGCGGGTTTGTGTAGTCAAGTGCATCGGCAACATGCGCCGTGAAGCGCTCCCAGATTATTGCTCGCTCGAACAAGTCGACAAGTTTCAGATATGCCGCGGCCTGTTCTGGACTCATCTTCCGGGTTGCCCTGGCAGCCTTTCGAGAGGCGAGGCGGCGCATGTCCAGTTCGTCTATAACGAACTTCCTGTGACCGACCTGGATGCCCCGTGTCTGGTTCTTTCGCCGAGACCCGCGATACCTTGCCATAGAAAGCCTCCATTGACTGCGAGGGCAGTGTGCGGAGGTGTCGAACCGATTGGGAGTTGGGTTTAGGCCGATATGTAGTTTTGCGTAAGGGCTCAGGTCCGGGCGAAGTCGATTGACGATGCGGTCTTTTCGCCCGACGGATCGGTCATCTGGAAGCTGAGCGTGATCTTGTCGCCCGACAAGGCGATGGTGGAGGTGACCTTGCCCACCTGCTCGTCCGTGGACGACGTGGTGAAGGTGACGCCGCTCGCGGTCGGCTTGCCGACACTGGTGGCGCTCTGGCCGCGCGCCGTGGTGACGGCCTCGTAGCGCCGCGTCGCATCGTTATAGAGCATGGTCCCGGCAAAGCTCGCGACGCCCTGTCCGAAGGAGCACCGCCCGTTGTAGCTGAGCTTGCCGGCATTGCCTGCCTTGAGGTTCATGCGACAGACGACGGTGCCGGGATTGTCGCCCGCGATGTCGCCCTTGCCGCGCCAGCTCCCTGCAAAGGAAGTCAGCAGCGCTACTTCCCTGTCGCCGGCAAGAGCCACGCTTGCGCCCGGCAGGATTGCGGAGGCCGCGAGGAACAGGCCGAGGAGGAGGGGGCGGAAGGCGAGCGTCATGCTGATCTCCTGAGATACCCGGCTAAAGGCGGGGGCCGCGCATTTGGTTGCCGCACCCGGTGCACAAGCTTGTTGGCGGAACTGTGTTGGCGGCGATCAAACCTCGCGTGAGGGGAACCAGAGGCAGCACTGCGGCGTTCCTCCTAGACGGAACGGAGCCTCGCGCCATGTTGCAACTGCTGATTCTGCTCATCGTCATCGCCTTCGTTTCAGGCGCGCTGGGATTTACCGGGATCGCCGCCGGCGCGTCAGCCCTTGCGAGGATCGTTTTCTTCGTGATGCTGGTCGGCATCGCCATCATGCTGCTGGTGGCACTGCTGGGGCTCGCTGTCATTTTCTGACGGCAGGTTTCTTCTGCCCGGAAAATGCCACCAAAATGCAAGCTAACCGCCTTATTCAGCGACGGTTCAGCCCGGACATGATCTTCTCCTCTCTCGAAAGGCGCAGGGGCGCCTGCCCTGAAGGGGGTTGAGGGAAATGCACAAGTTCAAGACCATCGCGATCGTGGCTCTGGGGGCTGCAGCGCTTATCGTGCCGACCACGGCTTTTGCCATGGAAGGCCAGGCGGCCTCCGCCGTAAATGTCCGGTCCGGACCCGGCACCGGCTTCTCCATCGTTGACCAGCTGACGGCGGGCGAAGTCGTCGACATTACCGAATGCGCGCCTTCGGGCTGGTGTTATGTCGAACACGTGGGCCCGGACGGCTGGGTGAGCGCAACCTATTTGCTCCCCACCGAAGACGAGGCAGACGTAGAGAGCGAGGGCGCCGGCTCCAATCCGGAGTGCTCGTTCGGCTTCAATATCGGCGCGGGTGGTCCGTCGCTTGCCATCAATTGCGGCGACGCGCCGCTGCCGCCGCCGCCTGCGCCTCCCGCCGACGACGAGGAAGAAGAAGAGGC
This sequence comes from Hyphomicrobiales bacterium, assembly GCA_027487555.1. Classification (GTDB taxonomy): domain Bacteria; phylum Pseudomonadota; class Alphaproteobacteria; order Rhizobiales; family Devosiaceae; genus Devosia_A. The sequence goes on from JAIYDI010000028.1 coordinate 24,880, forward strand.
GGATGGACCGCAGGTCTGCTTCTACACCAATGCCGGCTATGACGGCGCCAGCTTCTGCATGGGAGCGGGCCTCAAGAACAGCCTGAACAACACCTTCCGCGACAAGATCACGTCCGTCGAGGTGGGGAGCGGCCTCAAGGCCAAGCTCTGTGTCGACAACAACCTCGGCGGGTACTGCAAAACCGTCACGGTCGATACCGACGACCTGCCGAGCCAGATCGACAACAAAGCCAACTCGATCAAGGTCTTCTCGGGCGAGGACATCGTCATGCCGCCCGTTATCCTGACCCCGATCAATCCGGGCATTCTGGGCAGTCTGCCTGACCTGCTGATCCCCGAGACTTACTCGACTGCCGCCGTCAACTGGAAGCAGACCTGGGAGATCGACTTCGACGACGGCAGCCAGGCGGCCGGCAACGACAATGACTTGTGGTATCGTGCCGTCACCGAGGACGAAAAATACATGGAACCGGTCAACGGTGCCCAGATCGCCCTTGGCCCCTATACTCAGCATGGCTATGCCGGCTGCCAGGGCGTGAGCTACACCAGCGACCGCATCCCGCTCGTTGCGGCTCCGATCGGCAGCTACATCTGCGTGAAGACCAATGAGGGGCGCACGTCGGAATTCCGGGTCAATGGCTTCATGGCCAACGGCACGATGAAGATCGGCTACACGACCTGGGCGAACTGAGCCTCGACACGTGGCGTGATGACGATGCGGCCCGGAGCGATCCGGGCCGCAGTTTTTTGTCCGTCATGTGTCGAGGCGGGCTGTTCCGGATCGTCGTCTTTTGCAGCGACGATGCGTCCGCAAGAGGAGAACGCCATGACGACAAAGCTCGATATCGCACCCGACCACGACCGGCAGTTGCTGATCGCCCGCATCATCGATGCGCCCCGCAGCGCAGTCTGGCGGTGCTGGACCGAGCCGGACCTGATGAAGCGCTGGTTTGTGCCGCGACCATGGACGATCACGCGGGCGGAATTCGAGCTGCGGCCCGGCGGGCCGAGTCTGATCGTGATGGCGGACCCCGACGGCAACGAGTACCCGAACCCGGGCCAGTATATCGAAGTGGTTCCGCAGCAGAGGCTGGTGTTCACCGATGCCTACCTGGGCGACTGGAAGGTGTCGGGCAGCGCCTTCATGACGGCCACCATGACGCTGGCTGACGAAGGGGCGGGGCGTACGCGCTACATTGCCCGCGCCGACCACTGGACCAGGGAAGCGGTCGACCAGCATATCAAGATGGGGTTCCACGAGGGCTGGGGCATTGTGGCCGACCAGCTTGAGGATGTCGCAAGGACGCTGTGACGCCGGACCCCGGCCCTATTCTTCGGGCTCGGTCGCAAACAGCAGGGGAAAGCCCTCGTTGCGCGCCATATCGGTGGCACGGGTGGCTTTCTCTTCGGCCACTTCCTTGGTGAAGACCGCGACGACGCAGGACCCCTTGGTGTGCGCCGTGATCATGATGCGCTGCGCCTGATCGCCGGTGACACGGAATTCGGCCTTCAGGACCCGCACGACGAACTCGCGCGGGGTGAAGTCATCGTTGAGCAGGAGCACCTTGTGGAGCGGCGGGCGTGCCGTCTTGGTTGCGGACCGGGTCCTCGTCTTGGGAGGCGTGACCGTGTCGGCAAGGCGAGGAACGAGGTTTTCAGACATGCATCGACCATAGAAGAAAAGCCCGGAAAAGTCCACGTTCGGGCCGATGCGCCTACGGCAGCAATTGGTGAGCGAATCGCTACCGATCACGCGGCAATTTAGTAAGTCCATTTCACGAAGTAATCTTCGGCATGCGGTAGATTGCAGGCGTGGACGTGATGAGCGTCCGCAGATTGGCCGGGCGATCTGCCTATCGACAGGTTCGCCGCCGCAACCGGACCTGATCGAAGTCCGGCTGATCCGTGCCGTGGGCGCCCCAACCCGCCCACGGCACAATTATTTCAGGAGCCCGCGGTTGCAGTGCCCGCGCGGCGACGGAACAGCAGTTCAGACGCAGCGACAACCGCACCGAGCGTGATCAGCAGGCAGGCGATGCCGAGCACCGGGGTGAAGCTGGCATAGCCGGCAAGGCAGAGGATCAATGTCGACAGCAGCGGCGCCGAATAGGACGCGGCGCCGAGCACCTGGATGTCGCCCTGCTTCACCCCGATATCCCACACAAAAAAGGCAAGGCCGACAGGCCCGAGCCCAAGCCCGATTGCCGCCGCCCACTGCCAGGGATTGTCGGGCCAGACGGTGGGCTCGAGTGCAAAGTGACAGAGGCCAGCGAGCAGCGCCGTGCCAAGGCAAAAACCGGTGATGGCATCGGACGACACGGCAGCAAAACGCCTCGACAGCACCGAATAGACGCCCCAGGACACGGCCGCGACGAGGGCAGCGAAGTAGCCAAGGCCGTAGCGCGGATCGAAACCGAAGCCTTGCCCGCGCGTGACGACCAGGATGGCGCCCGAAAATGCAATGATGGCGCCGATAATGTGCACGGGCTTCAGCTTTTCGCCAGGCAGGAGTGCCGAGAACAGCACGATGAGCAGCGGCCAGAGATAGTTGATCAGCCCGGCTTCTACCGGTGGCGCGCTGCGCAGCGCGAGAAAATAGCAGAAATGATAGCCGAAGAGCCCGCCCACCCCGAGCAGCCAGACCGGCCAGGGCTGTCGCATGGCGCGGATCGAACCCGGACGGAGCACTAGGAGGAACAGCCCGCCAATGCCGAAGCTGATCGCCATCAGCTGCAGCGCCGGCATGGTGCCGCTGGCGGCGGTGAGCACCGCGAGCAGTGACCAGAGCAGCACGGCGGAAAAGCCGATGAGTGTCGCCATGCGGCGGGAAAGCGGAGTGGAAGCCATGCTCGGAGTCTAGGCGAGTGCCGAGACCTTGGAAAGCCACCGATGCAGCCATCGTGATCCGTGCCGGGTTGATCGCCCGCAAGGCGCTGGCTAGGTTTTTGGCGCCGAACGAGGACGCGCCCATATGCCGATGACTGCCGAAGACATCATTGCCCTGAAAATGGCGCTCAAGGCGGGCTTCACGACCATCGAAACCGAGATCGTCGGCGAGAAGGCAAGTTCGCTCGGCCAGCAGGGTCGGGCGGTCGAGACGGCCATGGACGCCTTGCGCGCCTTCGATGCCGCGGGTGGCGACCGCGAGGAACGGCTGGTGCTTGTGCGCGCCGCCGCCAAGGCGGTCTGGGGCTATTTCGTCACGCGGGAGAGCTGCGGCATGCGTGACCATCGCGAGGCGATCAAGCTCTATGGCATTCCAGGCGAGGTGCTGGCGCGATTGGGCGTTGTGGAGCGGATATAGGGCCGATCGAGAAACATCGAACGAAGGGCGCGGTTGACCTGCCCGGGCGCGGACACTGTTATGGTCGGGCGATTGGGAGACGGCAATGGATTCGCGGCTTGTGTGGCTGGCGCTTGGCGCATTCGCCGGCAGCGTTGAATCATCGGTCATCGTCGGCTTCCTGCCCGATATCGCTGCCGAAACCGGTGTCCGCGTTGGGGAGGCCGGGCTGTTGGTGCTCGGCTATTCGCTGGCGTATGGCTTCGCGACACCAGTGCTCTCGACGCTGTTCGGACGGCATCACCGACGACGGATCGTTGTTGGCGCAGAAGCCCTGTTCGGCCTCGCCGCGATCCTCGTGGCGCTGTCACCGGGGTTCCCGATGATCTTCGCGGCGCGCACGCTGCTTGCCGTCGGGGCCGGGTTGTTCACCGCGACTGCGCAGGCAACGGCCGTGGCACTGGCGAAACCGGGCGAAGCAGGCCGCGCCGTCTCCACCGTGGTGACCGGCGGATCGCTGGCCGTAGCCATCGGAGCGCCGCTCGGCGCGCTGCTCGGCCACCTCACCAGTTGGCGGGTGACCTATTTCGTGCTTGGGGTACTCGCGCTATCGGCGGCGGCGACCATGTGGCGGCGGCTGCCGCGAACCATCGAAGGCGATACACGCACCTTGCGCGAGCGCATCTCCGTGTTGCGCGAGCCCGGCGTTGGATCGATCCTGCTGAGCTCGGTGTTCGCCGTGATGGGCATCTTCATCTTCCTGATCTACTCGGTGCCCGTGACCACGCGGCAAATGGGCATCGATGCCAGCCTTGTGCCGCTGGCGCTCTTCGCGTTCGGCAGCGGCGCGGTGCTCGGCAACCACGGGGCCGGGCGCATGGCCGACCGGATCGGGCCGTGGCGGACGCAGTTGCGCGTGCTTGTCGCGACGATCATTTCGCTGCTGGCGGTGCCGATCATCGCCTATCTGCCGATGCCGGTGCGACTGGTGGCTTTCCTGCTCGATCTGTTCGTCTTCGGCGTCGTGACCTGGGGATTCTTTCCGCCGCAATTGCTGCGCTTCGTGGCTGTGGCGCCAGGCTCGGCGATCCTCGTCGCGGCGGTAAACCTCACGGCGGTCAATATCGGCGGCGGCACGGCGGCGGTGATCGGCGGGCAGGTGCTGGAGCACCTTGGCCCCGAGGCGCTGGCGCCCGTGGCGGCCGCCGTGACGACGCTCGCGCTGCTGGTCGTGCGGTTTGGGCCGGATAGCCGCCTGGGTGCGCGCGGTTCGGCAGGCTCGTTGTAGGGACGGGCGCCTTCAGGTCCGCTTGCCCTTCGGGCTGATGGACCAGGCAACGACGAGCACCACGACGGCAAGTATACCGGGCAACAGTGCCAGCCATTGCTCGCCCGCGACCAGAACCGCGGTGCCCGCCCACATAACCGAACTCAGCGCTTCCGAAATGGTCGCGGCGCGGGACGAAACCTGCCGGCGGCGGAACATGGCGCGCCGCATCGGTACGCGGAACCAGAGCTGGATGGCAGTGGCCGAACCGGTCGACACGGCGACGAAGGCTGCCGTGATCAGGGCAAGCTCCCAGGAGGCGAAGCTGAGCCACGCAAGGATCGGTGTGAAGAGAATGGCAATGACGGTCAGCACTGCCTCGACCTTTGCGACTAGCACTGTGCGCGGCGAGATCGGCGCGGTGACGACGAGATCGTGCGCGTCTTCGCCAGAGATCGCGAGCCAGGAGAGGCCGCCCGCAAGCTGGCCCGCGGCCATGACGATCACCGGGATGATGACGACGTAAGTGCCAGCCGACTGCCCGTAGCTGACCCAGAGGAAGAGCGCTGGCGGCACGAGATAGAGGATCTGCATCAGGGTCTGGCTGAGCAGCCAGGGGTCGCGGGCCAGCAGCTTCCACTCCTTGATGCGGAGTGCCTGGCGCTGGCTGCCGCCGGCAAAGGCGCGCGACGGGCGCTGTTCGACGATGGATTGCGAGACCCCGGCCGCCGCGATGGCGTGACGCGCGAAGCTTTGCGAACTCATCGCTGCAACCGCGGTGAAGGCCAATCCGCACACGAGCACCACGATCAGCAGGTCGAGCGGGTTGCCCATCGCGGCGCGGGTTGCGACCCAGACCCAGCTATCGAGCCCAGGCGCGGCCGCCAGCAGTTCCGGCGCGTGGAAGACCTGCATCCGGTCCATCGAGCCGAAGGAGAGGATGGCGACGGCCTGTATGCCGATGACGAAGCCGGCGCCGACGATACCGGCGACGATCTGCGCGATCAGCCGGGTGCGCCTGGGCCCGACGATCCCGAAGAGCCCGATGCAGACCAGTACGGAGATGGCGGCCGACAATGCGCCGAGCGCCGCCAGCACGCCATAGGCGGCGAGCCAATGTGGACCCTGCAGCAGTATCAGCACATTGATGGCGGGACTCGCGAGCAGGCAGGCAAGCAGCATGGTGCCGAGCCCGATATTGGCGGTACGCACGGCGAATAGCCGCGACGAGGCGGCGGGCGAGGAAAGGATGAGATCGAGGTCGGAGCGGGCGTAGTAGGCGCGCGTGACGGATTCCAGCGCCTGGCTCAGCATGACCGTCCAGAACAGGAAGCCGGTGCTGGTTACGGTCACCAGGGTCTCCTTGTCGAGCGGGGCACCGGCGGCGAGCCACCTGCGCATGAGCGCGAAGGCGAGGAGATGGAGCCCGGCATAGAACACGCCGAGCACAAGGAACAGCACGATGCCGCGGACGCGCTTGCCGCCGGTGGTCATGGCGAGCCAGTCGCGCCAGGCAAGACGGAACTCGTGGGCGGCGAACCAGGCGAGGGAAGTGGGCACGGCACTCATGCGGCGGCTGCGCTCGCGCGTTCGGCTTCTTCCTGCGCCACGAGATCGAGGAAGATTTCCTCGAGCGTCGATTCATGGCCGACCTGGGCGCGCAGTTCGGCCAGTGTGCCCTCGGCGACGAGGTGGCCGTGATTGATGACACCGATGCGCTCGGCCATGCGTTCGGCGACTTCGAGGATGTGGGTCGTCATGATGACGGTGACGCCGGACGCCACTTTCTCTTTCAGCACATCCTTCACCTGTCGCGCCGACCCCGCATCGAGACCAGTGAGCGGCTCGTCGAGGATGATGAGGCGCGGATCGTGAACAAGAGCGCCCGCCAGCGCGACCTTCTGCAGCATGCCCTTGGAGAACCCGCCGCAGCGCTGGTTGGCGTGCGGGCCGAGCCCAAGCCAATCCAGCAGCTCATGCGAGCGGGCCTCGGCAAGCCCTGGGTCGACGCGCCAGAGCCCGGCGACGAATTCGAGATATTCGAGCGGCGTCAGCCGGTCATAGACCATCGGCTCGTCGGAGACCCACGCGACGATGGATTTCGCTCCAATAGGGTCCGTCGCCGTGTCGATGCCATAGATCGCGATGCGTCCGGCATCGGGCTTGAGGAGCCCTGCCACCATGCGCAGGATAGTGGTCTTGCCGGCGCCATTGGGCCCGAGCAGCGCATAGAATTCACCGGCGCGGACGCGAAGTGCCATGTCGGCGACCACTGGCCGGTCGAAACGCTTTTCGAGCCCGTCGATTTCGAGGGCGTATTGAGGCTGGGACATGGGACACCGATGATGCGGCCTGACGCTCAGCCAACATTACCGCGCGGCCGTTAGGGCTGGCTGAAGCCGGATGGTGAAGCGGAGGTTACTGGAAGCCGCTCGCATCGACGATGCCGGACGGGCATCCCGGGCTGGTGGGGCGAGCGGCCAGCAGCAACTCGCCCAGATTTGGGGTGTCGCCAGGGTCGCCCCAGAGCCCGAGGGTGAGCTCGTCGATGAGCTCTCGGCGCCCGTCCCTGTCGCAGGATAGCTTCACCCGCTCGCCGGCGCCCGCGCCGAAGCTGTCGTCAAAGGCGGCGCGAACCTGCTCGGCTGTGAGCTGCCGGCCGATATTGCCGGCGAAGAGATCGCGCGCCTTCGACCCGTTGAGCGCCGCGAGCAGGAGGATCGAGGTGCCGAAATACTCCGCCTGAGTCATGCCGGTACAGGTGCCGTGCTTCAGCCACTCGTGGCGTTCGAGTTGGGAGCGGGTGCCGGGCATCACCTGATCGAGCGTTGCGCGGGTGGCGCTGTCGAGTTCGACCGGTGGCAATTGTGACCAGCGACCAGCCTTGTCGAGATCGATGAGCGTCTGCGACACGCCGCAATAGCTCTCTTCGGGCCAGAGGCCGTGCAGCGAGAAATGCGAGGCGTCGAAGCGCTTGTTGCCCATCGACTGGCACTCGGGCTTGTCGCGCGCGCCCTCGCAGAAGGCAGGTTGCCACGATGCGGCGAGGATGAGGAAGCGCTTGCCCGGTGCCTTTTGCGTCGCTGCGCCCGATTGCGCGGTTTCGCCGGAGCCCGGAGCCAGCGCCGGGGCCTCGGCGGTGGGCCTTTGCGGCGGCTCGGGCGCGGACGGCTTCAGCAGCAGCACCAGTCCGCCGCCGAACAGGAACACCAGGACAAGCAGTAGGGTAAAGCGGGGCGACACCGGAACCTCATCGTCGAGAGCCGCACTGAGGCGAGCACGGACGAGAGATATAGTCGAGGACTATTACAACTCCCTATGCATGGGTGGCGCTATACTACGGCGGCCAAGTGACCTCATGCTGGGCCTGTCGAACGTCAAGAGGCAAGAAATCGCTCCAGTAGGCCGATTCCCCCAAGAAGGTTCAACTGGCGTAGGGCACATTGTGTTGCGCCGCGCCCCTCGTGGTTCGGCAAGCTCACCATGAGAGGCTCCGGCAAGCTGCTGCGGGCGAGGCGACGCGGCAGAGGCGCCGCCCGCCAGGCAATAGAAGCTATAGCGTGATGCGGTAGATGCCGAACCCGGCCTCGGAGGTGTTTCCGGTGGGCTCGATCTTCACCGCCACGACATCCCTGATGTGATCGGCGGCCTTGGGTCCGGTCTCGAACAACACGGTGCCGTTGAGGGGGGCCAGCTGCCAGTTGCTGTCGGCCTGTGGCGAGATGGTCCGCTGCTCCATGATGTAGCGGACAAGGATGTCCCGATTGGTATCAGGCCCTTTGAACACGATCCTCTCGGCGCCGAGCCCTGGGAAGGTTCCGCCACCACCCGCGCGGTAATTATTTGTGGCGACAACGAATTTCTGCTGCGGGTCGATCGGCTTGCCGTCAAATTGCAGATCGACGATGCGGCTCTCCTTGCCCCCCAGATCCTCGCCTTTCGGGCCGTACTTCGCGGGCCGGGTGATGTCGATCAGGTAGGTGACGCCATCGATCACGTCGAAATTGTAGGACGGGAAATCCGGGTTGATCAGCGGCTGGTCGGCGGCGCCCTGCGGCACCTGGTTGAAGATGCCGGCGGAACGATCGAGCCAGTTCTGGATATCCCTGCCGGTGACGAGTACCGCCTGGATGGTGTTGGGATACAGATAGAGGTCGGCGACGTTCTTGATGGCGACGGGGCCCACGGGCACATCCGTGTAGTAGTCGGGACCACCACGGCCGCCGGCCTTGAACGGGGCTGCGGCTGACAGGATGGGCAACCCGTCCCAGCTCGTGCCCTTCTGCAGTTTTTCGAGGTACCATTTCTGCGCGATGTTGACGATCTGCACGCTCGGATCGTCGGCGACGAGGGCGAAGTACGAGTAGAGGGGGGCAGAGGTCTGGCCCACCGGACGGCGAACATAGTCGAGCGTCGCCTCATGGTCGGCCTTGGCGGAGGCGAGGACGCTCGCAAGGCTCTCGACGGTCGGCGTCACCTTGCCATCGACGCGCTCGAAGATCGGCCGCGCCTCGGAGGTATGGGAGAGCACGGTCCATTTGCCGTCGGCGCCCTTTTCCAGCAGCAGGTCGATAAGGCCCATATGCGAGCCCCAGAACCCGGCCATCACCGCCGGCTTGCCCGCAAGCGTGCCCTTGTCGAGATCGGCGCCCTCGAGACCGGCGAAATCCTTGGAATTGGGGAAAACAAGGTGCTGGTGGCCGGTAAAGACCACGTCGATGCCATCGACTGCCGCGAGCTGCAGCGACGCATTCTCGGCGCCCGGCCCACCGTCGGCGGCGATGCCGGAATGCGACAGCGCGACAATGAGATCTGCGCCTTCGGCCTTCATCTTCGGCACATAGGCCTTGGCCGTCTCTACGATGTCACGGGTCGCGACCCTTCCGGCGAGATGCGTCGCGTCCCAGGTGAGGATCTGCGGCGGCACGAAGCCGATAAAGCCGAGCTTGATCGTCTGCTTGCCTCCGGCGCCGTCGATCAGGTCTTTCTCGAGGATCCTGTAAGGATGCAGCCAGGTCTTGTCGGAAAGCGGATCGGCACCGAGTTCGCCCACTGCGAGATTGGCGCACACCACGGGAAAGTTCGCACCGCTCAGGGCCTGCTTCAGGAAATCGAGCCCGTAGTTGAACTCATGATTGCCGACGGTACCCATATCGTAGCCAAGGGTGTTCATCGCGGCGATGATCGGGTGCGGCGCGTCCTTGAGGCCCTTTTCGTAGGCGATATAGTCGCCCATCGGGTTGCCCTGGATGACGTCGCCATTATCGAGCAGCAGCGAATTGCCGGCCTGGTTGCGGATCGAATCGATCAGCGCCGCGGTGCGGCCGAGGCCGAGCGTGTCGTTGGGCGCGTCGGAAAAATAATCATAGGGATAGACCGCGACATGCAGGTCGGTGGTTTCCATCAATCGCAGATGCGCTTGCCCAGCCCCGGCGAGAGCCTTGAACGGGTGCATGATGGAAGCTGCGCCCAGCGTGGCCGTGCCCGCGAGGAAGGCGCGGCGGGAAATGGTGAAGGTCATCGAAGTCTCCCTGAAATCAAGGAAAATGGGCAGGGGAACGCACAGTGTGGTTTTGCGGTTGTTCCGCGCCCAGGTTGAAGAATGGATGTCCCGACGAAGTGACGCGGTCGTGACGGCAATGCGGCATTCGAGACCCGAAGCAGCGGCATGTCAATTTGCGTGATCGCGCAGTACGGATTAGATCAGGGCCAGAAAAGGAAACACGACATGAAGTGGCAGGGACGCGATCGCAGCTCCAATATCGAGGATCGGCGCGGGCAGGGCGGCGGTAGTTCGGGCGGCGGATATCGCGGCGGCTTCGGCGGTGGCTTTCCGCCCATCGGTGGTGGCCGGACGCGGGGCGGTGGGCTCGGTATCGTCGGCGTCATCGTGGTGCTCGGGCTGATCTGGTTCGTGACCGGTCAGAACCCGATCGACATCCTCACCAATGGCGGAACGATGAGTTCGGGCCCGTCCTCGTCGAACTGGACGCCTTCGACCAATGCCTCGGAGGACGAGCTTGCCAATTTCGTTGGCGTGGTGGTGAAGGATACCGAGGATTACTGGGGCGAAGTGTTCCGCGCCAGCAACGAAACCTACACACCGCCCAAGGTGGTGCTGTTCTCGGATACGACACAATCGGGTTGCGGCACCGCGCAGTCGGCGAGCGGGCCGTTCTATTGCCCAAATGACCGCAAGGTCTATATCGACCTCGCCTTCTACGACCAGTTGCGGCGGCAGTTCGGCGCGCCGGGCGATTTCGCGCAGGCCTATGTGATTGCACATGAAGTTGGCCACCATATCCAGAACCTCACCGGCGTTCTGCCGGAGTTCAACCGGCGCCGCGCCGCGATGAGCCAGGAACAGCAGAACGCCTATTCGGTGCGCGTCGAGCTGCAGGCCGATTGCTATGCCGGGCTGTGGACCAATTTCGCGAGGCGGCAGAACTACCTGGAATCCGGTGACTCCGAAGAGGCGATCAACGCTGCCAACGCCATCGGTGACGACACGCTGACGCGCGGGCGAGTCAGCGAGCGCAACTTCACCCACGGCACCGCCGAACAGCGGATGAAGTGGCTGAAGCGCGGCATGGAGTCGGGCGACCCGGCTGCGTGTGATACATTCTCTGGCCCCATCTGATTTGCTTTAGGTTCCGGTGTTCATGAAAGTCATTCCAGCCGGCCTCGTGCCGCATTTGCGTCGCTTCGGCTTGAGCGGTGTGGCTGCCGTCGCGCTGATTGTGCTCATGATCTTCGGGGTGAACCCGATCACGCTCATTTCCGGCAAGACGGCGCCGCCGCCGCCCCCGACATCGATTACCGGCGTGCCCAAGGGCGCAGGAACCGCGGCGGAGTTTGCCGCCTACCCGAAGGTCGTCGCGGGTGAAGCGGAGGTGGTCTGGCGCGGCTTCTTCCGCCTGACCTCGATGAAGTTCGAGGCCCCCGAGCTGGTGACGGGTCAGGGGCAGTCGGTTTTCGGCTGCGGGCTCGCTGGCAAGGACCTGACGGTCGCCTATTGTCCGGCGGACAACCACATCTATGTGGATGTGGCGGCATATCGTGCCCTGCGCGACCGTCTTCCGCTCGGTGCGGACTATGCGCTCGCCCATCTGGTTGCCGAGGCCTATGGCCAATATGCGCAGCGGGCGACTGGGCAGTTCGATAACCTGCAGGCGATACGGGCGAGCGGCGATGAGCGGGCGATTGTCGGGTTGGAAAAGCAACTCGACGCCCAGGCGCAGTGCCATGCGGCGCTCTGGACAGCGGCGGCCGGCATCGCATCGCTGGCCGAGGATGCCGGCGTGCAGGCGGCGCTCGCCAACGTCGAGGCGCGGCGCGCGGCTGCCATCCGGCCCGAGACTCGCCGCGACGTCTTTCCCGTGCTGCTGACGCGTGCCAGCGCCGAAAGCCGCAAGCTCTGGTATTCCAGGGGCTTCGCCATCCCGGCAGCCGGCACCTGCCGGATCGAGAAGATCGCCGCCGAGGGCGTGCTCTAGCCGATCCGCGACAGCAGCGTTTCGAGGTAGAAGCGCACGATCTCGCCGGTCTTTTCGAGCGGGTTGAATCCGTCCGTTTCGCCCGAGAGCATTGCCGACAGGGCACTCTCGGCATGTTCGGATGCGCCCGAGACCACGTCGGAAATCACGCCCGCCTGGATCGCGGCGACTGTCTTGCCGGCACTGTTGATCCGTGCGGCTGCGAAAAGGTGCGCGGAATCGAGGTTGACGATATCGCAGCCGCGAGATCGGTAGGTATCGAGCAGGGCGTCGTCCTCGCGATAGATCGCGTCGCCGGTGGCCGCGCGGACCGGGTGCAGCGGCGTCCCCAGCCAGAGCCCAGCAATGGTGGCTGCCAGTGCGGCATCCGCCGATTGCAGCGCCTCGGAGCTGTAGTGCGGCGTCGTGCCGTCAAAGGCCCAGGCCTCGGTGACGAGGTAGAAATCGCCCATGGCGATACCCTTGGTTCCGAGCCCGCCCGCGAGCCCATAGGCAAGGATATGCGTGATGCCGAAATAGGCCAGTTCTTCCGCTGTCGCCGAAGAAACAGGGCCACCATAGACATGCGCCAGCGACAGCGCCCGCCGCCCGCCGTGGTGGAGGATGCGCACGCTGTCGGGCGAGACATGGATGAAGGGTTGGCCCGCTACGCGTTCCGGCCGATAGGTCTCGATGATAGCCGGTGGCGGGCAATAGCCGACAAGCGCCACTCGGATATCGCCGAAATGATCTTGGGCGAACCGCTCGCCGACCAAGGTGGCCGGTGTCAGGTGATAGCGGGCCCCGCCCACTCAGCCGGCCTTCTTGTGCTCTTCGACCAGCGGCAGACCCTTCTGGGCGCGCACGAGGTTCAAAAAGCGCGTGAAGAGATAGTGGCTGTCATGCGGGCCGGGACTGGCCTCCGGGTGATACTGCACCGAAAAGATCGGCTTGCCCTCGACTTCGAGCCCGGCATTCGAGCCATCAAAGAGCGAGATATGCGTCTGCTTGACAGTGTCGGGCAGAGTGGCCGGATCCACCGCGAACCCATGGTTCATCGAGGTGATCTCGACCTTGCCGGTGGTCAGGTCTTTTACCGGATGGTTGGCGCCATGGTGGCCCTGATGCATCTTCACCGTCTCGCCGCCGACCGCGAGGCCGAGCAACTGGTGCCCGAGGCAGATGCCGAACATCGGCTTGCCGGTTTCCATCAGCGCCCTGATCGTCGGCACGGCATATTTGCCGGTCGCCGCCGGATCGCCGGGGCCGTTCGAGAGGAAAATCGCATCGGGGTTGTGCGACAGCACATCCTTGGCCGAGGCAGTCGCGGACACGACGGTCACCTTTGCGCCCTGGTCGGCCAGCTGGCGCAGAATATTGCGCTTCGCGCCGAAATCGATGGCGACAACGTGGAATTCAGGCGTCTCAAGCGTCGGGTAGCCTTCTGTTCGGCTCCAGGTCTTCTGGTCCCAGCTATAGGTCTGGGCTGTCGTGACTTCCTTCGCCAGATCGAGACCCTCGAGGCCGGGAAAGGCATTGAGTTCGGCGATCATCGAGGGCTCGTGAAAATAGCCATCCGGCGCATGCGCGATCACGCCATTCGGCATGCCGTGCTCGCGGATGCGGGCAGTGAGCGCGCGGGTATCGATGCCGGCAATGCCGATGATGTTGCGCTTCTTCAGCCAGGCATCGAGCCTCTCGATCGAGCGGTAGTTCGACGGGTTGGTGATATCGGCGCGCAGCACACAGCCGCGCACCCCCGAGAGCGAGGCCATGTTGACCGTCTCGATATCCTCGTCATTGGCGCCGACATTGCCGATATGCGGGAAGGTGAAGGTGATGATCTGCCCGGCATAGGAGGGGTCGGTGAGGATCTCCTGATAGCCGGTCATGGCGGTGTTGAAGCACACTTCGCCGGCGGCGTGGCCGACGGCTCCGATGCCATGGCCTTCGAGGCGGGTGCCGTCCGCGAGGATCAGCAGGGCGGTCGCAGGCTTTTGCTGCCAGCCGGACATGGCGGGACTCCGAAGGTTCTGGGCGATGTTGGTTGAGGGCTCTCCTTAGGCGGAGCCCATGCCGAGCGCAAGTGGCGCGCGCAGCGGAATGCGCTATATGGGGCCCTAACAACACGAGACAAGGATGTTTCCCATGCGCGAGCGTATTTCCGACGGCTACAAGACAGCGATGAAGGCGGGCGACAAGCGCCGCACCGCGACGCTTCGGGCCATCAACGCGGCGATCAAGGACAAGGACATTGCCGCGCGCGGCGAAGGCAAGGGCGAGCTCAGCGAGGCCGATATCATTGCGCTCATCACCAAGATGGTGAAGCAGCGCGAGGAATCCCTGGCGATCTATACCCAGGCCGGCCGTGACGACCTCGCGGTGACCGAGCGCGAGGAGATTGCCATCCTCAACGAGTTCCTGCCGCAGGGGCTGACCGAGGCGGAAGTCGAGGCGGCCATCAAGGACGCCATCGCCAAGACAGGTGCTGCGGGCGGCAAGGACATGGGCAAGGTGATCGCCCAGCTGAAGGCCGACTATCCGGGCCGGATCGATTTCGGCAAGGCGAGCGCCAAGGTGAAGGCTGCGCTGGGGTGAGTTGCTCCGGTGCAGCGTCCTCGTGGATTGTCGTTCGACACGCTCACCATGAGGAAACTCACCATGGGGACGCACGGATCGCGGCTTGGCGCGCCTCATCCGGCGCTCGTCGACGGACGAGCGGGCGCTGGCCTCGACCCCTATGCCGCGGCCAGACGCTTCGCCCGCCGCTCGAGCACGAAGCTCAGCGTCGCGGTTGTGGCGGCGGCGAGGCTCGCGACGATGCCGATGACGGGGATCTGCGCATAGGACATGCCGGCATTGAGCGCCGCGGCGCCGATGAAGGCGCCAAGCGCTATGCCGACATTGAAGGCGGCGGAAATCAGCGACGAGGCGAGGTTCGGCGCCTTGTGCGCGGCGGCCAGTATGCGCGCCTGCAAGGGGGTCGAGAAGGCGTAGGAGACGATGCTGGTCAGCAGCAGGTTGACTGTCATCGTCAGCTTGTCATGCATGGCAAACAGCATGGTGAAGTAGAAGAGCGCCTGCAGCAGCAGCACGGTGATCAGCGTCGGCATCGGCTTCCAGTCGGTGCCGCGGCCCCCGAGGAAAATACCCGCGACCGAGCCTAAGCCCCCGATCAGCAGATAGATCGCAACGAGATCGAGCGGCAACCCGGTGATCTCGGTGAGAATCGGCACCTGAAACGTACCGAAAGCGAGCGAGCCGACCATCACCAATGCGATGGTGAGGTAGCTGAGCCAGACCTGCTGGTGCTTCAGCTCCTGCAGTTGCGCCGAAAAGCTCGGGCGCGGCCCATCGGTTGCCTGGGCATGCGGGATGCGGAAGAACAGCACGACGGCAGCCATGAGCCCGAGGGCGCCGACGGCGAGAAACGTCGTTCGCCACCCGAAGGCGACGCCGAGGGCCGTACCGCCGGGCAGGCCGAGCAGGTTGGCGAGGGTGATGCCGGAAATGAACATCGAAAAGGCGGCGCCGCGCCGCTCGGGCGGCACAAGGCTGACGACGACAATGTTGCCGGCTCCGAAGAATACGCCATGCGCACAGGCCGAGAGCAGGCGCGCGAGCAGCAGCATGTTGTAGTCCGGGGCGAGTGCGCAGAGCACCTGCGCGACGCCGAAGACCAGCATGACCCCGACCAGTACTGCCCGCTGCGAGAACCGGGCAGTGGCGACGGCGATGATCGGCCCGCCCACCGCGACGCCTGCCGCATAGGCCGAGACCAACAGGCCCGCCGTCGGAATCGATACCGCCAGGCTTTCGGCGAGGGGCGGCAGGATGCCGGAAATGACGAACTCGGCGCTGCCGATGGCAAAGGCGGCAAGCGCGAGGGCATAGATGGCGAAGGGCATGGAATGGGGTCGACCGGTCGATGAACGGCGGGGAGAGGATCACTTATCCGCCTCGCGCGCAAGCATGGCAGATCGCAAGGGGTATTGCCGTCGTCTGTACGTTTTCGAGGCGATGGTTGCGCTGGATCAAAGGCCGGCGGATAGTCACATCCTAGGCTCGGGCAATGCAATTGCAGCCTTGGAGGCGAACATGACTGTTTCAAGCAATACCAAGCGCCGCTGGGCGCTGATCACGGCCATCCGCGGCGCGTTGATGCTGCTGGGCGGGCTCTACGCCATCTTTTTCCCGGCGGCGGCGCTGACCGCCCTGGTGATCGTGGGTGGCGCGCTGCTCTTGATCGATGGTGTGCTCGGGCTGTGGAGCCTGACCTTCGGTGGTGCCAAGACCGGCAATTTCTGGTTCGACGCGGTGCGCAACGCCCTCGCGATCATTCTGGGCATACTGGTGCTCGTGTCGCCGCTGATCGCGACATTGCTGACGGCGACCTTCCTGATGACGCTGATCGCGCTGCAGGCGATCGTTGTCGGCGCGATGGAGATCTACATCGTCGTCAAGGAGCGCGCGCTCTACGCCCATATCTGGCCGGTGCTGCTCTCGGGCGTGATCTATGTGCTGTTCGGCCTCGTCGTGCTGCTCTTCCCACCGGCGGCCGCTGGGGTGCTGGTCGTGGTCGCCGGGTTCCTGATGGTGTTCTACGCCGCGGGGCTGTTCGGTCTCGCCTGGCGGCTCAACAAGAAGGCCTGAGCCCGCCGGCCGGCAAACGGGTTGCCGCTCAGCCTTTCGGCGGCAACCAGCGCTTTTCGACCTTGCAGACCATGGTGTAGGCCGGATCGTAGACATTGCCGACCTCGTAGCGCACGACCTGACCGAGAAGATGCGAGGCGGCAACCTTGTCCAGCCCGTAGTCGGTCTCCAGCCACCGCAGCATTTCGGTCGTGGCGTGCTGCAGCGCCTGGTCGAGCGGGCGGGCATTGCCGACAGTGAAGATCGCCTCCGCGTTTTCGCCGCGCGGCCAGACATGCAGCCGCGCCTTTTCGACCGTGAGGCGGAACTCGATCTCGTAGCTCGTCTCGACGCCGGTGCCGACGATCTCGCCATCGCCCTGGATGGCATGGCAATCGCCCAAGAAGAACAGAGCGCCTTCGACCGCCACCGGCAGCCAAACCGTCGCGCCGGGGCCGAAGCCGCGATAATCCATGTTGCCGCCATTCTCGGCGCTGGTGGCGGTGGAGAAGGCCTGCCCGAGAGCTGGCGCGACGCCGAAACAGCCGATCATCGGCTCGAGCGGCAGGACGAGATGTTCGAGCCCATTGGGCGGATTTTCGAGCCGCACAGTGCTGGCAGCCAAATCGATGAGCCAGGTGGCGCGGTCGCGCGCCGGAAGGGTTCGCACATCCTCGGGGTCGACCACGTTCGCCGCGAGCGAGGCTCGCGTCCAGCCGGTCGGGCGGGTCGGCGTCATGCGGATGATCTCCACCTTGAGCGAATCGCCAGGCATTGCGCCCTGAACGAAAATCGGCCCGTTCATCGGGTTCGGGCCTGTCGCGACCTTGTCGCCATGCTTGTCCCAGCCATTGGCATCAATGGTTTCGGTGACGATGAGGTCGCCTGAGGCGACTTCGAGCGCGCTGGGACGCGTGCCCAGCACATTGTGCCAGTGGGTGGGGATGAAGCGGTGCGTGGCCACGGGTGGCTCCAGAGTTTGGCGAACGATGGGTCAGTTTAGCCGAGCGCGCGCGCAGCGCCATCCGCCGCTCGGATGATATGCGCACTGGCGGGAACTCCGAGAATCCGGCACGTCTCGGATGTGAAAGGGAGGCCGCGATGCTGCTCCACACCATCTTCCTCATCGCCATTGCCGCCGAAGCCATGACGGCCGCGCTCGCCGCCGGACGGCGAAAGATGGATTGGTTCGGCGTCTGTATGCTGGCCTGCGTCACGGCGCTTGGTGGCGGCACCATGCGCGATATCCTGCTCGGGCACTATCCGCTGAGTTGGGTGGCGGATCCGAACCTGTTGCTGATCTGCTGCGGCGCGGCACTCGCGACGATTGCGGGCGCGCGCTTCATGCACAAGCTGAAATGGCCGTTCCTGCTGCTCGACGCCATCGGGCTCGTGGTCTTCTCGATCATCGGGTGCAATGTGGCGCTCGAAATGGGCCAGCCCTTCGTGGTGGTGATCGTCTCTGGCATGATCACTGGCATTGTCGGCGGTATCCTGCGCGATGTGCTGTGCAACGACGTGCCGCTGGTGTTCTCCTCCGAGCTCTATGCAACGGTCGCGATCGTTGCCGGATTGCTCTATACCGGCGGGCTCGCGCTCGGCCTGCCGCGCGAACTGGTGATCGTGGTGACGCTGGCGCTGGGCTTTGCCTTCCGGGTCGCCGCCATCGTGTTCAAATGGGAAATGCCGAAGTTTGTCTACGACAAGGAGCTGCGCTGAGCCGCGCTTTTCGATCCGCACGCATTGCCTCGAATCAAAGCGCGGAGCGGGTATGCGCTACTCCCTCCGCGCCCCGTCCCGTCAGGTCACCACACCGGCTGGCGGAGGTCCAGCGTGAGCGGGAACTCGGTGTTGATATACTCGGTCGGTGGCACATAGCTGCCGGCCCGATGGCCATGTGGCACGAAGCGGGCGAGGCGGCGCGCCTCGGCCTCGTTGCCATTGACCGGGAACGTCTCGTAGTTGCGGCCGCCAGGATGCGCCGAATGATAGGTGCATCCGCCGATCGCGCGGGATGACCAGGTATCGTAGATGTCGAAGTGCAGCGGCGTATTGACAGGCAGCGCCGGGTGCATGCCCGAGGCCGGCTGCCACGCCTTGAAGCGCACGCCGGCGACAGAGAGGCCATTCGGCCCCACCTTGGCGAGCGGTACGGCGCGACCGTTGCAGGCAACGATATAGCGCTCGGGGTTGGCACCCTCGAGCTTGACCTGCAGCCGCTCCACCGAGGAATCGACGAAGCGCACGGTGCCGCCGATCGCGCCCTGTTCACCCATCACGTGCCACGGCTCCAGCGCCTGGTTGAGGGTGAGCTTGATCCCCTCCACCTCGACTTCGCCGCAGAAGGGGAATCGGAATTCGTGCTGCGCCGCGAACCACTCCGGGTCGAGCGCATAGCCATTGTCCTTGAGGTCGCCGAGCACGTCGAGGAAATCCGCCCACACATGTTGGGGCAGCATGAAGCGATCATGGAGGCTGGTGCCCCAGCGCACAAAGCCGCCCTGGCGCGGGCTCTGCCAGAAACGCGATATCAGCGCGCGCACCAGCACCTGCTGCGCCAGATTCATGCGCGCATTGGGCGGCATTTCGAAGCCGCGGAACTCGACAAGTCCGAGACGACCCGTCGGGCCATCGGGTGAGTAGAGCTTGTCGATGCAGATTTCCGAGCGGTGGGTATTGCCGGTGACATCGACGAGCAGGTTGCGGAACAACCGGTCGACGAGCCATGGCAGCGGAGGCAGGCCCTGGCCGGGTGCCGGCACCTGCTTCAGCGCGATTTCAAGCTCGTAGAGGCTGTCGTGCCGCGCTTCATCGAAGCGCGGCGCCTGCGAGGTCGGCCCGATGAACAGCCCGGAGAACAGGTAGCTCAGCGATGGATGGTTCTGCCAGTGCAACACGAAGCTTTTCAGCAGATCCGGCCGGCGGAGGAAGGGCGAATCCGAAGGCGTGGCGCCGCCGACGACGACGTGGTTGCCGCCGCCTGTGCCGGTATGCTTGCCGTCGATCATGAACTTGTCTGCGCCCAGCCGGCAGAGCCGCGCCTCTTCGTACACGGCCTCGGTGGTCGCGACGCATTCCTCCCAGCTCGAAGCCGGGTGGATATTCACCTCGATGACGCCCGGATCGGGCGCGACGCGGATGACGTTGAGCCGCGGATCATAGGGCGGGGAATAGCCCTCGACGATGATCGGGATATCGATGCTCGTTGCCGCGTCCTCGGCGGCGGCGATCAGCTCGAGATAGTCCTCCACAGTCGAAACCGGCGGCAGGAACACGCAGAGCTTGCCATCGCGTAGCTCGACTGAAATCGCAGTGCGCACGGTGCCGTCGATCTCGCTCACCACCTGCTCATTGCGCTGCTGCGCGCCCGATGGGTCCGCGGTGAAGGTGGAGCGCTGGTTGTGGTGGCCGACGCGCACCTCGATCTTCTGGCGCAGCAGCTCCTCGACTTCCGGCAGCTCTGCGACTTCGACCAGCGGGTCGCGCGGCACGACATGCGGGTATGCCGTGGGCGAAAGATGCGGCAGGGTGCTGAGCGGCAGACGATAGCCCACGGGGGAATCGCCTGCGACGAGGAACAGCTTGCCCCGCCGCGTGCGCCACTTTTCGGTGACCCAGCGGGTGTCGGTGGGCTTGGCGTTCCAGCGCTGCACTGGCAGCACATAGCCCGAGGGCACGGTGAGGCCGCGCTCGAACACCTTGGCCATGCGCGAGCGTTCTTCGGGGTCGGCGAGCTTCGAATTCGACGGATCGACATTGTCTGGCAGCCGCGCTTCCTTCAGCAGCCAATCGCCCGGATCCTCGTAGGCGGCGTCGATCGTCTCGTCGGTGAGCCCGAGATTCTGCGCGATATGGCTCAGGAGCCGCTTGTCGTCGCCGGGCTTGGCGCTGGTGCGCTGGTCTTCATGGGCGACGAGATCGGCATTGCGCCACACGGGCTTGCCGTCGCGCCGCCAGTAGAGCGAGAAGGTCCAGCGCGGCAGGGTTTCGCCTGGGTACCACTTGCCCTGGCCGTAATGCAGCAGCCCGCCGGGCGCGAAGCGCTCGCGCAGGCGGCGGATCAGCTTGTCGGCCAAGGCGCGCTTGGTTGGGCCAACGGCATCCGCGTTCCACTCGCCGGCCTCGAAATCGTCGACCGACACGAAAGTCGGTTCGCCCCCCATGGTGAGGCGCACATCGTGCTGGATCAGATCCTGGTCGATCTGGCGGCCAAGCGCATTGAGCCGCTCCCAGCTTTCGTCCGAGAAGGGCTTCGTGATGCGCGGATGCTCGGCAACGCGGCTGACCTTCATGTCGAAGGCAAACTCGGTCTTTACCGGCCCGCTGGCGGTGAAGGCGCCGGTGATTGGCGCGGCATTGCGGAAGTGTGGTGTTGCCGCGAGCGGAATATGGCTTTCCCCCGCAAGAAGGCCCGACGTCGGGTCGAGGCCGATCCAGCCGGCGCCTGGCAGGTAAACCTCGCACCAGGCGTGCAGATCGGTGAAATCGTGGTCGGTGCCCGAGGGGCCATCGAGCGCCTTCACATCCGGGGTGAGCTGGATCAGGTAGCCCGACACGAACCGGGCGGCGAGGCCGAGATGGCGGAGCGCCTGCACGAGAAGCCAGCTCGAATCGCGGCATGAGCCCTGCGCCTTCTCCAGCGTTTCCTCGGGCGAATAGACGCCCGTCTCAAGCCGGACGATATAGCCCACATGCTGCTGGATACGGGCGTTCAGCGCGGTGATGAAGTTCACCGTATTCATCGGCGTGCGGTCTACGCCGGCGAGAAAGGCAGCAAGATAGGGCCCCGCCGGCTCCGGCTTCATGTAGATCGACAGGTCGTCGACCAGCTCGGGCGGGTAGGCGAATGGCCAGGTTTCGGCGCGCTCTTCCACGAAGAAATCGAACGGGTTGTACACCGTCATGTCGGCGACGAGATCGACTTCGATCTTGAGCTCGGTCACCGGCTCGGGAAACACATGCCGGCTGAGATAATTGCCGTACGGGTCCTGCTGCAGGTTGACGAAATGCTTGGCGGGGGTCACCCGCAGCGAATGGCTCAGCACCTTGGTCTTGCTGTGCGGCGCCGGCTGCAGCCGGATGATCTGCGGCGCCAGCATGACCGGACGGTCATATTTATAATGCGTCAGGTGATAGATCGCAGCTTTGATCGACATACGCGCGGCGCTCGCTCATGTGACACAGGACTTCCCGTCGGGACGATAGCCGCTGCGCCTTGACGCCGCCAGCCTTTCAGCGCGGGTATGCCATGTGAGAAACGCCGGGAGCGGACCATGGCTGTAGCGAAGGGTGAGCCGAACGGAGCCGGGCGCCTGTTGCGACGCTTGGCGCGCGCCATGGTTGCGGTCTTCGTCGTCGGCTACACGCTGCTGGACGAGCTGCTGTTCCCCATCTTCCGGCCGCTGATCCGCTGGCTCGGGCAGCTTGGCATTTTCGAGCGCATCGGCGTGCTGATCGGCCAGTTGCCGCCCTACCTGGTCTTGCTCCTGCTCGGAGTGCCCTTCGTGCTCATCGAGCCGCTGAAAGTGTATGCATTGCTGCTGATCGCCACTGGGCAACTGGTGACAGGCGTCATGCTGATGCTGGTGGCGCAGGTGCTGTCGCTCTTGATCCTCGAGCGCATCTATCACGCCGGCCACGCGCCCTTGATGCGGATCGCCTGGTTCAAGGCGGTGATGGGCTGGGTGATTGCGCTGAGGGACAAGGCGCTCGGCCTGATCCGCGCCACCTCGGCCTGGCGCTTCGCCATGCGACAGGCGCGGCGGGTGAAGGCTTGGGCGCGGCTCGCCTGGGCCTGGGCACTGGGAAAGAAGGCGCGGTAGCGCTTAGTTCAGTTCAGTGCAACATCGCCGAGCTTGCCGCACTGAATCCAGATGGTCCGCTGGCCGTTCGTGTCTTTGAACAGTTGCAGCCCGATCATCATAGAGCCTGCCGCGCAGATTGGTTTTGTGCCTCCACCATTGCTCTCCGGCTCAGTACTCGGCAACGGGTCGCCGACCGGAACGATCCCAGCCGTCAACGACCGAAAGCTTGCCGCAGCCAACTGACGGGTCTCTGTGTTTACGGCATCCTGCTTGGCCAGCGCCTGTTCGGCCAGCACCACACGCCCCTCGAGTAGCGATACTGTCTCCGAGACCTTGGCGGCCTGCGCCGCAAGGGTCGCAACGTAGACACCTGCTCCGAACGACACCGTGACGACGGCCGCCAGCGCCTTGATGATCGTCTGAAGGTTGCCAATCGTCCTGGCAGTGCGATCAAGCTGTAATTCAAGCCGCTTGAGTTCGAGCTTGTTTGCCTGCGCCTGTGCGCTGGCCTCTTCTAGATTGGTCATCGCATCTGCTCCGAAGCTATCTTTCGGAGGACCCTGCGTTGATCCAGACCAAAATCAAACGGAGCTGATCCCGGATCGTAGTGTTCCGAACCGGGTCACCGATCACCGCTTCTTCTCCTTCTTGCCCTCCTGAAGCCGCATGTTGTCATGCGACTCGAGCAGGAAGGCCTCGACTTCCTCGAGGCTGGCGGAGAACTCATAGCTCTTGTTGCCGAACACGATCTCGAACGTGTCGTCGTCGCGCAGCATGTAGCCGCCATGTGCGTCGATCTTGGCATTGCGCTTCTGCGCGACCAGCAGGCTGACGCCGAACGGCCGGGCGAGCCGGCGGATGCGGCGTTCCTGTGCGGTCTGGGTATGGGCGCGGCTGCTCATCGTGTGGCTCGCTTCGAATGCATCCGCGCTCAATACAGCCAGCCGCACACCGCGACAATGGGGCGTTTGTGGCCTGACCCGCGGCCATTCTCGTGGCATAACACGCAGTGGGGGCTCTTTCTGGGTGGGGATGTGATGTTGAATTTGAAGGCGATGGCTGTTGCTTTGGCCATACTCGGGACCATTGGTCCGGTCGAGGCAGTTCAGACCTATAATGGCGGCGGCATCGGCAAGGGCATGCCGGCCGTGGTGAGCCTCGGCGGGAACAACCTGCTGATGTTTGTGCGCGGCAGCGACGACGGGCTCTGGTGGCGACGCGGCAATGGCAATGGCGGCGGCTGGACAGAGTTCCAGTCGCTTGGCGGTGTCCTGAGCTCGGCCCCAAGCTGCGTCGCCTATAACGGCCGGGCCCAGTGCTTTGTGCGCGGCTCGGACGAAGCGCTCTGGACCATCGCCGTCGACAAGGACGGCGCAAATGACGGCTGGCTGGGACTCGACGGGGTGATCACCAACCAGCCGGGCAGTGCTGTCGCCTCGATCGATGGCGAAACGCAGAGCCTGTATGCCTTCGGGCGCGGTTCTGATGGCGGGTGGTGGATCCGCGAGAGGAGCATTGACCCTGAAACGGAGCTCTACCCCTGGAAGGATTGGCGGCCGACCCTGAACACCGGCTATGCAGCGCCGGGTTGTGCGCCCTACGGCAAGACCGGCGTGGATTGCTATATCCGCTTTCCCGACAATACGATCCGCGAGCTATCGGGTGCCAATTACCAGGGTGGCCCATTGAGCGTCGTCGAGGGATTGACGAGTTCCGCTCCGTCTGCGGTCAGCAGCCCCAACAAGAAAGTGCTGCGCCTCTTCGTGCGCGGCCTCGATGACCAACTCTGGATGAACGTGAAGAAATCCGGCGCGTGGGAAGGTTTCAAGTCGCTGAATGTCACGATCCATTCGGGTCCCTCATGTGCGTGGGAGGCCGACGGCGATATCTGGTGCGGCGCCTTGGAGCCCAACGGCCGGCTACAGATGGTGCGGCTGAAGCCGGGAGACTATTGAGCCCCGTCAGTTGCCGCGATTGGCGAGGTGGGCGCGAATGTCCACCTCGGTTTCCTTCAGATGCGCCCGCATCGCCTCTGCCGACGCTCCGGGTTTCCCCGACTTGATCGCTTCGAACACCGCCTCGTGCGCGGCAAGCGTCTTGGCACGGGTATGGCCGCGCAGGTGCTGACCGTGCCGGCTCATCGAGAAGCTCGCGCCGAGCGACCGGTTCATCCCCTCGAACACATAGGCAATGACCCGATTGCCGCTCGCGGTGGCGATGGCTTCGTGGAACTGCAGGTCGAATTCGTGAAACCGCTGCTCCTCGGGGTCGATGACGGTGCCATCGCTGAGCTCGGCATGGGATTGCCGCATGCCGATCAGCGCCGATTCGATCGCCTGGAGGTTGGCGCGGCTGGCGCGCTTGGCCGCGAGCGCCGCCGATTGCGTCTCGATGGTCATCCTGAGCTCGATGAGGTCAAACAGGCCCTTGGGGTCATTGCGGACCAGCGACAGCAGAAAGTCGCCGAAATGCGAGCTGTCCGGCTCGCGTACCACGGCGCGCCGGCCACGACCGACGGCCAGAAGCCCGCGCCCGGTCAGCATCTTGACCGCCTCGCGCACCGTAAGGCGGCTGACTGAGAATCGCGTCGCGAGTTCCGCTTCGCTCGGAATGCTTTCGCCGGGAGCAAGTTCGCCAAGCACCATTTCCGCCAGCGCATCGGCCACATGGGCCGCGGCGGAGAGGCTTGCATCCTCCCTCTGCGTCATGTCCGGACCGGCCATGACCTTCTCCTCACATATCAGACAAGTTCGCGCCACGTCGTCGGTTGATCCGAGCTTGTGCATGGCAGGCCCCTGTGATGCGAACCCTATAGCGCGCCCGTGATCCGGCGCAAGTTGTAACGTTACAGCACCCCTTTGTGCCTTTCGGTAACCGTGTCCGGCGCTGTCTGTATAAGTCACACTTTACACTTTTGTCTGATTACTCTAGGTTCCGGCCGCGCGTTGGAGGACGCGCGGCGGCGCTTTGTGCGCCGTTCTGGGAGGAGTCACCCGACACCGGGATGACGATCCGCCAGCGCGGGCTTCGCGCCGGGCGGTGCCTCTTGCCATCTCCCCCTCGCCGGTCTCTCCGGCAGGTGGCCACTCCACAAGGTTTACCCGGGAGGAAACCAGTGAAAGCCTTGAAGTTTCTTATGACTGCCGTGACGCTCGGCGCTGTTGCGCTCAGCGGTTCCGCCTTCGCCCAGGACAAGGGCGCCATCGGCATCGCGATGCCGACCCAGTCGTCGCTGCGCTGGATCTCGGACGGCAACTCGCTGAAGGCCGAGCTCGAGGCCAAGGGCTATACCGTCGACCTGCAGTACGCTGAAGACGATATCCCGAACCAGCTCTCGCAGATCGAAAACATGGTCACCAAGGGCGTGAAGGCCCTCGTGATTGCTTCGATCGACGGCACGACCCTGTCGGACATCCTGAAGCAGGCTGGCGATGCCGGCGTGAAGGTCATTGCCTATGACCGCCTGATCCGTCAGAGCGCCAATGTCGACTACTACACCACCTTCGACAATTTCAGCGTCGGTGTGCTGCAGGCCAACTCGCTGGTGAAGGGCCTCAAGGAGCGCTTCCCGAGCACCAAGCCCTGGAACGTCGAGCTGTTCGGCGGCTCGCCGGACGACAACAACGCCTTCTTCTTCTACGACGGCGCGATGAGCGTCCTGCAGCCGATGATCGACTCGGGCGACATCGTGATCAAGTCCGGCCAGACTGGCATGGACAAGGTCGGTACGCTCCGCTGGGACGGCGCTGTTGCGCAGGCCCGCATGGACAACATCCTGTCCGCGACCTACTCGGACGGCACCCGCGTCGATGGCGTGCTGGCCCCGTATGACGGCCTCAGCCGCGGCATCATCTCGTCGCTGCGTGGCGTCGGCTACGGCTCGGGCGATCTCGCCTGGCCGATCGTGACCGGTCAGGATGCCGAGACCCCGTCGGTCAAGGCGATCATCGCCGGCGAGCAGTACTCGACCGTGTTCAAGGATACCCGCGAACTGGCCAAGACCACGGCCGCTCTGGTTGATACCGTCCTCTCGGGCGGCACGCCGGAAGGCCTCGACACCAAGACCTACGACAATGGTGTGAAGGTTGTCCCCTCGATCCTGCTGACCCCGTTTGACGTCGATGCGACGAACTACGAGAAGGTCGTCGTCGAGTCGGGCTACATCAAGGCCGAAGACCTGAAGTAAGCTTTAGGGCTTGAGGGGCCTCGCGGAAACGCGAGGCCCTTTCCGTTATAGTTGACGTTCTCTAAACATGCGCGCCAGCCAAGGCTGCGCGATCGGGGCAAATGGGTTTGACGATGACCGAAACCATTCTGGAAATGCGTGACATCACGAAGACCTTTCCAGGTGTGAAGGCGCTCCAGAATGTGAACCTCGATGTCCGTCGCGCCGAGATCCACGCCATCGTGGGTGAGAACGGTGCTGGCAAGTCGACATTGATGAAGGTGCTGTCCGGCGTTTATCCGCATGGCTCCTATGACGGTCAGATTGTTTTCGAAGGCGCGGAGTGCCATTTCCGCTCCATCCGCGACAGCGAGCACAAAGGTATCGTGATCATTCACCAGGAGCTGGCGCTGGTGCCGCTGCTGTCGATCGCCGAGAACATCTTCCTGGGCAACGAACGCGCGACCGCCGGCGTGGTGGATTGGGACGAGACCCGCGCCGCCGCCGCCGAGGTCCTGAAGAAAGTGGGCCTCAGCGAGGACCCCGACACGCTCATCACCAATATCGGCGTGGGCAAGCAGCAACTGGTGGAAATCGCCAAGGCGCTGTCGAAGCAGGTGAAGCTGCTGATCCTCGACGAACCGACCGCCAGCCTGTCCGAAAAGGACAGCGAGGCATTGTTGAACCTGCTGCTCGAATTCAAGTCGCAGGGGATTTCCTGCATCCTCATCTCGCACAAGCTGAACGAAGTGTCGAAAGTGTCGGACCGGATCACGGTGATCCGCGATGGCCGCACCATCGAGACGATGAACAAGGACCAGATTTCCGAGGACCGGATCATCACCTCGATGGTGGGACGTTCGCTCGAGGATCGCTACCCGGCGCGTTCGCCCAAGATCGGCGAGGTGGTGTTCGAGGTGAAGAACTGGTCCGTTTATCACCCGCAGCATCGCGACCGTCAGGTGATCAAGAATATCGACATCAACATCAAGAAGGGCGAAGTCGTCGGCATCGCCGGGTTGATGGGCTCCGGGCGCACCGAGTTCGCGATGAGCCTGTTCGGACGCTCCTACGGGCAGAAGATCACCGGCGAAGTGCGCCTCCACGGCCAACCGGTCGATACCTCGACGGTGGAGAAGGCAGTGGCCACGGGCATTGCCTACGCCACCGAGGACCGCAAGACCTACGGTTTGAACCTGATCGACCATATCAAGCACAATACGACCATCGCCAACCTCGTCGGCGTCTCGCGCTGGGGTGTGATCGACGACCTGCGCGAGATGGACGTCGCCAACGACTATCGCAAGAAGACCAATATCCGCTCATCCAGCGTCTACCAGACGACCGGCAACCTGTCGGGTGGCAACCAGCAGAAGGTGGTGTTGTCGAAGTGGCTCTTCGCGAACCCCGAACTGCTGATCCTCGACGAGCCGACACGCGGCATTGACGTCGGCGCCAAGTACGAAATTTACACCATCATCAGCCAGCTGGCCGCCCAGGGTAAGGCCATCCTCGTGATCTCGTCGGAAATGCCAGAGCTGCTTGGCATTACCGACCGCCTCTACGTGATGAACGAGGGCCGGATCGTCGGTGAAATGCCGACCATGGAGGCCAGCCAGGAAAAGATCATGCGCACCATCGTGCGCGCAGAAGGGAAGGCATCATGACCACAGAGACCATGCCGCAGGGGTCAACACCCCCAGCGTCCGGTGCTGCCAAATCGTCGATTTGGAGCGCGTTGCAGGCCAATATCCGCGATTACGGCCTGTTGCTGGTGCTCATCCTCATCATGGTGTTTTTCCAGTTCGTCACCAATGGCGTGCTGTTCAAGCCGCTCAACCTGACGAACATCATCCTGCAGAACAGCTACATCATCGTGATGGCGTTGGGCATGCTTCTGGTGATCGTCGCTGGCCATATCGACCTGAGCGTCGGCTCGGTGTCGGGCTTCATCGGTGCGCTCGCGGCCATGCTGATGATCGGCTGGAATTTCCCGCCGGAACTCGCGTTCCTCGCCAACCCCATTGTTGCGGGCATAATCTGCCTGGCGGTGGGAACGCTGGTCGGCTTCGCGCAGGGCTATCTCATTGCCTATTACCGCATCCCGAGCTTCATCGTGACGCTGGCCGGCATGCTGATCTTCAAGGGCCTGTCGCTCGCCATTCTTGCCGGCAAGTCGGTCGGCCCGTTCCCGCCCGAATTCCAATTGCTCTCCGCCGGCTTCATACCAGACCTGTTTGGGCCGATCAGCCTGCCGCTCGGCGGCGCGCAGCCGGTGAACCTGCATACCACCACGCTGGTGATCGGCGTCGTTGCGGTGCTGACCATGATCCTCATGGCGGCCCGCTCCCGCTCGCGCCGTTCGGCGCGCGGCTACGAGACAGAGCCAGTCGGCCTGTTCGTGGCCAAGAATATCGTGATCGGTGGCCTGATCCTGTTCTTCACCTACATGCTGGCGTCCTACAAGGGCCTGCCAAACGTGCTGGTGGTGATGGGCGTGCTGATCGGCGTCTTCGTGTTTCTCACCAAGCGCCTGACCTTCGGCCGCCGCATCTATGCCATGGGTGGCAACCTGAAAGCTGCTGCGCTTTCCGGCATCAAGACCGAGCGGCTGACCTTCTACATCTTCGGCATCATGGGTGCGCTCGCCGCCCTTGCCGGGATGATCTATGCGGCGCGCCTCAACTCGGCAACGCCAAAGGCCGGGCAGGGGCTCGAACTCGACGTGATCGCGGCCGTGTTCATCGGCGGAGCATCGGCGCTTGGCGGTGTGGGGCAGGTGGCCGGCGCGGTGATCGGTGCGTTCATCATGGGCGTCATGAACAACGGCATGTCGATCATGGGCATCAATATCGACCTGCAGCAGATGATCAAGGGCGTCGTGCTGCTCGCCGCGGTGTTCTTCGACCTCTACAACAAGAACAAGGCCTGACCGCGCCCGAGGCAGGCCAACGCCCCTACGACAGCAGTTCTGTGGGAAAAGGGGAGACCTCGCGGTCTCCCCTTTTTGTTCACTAGGCTAGCAAGAGCCGCTGTGCTTTAGCTGCGCCGCAACGTTGCAAGAGGTATTCTCCATGGCACTCACGCTCTCGCAGCGGCTGGATCGAATCGCGGTTCGGCTGCAGGAAGTTTACTGCTGGCGCGAGCGCGCCGCTGTGGCGATCTCAGACTGGACTTTCGACGGGGCGCCGCTGGCCCTCGGCCAGTTCTGGCCCGCGCGTGAGGGCGCGCATCGCCTGCAGGCGCTGGCCGCCGCGCCGCAGAGCTGGCCGCTCAACGAGACCCGCCTCGTGCTCGACCTTGGCGGCGAAGCGCTGGTGAAGCTTGTGCACGGCACTGGCGATATCGTGCAGCAGGGCAACGACCCCTACCACCGCGAATTCGCGGTGAAGTCGCATGGCTTCGGCATCGACGCCGAAGTGGTGGCGCGCCTGCCATTCGGCGAACCGGTGCGCGAGCCGCGCCTCAACGCCGCGCGCGTGATGTGGCTCGACGTCGCCGTGGACGCCTTCCACCAGCGCGTCAGCCTCGTTCAGGAAGCGGCGCTGAAGCTCGGCGAGCACGAGGTGGTGGCGCACCTGATCGCGGCGGCGGAGCAGGCGCTGCTGGCGCTCGACTGGCCGTCCGCGACGCAAGATTATGTCGCGCGCTTCGCGCCGCATCCGCAGCAGCAGAAGATCTGGGAGTTGCCAAAGCTCAAGGCCGATCCGGCGGCCCTCAATGACGCGCAGCGCCAAAGTGTCATCGATGCCGACGCAGCGCTCGTTGCGCGGCTCAAGCAGTTGCAGGCAATCTATCCGCCGCAGGGCAAGATCGCGCTCACCGGCCACGCCCATATCGATCTCGCCTGGCTCTGGCCCTACAATGAAACCCGCCGGAAGATGCGGCGCACCTTCTCGACCGCCGTGGCGCTGATGGACGCGGAGGGCCCCGAATCAGCCTTCCGCTTCAACCAGTCGACCGCGCATTTTTACCAGCAGATGGCCGAAGATGACCCGGACCTGCTGGTGGCGATAAAGGCCAAGGTGAAGGAGGGCGGCTGGGAAACCGTCGGTGGCATGTGGGTCGAGCCCGATACCACCATGCCGGCGGGCGAGAGCCTTGCGCGGCAGCTGCTCTATGGCCAGCGTTATTTCGAGCGCGAGTTCGGGGTGCGGCACAAGGTATGCTGGTTGCCCGATTGCTTCGGCTTCTCTGCTGCGATACCGCAATTGCTGCTGCAGGCCGGAATCGAGAGTTTTTTCACCCACAAGGTAGTGTGGAACGAGACCAACAGCTTCCCCAACGATCTGTTCTGGTGGCAGGGGCTCGATGGCAGCAAGGTGCTGACTCACACCTTCCACAACCCGCGCGGTGGCTATAACGGCATTGTCGGGCCGGAGGCGCATATCGCCACCTGGCGCAACTTCAAGCAGAAGGTCAGCCACGACGAAACGCTGCTCGCCGTCGGCTATGGCGATGGCGGCGGCGGCGTGAGCCCCGAAATGCTGCAGCGCGAAAAGATGCTGCGCGATTTCCCGACGCTGCCCGCGGCGCGCTGGGACACGGTCGACGATTTCTTCGCACGGGCGCAGCAGACAGCGGCCAGGGAAAAGCTGCCGACCTGGGCCGGCGAGATCTATCTCGAAACGCACCGCGCCACCTTCACGACGCAGAGCGCCACCAAGAAGGCGCATCGCCAGGCCGAGCGCGCGCTGGTGACCGCCGAGACACTGGGTGCTCTCGCAACCCTGCTCGGCGCCGAAGCGCCTGAAAGCCTGGAGCATATCTGGCGTGTCGTGCTGAAGAACGAGTTCCACGATATCCTGCCCGGCTCCTCGATCGCCGAAGTCTATGAAGATGCCGAGCGCGAGCTGAACGACGCGCATGGCCGCGCGCTCGCCCGGCAGCAGATGGCGCTTTCGACCATCGTCAAGCGCCTGCCGGATGGCGAGCTGGCCGACGCCATCGTGGTGGTGAACCCCTCGCTGCATCGTCGGCCGGTGCGGGTGCGCACAACCGATGGGGCTGTGTATTCTACCCCCGACAGTGTGGCGCCGCTCGGCATTCGCGTGTTCTCGCGCGCCGAACTGACGCCACTGGCTGGCCTTGGCGTCAGCGAAAGCCATATCGAGAATGCGCATCTGCGCGTCGAGATCGGCAAGGATGGCGCGGTGGCGCGGCTGATCCACAAGGCGACGGGTCGTGACGCGCTCGCCGGTCGCGGCAACCAGCTCTGGGTCTATACCAACGACAAGCCGCGCCATTACGACGCCTGGGACGTGGAGGACGACTACGCCCTGAAGGCTGAGGAACTCGTCAGCCCCGAGAGCATCAAGGTTTCCGAGGATAGCCCGACCCGCGCCGCTATCCGTGTTGTGAAGCGGTTCCGCGCCTCGACCATCACCCAGACCTATGTGCTCGAAGCCAACGGTACCCGCCTCGATGTCGTCACCGAGATCGACTGGCACGATCGCCATTGCCTGCTGCGCACGCTGACTCCGGTGGCTGTCCATACCGGCGAGGCGACGTTCGAGCATGCCCATGGCGTGGTGAAGCGCGCGACCCACGACAACACCAGCTGGGAGGCGGCTCAGTTTGAGGTACCCGCGCATCGCTTTGTCGACATGAGCGAGCCGGGCTTCGGCGTGGCGCTGCTCAATGACGCCAAGTACGGCCACAGTGCCAAGGGCAATGTGCTGGGCCTGAGCCTCGTGCGCGGGCCTGTTTATCCAGATCCACTGGCCGATGAGGGCGGGCAGCGCTTCACCTACGCGCTCTATCCACATGTCGGTGAATGGTATCAGGGCCATGTGCGCGAGGAGGCGGAGGATCTGAACCAGCCACTCCTCGCGACCACGGCGACGGGCCTCGCGCCGGTGGAACTCGCGCCGCTGAAGCTGGAGGGCATACCGGCAGCGCTCTCCGGCCTGAAGGGTGCGGAGGACGGCAATGGCCTGATCCTCCGCGTCTACGAGCCTTCCGGCCGCCGTGGCGATTTCCATGTCGCTCCGGCGGAAGGCTGGACGACGTCCGGGCCGCTCAGCATCCTCGAAGAGCCCATGCAGCGCCGTCACGCGACGGATCTCGCGCCGTTCGAGCTGCGGACGTGGCGCCTGAGCAAGATGTAAGGAACGACCGGTTCTCTTGCTTCGTCGTTCGACAAGCTCACGATGAGGACGCTCAGCGTGAGGACCAGGTAGGATCCGGCATCCGAGTAGCCTCGCCCTGAACTTGTCGAAGGGCGAGGCGTTACATTACGTCTTGGTCAGCCTTACCCCTTCACCACCGGCAGATCCGGGTGGCTGCCCCATTCGCTCCACGAGCCGTCGTAGACTGCAACATCTTGGGCGCCGGCGGTGGTGAGCGCCAGTGTCAGCGTCGAGGCTGTAACGCCCGAGCCGCAGCTGGTGACGATGGGGTTGCTCAGATCCACGCCGCGCTCGGCAAACAAAGCCCGCAGCTCGTCGGCGCTCTTCAGCTGCCCATTGGCGCTCAACAGCCCGACCGGCACATTGCCGGCGCCGGGCATGTGACCCGATGCGAGGCCGGGGCGCGGTTCCGGCGCTTCGCCCTTGAAGCGTTCGGCAGGGCGGGCGTCGAGGATGGTCTTTTTTCCCGATGCGACGAGGTTGCGCATCTCAGGCAGCCCGACCACCAGCTCGGGATGGAATGTCGGTGTGAAAACCTTGGCCGGACGCGCGGCCGCGCCGGCCTCGATTGCGCGGCCTTCAGCGAGCCACTTGGGCAGCCCGCCATCGAGGATCTGCACCGAGCGCGCGCCCATGGTGCGGAAGGTCCACCAGACGCGGGCGGATGACCCAAGGCCGGCGCCATCATAGATGACGATCCGGTCGGTCTCCGAAATCCCCATCGCGCCGACGGCGGCAGCGAAGGCCTCGGGCGTCGGCAGCATATGGGGCAGATTGGTGGATTTGTCGGCGACGCCATCGATATCGAAGAACACCGCGCCCGGAATGTGGCGCTCGAGATACTCGGTACCGCCGGAGCGGTTGAACGCTGGCATGTACCAGCTGCCATCGATTATCGAGAGGTCGGGCGCGCCGATTTGCGAGGCGAGCCAATCGGTTGAGACGAGATGCGGATTCATTTTGCGAACTTACCGGGTGACGGTGCGAGAGACGACACCGTCGCCTGTCAGTTCCTTGAGCGCAAGGGTCTGGTCGAGATGTTTCGCCCGCCAGCTCAACAGACGTTCCGCCATTTCGAGCCGCACCGGCAGAAAGGCCGGGTCATTCGCGAGGTTCACGAGGTTGGCAGGGTCGGCCAGATTGTCGAACAGCAGCGGCGGCAGCGCTGCGAAATGCACATATTTGTACCGCTCGGTGCGCAGCACCGCGAGGTTCAGCGATACCGAATCGAGCCCGGTGGCCGTTTCCACCGACTGCCCGGCGACGTCGCGGAAATCGAACTCCCAATGCACAGCATCACGCCAGCCAGCGGGCGTCTCGCCATTGAGCCAGGGCGTGAGCGCCCGCCCGTCGCCGACATGGCGTGGCGCCGCGTCGAGCGCATCTGTGAGCGTGGGATAGAAATCCACCGCTTCGGTGAAAGCTTTGACGACATTGCCGCGGGCGCCGCGGCGCGGATCGCGGATGACGAGCGGCACGTGCTGGCTCTCGTCGTGGAAGCCGCCCTTGCCAAGCATGTAGTGGTCGCCCAGCAGCTCCGCATGGTCGGAGGTAAAGACGATCAGCGTCTTGTCCCAGAGGCCTGCCGACTTGATGGCGGCAAAGGCGCGGCCCAGTTGCGCATCGACCTCGCTGAGCATGCCGTAATAGGTGGCCTTGATCTGCCGGAACTCGGCCTCGGTCAGGTCGGCGACGAGCCCGTCGCCATCTGGCACGAACCAGCCGAGATCCGTGTTGTCGAGGGCGAGGCCCATCAGCGGATGCAGTTCGCGCTCCTCTGCGACCGACGCGGCGCGGTGGAAACCTCCGACATCCTCGGGCGGATACATCGTATTGTAGGGCGCCGGCACGACGAAGGGCGGATGCGGACGCAGGAAGCTCAGATGCGCGAACCAGGGCGCGTTCTGCTCGCCCATCCAGCGGATGAACGCGTCGGTGAGGAAGGCGGTCTGCGTCTCGTCTGCGGAATAGCCCGGCGGTGCGTTGCTGACGCGCGAAGTGGCGCCGACCGGGCGATGCGCCTCCCATTTGTCGGAGAAATCGAGGCCGCGGTCGCGGAGCCAGCTGAGCCAGATCTTCTCGTCCTCAGGCAGCCGAACCCGCACGTCGAAACCCGGCAGCACACCCTCATAGGTGCGGAGCCACGGATCGCCCGGCGGCAGCACAGTTGGGTCGGCGGATTGGTCGGTATAGCCGAACAGCGTTGGCGCATAGCCCACGCGGCGGGCGGCGCGCGCGATATTGTCGAACCGGTCGGCGAGCGGCGCGCCGTTCCGCACCACCCGGTTCGTCATCTGGTAGAGCCCGGTATAGAGGCAGGCACGGGCCGGCGAGCAGGGCGCGGCGTTGGCATAGTGGTTGAGGAAGGCAGTGCCTTCGGCAGCCAGCGCGTCGATATGCGGTGTCCTGACCAGCGGATGGCCTGCGACGCCCAGGCTGTCGCCGCGCCACTGGTCGGCGGTGATGAACAGGACGTTGAGCACGGTCAGTCGGCGAGTACGAAGACGTCGGAGCTGTTGAGGCTGACGCGGATGGTGTTGCCTAGGGCAGGTGGCGGCGTCGATGGATCGTTGAAGGTGTCAAGATCGATGTTGTTCTTGCCGAGTCGGACCTTGAGCCGGATGACCGAGCCGAGGAACGCCACTTCGGCGACAGTGCCATCGAGCGTGACATCACCCTCGGCGGCCCCTGCGACACGCACTGCCTCGGGCCTCAGCGTCAGCGCGACTTCCGATCCGGCGGCGGCACCAGTGGGCAGGGCCGGGACATGCACGACCTGCCCGTCGAGATCGACCGTACGGGCGGCGCCATCGACAACGCGGCCCGTGAGTGTGTTGATCTGCCCGACGAATGTGGCGACGAACCGGGTCGCCGGCTTGTTGTAGATTTCGAACGGCGCGCCGACCTGTTCGACATTGCCGGCGCTCAGCACCACGATGCGATCGGAGATCGACAGGGCCTCTTCCTGGTCATGCGTCACGAACACCGTGGTGATGCCGAGCTCACGCTGGATGGCGCGGATTTCCTCGCGCAGCGACACGCGGATCTTGGCGTCGAGCGCCGAGAGCGGCTCATCGAGCAGCAGCATGCGCGGCTTGGGCGCGAGCGCCCGGGCGAGGGCGACGCGCTGCTGCTGGCCACCGGACATTTCAAACGGGAAGCGCTTGCCATAGCCCGGAAGGCCGATGAGCTTCAGCATCTCCTCCACGCGAGCGCGGCGCTCGTCGCGCGC
Source organism: Hyphomicrobiales bacterium (assembly GCA_027487555.1). Lineage (GTDB taxonomy): Bacteria > Pseudomonadota > Alphaproteobacteria > Rhizobiales > Devosiaceae > Devosia_A. The sequence goes on from JAIYDI010000028.1 coordinate 60,869, forward strand.
CACGCCGGCGATCTTGAGCCCGAAGCCGACATTGTCCTCGACATTCATATTCGGGAACAGCGCATAGGCCTGAAACACCATGCCGATCTTGCGCCGGTTGGGCGGCAGGGGCGAGATATCCTGTCCCTCGACGAGGATTTGCCCGGATGTGGGGCGCTCGAAGCCCGCAATCATGCGCAGGATCGTGGTCTTGCCGCAGCCCGAGGGCCCGAGCAGCGAGACGAACTCGCCCTTCTCGAAGGCGAGGTTGACGCCCTTGACCACGGTATTGCCCGCGAAGGACTTCACGAGATTGTCGATGCGGAGAAAGGCGTCGGCCATGCTCGGATCCTGGGCTTTCAGTCTTTGCGTGCGGTCTTGGGGGCGAAACGGTCGAGCAGTTGGATCACGCCCATCGCGCCCCAGGTAAGGGCGAACGAAACGATGGCGAGAGCCGAGGGTTCATAGGCGCGGTTGGCGCCGACATTCTGCATGTAGACGCCGAAGGCCGGACGGTTCAGCAGGCTGGCGAGCACGAACTCGCCGATGACGATGGCGAAGGTCAGGAAGGCGCCGGACAGAACCGCTACGAAGATATTCGGGAAGATCACCGACACCATTGTGCGGATCGGGTTGGCGCCGAGGATGGTCGCCGCCTCGGTGAGCGTCCCCACGTCGATGGTGCGCAGCCCCGTGTCGATGGCCCGATACATATACGGGAGCGCGAGCGTGACATAGCCGCACACGATCAACACGTCCGTGCCGAACGCCGAGTTGGTCAGCGGCAGTATCGACGACGAGTTGAACATCCGGATATGGCCGAACACGAGGATGATCGGCGGCACGATCAGCGGCAGCAGCGTGATGAATTCCATCAGGGGGCGCAGCCATTGCAGCCTGAGCCGCACGAAATACGCGGCCGGGAGCACGATGGCCACGCCAACGATGATGGCAAAGACGGCACAGGTGAGCGAATAGCCGAAGGTTGCCTGGAAGCGCGCATCTGCGAATACCGACAGATATGCGTCGAAGGTGAGCCGGCCGCGCCGCATCTGCAGCGAGAAGATGAAGGTGGCCAGAAGCGGCAGCAGGAAATATGCCGCTCCGAGCGCGAAGACGACCCAGGCCCAGAAGCGCCGCGCGATCATTTCAGCCACCTCTCGGCGCGCGTCCGCACGACGATGTAGATCACATTGGCGAACGCGGTAATGACGATCATGCCGAGCGCCAGTGCCGCCCCGAGGCCAGGATTGTGCAGCACGTCACCGCGGATCTGCGCATAGAGCAGGATCGGAACGATGTTGAGCGAGGAGCCGGTGAGGGCGTAGGCCGTGGCAATCGCGCCGAAGGCATTGGCGAACAGCAGCGACAGCGTGCCGAGCAGGTTGGGCCAGAGGATCGGAAAGCCGATATGCAGCCAGAACTGCAGGCGCGATGCGCCAAGGGTGGCCGCGGCCTCGCTCCATTCCTTGCGCAACCCATCGATCGCCGGCGCGATGATCAGGATCATCAGCGGGATCTGGAAATAGAGATAGGTGAGCGTCAGGCCGGTAAAGCTCAGGAGGTTGAAGCCGGACTTGTAGATATCGAACCCGAACACCGTCTTGAGGATCACGGTGACGAGGCCGAGGCGTCCCACAGTTGCAATGAAGGCAAAGGCCAGCGGCAGGCCGGCAAAATTCGACGCGACACCCGAGAACGTCATGACCGTCGAGCGGATGGCGCCGGGCAGCTTGCCGCGAATGATGGCGAGGGCCATGGCGAGCCCGATCACGGCGCCAAAGAACGCCGAGGCAGCCGAGACCTTGATTGAAATCTCGAAGGCGCTGCGCACCTGGTCCGTCCAGAGGTCGGCGATGTTCTGCAGCGTGAAATTGCCCGAGCCGTCGACAAAGGCCGACGCGACAAGCGACAGGGTGGGAACGACGAGAAACAGCAGCGCGAACAGGATGAAGGGCAACACGCCCAACCAGGCGCCGAGCATGGGCGAATTCAGCGAAAGAGCGGCCGGCCCGGAGACCGGGCCGGCCGTCTTGTCAGCGATGCGGCTGACGTTGGTCATGCTTACTGAACGTTGGCGCCGACAACGGCGTCCCAATTAGTGGTGATCTCGGTCTTGGCGGCAGCCTGCTCGTCAAGGGTCGGGAACACGGCCTTGGCATAGGCCTCGGCCGGCGGCAGCTTCGCAAGCAGATCGGCCGGGATCTTGCCGTTGGCGGCGAGATCATTGAAGCGGATCGGGTGGCAATAGCCGGCGAGCCAGCCGAGCTGACCTTCGTCCGAGTACAGGTATTCCATCCACAGCTTGGCTGCGTTCGGATGCGGGGCGTAGGCGGAGATCGCCTGGACATACACGCCGGCGACAACCGAGTCGGTCGGAACGACGACTTCGGCCTTCGGGTTTCCGGCAAAGCCATCACGCCAGGAGAGCGCGTTGTAGTCCCACGCGACGACGATCGGAGTGGTGCCCTGCGCGACCGCAGCGGCCTTGCCGATGACGGGCACGAAATTGCCGGCCTTGTTCAGCTCGGCGAAGTAGGCGAGGCCCTTCTTGCCAGCATCGGCGGCATCGGTGGCGCCAGCGGCGAGGCCGGCGGCGTAGACGGCCTGGATCGCCTGGTTCGAGGCGCGCGGATCACCGGCGAGCGCGACCGAATTGGCATAGTCCGACGCCTTGAGGTCGGCCCAGCTGGTCGGAACCTTGCTGACGACATCGGTGTTCACGAGGAACGACAGCACGCCGTAATAGTCGCCGTACCAATAGCCTTCGGCATCCTTGGCGGTATCCGGGATCGTATCCCAGGTCGACACCTTGTACGGCTGCAGCAGGCCTTCGGCCTTGGCCGACGGGCCGAAGCTGAGGCCGATGTCGAGCACGTCGGGAGCCTGCGGGCCGGTATTGCCCTTGTTCGCCTTGACGGCTTCGATCTCGTCGGCCGAGCCGGCATCGGGGTTCAGTTCGTTGACGGTGATGCCCGGATACTTGGCCTTGAAGGCCTCGATGACGGCGCCATAGCCGCACCAGTCGTGGGGCAGGGCGATGACCGTCAGCTGGCCTTCGGCCTTGGCGGCTTCGTAGAGGGCATTCAGGTCGGTCTGCGCAAAAGCCATCGTGGTGGTGGCCATGAGCGCGACGCTGGACACCGTCGCGGCGAGCGCGGATTTGATGTTCATGAAAGTCTCCCTTGTGGTGACGCTTTTCTTCGCGAAAAGAGCGCAGGACGGAAAAGCCATGGCTGACCTAGTGGTCCTGTGTGACACCTGCGTGACAGCCGCTGCTTCCCCGGTTCCGCCCGCATCGGGGCGGAACCTGCCCCATCCATCCGCGGTCCCGAGCGGATTGTGACAATTGTGACAGTGCTCTTTTCCCACCCAAAAGTCGATAGCGAAGCAGGAACAGCGGGACAGGGCAGTTTGGAACCGTTCCAGGCTTGGTCGAAATTTCTTGATTGAAAATGTCCACTTTGCTAGCGCAGGCGAATTGCCGCCTCGCAAAGGAGTTTCCCATGACCCGTCGGGTGTCCCGTTCGACAATTGCCGCCGCGCTTCTGGTTGCGGTTTCCGGCGCGGCCATTGCCGCCGATCCCGACAAGGCCGCCATCCTCAAGACCTATGGGGATATCGCTCTTGCGGGCTACGAGGATGCTCTGGCTAGTGCCAAGGCACTCGATGCTGCGACCGATGCCCTGATCGCCAATCCGTCCGACGCGACGCTCGCCGCTGCGCGCAAGGCCTGGATCGATGCGCGCCCGAGTTACCAGCAGACCGAGGCGTTCCGCTTCGGCAATCCGGTGGTTGACGCCTGGGAAGGTCGTGTGAACGCCTGGCCGCTCGACGAAGGACTGATCGATTATGTCGATGCCGACTATGGCACCGAAAGCGACGAGAACGGTCTGTACACCGCGAACGTGATCGCCAATCCAAGGATCATGATCGACGGCAAGCAAATCGATGCCAGCAAGATCACCCCGGATTTCCTGAAGTACACCCTGCAGGAAGCTGGTGGCATCGAGGCCAATGTGGCGACCGGCTACCATGCCATCGAGTTCCTGCTCTGGGGGCAGGATCTGAACGGCACCGGGCCGGGCGCCGGGAACCGTCCACACACCGACTATTCTACCGCCGCCCACGCCGATCGCCGTGCGCAATATCTCGATGCAGCGACGGATCTCCTGGTCACCGATCTTGAGGATATGGTGGCCGACTGGCAGGAAGGCGGCGCGGCACGGGAGGCGCTCGCGGAGGCTGGGTTGCCGGCGATCCTCACCGGCATGGGATCGCTGTCGTTCGGCGAACTGGCGGGCGAGCGGATGAAGCTCGGCCTGCTCCTCCACGATCCGGAGGAGGAACATGACTGCTTCTCCGACAACACCTACAACTCGCACCTCTATGACGCGGTGGGCATCCGTAACGTCTATCTCGGCCACTACAAGCGCGACGATGGCAGCGCGATCAGTGGTCCGTCGATTTCCGAACTCGTCGCGAGCAGGGACAAGGCGCTCGATTCCGAAATCCGTGCGCTGCTCGACGACACCGTGACCAGGATGGAAACCATGCGGGACCGCGGCGAGACGGTGGAAAAATACGACCAGATGATCGCCGAGGGGAACACCGCAGGCAACGCAGTGGTCGAAGCAGCGATTGACGGGCTCATCGCCCAGACCAGGGGCATCGAGCGCGCCGTGGCGCTGCTGGATCTTGGCGCGGTGGTGACCATCGAGCAGTCGGACAGCCTGACGAATCCCGATGCGGTGTTCCAGTAAAGCCCTCTTTCCACAAGATTTTCACGCCCGGTGCGACTTGCGGTCAGGCCTCGGGATCGTTCTTTTGTCCGGCGTGGCCGGATTGCACGGGTGCCTGACATGCACATGCGCTTGACCGCATTTCTGGCCGCAACTCTTCTGGCTGGCCTCGCCATCGGCAATGATGGCGAGGTCCGCTCGGACCTCTCGGTCAAGGACCTCGCCCGCGTCGCCATGTTAACGGCGCCGACGTCGGATTTTTCGAAGCCCGAGAACTTCGAAGGCCTGCCGGGTGGCAAGGCGACGAGCCGCAAGCAGCCGAATCAGGACGCCTTTTCGTTCTCCTCGGCCAATCTGAGTTTCGAGGACGAAAGCCGCTTCAAGCTCGGCAACGCGCTGTTCCGCAAGCTCTGGGTCTCTTCACCATCCTCAACCGAAGCCTCGGATGGGCTCGGGCCGCTGTTCAACGCACGCGGCTGCCAGAACTGCCACCTGAAGGATGGGCGCGGGCACACGCCATCGGGCACCGGTGCCGACAGCGCCGTGTCGATGTTCCTGCGGCTCTCCGTGCCGCCCACGACCGACGTCGAGCGTGAGGCGCTCCGCACGCACGAGGCAAATGTGATTCCCGATCCGGTCTACGGCGACCAGCTGCAGGATTTCGCCGTGCAGGGCCTGAAGGGCGAAGGCCGGATGACGATCGCCTATACCGACAGGCAGGTGACGCTTGGCGATGGCACCACGGTGACGCTGCGCGCGCCGACCTATGGCGTCGCCGACCTCGCCTATGGCCCGATGTCGAGGGACGTCATGCTGTCGCCGCGCGTCGCGCCACAGATGATCGGGCTCGGGTTGATCGAGCAGATCGCCAGGGAAGATATCCTCGCCCATGCCGACCCTGACGATAAGGACGGCGACGGCATTTCTGGCAAGCCGAACTGGGTGTGGGAACCGCGCTCGGGCTCGGTGCAACTCGGCCGCTTCGGCTGGAAGGCCGGCAACGCCACCATCGAGGCGCAGTCGGCCGGCGCCTTTGCCGGCGACATGGGCATATCGACCCCGCTCAAGAACCATCCCTATGGCGATTGCACCGCCGCCGAAGCCGATTGCCTCGCGGCCCCGACCGGCGAGCAGGCGCGGCTCGGCGTCTCCGAGGCGCCCGATCCGGTGCTCGAACTCGTCACCTTCTATTCGCAGAACCTCGCGGTGCCGGCGCGGCGCGATGTCGGCGATGCCGATGTGCTGCGTGGCAAGGCGGCCTTCTATGGGGCGGGCTGTGCCTCGTGCCACGTGCCCAAATATGTGACATCGCGTGCTGGCGCCGCGGAAGCGCTGCGCTTCCAGCTGATCTGGCCCTATACCGACCTGCTGCTGCACGATATGGGCGAGGGCCTGGCCGACCATCGGCCGGAGGGCGACGCCGATGGCTATGAGTGGCGCACGCCGCCGCTCTGGGGCATCGGCCTCACTGAAACAGTGTCTGGGCACACGCAGTTTCTGCATGATGGCCGGGCGCGCAACCTGACGGAGGCCATCCTGTGGCATGGCGGCGAGGCGCAGGTGTCGCGCGACGCCTTTGCGACATTGCCGAAGTCGCAGCGCGACGATCTGCTGACATTCCTGGAATCGCTCTGATGCGGGCAGGCCTCCTCGCGCTGCTGTTCGTTCTGCCGCTTCCGGCATTTGCTGCGCCCATGGCGCTGCACCCGACGGCACGCGGGGTGGTGGAAGGCGCGATCGAGAGCGCCATCCGCCCGGGCTTCGCGGCGTTGGTGGCGAACTCATCGAGCCTCGTGGCGACGACTCGGGTTCTCTGCGCGAAACCCTCCGCCGAACACCTGGCGGAGGCGCGGGCGGGCTTCGCCGGGCTGGTGGATGCATGGTCGCGCGCCGAACTGGTGACCATCGGACCGCTCGCGGACGACAACCGTGCCGAACGCTTCCTGTTCTGGCCCGACCGCAAGGGCATCGCGCTGAAGCAGGTGCAGGGCCTGCTATCCGCCGAGGACCCGACCGCGACGAACCCGGCGACACTGAAGAGTAAATCGGTTGCGGTGCAGGGACTAGGCGCGCTCGAATTCGCGCTGTTCGGCACCGGCTCCGAGACGCTTGCGATGGGCGAGGGCGCGTATCGCTGCGCTTATGTCGTTGCGGCGGCGACCGGCCTCGCGACAATCGCCCGCGAACTCGACACGGCTTGGCGCGACGAAGAAGGCATATCCGACGCGTTGACCTTTCCTGGCCCGGAGCGGACGGACTATCGCAGCTCCACCGAGGTGCTGGAAGCGCTGGTTGGCCTCCTCGCGCATGGTACTGAACGGGTGCGCGACCAGCGGCTCCTCAGCTTCATCGGGCGCGACGGCGCAACCCCGAAGCCGAAATCGGCGCTGTTCTGGCGTTCGAACCTGACCATCGCCGCCCTCCGCGCCGATTTTGCCGGCCTGCGCGCGTTGTTCGAAGGCGCGGAACTTGGTGCCTATGTGCCCGACGAGGCGGCTGACGTGACACAGAAGGTGCGGGCAGCCTTCGACGCAGTCGATGCGGCCGCAGCCGCAGTCACCCTGCCGGTCGAGGAGGCGCTCGCCGACCCGGCCCAGAAGACTGCGCTCGACCGGCTGGTGGCCGAGAGCAAGGTGCTGCAGGATCTGCTGAGCGAAGAGCTGCCGGCAGCGCTCGGGCTTTCGGTCGGCTTTTCGTCGCTCGACGGAGACTGACATGTGGCAGCGGCGCGCATTCCTCAAGGCTGCGGGGGCAGGGCTCCTCGCCAGCCTCGCGCCGCAGCGGGCTATGGCGCTCGCCGAGGCCGAGACCGTTTATGCCTCCGCTATCCAGCTCGGCACGGGCAGCTACGGCGCCGTGCTGCTCAACGAGCGCGGCGGCGTGATATCGACGATGGCGCTGCCCGATCGTGGCCATGATGTGACCTGGTCGCCCGTGACGGGGCAGGGTGTCGTCTTCGCCCGCCAGCCCGGCAGCTTCGCAGTGGTGTTCGATCCCAGAGGGCACGCAGCTCCTCTCACGCTCGCGGCGCCAGAAGGTCGGCATTTCTTCGGGCATGGCGCGTTTTCGCCCGACGGAAAGCTGCTCTACGCCACAGAGAATGATTTCGACGCGGCAAAGGGCGTGATCGGCATCTACGACGCGACAACCGACTATCGGCGCATCGGTGAGTTCGACACCCACGGCATCGGCCCGCACGAAATGCTGCTGATGCCCGATGGCGAGACTTTCGTCATCGCCAATGGCGGGATAGAGACGCACCCCGACTATGGACGCGCCGAACTGAACATCGACACGATGGACCCCTCGCTGGTGTTCATCGACCGCACGAGCGGCGGCCTGATCGGGCAATTGCGGCTTGAACAAGCCCTGCACCAGCTGTCGATCCGGCACCTGGCGATCGATGCCAGGGCACGGGTGTGGTTCGGCTGCCAGTATCGCGGGCCGGCTGCGGACAGGCCGCAACTTGTGGGTTACGCCACACGCGACGGCGAGATCCGACTGGTTGAACTGCCCGAAGGGACGCTCACCTCGATGAGGAACTATATCGGCTCGATGGCCATGGCGGCGGACGGGCTGGTTGTGTCCGTGTCTTCGCCCGAGGGCGGCACAATCCTCGCCATCGATGCCTTGACGGGAAACGTGGTCCGAAGCCTCGCACTCGACAATGGCTGCGGGATCGCACCCCTTGGGTCGGGCTTCCTTGCCGCAAGCGGCAACGGGCACCTGCGGGGACTGGCCGGTCCGGCACTGAACGTGACGCTCGACTTCGGTTTCGACAATCACCTGCGGCGGCGGGCTCGGCCGATGCTCAGCCCTGCGGCGGCGGAGCGGTAGACTCACGCAGCACCAGTTCAACCGGCCACAACTCGTTGATCGAGCCGGCCGGCTTTCCGGCCCGCATCTGCATCACCAGCTCGGCGATCCGCGCCCCGGCAGCCCGCATGGAGGAGCGTGTGGTGGACATGGATGGCACCATGTTGTCGGCGTTCAGATAGGCGAACACGTCGTCATGTGCGATCATCGACACTTCGCGACCAAGCTGCAGCCCTGCCGAGCGGATGGCACGGAACACGCCGAGCGCTGTCATCATCGATCCGGCGAGGAAGGCCGTTGGTGCCGGCGAGCGCTCCAGAATGGCCTGCGCGAAGCGAAAACCGTTTTCATCGGTGAACGTGCCGGAGGCAATCAGGTCCGGGTCGACCAGCAGCCCGCGCTCTCGCAAAGCCGCCCTGTAGCCGCGGTCGCGGTGGATGGCGAAGGTCTGGTCCTCGGGCCCGTTGATCATGGCGATGCGGGTATGGCCGAGGTCGATGAGATGGTTGGTGGCACGCCGGATGGCGCCTTCGTTGTCGATATCGAGCCATGCATGCGGAATGGCCACTTCGGCGCGGCCATGCACGATGAATGGGAGTTCGAGGTCGGTAAGCGCCTTGATCCGCGGATCGTTGGGCTTGGGCGCCGACAGAATGACGGCATCAACGCGCCGACTCGAGGCCATCCGGCGATAGGCTGAGATTTCGTCATCGACATCGAGCGGGGCGAGCAGCAGGTCGATACCGCGCTCGGCCAGACGTTCGGCTATACCCGAGAGGAACTCCGACATGTGCGGGCCGAGGTGAAGGGACTGGCGTGGCGGCAGCGCTATGCCGATCGCGCCGGCCTCGCCGGTCGCAAGCCGCCGCGCAGAATCGTTGGCGCGATAGCCGAACTGCTCCGCGGCCGCCATCACGCGCTGGCGCGTCGACTCGCTGACTTCAGGAAAGCCGTTCAGTGCCCGGCTCACCGTCGTCGGCGAAAGCCCGAGCTGCTGCGCCAGGTCCTTGAGTTTCATAACGCTCTACCGCCCTCGCTCAGCCGACCTCCCGGGAAATCGCATACGCATGTTTGCACAGCGGCTGGCAAGTGTTGGTTGGCAGTCTCCTCCAGCATCATTCAAAGCGATTTGGAAGATTGGTGCAAGGGGAAATCCCGGTGCGGTTTCGTCTGAGGTACGAACCTCAGAAAATTCTGCTCGCTCCAGCTCGTTTGCAGCGGGAAGGCGAGTTAAAGCTATGACAATAATGGAGAAAATCCGCATGCTTCCCGAAGGTGCTCGAGTGGCCCCCGGAATCTGTCTTGACAGTTTGTGAGGCCTCCGACTATTTTTCGTTCAAAGCGCTTTGAGTATGTGCCCGCAAAGTGGTGCATGACGGGCGTCTTGAGGGAGGTACAAGGGGAAGGTGGTGTCCGTGCGCGGGCATCGCTGCGCCGTGTCCTCCCGCGCAACATTCCTTTGGGAGGACCATCAATGAAACTGAAGTCCCTTATCGCCGGCCTGCTCGCCGGTGCGACCCTTGGCATCATCGCCGCGCAGGCCGCCGACCTCGCCATCGTCTCCGGCGACACCGGCAATGGCCTGGCCTTCCTGCGCTCGCAGCTCGACCGCTTCGAGGCCGATACCGGCAACAAGGTGACAATCGTCCCGATGCCGTCATCGACCACCGACCAGTTCGGCCAGTACAAGCTGTGGCTTGCCGCCGGCAATGCCGACATCGACGTCTACCAGACCGACGTGATCTGGGCTCCGCAGCTGGCCGACCAGTTCGTCGATCTTGCGGCGGCCGCAAAGGATGTCGTCGCCGACCATTTCCCCTCGATCGTCGAGTCGCAGACCGTGAACGGCAAGCTCGTCGCTCTGCCGGCCTTCACCGATGCTCCGGCGCTCTACTACCGCAAGGATCTGCTCGAGAAGTACGGCAAGTCCGTGCCGAAGACCTGGCCCGAGCTGGCCGCTACGGCCAAGGAAATCCAGGACGCCGAGCGCGCCGCTGGCAAGGCCGACATCCAGGGTTTCGTGTTCCAGGGCAATGCCTATGAAGGCCTGACCTGCGATGCCCTCGAATGGGTGAAGTCCTATGGCGGCGGCCAGATCATCGAGGCCGACGGCTCGATCTCGATCAACAACCCGCAGGCGGTGGCCGCCCTCGAGCAGGCCAAGAGCTGGATCGGCACGATCTCGCCGGAAGGTGTGCTGAGCTATCAGGAAGAAGAAAGCCGCGGCGTGTGGCAGCTCGGCAATGCCGTGTTCATGCGCAACTGGCCCTATGCCTACCAGCTGGGCAATGGCGACGACTCGGCTGTGAAGGGCCTGTTCGACGTGGCCCCGCTCCCGGCCGGCGAAGGCGAGGGCGCCCGCTCCGCCGCGACCCTCGGTGGCTGGAACATCGCCGTTTCCAAGTACTCCAAGAACCAGGACGAGGCCGTCAAGCTGGCCCTGTTCCTCGCGTCCAAGGACGTGCAGAAGGAACGCGCGCTGAAGCAGTCGAACCTGCCGACCATCGTCTCGCTCTATGACGATGCCGACATCGCTGCCAACCAGCCGATCATTCCGCGCTGGAAGGACGTGTTCCTGAACGCCGTGCCGCGTCCGTCGGCGCCGGCCAAGGTCAAGTACAACGAAGTGTCCTCGCTGTTCTGGTCGGCCGTCCACGACACGCTCTCGGGCAACGGCACCGCCGCCGAGAACCTCGAAGTCCTCGAAGCCAAGCTCACCGAGCTCAAGGGCGACGCCTGGTAAGGTCCGGAGCGCTTCCAGGAAAAGTTGCATGACTTTTCCGGTTCGGAAGCGCGACAAAGCAATGACTTGGATCATTCTGCGCCGCTTTTGAGACGCTGGATGATCCAGGCTTCAACGCCTCGCGTGCGGCGGTATTGTCCGCCGCACGCAGTCCCCATGGGGACCCTGCCATCCAGAGGACGCGACCGACCATGGCATCCGAGGCCGTAGCATCCGCTCCATCGGGAGTTGGATCCAAGAAAATAGAATCCGAACTGATGAAGTCGCGCGTTGCCGCGGCAATGTGGTTTTTGCTGCCAATGCTGGCGGCACTGGCCATCGTTGCCGGCTGGCCGTTGCTGCGTACCATCTATTTCTCATTCACCGATACATCGTTGCAGAACCTCTACGGCGGCAAGTTTGTCGGCTTCAAGAACTACTTCGGCTGGACGACGCTGAAGAGTGGCCGCACTCTGTTTTCCGGGCTGCTGGTCGACCCGTCCTGGTGGAATGCCGTTTGGAACACAGTGCGCTTCGCCGTGGTCTCGGTGGCGCTCGAAACCGTTGCCGGCCTGATCGTGGCGCTGGTCCTCAACGCCGAGTTCCGCGGCCGCGGCATCGTGCGCGCCGCCATCCTGATCCCCTGGGCCATCCCGACGATCGTGTCGGCCAAGATGTGGGCCTGGATGCTGAACGACCAGTTCGGCATGATCAACGACATCCTGCTCAACCTCGGGTTGATCTCGACCAAGATCGCTTGGGCTGCGTCGGCCGACACGGCGATGACCGCGGTACTGATCGTCGATGTCTGGAAAACGACGCCGTTCATGGCGCTGCTCATTCTGGCCGGACTGCAGATGGTGCCGCGTGACGTCTACGAGGCGGCAAGGATTGATGGCGTGCACCCCATCAAGGTGTTCTTCAAGGTGACGTTGCCGCTCATTCGCCCGGCCCTTATGGTGGCGGTGATCTTCCGCCTGCTCGACGCCATGCGCATTTTCGACCTGATCTATGTGCTCACGCCCAACAGTTCGGCGACCAAGACAATGTCGGTCATCTCGCGCGAGAACCTGTTCGATTTCGACAAGTTCGCCTACGGCTCGGCGCAATCGACGCTGCTGTTCCTGATCATCGCCGTCATGACGGCGCTCTATATCTGGATCGGCAAGGTCCGCTTCGACGGAGGAGACCGCTGATGGCCTGGAAACTCCTCAAGAAGATGGCGTTCTACGCGCTGGTGCTGGTTATCGTTCTCGTGTCGGTGTTCCCGTTCTACTACGCGATCCTGACGAGCCTGAAGACCGGCACGGACCTGTTCCGCGTCACCTATTGGCCAACCTCGTTCAACTTCGACAACTATCTGAACGTGCTGAATTCCGGCAGCTTCCCGCAGAACCTGCTGAACTCGATCTTCGTCGCATCGCTCACGGTGATCGGGGCGCTGTTCCTCGCCGTCACGGCCGCCTTCGCGCTGAGCCGCGTGCGCTTCCGGGGCAGGGGATTGTTGCTGATGGTGATCCTCGCCGTCTCGATGTTCCCGCAGATCGCGGTGCTCGCCGGCCTGTTCGAGGTGATCCGCTTCCTCGGCATATACAACACGCCGTGGGCGCTGATCTTCTCTTATACGATCTTTACGCTGCCCTTCACGGTGTGGGTGCTCACCACCTTCATGCGTGATCTGCCGATCGAGATCGAAGAGGCGGCAATCGTCGACGGCGCCAACCCGTGGATCATCATTACCCGGGTGTTCATGCCGCTGATGTGGCCGGCGCTGGTGACGACCGGGCTCCTCGCTTTCATCGGCGCCTGGAACGAGTTCCTGTTTGCCTTGACGTTCACCTCGTCGAACGCGACGCGCACCGTGCCCGTCGCCATCGCTCTGCTCTCGGGCAGCAGCCAGTATGAAATCCCCTGGGGCAACATCATGGCCGCATCGGTGATCGTCACCGTGCCCCTCGTGGTGCTGGTCCTCGTCTTCCAGCGCAAGATCATTTCCGGCCTGACCGCCGGCGGCGTAAAGGGCTGAACCCATGGCGCATCTCGAACTCAAGAATATCCGCAAGTCCTTCGGCGCCGTCGAGGTGATCAAGGGCGTCGACCTCGATATCCGCTCCGGCGAATTCATGGTCTTTGTCGGCCCATCGGGCTGCGGCAAGTCCACGCTGCTCCGTCTGCTCGCCGGCCTCGAGGACATCAGTTCCGGCGAAATGCGGTTCGACGACCAGATCGTCAACGGCCTTGCCCCCTCGAAGCGTGGCATCGCCATGGTGTTCCAGTCCTACGCGCTCTACCCGCACATGACGGTCTACGAGAACATGGCCTTTGGCATGCAGCTGGCCAAGGCGGGCAAGGAGCAGATCAGGCAACGCGTCGAGAAGGCCGCGGACATGCTGCAGATCCGGCAGTATCTGGAGCGGCTGCCCAAGCAGCTCTCCGGCGGTCAGCGCCAGCGCGTCGCCATCGGCCGCGCCATAGTGCGCGACCCGAAAGTGTTCCTGTTCGACGAACCGCTGTCGAACCTCGATGCCGCCCTGCGCGTCGCCACACGCCTCGAGATCGCCAAGCTCCATCATTCCATGAACAACGCCACCATGGTCTACGTGACGCATGATCAGGTGGAGGCGATGACGCTTGCCGACCGCATCTGCGTGCTGCGCGATGGTCTGGTCGAGCAGGTCGGCACGCCGCTCGAACTCTACGAAAACCCGCAATCGCTGTTCGTCGCGGGCTTCATCGGTTCGCCCAAGATGAACTTCCTCACCGGCCAGTTCGCCGAACGCTATCGCGCCGACACCGTCGGCATCCGGTCCGAGCATATCGCGCTTGGCGAGGGCGATGGAGCCTGGCAGGGCAAGGTCATCCATTCCGAGAATCTCGGCTCGGATACCTATGTGTATGTCGATATCGGGTCCGAAGAGCCGATCATCGTCCGTGAGGAGGGCACGAGCCAGCACAGGCCGGATGACCTGCTGACGATCCGGCCGATGGCTGACAGGATCCATCGCTTCGACAAGGCGGGCAAGCCGATCAGGCACTAGCGCGCGTTCAGGAAAAGCTGCATGGCTTTTCCACCTCGAAAGCGCGACACAGCAGACACTTAGATCATCTCGGCGTTTCAGTCGAAACGTGAAATCATCTAGGCCGAATGGCGGAATTGCGCCATAACCGGGTGGCATGAGAGCGCTGCGCTGAACGGCGCTCCCCTTTGCGGATCAAGGCCTCACGAAGGCCAGACGGGCCGGTCGCCTGGCCGATATTCCAAGACGGGCCGGTCGCCTGGCCGATATTCCAAGACGGGCCGGTCGCCCGGCCGATATTCCAAGACGGGCCGGTCGCCCGGCCGATATTCAAGGAGACGACAAATGCCGATCAGAGCCACGGTATGGGGCGAAAACGTTCACGAACAGAAGAACGCCTTCGTCGCCGAAAACTATCCCAAGGGCATGCACGGCCAGATCGCGTCGCTGCTGGCCGAAGATGCCAATATCTCCGTGTCCACCGTGACACTGCAGGATCCGGACCACGGCATGACCGAGGCGAAGCTCGCCGAAACCGACGTGCTGCTCTGGTGGGGCCATGCCGCCCATGGCGAGGTGAAGGACGAGATTGTCGAGCGCGTGGTGAAGCGCGTCTGGGAAGGCATGGGCCTCATCGTACTGCACTCCGGCCACCACTCCAAGGTCTTCAAGCGCCTGATGGGCACACCTGCCAACCTGCACTGGCGCGAAGCCGGTGAGCGCGAACGGCTGTGGGTGGTGAACCCCGGGCATCCGATCGCTGCCGGTCTTCCGCCCTATTTCGAGCTCGAAACCGAGGAGATGTACGGCGAGCCCTTCTCCGTGCCCGAACCGCTCGAAACCGTATTCGTCTCCTGGTTCCAGGGCGGTGAAGTGTTCCGTTCGGGTCTCACCTATCGTCGCGGCGCCGGCAACATCTTCTACTTCCGCCCGGGCCACGAAACCTACCCGACCTATCACGACGCCAATGTCGGCAAGGTGCTGCGCAATGCGGTGAACTGGGCCTACAACCCGGCCAACCATGCTCATCTGCACAAGGCGCCGAACACGCCGGTGGAGAAGGCCCTGGAGAAGATCGTCGAGCGCGGCGCCAAGCTCACCAACCACCCAAAGCCGTAACATGATCGCGCGAGCCGGATACCCCCGTATCCGGCTCTGATCTTGCGGGAATTCTCATGCGTTTGCTGATCATCGGGACCGGCCGGATGGCCCATAACCACGCCACGGCCTTCCAGGGCATTGATGGCGTGACCATCGTGGGTGCCGTGGATACGGACCCAGCTGCGCTGACGGCGTTCAACAGCCAATTCGGCATCCGGCTCGGCTTCACCTCGCTCGAGCAAGCGCTCGCCTGGAACGGCTTCGACACGGTGACCAACGTCACGCCCGACGCCATCCACCACGCCACCACGCTCGCGGCCATCGCGGGTGGCAAGCATGTCTTCTGCGAGAAGCCGCTGGCGACCGATGCGCCCAGGGCCTGGGAAATGGTCGTTGCCGCCGAAAGTGCCGGCCTCGTGAACATGGTCAACCTGACCTACCGGAACGTCGCGCAACTGCACAAGGCGCGCGAACTGATCGCGTCGGGCGCCATCGGCACGGTGAAGCATATCGAGGCGAGCTACCTGCAGCACTGGGTCAGCCTGCGCGATTTCGGCGATCCGGGCCCCTGGCTTTGGCGGCTCAGCACCGGCCACGGCTCGAACGGCACGCTGGGCGATATCGGCATCCACATTCTCGATTTCACCTGCTTTGCCACCGGGCTCGATATCGCCGCGCTCAATTGCCGGCTGCAGACCTTCTCCAAGGTCCCCGGCGACCGGCTGGGCGAGTATGTGCTCGACGCCAATGACAGCTTCGTGTTGAGCGCGGAATTCTCGAACGGTGCCATCGGCGCCATCCATTCGAGCCGCTGGGCATCGGGCCACGGCAACGACCAGCGTCTGCGCGTCTATGGCGAAAAGGGTGGCCTCGAAATCAATCACGGCCGCAAGGGCTCGTCGCTGCGCGTTGCGCTCGGCGCCGATATCGAAACCGAGACCTGGCGCGACGTCGCTGCCGATCCGGTGCCAACCAATTACGAACGCTTTGCCCAAGCCGTAAGGACCGGTGTCACCACCGAGCCGAGCTTCCGCACCGCCGCGAAGCTCCAGGACATTCTCGACAGCGCGCTCCGGTCCGGGCGTGACACGAGCGAGATCAGGCTTGCGAGCGATTGATCGTCTCGCCCATCCGCATAAAGGATAGAACTATGCGTATTCTCATTCTCGGAACCGGCGGCATGGCCGCCCAGCACGCCAAGCACTTCGCCGCCATTGACGGCGTGTCCGTGGTCGCGGGCGTCGATGTCGATCCCGGCCGCCTGCAGAAGTTCAACGAAACCAACAATATCCCGAATGGCTTCGCCTCGCTCGATGCGGCCATCGCCTGGGGCGAGTTCGATGCCGTGGCCAATGTCACGCCGGACTCGGTCCACCACTCGACCTCGATCGCCGCGCTCAAGGCCGGCAAGCACGTGTTCTGCGAGAAGCCGCTAGCGACCGATGCGCAGAAGGCCTTCGAGATGGTCGAGGTGGCCGAGTCCGCCGGTCTCATCAACATGGTCAACCTCACCTACCGCAATGTCGCGCAGCTGCAGAAGGCCCGCGAAATTGTGGTCTCGGGCGAAATCGGCGATGTGAAGCATGTGGAGGCGTCCTACCTGCAGAGCTGGCTCGTGCAGCCGTTCTGGGGCGATTGGCGCACGCAGAGCCAGTGGCTCTGGCGCCTGTCCACCAAGCATGGCTCGAACGGCGTGCTGGGGGATATCGGCGTGCACATTCTCGACTTCGCGTCCTATGGCGCCGGCACGGATATCAGCCACGTGTTCGCGCGGTTGAAGACCTTCGACAAGGCGCCCGGCAACAAGATCGGCGAGTACGACCTCGACGCCAATGACAGCTTCACCATGGCGGTGGACTTTTCCAACGGCGCACTGGGCGTCATCCATGCGAGCCGCTGGGCAACGGGTCACATGAACGAGCTGCGGCTGCGCGTCTATGGCGACAAGGGCGCCGTCGAGGTGCAGCACCGGCACGACTGGTCGAAGCTGCGCGTCACGCTCGGCGAAGACGTGGAGACCGGCGAGTGGAAGGAAGTCGATGTTCCGCCCGTGCCCACCAACTACCAGCGCTTCGCCGAAGCGGTGAAGACCGGCATCCAGCAGGAACCGAGCTTCCGCCACGCCGCGGAACTTCAAAAGGTGCTGGACCTCGCCCTCGTCACCGAGCGCGAGCGCAAGGAGATGCCCGTCGCCTGAGCGAGGAGCGCGTTCAGGAAAAGTTGCATGACTTTACCGGCTCGAGAGCGCGACAAATCAAAGATTGGGAGCATTTCATCGTTTCAGGTGAAACGCGAAATGATCTGAGGCAAGCTGGGCCCGTTGGTTTCCTCAACGGGCCCGTTTTCCATGCATATCATCGGTGTCATTCTTATCGGCTTCATTGTCGGCATACTTGCAAAGCTGATCACCCCCGGCAGCCCACAGCCGCGCGGCTTCATCCTCACCACCGTGCTCGGCATTGTCGGCGCGGTGGTCGCAACCTTTCTCGGGCAGTGGATCGGCCTCTACCAGCCGGGCGAGAATGCCGGCTTTCTCGGCGCGCTGATCGGCGCCATCATCGTGCTGATCGCCTGGCGGCAGCTGGCCCGGCCGCGCTGAGCATGACCATCATTCCAACGCTGGACACCGAGCGGCTGATCCTCCGGCCGCATCGGGCAAGTGATTTCGATGCTTACCGGGCGATGTGGGGGCATCCCGACGTGACGCGCTTCATTGGCGGCACTCCGTTGTCGCGCGAGGCGAGCTGGTCGAAGCTGATGCGCGTCATGGGCGTCTGGCAGGCGCTTGGCTTTGGTTTCTTCGCCATCGAAGAGCGTGCGACCGGCCGATTCATCGGCGAGGCCGGTTTCCACGACATGCGGCGGGACATGACCCCATCCATTGAAGGCACGCTCGAGGCCGGGTGGGGCCTCGTGCCAGACGCACACGGCAAAGGCTATGCGACCGAGGCGATGCGCGTGGCAATCGCCTGGGCCGACGCGCAGGATTTCGGCATGTCGATGACCTGCATCATCGCCGAGGCCAACCTGCCTTCGCAGCGGGTAGCTGACAAGCTGGGCTTCGCCGCACCCGAACTGGGCGCCTATCTCGAGCATCCGATCCTGGTCTATCGACGGCCGATGTAGAGGAAGGCGGGGGCGGCGGACCGCCCCCGCGATCGTCGTTACGACTTTGGCGACACGTCGCTGATCCGGCCATCGGTATAAGGTGTGTAGGCTCCGCCCCTTGACGCGATGAAATCTGCCAGCACGTTTTCGAGCGGCGGCCCGAAATCATAGGCGTTGACCGCATTGGAGCCGAACAGGGCGTAACCATCGCCACCGCCGCGCACGAAGTTGTTGGTCACGAGGCTATAGGTCTTGGCTGGGTCGAGCTTCACCCAGGCCCCGCTCTCTTCGGTCAGCACATCGCCGACGAGACGGCTGCCCGCGGGCTTGGTCTTGTCGAAGCTGTACTTGAGGCCCGCGACCTGCGGGAAGCGACCGGCCCCATTTTCGATATCGCTGAGGCCATTCTCCAGCGAGGCGAGGATATCGGCGCCGTTGAGCTGGAAGGTCGCGAGCGTGTTGGAGAAGGGGAGCACGGTCAGCACTTCGCCCATGGTGATCTCGCCCGCGTCGATCGAGGCACGGACACCGCCACCGTTCTGGATGGCGATGGTGACGCCTTCGCCCTTGACGCGGTCGAGCATCGCGTCAGCGACGAGGTTGCCCATGGCGCATTCGGTGGCGCGGCAGATCTCGCGAGCGCCCTCGATGGCGGCCGTTGCCGTGCCGATCACCTTGGCTTTCAGCTCTTCCAGCGGCTTGCCTGCCTCGGCGACGCGAGCAATGAAGCCTTCGTCGGGCTTCACCGATGCATCGAGAAGGATCGGCGCACCTTCGGCCTTCACGACCTTGCCCGCATCGTCCCAGGTGATGGTGATATCGCCAAGGTACTTGCCATACTGGCCGGCCTGCACCACGGGAACGTCGGTGCCTTCGGGGCTCTTGACCAGTGTCGGGTATGGGCCGGCGGCCTTCTCGTCGGTGGAGGAGAGGTAGGTGTGCGAATGGCCACCGACGATCAGGTCCACGCCAGGCACGGCGGCGGCGAGCTTCTTGTCAGGCTCGTAGCCGAGATGGCTGAGCAGGATGATCTTGGTGATACCGGCAGCCGAGAGCTTCTCGGCTTCCGCCTTCACGAACGCCTCGGCATCGGAAAAAGTGACGGCACCCACCGTGGCGATCTCCGGCGTTTCCTCGGTGAGGGCGCCGATCACGCCGATCTTTTCGCCCCCGACCTCGAGGATGTAGGAACCGGCCGGCCGGCCCTTCAGGTCCGGATCCTTCGAGGTATCGAAATTGCCACCGACGATCGGGAACTTGGCCAGATCGAGGAACTTGGCGAATTCCGCCGGGCCGTCGTCGAACTCGTGGTTGCCGGTGGCGACCACGTCGAAGCCCATGTCGTTCATGAAGTCCGCGACGATCTGCGATTTGTACTGGGTGTAGAACAGGCTGCCCTGGAACTCGTCACCGGCCGACAGCAGCACGAGATTGGTGCCGGCGGCCTTTGCCGCGTCCCGCTTCATGTCGATGGCGGTCTTCAGCCGAGCAATGCCGCCGAAGCACTCGCCCTTTTGCTCGCCTTCGGCATTGCACGTGGAATCGGTCTTGGTGATCGACTCGAAGCGCGCGTGAAAGTCGTTGATGTGCAGAATTTGGAGCGAGAAGTCCGCCAGCGCCGACCCGGAAAACCCGGTCATCAGGGCGAGGGCGGTGGTACCGAGCAATATTCGATGCATTTTGCCTATCCTTCCAGAACGACGTCGGCTGGGGCCATGCCGACACGAGGGGAGAAACTCCCACGCATGTACGACGCGCATGTAACGGGGCGGAGGCCGCGAACCACGTGCCTGCAATTGGCCATTCCGCCCCGAACTCCGCCACCTGCAAACCACGCAATCCCGGATTTGTTCACGGCTTTTCAACCCTGCCGCCAGATCATGCAGGTCTCGGGGTGCATGGTATCGGCGTCGAAACACTCTTCGCGCTAGCTGTCCCCGGACATTGTGCCGGAGATGATATGAGTGCCTCGCTCGAAAGCCTGATGCGCGATCCGATGACCTTGTCCGACGATCTGGACCGGCGCTCGCCCATCATCGAACTGGTCTTCTTCGCGCTCGTTGGCGGCAGCGGAGCCGTCGCCTTCGTGCTGATATCCAATTTCGCCATCGCGCTCGGTACCCCCATGCCGGACTGGGTGGTCAGCTCGCTGACCTATGCGGCGCTGATCCTGCCCGTCTACGCCATGCACCGGAAGCTCAGCTTCCAGTCAGAAGCGCCGCATCGGTCGGCGCTGCCGAAATATATTGCGGTGCAGGTCACGGGGCTCTGTCTGGCCTCTGTGTTCTCCTACGTGTTCTACGCCATGTTCGGCCTCCATTCGGCCTTCGCTTCCGTGCTGGTGATCGGGCTCACGTCCGGCGTGAACTTCTTCGTCCTGCGCCTCTGGGCCTTCGCCACCAAATAGGATTGTCCATGGCGCTCGGAACCCAGGCGAAACTGCTGTTGAACCGCGTGCACGGCCGCGCGGTGTTCGGGCGTCGCGTGCGGGTACTGGCCGGGCACCTTGCGACAGCGATCCCGACTGGCGGCGCGGTGCTCGATCTCGGGGCCGGAGACGGTTCCATCGCGAGGGCCATCATGGCGCTGCGGCCCGATCTCGCGTTCGAGGGGGTGGATGTGATGCTCCGCCCCGCGACGCAGATTCCCGTCTCGGTATACGACGGCGTGACGCTGCCCTTCGCGGATGGCGCCTTCGACTACGTCACCATTGTCGATGTCCTGCACCATACCGACGATCCGGCGGCAGTGCTTGCCGAAGCACGGCGCGTGGCGCGGCACGGTGTGATCGTCAAGGATCACCGGCTCGAAGGCGTGCTGGCAGGCGCGACCCTGCGCTTCATGGATTGGGTCGGCAACCGCGGTCACGATGTGGTGCTGCCCTACAACTACCTCTCTGATCGGCAATGGGACGGTGTGTTCACGACGGCCGGGCTGGTGCGCGCCACGGCCAATCAGCGGCTCGCGATCTATCCTTTCCCCTTCTCCTTGCTCTTCGACAGGGGCCTGCACTTCGTTGCACGGCTCGTTCCCGCCGCCTGAACCGAAAGTTCCGGAATTTTCGTCTGGCGTCCGTGGCGGCTTCGGCTAATCTCCGCGCCGGTTTCGAAAGGGAGGTTTGCGATGCGCAGCGCTTTGATCGTTTGGGGCGGGTGGGAAGGCCATGATCCGGAGGAGTGCGCCGCGATCTACCGTCGCTGGCTGCACGAAGACGGGTTTTCGGTGCGTGTCGAGACGAGCCCGGAAGTCTTCGCCGAGCCGGATATCAGGAATCTGTCACTGATCATTCCCTGCACGACAATGAGCACCATCTCGCGCGAGGCGGCCAACAATCTCGCCGCGGCCATCGAAGGCGGCGTCGGCATGGCCGGCCACCACGGCACGATGGGCGACGCCTTCCACGACTCCCCGGTCTATCAGTTCATCACCGGCGGGCAGTGGGTGTCGCACCCCGGCAACATCATCGACTACACCGTGGACGTCACCAGGCCCGACGATCCGATCATGCAGGGGATCACGTCGTTCCCGTATCACTCGGAACAGTACTACATGCATGTCGATCCCGGTGTTGAGGTCCTCGCGACCACCACCTTCTCGGGCGAACATGCCAGCTGGATCAAGGGCGTGGTGATGCCGGTGGTCTGGAAGAAGATGTTTGGGGCAGGGCGGGTATTCTATTCCTCGCTCGGGCACCGTGCGGCCGAGTTCGAGAACCCGAACATGGCCACCATCCTGCGTCGCGGCCTCAACTGGGCCGCGCGCTGAGCGTCAGCGGAACCGGTAACTTTGCCGTGATGCCGCGCTGACGGCGCCCCCGCTGCCGTTACTTGTGGCAACGGGCGGTCGTCGAGGGAGCGGAAATGGCAACGGATGTGATGGATGACGGATCGGCGGAGCCGGCAACGGCGCCGCCGCCCGGGGCGAAAGGACCGCTGGTCTACCGCCAGTCGATCTTCACGCGCGTGACCCACTGGGTCTGGGCCGTGGCAATGTTCTTCCTGCTGCTGTCGGGCCTGCAGATCTGGAACGCCCATCCGGTGCTCTATATCGGGCAGCAGTCGGGCTTCGAGTTCGAAAACAGCATCCTCGAGATCGGCGCCGAGAACACACCCGATGGTCCGCGTGGCTTCACCACGCTGTTCGGCCAGAAATTCGATACGACGGGGCTGCTCGGCATGAGCACGCTCAATGGCCAGCCCAACTATGTCGGCTTTCCCTCCTGGGCGACGATTCCCTCCGTCCGCGACCTTGCGACCGGGCGCGTCGTGCATTTCTTCTTCGCCTGGATCCTCGTTGCGACACTGGCCGTCTGGCTCCTTGCCAGCCTCGTGAACCGGCATCTGTGGCGCGACATCATCCTGAAGCCGCGCGACCTGCGGGATTTGCCTCGTGATATCTGGGATCACCTGCGCTTCCGCTTCGAGCATCGGCGGCGCTACAGCCCGCTGCAGAAACTCGCGTATTTCATCGTCCTGGTTGGTCTCTTCCCGCTGATCATCCTGACTGGTCTCGCCATGTCGCCGGGCATGAACGCCGCCTGGCCTTGGCAGATCGAAATCTTTGGCGGACGGCAGACCGCCCGGACCATTCATTTCGTCGCGATGATGGGCTTCGTCATTTTCTTCGTCGTGCACGTCGCGATGGTGGTGCTTGCCGGGCCGCTCAATGAACTGCGCTCGATGGTCACCGGCTGGTATCGCGTCAGCCCCGGCATGGAGAATGACAAATGAGCGGCCTCATCCTCAACCGCCGTCGCCTGCTGCGCCTTGGGGCCGTCGGCGCGGGCAGCCTCGCTCTGGCCGGCTGTGACCAGTTCGATTTCCTCGTCGACCGCAACGACCCCACACGCAACTTCCTCGAGCGCGCCAATGACCTGACTTATGCAGCGCAGCGCGCGCTGGTCGGTCAGCAGGCTATGGCCAAGGAATTCGCCGAAACGGAAATCCGGCAGGGTCAGAAGCCGAACGGCTCGACCGATCCGCGTCAGAACTCCGAGATCTACCGGAAACTGATCGCCGGCGACTGGAGCGACTATCGGCTGAAGATCACCGGCCTCGTCGAAACCGAGATGTCCTATACCCTCGCCGAGCTGCGCAACATGCCCAGCCGCACGCAGATTACCCGGCACGATTGCGTCGAGGGCTGGAGCTGTATCGCCAAATGGACCGGGGTCCCGCTCGGGCGCCTGCTCGACGCGGCGAAGGTGAAGCCGACGGCCCGCTTCGTTGTCTTCCAGTGCTACGACGCGCTGGGCGGCGGGCTGGCCGGGCCGCAGCCCTATTACGAAAGCTGCGACCTCATCGACGCCTTCCATCCGCAGACCATCGCGGCCTTCGGGTTGAACGGCCAGGCCTTGCCGGTGGAGAATGGCGCACCCATCCGCATCCGCAATGAGCGGGCGCTGGGCTACAAGCAGCCGAAATATGTCCATACCATCGAACTGGTGGAGAGCTTCAGTCGCTTTGGGCTGGGACAAGGCGGTTATTGGGAAGACCGCGGTTACGATTGGTACGGGGGCATCTGATGTCCCGGCCCCGGCGCGGCAAGTGCATGCAGCAAGCCAGCCCTGCATTCGCCGCGCTTGCCTTTTGGGCACGACAGGCACATATACGGCGTATTCGACCCGCTTGAGGCGGGCGATGGGCTTCTCTTCTTATCGGCCAGAACGGTGAGCGGCGAAGCACCCCGGCACAAATGCCGGGCGTGAGCGCAACCGTGCGGCGACTTTCCAGCTGCCATTGCACCGATAGACATGCGCGCCAGTTCGGCGCGCCGAACGCGCATGGACCTCTGGAACCAGGCGCCGAACAGAAAGACTTGCACTTTGACAACCACATTCGCCGATCTTGGCCTTCCCGAGCCGCTGTTGAGCGCTCTCAAGGCCGCCGGCTTCGAGACCCCCACCCCCATTCAGGCCAAGGCCATCCCGCCGCAGCTTGAGCGGAAGGATATCATGGGCATCGCCCAGACCGGGTCGGGCAAGACAGCGGCTTTTGGCCTGCCGATCCTTGCCGGCCTGCTCGGGTTGACGGGGAAGGCCCGCCCGCTCACCACCCGCGCCCTGATCCTCGCGCCGACCCGCGAACTCGCCGTGCAGATCGACGAAGTGATGCGCAAGCTCTCGGGCCACGCCATCAGCACCGTGCTGGTGCTCGGCGGCACCTCGCGTCAGACGCAGGTCAACAAGATCGCCCGCGGTGTTGACGTCGTCATCGCGACGCCCGGCCGTCTCAAGGATCTCGTCGATGACGGCAAGCTACGCCTCAACGAGACGCGCTGGCTGGTGCTCGATGAAGCCGACCGCATGCTCGACATGGGCTTTATCGGCGCGGTCAAGTCGCTCGCAGCCGCTATTGGCCCGCGCCGCCAGACCATGATGTTTTCGGCCACCATGGCGCCCGAAATCGCCGAACTGGCGAAATCGCTGCTCAAGGATCCGGTGCGCGTCGAGGCCAACCCGGCCGCGCAGACCGTTGGCACCATCGACCAGCGCGTCATCCTCGCCGGTTCGAAGGCAAAGCGCGGCGTGCTGAACGAACTGCTGGCCGATGAGGCGCTTGCCCGCGTCATCATCTTCTCGCGCACCAAGCATGGCGCCGACCGCGTCACGAAGAACCTTGCGATCGACGGTCATCAGGCGGCCGCTATCCATGGCAACAAGAGCCAGAATGCCCGCCAGGCGGCGCTCAAGGGCTTTGCGTCGGGCGCGGTGCGCATCCTGGTTGCCACCGATATCGCGGCGCGCGGCATCGACGTGCCCGGCATCACCCACGTCATCAACTACGAACTGCCCGACGATGCAGAAAACTACGTGCACCGCATCGGCCGCACGGCGCGTAACGGCGCCTCTGGCTTCGCCATCACGCTGTGCGACGGTACCGAGCGCGACAAACTGCGCGATGTCGAGCGGCTGATCCGCCGCACGCTGCCCTATACCGGCGATCTCACGCAGCAGAACAATACCGGCGTGAAGGCCGCGCCGCCGCCGGTGCGTGGCGAAGCGCGTGAGCCGGCCTCGATGCCGAATTCCCTGAAGAAGCCCGAGCGCCGGCATTTCTCCGGTGCCAAGAAGGCGGCCATCAACGAGCAGCGCGGCGGCAAAGGTGCCCCCGGCGGCGCACCCGGCAAGCAGCGCTGGGATCGCAAGCAGAAGCAGGCCGGCAAGGAACGCCGCGCTTCGGCATAAGCATCAGGGGCCGGAAGGGGAAACTCTTCCGGCCCCATCGTTTTTCGCCAGACTATGTGTCGTGGAGGGACGGAGTTTGGCGATGCAGAGGCCGACTATCTTTACGATCACCACCGTGTGGGATGCCGAAGCCGGTGTATGGGCCGGTCATTGCGATGATCTGCCCGCCGCTGCGAGCGCGGCTTCTCTCGATTCGCTCCTTGCCGATATCTCCGCGATGGCGAGTGATGTACTGCCGGACAATCACCCCGATCTCGACCCCGGTAGCGTCTTTCTTCAACTCACAGCGCTGAGCGACGCTGTCGCCTCCGCTGCCT
The DNA here is from genome assembly GCA_027487555.1 of Hyphomicrobiales bacterium. Taxonomy (GTDB): domain Bacteria; phylum Pseudomonadota; class Alphaproteobacteria; order Rhizobiales; family Devosiaceae; genus Devosia_A. The sequence goes on from JAIYDI010000028.1 coordinate 86,857, forward strand.
GATGGCGCCGCGGGTTGACCGCCCCATTGCGCGCGCGCCTCGGAATCCGCCCAATTCATCCGCCGCGCCATGTTTGCCGTTCCAACCGACACGCGACTGCGTTAGGGACGAGCGGATATTGCACGGAGGCTGGTGATGGCGTTTTCGGATGTGTTTGCGCGCGTGGTGGCGGTGATTGGTGCGGGTGCGCTGACGGTACGTCGGTTGCAGGGCGTGCCTGACAAGCAGGCCTTCGGCAAGGCGCCAGTCATCCCGGCCGCAAGGCCGCAGAACATCCCGACCTTGAAGATGCCGACCGCGACCGGCTGGGCGGGCGGCCATGTGCCGACGGCCGCGCCCGGCCTCAAGGTCAACGCCTTCGCCACCGGCCTGAAGCACCCGCGCTGGATCGAAGTGCTACCGAATGGCGACGTGCTCACCGCCGAGGCGCTGAACCTCGCAGGCGAAGTGAAGACGCTGTTCGATTATGCGATGTTCGTCACCATGAAGCGCGCAGCCGCGATTGGCGTCAGCCCGAACCGCATCACGCTGCTGCGCGATAGCGATGGCGACGGGGTCGCCGAAACCCGCGAAACCTTCCTCGACGGCTTGAACCAGCCCTTCGGCATGGCGCTCAAGGGGTCCACCTTCTACGTCGGCAATACCGATGGCGTCGTCGCCTTCGAGTACCAGGATGGCGCGTCGCGCATCACCGGCCCCGGCAAGAAGCTGACCGCGCATCCCGGCGGCGGGCACTGGACGCGCAGCCTGTTGCTGAGCCCGGACAAGACCAAGATCTATATCGGCGTGGGGTCGCTCTCCAACATCGCCGAGGCCGGCATGGCTGTAGAGAAGGGGCGCGCGGCGATCCACGAGCTCGATCTTGAAACCGGCTCCTCCCGCATCTTTGCCTCGGGCCTCCGCAACCCGGTCGGCCTCGCCTTCGAACCCAATACCGGCGCACTCTGGACAGTGGTCAACGAGCGCGACGGGCTGGGCGACGAGACGCCGCCTGACTACCTGACGTCGGTCAAGGACGGTGGCTTTTACGGCTGGCCCTTCTGCTATTGGGGGCAGATCGTCGACGACCGCGTCCCGCAGGATGCGGCCATGGTGGCGAAGGCCATCCAGCCCGACTATGCGCTCGGCGGCCACACCGCGTCGCTCGGCCTCTGCTGGCACAAGGCCGACACGCTGCCAGGGTTCGGCGATGGCATGATCATCGGCCAGCACGGCTCGTGGAACCGCTCGACGCTCTCGGGCTATCGCGTGGTGTTCATCCCGTTCGAAAACGGCGCGCCGGCGGGCCCGGCCCGCGACATCCTCACGGGCTTCCTGTCGGATGACGAGAGCAAGTCCTATGGTCGTCCGGTCGGCGTCACGATCTCGCCCAAGGGCGAGCTGCTGGTGGCCGATGACGTGGGTGACGTGATCTGGCGCGTCACCGCCGCATGACCGCGGCTATCCTGCTCAGGGCGGCGACGTCTTCCGATTGGGAGGCGATCGCCGCGCTGCATGCCGAGGCGAGCCGCGTCGCCTATGCCGGCATTCTCGATCCGCATTACCTGGCGGTGACCATCAAGGTTGAAAAGCGCCAACTCTGGCATGATCGCCTGGTCAGCAATGTCGATACCTTCGGGCGCAAGATCGTGGTGGCCGACGCTGGCGGGATGGTCGCCGGCTTTGCCTGCCTGCTGGTTGAGCATGAGCCCGAATGGGGTGTGTATCTCCACAATCTCTATACAGACGCGCGCTGGCGCGGGCAGGGCATCGCGCGGTTGACGCTTGCTGCGGCGATTCGAGAACTGTCGGAAATTGATCTTCGGCGGCCATTGCATCTGACCGCGCTGGCGCGCAACACCCCAGCGTGCGCCATCTACGACAAGTGGGGCGGCAGGGTCGTCGAAACACAACGCCAGAATTTCAAGGGAACCCGCGACGTCGACGTCGTGCGCTACCAATGGCCCACCTGCGCTCAGCTCCTCGCGCGTCTCGGCGCCTAGCCGACGCGGCACGTTGGGTGAGGCTGCTGCGGGCTTACTCAGCCTCCCTGTCTCCGCCAAGGAGCGATTGGGCGCTACGAATCTTGGCTACGAGGCGCGCCGCAGCCTCGGGCAGTGTCGGGTCCGAGGCGGTCGCGACATTGGCCGCGATATGGGCTGGCTTCGTCGACGAAATGAGAACGATGGAGCCGGGTTGCGCGTCGAGCGCCGCGCGCAGCATCAGACGCTCGAAGGTTCCCGCCACCCGCAAGTCCATCCCGATCTCATCCGACCAGGTGTTCGCCAATCCCGCGTCCTGCGCCAGGGCCTCTCGCGCCTTCGCCGCGGTCCCGCTGAAGGTCCGGTAGAGGATCGTGAAGCCGGGATGGGCGATAGGCGCATCGAGCGCCGTCCACTCAAACTGCAATACGTTCGTGAATCCCGGCGCACGCGCCTGAAGTTCGGGTATCCTGGATGAGTCGCCACCCACTCCATAGGCGCCGATCAGACCATCCGAAACGGCGCGCTGCAAAGCGTCGGCCAAAGTCGGGTCGGTAAGGTCCGCGGCCTCTGCCTCATGCATCTGAAACAGGTCCACCCGGTCGCGCCGCAGCCGCGCGAGGCTATATTTGAGCGATCGGATCGCGTCGTCGCCATCAAATGCCGCCTTTGCATATTGCGCGGTGATCGACCGGTTGATCGCCTGGTTCAGCGATGCCGAACGGCGCAGGCGGCGAACCACCGGGCGCAGCACTGTCCGGATGGTGCCCAGAATCGGTGAGTTGATCGGCGGGCGGATGCCATATTTGGTAGTGACGGTGACATCGTCGCCTTTGCTCGCGAGAAACCTGCCGACCAGGCTCTCCGTCTGTCCGCGGCCATAGGATCTTGCCACGTCGAAGTGCCGGATGCCGGCGGCATAGGCTGCTTCCAGCAGCCGTGCTGCGTCATCCGGTTGCAGATAGGCGCATCCGAAGCCGAGTTGCGTGGTCACCTTTCCAGATCCCGGCAGGGCTATGGCGCGCATCATGACGAGGCCTTTGCTGAGTTGCTTAGGAAGCTGTCGTGCAGATGATCGCCCAAGCGCTCCGCGAGGGCGATTGCCGTATGGGTTGGGTTTGCATAGCCGGAACAGGGGAAGACGGCGGTACCGCATACAAATCCGTTGTCGACGGCGAACAGGCGCAAGTCGCTGTCAACCACGCCGTTCTCCTCGCTGCTCCCCATTTTAGCACCACCCAAGTGGTGGTAGCTGTCCCCTATCCACTTTGACATCCGCATTTCGACGTCATCGGAGATATCTACCCTCGCAGCCCCGAGAGCTTCGAACGTCTGCTTCACCGCCTTGGCAAAAGTCAGTATCGAGTGGGTCTCAAGGTCGGACAGGCTCCAATGCACATGCGGCTTGAATAGCCCGAGCCGGTCGCGCTCCTCAGAAAGCCGGATATGCCCGGCCGTCAGTGGCGATTGTTCGCAATGAACGATCAGCGACAGATCGCCCTTGGGTGCAAAATCGGGCTTCAACCGTCGCAACAGCGCGCTCTTGTGCCATAGCAGATACGGCAGGTGCCTAAGCATGTGGAGATAATCCGCCGGAACAATCCTGTCGAAATGCCGGGATTTGATGAGCTTGATCGTGGTGAAGGCTCTGGAAATATTGTCAACGCCATCCGACGTTTCCACTATCGTTCCGGTGACGTCCAGGGTGCCGTGTTCCTGCTGCGTTGCGGGCGCGAGCTTGATCTTGGGGTGAAACCGCTCGGTACCCACCGAGAAATAGTTGAAGATCTGGCCGAGGTCAGCCGTCCCGACATTTGTGATCTTTGCGACATTGACCCTCAGATGGTCATGAAAGTTCCTACCGACGAGCGCGCTGCGCGTCCACGGCGCCTCCGAGCCATCGGCCAGCGGTTGCAGCAACAGTCGTGAGGTCTCGATGCCGCCCACGCACAGCGCATAGGCCGCGGCCCTGACGGCAACCTCCTCCCCTGCGGCGTTTCGACAGACTGCGCCGACGATGCGACGACCATCTGCGTCCAGTTCGAATGCCGCGACATTGGCATGCAGCAGCACGTTCAGGCCCGGCAGCGTCGCGATGGCTTCCGCATGTCGCCGCCCCATGTCCCGCTCCGGACACCATTGCGACAGGTCTGTCTGGAGGAGGGGGCCGAGGTCGGGCTGCTCGACATTGCGCTTGGTCCACAATTCATGCTGATCGCGCGTCAGCGCCCCGAGCCCTTCGAATTCCAATGCCCTTTGGTAGTATGGCGCAAGCGTGGATTTGCTGATCGGCCAACCGCTTCCCTCGATCCACTCGCGGCGCTCGAAGATGTGGCTGTCCATCTCGAGAATCTGTCCGCCCCATTGCGTGCTGGTGCCGCCCAACCCGCGGAACCGACCTTCGGTAAGGCCCGCGAACCGAATATCGCCGTCCGTGGAGCCTCCATAGAGTTGCTGCACCGAGGCCTCGTAGCCTTGCCCGCCGGCCTCTAGCACGACCACCTTTCTGCCGGCCTTGGCGAGGTTCAGGGCAAGGCACAGCCCTACCGGCCCTGCGCCGATGACGCAGACGTCCCAATGTGTATTGCGCACTGCCTCGGCAGCCACCGCAAATTCCTGAATCATATCAAAACTCGACAATGCCACCCGACAAAGCATGGCTTGAATAGTCCGGCCCGGCAATCGCGGCCACCAATTTTGGTAGGTTCCGCCCGCCAATGGTAGTCCCGCGCCGCTACAGCAGGGGCAATCGCTGGTCGACACGGCAGCGGCGACTGTGACTTTCGTGCCCGTCGCACCTGCCCAGCCTCCGGATGGCTGCGTCTCAGGCTCCGTTCGGCCCGATTGCGCGTCGCCGCCATTGCCGTCCGGGCGCCGCACCCATTCTGCCTGCCAAACTGTAGGCATCCGCGATAATCTACGACTTGGCGATGGACCATGTGTAGGAATTACAATGACTTAGCTTAGGAGGTAACTGGCATTCGTGACTTTCCTCCGCGCAAACCACCCATCTCCATCCGACCCTATCCGTGATGGTTATCCGTCATAATCCGTGATATTCGCCCGGCCAAATCACCGACTTTCATCCGAGCATACCGCTGATCTGAGCCCATGAAAAAGCCCGGCACGATGGCCGGGCTGCAAGGTTGGCGATGTGTATCCGGCTACTCGAGCTTGGATCTCAGGTAGAGGTGAACCGCCTTTGGAAAACCGGGTTCCGGCAGAATGCCTCTTTCGTGCAATCTCGCCTTACAGGTCCGGACATTGACGCCGGCCTTTCTCGCCAAGTCGCGCAAGCTCACGTACTTGGCCTTGAACGCCGCGTAGACGGCGTCGTCGACCACCCTCTGCGGACACCGCCGCTAAGGGTGCATACGCTCGACGGTGGGTAGGTGGACCTCGAGCATCTCCACCACGCCGGCGAAGTGGATGCCCAGGTCGGCGACGATGTCGTTGGCGGTTATGCCGCCAAGCTCCTCCCCGCGAACCAGCGGCGCGACCTCGAGCGGATCCACCAGCACCGCTGCGAAGCCTTCCACGCCTTCGAGCCGCCCCACCGACTCCAGCCTGCCATCGAGGATGAGCCTGACGATTTCGGGTTGCCCACAGGTCAGCCACTTACGTGCAGTTGCGATCGTCTCCAGCCCGTCCGGCTTCGTCTTGTAGGGCGTCGCCCCGTTCAGCAGCCGGTCGGTGAAGGCATCGAGGTCGGCCGTGTCGAACAACGGATACCCCGACGGCACATCGACGATAGGAGCAAGGATGCCAGCCTTCACCAGCGGGCCGAAGACCTGGCGTTCGCAGTTGATGCGCTGCTGAGCATAGAGGGCAGAGATGCCGCGGGAGAGCTTCTCCAACAGGTGGCGGTGCGGCGCCGCCGGGAACAGCAAGTGATTGTCGTAGGCGTCGGGGTCGTCGGGTACGACGCCAGCGCCGACCAGTTGCGGACGGAGGACCGAGCCGAGCAGGCCGTATTCCTTGGCCGCCGTCCAGACCGAGTGCATCTTCCGCTTCTGGACGAAGCGCCCAAAGACCATCTTGCCGGGCGCGATGGGGTAGGTCGTCTCGATGTGGTCGCGGACCCGCTCGAGCAGGGGTTCGATCTCTTCATCGCGGGTATCCTCCATCCAGTCGTGGACAATTCCCCAATCGTTATGGGCGCCATCGCGCGAGTCCCGCTCCTCTGGCCGCCGCAGGCTGCCCAGGAACTCGAGGACGTGGTCGATGCCGCGATCAACGATGGCGAAGCCGGCAGCGCCGGCCTGCTGCCAGGTGGCGTCGTCGAAGCCCAAATGCGCGGGACGCCTGCCGAACAGTGCCACGGCGCCGAGCACTTCGCAGAACCTGGCGATGATGCTGAAGCCGAGCTCCCCGAGTGCGCCCTCACCACGGCCGAGAAAGCGATGTTCGAGGTACCTCTCGAAGTTGCTGGCCGGGCGCCGCGCCAAGTCTGCGTCCAGCTCGTCGAGCCGATCGCTAAGGGGAAGCACACTGCCGGCGAAGTCGTGCCTCAAGTTCGACTGCTGTTCGGTTGGGATGGAGGCCAGCTGCAGGCCGTGCGTGATGCAGGTCCGGTACTGCGTCACCAACCACTGCGGCCGCCCATAGGCATGGTGCTGCGGCCGGCGGGCTCCATCCGATGCTGCCTGCCTCACGTCGTCCCCGAGGCATTCTGGGCAGAAACGGACCACCTGCGGCGACCGGGCCTGCAGCGTGAGGGTCTGACCGCGGAACAGCATGGCCCTCCCTTTCCGTTTGAAGGCGGCGCGATCGATGTCGCCGACGTCATTGCCCGACACGAATGCGATGCGTTCGATCGCCTCTGCATCGCCCATCGCAAGGGCATGCAGGTTCGTCCCCATGTCGAGGCAGAAGTCGCTCGTCGTGGGCTGCAGGTTCATCAGCGCCAGTTCGCCGACATAACTCAGCAGGGTCTGGTCTGGCCTGATTGGCAGGGTCAGTCGAAGCCGGCTCACCATGGCGTTTTATCCCTTTTCCTGCGGCGTTTCCTGGGTTCGGGCTCGGCGTCCTTGCGGCCACGCTGCATGACAGTATCGATCCCCGACCAGTCGTTGGCGACGAACGGGTTGTCCCGGTCCGAGCACTGCACAATCGCGCGGTAGGACTCGGCGAAGTGTTCGACCGAGAGGTGCTCTGCGGTCTCGAGCAGCGCCTCGCGGATCGCCTCGATCACGACGTTGAGAGTCCAGCCGATCTGGTAGGTGCCGGCATGCACCAGCCGCGGCATGAACTCGCGCAGGCTTTCGTCCACGCCCAACCCCACTTCGCGGAGGTACTTGGCGATCACCTGGCGCAACTGAGGCGTGTCTGTGACCGCTGACAGCGTCGGCGACTCGACGGTGAGGAAGCGTCGCCTGAACTCACGGGTTTGGAAGAGGCTCTCGATCTCTGGCGTACCGCTCAGGATGAGGATCGGCCGGTGCTCGTGCGCCATCCAGCGCTTGAAGGTCGACTGCAGGATGGCGAGCATGTTCGGCCCGCCATTCCCCAGGTCGTGCGCCTCGTCGATCCAGAGCCCCCAGACACCGTACGCCGACGCCATGTTGCGCACTTCTTCCCAGATGTCGCTGAGTCGAAGGTCAGCCTCCCGGGAAGCGTTGCTTCCGGCGGGGGCGACGCCACGACCTTGAGGATACATGGTGCGCAGCACTGCGAGGCCGAGAGACTTGTTCGTGACGGGCGAGGGCACGTCGATGTGCACGAAGTCACTGTCGTCGCTGCCGAACCCGTGGACCCGGGGGTGGTTCTTGAGGAACCGCCCTACCATGGTGGTCTTGCCGGCACCGGAGGCCGCCTTGACGACGATGCCAGCCCAGCGACGAATCTCGACGCCGGAGTCCTTCTCGGTCAGCAGCCGCTCGAACTGCTCGGCGAGAACGGCGTCGCGCTGCGTCTCGACGTAGAGACCGCGCAGGGCCGCAATCTTGGCCTCGACCTCGGCGGCGAAGGCGGCATCCGAGGGCTCGTCGCCCTCGGCCTCCTCCTCGTCGGGGGGATCCCAGTCGTCGAGCTCGATGGTCCCATCGAGCTCGAGTTCGAGGGTGTCGTCCCGTTTCACTTCATCGTCCACTTGTTTGCTCCTTTGGGCCGATGGCCGGCGTTCTTTGCAGGCGCGGGTGCGGCATCTGCCGCGGCCGGAGTTGACGGCGCGTCGTTGTCGGGCTCGACGGCGATCCCGAGCTGGCCGTCGCGGGCAGGCTGGTCTTCCTCGGCATGTTCGTACTTGCCGAAGATCCGCTTCACCGCGGCCTCCTCGAGCTCTTCGATCGATGCGGTGGGGCGCTCGACGGCGCGGCCGCGGGCGCTTTCCTGGATGGCGCGCAGGGCCTGTTTGGCGGCCCGGCGGGCAGCCTTGCGCTTTCGGACGTCGTCGTTCGCGATCTCCTTCTGCGTGGCGGAGGCCGCGAGCCAGTCTTCGAGCCGCACGCCCCGCATGTCGGGATCGGTGCAGAGGGCCTCGTACCAGGTGTCGCCAATCTTCACCGATACGGCGCCGAGATCCTCGTGATCGCCCACGACTTCGAGCTTGCCACGGCCATGCAGGTAGTGGTGGTCGATCAGGGGGTTGGTGTAGGACAGACCGCCATAGCTAACCCCATCTCGGGTGACCTTACGAGGTTTCCGACGCCCGAACGCCACCCGGCGCCGATTAGGGTCAGGCAGGGCCCTGATGCCGTGGTCGGCAGTGGTCCTTTCCCACTCCTCGGCCGGAATCCGTCCACCGAGGCCTGCATGCGGCGAATTGTGGTAGATACCGACGATTCCGATCACCAGGATGGCCCAGAGCTCGTCGAGCGTGAGAGAGGCCCGCCCTTCGGGTCGGTATTGTCGACGATCGACGACGTCGGATCCTGTGCGGGCGTCGAGCAGGGAATAGATCTCCGACGCGAATGTCCGGAAGATGCGCTCGCCCGCACCACGATCCTGCGGACTGGCCGCCGGCGCGATGTCGATCGGCACGTCGAGGTTGGCGAAGACTGTTCGAGACTCGTCGCTGATGTTCGAGCTGCCCTGGTCGACGGTGACGCCGCCGATGCCACCGCATTGGTGCCAGCTGAGCTGGTCGCGAAGGTGCACGGGGATGTACCTGGTCTTGTCCTCGGTGATCATGCGGATCGTCGCCACGGTCTCGGCGGCATTGCCAACCGGATAGATGCGCATGGCGAGGATGCACTTGGTGACCACGCAAATGGCGACGCCGATGACCATCCGGCCCTTCTTGACAGCCTTCCGCTCCTTCTTGGTCATGAGGGCCCAGACCCCGCTCTCTGTCAGGAGGGTGATGACGTCGACAACGCTTTCGTCGTACTCGATGCGACCCAGCGCCTCCTGCACGTCGACCGTGCCCCGCACCGCCGGATGCATCCGCACTGCCGCGTCCTTGCCCCATGTCGCGATGGCGATCTGGAGCGGGTCGACCTTGGCCCGAGCCTTGGCGATGGTCTTGATGTCCGGTACGCGCAGCAATTCGATCGGCTCGAACTCGGTGTCGCCCTTGGCCGCCGCAAGGGCGGCCTTGCGGGCAGCCTCGGCGTTGCGCTCGTCGATATCGTCCTCGATGTCCTCATGGACCTGACGCAGCGAGCCCGTCATGTTCGCCTGGACGTGAAGCGCGATGATGGCAACCACTTCGAGCTGCAGTCCTGCGCGCGGGTTGCCCGACCTGAATCGGCCGTCCCGAAGTGCCGCTAACCGGCCCTTGAGGTAGTCGCGACGCTTCTTCAGCAGCGCCGAACCAGTGATCTCAAAGCTCACGAAGGCGCGGCCCCCAAGCGACGCATCTCCGAGCTGGATGCGCTTCATCGCCTCCCGGACCCGCCGGCCGAGTTCGCCGTCGATCTGCTCCTGCACCGCTTTTGGAGTCAGCTTGACCTTGCGTGCACGACGGAGCTTCTCGAGTTCGATGATCATCGTTTCGAGAAAGCGCATCCTCATTCGCTGGTCGGGCGGGATGTCGCCAATGTACTCGACGCCCGTGATCGAGCGGGTGCTCGGCCGGCTGGGATCATGCAGCCCGGGGTGGTACCTGTAGCCGGGCTGATCCTTGATCTTCTGCCAAGCCACGTGATCGTAGAAAGCGTCGACCCCTGGTCGGGAGACCTCCCGCAGCAGCTGGCCGCCGGGGTCGCTACGCGTGACCCGGTAGTCGACGCCGTCGATGACCACGCCATCGAACACGTCGAGTTTTTCCCAGGGACGCCTTGGCTTGTGATCCCTAGTGATCATGGCGCACCACCTGCAGGAGCGTGTCAAGGTCGAGGCGCTTGTGCTCCGCCTTCACCAAGAGCCCGTCGCGGAACGCCCGGACGATGGCGCCATAGGCGCGGCCACCCAGACCCGACAGGTCCTGAATCGTGCGCAGCGGAAAGGTGCCGCGCAGGGTGGCGATGATCTCGCGCACCACCGCGTCGGCGTGCGGGTCATTCTCGCGGGACCAAGTGTACATGATCTGCGCGTCCTGCACCTGAACGCGGCTGAACGCCCTCTCGGTGACGATGCGGATCTCGTGGCCGACAGCGGCACGAACACGCGCCATGTTCCGGGCGAACTTCGTCGGTTTGCCATCCTCGTCGTAGACCTTCTTCCACGGCTTCACCGCGAATCCGACGAGGCGCCCGCCGGCGTACTCTGCGCGGTAGTCAAGCGTGTGATCCGTCCGCTCGCCGTCGATGTTGCGATACTTGATGAGCGGCGGCTGGTCCCAGATGTCGACGACGGAAAGGTCGGTCAGCAGCATGCGCAGGCAATGCAGTTCGAGCAGGGACTCGAAGACGACCATGCGGTCGATGCCGCCGAAGGTGGCGACCAGGGCGCCACGGTGCGAACCGCGGCCGCGCAGGTTGATGAAGCGTGTCGCCCGGCTCTGCGCTGGCGGCACGAAGGGCGGCGCCAGGTCCATCGCCGCCATGGCGGCCATGACCTCGGGCGGAATGTCGAAGGGGGCGGCGGGGCCGGTCGGAAACGCCGGCAGGGCGTTGCCCTCGATGCGGCGAAGGTCGAGGGTGGGCAGCTGGGGAGGGGGATCGTAGACGATAGGCTGCATTTCAGATCTCTCGAAAGGCATGCCGGTCCCGCTCCCTGACGCGGTGCGGCAGGGCCGGATGGCATGGATTGTAGGGGGAGTTCGAGAAGACCCTTGGATCCGATGTCGGAACGCGGTAGCGTCTGACTCGGAATGTGATGTTCCAGGGCCTTCTCTGGCTTCGAGCGCATGGATCGGTGGTACGGTCCGTGCGCTTTTCCATTTATGCGTTCTTCATTCAGCATCTCCATATTGGCCGTCCGCGAGGAAGGCTTGCGTGGTCGTGACTCGCGAAAAACGGGGAATCGATCTCCGCGACTATTGACAAGGCTCAGAGGAGCCGAGGAAAGCGTCAAGCACGAATTGATGAGTCCAAAGAGACTCTTAGCGCGGTATCTTCGCGTTTAGATTCAAAAGAGTCAGCATTCTCCGGAGGTTAGCTGAGGAATTATCGGTGATGCTCGCCACCGACCTCCTGCGACTCAGTTGGCTTCCTGCTCGCATCCAGGCGCCGGCGGGGAGGATCTGAGGCGCGTTTCGGCGATTCGAACTCCTTTGAGCGCGATCGATTCGTTTTGCGTCCTGCGATGTCTGCGTTCGCCTCATCGGTCGAAATCCTGCAGGCGTCCCGGAAGCGGGAACGGCACCACCTGGCCATCGAGCGGATCGCGCACTCCCGCTCTCTCCTCGGCATCCAACTGCACCGTCCTGGCAATGGACACCAGTGCCCGATGAGCCGCCTTCTCGAAGCTTGCCTCGCCCAGCTCGTCATGAACCCTGACCAACCCGACCATCACTCGAATGAGCAGCTCATCCATTGGACTGGCCTCCGAGAATAGAGTTTGACCCGACGATCTCGAGGAACCGCTCCCCACCGACATGGCGTCGGGCAAGCAGCTCCTCCGTGATGGCCTCCACCGCCTCCCGGTTGTTCCGCACGATCTCGAGCGCCCTGCCATAGAGGCGGCGCAGGTCGGCCTCGACCGCCGTCGAAACGGCAGGGTCGAGCGCCAGGACCCGGCCAACGTCCTCCCGGCTCCCCCGGTAGATGAGTTGGTCGCCCAGGCCCAGACTGAGTCTCAGCAATGCCAGGTCGCGGGTGGCCGCAGCGAGATCCGAGCGTTCGTGGCCGCCGGCACCGGTTCCTGCCTCGCCCAGGATGACCTCTTCCGCCGCGCGTCCACCGAGCACCTGGACCACATAGTCCTCGAGGATGGCTCTTGTAGGTGCGTAGCCATCGTTCTCGATGTGGCAGAACCCGCCGGCGATGCCGCGACTGACGATGCTGATGGACCTGACTTGGCCAAGCCTGAGCGCATGCGCGACCAGGGCGTGACCGGCCTCATGCACCGCGATGCGGTGGAGATGTTCGGGTGGCCGCTGCTCTGGCGGTGCGATCGCATCGAGCAGATCGTCCAACTCCATCGGCCGCTTCGCCGCCCGGGCAATTGCTCGGGCGAGCTTCACGTAGCCTGTGACGTCCGCACCGGTGCAGCCGTGGGCGAGCCGCGCCGCGACGGACAAGTCGATGCCTTGAAGGTCTGGGCCGAGGTGCTGCCGGATAATGCCGGCCAGCGCGCTTTCGTCTGGGAGGCCGATGTGAATGATCCGGCTCAAGCGCCCGGGGCGGCAGAGGGCTGGATCCAAAGTCTCCGGGTGGTTCGTGGCCCCTACGATGATCAAGTCCTTGGTCTGACCCGAGATGGCGCCATCGAGCGTCGTCAGCATGTGGGCGACCACGGGCAACCAGAAGTCGCGATTTCGGGAATCCAAGCCGATTCTCGACGGCAGTGCGTCGCATTCGTCCAAGAAAAGGATCGCTGGCGCGAGGCTGCGGGCCTGGGCGAAGACCTCGTCGATCTGCTTGATCACGCCGTCCAAATGCCCGTTCGATGAGGCGAACCACTGCGACACACTAGTGGCCACAAGGGGCAATCCCGTGGTCCGGGCGACGCTGCGGATGAAAGTTGTCTTGCCCAACCCAGAAGCGCTGGCAAGGATGACAGCAGTCTGCAGGTCCGCCATGGCGAGCTCCCCGCGACGCCATGCTTCGAGGTCCTCGGCCAATTGGGCCGCCCATGTCATGGCCTCGCCATAACCGTGAAGCTGGCCCAGTTCGGGAACATCGCTGACCATCAAGTCGGTGGTCTTGCGATCCTTTCCGATCCGCGTGAGCCGGTCGATGCAGTCCTGAGAAGACGAGCCGGCACGCAAGCAGGCGACGATCTGGTCGAAACCAAGTCCGGCCCCGAGATCAGCTGGAACGTCCTGGGGGCAGGGGCCGGCAACGGCCTCGATCACCTTCATGATCACTGCAGGAGAAGGAGTATGAAGCCTGAGTGTGAGGTCGGCCGACGACCTTAATGCAGGAGGCAGAAGGTCCAGATTGGCGACGACGCCGAGAACACGGCCGCCCTTGGCCAGGTTTCGGACGACGGATTGCGACGAGATGTCGTCGGCTTGGGACTTGGAGCGGCTCGGTGCCGACTTCGAAAACCGGCTCTCCCAGTCTCCGATGGAGATCAGGTACCGCATGATGGGGTTGACCCACTCGGCTGACGGCACTTCGACCGCGAGGCAGAAGGTGCCGCTGCCGGTAATGAGGGCCATCTGATCCGGACTGACCGCGGCTTGAACGAGGACTGCGGGAAGGATGTCGAAGGCGGTGGCGAGGATCGGCGACGCGACGTCGTCCTCATCGTCCTCGATGGAGTCGAAGAAGCTGTTCATGAAAATCTCTGCTTCCGGTGCAGCGGGCGATCAAAAGCGCCCGACGTCAGCCGGTCTCAAGGCCCGTGGTCGGGCGCATCATCGGAATAGGGTGATCGGCTCAGGCGAGCCGGCGATCCGAGGATAGTCGTATGGTGCAGAATCGAACGATGGCGACGCCGGCGGCAGCGCCGTGGCGTTCGGATGGACCAGCGATGTCGACGCGATGCGACACGGGGAAACCTCGTTCTAGTAGTGAACAGATAGTGAACGATTTTGATGTCGTCAAGCCGGATTGGCGCCGAATCGAAGCAAGGTTAATGGCGCCAGGGCGGTCCTTCGTGGCACTCGATGCTGACAGCCTACGCATCTGCGGATGGCCAACGGAGCTTTCCCCGGCCCACCCGCATGGCAGCCACCAACCTGGTGTTCCCGGCCAGCGTTCCCCAAAAGAGACTTGGCTTAGGATCGATGGCGGCCTTCCTGAAGGCTGCCACGCGCTCATAGTCTGGTGTCACCAACCAGGTCCGGCCGTCCCCTTCGTCGGTCACAATTCGATACAGGCCCGGAGGCGGGGCGGCTTCGATGTCCAGCAGGCGCTTGTAGGGTTCCACCGCCCATTTTTGGATGCCAACGTTAAGCGCTTCGGTACGGAACCGGGCCCAGAGTGCTGCGGTGTCGGCAGTGGGCCAGTTGCCAGCATCGGTATAGGCGGTGATCTCGTCGGATTCGAGCCAAGCCCGCATCTCCGCGGGCGTGACAAACACTGGCTTTGCATCCTTTATCGCCGCCATTGCAGCGCGTCGGGACGGAAGGCCAGCGCGGATCAACATCGACATCATGAATTGTGGCACCCCAGTCTCAACCGATGCGGCTGCGCCGCCAGCGACCGTCTCCGGGGACCAGCCGAGCGACACGCGTCTGGTTCGAACCGCTTCCAGCGCCCACACAAGACGATAGGTGAAGGCATCCTCGACCGCTCGCATATTCTGTGGGCCGATCTTTGCCACGTCTTGCCCAGATACCCAGCCCTGAAGGATGGCCTTCCAATTCGACGGCAAGGCATTCGTTTTGTCAGGAATGAATGGCCGCATGAACAGCAGGCGCTCCGCGAGGCCCGCAAGAGATTCGACAAGTTCGCCGACATCACCGCTTAGGGCTGCCCCATCCGCACGGTCGAGAAGCACGTTCAAGTCGTCGGCCATAGAATCGATGGCAAGTCCGGCTTCTAGTCCGACGCCCATGGCGAAATGTCCGCGCCGTGCCTCCGCCGTTGTAGTCTTCCAGATGAGATCGGCACGCGCCTCGAACACCCTCTTGTGCAGTGGCGCGGCATCCTCGCCCTCTCGGGCGATCTGGCGAGCCCAAAGCGACCCCTTGAGCGCCTCATCCAGGAGTTCAGGTAGGTCCGCACGATCTGCGTCAAGCGCCTCGATCAAGCCGAATACAGTCGCATCCAGGCGCTCGACGATCTGCGAAAGCGGTTCTTCCTCGATGGTCTCTTCCTCGGGTTGGCCATCGCCTTCATCATCACCGTCTTCCGCACCATATTCTGCGCCATCGGCCAAACGCTGCGCGACCACAGCTTCCTCTTGGGCGGACTTCCAGGCTTCGCGGGAGTTGGCGAGATACTCCCAGGCATCGTCTCGATCCAGGACACCCTCACTGGAAAGGCGGTCGAGTATTTCGGCGACGATCTGGATGAGGCCGCTTTTCAGCGTTCGAGCCTTGGCGGACTCGACCAGTGCTTGCCAGTCCTTCTTTCGCCAATCTACCTTGTCGAACATCACATGGACGATGAGTCCCTCCACGTCCACGAAGGCGCGGCCGGCGCGACCGGCGACATTTGCGAACTCTTCACCTGTAATCTTTTTCGACGACCGGTAGAGTGCCGGTACCAATAGAACGGCAGCGTTGAGGTTGAGGCCCTGCGACAATGTCGGCGACGCGACGATTACTTTAAGCACACCCTCGGACAGCAGGGCCTCCAGCTCCCGAAGGAATGGGCTCGGCAATCGGCCATGGTGGATTGCAACGCCCGCCTTTAAGCAGGCGACGGCGGGATGGCTTTCCCCCAGCCACTCCTTTCCTACCTCCAAAGCGCGTGCAATTGACGCTTCATCGTCAAGCAATGAATCTAGATAGCCTCGCTTGCAAAGGTCGACGACCTGCTTCCCATACCCTTCGACCCAGTTCGCCTGTGTGGAAAAGATGAGTGTCCGTTTGCCTTGGCTTGCGAACTCCCATGCAGCGAAGAGGGCCAGGTGCGAGTTCTTGCGGGGGTACGGCTTCTTCTCTTTGCCCCGGGCCGGCTTTTGCACGACGAATTTGTCTAGGAACGGGCCATTGGCGTTCAGGTCGAGGCGGAGCAACGCGTTCTTGCCTTGCCACGTGAGGGCGCCGAACCGTTGCCGCGTGGGTCGCCAGTCGGAGCGCACTGGACTACCTGGCTCGTCGGAGCGGATCCATGCCGTGAGGTCGTCTAGTTCATCGCCACTGGGAAGGATGGCGGAGAGACAGACTATTCGGCGTTCGTGCGCGTCCGATCGGCCAAGCAGGCGTTGGACCAACGTTTCGTAGCGGATTTCCCGCTCGCTCGGGCCGATCATGTGTCCTTCATCTAGCACTATCAGGCCGACATCATCGATGAGGGAAGGATCGCTTCTAAGCGCGAAGTCGAGCTTTTCCGGCGTCGCGATGATGATCTCGCGGGTGCGCATGGCGTCTTCATCACCTACCGAAAGACCACTGGCGCCGTAGAGAGAGGAGACGCTGAAGCCAAGCGGACCGAAGGTCTTCCTGAAGGACCGCTCGGTTTGGGCCGACAGCGCGCGCAATGGCGTGACGATCAGGACTCGACGGGCCGCCGACAATGTCATGAGCGCAGCGATCTCGGCGACCCGCGTCTTGCCGGCACTGGTGGGCAGGGCTACGACCAAGTCGTCCGTGACGTCGGTGGAACGCTGCGCCGCCTCGCGCTGCGACGGCCAAAGTTCAACCTCGGAAGTCTTTCTAGCGTAGAGCGACGAAATGAACAGCCTGCGCAGGTCCGGGTACTTTTCCTCTGTGCCCTCTGGCGGTTCGGTGGGAAGGTTTTGATGCAGCGAATGCTGCCAAAGGTCATCGATCAGATGACGGCAGAGGTTCGAGATCCACCACAATGGAACGTTTTCGGCGTTATCCGCCAGGCTAACTGCGGTGGCGAGCAGCGTGCGCGCCATCTCTATCGGTTCGAGCTCACCGGTCTCGAGAGCGAAATCAAAATACGCCAAGGCGCGGCAGATGGTCGTGTTCAGTATGGTCGACAGCACCTCGTCTATGTCGGGTTCTTCGCCCAACAGTGCATCCGCGAGTTGCTCCTCATTGTGATCCTCGTCGTCTAGCCACCGGCGGACAAAGCCACGCAATTCGCCAAGATCGCGCAGGATCAAGTGTCGGATTGCGGTCTCGCCCGGCGAGGCATTGAGATCTTCCGTGGCCTCTTTGAAGAGGGAATACGCGACGGCGGAGAAGCCGGAAAGGTGGTATGCCGCAGCCGCGATTGTTCGCCGGAAACCGCGATCGAGAGACGCTGGGTCCCCGTTTCGAACAAGCGCCTCGAATGCGTTCGCGGCGCGTTCGAAAGCCTTGTTGGTCAACTCGGAGGCTCCGGCCTGAGTACGGAGCGCCAAAGCGCCTCGAAGCAGCGCGAAGCCGTGTTCCGCCAGATCGGTTTCGATCGTTGCGCCAAGCGGTGGTGCTCCTGCGGGAAGAACACCATCTGCGCGCATCAGTGACCACGCCGCACCACGGTAGAGAAGACGACCGAGAATGCCATCGACGGTCGCGCTCGTCAGAAAGGCGGTGAGTTCGTCAATCGTTTCCAAGATCTTCCGCCTTCTTGAACATGGCTAGGATGAACTCTTGGTGGTCTTTGACGTGGATGTTGACCACATAGTGGTCGCGGTTGTGCCCGGCGGCGTCGAGGTCCACCTTCAGCGACGCATGAGGTCCGTTGCCCGAAACCGTGAAGAGCATATGATCGATGCGATCAGGCCGCAGCGATTTGAGGCCCACTTCGTCTCGCAGCGCACGGCCCAGCGCATTGTCGTCGGCATCGTTGCTCTCCAGCAGGCGGTTGGCGACGAACAGCAGGGAGTCAGGCGTGCAGCGGCCGTTGTCCCGGTCGAGTACCTTTCGGGCGCTAGCGACGGTGGTCTGACCAAGCACCTTATTGCTCTTGGCTTCGCCCTTCAGCAGCCTGAGCTTTTTTTCATCGTCGTCGTAACCTGCGCCGATGAAGTCGTCGCCGCGCATGGCCATGTTGCGACCGTCCTTGTACCTAAGGCGACGAACAGGAACTCGGAGCCCGATCTCTTCTTCCACCAGCTCGGTCGCAAGAATCTCGCCAAGATCCCCTGAGCGACCCTTCGGCGTCTGCGGCAGCGCTTCGTGGAGGATTTGGGCCGCGACCTTGTACCCTAGGCGGCCCACGTCCTCCGCTATGCGCTCAAGGCGATCGTAGTGCGAGCGAATGGTCTCGGCGAGATCGTCAGCGATCTCCTCACGCCCGCCGTCTGTTTCGACATAGGTCCAGTAGCGCTTCCGCTGATTGGTCGTCTTGGTGGCTTCGCACCACTTTTCGTATAGCCCCACTCAGATTCTTCAGCGGTCCTTATTGTCCGCGTACTACTCGGTCTCTGCCACCGTTTCTCTGCTCTCGACGGTCTGGAGGGAGAGAAACGCCACCAAGTCCGTGATCTCGTCAGGAGCAAGGGCGGCGCCTGATATGGGCTCGCCGGACCAAGCCTTGAGCTGTTCGTAGAACTGCACGCGCTGCTCACCCGTCATGGTCTCTATTGAATAAATGTGCTCAATAGTTATCCGCAATGGATTGCCGGGTCTACGTAGGGGCTTTCCAATACGGGAATAACGGACTTCGTTTAGTCGTCGCTCTTGATCCTGAGTGTGCCTCGTTGCCGTGCCTGTGCACGCCACAGTTTGCGGCGAGCGTCTGCCGGCTCGAGATGCCCGTATTTGCCGCCGGAGAACTTTGGCCAGTCTAGTGCCATCCCGGCCCTGACCAGTTCGGCCGCGAGATCCCGGCCATCCGGAAGAAAGCACTCGGCTACGACACGATCGTATGAAAGCTCGGGCCGGATGTGGGCCGTTATCGTCTGGCCCTTGCAGAGCTGGACCAGCATCCATTTGGACTTCTGTCCCCAGGGATGATCGAGCTCGGGGGCGTCAATCCCGGCAAGCCTCAGCCGTACATTGTCGATCACGATGGTGTCGTCATCGATTACCCAGCATTTCCCGCGGAGGACAGTGCCAGCTGTGGGTAAGTTCGTCCGGGCGGGCACCACGACGCGTGGCTCTAGGACGACGACACGCGGCGCCGGGGCGCCACCGTGCCGAGTGCGGGCTGGCTTGGCCGTAAGCAGCCGCACCAACATCCGGAATAATCCCACGTTCGCCCCCTCCAGCGTCGGTGTCAGTCGGAAGTCTTTTTGGTGTGCTGGATTGAAAGTGACTTCGACTGACAATCTTGTCCAGCAGCAAGAATTGCACTTCCAGGCACCACTGGCTCGATATGGATCACGGTACTGAGATAGTCTGTAGGGGGCCACTGCCCACACCCGTGCGAACGTGAGATTTGGGGATCCACAAGATTGCGGCACGTGCCGGTGATCTATGGCGGTTAACGTGCGCTCATGAAGCGACGGTCACCTCATCCTCTGAGTCGAGGATCGGCCTGGCGGGTATTCGTTTGCTGGGCAGGGCTCGACGTAAATCCGGACGATGTCCCAGCTGACGAACGCTGGCCGGTTGTCCTGGTTACGGTACCAGTAGTCATTCGTAGCCGCTATCTGCGGCCCATCCGGACATGGATATTGACACAGTCACCCGCCTGGTTGGTCACGTTGCGCCTGCAGCGCCGAACCCACGACTGGTACCGAGTGCCGAGCCTGGCCGCGGCCGAGCGGGTCAGGCTCCGGTTCGACTTTTGGCCAATCGAGGTTGGCGACCATGTGCGGATTGTACGCGGCCGGCTGACAGCTATTGGCTGCGCCGGCCAGATGTTCTCCGAGATCATCTTCGTGCAGCCGAACGGCGAGCCCGAGCCTGACCCGCATAGTCCAGAGATGTCCAAAGCCTGGGCTGCGTACTGGGAGTCGAAGGGGCGGTAGCGCCGACCGAAGCCCACCGCCGTCGTCACCGAACAGCTTTTGCAGCGCATGGCCCCGTGCCGCTGACCGTGAGCGGGTTGTGAAGAACTAGGGCCGCCACTACCCGCAGCCTCGATCACTTTGGCCAATCTGATCGCCGTTGGGTCGTCGTGTGCGAACCTCAGCGCTTCAGACCTGATCCATCAGGCTACTATCCCCCCGCCTGGAAGCGTCCAAGAGGTCCTCGACAGTATCGATCCTGACGGAGTGCACGATTGTTGAAGCGGGCAACGCCGAAAGGTCGAGCCGTCCAGCGAACCCGTGTGAATACGCGGACCACAAATTGACGAACACCTCCATCGGTAGATGCGGAACTGGGGTGGGGTCCCAAATGCCTCTCTCGTGGACAAGTCTGTCATCCACGAACCACCTGATGCGATCAGGAAGCCACTCCATGGCATACCGGTGAAATTCCAGCGAAGCATCGAATCCAAGGTCAATGGAGACGGGTGTGCCGCGATGCCCATAGTTGAACGCAGCCTGATCATCGCCAGGATTGTAGTAGACGTTCAGCAGTAGCTTGGTCGTATCCTTGCCGAGCAGCTCGATGTCGATTTCCTGGCGAGGGAAGTAGCGGTGCAGAAAGAACCCCGTGATCAGTCCCGAGCCCCTCGCCGGCTTGAGGGTGGCCTCGAAGCGACCGTAGTGGAAGTCTTGTGTGCTCCGAATGGACCCGGCGGTGTAGTCCCGAACAACGGCCGGCGACTTTCTTAAGGTTAGTGCTAGGCCGGTCTCAACGAGAGACACATTCTGGGGATCGAACATCGCCTTGTTGCCTGGAAATGTGTCCGCCAGAGGATGCCAGAGCCCAGTGTCCAGCTTGCTGAAATTTTCCTGCAGGTGCAGCCTAAAGGCACGCTTTGGCTTGATTGGTACCAGCGAGGTCTGACCAACCGCCATCGATCGACGCTTCGCGATCCAAGGCATCCTGTCTGCTGGCATCTGCCGAGCGGACGGCTCTCTTCTCCAAAAAATCGGCGACGCTGCGAATAGTCCTGGTTCTTGGCCGAGATGCTTCGGAAAGCTGCTATCGGGTTTCGGTGCACCTAGAAACCCGCAAAGCGACGCCCAGTCAGCTACCTCATCGTCGCCTGCAAGCACTTGGTCGACCGGCAGCATGGCCAACGTGGCCCCGAACGCACTTCTTGAGGTTTCGCCGGTTATAATGAAGCGTGCGCCGTTTCTTTTTCGTACAAGGTGCGCGAGATCAGCGGGCGAAAATGGCGGGTTAACATAAGCGTCGAAGTATCGACGGCCGCCGGCAAGCAGGTCCCGACGATCGACGGCGTGCATCATCTCGCTCTCGCCATGACAACGAAAGCCCAACATCGAGAGTGCCATAGCCAAACGATCGGCCGCCTGCCCGGGATCGGTCCAAGCGATCACCGTCCGACGCGGAAGACGCGGAACGAACAGGTTTGGCGCTTCCTTGTTCAGCACGCCAGCGGTCGAAAGGACTGGCAAAATCGAATAAAGATTGTCGGAGCCGCCATCCGGACGTTGCTCAATCAACGATGTAGCGGTGGCGAAGACGTTGAGCTCAGGAAATCTGAAGTTGATCCACAGGTCGACCGGGCCACGGATCGGCGCTGCCGCCAATAGCTTGCGTGCGCCTTCACGCGAAAGGACGTAGCCCGACATCTGCCACAGGCCTCGAACCGGGCGAAAGAGGTTCGGACTCACTTCCTTCTTCAACGCTCCGGAGGCCGCTTCCCTGTGAGACAGGAAGAGCATGTCCACGGGCTCATCCAATGCTAATAGCTCTCGCCAGGCCATATCGATCGCATCAGGGGCGTCCCCGACAAAGTAAACGTCGTCTTCGAGAACGAGCGCGAAATCGTCCTCAGAAGAGGCAATCATCTGCCACACGTCGAAATGCGACTTTGCAACCGCCAGTTCGGGGCGGCTCATCCTAATCCTTCTATCTTCGAGTGAAGGGCCATTTGCCAACAGAGGTTCGGGATCGACATACATCTGGTCGCTAAACGAGTAGACCGGTTCGACCACGCTGGGATGGATCTCGACTGCAGTCTTGCCGTCGACAGCGGAGAATCTACTTGTCCTACTGAGCAGGGTTTCGCCGTCCGAGCCATGTAGGCGGGAAAGCTCCGCCTGCATGCGGCGCCATCGGGGCGTCTGCCTGTCGAGATTGATGACGTGTATCCGCGAGACCTTTGCAGAGTCTTCATCGGACCGCCCGAACATCGAAACCGAACGGGGACCGAGGAGGTCTCGCCCCCACAACCAGAGTCGAAAGGTCAGGCGACGTAGAAGTGACGCAAACGCGCGATTATTCAAATGCCTCCTCCGTAGTCACGCTAGTCGCACAAGACCTTGGACAGGGATGTCCATGGTCTTGTGTTTGAATATATGGAGGATTGTGGGGATCCTCTGGAATTACAAGGGGCGGCGGATCAGGCAACCCCGAAGAGAGGCTAGAACAACCGGCCTTGTCGATCGCCTCAACAGATAAACTGGTCACCCGGAACGTCCCAGAGCTTGATGCCCAACGAGCAGATCTCGCCCTGATCAAGCCAGTACATGTCGTCGGATGGCGTCGAGAAGTTGAGGATCAGAACCTCCAGTGGCGCGTCCACCTCGCGGCCATAGGCCAAGACGTGCGATACCACCCTCTGCGTCTCGTTCTCGTCCTGCAGCGGGGCATCTGGCGAACGGAAAGCGTGAAAACCCAGGTAGCTGTTCGAAGAGCTTGATCGCCATGGCCGACCCTGATTGTCACGACCCCCTAGGAAGGCCAGGGCACAAGCGCTCGCGCAGATCTCCCCGCCTTCCACGATGGTCTTTATACGGTTCTCCTTGAAGAACATGCCTAGTCGCATGCCCTCATAGAGAGAGCCCCCAGGGCTAGCCAGGTAGATGGCGACGGTCTTCCGAATCTCCGCCGACGCGAGGAAGCCGGAGAGGCGCTCGACGTCGCCGTCCTCTATGTCGCCCACCGCCAGGATGGCCGTCACCGCCGGCATGCTGCTGGCGTTGGGGTGGGTGGTGAATTCCATCGCACCGGATCGGCCTACTATCCCGGCGGCGAGCACGCAGATCGCCCATACGACAGCGCGGTTGATCATGATCTTGGTTCTCCAGCGTCAAGCCAGCGCCCGACCGCGGTATTTGTCCATCTTGGCCTGGGCGGCGTCCTGGCGCGCCAATGTGGCCAGCTCGATAGTCACCACGCGCCGTCCCACTGGCCAAAGCGAGATACCGGCAAGCTTGAAGGCCTGTAGGCCGAACGGAATGCCGATGATGGTGATGCAGCAGAGGATGCCGGCGACCAGGTAGGACAGAAACAGCAGGATGCCGAACGTCAGAGCCCAGATGACGTTGACGACAAAGCCGATCATTCCGGTGGTCGCCGTTCCGAGGGTGACGCCCTTCCCATCGAGCTCCCGGACGTGAACAACCTCGCGCCCAAACGGCCATGCGGAGAGGGAGGCCATCTGCAGGGCGGCGATGGTCAGCGGAATGCCGATGATCGACAGCGCGAAGACGGCAGCTCCGACCAGCCAAAAGAGCGCCGTGTACCAACCGCCAAGAACGAACCAGATGACGTTACCAGCAAAACGCATTAAATCCCCCGAACTTGACTGAACGCTCTGACTGAAAGGCGTTGTGCCTAAGCATCGGGGGTATCCAGACGAGGCGCAAGAGGATCCTATTATTTTGGTCAGCTGCCGTGCGGGGCTATTGTTTGTTGCTCTCTCGCCGACGGCGTAGAATTCGAGAATACCGATTCGAAAATAAGAGCCAGAATTGGCAGACAAAGGCAAACCCATACCGCCGCCCAAGCCTTCCCCCCTCCCAGGTAACGGCGTCAACAATCGAGGTGGTCAATCATCGACAACCAGGACAACAGACTACGCTCCGCCCCCTCCGCCGCCTCGGAAGAAATAGGCGATTGGAACGAAGGACCGTTCTATGCGGCCGCCTTCGCCGTCGGTCGCATTCGTCGCTATCACAACAAGATGCACAGCTTTTACCGAACTTGGCATGATGTTGTCATGGCTGCGAATGCAGTCTCTGGTGCGGCTGCTTTCGTCGCGGTGATTGGACAGTGGACGGTTTTCGCATCGATCCTGACAGCGGGGATAGCAGTAGCGTCGGCAGTGGAGACTGCGCTCAAGCCGTCAGAAAAGGCGCGACTGCATGGCGACTTAGGGCGCCGGTTCACGGGGCTGGCGGCGGAGATAGCAACCATGTCGGCCACGAAGAAGAATCTCGATAAGGTTGTCGCATCCCGCCTGAAGATTGAGATGGATGAGCTCCCAGAGCGGCGGCTTGTGGACTTGCTCTGCTACAATGAAGAGGCGCGTGCTCGTGGCATAGGCCAAGAGCATTTCTGGCCACTATCGGGTCTGCAGCGGACGCTAGGTTACTGCCTGACCTTTGACTTGAAACGGCTGGATGACTGGCACGACGCTCGCGGCAGTACGCAGAACGACGCCACCGACGATCAGTGAAAGTCAGACTAAACTAAGTAGCAAATGTTTCGCATTTGGGGATTTGGCGGTGCGTTTTACCGAGAATGGTCCCGATGTTCCTGACGACCTGCTCGTCGCTAGAGACCAAGGCAATGTCCTGTTCTTCTGCGGCGCTGGAGTTTCGCGTCACAAGGCAGGCCTATCAGATTTCCTGAAGCTGGCTGGCGACGTCATGGACGATCTAGGGTCTTTGACCGGCAGCCAGGCGAGGCGTCTTTATGATGCTGCGAACACCCAGCTGCCTTCTGGAGGCAAATCCTACGTTCCAGTCGACAGAATGTTCAGTTCACTGGACCTTGAGTTCGATCCGAGAGAGGTCAGGGACGCGGTTGCGCGAGCTCTGAAGCCGGCCCAAGGCGTCGACTTGGAAGCGCATCGGACGATGATAGACCTGTCTCGAGGCGCTGATGGAAGGCCGCGGCTCATCACAACCAATTTCGACCGGCTGTTCGAAGCTTGCGATCCGCAGTTGAAATCATCCGGACCACCGCACTTGCCTATCCCCGAACGCGCTGCGGACTTCGAGGGCATCATCCATATCCACGGTCGAACCAACGAGGACTACAGCGGTATTTCCGCCGATGACGTGGTTCTGTCGAGCAGTGATTTTGGCAAGGCCTATCTGTCGGACGGCTGGGCGACCCACTATATCCGGCGGCTTATGAACCGCTTCAAGATCGTGTTTGTGGGTTATTCCGCAGACGATCCACCGGTCCAGTACCTGCTCGAGGCGTTGCGTGAAGAGCAGTCCCCTGTGACGAACATCTACGCCTTCCAGTCGGGTGATGAGATCGATGCACGGGAGCAATGGGTTCAGAAGGGGGTATTCCCAATCGCCTTCGGGAACGACTTCGGCAACCTATGGGGCACACTCGGGGCATGGGCCGCGAGAGCAAGGGACGTCGATGGGTGGTATCAGGACACAATCAATCAAGCGGCCGCCGGACCATCAGGCGCATCGCTCTTCTTTAGGGGTCGCATCGCGCACCTAGCCTCTACGACCGAAGGGATGGCGAAGCTAACTAGGCTGAAGCCGGCGATTCCTTCGACGTGGCTTTACACCTTCGATCCGCGCGTCCGCTACCTCGAACCTCGGCGGGAAGATATCTACAATCCAGGCAGCCCTCTCTTTGATCCCTTCGACCACTTCGGTCTCGATCGCGACGTTGCTCCGCCCCCATGGAGAGACGATGACCACTTCCAAAGGCGGGAGGTTCCCGACAACGCCTGGAGTGCGTTTGAGGCTACCCGCCGGGATCTTGGCGCCACCACGGAGAGGGAGATCGGCACAGTTCTCGGCCACGGAGCAATGGCACAACGCCAGTGGATGCTTGGTCTCATGGCGCTTACCAGGCTCGAGGAAGCGCCAGCTCTTTGGTGGGCGGCTGGTCAGCGAAACGTACACCCCAGCTTGCTTCAGGTGCTCGAGAACGAACTGCGCTACCGACATCGGCCGGACGACGCAAAGTTCGGCAAGTACTGGCGCTACCTTCTCCAGTCCTGGAAGAGGAGACCTGGCGAGCCTGACCAGGCCGCCTTGGAGATTGGGCGTCGAGCGAAAAAAGAGGGCTGGTCACCGGCACTTATACGTGAGGCCGTTGCACTGTCTTGGCCAACCATCACCGTCGGCCGGCGCTATAGTGCCGTTCCGCCGTTAGAGATCGGCGCAGACCCATCAACCTTTATGTCCCTCGACGTTGACTACCCGAAAATTCATCGGGCTTTCGACTTCGACGAGCCAAGCCTCCCATTGGTTGTAGCGGTCTGGCGCGCTCTGCTTGTAGAAGCCGAGCAAATGGAGGTCGAGATTGATGCCTACCTTAGTCTGGACACGACGCGGCCTGATGATGGTCAGCGTCTAGGGGAAGACCAGTACGGGCTGACGGGGCCTTTGGTGACCTTTACTCATCTCATGGAGAGGTTCGCTCGCTCCAATCCAGCAGCCGCGGCTATGGAGGCCAGGACTTGGTCGCAGCACCCGGGCTTGGTTTTCGAGCGGCTCACGATTTGGGCGGCCGGCCGGGCTGACCTTACGACGATCGAAGAGGCCGGGGACGTCTTTGCGAACATGAAGGACAACACCTTCTGGTCGGACGAGCACGAACGCGACCTCTATTGCGCCATCCGAGACCGATGGCCTGACCTGTCCGAGGCGGCCAAGCGATCCGTAGAGACGCGTCTGCTGAAATCGTCGATCCCCTATCTGGAAGGCTCGGATGTCAACGACGCTGCTGCTCGAGGTGCGACTGCGCGACTCAGCGCCATCCAGTGGTTCGTCGACCATGGCGTGACCTTTAGTTTCGACGTGACCGGGGAGAAGGCTAGGCTTCGGGAGTTAGCCCCGAACTGGACCGAAGAGTCCACCGAGTGGACTGCACAGCCACGCACCAGCGGTGTGTATTCCATCCACACAGACACCGATGCCAATGGCATCCTCGACATACCACCCGATCAGCTATTGCCCATCCAAACCCCAAAGCGTGGGTTGAGGGATAGGGTCGAGCACGATCCATTTGCTGGTTACTCCGCGACCAGACCGGAAAAAGCTGTCGAAGCGTTGCGCAGTGGGATGGCGCGAAATGTCGAGAACATATGGTCGTGGTGGTCGACGTTCTTGAGGTCAACACGGGAGATCGAGACAAGCTCGGAACTGGATGCGCAGGTCGTCACCTTGCTGGTCTCGTTCTCTACGGACGACTTGGCGAAGCTCTGGCACCCGCTGGTGGATTGGTTCGCTCACCGGGCGACCGCGTTCGAAGAACGTGGAGGAGGCCTGTTCGATCTCGTATGGGACAAGGTAGTCGAGACCGCAGTAGTCCAACCCTCGGGGTACCAACAAAAGCCAAGACGGGACTGGTCATTCGAGGCACTCAACTCGGTAGTCGGGCGGCTGACGCTGGCTTTGCTAGAGATCAAGTTGCCGAAGGACCCACCAGGCGTGCCAGCGGCGTGGCTCGCTCGCCTGACTAAACTCCTTCATCTTCCCGGAGATCACGCGAGACACGCCCTTTATCTGATTGCCCGACAATCCGGGTGGTTCCACCACTGGCAGCCTGCTTGGTGGGATGCAGAACTTCTGCCCAAGTCTGCAGACCAGGGGGCTGACGGCGATGCCTTCTGGTCCGGGTTCGCTGGGTTGCAGCGCGCGCCGGATCCGATCCTGTTCGGGAAGGTAAAGGCCGATTTGGCTCAGAGAGTTCGGAAGGGCGAGCGAGAGGAACGCAGCCTCATTGCGCATATGCTGAACGCCTGGGGGCGCCCTGGAGCCGATCAGCAAGTCTCCAGCACAGAACTGCGAGACATTCTAGTTCTGGGTGACGACGAAGTGCGGCAGGCAATGCTGCAAAATCTCAGCAATTGGGCATCACAAGATCAGCAATGGGCGGATCTGGTGATCCCATTCCTGACGACCGTTTGGCCGAAGCAGCGGACCGCCAAAACACCGCAGATGTCGTCGGCACTCTTTTTGTTCGCCTCGACCCTTCCCAAGCAGTTTGCTTCCATCATCGAGCTCGTCACCCCGCGCTTGGTGCCCCTGTCGCGCGGGCACAACATTCAACTGCAATGCGAAGTGACCAAGCTCGATGCAGCCGGCGTAGAGGCTTTGCTGGTTGCGCTTGAGAGACTCCTTCCAGATGATCGATTTGAGTGGCCGTTTGGGGCCAAGCACCTTGTCGACGCAATGGTCAAAGCTGGAGTCGCTCAAGGGGGTCGCTTCGAAGAGCTAAGGCGGCGCTCCGACGAAAGAGACTTCTAGGGTCGCCCAAAGTGGCCTTGGTACGACACGACGCTGATACGGGATCAGGTGAGGGATTTGGTCGGATGAATTTCACGGATATTCCAACCAAGTCGTAGATTATCGCGGATGCCTACACAAACGCCACTTTTCCGGACGAACGCACAAAACCCTTGCGCCGAACCGTAACGTACGGTACGCACTGATCAAGATAAGAACTCCGGCATCCGCGCCCGTTGCGGCCAGCAGGAGGAGATGGGCGGGGCCGAAGCACGATGAGCTTTGCGACGACAGCGGAGGCGTTCACGCCACGGCAGCAGCAGGTGCTGTCGGCCGCGCTCAGCTTGCTTGTCGAGCAGGGCGATCGTCTGACCATGACCTCGGTGGCCCGCCGCGCCTCGTGCTCCAAGGAAACCCTGTACAAGTGGTTCGGTGACCGCGACGGTCTGCTGACGGCCACAGTGCAGTTCCAGGCGGCGAAAGTGCGCGTGCCGCAGGTGGACCGCCGCCGGATCGATGCGGCGAGCTTCCGCATCAGCCTCGAACAGTTCGCCCGGGATCTGCTCGGCACCATTTCGGGCGAAGTCTCGGTCACGCTCAATCGCCTCGCCATCACTCATGCCGGCGCGGAGAAACCCGGTCTCGGCGATATCGTGCTCGAGAATGGTCCGCTCGGTATCCGCCGTCGCCTGAAGCCAATGCTCGATGCCGGGCGCGAGGCACGGGTGCTGCGGTTCGAGTCGAGCGAGGAGGCCTATCGTGTCTTCTTCGGGCTGGTTGTGCGCGACGTGCAGATCCGCCTGCTGCTCGGCGAACCGATAGCGCTTGGTGAAGCGGAGATCGCCCGCGACGCTGCGCTCGCTGCCGAGCAGTTCCTCAAGATTTACGGAGTGGACGGCTGACCGACCAGACCTGCCTGTCCGGCAGGGGCCTGTCGCCCACACCGGAAATAACCCAAAACGCCTAGAAATCAGCCGATAACGGCTCGAACGCACGAAAGGGAGATACCTCATGCGCGTCTATTACGATCGGGATGCAGATCTCAACATCATCAAGTCCAGGAAGGTCGCCATCGTGGGCTACGGCTCGCAAGGCCACGCGCATACGCTGAATCTGCGCGATTCCGGCATCACCAATGTCGTCTCGGCGCTCCGTCCCGATGGCTCCTCGGCCAAGAAGGCCGAGAGCGAGGGCCTGAAGGTCATGTCGATCGCCGAGGCAGCCGCCTGGGCCGACGTCATCATGATGCTCATCCCCGACGAGCTGCAGGCCGACGTCTACAAG
Source organism: Hyphomicrobiales bacterium (assembly GCA_027487555.1). Classification (GTDB taxonomy): domain Bacteria; phylum Pseudomonadota; class Alphaproteobacteria; order Rhizobiales; family Devosiaceae; genus Devosia_A. The sequence continues at coordinate 116,295 of JAIYDI010000028.1, forward strand.
AACGAGATCGAGCCCAACATCCGGGATGGCGCCGCCATCGCCTTCGCCCACGGCCTCAATGTGCACTTCAACCTGATCGAGCCCAAGAAGTCGGTCGACGTGATCATGATCGCGCCGAAGGGCCCGGGCCACACCGTGCGCGGCGAATACCAGAAGGGTGGCGGCGTGCCGTGCCTCATCGCCGTGCACCAGGATGCCTCGGGCAACGCGCA
>JAIYDI010000011.1 GCA_027487555.1 Hyphomicrobiales bacterium
AGCCGGAAGGAACGCATCCAGAAAACTCACCTGTTCCATTCACCGGCCCTCCATCCAAAGCCAGTGAATCACATCCACAAACAATCGCAAGTTTCGCAGAGGCCTCGTTTACGGGGGAGGGTGCCGTAGGCGGGAGGGGGGGGCCGCTTGCGCCAAGCTATGCCAAGCTCAACAGCATCCAAGCAGATTGGACCCATGCCGAATGCGTTCGCCCGACTTCATTCGACACCGCGCGAAACAATTGCGCCGCACGATGACGCAGCCCGAGCGAACACTCTGGCTGTTGCTGCATGACAATGCTGTCGGCCTGCATTTTCGCCGCCAGCATCCGATCGGACCATACATTCTCGATTTCTACTGCGCACGCGCGCATCTCTGCATCGAGATCGATGAACCGGCCCATGACGAGCTGGAACAACGTGATGCCCGCCGCGATGCCTGGCTTCTGGGCGAAGGGATAAGGGTCCTGCGCTTCTGGGTTGACGATGTCGAGAACCGCTCAGCGATGATCGTTGCAGCTATCCGGCAAGCTGCACCCCCCACCTCCGCCTGACGGCGGTATCCTCCTCCGTAAACGGTGGAGGAGGCCCGACTGATGCCGTCGGGCTAGGGAAATATCAGAACCTCGCCCTACCGATACCACCTGAACGCATTTGGAAGCGTCAAGCCGAGCACGAACACCAGCATCGGCGCGAGTATCGGCCCCTCACACTTTCCACGCGGGTGCTTTTGCTCTAGAGCGCTGTTGAACGCCCGCCGAGGCAAGGAGCCGCCGCATGGCCCTCTACACCGTCCACGATCGTCCCGATGCGCCGCCTGCCGTGGTGGCCGACCGCTTCAGCTGGTCCGCCGCCCTGTTCGGGCCCGTCTATGCGTTGTTGCACGGGCTCTGGCTGCTGCTGCTGGTCTGGGTCGTCGGGATTGTCATCGTCGCCGGCGCGACGTTCTATCTGGGCGATGACGCTGGCACCGGCCTCTACATCGTGCTGGCGCTCTATCTCGGTTTCGAGGCCCCGGCCTTCCGGCGCGGCAAGCTGGGGCGCCGCGGCTATGCCTATCGCTCCGAAATCGTCGCCCGCGATGAAGATCTCGCCCTGTCGCAAGTGTTGAGCGCAAAGTCCTGAGCCGCTGATGCCCATTCTCACCATTATCGATTACGGCTCGGGCAATCTCCGCTCGGCAGCCAAGGCTTTCGAACGCGCCGCGCGCGAGGCCGAGACCGGCCACGATATCCGCGTCACCGATGACGTGGCGGAGGTTCGGTCGGCCGATCGCATCGTGCTGCCGGGTGTCGGCGCCTTTGCCGATTGCCGCGCCGGGCTCGATGCCGTGCCGGGCATGGTCGAGGCGCTCACCGAGCGGGTGATCAAGGGCGGTGTGCCGTTCCTCGGCATCTGCGTCGGCATGCAGCTGATGGCCAGTGAAGGCCGCGAGAAGGCCGTGACGCAGGGCCTCGGCTGGATTCCCGGAGCGGTGGTGCGGCTCGAGCCCAAGAGCACGCCAGAGACCGGCGCGCTGAAGGTGCCGCATATGGGCTGGAACAATCTGAAATTCCACCGCACGCACCCGGTGCTCGCCGGCATTCCCGACGGACCGGATGGGCTGCACGCCTATTTCGTCCACTCCTACCATTTGGCCTGCGACCGGCCCGAAACGCTGCTCGCGACGGCGGATTATGGGCAGGAGGTGACGGCGATTGTCGGCCGCGACAATCTCGTCGGCACGCAGTTCCACCCCGAAAAGAGCCAGGCGCTGGGCCTCGCGCTCATCCGCAATTTCCTGAGGTGGCAGCCGTGATTCTCTTTCCCGCCATCGATTTGAAGGACGGGCAATGCGTGCGCCTGAAGCTTGGCGACATGCAGGCAGCCACCGTGTTCAACGATGACCCGGCCGCGCAGGCGAAAAGCTTCGAGGACCAGGGCTTCGAATATTTGCACGTGGTCGATTTGAACGGCGCCTTCGCGGGCGAAAGCGTCAATGGCGCGGCTGTCGAGGCGATCCTGAAGCGCGTGCGCTTCCCGGTGCAATTGGGCGGCGGCATCCGCACCATTGCCCATATCGAGGCCTGGCTCGAAAAGGGCCTCGCCCGCGTCATCCTCGGCACGGTCGCGGTGCGCGATCCGGCGCTGGTGAAGGAAGCGGCGCGGAAGTATCCCGGCAAGGTCGCCGTCGGCATCGATGCGCGCGGCGGCAAGGTCGCGGTCGAAGGCTGGGCCGAGACTTCGGAACTCGGCGCCATCGAACTGGCGCAGCGCTTCGAGGGCGCGGGCGTCGCCGCCATCATCTATACCGATATCGATCGCGACGGCGTCTTGAAGGGCATCAACTGGCCCTCGACGCTGGAGCTCGCCGAGGCCGTGTCGATCCCGGTGATCGCCTCGGGCGGCCTCGCCTCGATGGACGATATCCGCACCATGACCGAGCCGCGCTATAAGGTGCTGGAAGGCGCGATTTCGGGCCGTGCGCTCTATGATGGCCGGATTGATTCACGTGAAGCGCTGGCGCTCTTGAAGGGAGCCCGGGGCTGATGGCCGAGCGCAATGCCAAGCTCGTGCTGGTGCGGAAGGTCCGCCTCTGGTGGTACCTGCCGGCGCTGGTGCCGATCGTCGCGCTGTTCTATTTCGGTTTTTCGGGCGTCATCCACCCGATCCTGGGGCTGGTCGGGCTATTCCTGCTGATCTTCTGGCTCATGTCCCTCATCTTCGCGCTGGTCTCGCGCCTCAGCCGCCGCCCCAAGGAGCCGCGCCAATGAGTTTGAAAACCCGCATCATCCCGTGTTTGGATGTCAAAGATGGCCGCGTGGTCAAGGGCGTGCAGTTCGTCGACCTGATCGATGCCGGCGACCCGGTGGAAGCGGCCATCGCCTATGACGCGGCGGGGGCGGACGAACTGACCTTCCTCGATATCACCGCGAGCCACGAGAACCGCGAGACGATTTTCGACGTGGTGGCGCGCACGGCCGAGCACTGCTTCATGCCGGTGACAGTGGGCGGCGGCGTGCGGAAGCTCGAAGATATCAGGAAGCTGCTGCTCGCGGGCGCCGACAAGGTGTCGATCAATTCGGCGGCGGTGAACGACCCGGATTTCATCGCGCGGGCCGCCGACAAGTTCGGCGACCAGTGCATCGTGGTGTCGGTTGATGCGCGGCGGCGGCAGGTGCAGGGGCCGGGCCAGCACAATCGCGACGAGTGGGAAATCTATACACATGGCGGCCGCAACGCGACCGGCATCGATGCGGTGGAATTCGCGGTGAAGATGGTCGAGCGCGGGGCAGGGGAGCTGCTCGTCACCTCGATGGACCGCGACGGCACGAAATCGGGGTTCGATCTCGAACTGACCCGCGCCATCGCCGATGCGGTGCATGTGCCGGTGATCGCCTCGGGCGGCGTCGGCACGCTCGATGATCTGGTGGCGGGCGTGAAACAGGGCCACGCGTCGGCCGTGCTCGCCGCCTCGATCTTCCATTTCGGCACCTACACCATCGGGGAAGCCAAGCGCTACATGGAGGCCCATGGCATTCCGATGCGCCACGATACCGACCCGGAGCTGAGCTGATGGCTTTCTCGCTAGACGATCTCGACCAGCGCGTCGCGCTCCGCGCCGCCGCCTCGCCGGATGAAAGCTATACGGCGAAGCTGATCGCCGCCGGCATTGAGCGCTCGGCGAAAAAATTCGGCGAGGAGGCGACGGAGCTGGTCATCGCCACCGTCGGGCGCGACGCGGCGAACGCCAGGGCCGAAGCCGCCGACGTGCTCTATCACCTGCTCGTACTGCTGCGCGCCGCGGGCGTGCCGCTGTCCGAGGTCATGGACGAGCTTGAAAGGCGCACCGCGCAATCGGGCCTGGCCGAAAAGGCCGCGCGCCCGATGGGAGGCGTCTGATGGCGCCGGCAAAGCCCGGGCTCGAGCCCTATCACCATTTCACCCGCAAGGAGTGGAGCCGCTTCCGCGCCGATGTGCCGATGACGCTGGGCTCGGCCGATCTCGAGCGGCTCAGGGCGCTCAACGACCCGATTTCGCTCGAAGAAGCCGAGGAAGTCTACCTGCCGCTCTCGCGTCTGATCTCGCTCTATGTCGAGGCCGTGCAGCAGCTGCATCATGCCTCGACGCGGTTTTTGGGCGCCGACAACCGCAAGGTGCCCTATATCATTGGGGTCGCCGGGTCGGTGGCGGTGGGGAAATCCACCACCTCGCGCATCCTGCAGGCGCTGCTCAGGCGCTGGCCGAGCTCGCCCAAGGTGGACCTCGTCACCACCGACGGCTTCCTCTACCCCAACAAAATCCTCGATGCGCTGAAGCTCGCCGACCGCAAGGGTTTCCCCGAAAGCTATGACCGCACGGCGCTGATCGGCTTTCTCGCCGACATCAAGTCGGGCAAGCCCGATGTCGAGGTGCCGGTCTATTCGCACCTGAAATATGATGTGGTCGAGGGCGAGCACATCAGTATCGACCGGCCCGACATCCTCATCGTCGAGGGGCTGAATATCCTGCAGCCGGGCGACCTGCCGCGCTCCGGCCGGCCGATCCTGTTCGCGTCGGATTTCATCGATTTCTCGATCTATATCGATGCGGCCGAGGCGGACCTGACGGCCTGGTTCATGGAACGGTTCCGCAAGCTCAGAACGACGGCCTTCGCCGACCCCAACAGCTTCTTCCATCGGTTCAGCCTGATGAGCCCCGAGGAGGCGGAAGCCTTCGGCCTCTGGGCGTGGAACGAGATCAACCTGCCCAACCTGCGCGACAATATCCAGCCGACCCGCTCGCGTGCCGACCTGATCCTGCTCAAGGGCCCGAGCCACACGATCGAACGGGTGGATTTGCGGCGGGTTTAGGGGACGCCGACTGCGGGCTAAGCGCGAAGCCTCACAACCCCAGCTGATGTTCTTTCGCCAGCTGCTCGAGGTCGATCAGTGGCCGGGCGCCGTAATGCGAAATCACCTCGGACGCTGCGAGGCAACCGGCCTTGAGCGCGGTTTCGAGATCGCGCCCGCGCGCATAGCCCAACAGGAACCCCGAGGCGAAGAGATCGCCTGCGCCCGTCGCATCCACCACCTGCTGCACCGGATAGGCCGGCACGGTGATGATCTCGCCATTCGAAATCACCATCGCGCCATCGGCCCCCATGGTGATGGCCGCAAGCTCCGCGTCCCTGGCGATGCCCTGCACGGCATTGTGGAAATCGGCCTGATAAAGCGATTTCAGCTCCTCGATATTGCCCAGCACCACGTCGATGGTTTTCGAGCGGATCAGGTCGAGGAATTCCTCGCGGTAGCGGTTGACGCAGAACGGGTCCGACAGCGTGAACGAGGTGGCGCGCTCATGCTTGTGGGCGTAATGCGCCGCGGTGACGAAGGCTTTCTTGGCTTCCACCGGGTCCCACAGGAAGCCTTCCATATAGGTGACGGCGGCGGCTGCGATCTGCTCTTCGCGGATATCGGCCGGGGTCAGCTGGTGGCAGGCGCCCAGAAACGTGTTCATCGTCCGCTCGCCACTGGGCGAGACGAGGATCATGCAGCGCGCCGTCGACGGACCTTCCTCGAGCGGGGCGATGTCGTAGTGCACGCCCTGATGATGCAGGTCGGCCGCGAACACCTTGCCGAGAGGATCTTTCGCCACCTTGCCGATAAACGCCGCGCGCCCGCCCAGCGAGGCAACGCCCGCCGCCGTATTGGCCGCGCTGCCGCCACCAATCTGGCGATGGTCCTTCGGCATCAGCGAATAGAGATAGTCCGACCGCGTCTCGTCGACGAGATGCATGATGCCGAGCGTCATGCCCTGTTTCGAAAGGAACGCATCGTCCACAGTGGCCAGGATATCGACCATCGCATTGCCGATGGTGAGAACGTCGAACCTGGTCTCGGCCATCGGTCGTCCTTGTGCGCTGAAGGGTGGGAAGCTGAACCGTACCGGCACGTACTAGAGAAACAGTTTGCGCGCAACGCCGCTCAGGCTTCGGTTCGGCCATGGTGAACGGGTGGTGGCGTTTTCGGCTCGAACCGGCACCATTCGGCGATGATGCAGTGCCAGCATTCGGGCTTCCGCGCCTTGCACACATAGCGCCCGTGGAGAATGAGCCAGTGGTGCGCGTGGAGGAGATAAGGCTTCGGCACCAAGCGCGTCAGTTCCGTCTCCACCGCCAGCGGTGTCTTGCCGGGCGCAAGCCCGGTGCGGTTGCCGACGCGGAACAGATGCGTGTCCACCGCGATGGTCGGCTGCCCGAAGGCGATGTTGAGCACCACATTTGCGGTCTTTCGTCCCACCCCCGGCAGCGCCTCGAGCGCCTCGCGGTCTTGTGGCACCTCGGAGTTATGCCGCTCGATCAGCTGCTGGCTCAACGCAAACACGTTTTTCGCCTTGGTCCGGAACAGGCCTATGGTGCGTATGCGCTGTTCGATACCCTCGACACCGAGCGCCAGCATCTTTTCCGGCGTATCGGCCAAAGGGAACAGCCCGGCGGTCGCCTTGTTGACGCCGGTATCGGTCGCCTGTGCCGAAAGCACGACGGCCACCAGCAGCGTGAACGGGTTCACATAGTGGAGTTCGCCCTTGGGTTCCGGGTTATCCGCCGCAAAAGCGCCGAACATCGCCTCAATATCCGCTTTGGCAAGACGCTTCACTTTTTTCTGGGGCATTTCCGTCGCGCCGATTCCGAGGCTATACTGATGCCCAACATGTCGACCCAAACGCAAGCCAGACCACTCTTCGCCGCCAAGCTGACCCCGCACCGTTCGCTGGGCCACCGGGGCGCGCGTGTCGTGATCGCCGTCATGGTGATCGCCGCCACCATTCCCGGCATCGTCTTCTACTCCCTTGGGGCCTGGCCCATTGTCGGTTTCCTGGGGCTCGACGTGCTGCTTGTGTGGTGGGCGCTTTCGGCCAACATGAAGGACGGCAAGCGCTTCGAGGAAGTCACGCTGTGGAACGATCAGCTCGAACTGCGCCAGGTCGATGGCCATGGCCGCGAATCGCTGGTGCGTTTCCACCCGCGCGACGTGAAGTTCGTCGTGGACCGCGACATCAACGAGCGCACCACGGGGCTGCACCTGCGCACCCGTGACGCCGATTTGGAACTCGGCGCCTTCCTTGAGCTCGACGACAAGTCAAGCTTCGCGAAGGCCTTCGGTACGGCACTGAAGCGCGCGCGCCTCGGCTGAGACGCCCCGCGTCAAATCCGGGTCGCGTGTCATCGGGCAGGCGGGTAGTGTTCGCCCATGACCCAGCACGCCCTTCTCATCGCGGCCGACGACTACGACATCGTGCGCTCGGCCATTTCCTATTTGAGCACCACGCCCGCCGAAAATGTGGAACTCGACCGCTTCGCCCATGCGCTCGGGCTGACGCAGCGGCAGTTGACCGCGCTCTTCCGGCGCTGGTGCGGGCTCAGTCCCAAGAGTTTTGCGCAGGCGGTGGCGCTCGATCATGCGAAGCGCCTCCTCGCCGCGCGCGCCAGTGTGCTCGAAACCAGCCTCGAGATCGGGCTCTCCTCCACCGCGCGCCTGCACGATCTGTTCGTCACGCACGAAGCCATGCCGCCCGGCGCCTGGCGCAATCGCGGCGAGGGGCTGGACATGGTCTGGGGCGCCGCGCCTTCGCCTTTCGGCACCGCCATATTGACGCTGACGCCCTATGGCCTCTCGGGCATCGGCTTTGCCGACGCCGACACCAGCATCGAGGCCGCCTTTGCCGACCTGCGCGATCGCTGGCCGAACGCGCGCTACAGGCGCGATGACGCAATGGTGGCGCCCGTCGCCGCCCGCGTCTTCGACCCTTCGCGCTGGGATCCAGCATCGCCGGTGCGCGTGGTGCTGATCGGTACCGATTTCGAAGTGCGGGTGTGGCAGACGCTGCTCGGCATCCCGGTCGGGCAGGCCACCACCTATCAGGATGTGGCGCAGCGCATCGGCAAGCCGACTGCCGCCCGCGCCGTTGGCGCGGCAGTGGGCAAGAACCCGATCTCCTTCGTCGTCCCCTGCCACCGCGTCGTCGGCAGTTCCGGCGCGCTCACCGGCTACCACTGGGGCCTGCCGCGCAAGCGCGCCATACTCGGCTGGGAGCATGGCGTGACGCGGGGCTAAATCCGTGACTTGACGATCAGCCAGGCAGCGAGGGTGCGCCTGTCAGTGACAGACGCAGAAGCGAGCACCGCCATGGCATTGCGGGCAAGACCGATGCTCGCCAGCACATCCTCGCGTAGAAACGAGACGAGCGGGTCATAGTCGGCCGCGTGCCGCTGCTCCTGCAGCAGTACAAACGCGTCCGTGACAGGCTCGAGGTCCGCAGCAATCGGTGAGTTGCGCCGTGCCTGGCATTGTCCCTTGGCAAAGCCATGCTCGAGTGAACGGTAAACCCGCCGCCATGTTTCGCTGGCCCGATGCTGCGCGGTGGTCCCGATCAACGTGTCCGCTGCGGTTTGGGCAAGCGCGTGGAACAGAGCATAGTAGGCGGCACTGGTCGCCCGGCGGAGATCGGCCTGATAGGGCCGCCGCGCCGCGGCAGTTGCTAGGCGTTCGGCATGCTCGATCAGATCAAGCGGCTTCATGCGGCCTTGAGCTTCTGCCCCTCGACGAATTGATGCCGGAAATGCGGAAATCGCATCTCGCCAAGCGGCCGGGCTGCCGCCTTCACCACCTGAGCCAGCCGAAATGTCGGGCTCAAGTCGAGCGCGTCTTCGCTCTTTCGGTAGTGCAGCGTAATGCGCAGGATGGGATCACCGTCGTGATCGTCATCCTCGGCAATCTCGGCCCGCTGAAATCCGAGCGGGTCGAGTTCTTCGTGCAACACACGGTTGATTGCCTCAATCACTTCAGGAGCCAGCATGCTCTTCTCCGTGAACTGTCGATAGGCAAGATAGTCCCCGAACGCTTAAAGCGCCACTGTGCCGGCGAGGCTGCCATCGGCGGCGATCGAATAGACCACCGGCTCGCCGGTGCCCAATTCGCGTTCGAGGATCTGCTCGGGCGTCAGCCCTTCGATCGCCATCACGATCGAGCGCAGCGAATTGCCATGCGCGGCAACGAGCACCGTCTTCCCGGCTTTCAGCGCCGGCAGGATCTCCGCCTCGAAATAGGGCAGGGTGCGCGCCGCGGTATCCTTCAGGCTCTCGCCGCCCGGCGGGGGTACGTCGAACGAGCGGCGCCAGATATGCACCTGCTCTTCGCCCCATTTCTTGCGCGCATCATCCTTGTTGAGGCCGCTCAGGTCGCCATAGTCGCGCTCGTTCAGCGCCTTGTTGCGCGTGATCACGAGATCGGTGACGCCGAGTTCCTCGAGGATCAGGTCGAGCGTGTGCTGCGCGCGACGCAGCGCCGAGGTGAAATACACCTCGGGCACGAGGCCCGCGGCCTTCAGCTTCTGGCCGGTGGCGCGCGCCTCGCCCTGGCCCTTCTCGGTCAGGTCCGGGTTGCGCCAGCCGGTGAACAGGTTCTTGAGGTTCCAGTCGCTCTGGCCATGGCGGACGAGGATCAGGGTACCGGTCATCACGAGTCCTTCTTCGAAAAGCCGAGCACATCGGCCATGTTGTAAAAACCTGCCTTCTGGTCGCGGGCCCAGAGTGCGGCGCGGAGCGCGCCTTCGGCAAACAGCGCGCGGTTGTCGGCGATATGGCCGAGGCTGATGCGCTCCGACGGCCCCGCGAGGATGACGCTATGCTCGCCAATCACGTTGCCGCCGCGCAGCGTCGCAAAGCCGATCGTGCCCTTCACCCGCGCGCCGGTATGGCCGTCGCGGCTGCGGACGGATTGCTCCGCGAGGTCGACGCCGCGACCCGTCGCCGCCGCTTCGCCCAGCATCAGCGCCGTGCCCGAAGGCGCATCGACCTTCTTGTTGTGGTGCATTTCGAGGATTTCGATATCCCACTCGGGCAGGGCCTTGGCCGCCTGCTCGATGAGCCCCAAGAGCGTGTTGACGCCCAGCGAGAAATTGCCCGCCTTGACGATCCGCGCGCCCGCATGAGCTGCTGCCTTGATCGCCGCATCGTCTTCTGCGCTGCAGCCGGTGGTGCCGATCACGTGGATCAGCCCGCGCCTTGCGGCTTCTTGCGCAAGGGCGACCGACCCGGCCGGGCTGGTGAAATCTATGAGCGCGTCGGCGGATGCCAGCGCGACCGAAAGGTCATCGGTGATCGCCACGCCTGCCGGGTTGAGCCCTGCGACGCTGCCGGCATCCTGCCCGATAGCCGCAGATCCGGCGCGGTCGAGCGCGCCCACCAGTTCGAGCTCCGGGTGTTCGCGCACCGCGCGGATATTGGCGGCGCCCATCTTGCCGCCTGCCCCTGCAATCGCGATCTTCAGCCTGGCCATGTTGGTCTCTTTGTTTCAGCTCTGCATTTAGCCGCTTTTCGTGTCTTAGGCGAGACGGGTACCGCCGCCCGCCATTTCGGCGAGGATGGCTTTGGCCGCCGCTGCCGGGTCATCTGCCGCGGTGATCGGCCGCCCGACGACGAGATGTGTCGCGCCCGCCGCGAGCGCCTCGGCCGGGCCCATCACGCGTTTCTGGTCGCCGAGCGCCGCGCCCTGCGGACGGATGCCGGGCGTGACGATGGCGAGCTGCGGGCCGACGATCTGCCGCACCATTGCCGCTTCGAGCGGCGAACAGACGAGCCCGCCAATTTCTGCGTCACGCGCCTGCCCGGCGCGCAGCGCCACGAGCCCTGCGGTGTCGCGCGCAAAGCCCGCCTCGGCGACATCGGCATCGCTCATCGAGGTGAGGACCGAGACGCCGAGAATGGTGAGTTGGGAACCCGCCGCGCCGCGCACGGCCGCCCGCATGCATTGCGGATAGGCATGCACGGTCAGCATCGCCGCGCCGGTATCGGCGAAGGCGGCGACGCCCTTTTCCACCGTGTTGTCGATATCGAGCAGCTTGAGGTCGAAGAATACCTTCTTCTTCGACGCGATCAGCGCCTTGCCGAGTGCAAAGCCATCGCCGCCATAAAACAGCTGGTAGCCGATCTTGTAGAAGCCGACATCGTCGCCCAGCGCCGCGATCAGCGCCTCCGCTTCCCCGCGCGTGTCGAGGTCCAGCGCCACGATCAGTTCACCAGCCATTCCCGCCTCCGTCCTGATGTTGGCTCACTGGCACAGGGTGACACGGCGGGCAAGCCGGTTTGCACGGTGCGATGCACCGAACGCCGACCTTGCCCCGGCTGCTATGCCGTCATACCACCCTTGGCAGCAGGGCACGAATCGGAGAAACCCATGCAGCAGCAGGCCTTTGCCGCCATGGTCGCGTGGATGCGGCTCGAGCGCGCGCTCGAAGCCTATGAGGCTGAACTCCGCCGCCGCTTCGGGCTCACACGGCTGCAGGTTGCGGTGCTCACCATGCTCACCGAGCGGCCCATGCTGCCATTGGCCGCCATCCGCAAGGCGCTGGTCGCCCATGCCGCGACGCTTGGCCAATCGATCGACGAATTGCGCCGCAAGGGCCTCGTCATCGTCCGCACCGACCCCGATGATCGCCGCGCCCGCAATGTCGGTCTGACCGAAGCTGGCACTGCGCTCGTCGCCGAACTGCCACTCGCGGGGCCGGCGCGGCTGCGCACCATCGAGGGCGAGGCGCAAAGGCTCGATCGCCTCGCCGCGTCCCTCGCCGATGCCGTGCCGCTATTCGGCCTCGAGGCGTGGGAGCCGGGCCGGAAGAAGGGACCGCCCGCGGCGTGACCCCTTCGATTCACGTGAAACGCGGGCGTCGCGACTACGCCCCACCGCGCGAAAAATGCGTGAGTTCCCTGACCAGCTGGTCGACCTTCTTCGCAACACCCGCCTCTGTGGGCACGCCCAGTGCATCGAAGGCGCCTTCGGCCGGGCCAACGCCAAGCAGGGTGGGGGCGAGCAGGGCGCCGAGCTTGCTGAGCGTATCGCGGGCATGCGCGATGCCAGTCACGCCGCCATATCGCCCGGTTGAGACGGCGCCGAGCCCGAACACGGCGCGCCGCCATTGCCCGTGCTTCTGCCGCGATAGCCAGGAGATGGTGTTCACCAGTACCGGCGTCATGCCGGCATTGTACTCGGGGGAGATGATCACGATGATATCCGCCTTGGCGAATTTCTCGGCGAGCCGGCTTGCCGCTTCCGGCGTGTCCGCGGCTTCGAGGTCCTCGTTGAAGATCGGCATCTCGTAGTCGGCGAGGTCGATATCCTCGACCGCGACACCCGCTTCGCGGAGCTTGCCGCTCACATGGCGGCGAAGGATTTCATTGTGCGAGCCCTTGCGGAGCGAGCCGCAAAGAGTGAGCGCAGTCTTGGTCGTCTCGGCCATCGGTTACCTCGGGTCGGATGGGCGACACTGTCGGATCACAGCCGCCGGAGGTCAAGCAATGGCTGCGTGTCAGCCGACGGTCCGGCGCGGCGCGCGCCGGAGTCTGCGAAAAGCCATCGGCCCGCTCCCCTCGCGGGAAACGGGCCGATGGCCGTCAGCGTCGCGATCAGACGAAGCGGTTGACCAGGTTTTCGAGATATTCCTGGCGGCCCGATTTCGGCTGCGGGTTGATATTGTCGCGCTCGACGCGCGCCGCGATATCGGCGAGGCTTTCCGACGTCAGCATCTTCTGCGCTTCGGGCGTGTTCCAGCCCGCATAGCGCTCGTCGACCGCCTTGTCATAGGTGCCGTCGGCGATCAGCGCCGCGGCGCCCTTCAGCCCGCGGGCGAGCACATCGAGCCCGCCGATATGGCCATGCAGCAGGTCGGCAGGATCGAGCGACTGCCGGCGCACCTTGGCGTCGAAATTGAAGCCGCCATTGCCGAGACCGCCATTCTTCAAAATCTCGTAGAAGGCCAGCGCCATTTCGCCCGGATTGTTGGGGAACTGGTCGGTATCCCAGCCCGATTGCAGGTCGTTGCGGTTGGCGTCGACCGAGCCGAGAATGCCGAGCGAACGCGCCAGGTGCAGTTCGTGCTCGAAGCTGTGCCCGGCGAGGAAGGCGTGGCCCACCTCGATATTGCACTTCACTTCCTTTTCGAGCCCATAGGTCTTGAGGAAGCCATACACAGTGGCGACGTCGTAGTCGTACTGGTGCTTCGAGGGCTCCTGCGGCTTGGGCTCGATCAGGATCGTGCCCTTGAAGCCGATCTTCTTGGCGTGCTCGACGACGAGGGTGAGGAACCGGCCCATATGGTCGAGCTCGTCCTTCATGCGGGTGTTGAGCAGCGTCTCGTAGCCCTCGCGGCCGCCCCACAGCACATAGTTGGCGCCACCCAGCTCATGGGTGATCTCCAGCATGTTCTTCACCTGGCCGGCGGCATAGGCGAACACATCGGGATCGGGGTTGGTCGAGGCACCGGACATGAAGCGCCGGTTGGAGAACATGTTCGCCGTGCCCCAGAGCAGCTTGGTGCGCTGCGACTGCATCTTCTTGGCAAAGATGTCGGTGATGGTGCGCAGGTTCTTGATGCTCTCCTTCAGGCTGTCGCCCTCGGGGGCAACGTCCGCATCGTGGAAGCAGAAGAACGGGATATCGAGCAGGTCGAAGAACTCGAACGCCACCTCGGCCTTGAGCTTGGCGCCATCCATCGGGCTGCCCTGATACCAGGGCCGGTCGAAGCTGCGGCCGCCAAACGGGTCGCCGCCTTCCCACGCGAAGGTGTGCCAATAGGCCACTGCCGGGCGGATATGATCTTCCATCCGCTTGCCGGCGACGATCTCGTCCTTGTTGTAGTGCTTGAAGGCGAGCGGGTTGCTCGAGCTCGGTCCTTCATAGCGAACCTGGCTCAAGCCCTTGAAAAAGTCGGTCATGTGCGGGCCTCCTCGATGGCCGGATAAAGGGCGCGGTAGCGCCGGTAGTGTTCGGAATATTTGGCGACCAGCTCGGGCTCTGGCGAGATCACCCGCTTGATCGCCGGCATGGTCATGATCTGTTCGGGCGCGACGCCTTCGGCGGCACAGAGCCCGAGCCGGGCGACGCCGAGTGCCCCGCCGAAATCGCCATCCGCAGGCAGCGCGATCTCGGTGTTGAGATTGCTGGCAATGAGCCGGAGCCAGAGCTCGGATTTCGAGCCGCCGCCGACGGCCAAGAGCCGCGAGAATGTCGTGCCCGCATCGTTGAGCACGCGCTGGCAATCGCGGAACGCGAACGCCACGCCCTCCATCACCGCCTGCGCCAGTTGCGCCACGTCGGTGGATTGGCTGAGGCCAGTGAAGCTGCCGCGTGCGCCGGCATTGTTGTGCGGGGTGCGCTCACCCGAGAGATAGGGCAGGAAGATCGCCTCGCCCGGTCCGGTGAACTGGGCTTCCGCCGCCTGCGACAAAGCCGCCTGCGATTGCCCGGTGATGCGGCTCAGCCAGTTGAGGCTGTCGGTGGCCGAGAGGATCACGCCCATCTGGTGCCAGGTATCGGGGATGGCGTGGCAGAAGGCATGCACCGCGCCCTCGGTATTGGGCGAAAACCGCGCATTCGAGACGAACAGCACGCCAGAGGTGCCGAGCGACACGAAGCCTTCGCCCGGCCGGATCGCGCCGATGCCGCAGGCTGCGGCCGCATTGTCGCCCGCGCCGCCCGCCACCACCACATCCTGCCCGATGCCCCAGCGGCGGAGGAATTCCGGCTTGAGGTGCCCGGACACCGCCGAGCCCTCGACGAGGCGCGGCATATGCGAGCGGTTGAGGCCCGTCACGGCCAGGAGTTCGTCCGACCAGTCGCGCTTGCCGACATCGAGCCACAGCGAACCCGCCGCGTCCGACATATCCTCGGCAAGTTCGCCGGTGAGCAGCAAGCGCACATAGGCCTTGGGCAGCAGCACCTTGCCGATCTTGCTGAAAATCTCGGGCTCGTGCTTTCGCACCCAGGCGATCTTCGGTGCGGTGAAGCCCGGCATGGCGATATTGCCCGCAAGCGTACGGAGGCTCGGCAGCGCTGCTTCCATCTCGCCGCATTCGGCGGCCGAACGGCCGTCATTCCACAGGATGGCGGGCCGCAGCACCTCGAGATCGGCATCGAGCAGCACCGCGCCATGCATATGGCCGGAGAGGCCGACGCCCCTGAGCGCCGCCATTTCCTTGGGGTGCGACTGGGCGAGCTTGTCGACGGCTTCGAGCGTTGCCGTCCACCAGTCCTTGGGGTTCTGCTCCGACCAGCCCGGATGCGGCCGCACCGGCTCCACGGATTTGGCGCTGGCTTCGCCGAGCGGGCGCCCGCTGCGGTCGATGAGCATCGCCTTGACGCCCGACGTGCCGATATCGATGCCGAGATAAGTCATGATGTACGTACCTCAAAACCGGTTGCAGCCATTGTCGGCCTCGCGGCTTTCCTTCAGTTCAAACAAGATGCCAGTGGCATCCTCCCATCGGCCGGTTCCGGCCACCGCCTTGTATGCGGCGGTTCAACTGACGAGATTGTCGCGCAGATAGAGCCCGATTTCAATGGGGTCGGTCGAGGGCGAGGCGAGCCCCATCACCACCGAGCGGGCCATGGCGAGCGCGGCGGCGATTTCGCGGTCCGGGTTCTGGTCGAGGACGACGTCGATCGTGCCGGTCTTCAAACCGTCCCGCGCCGCGTCGGTCAACTCATGCGCCACCACGCGCATTCGTCCGGCAAGCCCGCCCCGTGCGAGCGCATGGATGACCCCGGCAGTGCCCGCACCGATCGAGTAGAGCCCATCGAGCGGTCCCTGTTCCGCGATCAGCCGTGTGACGGCGCGCTCGGTTTCGCTGTCGTCGTCATGGCCTTCCAGCGGCCCGACGATCTCGAGCCCCGGAAATTCCACCGTGGCCACGGCGCGGAAACCGTCGAGCCGCTGCTGGTGGTCGAAGAGGTTCAGCGATCCGGCAACGAGCCCGATCCGGCCCCGCGGGCAGAACCGCCCGAGCAGCGATGCGGCGGTGCGCCCGGCCGCCAGATTGTCGATGCCGATGAAATGCCGCCGCGCCGAGCCCGCAAGGTCCGATACCAGCGTCAGGATGGGGATGCCGCGGCGCCCTGCCTGGTCCACGGCGTCCCTGACGCGCGGATGTTCGGTTGCGACGATCACGGCGCAATCGCAGAGCTTGGGGTCGAGCCCGTCGATGGCCCGGGCGAGCGCCGTGCCGTCGAAGGCCGGCACGGTGCGCAGACCGAGACTCACGCGCTCGCCTTTCAGCGCCTCGGCGCGCCGGCCAATTGCCGCTGCGAGTTGTTGCATGAAGGCATTGCCGCCGCCCGGCAAAAGGAAGCTGATCGACAAGTCGCGCGAGCGCGCCAGCAGCGACGCCGAAAGATCGCGACGGAAATCGAGGGCGCGGATCGCCTCGGCCACGCGCTCGGCGGTTTCCGCCCTGACGCCCGGCCTGCCGTTCAACACGCGATCCACTGTCGCGAGCGACACCCCGGCAACCCGCGCCACGTCATGCACCGTCACCCGGCGCCTCGCCTCGTCCATGGGTATCCTCCCCCGGCGAAACCTCGCTGCTTCATCGCGTTCCGTCAACCGGAACGCTTTCGTTCCGGTGCGAACCGGGCTATCACCGCCACCCGCAACTCAGGAGGGGATCATGGCGATCGGCGTGGAACAATTCGGTAGCTTTTCGGGCGAGCCCGTCGAGCAGTTCAAGCTCGTGAGTGCCACGGGCGTCGAGGTGGATATCATCAGCTGGGGTGTTGCGGTGCGCTCCTGGCGCGTGCCCGTCGCCTCGGGCGGCAAGCGCGATGTCGTGCTCGGCTTTCAGGGCTTCGATGCCTATCCGGAAAAATCCCCGCATTTCGGCTCGCTCGCCGGCCGCGTCGCCAACCGCATCTCGGGCGCGTCCTTCACGCTCGATGGCGTCACCCACCACACGCCTGCCAACTGGAACGGCATCACGCTGCATGGCGGGCCGGAGGGCCTTGGGCGCGTCAACTGGCAGGGCACGGCCGATGACGCCACCAATAGCGTCACCTTCACCTATTCCTCGCCCGACGGGCATATGGGCTTCCCCGGCAAGGTGGATTTCACCGCCCGATACACCCTTGTCGGCAATCGGCTGAACCTGCTGCTGACGGCAAAGGCCGACACGCGCACGCCGATCAACATCGTGCAGCACCAGTATTTCAACCTCGGCACCACCGACACCGTGCTCGACCACACCTACCAGGTGGCGGCCTCCGCCTATACGGAACTGGGCGAAAACCTCGTGCCCACTGGCGCCATCCTGCCGGTCAAGGGCACCGACTGGGATCTGCGGCAGCCGCGCACCATGCGGGACGCCGATGGCAACCCGGTCGATTACGATGGCAATGTCGTGCTCGATACCGGCCGCGATCCGTCGCTGCCGGCCGCCATCGTCACCGCGCCCGACAAGTCGCTGACCCTGAAGCTCTGGACCGACCGTCCCGGCCTCCAGGTCTATAACAGCGTCTGGAGCGACGTTTCCGCCGAAGGCCGGCATTTCGGCCGCTATTCGGGCTTCTGCCTCGAGGATCAGGATTTCCCCGATGCGGTCAACAACCCGCATTTCCCCTCGACCATCTATGGCCCCGGCCACGACTACACCCACACCTGCGATATCGAGATCGCCTGATCCGCGAGCCTCGGTTGGGCGGCGCACCGGCTTGCTGATCGGCCGCCGCCCGACTATGTCTCGATCATGACCTCCGCTATCCTCGCCATCGACACCACCGGACCGCGCCTCGCGCTCGGGCTCGAAATGTCCGGCCGCGTCCACCTCAGTTCCGAAGACATGGCCACGGGGCAGGCGGAGCGCTTCTTCCCGGCGCTCGATGCCCTGCTTGCCGAAGCCGGCCTCGCCTATGCCGATCTCGGCCGCATCGTCGTCACCACCGGGCCCGGCTCCTTCACCGGCCTCAGGATCGGGCTGAGCGCGGCGCGGGGGCTCGGCCTCTCGCTCGGCATCCCGGTGCTCGGCATCCCGACGCTGCTCGCCATTTCGCTCTCGGGCGATGGCGCCACCGCGGTGAAGCTCGATGCCCGCCGCGAGGAAGCCTATTTCCAGCGCTTTTCGGCACCCGGTGTGCCAGCCACCGGGCCGGCGCTCCTGCCGATCGCCGCCGCGCGTGCCCGCATCGAGCCGGGCGACATGGTGCTGACCACGCCTTTTGCCGATCTCGATCTCCTGCTCGGCTTTGCCGCCGCAGCCGATCCGGCGGAGTGGCCGCCGCATGCCGCCTATATCCGCGATGCCGATGCCAAGCCGCAGGAGCGGTTCCGCGTCGCGCGCGTCGCTCCGGGGACAAACCCATGAGTTTCTGCCCATGAATTTCTGGCTCGACCCGGCAAAGCTGCATGTCGAACGCGCGCGGCTCGAAGATGCCGATGTGGTGGCGAAGCTGCATGCGCAGGGCTTCTATCGCGGCTGGCCGCGCGAGGATTTCCAGTCCTATATCGCTGCCGAAAACACGCCGCTCTATGTCGCCTGCGACGCGAAGCGGAAGATCGCGGGGTTTGCCATGCTGCGCCTCGTGGGCGACGAGGCTGAACTCATCACCATCGCCGTCGACAGAGCCTGGCGGCGCAAGGGCATCGGGCTGATGCTGATGCGACAGCTGTTCACCGAATTGCTCCGCAGCCCGGCCAGGAAGCTCTTCCTCGAAGTCGCCGAGGACAACGAGGCGGCGCTGAGGCTCTATGGCAAGCTCGGCTTTTCGAAGCTCTCGGAGCGCAAGGGCTACTATCCGCGGCCTGATGGAACGCCGGCCACCGCTATTGTCATGGCGCGCGATCTTGAGTAACCCCGTCCTATCGATCACGGGGAGCACCCGATGACCAGGCCCAGCCTCCTCACGCTCGAAGAACAATGTGCCCACAAGGGCATGCGGATGACCGATCAGCGTCGCGTCATCGCGCAGGTGATTGAATCGGCCATCGACCATCCCGATGTCGAGGAGCTCTATCGGCGCGCCAGCGCCGTCGATCCGCGCATTTCGCTGTCCACCGTCTACCGCACCCTCGCCTTGTTCGAGGAGGCCGGGCTCGTCACCAAACACGATTTTCGCGATGGCCGTGCGCGTTTCGAGCCCATTCCCGACGAACACCACGACCACTTGATCGATATCCGCTCGGGCAAGGTCATCGAGTTCCGCAACGAGGAAATCGAGGCCATCCAGGAGCTTATTGCCAAGCGGCTGGGCTATCGGCTGGTGGACCACCGCCTCGAGCTCTATGCCGTGCCGATTGCCGCCGAGGACAAGTCATGATCCAGCGCAGCCTGTTCTTCATCTGCATCTATGTGCCGGTCATGCTGATCGGCATTCCGGTGCATTGGCTCATGACGCGGTTCGGCAGATACTCGCCCTTCCTGCCGCATCTGTTCCACCGCATGGGCTGCATCTTCCTCGGCATGCGGGTCACCGTGCTGGGCACGCCGTCGACCGGCCGGCCGACGCTGCTGCTCTCCAACCATGTTTCCTGGACCGACATCATTGCCGTGGGCTCGGTCGCCGATGTCACTTTCGTCGCCAAGTCCGAGATCAAGACCTGGTTCTTCGTCGGCTTCATGGCGTCGCTGCAGCGCACGCTTTATGTGGATCGCAAGCGCCGTTCCGATGCCCATCGCGCCAGCAAGGAAATGGGCGAGCGCATGGCCTCGGGCGGCGCGGTGGTGCTCTTCGCCGAAGGCCAGTCCGATGTCGGCACGCATGTGCTGCCATTTCGCTCGGCACTGATCGGGGCCGCTCAGCACGCCATGCAGGATGCCGGCGCTGGCGAGGTCATGGTGCAGCCCTTGACCATCGCCTACACCAAACTGCAGGGTCTGCCGGTCGGCCGCACCGATCGCAGCTTTATCGCCTGGATCAAGTCGAAATCGGTGAAGCAGAACATCATCGAGATCCTGACGGGCGGTACACGCGAGGTGACCCTCGCCTTCGGTACCCCGCGCCTTCTTGACGCCGACAGCGACCGCAAGCAGGTGGCCCGCGAGGCCGAGACGGAAGTGCGCCGCATGCTGGTGGCACTCAATCGCGGCCTGCCGTTGCCCGGCACGAGCCCGCAAAAGCCTGCGGCCCAGACGGAAACCGCCTGAGCCGCTCGCAATGCCTCGATCGTGGTGGCCCGTGTCGCCTCAGGCGACATTGAGCTCGACGTCGTGCGCCTGGGTGATCAGGTGCGAATAGGGGCAGATCTTGTGCGCCAGCTGCGTCACTTCTTCGAGCTGTGCCTTGTCGATGCCCGGAGCTGAAATGGTCAGCGCCGCCACGATGGTGTAGCCGACATTGTCCTCGCGGTCGGCGAAGCTCACCTTGGCCGAAACCTGCGTTTCGTCGGGCAGCTTGACCTTGAGACGGCCGGCCGCTCCGCGCAACGCGCCGAGGAAGCAGGCCGAATAGCCCACGGCAAACAGCTGCTCCGGGTTCGTGCCCGGGCCGTCATCGCCACCCATTGCCTTCGGCACCGAGAGGCGGACCGAAACCTTGCCGTCATCGGTATAGGCGGTGCCGTTGCGGCCGCCACCGGTGGCCGTACCGTGCGCGGTGTACTTGATCTGCATGGGAAATCGCCTTTCTTCATGGGTGATGAAGGGGCTCCGATGGCCGCCTTCGCTCCAGCAACCGCCAACCCATAGCGCAGAGTTTAATTGCACGCAATCAAATTGCGTGCGATACAAGTAATGACCAGCAGCGCTCCATTGCGCACAATATGATGGCGCGTTACCGAATGTCGGGTTCCCGGAAGGCCGGTCGGGGGCGGCCGGCTTCAGCAGCGCGACGCGACAGAGATTTGCAGCGTTTCACCGGTTCGACCAACCCGGGAAATGCGCCCGTGCGGAGATCGTGCATGTCCGATACCACAGAAACCCTGCCGCCACCGCCGCGGCTCGACAACCAGCTCTGTTTTGCCGTTCACTCCGCGGCACTCGCCTTCCAGCGCTTCTACAAGCCGATGCTCGGTGCGATGGGGCTGACCTATCCGCAATATCTGGTGCTGATGGTGCTGTGGCAGCGCAATCCCCTGACGGTGGGCGGCATCGGCGAGCAGCTGCTGCTCGATTCGGGCACGCTGACGCCGCTGCTGAAGCGCCTCGAAGCCATGGGCTATGTCACGCGCCGCCGCGACAGCGCCGATGAGCGGCAGCTGATCGTCTCGCTCACCGCGCAGGGCCGGGCGCTTGAGGAGATTGCCCGCGCGTTCCCCGTCCGCATCCTCGAAGCATCCGAATGCACCGCGGCAGAGCTTGACGGCCTGCGCGAGGTGCTGTTCGCGCTGCGGCGCCGTCTCGATGCATTGCGGGATGCCGCGCTCTAGCGCCGTCTCTTGTAGGCCGGGCACCCCGGCCCCCTGCGCGCACGAAAAAACTGTCGCGGGTCGGGAATAAAGCTCTGCGGGCGGTGTTGCTGATGTCGAACGGAACATCCGATCGGAGAGCGCCATGTCGACCAAACCCCAACTCACCCTCGTCGCCCGCCTGGGCGTCGCCCTCATTGCCGTCATGCTGGCGGTGCCGAGCCTTGCCGTCGATTCCGGCGGTGGGGACGGTGGTGGTGGCGGCGGCGGCGGTGGAAGCAGCGGCGGCGGCTCCTCGTCTTCGTCCTCGAGCGACAGCTCCGGCCCGTCGCTGGCCGATGCGCGCCGCATGATCAAGGCCGAAAACTGGGACGTGTCGATCCGGCTCCTCAAGCAGATCGTTTCGGACGGCAACGCCAACGCCGATGTCTATAATCTGCTCGGCTTCTCGCTGCGCAAGTCGGGGGACATGAAGAACGCCCTCGGCTTCTACCTCAAGGCGCTGAAGCTGAACCCGCGCCACAAGGGCGCCCACGAATATCTGGGCGAGCTCTATGTCGAAACCGGCGATATGGCGAAGGCGAAGGAGCATCTCGAAACGCTCGCCAGGCTGTGCGGCAACACCACCTGCGAGGAATATCAGGATCTGCGCGAAGCCATCGAAAAGGCAGGCTGACCACCCGGACGCCTGCCCCGGCGCGCTTCCAGGAGAAGTGGCAACGGTTTTCCGGTTCGGAAGCGCGCCACAACCAAGACGCGGCTCGATTCGCGTTTCGGGTGGAATGTGAATTGGTCCATGCGCCCGGTCGACACCCCTGCCGGCGCGCGCTGCCCTTCTCCCCCTTCCGGCCGGGGAGGAGGGCATCCTGCCTTGGGGCCCCGCCATAGGCGTTCGCGGCCGACCGGCCCGCACTTGCCCCGCCCGATACGCTCGGGCACTGTCCGAGCCGATCTGGGGGGACCAATGCCCGAAACACTGCTGCACACGACGCTCGGGGCGCTGCGCCGCCAAGAGCTCGGCATGATCCTGCCGCACGAGCATATCTTCGTCGACCTGCGCACCCCCGACCAGCCGGGCTATGCCGAGGCCGATCCCGCCGACGTGGTCGCGCTCATGGCGCCCGAGATCGAGCGGATCAAGGCGCTCGGCATCACCGCCCTCGTCGAATGCTCACCCACGGGCGTCGGCCGCCGCGCCGATTGCGATCTGGCGGTGAGCCGCGCCACCGATTTCCCCATCGTTCTGCCGACCGGCATGTATCGCGAGCCGTGGGTTCCGGCCTGGGTTCATGCGGCAAGCGAAGCCGAGATCGAAGCGTGGATGCTCGCCGAACTCGAACACGGTATCGAGGCAACCGGCGTGCGCGCCGCATGGATCAAGCTCAGCGCCGGCAATGATGGCATCACCCCGCTCGAAACCCGCATTCTGCGCGCCGCCGCCCGCGCCTCGGCAGCGACCGGCGCCGTCATCGGCAGCCACACCATCAAGGGACGGGTGGTGCTGGACCAACTCGATATCATCGAGCAGGAGGGCGGCGACGTCGCCCGCTTCATCTCCATCCATACCCAGGCCGAGCCGGATTTCGCGCTGCATCAGGCAGTGGCGTTGCGCGGCGCCTGGATCGAATACGACAATATCGGTGCGGTGCCGGTGGAGGACTCGGTGGCACTGATCCTCCGCGCGCTCGATGCCGGGCTCGCTCGCCAGCTTCTCCTCAGCCACGACGCCGGTTGGTTCGATCCGGCCAAGCCCGGTGGTGGCACACCCAAGCCCTTTACCGTGCTCAGCACCGAGGTGCTGCCCCGCCTCCGCGCCGCGGGCGTTTCCGAGGCAACCATCACGCAATTGACCCACGACAATCCGTTTTCCGCCTATGCTCGCTGAAAACGAGCGTCACGCCAGCGTCAGCCTATAGCTCAGCGCCTCGGCGATATGCGGGCGGCCGACACGCTCCTCGCCGCCGAGATCGGCGAGCGTCCGCGCCACTTTCAACACGCGGTGGTAGGCGCGCGCCGAGAGCTTGAAGCGCTCGGCGGCCGAGAGCAGCAGTGCCTGACTCTCCTTGTCCGGGTTCACCACCTGTTCGATCAGCGTCGCGCCGGCAGCCGCATTGGTGAACACCTCTGGCGCGCCCGCTTCGGCATAGCGCTTGCGCTGCAGCTCCCGTGCCACGGCCACCCGCATGGCCACCGCGGCCGAGGGCTCCGCATCCGACGGCCCGATCATGTCCGCCGCCGAGACCGCCGGCAGGTCGATACGGATATCGATGCGGTCGAGCAGCGGCCCCGAGATGCGCCCCTGATAATCGGCGGCGCAGGCATCGCCGCGCTTGCAGGTATGGCCCGGCGTGCCGGCAAGCCCGCATTTGCACGGGTTCATTGCCGCCACAAGCTGGAACCGCGCCGGAAATGTCACCCGCGCATTGGCCCGTGCAATCGCGGTCTCACCGCTTTCGAGCGGCTGGCGCAGGCTGTCGAGCACGGCGGGGGAGAATTCCGGCAATTCGTCGAGAAACAGCACGCCATTATGCGCCATGCTGACTTCGCCCGGCCGCACCTTGAGCCCGCCACCGACCAGGGCCGCCATCGAGGCCGAGTGGTGCGGCGCCCGGAACGGCCGCCGGTCCGACAAGGCCCCGCCGGCGAGTTCCCCGGCAATCGACTGGATCATCGACACATCCAGCAATTCCCGCGGGTTGAGCGGTGGCAGGATGGAGGGCAGCCGCGTCGCCAGCATCGACTTGCCCGCGCCAGGTGGCCCGATCATCAGCAGGTTATGTCCTCCCGCCGCAGCCACTTCGAGGGCGCGCCGTGCCACCTCCTGCCCGCGCACCTCCGACAGGTCTGGCAGACGCGGCGGATTGGCCTGCCGCCGCGGCTGCGGGCGGCTGCACAACTGGTGCCCACCAAGATGGTTGCACAGCGCCAGGAGACTGTCTGGCGCGATGATGTCCATGTCCTCGCCAGCCCAGGCCGCTTCGGGTCCGCATTCGGACGCGCAGATGATTCCAAGCCCCAGGCCCTGCGCGGCAATGGCGGCGGGCAGGACCCCGGCCGTCGGCGCGAGCCTGCCGTCGAGTCCCAGTTCCCCCAGCGCCACATAGCCATTGAGCGCGTCGGGCGGAATCGCCCCGATTGCCGCCATCAGGCCCAGGGCGATGGGCAGGTCATAATGGCTGCCTTCCTTGGGCAGGTCGGCCGGGGCGAGATTGACCGTGATCCGCTTGGGCGGCAGGCTCAGGCCCGAGGCATAGAGCGCCGCGTGCACCCGCTCGCTCGATTCCTTCACCGCCTTGTCCGGCAGCCCGACCAGCAGGAACTTCGCCCCACCCGGGGCGATCTGCACCTGCACATCCACCTGCACCGCTTCGATGCCCTGGAAGGCCACCGTGGCCACACGCGTTACCATAGCCATCGCCCCCGCGATCAACCGCAACGGCAGCGTAACGGCGCAAAAACCGCCGCGCAAGAACGATAGGTGAACAAACCGCGTCCCGCATAACGCATACGTAACGCCTGTCCGCGTTTGTTCTTCTCTCAGCCAAAAAGCTTGCCAGGATTGAGGATGCCCTTGGGGTCGAGTGCCGCCTTGATCGCGTGCATCATCTCGAGCGCCACCGGGTCCTTCACCTGCTTCAGCAGGCCCGTCTTCAACTGCCCGATGCCGTGCTCCGCCGATACCGACCCGCCCAGCCGCACCACGATCTCGTAGATCGCCTCGTGCACCTTTTCTGCGCCCGCCATGAAGGCCTTGCCGTCCGCCCCCTCGGGCTGGCTCAGGTTGAAGTGGATATTGCCGTCGCCCATGTGCCCGAAGGCGCACGGCCTGATACCCGGCACAAGTGTTTCCACCGCCGCGAACCCGTCCGAGAGCAATTCCGGCACCTTGGTGATCGGCACCGACACATCATGCTTGATCGAGGCGCCCTCGCGCGATTGCACATCGCTCATCTGCTCGCGCGCCGCCCACATCAGCACCCGGTCCGCCTCGCTTTCGGCCAGCACCACGTCGGGCACGAGCTTCAGGATCAGCGCCGTCTCGAGCGCCGACTGCAGCGTGCCCTTGCGGCTGCCCCTGGCGCGGCTCACCTCCGCAAGCACAT
Organism: Hyphomicrobiales bacterium; assembly: GCA_027487555.1. Lineage (GTDB taxonomy): Bacteria > Pseudomonadota > Alphaproteobacteria > Rhizobiales > Devosiaceae > Devosia_A. The sequence continues at coordinate 25,226 of JAIYDI010000011.1, forward strand.
ACCAGGGCGAGGGGCCGGCGGTAGGATCGCGGGCAAGCATCCCGTGCTTCAGCTGCAGGTCGAAGCCGAAGCGCGGCACGAGTTCGAACGCGGTCAGGTCGCGCCCAAGCCGGTCGCGCAGCAGATAGAACAGGTCGAGCGCCACGGCCGGCGAGGGGACATTCACCAGCGCCGTTTCGTGGCCCTCGGGCTTGGGGAACAGCTTCAGCGTCGCCGCGGTGATGAAGCCGAGCGTGCCCTCGGCGCCCACCAGCAGGTCCTTCAGATCGTAGCCGGTATTGTCCTTTTTCAAGGCGTTGAGGCCATTGTAGAGCCGCCCGTCGGCGAGCACCGCCTCGACGCCCAGCGTCAGTTCGCGCGCATTGCCATAGGCGAGCACCTGCACGCCGCCCGCGTTCGAACTCAGCACCCCGCCGATCCGCGCCGAACCCTGGCTGGCGATCCAGAGCGGAAACAGCACGCCCGCGGCCTCCGCCACCCGATGCGCCTCCTCGAGGATCACGCCGGCTTCCAGTGTCATGTGCCCGGCGCCGGCATCGATCGACCGCACCTTGTCGAGGCGTGCGAGGTTCACCACCACTTCCTTGCCGCTGAGCGGTACCTGCCCGCCCACGAGCCCGGTATTGCCGCTTTGCGGTACCAGCGGCATGCGGTTCTGGTCGGCAAAGCGACAGAGCGCCTGCAAGGCCTCCACCGTCTCGGGCTGCACGACGGCCACCGCCTTCTGCGTGAAGCGTTTGCGCGGTTCGGTGAGGAACGGCGCCATGTCGCCCAGCTCGGTGACGATCCGGGCGCGGTTGCCGAGTGTGGCGCGAAGGCCGGTGACGAGTTCTGAGGGCGAGCGGGACATGGTGCAAAGCCTATACCGCGGGGGACAGGTGGCAAGGGTGAACTTGCCCAACCCTGCCTTGCATGCGACAAGCGCGGCAAGCAAACCGCATACAAAAGACAAGGAGCGCGACGATGGCGAACGGGCTGATGGCCGGCAAGAAGGGCCTGATCATGGGCGTGGCGAACAAGCACTCGATCGCCTGGGGCATTGCCAAGGCCTTGGCTGATCAGGGCGCCGAGATCGCTTTCTCCTACCAGGGCGAAACGCTGAAGAAGCGCGTCGAGCCGCTGGCCGCCGAAATCGGCGTGACGACGCTCGTCGAGTGCGATGTGTCGAGCGACGCGGCAATGGACGAGACGTTCCGCGTTCTCAAGGAAAAGTTCGGGACGATGGATTTCCTCGTCCATGCCATCGGCTTCTCCAACAAGGATGAGCTCGAGGGCCGCTACATCAACACCTCGGCCGAGAACTTCGCCTTGACCATGAACATCTCGGTCTACTCCTTCACCGCGGTGGCCAAGCGCGCCGAAGCCATGCTCAACCCGGGCGCGTCGCTGCTGACGCTCACCTATTACGGCGCCGAGAAATACGTGCCGAACTACAACGTCATGGGTGTCGCGAAGGCCGCGCTCGAAGCCTCGGTGCGCTATCTCGCGCATGATCTCGGGCCGCAGCAGATCCGGGTCAACGCCATTTCGGCGGGCGCCATCAAGACCCTCGCCGCCTCCGGCATTTCCGGCCTCCGCACCATGCTGAACTTCCAGGAAAAGGCCGCGCCCCTGAAGCGCAACGTCACGCAGGACGAAGTCGGCACCGCCGCGCTCTACCTGCTCTCCGATCTCGCCTCCGGCGTCACCGGGCAAATTCAATATGTAGATTGCGGCTTCAACATCATCGGCATGCATGTCGATGACGAAGCGCCCGCCACCGCCTGAGTGCTGCCTGTTTCCGGGCTGGGGCAGCGCGCCCCGGCCCGTTTCGTTTCAAAGAGACCCGCCCGACATGACGTTTTCCTGGCCCGAACTCTATTTCATTCGCCACGGCCAGACCGACTGGAACGCCGAGGGCCGCTATCAGGGTTCGAAGGATATTCCACTCAATGCCATCGGGCAGGCGCAGGCCGATCTGAACGGCAAGCTCCTCGCACAACTGCTCGCGCGCGACAGCCGCAGCCCGTTTGCCTTCAACTGGTACGTCTCGCCGCTCGGGCGTACGCGGGAAACCATGGAACGCGTGCGCGCCGCCTTTTCCGAGCCGCTGCCCGAGGTCACATCCGATCGTCGGCTGATCGAGGTGAGCTTCGGCATCTATGAAGGCCGGCTGCATACCGAGCTTGGCGCCGTCGAGATGGCGATGGCCGGGGAACGCGATGCCAGTTTCTGGACCTTCCGGCCCCCATCAGGCGAAAGCTACGCCGATGTGGCCGACCGCATCATGAGCTTTGCCGCCGAACTCGATGGTCCCTCCATCATCGTCGCCCATGGCGGCATCCTGCGCATCCTCCGCCACCTCATCGAGGGGTTTCCGCGTGGTGAGGCGGTCAACTGGTTTCCCCCGCAGGATTCGGTGGTGCATTTCGCCGCTGGTGACATGACGCTCTACCCCGCCGGGCAAAGCTGGGACGACTAGCAGTTTCCGCTTAGTCGGTGTTAGGGAAACCCCGCTGCCCGGGCACGGGCGAGCGCGCCATTTCGCGCAATTTCTGAGGAACTCAAGATGAATTTCAAAACCGCCTGCGCCGCAATGGCACTTGGTCTTCTCGCCCTGCCGGGCGTGACCCTGGCCGAGGACCTGACCTTCACGCTGACCAACACCTCGTCCTATGCGGTCAAGGCCTTCTTCACCTCGCCCAGCGACGTCAACCAGTGGGAAGAAGATGTGTTTGGCGATGGCTACCTGCCGTCGGGCAACCAGGTCCCGGTGACCATTGCCGATGGCCGCGAGCAGTGCGTCTACGACCTCAGGTTCGTACTCGAGGACGATTCCGAGTTCATCGCGTCGGGCATCGACCTGTGCGAGCTCGGTGAATACACGCTGCAGGACAAGTAAGCCTTGCAGGTTTCACGAGCCCAAGCTTGCAGTCGGCGCCCTCTCCCGTTCACGGGGGACTTCGAGGGATCAGCTATTGCTCCAGTGGAGCAATCGCCCTGAGAAGGCCATGAGGCCTATGGCCGAATGGCGCCGGGTGGGGGGGAGCCGATTGCGCTAAACCTATGAAATGGTGAGGAATTCAGCGCAAGGTGCACCCCTCACCCACCCTTCGGGCACCCTCTCCCTCACGAGGGAGAGGGGCGCCGACTGACGGTGCCGCGCCACTGGCGCGATTTCTGCCCCCTCGAAGTCCCCCGTAAACGGTGGAGGGTAGCCCGACTGTTGGTTTGGGACGCTGACTGACGGCACCGCGCCTCAGTTCAGCACGGCGCCGCAATCCTTGTGGCGGTACTTCTTCCGCGCCACGTCCTTCTTGGCTTCCGCCGTATATTGCGCCCGCACCTTGTTGACGTCGCTGCTGCGGGCCGAGCGCACCCTGGCTGTCCAGTTCTGCGCGTAGTAACGCAGCGCCGATGCACCGGCCCGATCGCCCTCAGCGGACATGATCTTGGCAATTTCGATCAGCACTTCGTGGCAATAGAGCCCCTTGTCGGCCATGGGCGGCAATTTGACCTCGGCCGCATATCCGACCGATCCCATAGCGCCCGCATAAAGCAGCACGCTCAGAACTATCGACTTCAACATGATGCCCCCAATATCGAGGGCACCAGACTGTCTATACAAGCGCGTCACGGTCAATCGGGCGAATACAGAACTCCGGCAGTATATATCGTTTCACGTTTCACCTGAAGCGCTGAAATGATCCAGGTCTTTGTTCTTGCGCGCTTTCGAACCGGAAAATTCGGCAAATTTTCCTGAAGGCGCCCTACCGCGTATTCGCCATGCTGCCGCAGCGCTGGTAGCGGTAACGCTTCGACTTGGCGTCTTTGCGCGCCTCTGCCGCATATTGCGGGCGCAGCGCATTGACGTCCATGCGACTGAGCCCCGCGGCCTGCTTGTACGCCACGTCCATCCAGCTCTTCGCAAAATACCGGATGGCGCGGCCCGCGATCGGGTCGCCGTCCTCCGAGATCAACCGCGCCGCTTCGAGATAGAGCTCGGCGCAGTAGAGCGCCTTGTCCGCCATCTTGGGCAGTGTCCTGTCGGCAGCCGCTGCGCTGCTCGCGACGGCAATTGCGAGCCCTGCGGCGAGGGCCAGCTTCGGCAGCATCGGCGAATCCCCAAATGGCGGACCCCAACCGGCCCGGGCATCGCTGTTAATGTGGGTGGCGGGGAGAGGTCAACATCGCCGTGAGTCAAGCCTCCCACCGAGCCTCCCACCGAGCCTGCCGCCATGCTCGCGGTTTCGTGACAATCTCTCGTCCCGGCGCTTGCAGGGTTCCTGACCCCCTCCTATATAGCCGGTCGAGGCCCCTGAGCGGGTCGAACTGAAATCTCAACGTAAGGAATGCGGACCCCCTCCTCACAGGAGGGGCCATGGAACTGCCGGGCGGGGTTCCATCTGCATTCGCTAGAAAGAGGCAAGCATGGGTAAAGTCATCGGTATTGACCTCGGCACGACCAATAGCTGCGTCGCCGTGATGGACGGCAGCGCCCCCAAGGTCATCGAGAATGCGGAAGGCGCGCGCACGACGCCCTCCATGGTGGGTTTCACCAGGGATGGCGAGCGTCTCGTCGGCCAGCCGGCCAAGCGCCAGGCGGTCACCAACCCCGAAGGCACGCTGTTCGCGGTGAAGCGCCTCATCGGCCGCCGCTACAACGACCCGATGGTCGAAAAGGACAAGGGCCTCGTCCCGTTCAAGATCGTCCAGGGCGACAATGGCGATGCCTGGGTGGATGTGGCGTCCAAGAAGTACTCGCCGTCCGAAGTCTCGGCAATGATCCTCACCAAGATGAAGGAAACCGCCGAAGCCTATCTCGGCGAAAAGGTCACGCAGGCGGTCATCACCGTCCCGGCCTATTTCAACGACAGCCAGCGACAGGCCACCAAGGATGCCGGCAAGATCGCCGGCCTTGAAGTGCTGCGCATCATCAACGAGCCGACGGCCGCGGCGCTCGCCTATGGCCTCGACAAGAAGAACACCGGCATCATCGCGGTCTATGACCTCGGCGGCGGTACCTTCGACGTGTCCGTGCTCGAAATCGGCGATGGCGTGTTCGAGGTGAAGTCGACCAATGGCGACACCTTCCTCGGTGGCGAAGACTTCGACATGCGCCTCGTCGAGTATCTGGTCGACGAGTTCAAGAAGGAGCAGGGCATTGACCTGAAGAAGGACAAGCTCGCCCTCCAGCGCCTCAAGGAAGCTGCCGAGAAGGCCAAGATCGAGCTGTCCTCGACCGCGCAGACCGAAATCAACCTGCCCTACATCACCGCCGACGCATCCGGCCCGAAGCACATGGCGCTCAAGCTGAGCCGCGCCAAGTTCGAGAGCCTGGTCGATGACCTGATCCAGCGCACCGTCGAGCCCTGCAAGAAGGCGCTCAAGGACGCGGGCCTTTCGGCTGGCGACATCGACGAGGTCGTGCTCGTCGGCGGCATGACCCGCATGCCGAAGGTGCAGGAGATCGTGAAGACCTTCTTCGGCAAGGAGCCGCACAAGGGCGTCAACCCCGATGAGGTGGTGGCGATCGGTGCCGCCGTGCAGGCCGGCGTGCTGCAGGGCGACGTCAAGGACGTGCTGCTGCTCGACGTTACCCCGCTGTCGCTCGGCATCGAGACGCTGGGCGGCGTGTTCACCCGCCTGATCGACCGCAACACAACGATCCCGACCAAGAAGAGCCAGGTGTTCTCGACCGCCGAGGACAACCAGAACGAGGTCACCATCCGCGTCTTCCAGGGCGAGCGCGAGATGGCGGCGGACAACAAGCTGCTCGGCCAGTTCGATCTGGTCGGCATCCCGCCGGCGCCGCGCGGCGTGCCGCAGGTCGAGGTCACCTTCGACATCGACGCCAACGGCATCGTCAGCGTCACAGCC
>JAIYDI010000030.1 GCA_027487555.1 Hyphomicrobiales bacterium
CCGTCATCGAAGCGTTCGGGCTGCAGTCGCCAGCCTTCGTGTTCCTGGGACCGCACATAGGCTTCGCAGGCCTCTCGCTGGGCATCGAGCGAATTGAAGTCCTGCTCCAAACCCTCCTCTGATGATTTGCGGGTGTAGATGGCGCAGCGAAAGACCGTCTTGTCAGCCATCAGATTGACTCCAGAGCGGGTTTTGCAGCGCGCCGTAGTCGGGAGCTCGTCTGGTCTTTGGTGGGGGACCGTCCTTTTGCGGTAGCGGTGAGCCCGAAGAATTTCGGGCCTGACCATTTTGTACCGGTGATGGCGACGGCGACGGCCGATAGCGTTCGAAATGTTTTGCCGCGCCAAATGTAGCCTGCGGCTGCAACATCGACGACCTCAGTGGAGCCATTCCATTCGCGCATTAACTGGGTGCCCGGCGAGAGCAGAGTCCGTTCTGCGATCCAATGGGGAGCTGCCGCGTTGGTGCCGTCCGGCCTGACTTGCTTCGATGCCCGTTCAGCTCGCAGTTCTGCAGCAAGCTTTCGCAGGTGGCGAACGGTTTGTGGCTTGAGGCCGCCGAACGCCTTTTCCTGCAGGCGATACGAAATACCGAGCCGGAGCAGGCCGGCCCGGATGCGGGATGGTGGCTCCTTCCCATAGACTTCGAGCCACCGTGCCTGCAGCGCTTTGGTTTCAAGCGCGTCGAGCGCGACAATCTCGCGCTCAACCTCTTCCTTGGATGACCGCTTCATTCGGAGGCCTCGTTTGTCGCGCTGCGATAGACGCGCCCGCGACCTTCAACCACTTCAGAGATGACGGCCAGACCGCGCTTTTTCTTGAGACTGCCGCTGATGGCGCCGCGCACCGAGTGGGCCTGCCATCCGGTCGCCGTCATCAACTCCGCTATGGTTGCTCCATCGCGCTGGCGCAGGGCATTGATCAGGGCGTCGAGCTTGCTGCCTGGCTTAGGCACGCTCTCCTGGGCCGGTGCGGCCTTCTCTGCGGCACCACCGAGGCGCCCGGTGGTCGCCGTTTCACGCGTTTCATCGACCAGCCGAGAATTGTCACTTTCGTGTTGCACATGCTCATTCGGGTCGATCCCCATCTGCTCCAGACCCGCCGCCGAGATCACCAAAGTCGTTCGTCCGAGCTCGGCGGTGTCCCGCCACAGCATCTCATCAGGCATAATCGGGCGCTCAGTGATCAACCCGCGGGTCAAGAGGCTTTTCAGGATGACGCCGAGGGTTCCGCGGTTATCTCCAAGTGACTTCGGCGTTGGCAGGACCAGGCCGCTGTCGCGGCCTCCTGCGGCCGCGAGGATGACGCGTTGGGCATCGGTAAGGCTCGGTTTGGGCATATGCCCCTCCTTCAGTCAGGAGCCCAACGCTGATCGCTGGGCTTGCACTGAGTGAAGCCCGGAGTGGAACCGGGCCGGCCTGGGACGTGGAGTCACGAAGTCCGCGACGAACAGCAATGCTTGCCATGCGGGCGCAGTCCAGTTGGTAAAGATTCAGCCACCGAGCTGGCTGTGCCGTGGTGTCGAGCGCGAGATTCTCACGTTCGACCATTTCCTTGTTCTGCCGAAACTTCCTCAACCGGGATGGCTCTAAACCCGACCACGCCCTTCCAACACAGAAGATACCACTCCCGCTTGGGCTCTTCCTTTGAGGTTGCTACTTCGGCATCGCGCACCGAACGGCCCTGCCACACGGTTGCCTCGATCATTTTAGTACGATGTTAACGGCGCCACCACGGGTTGTGTCTGAGAGCGGGACAGGACAGAACAGCGACCGGATGGCGGACATCAAGCACAATACACCCGCCAAAACAGGTTTGAGCTCCGGTGGACTGTGGACTCCGGCGCATTGTCGGCCCCTCTAGGAAACCGTGGGCAGCGATAGTTCGAACAGCGCCCCCCCCTCGGGTGCTTCGAGAACGGAGACACTACCCTGATGGTGGCGCACAATATCGCTTACTATGCTCAGCCCGAGGCCGGCGCCGTGCTGCCGTGGCGCGACCCGGTGGAATGGTTCGAAGATCTCTTCGCGATCGGCAGGGTCTATGCCGGGCCCCGAGTCAGAAACCTGAAGCCGTCCGTCAGAGCAGACTAGCACCCTGATCTGTGCGCCCTCCCCCCCATGCACAATCGCGTTCTGAATGAGGTTGGACAGCGCGCGCGACAAGGCGTCGCCATCTCCCATCACATATACTTGCTCTGCCTCTGTCTGGAAGGAAACCTCATCGCCGGCAGCGGTTGCCAAGGGAGCTACATCCGCAGTGACCCTAGCGGCAAGCCCCACGAGATCTATACGCTGAAAGGTCGCCGATCCCAGATTCATACGCTGCAAGTCGAGCAGTTGGTCGGCCATGCTACCCAGCCTTGCCGCGTTAACAAGGAGCCTGTGCTTGTCGACGGTTTCCGGCAGCATTTCCAGGTTGACCTGCAGAATGGCGATCGGCGTCCGCAGTTCGTGGGCGGCGTCCGCCATAAAGCGATGTTGACGATCAATGCCCTCGTCGAGTCGTTGGAAGGCCGCGTTGATGGCGCGCATCAGCGGCAATGCACCCGCCCTCACGTGCTGGTTTGCCCCGCAGTCTGGCGGTCACCAGCATGATGTAACGGCCTTCTTCCTCGGACCAGAAGACGAAGGGATCGCGCCAGTCATGCACGTCGTAGGTTTGTCCGTCCGCGCCAAGCACGAACTCTTGGTCCTTGGCCCATGACTGGCCGTCCGTGCTGGTGGCGTGGAGGACGACCTGCAGCGGGATCCCGTCCTGTGTGATCTTCGGGTTATGTCCGGTATAAAAGATGTGCTGGCGGCCGGAAGTGTCCTTGAGGGCAGAGCCGGTGTAGGCGTTGCGGTCGTGCGCTGCCTCGTCGCCAGGGGCAATTGCGGTGCCGCGCTCCGCGAAGTGCAGGAGATCGTCGGTTTCGACCACGTCCCAGCTGGTTTTTTCGCCGAAACTGCCGCCGGCCCGGCGGTCCGCCAGGAAGAAGACGCGGTAGCGGCCATCCCAGAACGGAATCGCATCACCAACCCATGCGTCTTTGGGTTTGTAGAACACCCGCACGTTTCCTCCCTTGGCGCTTAAACTGCCGCTATCGGTAGGTATCCACCCAAAAGAGGTCTTGTCAATCGGTTGACAAGGCCGTTACGTGGATTTCTCGACGATGGAGAACCCCAGCGATCTGTGCTATCCGGAGTCATGGAGCGAATGACGCTGACCAAAAATCGACTAGCCACTTTGGCCGATGTCGCCGAGCATGCGGGCGTCTCAACCAGCACGGTGTCGCTGTTCATCAACGGCAAGCTGCACCGCATGGGCAAGCAGACACAGGAAAAGATTGCCCAGGCGCTCGACGCTGTCGGCTATACGATGGATCCCATCGCGCGCAGCCTTAGCACCGGCAAGACGATGACCGTCGGGCTGGCATGGGATGCCAGCAACTACGACTACTATTTCGAAGACGTGTATTTCATGTACTTCGCCAAGATGGTCGCCAACGCCCTGAGTCAGCACGGATATGGTTTGACGCTTGTCGATCTGCAGGATCTCAAGATCAAGTCCCGTACCATGGACGGACTCATCGTCAAGGCGACGTCCACCACCTGGGAGGATGTGACGCAGCTGCGACAGCTAAGCCCGTCGCTGCCGGTCGTGTCGCTGGGCAAGTTTGGCGGGGAGAGCCACGTTCCCAGCGTCAGTGTCGATGACGTCGGGTCGGGGCGGGCCGGCATCGAGTACTTGGCTATCAAACATCGTGAGATTCACTTGCTGAGCTTTCCTGCCGGACGGATCGTCGGTTTCGACGAACGTGTCGAGGGGGCGGTCAGAGCAGCTGAGAAGTTGGGCGTGTCGCTGACCATCGAGTATGGCGAGATGAGCCAGAGCTTCGGCGAGGAAGTGGTCCAGCGACGGTATCGCGACGGCTCGCTCCCGCATGCCTTGTTTTGCCTAAACGACATTGCTGCGGTCGGGGCCCTGAAGGCCGCCCGCGACCTCGGCCTTGTGGTGCCGGAGCAACTGTCCATCCTCGGGGTCGACGATACACCCTCGGTTTCCTATTGCCTGGGGCTTTCCACCATCCGCCATCCAATCGGCGATTTGGCCGAAGCCGCCGTCTCAGCGGTTCTTTGGGGGATCTCGCATCCATTTCAGGAAGGGCAGGGGGCGGTGCTGGATACCAAGATCATGGTTCGATCGTCAGCCTAGCAGGCAGGTCGGTGTCTTCGGCCGGGTGGTTCTGTTGGCAGACGGATGCCCTTTCAATCAGCTTGCAGCGGTACTTGGTGTGAAGGACCTTGGGCGGGGTCCCCTTCAACATTCCGACTAGGGTCTCTACGGCTAGGCTGCCCATCTCGTGATAAGGAAGGGCCATCGTCGTGAGCTTGGGCTCCACGACGTTGGAGACTGCCTGAAAGTCATCAAACCCGACGATCGACACATCGTCTGGAATCTTCAGCCCGAGCTCGAGCGCGGCGCAGTAGCACTGCAGCGCGATTTCATCATTGCCGCAGACGATGCCGGTAGGCCGGTCGGCTTGCTTCAGGATGCGGGTGACATTTTCGAACGCCACGAACCGGTCCTTGAACACGTCGCCGACCAATCCCGGCACGATCCAGTCGCCGCGAGCTTCGACGCGCTCGGCGGCAAGTGCATCGAGGAACGCGCTGCCGCGCAAGTCCGCAGCGAGAATATGCTCGTTCAACGCCACATAGGCGATCTTTCGATGTCCCTTGGCCAGCAAATGGGCGGCCGCGTCATAGCCGCCGCGATAGTCATCGGGAACAATGTAGGGGCGTTCGGGGTGCGCCGGGGCACTGCAGTTCACCAGCACCACGGGAATGGACGGGAACTGCGTCGTCACCGGCAACTGGCGATGGAACATAGTCACGTAGAGCACGCCATCGATACCGTGCTCTCTGAACGTCTGCCAGCTGCGCGCTTCCTTTGCCGGATCGCCGGAGGTGTTGATAGTGAGCAGCGTGTAGGGCGTCGATTCCAGCGCGTCCTGAATGCCGCGCACGATGTCCGTCGAGAATGGTGTTGTTGCCACCACATCGGTCATCAGCCCGAGCACGAGCGAGCGGCTGGTTCGCATCATCTGCGCCGCTCGGTTGGGCACATAGCCAAGTTCTTCGATGGCCTTGAGCACTTTTTTGCGGGTCCGAGGGCGGAGGAGCTTTGTGTCGCCACTCGCGACCCGCGATACGGTTCGGTCTGAAACCCCTGCGAGAGCCGCAACGTCCTTGATGCTTACCATTAGTCGACATCCTGTTCGCTTAGGCTGCGGAATCGATAGCTATTGACGGCTAAGCGCCGGCCACGACGATGTCGATCCCGTCCAGGTCGCCGTACATGACCTCGATGGACCAGTCTCGTTCGCCGCGGGCGTCTTCGTGCAGGGTGAAGGTCCCCCACGCTCTGCCGCATATCCAAAATGTCTTGAACTCGCCGTCGACCACTTTGGGCGAGAAATGGAGTTTCTTGTCCACTAAGTCCGCCCGGTACCCGGCATAGGCGGTAAGCAGACCAAAGCTCGCCATCGCACGGATGTAGTGGTGACCGGCTTCGATCTCGCTCCAGGGATTGCGCCTGAAGCCGTCGTAGCGGCTGCGCAGCGCCTTAACGACGGTGAACCCCTCTTTGATCAGCCCTGCATGGATGAGGTTCGTGGCGACCTGGTACTCAACGCCGGTCCAGACCTCATCGCAATAGGCGAAGGGGAAGCGGGGGCGCCCGCCCTTTGGCCAGCTGCAGAGAACGAGACCGGGTTCATCGTTCAGAGCGTACGTGCGCTGCACCGAGTGAAGGGCCCGAAGCTCGGGTAGGAAGTTGTGGTTAAAGACCGCCGCTGCAGCTGCGCGCAGCTTATCCTCTGACACCAGCGCCCCTAGTCCAGCCGAATAGGCCATGAACTGGCCGAGCAACTGATCGGAATGGCAGCCGGTAGCATGCTGGTAGCGGTGTGCATCGATGTCGGCCAGGCGCTGGATGAAGTACTCGCCATCCCACAACTCGGCCTCGATGGCGGCAGAGGACTTCTGCGCCAGCGCCGCGTATCGAGCAGCGGAGGTTTGGTCGCCCATCCGAGCGGCCATTTCAGCCGTTGCAGTGAGCGCTCCGCAATAGATGAAGCTCATCATCGGGTTGGGCCCGTAGAACTCGATATCGTAAGTGTTGGATTGCTGGGCCTCCGGCAGGCCGTCGCCGTCGGGGTCCCAGGTCCGGATCGAAAATTCCATTGCCAGTTGGGTCTTGCTCCAGATTCCCTTGAGGAAGGCGTCGTCGCCAGAGATCTTCCATTCGCGGTATACGCGGAGGATCGATCCCATCTCGCCGTCTGCTGCCGGAATCATCGCCCAGCGGTCTTGGCCGAGCACCGTGCGAGCACGGAACGGCATGTTGCCCGTCTCATCGGTTTCTAGGTTGAACTCAACCTCGCGCATCGAGCGTTCGAGTTCGGGGAAGAGATAAGCGACAGTTTGAGCGTAGTTCCAGACGTGGTTCACGTTGCCCTGGCCGCAGCCGACGTAGTCGCGAACGCCTTCCCAGCCAAGAAAGCTTCCATCCTCGATCCGGAAGCAGCAATGGGAGCGGAGGGACGCGATGTTCGCCGTGACGGCGTCAATCACATAGCCGGGTAGGCTGGTTGAGTAGATCGCATCCTCGAAGGCGCGCGACTGACGTTCCAACCGCTCCTTGTGCTCTGCCAAGTAGCTCGCAGCGGACCACGCATCCTGGTGAATGGTGGCGTAGTGGTTGCGGATCGAGGTGTACTTGCCGGCTTTGTAGTCCGCGATGTCGCGGTCGAACTCGATCCAGCCCTTCGGCCGATTGGGGAAATGCCAGGCCAGGATGAACTCGAAGACGCGCTCTTCGTGCGGAGGGATCGCTTCCTTGGCGCCGACGGAGCCGATCTTTTCGCGCAGGTTGAGAAAGCTGAAGTCGTGGAAGTCTCGCAATGCGGAGCCTGTTGCCTCGATCGGCTTGGGCGGGTCGAGCATGCCGTCGTCACGAAAGTCCTCCCAGAAGTCCTGAGCGTTGTCGGTCCACTCGCCTTCCAGCCATACCGGACGGGTGAAGACGCCGGTCTGGTTCGTCGTGGCGATCGCCATGCTGCCAAACTTGAAATCGTCCGGCGAAAGGGTTTTGGAGGTGTAATGGAGACCCTCGAGGCTGCCCTGACGGAGATGCTGGTTCTCGACTTCCCCCGAGAGCTTCAGATTGGCGAAGACGTCGTAGCCATCAAAGCCGACGGCATTGGCGAGCGTACCAACAACGGAAACAGCCACTGGTTCGGCCGATGGGTTGCGCACGCGATAGCGAACGATGGCGCCGGGAATACTGGAGTCGGCTGCGTTGAGAGGCACGAAGGGGGTGAACGCCTCCATAGTGACTTCGACCGGCATTGCCGGATCGCGCAGTTCTACATTGACGAAGGGGTAGCCGGCCGAGAGTTCGCTATCGGCGAAGCGGGGCAGACCGGCCAGGTCGCCGTTAAGGAAGCCATGTGACCGGTTGTAGTGGGGCGTCACTTCGCTTTCGAGGATTTTGGCAACCGGCGCTTGGCCCTGCTTTTGTGCCCAGATGGCAAAGAAGCTAAACGGCAGAAAGTTCTTCTTGCCTGGCCAGTTGAAAATCTCCCAGTCCCGGAGTTCTCCGCGCGCCCCGATCGACACATTGCCGGTACCAATGCCTCCCAGGGGAAACGCCGCCTCCTTGGCGTGGCGCGGGTAGCGCTGCTTGCCCCCTTTGGCATAGAGCTCGCGAGGCGAGAAAATCGACTTGCTATTCGACTGGGCATACATGGGTGGGATCCTGAAGGTTCGAATGGTTAGCCCTTGACGCCGGCGCGCACGAAGGAGTCGACGATCCAGCGCTGGGCGACGAGGAAGACAACGAGAAGCGGAAGGATTGAGAGCGCTACGGCAGCGATGACTTCGGAGGTAGCCGAAGAATTGCCGACCGGTTCACGGATCGACATGATGCCGACTGGCAAGACCATCTGGTCGATGGAGTTAAGAAAGATCAGCGGCAGGAAATAGTCGTTCCAGGTCATCGTGAAGATGATCACTGAGAGTGCTGCGATCTGCGGCCGTGCCAGCGGCAACGCTACCGCCCAGAAAGTCAGGAAGTGGTTGGAGCCATCGACACGGGCGGCCTCGAACAGCTCCTTTGGCAGCGTCAGGAAGAACTGCCGCATCATGAATATCCCGAACACCCCCGACATCCCGGGCGCGAAAGCACCCGTCAGTCCGGGCAGGATGATTGCCCACTGGCTGTCAACGAGCCCAAGGCCACGCATCAGCAGAAAGAGCGGCACCAGCGTTGTCTGAATGGGCACCATCAACGACAGCAGCAGGATGACGAACAAAGCGTTCTTGAAAGGAAACCTCAGGCGCGCGAAGGCGTAGCCGGCAATTGTTGTCGTTGCCACGTAGCCAAGTGTGACGGCGGTCGACATGGTGAGCGAGTTCATGAAGAACCGCCCGATGGGAACGCCGGACGAGAGCAGTCGCTGATAGCTTTCCAGCGTCGCGTCGAACCCTGGAAGCCATCTCGGCGGTAGATTGAACGCCTCCGTGGTGGGCCGCAGAGACGTGGTGAACATCCACAGGAAGGGCGCGACCATCAGGAATGCGCCAGCGCCGAGGATGATGTAGACCAGGATGGTCTGCACCCGGTCGATGCTTGCTCGCGTCTCGGCGCTGAGCCAGTGACGTTTCGTCATCCGATCGTGACCAGCTGCGAACTTGGCAATCTCACTCATAGAAGGTCCACCGCTTGGAGAGCACGAACTGGATGGTGGTGATGATGACGATGACGCCGAGCAGCAGCAGTGAGATTGCCGAGGCGTAGCCCATGTTGAAGGACTTGAAGCCTTGCTCGTAGATGTACATCACGAGGCTGCGGGTCGCGTCGCCGGGACCACCGTTGGTGAGCACAACGATGGACTCGAACACCTTGAAGGCGCCGATCGTGTTCATCGTAATTAGAAACAGGATGGTTGGCGAAAGCAGCGGGACGGTGATCTGCCAGAACGTTCGCCAGCCGCGCGCGCCGTCGACGCGAGCCGCGTCGTAGTAGTCAGTTGAGATGCTCTGTAGCCCGGCGATCGCGATCAGCATCGCGAAGCCGACGTTCTTCCACACGTCGAGGATAATAACGGATATCAACGCGACCTGTGGGCTCGACAGCCAGCTGACCGGTCCGATGCCGATCTTGCCCAGGTAGTAGTTGATGATGCCGATGTCGCGCTGGAACATGAACTGCCAGAGCACCGCGACAAAAATCAATCCAACGAGGGAGGGGAAGAAGTAGGCGGCGCGGTAGATGTATTGCAGCGCCTTCGGCATGCGCCGATTCAACAAGACCGCCAGGACGACGCCAAGCCCGACATTGCCCAGCACCGCGAACACCGCAAACGTCGCGGTATTGCCGAAAGCCTTCCAGAGCCGAGGGTCAACAAACATGCGCTGGAAGTTCTTCAGCCCGACAAAAGTCGGTGCGCTGAACAAGTCGTATTTCATCAGACTGATGACCAAAGTCGCGATCATCGGGCCTGCCACAAAAGTAACAAAGCCGATCAGGGCCGGGAGAACAAAGAGAAGCCCCGCGATCGTTTCCTTGCGGTTCTGTGGCGCGAACCAGCCTGCTGTCTTGACGTCGCCCATGGCGGTAAGTCCCATCAGACCATAGCGATTTCAGCCTCGAGCTCGTCGTGGGCCCGGGTCAGGGCGTCCTCCACGCTCAAGCTGTTGGTGATGATCTCATCCATGGCGCGCTGCAGGATACGGTCCAGCGAATTGAAGTAGGCTGGGGCCGCGACGGGACGAGCGGTGCTGAGGGCTTCGAAGAACACCGGCGCGCTTTTTGGCGCGGCGAGGAACGACGGATCCTTGGCGGCCTCCTCGTACATCGGAATTTGCTGTCCGATCTTCATGAGCTCGGTGACGGTCTGCACCGAGATCAATTGCTTGATCGCCTCGAAGGCGACTTCGGGGTTTTTCGACTGCGGGCTGATGCCCCAGCCGCCGCAGCCAAAGACGGTCGTGCCGGTTGCCTTCTTGGGCCAGGCAACGACGTCGAAGTCGGTGAAGCCATTGTTCACCCATCCGGTTACGGGCCACCGGCCGGCCGCAGTCATGGCAAATTTGCCGGCTGCGAACTGGTCGTAGACATTGAGCCCGATCGGATCCGGAGACACGCCGTGAACGTGCACCAGGTCATGAATGAACTGCGCGGCCTCGATCATCTTGGGATCTTTGAGGTTCGAGTGCGCGTAGTCGTCCGTCACCGGATAGGTGCCGTTGGTCAGGTACCAAGGGTGAAGTGCAAAGTTGAACCAAGGCAGACCGAAGCCGTAGACCTTGGCCTCGTTCTCCCCGGTGGTGAGCTTCTTGGCGGTGGCCAGAAAGTCGTCCCAGGTCCAGTCCGGCTTGGGCGGTTCGATGCCGGCGTCGGCGAAGATCTTGGTGTTGTAGTGGATCACCATGGTTTGGCTGCCATTGGGGATCTCGTAGAGTTTGCCATCGACGCTGAGCCCGTCCTTGAGCTGGGCGGGGATCTTGTCGACCAGAGCCTTGGCGTCGGGATCGGCTGCGATTAGGTCGTCGAGCGGCATGAGCAGGCCCTTGTCGACAGCGAGCCGCAAACCCTCGATTGCAATGTTGATCACATCAGGCGGGTTGCCGCCGGCGATTTGGGTTACCAGCTTGTCGGCGTAGTCAGACCACGACGACACGGGGGCGATGTTGTCCGCTACTGTGACGTTGGGGTAGAGGGCCTTGAAGCGGGCAAACGCTTCGGCATAGGCCTTGGCCTCGTCCGGGTTGCCCCAGTTATAGGTCGTGAGCGTCGCGGTGACGCTCGGCGGCGGAGCGCCGAAAGCGGATCGCGCGTAAAAGATCGTCGAAAGGCTCGTGGAGCCTGCCAGGGCAGCGCTCGTCGCCAAGAACATACGTCTGCTCAGTGTCATAGTTTCCTCCTCCTGTAGTGCCTTGCGGCGGACTTCAGGTCCGCCTGGCGAGAGAGACGTTGGCTGCTGACCGTTCACGGGTCGTCGCCAGCTTCTTCTCGATTTCGATGTCTCTCAGTCGTTGGTAGGTTTCGAACCGGGCATCGGCCGTATTCATCGCCGCTGCCTGCTCCGCCGTTAGCTGCCCATCAGGTAGGCGCGTTGGGGTCCGCTCTCCGGGAGGCGTCGGTAGCCGCTGTTCAACCGGAAGAATGGAAAGCACCGGCGAGGGCAGGGTCTGATACCAGTAGGCGGTCGACGCCCAGTCGTCGCTTAGATGGTTGGCGTGGCCGTGTTCGATCGTCACCTTGATGCGTTCCTTGAAACGCACTGGGTCGGTGAGGTGAAAGCGATATGAGACCTGGTAGCCCGGCACCACACTTTCGTGGATGACGGAGCCGTTCATGAGGTATGCGTTGTTCTGCATGCCCCAGGCGTGATTGAAATAGTCCTCGGTGCCGGTGCCGTGGACTGACGGCGGCCAGGTGTCGTCATCGACGAAGATCATCTCATCGCCTTCGCCCCACCATGAGCCTTGGAAGTGCGCAACCGACAGGTTGCAGCCGACATATTGACCGCGTCCTTCGGTCTCCAGCAGGACGTAGTTATCCCGCCCATCGAGGTTTGGGATGTTGGTTTCCGGGCTGTTGGTCTGAAGGTTGGCGCCCCAGCCAGCGCAGGGATTCTCTCGCCGCCACTGCGCATGGAAATAGGCGATGTCGTCGGCGAGCGGCGCCGCATACCGTTCGAAATCGATGTAGAAGTACTGCGCGTAGGGCAGGTCGTTCTGGTTCTCGACCTCGATGATGGCGCGTTTGTTGAACGGCATCTGGAAATACGAGTTGAACGCGGCGCTGCCACCGAAGCGGTATCGTTCCTCCGGCTTACTAGAGACAGAAATTGGCAAGGAGGCGAAATTCCCCGGCATGGAATGGCCGGTGCAGAAGAAGTCGCCGAGCGGCACGACCACGGAGGGAGTGTCCTGGTCGTCCCAGTACATCTTGATCAGCACCTTGCGGTAGTAGAACGGGTCGGCAACCTCCCAGTTGAGACCCAAGGCGTTGTGGATTTCAAAGACCGGGGCAACCCATTGCCCAAGGCTGGGGTCAATCAGCCCTGGACCAAGAAGCTTCCTGCAAAACTGCGTCATCCAGATGTGTGTGATGCAGCCTGGCCCCTCGATCTCGCCCAGTCGCACAGTCGAATGCGGGGGGATAAGCCAGTAGTCTTGGTTTCTGCCCGAGCGGTCCCAGCTCGAAAGCCGCCCGGTCTCGGCATCCTTGGTGCGCGCCAGATCAGCGAGCATGGAGTATCCGGGATGGCTAGGCATGTTCGAGCGTTCCTTGTTCTTGTGTTGAGCCGATCCGCACGCCATCCGCCCCGAAGAGGTGTGTGTGTCGGGGATCGAAGGTGAAATGGAGATTGGCATCCGCCGGATAGGCGGGGCCGTCCGGCAGCTTGGCGATGAGTTCAGTTCCGTCGGCCGCCACGGCGTGGATCAAGCGGTGCTCACCCAGATGCTCCTCGAGCACGAGCGTGCCCGCAATGAAGCCTTGCCCGTCCGCGGCAACCGACAAGTTCTCTGGTCTGATACCCAAGGTAGCTGGCCCGACCGGCGCGCCGGCAAAGCTGATCGCGGCACCGTTGGCTCCCACTGCGGATCGCCCCCTAGGGCTCTCCACAATGTCCACCGGTAGGAAATTCATCATTGGCGAGCCGATGAATCCAGCCACGAACAGGTTTCGTGGCTGGCGGTAGAGTTCTAGCGGGGTGCCAACTTGCTCGACCCTTCCGCTGTTCATCACCACGATGCGGTCGGCCAAGGTCATTGCCTCGACCTGATCGTGCGTGACGTAGATCATCGTTGAATCGACAAGCTTGTGAAGCTTGGCGATTTCGATGCGAGTCTGGACGCGCAGCGCCGCATCAAGGTTCGACAGCGGTTCGTCGAACAGAAAGAGCTGCGGCTCACGAACGATAGCTCGGCCGATGGCTACGCGCTGGCGCTGCCCTCCCGAGAGATCCTTCGGGATGCGATCAAGCAGCTGCTCGATCTGCAGGGCTCGCGCCGCATCGGCAATCCGAGTTTCGATGTCGTGTTTGGAGAGACCGGCAATCTTCAGACCGAAGGCCATGTTCTTGCGCGCCGTCATGTGCGGATAGAGCGCGTAGGACTGGAACACCATGGCGACCCGGCGTTCGGCAGGCTCGAGGTTGTTGACCACGATCCCATCGAGTTTGATCTGGCCGGCGGTTACTGGTTCGAGGCCGGCGATGATGCGCAGCAACGTCGACTTGCCGCAGCCCGAAGGTCCGACAAAGACCACAAACTCGCCCGACGGAATCTCAAGATCGACGCCGTGAATAACAGGCACCGCTCCGAACGATTTACGAACGTTTTCAAGGCGTAGAACGCCCATAAGCTCTCCTCCGATTTCGGCAATGGCGGACCCTTCTGTTGAGGGTTTGAGTTAGGCCATTGCCAAATGTCGACGTCGAAATTAGATGTCGACGTCGAAATAAGTCAAGACGAAAGTATGGGGTCCCAGCCGAGCGGTTCGGCAGACACGCGCGGCAAGAACAGAAAGATAAGGATCGTCAAATGCTTAGAAGAGAAGCCTTACGGGTAACTGAAGGCGATCGCTTTGAGATGTGGGCTCGCGCCAAAGACGGAGCGGAGGCCGAGGTCGCGCCATTTGTCATCAGAGAGGGCGAGCGGGTGCTCTACAGGATCGAACAGCTTCCGCCGTATTTCGATTTCTATGCCTACAGCCACTTCGGCCACAGCGAACTCGTTGTCGAGTGGGACGACAACGCCCTCGATGTGTCCCTGCTTTATCGGTTCAACGAAGCGGACGTTGCCCAGGAAGGTGTCACCTTCATGAGCCTCGAAGGCGGGAAGATACTCATGAATGGGAGGCAGCAGTGGCCACAATGGTATGCTGCGGAAAGTGGCCGGCCCCAGCTGCGGTTTTCGCCCTTCAAGGGGTGGATGAATGACCCGAACGGCCTCTGCCGTATCGGGGAACGATACCATCTCTTCTACCAGTATCATCCGAACGGCATCGATTGGGGCCCGATGCATTGGGGGCACGCGGTGAGCGATGACCTCTACAGCTGGCTGCATTATCCCGTGTTCCAGCACCCGGAGCGTAACCTGGCGTCGCTCGGCGCGACCGGTGGTGCATTCTCCGGCAATGCGTTTCTGGATAAGGATGGCTCACTGTCGTTCTATTACACGGAGCGCTTGCCTGCTTACGACCTGTTCAAGGACTACAGGGAAGTTCAAAAACGCATGCGGCCGTCCTCTAATTTGGTTCGGCCCGTCGCCAACGAGCTCGTTCTGGAACGCACTCCACCGGGCGTGACCCATGATTTTCGTGATCCCAAGGTCTGGTACGACGAGGTTGACGGCCTCTACCGCATGGTCCTCGGGTCAGCCGTTGATGGCGACGCGGCGATCCTGCTCTACAACTCCGACGACGGGAACGAATGGACCTTTGCGTCGGTGCTCTATCGAGCCCCAAGACGGTTCAGGGAAGGTGGGGCGCGCTGCGCCGAATGTCCCGACTTTTTCTTCGTCGACGGCCATTGGGTACTGATTGTCGGTTTCGTCGGGTTCAATGAAGCCGAAACTGGGCGGCATAATCTGCTCTATGCCGCGGTGGGAGATTTTCGTGGAGGGGTCTTCGTCCCGCATTCGGACGAGCTCCAGGAACTCGACTTCGGCACTGACTTTTACGCGATGCAAAGTTTCTGGGACGGCCATCGGCAGCTGGCCTTGGCGTGGTTGTTCAACTGGGAGTTTCGCAAGCCTGAAGGTTCGGTCTACAGCGGAGAGCTATCGCTCCCACGGCTTCTCTCGGTGGTTGACGGACGCCTTAGGATGCAGCCGGAACTAGGCTACCGTCGGCTGCGCCAGAAGCGGCTGGATCGCCCAAGCGAAAGCCGCATCATCCCGTCACTGACCAATGCCGTCGAGCTGACACTCCGCGGTGACCTCGGAGGGGTACAGGTCGTAGGGACCGCCGCAAACGGAGCCGCATTCAAGCTAGCCGAGGTTGCCGGACGCTTGATCATTGAGATGCCAGAGGATGACGGCAAGATTGTCTATCGCTCGGGTGTCTTTTCGCTCACGCAGGTCACAGTGTTCTTCGATCGGGGGGTGCTTGAGATCTTCGCCAATGATGGCGCCATGTGCGGGACGCGGCGCTCCTATCGCATGGCTGATCTCGCCAACATCGAGATCACGAAAGGTACTGAGACTGCCAATCTGGACATTGAGGCTTGGAGCTTGCGATCGGCATGGGAGTAGCCTTCAAGCGATCAGCTGCCGGCTGCACTATCAACACGCATGCAGGCGCTGTCGCATCGGCGATCAGGGCTCTGGCGGGATGATAATGAAAGACGGCAAACTTCGATTTGGTCTGATCGGCACCGGCATCTGGGCCCGCGATATCCACTCGGTGGCTGCCGCGGGCAGCGATGCAGTGCACTTTACCTCGGTACTTGGTAGGGATCGAGTAGCGGTCGCGAGGCTCGCTGAAACTCACGGCGTTGCTGCTTACACTGAGCTTGGTGAGTTCTTGGGCAGTGTCGACATAGTCGGCATGGCGTTGCCGCCAGCGATACAACCAGGGTTCGCGTTGGCGGCTGCCGCTGCCGGCAAGCATCTGCTGCTCGAAAAGCCGATCGCGATTAGCCTGGATGATGCAACGCGGATAGCAACCGAGTGCGATAAGCGCGGACTGACCTCAATCGTTTTCTTCACCCAGTTATTTATCCCGCGTGTCCAGGCCTGGATCGATGATGCGGTCCAGGTCGGCGGGTGGATTGGGGGTCGGGTAGACGGCTTCTCGAGCGTGTTGGTCGATCCGAAGAATCCCTATTATCGCACCGATTGGCGCAAGCAGGCTGGCGCCCTTTGGGATATTGGGCCGCACGCCGTAGCGCTGCTTGTGCGGGTGCTGGGACAGGTCAAGCTGGTCGCCGCGAGTTCAGGGCCGGGAGATTTCAGCGCGCTTACTCTCACCCACCAGAGCGGTGCAGTTGCCAGCATCCATATCGCCATGGATCTGATTGCGCCTGTGGCTGGTGAAACGGCGGTCTTTGGTTCGGCTGGCAAGCGCGTACTGCCACCGAGCCCCGACTGGGCCACAGAGTCGAGAGATGCGTACCGCAATGCGCTGGCGACGCTCGCGGCGGCAGCCTCGGGTCACGGCGGATCGCATCCCGACGCCCGTTTTGCCGCCCACGTAACCGCGGTATTGGCGGCTGCCGAGCGTTCCATGGTCAGTGGTCAGCGAGTTGTGCCCAGCTAACTGTTAGCCAGGGGTTGGATTGGACCTCGTGAGCTAGAGATGCGTCCGACGCGCCATTGGCTGGAGCGTGCCGTTTGTGGCGGCGATGGAGCTTGTGAAAGTTGCGTGCCGCCGAGGGAGGTACCTCGACGGCACGCGGACGCGGTTTGGGAGGGCCCGCGTCGTCGGACGCTCAGATGACGACTAGCCGTTCACGCTCGGGGAGCGGTCTGAGCTTGGGTGCGGGGAGGGTCTGGTACCAGTAAGCGACCGATGCCACGTCATCCTGCATGTGGAGCCAGCGGCCGTTGTAGCCCCAGCCCAGTGCCTGGATGGTGACCTTGAGATCCTTCTCGAACCGGATCGGATCCATGACGTGCCAGCGGTACATGCCCATGCGGAACTGCGTCTTGTAGTCGGAGGATGGCCTGATCACCTGATGAAAGCCGGCATAGGGCGTTGTGTATGTGACGTAGGCGTTGTCGTGCTTCGGCGTCGGGTCGAAGTTGTACGAGCCGCAGAAATAGTCCTCGAGGCCGGTGGTACAGACGGTCGGGTGCTCGTCCCCGTCCATAAAGAACTTCACCTCGCCCTCTCCCCACCAACCGTTGTTGTTGGTTCCCCACGCGAGATACATCCCGACGAAGTGTCCCGTACCCTCGATACCGTCGATGACCTCGTAGTCCTGCTTGTAGGGGATCGGATTGGTGCGGCGAAAGTGCGCATGAAAGTAGGCGACGTCGTCGGGAACATCCGTCAGCGTGTAGTTCACCTGATAGAACAGCGTCATCTGTTCTTCGCCGATATTGGTCAGCGTAATGCGGCAGTGCTTACGGAACGGCATTTCCCAGTAGCAGTTGAATGCGCTGCCGGGATTCACGCACACGGCTAGGGAAGTGACCTGAGCGAATTCGCCCCAGCCGGAGGCAAAGAAATCGCCGACCGGGCACTCGACCGAGGGGATGTCGGAACCGTCCCAGTAGATGCGTATGATGGACAGTCGCCAATTGCCCGTGGGGGTCATCCAGATGTGCTGGATTGCGCCCGGACCATCGATGTTGGCGACCTCGAAGGTCTCATGCGGCTCGATCCGGACGCAAGGCGAGATCTTCCAGCCGGGGCCGAGATCCCCTGCCGCTGAGGCGGTGACGCCCTCGGTCGCCATCGCACCTTTGCCCTTTTCTCCCTTGAAGTTTTCCGCGCTGATGGAGCGCGTTTGTGCCTTGGACAGCCGGGAGAGGTTGCCCATGTGCATACCAAGGCCATTGAAGCTAGACATCGATAATTCCTTATCCTTCGTGAACTTGCATTTTGAGGGGAGCCGACTCGTGACCTGTGTCACCCGGTGGGGCGTAAAGGTGGCAAGCGACGTGTCGGCCCGGGTCGGTCTCCATGAGGCGCGGCTGCGTCGCACAGATCGGCATCCGATGAGGGCATCGGTCCACGAATACGCAGGCCCGGCGGTCGCTGGTGCCGATCTCCCCTTTGACCCCGGACAAAGCGGGCCACGGGTTCTCGGGATCGGGGCGTGGGATCGAGCTCATCAGCAACTGGGTGTAGGGATGCTTCGGGCTCCCGATCACATCGCTGGCGGCACCGACTTCGACTGCCCGACCGCGGTATAGAACAAACAGCCGATCACTGACCTGTCTCGCGGTGGCCAGGTCGTGGGTGATGTAGATGATCGAAATGCCGTGCTCATCTCTGAGGGCGGCCAGGTTGGTCAATACGTTGGCCCGCAAAGACGCGTCGATCATGGAGACCGGCTCGTCCGCCACGATCAGCTTGGGACGCAGCATCAGCGCTCGTGCGACCACGATCCTTTGTCGTTGCCCACCGCTCAGTTGATGAGGATAGCGCCCGAACACCTGATCGGGCTTAAGGCCAACCTGGCGCAGGGCGCTGGTCATCAGTTCGAGCTGCGTCGCTCGGTCACGCGCAATGCCGAAGGCCTCGAGAGGCCCCCGCAATAGGTGGTCGACCGGGTAGAATGGATTGAAAACCGAGAACGGGTCCTGAAAGACCGCTTGTACGGCGCGCCGGAAGGACTTCGTCCGTGCAGCGCCCGAGTGCCAGACGTCAGCGCCCTCGAAGGCAACACTCCCGGCCGTGGGCTGAAGTAGGCCGAGAACGACGCGGCCAAGGGTCGTCTTTCCGCTGCCGCTTTCGCCGGCGACCGCTACAATTTCGGGGCGGTTCGACGCGATCGAGAGGTTGAGGTTCTCGAGCGCGACAAACGGCGCCTTGCTGCCGATGCCGCCTCCGAACGCCACCGACACATCCTTGAGATCGAGGAGCAGTTCAGACGACATGGTAGGCCTCCGCAGCTACGTGGCAGGCTGCACGGCGGCGTGGTTCAAGCTCCAGCAGCGCCGGCACCAGCTCTCGACAGACCGGTTGCGCGACAGGGCAGCGGGGGTTGAACGCGCAGCCCGACGGCAGGTCGGTTAATGATGGCTGCATGCCCGGAATGCCGGCGAGGGGTTTGGTCTCATCGGGAGAGGGCAGGGATGAGATCAGCATCTGGCTGTAGGGATGGAGCGGCCGAGTGAAGAACGCTTTGATTGGGGCGACATCGACGAGCCGGCCGGCATACATGACGGCCAGATGGTCGACTGACTGCGCCATCAGGCCCATGTCGTGGCCGATCATGATCAGCGCGGCGCCGATCTGAGCCTGAACGTCCTTGAGGGTTTCGATCACCGTACGCTGGACCACGACGTCAAGAGCGCTGGTTGGCTCGTCGGCGATTATGAGCTTCGGTTCAAGCACGATGGCCAGCGCGATGCACACGCGCTGTTTCATGCCGCCGCTGAGTTCGTGCGGGTAGAGCTCAGCGACCTTGGCATCGAGGCCGACGCGTTGCAGCAGCTCGTCGATACGCCGACGAATCTGCTTGCCGCCAAGATCGCGACGGTGGGCTCGGATGGTGTCGGCCATCTGCTGCCGGACTCTGAGCACCGGGTTGAGCGAGTTCATCGCGCCCTGCGGGATGAGGGAGATCTCGCTCCAGCGGAAGCGTCGCAGTTCCTCCTTGGACAGCCGAAGGATATCGGTGCCGCCAAGTTTGACTTCGCCGCTCTCGATCATCGCGGGCGGTTTATGAAGCCGCATCAGTGCGAGAGCGAGTGTCGACTTGCCCGAACCGGACTCTCCGACGATGCCCAGCCGTTCGCCGCGCTCGAGGGTGAGGCTGAGGCCATCAACCGCTCGCGCCTGCAGTTGGCCCAGCCGGTAGGAAACGCTTAGATCGCGGATTTCGAGAAGTGGGCCGCTCATTTGCTGGTCCTCAGACGGGGATTGGCAACTTCGTCCAGCGCGGCCGAAATGAGGAACAGAGCGACGAAAAGCATGACGAGGATGATGATCGGTGGGCCCCACCACCACCACATCCCCCGGCTGAAGGCGGAGTACAGCAGGGCCCAGTAGATGGTCATACCGAGCGTCGGGGTATTCTGAGGACCAAGGCCCAGCACCTCGAGACCGAGTCCAGCGAGGATCGCGCCGGAGACGGCCCCAACAAACGAGGCAAAGGCGATCGGCAACATGTTGGGGAGGATTTCCCGGAAGATGACCCTGAAATTGCTGAAACCGGAGAGCCTCGCCATCTGAACGTAGCTTTGCTCGCGCAGCGTCAGGACCTGCGAACGGATCACCCGTGCGGCAAACATCCAAGACAAGGAGGCGATGATGATCGCCATCATCTCGATGTTGACCGCCCGGACGGAGGCAGCCACGACCAGCAGGATGGCGAGCGGCGGGATGGTGAGCATCGTGTCGGTAATGGCGCTGATCACTCGATCGGCCCAACCGCCGAAATAGCCGGCGACCAGTCCTAGCGTCACGCCAATCAGAACGCCAATGAGGCCGGCAAGCACCCCCATGCGCAGGGTTTGCGGTGTCGCTGCCACGAAAACTGCCAGGAGCTCCCGGCCCCCACTGTCGGTGCCCAAGAGGTGCTCGGCGGATGGCGCCTGGTTGGTTCGAACCGAGATCGGCTCGGCCAGCCGCACATCGATAAACAGCGGCCCCAGAAGGCCAATGAGCACCAAAAGCAGCAGCAGGATGAGGCCCGCCAGCATCTTTGGGTTGGCAATGACGAAGCGGGTGGACGTGGCGAGATGTCTGGCGAGCGAGTTCAATTGCACGACCTACCGGCGCTGGATGCGAGGATCGAGGAGGGGGTAGATGAGGTCCAGGATCAGGACCGACAGCGCCACGGTCAGCACCAGAAAGAAGGCAACCCCCTGGATGAGGAAGTAGTCCGAGCTGCGTAGCGCGTTGTAGAGCAGGTAGCCGATGCCGGGGTAGTTGAAGGCCACTTCAACGAGAACGGAACCGGATGCGGCGGTCCCCAATGCAATGGCCAGGGAGGTCACCTGTGGCAACATCGCGTTGCGCACTGCATAGGCGAAGAAGATCCTGCCCTTCGGTAGGCCCTTGGCTTCGGCCAAGGTCAGATAGTCCTCGCCCAGTACGTTGATCATGGCGCCGCGCATGCCCAGCGCCCAGAATCCGACACCTGCAAGAACGATCGACAGGGCGGGCAGGAAGGCGTGGTAGGCTAGGTCCCAAAGCGTGGAGGGATCGAAGCGCTGAGGAATCTGGCTATAGGCGCCACCTAAGGGGA
Source organism: Hyphomicrobiales bacterium (assembly GCA_027487555.1). GTDB lineage: Bacteria > Pseudomonadota > Alphaproteobacteria > Rhizobiales > Devosiaceae > Devosia_A. Next base: position 20,935 of record JAIYDI010000030.1, read on the forward strand.
ACCAGCCCGTCCAGATCGCTAGAAGATAAAGAATGATCAGCGCCAACAGGTAGTAGGGGATCGCCGAGAGCACCATCAGCGCGGGCGAGAGGGATTTGAGGAAGCGAGGCGAGCCGGGCCAGGCAATCAGAGCGCCGAGCAGACTGCCAAGGCCGAAGGAAATCACAGTGGCCACTGCGAGGAGGCCAATTGTCCAGGGCAGGGCGCTGACGATGGCGCTTTCGACCTTCTGCGGAAAGTACGAGATGGAACTGCCCAGATCGAAGCGCGCGGTATTGAGCAGATACCGGCCATACTGCAGGAGGATTGGTTCATCGAGACCGAAGCGGGCGCGATAGGCGGCGACGATGTCCTGCGAGCCCTCGACTTGCTGGCCGCGCGACAGCAGTTGCTCAAGGACGGCAGCGGTGGGGTCGCCTGGCGCCAGCCGTGGCACGATGAAATTGACGGTGATCGCTAGCAGCACCACGGCCACGAACATGGCCAGCCGCTTCAGCAGATAGCTCCAGGTCATCTCGGTCTCCGGTCGGGGGATGTGCGCCGCTCTCGAGGAGCGGCGCACTCGAGCCTTATTGCTGTGAGGCCTTCTTGACCTCAGCCACGATCAGGAGGTCCGTCGCCCACCAGAAGCCGGGATGAACATAGTTGTTCTCCGCGGTGGGAAAGTTGCCCCAGTAATGCGTGTTGAAGCTCGTCAGCAGCGCAGCCTGCACCAGCGGAACCGCCGGAAGGTCCTTGAGCCAGATGGCGAGTGCATCGTGGAACAGGGTCTGCATCGCCGGATCGTCGGCGGCCGTCACGGCCATCTTCTCGACGATCGCGTCGTAGTCAGCGTTCTTCCAGCGCGTCCGAGCACCTGTCGCCAGCGTCCCGATCGGGGTGGCATGGCGGCTATGGTAGAGATCGAGCGTGGCGTACGGATCGGAAATGCCGCCGCAAGACACGTCGAGCCAGGCGTCGGCGCGACCATTCGACAGCGCATCATTGAAGGCAGCGATGTCGTTCAGCTGGAAGTTGGCATCGAAGCCGGCGCGGCGCAGCAACTGCGTCACGACCGGGGCCATCCGCACCTGATCGGCCTCGCCCTGACGAATAACAACGTCGATGGTCACCGGCTTGCCTGAGCTGTCCGCCCAGAACTCACCATTCTTGGTGAAGCCTGCCTCTTGCATGATCTGGGCCGACTTTTCGACGTTGTACTCGAGTGTCGGGTACTGCTCGAACAGATCGGCGGCACCATCCATATAGGGCTTGAACGGCGGGTAGTCGGGCGTCATCCACTTGGCGGGAACGGTCAGGTTTTCCCACGCGATGTCGACGATTGCATCGCGGTTGATCGCCTCGCTGATAGCCCAGCGCACCTGCGGATTGTCGAAGGGCGCTGCGGTCGTATTGAACGACATGTAGCGCGGACATGGATCGAGATAGGCGTACGGTGCTTCCTTGAACCACGAAGTGACGGCAGGATTGGTGCGAACGACGTTCTCGAAGTTGTCGCGGCCGAGCACCCACAGGCTGTCGAGCTCATTGTTGGTCGCCATGGCGGCACGACGTTCCTCGCTGCCCGCGGTGCGGAACAGCACTTCGAGCGGTTCGGGTAGGGCGTGGAACCCAGACTTGGCACCCCACCAGTCATCCCGGCGTTTCCACACCGTCTCGGTCGTGGTTGAACTTGCGAGCCCGTACGGTGAGGTAGAGACGGGCCATCCCTTGGCAACGTCATAGTTCGAGAAGGTCAGCGGGTCCTGCGTCTCCCAGATGTGCTTGGGGACGATCATCGTCGTGCCATAGATGCGCACGCCGAAGGTATCGAGCATGAACCGCGGATTGGCCGACGTGAGCTTGATCTTGACGGTCTGGGGATCCACGGCTTCGACGCTGGCGATCCAGGTCTTGGCGTTGACCGACCAGCCGCCGAGCGAGGGGGCGTTATCCTTCAACGTGGTGAGCGTATAGACAACGTCCTCGGAGGTGAACGGCACCCCGTCGCTCCAGGCCACGCCCTGGCGCAGCTTTATCGTGATCTCGTCGAAGGTCGGATTGAACTCGTAGCTCTCGGCCTGCCAGGGCACCATTTCCCCGGTTTCGTAGTTGTAGTAGAATAGCGACTCGAGGCCGACCTGCTGCAGACCCGCATGCAGCAGGGTGCTCGGCAGGAACGGATTGTAGTTCTCGGGCGTCGTCACCCGCTCGCTGATGTTCTCGAAGATGAGCTGATCTTCGCGAGCCACTGACTGAGCGAAGCTGGTTGTGGCAGTGCTGGCCAAGGCGATAGCAAGCATCATGCCCAGAGCGCCGAAGCGCCGGGTTGTAAGTCTCACGGGTTCCTCCCTAGGAATTGTTGGTTTGTTAGTCAGGCACTGTTGCTGCTCGGCGGCGGCTCCCCCTTAAGCGGTTTCATGAATCTCAAGCCGAGCGGGCAGCACAATGCGGCGTGGCGGGCCGCTGTAGCTGCCGCCCATGCGCTCCTGCAGCAGCGCAAGCGCGCGACGGCCAAGTTCGGCCGGCTCGACCCCGATGGTAGTGAGCCGCGGACGGATGTCGCGCATCTCCTCGTAAATGTCGTAGGAGGCCAGCGCGATGTCACGCGGCACCACGACACCCTGGTCGGCGAACTCCGCAAGGCCGCCCTGCGCCATTCGCGAGCTGGCAAAGAAGATGGCCGAGGGCAGATTGTCGGCGTGGGTCTTTAGAAGCCAGCGGACGGCTTCGTGGCCTGACGGCCCCAGGAACGAACCCTCGTAGCGCAAGCTGTCATCGATGCCGATGCCATGATCAACGAGGGCCCGCTCGAAACCTGCCTGGCGCAGCATCGACATGTTGAAAAAGGACGGGCCGGTCACGTGGGCGATACGGCGGTGCCCCTTGGCGATGAGATAGGTTGCCATTTGGTGGGCGCTGGCGAAGCCATCCTGTTCGATACTGTCGACAGCGTGGTTCGGGAGATTGCCCACGAACACTGTCGGCACCTTGATGTCCAACAGCTCGTGTTGGATGCGATGCAGGGCGGCGTCAGCGACGATCAGCCCGTCAAGGCCCTTGCGTTGGACCTGCCGAAGGTACTCGAGCCCGTGGTCTTCCGAGTGTCCCCCGGGCACGTCCGTATTGTAGATGATGGTGTCGACGTCCGTGTCGGACAGCGCCGTCTGCACCGAGCGCACAAGCTCCGTGTAGTAGGGGCTGCAGATGTCGGGAATCATCAGCGCGATCATATTGGTCTTGCCGGTCCGCAGGCTCTGCGCCCGCCGGTTCGGAACGTAACCAAGCTCGTCAATTGCGCGTTCAACCCGTTCGCGCAGCACCAAGGAAACCCGGTCCCGGTGATTGATCACGTGGGAAACCGTGGTGAGCGAAACGCCTGCCAGCTTGGCAACTTCTTGGATCTTGACCATTCACAACGAGTAGCAGTCGCAAAACGTTTTGCAAAGCCTTTTGCAAAACGTTTTGCACTAGACGCCCTGCAGGTTCAAATCCTCGGCGTAGTGGCAGGCCGCGAGCTGGCCTGGCCTCACTTCGCGAAGGGCAGGGACCTCAGCTGCGCAGCGGTCTGTGGCGTAGGGGCAGCGCGGGTGAAAATGGCACCCACTGGGCGGATTCGCCGGGTTGGCAGTCTCTCCGCGGAGCACTTTTCGAGCGCTTTTCCTGTCAGGATCGGGCTCGGGGATGGCCGACAGTAGCGCTTCGGTATACGGGTGCCGTGGTCGGCTAAACAGCTGCTCGGTCGAGGACAGCTCCACAAGCTTGCCCACATACATGACGGCAACGCGATGGGCGATGTGCCTGACCACCGCCAGATTATGGGCAATGAAAACGTACGACAGCCCAAGGTTGCCCTGCATATCCTGCAGAAGATTGAGCACCTGCGCTTGGATTGACACGTCGAGAGCAGAGACCGCCTCATCACAAACGATAAGGCGTGGATTACACACCAAGGACCGTGCGATACCGATCCGCTGGCGTTGTCCTCCGCTGAAGGCGTGCGGATAAAGCTGCATGTGGCGGTCCTGAAGACCCACCATCTCCAGGGCCGCCCTAGCCCGCTCAAGGGCGTCGGCTCCCCTTGCGAGCCTGTTGTAGATAATCGGCTCCATAACGATGTCCTGCACCGTCATACGCGGCTCGAGCGCTGAGTAGGGATCCTGAAAGACCATGTGCATGTTGGGGCGAACGGCCCGAAGCCGTCGGCCTTCGAGCTTGGTCAAATCCAGACTTGTTCCGTCCGCGAGCTTGAGCCAAACCTCCCCATCGGTGGCACGGTCGGCGCGCACGATGACCCGCCCCAATGTCGTTTTGCCCGATCCAGACTCGCCGACCACGGCGAGCGTTTCCCCGGCCATCACGTCGAAGCTTACATCGTCAACGGCCCTCAGAGCGCTGGCGCTGCTTCGCCCCCCTAGCCCCTTCGATGACCCGAAGTACCTCTTGAGGTGCCGCACCTTGAGGATTGGCTCGCGACCCGTTCCGTCAGAACTGCCAGTCATTGGTGGCCTCCTGCTCCTGGCTGTAGAGGAAACAGCGAACCTCGCGGCCGGCCTGCGTCGTAAGAGCAGGAATAGCTCGATCGCAGGTGCCTGGCATGGCTTTGTCGCAACGCGAGAAGAACGGGCACTGCGCCGGCGGATTGAGCGCGCTTGGTACCGTTCCCTCGATCGCAGCCAGCCGCTCCTGCCGTTCGGCGAGACGCGGTACGGCCTGCAGCAGCTTCTGAGTGTAGGGATGCAGCGGATTGACGAAGATATCGCGTGTAGCGCCGACTTCCACCACCCGGCCCAGGTACATCACGTAAACCCGATCGACGTTCTCGGCGACGAGACCAAGATCATGGGTGATGTAGACCAGCGCCATATTGTTCTGCCGCTGGAGCTCTTTCATAAGGTCGAGAATCTGCGCCTGGATTGTCACATCGAGCGCTGTGGTCGGCTCGTCCGCGATGATGATCTTGGGGCTGCAGCTGATGGCCATCGCGATCATGGCGCGTTGGCGCATGCCGCCTGACAGCTGATAGGTATATTCATCGTAGCGTTGAGCGGGGTTCGAAATTCCCACCCGACGCAGCAAATCGATCACGTACTCGCGGTTCTCTTTGCGCGACATCCTGCTGTGCGCCGCGACCATCTCGCTGATCTGGAAGCCAACAGTATGGACCGGTGAAAATGCCGTCATCGGCTCCTGGAACACCATCGACATCTCGTTGCCGCGGATTTCTCGCAGCATCTCGGCGGACGGCGGGGCAGAGAAAATGTCGACCTGCGAGCCGTCCTTTCGGCGGAGCACGGCACTGCCGTCCACAATCTCTCCTGGTGGAACCACAAGGCGCAGCAGTGACCGGGCCATGACACTCTTGCCACAGCCGGACTCACCAATCACCCCAACCGTTTCCGCTTCGCCGACAGTCAGATCGACGCCGTCGACGGCCTTGACGATACCTTCATCGACGAAGAAGTACGTCCTCAGGTTTTTGACTGTTAGGCTGCTGTTCATGCGTCTCGCCTGCTGGAGAGGGATGGGAGCTCCGGAGCTCCCATCCGAGGTCATGCTCAGGGCTTGATCGTTGCCCAACCAAGGTTCTCGAACCGTGCAACAGCGCCATCGGCAAACGCGCCGCATCTGCCAACAGGGTTGGAGTACATCCTGGCGCTAAGGGCGACCGTCTCGTTGACGTAGGCCACCAGGGCACTCTTGTCGGCCACTACATGGACCTTCATTTTTTGCCCGCTTTCAAAGCTCAGCGGCCGATCGAGTTCTGGCATATGGTCGACGTACCAATTGCGGTACCCGCCCACCTTGCCGAACTGGAGCTTCTGCTCAGCCAGGTTGAGCTTGAGGAAGTATCCGGTGTCACCCGCATCATCCATGTGGAGGCTGGTGCCTCCAACATAGTGCCTGTTCTGTTTTCGATCGCTGGTCGAACCAAGTCCATGCAGCCTAGTCTGGCGGTAGCGGCGGTGACGACCCTTGGCTACGTCGGAATTCTTGCAGGCCCCGCGCTCATCGGTTTCATCGCCCAGGCGACCAGTCTGCAGGCGGCATTTGCATTGATCGGTGCCGCAATGGTCTTCATTGCCCTGTCGCGTGGGGTAACCAGCAGATAGGCCCGATGGCCGGGTCGTTGGACTAGATCGGTGCGGGAGCCGTGGTACCGAGGAAAATGTCAACCAGTTTGCACCATAGACCCCGTCGTCAATTGTGAGTTCCTACGGCATCAACCGTTTGTCCCTGCGCGCGAGCCATGGCACTGGATCGCCGAGCGACCACCATACACTTGAGGATCCGCCGCTCGGTTTCGCTGCCCTTGCCCTGCACCAACTGATCCAACATATCGGCGCCCTGCCACCCTAGATCGTAGTAGGGCAGAGCCACGGTCGTCAGCTCAGGTTTGAGGCCGAGCGATACCGTTCTGAAGTCGTCAAACCCCACGATGGTTACGTCATCCGGTATGCGAAGGCCGAGGTGAAGAGCGGCAAGGTAAGCCTGCAGTGCCATTTCATCATTGCCGCAGATGAGCGCTGTCGGACGATTGGGCATGGACAGAATGTCCAGGGCCTCACGATGAACGTAGTTCGTCTCTCGACCGATCGGCCCCTCCATCCCCAGGCGGATGACAAGGTCACTTTCCGAGATGCCACCTGCCTGCGCGGCAGCAAGGAAGGCATCCAGCCGCTGATTGGCCCCTAGCAAGAGGGGGTTGAGCCGGATGTAGCCGATGCGGCGATGCCCAAGCGAGATCAGGTGCTGGGTAAGATCATAGGAACCGCCGAAGTCATCGGGCTCAATCGATGGATAGGCATACCCATCTTCGGGATGCGAGTTGACCAGCACAGTCGGTATTGAGACCTCGCCCACTGCAGGTACCACGACACGGTGATACATCGCGACGTAAAGCACGCCATCAATGCGGTGGGCCTTGAAGGTTCGCCACACGTCGGCTTCCCGCTTTTGGTCGCCATCGGTGTTCGCCAGCAGCACAGTGCGGCCGTTTGCACCTGCCCAATCCTGCACGCCCCTGACGATATCGCCGGAGTAGGGGGTCGTCGAAATGAAATCCGTGATGATGCCGATGATGTTGGTGCGGTTCGAGCGAATGCTTCGTGCCGCCAGGTTTGGGATGTAACCCAAATCGGCAATCGCCAACTGCACCTTTTCCATCGTGTCGGGGGTAACGTTAGGTTCACCATTGACCACCCTGGACACCGTCTTGTCCGAGACGCCGGCCACTCGAGCGACATCCTTGATGCTGACCATCCGTCCTACTCCACAAGCGCCGACAGCTTTACCTGCCTAGCACCTGAGCCGCAACCGACAACGTCGACATCCGATTTGTCGACGATGTCATTTCAATTGACGACGTCGACATTGGTGCCTATAGTCCTGCCGCTCCGGTCGTTCACCGCGAGCCGAAAGACAGGAGGGGACATGAACAAGACACTATTGTGCACGGTTGCCGCGCTTTGCCTGGCAACTTCCGCCGCCCATGCCGAAGCCATCACCGTACTCGTTGAAGGTGGCGGCCATTCGCTGCAGCAAGCAGCCGCCGATGCCTTCACCAAGGAAACCGGCATCGAGGTCAACTTCGTCGAGGTGCCCTACCAGGGCGTCTACGACAAGCTCACGGCCGAGATCGCTTCGGGAACGTCGGCCTATGACGTGGTGACCATCGACGTGGTCTGGAACGCCGCCTTCGCGTCGCATGTCGAGGACCTCAGCGACCTCTTCACCGACGCGGTAAAGGCCGACATTCCCCCGGCCCTGGTCGCTGACGCCAATGTCGGCGGCAAGATGATAGGCATGCCTGCCTGGGCGAATGCCGAGATCGTCTTCTACCGCAAGGATCTGTGGGAAGACCCGGCCAACCAGGTCGCCTTCAAGGAGCAGCATGGCTACGACCTCGCCCCGCCGGCCACTTGGCAGCAGTGGCGCGACATGGCCAAGTTCTTCACCAAGGACGGCATGTATGGCACCAACGTCATCGGCGCTACCTCGGAAGAATGGATGGCCGAGGTGCTGCAGGCCGGCTCGCCCGGAGTGATCCTCGATGCCGCTGGCAAGGTGATCCTGGACAATCAGGCCCACATCGACGCGCTCGAGTTTTACCGGGCGCCGCTGTGCGAAGACAAATCCGTGCCGGACAATGCGCTCGAGATCAACTGGGGCGAAGCTCAGAACCTGTTCTACCAGGGCCAGACGGCAATGATGAAGTTCTGGGCCCACGCCTACAAGATGACGCCGGAGGACAGCAAAGTCGCCGGCAAGGTCGGGGTGGCGCCGATGATCGGCGGAACTGCCGGCGTCGCCGGTATCCCGGGCCCCTGGTACAACGTCGTCCCATCGACCTCGCAGCACAAGGACGCGGCGCGGCAGTTCATTGCCTATGCGGTTGCGCACAACGCGCTCGGCATCGAGGCTCCGCTCGGGCTGGCCGCCACCAACTCGGCCTATGCGAGCTATATGGGCAAGCCCGGCTACGAGCATTTCGGCCCGCTGATGGACACGCTGTCAGCGCCGGCCACCAAAGGGCGGCCGCTCAACGAGCACTACCAGGAAATCGTCGACGAGGCCGTCATGCCCGCCTTCCAGGGGGCCCTCGAGTGCGAAGACAACGTGGCCACGCTGCTGCAAGATGCAGCCGCCACCGCTCGGGACATCCTGGGTCAGTAAGCCCTCGCGCATTCAGTCCGGGGCGGCGGTACGCCGCCTCGGCGTCCACGTGCATAACTGGAGAGGAAGCCATGACCGAACGCAGGTTCGTGCTGCTCATGCTGCTGCCTGCCGTGCTGTTCCTGGGGTTCATGGTCGCCTACCCGGTCGCACTGCTCGTCTACAACTCGTTCTTCGACGTCAAACTGATTGATCCGGCGAGCCGGGTCTGGGTCGGGCTGGCGAACTATGCCGAGGTGCTCACCTCAAAGCGGATACTCGAATCCGCCATCCGGACGCTCAAGTACTCGGCATTCGCCCTGTTCTTCGAACTGGTGTTCGGCTTCGGCGCGGCGCTGCTGTTTTCGGCGATCGCCAAGCATTCGCACTGGCACCGCACCATCTTCGCCCTGCCGCTGATGATCTCCCCGATCGTTGCCGGCCTGCTGTGGCGATTTCTGCTCGTCGGCAATATCGGCATCCTCAACTACGGGCTGGCCGCGCTGGGCGTCATTTCGGACCCGGGCGCAATCAAGTGGCTGTCCGACACCGACATCGTGATCTACTCGGTTGCTGTCGCCGACATCTGGCTGACGACCTCGTTCGTCGCCCTGGTCAGCTATGCCGGCCTGATGAACATCCCGAAGGACCTGTTCGAGGCGGCGCGCATCGATGGCGCCAGCGCCATCAAGCGGTTCTGGTACGTCACCCTGCCGATGATGCGCCCGGTGCTTGCGGTCGTGGTGATCGTGCGCGGCATCGACGCGCTCAAGACCTTCGATCTGATCTGGATTCAGACCCAGGGCGGTCCCCGGCAAGCCAGCGAAGTGCTGTCGATGAACATCTATCAGCGCATGGTCCGCTACGGCGACCTTGGCCAGGCTTCAGCCTCGGCGACGCTGTTCCTCGCTTTCATGATTGCCCTTGCGGGCCTCGCCTACTGGAAGATCTGGAGGACCGACCGTGGCTGATCGCGCCCCACAGGATGCCGGCAAGGTGGTGATCAATGCGGTCGCCCTGCTGCTGGTGCTGTCCTACGCTCTCCCTTACGTCTACCTGGTTTCGACCGCGCTGAAGCCGGCGGTCGACGTGCAGCAGATTCCGCCCTCCTTCTTCCCCAACCGAGTTTCGTTCGAGAATTTCGGCACCGTCATTGGCACGGCTGGCCTGCCTCAGGCTTTCATGAACTCGGCTATAGTCGCCATCCTGACGACGCTGCTGTCATTGGTGATCGCGGTTCCGGCGGCTTACGTCTCGGCGCTCTATCGCCGTCGGATCACTATCCTCTTCCTGCTGTTCGCGCTCATCACCCGCATGGTGCCGGCGGTGTCGCTGGGTGTGCCGCTGTTCCAGATACTGAAGTCGCTGGGCTTGCTGGACACCACGATCGGGCTGGTCCTCGCGCACACCTCCACGGCCGTGCCGCTGGCGTTGCTGTTGATGGCGGCCTTCTTCGAAGGGATGCCCAAAGAACTCGAGGAAGCGGCGCGCATCGATGGGTGCAGCCGCTTCGGCGCCTTCTGGCGCATCATGCTGCCGTTGGCGCCCGGCGGTCTGGCCGTCACGGCGCTGTTCAGCTTCATCGCCAGCTGGAACGAGTTCCTGTTCGCGCTGCTGCTCACGTCCCAGAACAGCAAGACGGCGCCGATCTTCATTGCCGAGTTCAACTCGGTCTATGGCCTCGCATGGGGGCCGATGACCGCGGCGGCGGTTCTCTATTCGCTCCCCGTCATCCTCGTCACGCTTGTCCTGCAAAGGCAGATCGTCGGCGGGCTGACCTTCGGCGCGGTGAAAGGCTAGGCCAGTGTCAGAAATCGACCCCCGACATCATCGAAGGTCCGCTGCGATCGCCCCCTCAATGCTTGCTACAGCCAGAACAAAAGAGTCCGGAATGCCCAGCTCCAATGCCTACGACGTCACAGAGTGGTCAGCCGGAAATCCGTACGAGGATATCGGAGCGGTCATCAACGGCATCATTGCGGACATCAAGCTCCGGCAGGCGGTTGCCGACCTGAATGACGGAGGCAAGCCGGGCGCCGTGATTTACATTCCGCCGGGCGACTACCGGCTGAAGACGCAGGTCGTTATCGACATCAGTTTCCTGAGGATTGCCGGATCCGGCCACGGCTTCACATCGTCCAGCATCCGGTTCAACACGCCCGCCGATGAGCTGCGGCATTGGCACGAAATCTGGCCCGGGGGCAGCCGCATCCTCGTTGACATTCCAGCGCGAGCGAGCGGCGGAGAAGCCGACGGGGCGGCATTTCTGGTGCGGCGCGCCGGCAATCCCCGGATTAGCTCAGTTGAGTTTGCCGACTTCTGCATCGATGGCCTGCATTTCTCGGACGCGTCAAACGGCGACGCGGAGAACTCCTACAGGAACGGCAAAACCGGCATCCACATCGCCAGCGCCAACGACTCGTTTCGCATCACCGGAATGGGACTGGTCTACCTCGAACACGGTGTCGTCTCCCATCACTCTGACGCTGCCACCATCGACAACAACTTCATCGCCGAATGCGGCAATTGCATCGAACTACGGGGCATGGGGCAGGCCTCGAGGATCTCCAACAACCTGATCGGTGCGGGTTACAACGGATACTCCATCTACGCCGAGAATTTCGGTGGTCTACTGGTCACGGGCAACAACGTCTTCCCCCGGGGGCGAAGCAGCATCGCGCTTTCCGGGGTCGTCAGGTCGTCGATAACCGGGAACAGGCTCCACTCGTTCTATCCGGGAATGCTGGTGTTCTCCGGCAATTGCTCGGAGAACCTGGTCGCTTCCAATCACTTCTTTCGCGACCGCGAGCCGTGGGCGCCGATGACCCGATACGACAATGGGCTCGATGACCAGTTCGGGCTCCTGCATCTTAACGGCGACAACAACTCGGTGATGGCGAACCACATCTCGGAGTCGATCGACACCCAGTACCTGAAGCCTGCCAACGAAAGGCCGGTGATCATCCGGATCGTCTCGGGCAAAGGCAACTATGTCGCGAACAATCACATCGTGGCGACGACCGAGAGTTCGCATGCGAGCGATGCACCGAACAGCGAATGTTTCGCCACGCAGGTGGAGGCAATTCTGGCAACGAAGAACCTGACAGCTCTCGAGGTGATTGCTGTCAAGATCGAGCCAGGGGCCAGCCACAACACGGTGCTGGACTCCGGCAGCGATGCACAGGTGCTGATGGACAGGTCGGTGAATGCGTTTCGCGGAACGCCTGTGCCGGGGCAGGCGGCCGGGAGCGCCGGTAGGCAGGGTTAGGTGTCCGAGTGATGAAGGCCGAAAGACGCGCGCCTTGGTTCGCTGACTCGCTGACCAGTTTTCTCAGGCCGAAGCCGTGCCGGCGCCGCGGCGGTGGTGGGATGACAGGCAAGGTAGCGGGCACGGGAGGCGACGTCAGTATCCGGTGAAGTCCTCGCTGCGGATGGACTCGTTGTTGATCCCCAGCCCTTTGAGCATCTTTTGCATTGCTCCAACCATCGCTGGCGGGCCGGCCACATAGTAGATCGGGGCGAGCACATCGCGCAGATGGCGGCGCAGCATCGCGGCATCGATCACCCCAGTCTCGCCGGCCCAAGGCAGCGCCGGGACGTTCGTCGCTGTCATCGTGACCACTACGCGAAAATTGGGATTGGTCTTCTCCAGTCGCCGCAGATCTTCGAGGAAGGGAGCGCTCTCCCGGTCGCGGTTGGAGTAGAAGAGCGTAATGGCGTGTGGCAGTCTGGCTTGAGCGGCGTACCCCGCCATGGCGAGGAAAGGCGCTGGCTTGCGGTCACGTGGTCGCCGACCTTGACATTGATCTCGGTGATTTGCCCGGTAAGCCTGAACGCAAGATCGGCCCTGGAAAGCGCCTGAACTTCGCCGGTGAGGGTTGCCGTTTGGGCATACTCTCGGGGGGCTACTGTCAAAGCGCCAACCAGCCGGGCTGGCTTCACAACTCCCGTCTCCGGCTGCTGACATGCGGCCAGGGCGGGCAGCAACAATGCAGCAAGCGCCACCAGGCGAAATTGTCTGTGATCGAGGCTCATGATCGGACCCTCGTGCTCGCTCCGGTCGGGCGGTCGTCAGGCAAGGCGAGAAACCCG
>JAIYDI010000001.1 GCA_027487555.1 Hyphomicrobiales bacterium
AAAACCGGCCGGAAGGAACGCATCCAGAAAACTCACCTGTTCCATTCACCGGCCCTCCATCCAAAGCCAGTGAATCACATCCACAAACAATCGCAAGTTTCGCAGAGGCCTCGCTTGCGGGGGACTTCGAGGGACTAGAAATCGCGCCAGTGGCGCGATTTCCCCGAGAAGGCCATGAGGCCTGTTGCCGAATGGCGTCGAGCCCGAAGGGCGGGTGGGGGGTGCAACACGCTCAAATCAGCGGCCTTCCGCCTACACCCCCACCACAACCCTCGCGACCCCAACACCCGCCGCCACCAGCACCACGAGTGGCGGCGGCACTTTCTTCCACAGCGCCAGGAACGCCGCGACGGCGATCACGCCATCCGTCAGCCCGAAGATCGCCGTGGTGAATACCGGCGTGATCAGGGTCGCTGTCAGCAGCCCGACCACCGCGGCATTGGCGTAGTTCAGCCCCGCCCGGGCTCGCTTGTTCTGCTTCAGTGCGTCCCAGATCGGCAACCCGCCGAACACCAGCAGGAAGCTCGGCAGGTAGATCGCCCCGAGCGCCAGCGCGGCACCGGCGATGCCGTTGACCGGGGGGGAGAGCAGTGCCCCCGCATAAGCGGCGAACGAAAACAGCGGCCCCGGCACGGCCTGCGCTGCGCCATAGCCGGCTAGGAACAGTTCAGGCCCGATCAGCCCCGGCTTTACCAGTTCCTGTTCGAGCAGCGGCAGCACCACATGCCCGCCGCCGAACACCAATGATCCGGTGCGGTAGAACTTCTCGGCCACTTCCAGCCACGGGTTGCCGGTGAGCGCCAGCAGCGGCAGCCCTGCGAGCAGGACAGCGAAAATTCCCAGCGGCACCAGCGCGCCCCGGCCGAACCGAATCGACACGGAGTCGACCTTGGGCGCCAGCCCCCAGCCGAGGCCTCCAAACCCGACGATCAGCAGCAGCGGCAGAAACGGGTTCGGCACGACGAGCGCCAGCCCGGCCGCCACCACCAGCGCTGCGCGACGCGGCCAGTCCGGCGCGAGGCTGCGGCTCATCGCCCACACTGCCTGCGCCACCACCGCCAGTGCAGCGAGCTTCAGCCCATGCAGGGCGCCCGCGGCCAGCGGCCCATCGAGGGCCAGTGCGCCCCAGGCGAACCCAAGCATCAGCAGCGCCGAGGGCAGGGTGAATCCGACGAACGCGGCGATTGCTCCCCCCAGCCCCGCGCGCATCTTGCCGATGGCAATGCCCACCTGGCTCGACGCCGGCCCAGGCAGGAACTGGCAGAGCGCCACGAGATCGGCATACTCAGTGTCGCTGAGCCAGCCGCGCTGTGACACGAAAGCGGTTCGGAAATACCCCAGATGCGCCACCGGCCCGCCGAAACTCGTAAGCCCCAGCTTGAAGAACACCGCAAGCACTTCGCCCACGCTGCCCGCCCGAACGCCAACACTGACCCTGACCATCCCCGCCTGCGCTCCGGCAAATGTGTGTTTGTTCCTACCTCGCTGCAGCTGACGTCACAATCAAGCGCGGCGGCACCTTCGAGAACGGCGCACGACAACTGACATTCTAGTTGCCAAACATGTCAGGGCATGTTCCAAAGTCCGGGCCAGTACAGAGTCCTCCGCCCGGCCCGGCTGCCGTCAGGTGTCGCCCAGCGTCGCGCGGAAGGAACGGCACCTTGAGGGAGGAACATCATGAAGCACGCACTGATCCTGGGCAGCCTTGCGCTCGCCCTCATGTCCGGCTCGGCCCTTGCCGATACCGCCGGCAAGAAGATCGCCTTGTCCAACAATTATGCCGGCAATTCCTGGCGCCAGGCCATGCTGCAGAGCTGGGACAAGGTCACGAAGGAAGCCGTCGCGGCCGGTGTCGTCGCCGCCGCCGACCCCTTCACTACCGCCGAAAACCAGGCCACCGAACAGGCCGCGCAGATCCAGAACCTCATCCTGCAGGGCTATGACGCCATCGTCGTCAACGCCGCGTCCCCCACCGCCATCAACGGCGCGGTCAAGGAAGCATGCGACGCCGGCATCATCGTCGTGTCGTTCGACGGCATCGTCGACGAGCCTTGCGCCTGGCGCATCGCGGTGGATTTCGCCGCCATGGGCAAGTCCGAAGTCGATTACCTGAAGACCGCGCTCCCGAATGGCGGCAAGCTGCTTGAAATCCGCGGCCTCGCCGGCGTCTTCGTCGATGACGAAATCTCCAAGGGCATTCATGCCGGCGTCGCCGAGAACCCGCAATTCGAGATCGTCGGCTCGGTCCATGGCGATTGGGCGCAGGACGTGGCGCAGAAGGCCGTTGCCGGCATCCTGCCCTCGCTGCCTGCCGATATCGTTGGCGTCGTCACCCAGGGTGGTGATGGCTATGGCGCCGCGCAGGCCTTCGCCGCGGCCGGCCGCCCCACACCCGTGATCATCATGGGCAACCGTCAGGACGAGCTGGCCTGGTGGAAAGAGCAGAAGGACGCCAATGGCTACCAGACCATGTCGGTCTCCATCGCGCCCGGCGTCTCGACGCTGGCCTTCTGGGTCGCCCAGCAGATTCTCGATGGCAAGGAAGTCCCCAAGGACCTGATCGTGCCGTTCCTGCGAATCGATCAGGACAATCTTGAGGCCAATCTCGCGGCAACCCCGACGGGCGGCGTGGCCAATGTCGAGTACAGCCAGGCCGATGCCATCGCGGTCATCGACGGCAAATAAGCTGGACCTTTAGGACAGACGCGAGATGACCGCGACCACGACCAACCCGGTCATCTCCGTGAACGGCGCCACGAAATCCTTCGGCGCCGTTCGGGCCCTCGCCGGTGTGGATTTTACTGTCCACCCCGGCGAATGCGTCGGCCTCGTCGGCCACAACGGCGCCGGCAAGTCGACCCTCGTGTCCATCCTCAATGGTGGTCTCACCCCGGACGAGGGGACGATCGCGCTCAACGGCCAACCCGCCGTGCGCTATTCCATCGCGCAGGCCCGCGCTACCGGGCTTCGATGCGTCTTTCAGGAACTGTCGCTCTGCCCCAATCTCACCGTCACGGAAAACACCCGGGTCGCACATCGCGGCCTCCGGGGTTTCGGCTGGCGGCGGCGCGCCCGCGCTCTGATCCGTAACAAGCTCGACGATATTTTCCCCGGCCACGGCATCGACGTGAACCAGGCGATTGCCAGCTTCACCATCGCCGAGCGGCAGATGGTCGAAATCGCCACGGCCTTCACCGATGCCGGCACCGGCCTCAGCCTCGTCATCCTCGATGAGCCGACATCGAGCCTCGACGCTGGCCTTGCGAGCCAACTGCTCGCCTATATCGGGCGCTTTACCGCCGCGGGCGGCGCCATCGTCCTCATCTCTCATATTCTCGGCGAGATTCTCTCCGCCTCCACCCGCATCGTGGTGATGAAGGATGGCAAGGTCGTCGCCGATCGCCCGGCCACCGGGTTCACCATCGACAGCCTTGTCGGCGCCATGGGCAGCGTCGTCCGCACCCGCGAGGGCAGGGGCGCCGCCAGTGCCGCCACCGGAACGCCAGTGCTGAGCCGCCCCGCCCGCGGTCAAGCCGGACGTGCGTTTCGCGTCTTTCCCGGCGAGCTCGTTGGCCTTGCCGGCCTTGGTGGCCACGGCCAGACCGATATGCTGGTCGATCTCTACATGGGCGAAACCAATGCCTGGTTGCCCCGCCGGGCCGCCGCCGTCGCCTTCGTGGCGGGCGACCGCGCCGAGGATGGCAACTTCCCGCTCTGGTCGATCCTGCGCAACATGACGCTGACACTCCTGCCGCAGCTGACCCGCCTCGGCCTTGTTGACGGCACGCGCGAGAGCCAGATCGCAACCGACTGGCGGCAGCGCATCGAGGTGCGCACCAAGGATATGTCCAACCCCATCCTCTCGCTCTCGGGCGGCAACCAGCAGAAGGTGCTCTTCGCCCGTGCTCTCGCTTCCAACGCGGCCGTCGTGCTGATGGACGATCCGATGCGCGGCGTCGATATCGGCACCAAGCAGGAGGTCTACGCCATGCTCCGCGCCGAGGCACAGAAGGGCCGCACCTTCGTCTGGTACTCGACCGAAATGGACGAGGTCTGCCAGTGCGACCGCGTCTATGTGTTCCGCGAAGGCGCGATCGTCGCCGAGCTTGCGGGCGCCGGGATCACAGAGGACAGCATCCTCGCCGCATCCTTCGCCGAGGCCGCCGCATGAAGCTCCTCACGCCAGATCGGCTGCGCCTCCTCGTCCCCGCGCTTTCGCTCGCGGTGCTGCTCGGCGCGGTCTTCTGGCTTCAGCCCCGCACCATGAGCTATACGGGCCTCAACCTGCTGTTCAATCTGGCGGTCCCGATCGCGCTCGCCACCATCGCCCAGATGTTCGTGATGATGGTCAACGACCTCGATCTGTCGATGGGCACATTCGTCTCTTTCGTCGCCTGCATCACCGCCACCTGGGTGCAGTCCGATCCGCTCTTGGGCTATGGTGCGCTGGCGCTCTGCATCGCCGCCTATTCGGCCATCGGCGTGGTGATATATGTGCGGCAATTGCCCGCCATCGTCGTCACGCTCGGCATGAGCTTTGTCTGGGGCGGACTCGCCGTGCTGCTGTTGCCCGCGCCCGGCGGCAGCGCACCCGACTGGATCCGTGCCATGATGACGGCCAAGCCGCCCTTCGTGCCCATGGCCATCGTCGCGAGCGTGCTGATTGCGGCAGTCACCCACTGGCTGGTGATGCGCTCCAGCCTTGGCGTGCTGCTGCGCGGGGTCGGCGGCAATGAAAAGACCGTGCGCCGCGCCGGCTGGTCGGTGCTCCGCGCCCGTGCCATTGCCTATGCGCTCGCGGGCGTCTTCGCCGTTCTGGCCGGCATGACGCTTGTCGGCCTCACCACCTCGGCCGATGCCAATATCGCACTGCGCTACACGCTGCTGTCCATTGCCGGCGTCATCCTCGGCGGTGGCGAATTCATCGGCGGCCGCGTCTCGCCCATCGGCGCCGTCATCGGCGCGCTGACCCTCACGCTCGCTGCTTCCTTCCTCTCCTTCCTCAAGATCTCGCCTGATTGGCAGATCGGCGCACAGGGGATGATCCTCATCATCGTCCTCGCGGTGCGCCTTGCGCTCAATCGTCGCGAACAGCGCGGAGCAAGGCCATGACCGCGCTCCGTTTCGTTTTCGCCAAGCCATGGCTTTGGTCCTTCGTCGCAGCCTTCGGCACGTGGCTTGTAACCATCCTCTTCACCGGCGGCGCCTCGACGCTTGGCCTCAGCCAGGCAGCGCTCACCTTTGCTGCCTTCTCGATCATCGTCGGGCTGGGGCAGATGTTCGTCGTCACGCTCGGGCCGGGCAATGTCGATCTCTCCATCCCCGCCACGATGACCCTAGCCGGCACCGTGGCGCTCAAGGTTATGGACACGCAGGATGGCGCCATCCTTCTGGGCCTCCTCGTCACGCTCGGCGTCGGCATCGGCATCGGTATCGCCAACTACGCGCTGATCAAGCTGCTCCGGATCCCGCCCATTATCGCGACCCTCTCCTCGAGCTTCATCGTCCAGTCGATCGCCATCGCCACCAATCGCGGCATTCGCATCAAGCCGCCCGCTGTGCTGGCCGAGTTCAGCATCGCGTCGTTTCTCGGCGTGCCCAATGTCGCCTGGCTGGCACTCGTCATCTCCGTGTTCGCCTGGGTGCTGCTCGAAAAGGGCCTTTTCGGGCGCTGGGTTTCCGCAATCGGGCAGAACATGCGCGCGGCCCGCCTCGCCGGCATCCCGGTCGATGGCGTGCGGTTCCTGACCTACATGCTCTGCGCCGTGCTGGCCGCCATCGCCGGCTTTCTGCTGAGTTGTTTCTCCGGTGGCGCCGCGCTCAACATGGGGTCGGAATATCTGCTGACCTCCATCGCCGTCGTCGTCATCGGCGGCACGGCGGTGGCAGGCGGCTTCGCCAATGTGCCGGGCATCTGGGGCGCGTCGCTCTTCCTGTTCCTCGTCGTCTCGATGCTCAACACCTATGGCGCCAGCGCCGGCGTCCGCATGGTGCTCACCGGTGTCATCATCATCGCGGTCATCATCGCCGCAAGCCGCAAGGCGGTAAGGTAGGGTTTCCCGTACGCCTCGTGGTTCGACAAGCTCACCATGAGGCGCCGGGAGTTCCTCGCTCATCCCGACCTCATCCTGAGCCGGTCGAAGGACGAGGGCGGGTCGCGTCGTTCCAAACCTCATGCTGAGCTTCCTCGTCGCGAGCTTGTCGAATGACGAAGCACGAGGTTGGCGCGAACAATGAAAAAGGGCCCCGTGAGGGGGCCCTTCGAACTCTCAGCAGCCTCACCGAACTCAGGCGCTGTACGCGACCGTCGTCTGCTGCTGCTCGCCCAGGCCCGCGATGCCGAGCTTCATCGTTTGCCCGGCCTTCAGCCAGATCGGCTCCGGCTTCTGGCCCATGCCAACGCCCGGCGGTGTGCCCGTCGAAATCACGTCGCCCGGCTGCAGGCTCATGAACTGGCTGATATAGTGCACGAGGTGCTGCACACCGAAGATCATCGTCTTGGTTGAGCCGTCCTGATAGCGCTTACCGTCGACTTCGAGCCACATGTGCAGGTCTTGCACGTCGGCGATCTCGTCGGGGGTGACGATATAGGGGCCGATCGGGCCGAAGGTGTCGGCCGATTTGCCCTTGGTCCACTGCCCGCCGCGCTCGGTCTGGAAGTGGCGTTCCGACAGGTCGTTCACCACGCAATAGCCGGCGACATGGTCGAGCGCATCGGCCTCGTCCACATAGCGCGCTTCCTTGCCGATCACGATGCCGAGTTCGACTTCCCAGTCGGGCTTCAGCGTGTTCTTGGGCAGGATCACCGTATCGTTCGGCCCGATCACCGCGCTCGTCGCCTTCATGAACAGGATCGGCTCCTTCGGGATAGGCGAGTTCGTCTCGGCCGCATGGTCGGCATAGTTCAGCCCCACGCAGATGAACTTGCCCACATGGCCGACGCAGGGCCCGATGCGCTGGTTCTTGTCGAGCACAGGCAGGCCACCCGCATCCACCGCGCGGATCTTGGCGAGGCCTTCGGGCGTCAATGCGTCACCCGAAAGGTCGCTCACCACGCCGCTCAGGTCGCGATAGGTTCCGTCGGTATGCAGGATGGCGGGCTTCTCGGCGCCCTTGGCGCCCACGCGCAGCAGTTTCATCTTTTTTTCTCCCAGGCAGAGGGGCGACCCTTAGCCACGGCCCATGCCGCGAGTCGAGGTCGACAAAGGTCGGAATGGTTCGGCGCAGGGCTTATTCGGGTCGGATAATGCCTTTCTTGAGCAGGATATTGCCGTAAAGCCGCCGCTCACCGGTCTGCACCAGCGCATAGGCATTCCGCACCCGGTCATAGAATGCGAAGCGTTCCATCAGCGTCAGTTTCATGCCCGGCTCGTGCTTGGTGATGATGGTCTGGAAGTCCTTGTGCACGTCCACAACGGCGGCCGGCGCATCCACCACCGCCATGCCGAAGGCTTGCTCTGGCACGAAAGTGTCGAGCGGCATCAGCGTCAGAACCGCGTCGAGAACCTCGGTCACCGTCGACCCATCCAGCCGGATCAGTTCCGGGCCGGCGCTGTCGCCGGGGTAGTTCGCGTCCACCAGCGCAATCTCGTCGCCATGGCCCATGGCGCGCAGAACATGCAGCAGGTCCGGGCCCACCAGCGGCGGAATTCCCTTGAGCATCAGTCTCTCCCTTTGTTTGGAACTTTAGTCTAGTTCAGGCTTGGTACCGGCGTCCAATTTGGTGCATCCATGGAGCACTGGTAGTTTTGGCCGGCGTTAGGTTCGTTCTCGAACGTGCAACGCAGCGGGTCGGCAGGCACGCCGCATTTCCTCTTGAGCTCCCGGAATGAGACGCACTTGCGACTTTTGTTGTCACGAAAGCCAGGCCCTCCCTTGCACCCGCAGCCCTTGCAAGCTTCTCTTGTCGGGCACTCGAACCTATTGGCTGCGAACACGCGGTCATAGCCCAATGACCACGTTCCCAGCGCGACACAAAAGCCGAAAAGCATAAGCTTCCAACTCCACCGCATAATCGGTCATCCGAATGGAAACCGGGCAAAGTTGCTTTCGTCCTTCAGCACGCCGCCATCGGCGAACAACTCGGCATGGTCGGCGGCGAAGGCGATCAACTCCGCCATCACCGAGTCGATATGCTGCCGCATCGCGGCTGCCGCGTGCTGTCCGTCGCCACCAATGATTCCCTCGGCGATCTTCTGGTGCTCGGTCAACGTCACGCTCAGTCGCCGCGGCGTCAAAATCAACCGGCGCGCCCGGTCAAGATTGGCGCGCGTATTCTCGATCACCGCCTTCACTTTCGAGAATCGCATGTCGCCGAAGATGATGTCGTGGAACTCGAGGTCGCGCTCGTGGAAACCGAACTGGTCGTCGATCTCCACCGCCGCCTTCTGGTAGCTCAAGGAGCGCTGCAGCGTCTCCACCAGTTCGTCCGAGTGGTTGTCCGTCACCACGCGCACCGCCTCGGCCTCCAGCGCCTTGCGGATGAGCATGTATTCGAGCACGTCTGTGATCTTCACCAGCGATACGATCGAGCCGCGCTGCGGCAGGATGTCGACCAGCCCTTCGGCCTGCAGGCGCGCCAGCGCCTCGGACACCGGAAACCGCGAGACGCCCAGGCGGTCGCAGATCGCGCCCTTATCCAGCACCTCGCCGGGCTTGAGCGCCAGCGTCACGATGGCCTGCCTCAACGTATCGGTCACGAAAACGGTGACATTCCCGCGTGTCGGGGTGGCGGGCCCAGTCAGAAAGTGGTACGGAGTGCTCTCGATCTTCATGCTAACATGTTAGTTGGAAGGCCATTGCAAAGCAACCGCGAGTGTTGTGGCCCCTGTCGGCGCATACGGCAAGAAGCTCGTCGCTGTCTTAGAGCGCTCGGAGGAAAAGTGGCAACGGTTTTCCGGTTCGGAAGCGCGACTGCAAATGCCCGGATCAGCTAGTCGGCTCGGTCGAGTCGTGGCAGCGGATCCACACTGACTTTTCGCCTTCTTTGGTCCCGTTCAGCGTGCCTAGTACCCCGATCTCTGCCCGAAAGTAACCCGATGTCCGACGTCCTGACCCGCCCGCAGGTCCGCACCCTGGTCCTCAACCCCAACGACAATGTCGCCGTTGCGCTCGGCAACCTTGATGTCGGCGTCGATACGGCGGAGGGCGTCCGCATCGTCCGCCGCGTTCCGCGCGGCCACAAGTTCTCAACAAGGCCGATCCCTGCTGGCGCGCCCATCCTGAAGTTCGGGCAGATCATCGGCTTCGCCAAGGAAGCCATTCCGCCAGGCGATTGGGTGCACGAGCACAATGTCGGCATGGGCGAAAGCCACGGCGCCTTCGAGCGCGACTACGCTTATTGCGAGGGCGTCGTGCCGGTGGATTTCGTGCCCGACGCCGAACGCGCCACCTTCCAGGGCTTCCGCCGCAAGGATGGCCGCTTTGGCACCCGCAATTATGTCGGTATCCTCACCTCGGTGAACTGCTCCACCACTGTCGCGGGCTTCATCGCCAAGGAAATCGAGCGCTCCGGCATCCTCGACGATTACCCCAATATCGATGGCATCGTGGCGCTGAAACAGGCCAATGGCTGCGTCATCGATTATCGCGGCGTCATCTTCGACACGCTGAAGAAGACCACCTGGGGCTACGCCACCAACCCCAATATGGGCGGCGTCATCATGGTCGGCCTCGGCTGCGAGGGCTTCCAGATTCCGCGTCTTAAGGAAGCCTACGGCGTCACCGAGAACGAGACCTTTCGGACCATGACCATCCAGGAGGTGGGCGGCACGCGGAAAACCGTCGAGGCTGGCGTCGAGGCGGTGAAGGCCATGCTGCCCATCGTCAATCAATCGAAGCGCGAGACGGCGCCTGCCTCCGAGCTCATGCTCGCCCTGCAATGCGGCGGGTCCGACGGCTATTCCGGCATCACCGCCAATCCGGCGCTCGGCGTGGCGGCCGATATCCTCGTCCGCCATGGCGGCACCGCCATCCTCTCCGAAACCCCCGAAATCTATGGCGCCGAGCACTTGCTCACCCGCCGCGCCCGCTCGCGCGAAGTGGGCGAAAAGCTCGTCGACATCATCCACTGGTGGGAGGATTACGCCGAGCGCAACAATATGGAGATGAACAACAACCCGTCTCCCGGCAACAAGCTCGGCGGGCTCACCACCATTCTCGAAAAATCCCTCGGCGCCGCGGCCAAGGGCGGCACCACGCCGCTCAACGCCGTCTACCACTATGCCGATCAGGTCACCGAGAAGGGCTTCGTCTTCATGGATACGCCCGGTTACGATCCGGTCTCGGCTACCGGCCAGGTCGCTGGCGGCGCCAATATCCTCTGCTTCACCACCGGCCGCGGCTCGGCCTATGGCTGCAAGCCGACCCCATCGATCAAGATCGCCACCAATTCCGAGATCTATAACAAGATGATCGACGATATGGATATCAATGGCGGCGACGTGCTCGACGGCTCCTCGCTCGAAAAGAAGGGCCAGGAAATCTTTGAAAAGATCCTCGCTGTTGCCTCTGGCGAAGAGAGCAAGTCCGAGCAGCTTGGCTATGGCGACAACGAGTTTGTGCCTTGGCAGATCGGCGCGACATTCTGAGTAGTGTTCTATGCCGGCACTGCTGCTAACCATCACCGGCCGCGTCCAGGGCGTGGGCTACCGAGCCTTCGCCGCGGCGGAAGCGGCCCGTCTCGGTGTTACGGGCTGGGTTCGGAACCGCGCCGACCGCTCTGTCGAGGCTGTGGTCGCCGGCCCGCAGCAGGCGCTGGATTCGCTGGTCATGCGTCTCAATGTCGGCCCGCCAGGGTCGCGCGTTGACATGCTTGAATGGCGCATCGCCGAAGTGCCGGACAGCTCAGGTTTTGTGACGCTGCCGACTGTGTAGCGCGCCCGACACCGCTTTCGCAGAGGCCTCGTGAACGGGAGAGGGGAGCCGACTGCAATCCCTCAATACCGCCGGCCATGTTCCCCCGCCAAATCCGCGATGATCGGGCAATCCGGCCGGTGGTTGCCATCGCAGGCCTCCGCCAGCTGGCTGAGCGTCTGCCGCATCTCCTCCAGCGCCGCGATCTTTTTCTCGAGCGCCGCGACATGTCCGAGTGTCAACGCCTTAACATCGGCGCTTTCCCGCTCCCGATCGCCCCAGAGCTTCAGCAGCTCGCGGATCTGTTCGATCGAAAACCCCAAATCCCGCGCCCGCCGGATGAACCCGAGCCGGTGCAAATCACGGTGCCCATAGTCGCGATAATTGCTGTCGCGCCGGTCCGCCGCCGGGATCAGCCCGATCGCCTCGTAGTGGCGGATCATCTTGGCCGAAACTCCGGTCGCCTGCGCCGCTTCCCCGATCTGCATCCTCGCCTCTTCACCATCCACAACAGCCGTTGACCTTACCATCATGGGAAGGTGCATCACAATCCCATCGCCTGTATTGAGGTTCCCATGGATCACTCGCACACCACTCCCGCCGCCCCGCGCCCGCCCCGCGACCCTGTCTGCTTCATGACGGTCGATATGGAAAATACCGCGCACCGCACCAATCACGCGGGGCGCGAGATCGGTTTCTGCTCGGCAGGCTGCAAGGCGAAGTTCGAGGCCGAGCCCGCAAAGTTCCTCACCGCTATCGATCCGGTCTGCGGCACGACGGTCGACAGGGTCACCGCCGGCTATTCCATCCGACACGAGGGGACCCGCTACTACTTCTGCTGCGAAGGCTGCCAGAAGAACTTCGAGGCCGATCCGGCGAGATATCTCAACCAGACGCCCTTCGTGCTGCCGCCGAAGAAGTCAGCCCCCGCTGCACACGAACACGCCCATCACGGCCATGCGCATGCACTGGCACCAGCTTCAGCGCCGGAGGCCGCCGCCTCCGGCCAGTGGACCTGCCCGATGCATCCCGAGATCGTCTCGGACAAGCCCGGCGATTGCCCGCTCTGCGGCATGGCGCTCGAGCCCATGGTCGCCTCGCTCGACGATGGCCCGAACCCCGAGCTCATCGATTTCACCCGCCGGCTCATCGTCAGTGCGCTGTTTGCTGTGCCGCTCCTGGTGCTGGCCATGGGGCCGATGCTCGGCCTGCCGATCCGCTCCTTCATCGCCGAGGACATCTCGCGCTGGCTTGAACTGGCGCTCGCCACCCCTGTGGTCCTCTGGGCAGCAGCGCCGTTCTTCCGGCGCTTCTGGGCGTCGCTGGTCAACCGCTCGCCCAATATGTGGACGCTGATCGGGCTCGGCACCGGCGCCGCCTATGTGTTCTCGGTCGTCGCCGTCGTTGCGCCCCAGCTCTTCCCTATGGATATGGGTCACATGGCAGCGAAGCCGCCGCTCTATTTCGAGGCAGCCGCCGTCATCATCGCGCTCGTGTTCCTCGGGCAGGTACTGGAGCTTCGCGCCCGCGAGGCGACCGGAAAGGCCATCCGTGCGCTGCTCGACCTCGCACCCAAGACCGCAACGCGCGTCTGGCGGGGTGCCGACTACACCGTGCCGCTTGCCGAGGTGCAGCGGGGCGACTGGCTCCGCGTCAAGCCCGGTGAAACCGTGCCTGTCGATGGCGAGGTCGTCGAAGGCCATAGCCATGTCGACGAGTCGATGCTCACGGGCGAGCCGCTTCCCGTGGAGAAGTCAGCGGGCGCCGATCTCACCGGCGGTACGCTCAATACCACCGGCAGCTTCGTCATGCGCGCCACCCGCGTCGGTGCCGAAACCCGCCTCAACCAGATCGTCGCGCTGGTCGGCAAGGCGCAGCGCAGCCGCGCGCCCATCCAGGGCCTCGCCGATCGCGTCGCCACTTGGTTCGTGCCGCTGGTCATCCTCGTCGCCGTGCTCGCCTTCGCCGCCTGGTACCTGTTCGGGCCAGAGCCGCGCTTGTCCTTAGGCCTCATCGCCGCGATGAGCGTCCTGATCATCGCGTGCCCCTGCGCGCTCGGCCTCGCCACGCCCATGTCGGTGATGGTCGCCGTCGGCCGCGGTGCGCGCTCAGGTGTGCTCGTGCGGGAGGCGCAGGCGCTCGAAGCGCTGTCCCGCGTCGACACCCTCGTCATCGACAAGACGGGCACCATCACCGAGGGTCGGCCTGAGCTCGTCCATGTCATCCCGATGAAGGGCATCGACGAGGGCTTCGTGCTGTCGATAGCCGCCGCGCTCGAACGCGGTTCCGAGCATCCGCTCGCCACCGCCATCCTGCGCGGGGCCGAAACCCGCGGCGCGCGGCGCTATGAGGCGACCGGCTTTGCCGCCATCACCGGGCAGGGGGTCAAGGGCGATATCCGCAATGCCCCCGCGCTGCTCGGCAACCGCAAGCTCATCGAGTCCGCGGGGCTCAGCATTCCCGCCGCACTTGGCGATCTACTCGGCTCCGAGGCGAAGGCCGGCAGAACCGCCATGCTGGTCGCCCACGCAGGCGAACTCCTGGGGCTCGTTTCCGTGGCAGATCGGGTGAAGCCCGGCGCTGCAGCTGCGCTCGGCGCACTCAAGGCCTCGCGCCTCACAATCATCATGGCCACCGGAGATTCACGCGGTACCGCCGAAGCCATCGCCTCGGAGCTCGGGCTTGATCGTATCGAGGCCGAAATGACGCCCGAGGCCAAGCACCAGCTCGTGCGCGATCTCAAGCAGCAGGGCAGGGTGGTGGCGTTTGCGGGCGACGGCGTCAACGACGCCCCTGGCCTCGCCGCCGCCGATGTCGGCATCGCCATGGGTACCGGCGCCGATGTGGCCATCGAATCGGCTGGTATCACGCTGCTCAAGGGCGAGCTCGACGGCATCCTCAAGGCGCGCCGCCTCGCCGCGGCCGCCATGGGCAATATCAGCCAGAACCTTGCCTTTGCGTTTGGCTACAACGCGCTGGGCATTCCCATCGCGGCGGGTGTGCTGTTCCCGTTCACCGGCTGGCTGCTCTCGCCCATGCTCGCCGCCGCCGCCATGGCCTTGAGCTCCGTGAGCGTCATCTCCAACGCGCTGAGGTTGAATGGGGTGAAGCTGGAGGGGTAAAGGGGGAAGCGAATAGTAAATGGCGAATAGGTTGACATAGTTCCAATACATCTACTCGCTACTCGCTACTCGCTACTCGCTACTCGCTACCACTCAATACCCCTGCCGCTTCAGCAGCTCGTTCGAATAGATATTGTGCAGCCCGATATTGCGGATATCGCGCTCGCCCATCAGCGCCATCGTCGTGTCGGCTTCCTTCTGAATGATCGACAGCGCCTTGGTCACGCCAGCTTCACCGCCCGCTCCAAGCCCGAACGCCATGGCGCGGCCAACAAATGTGCCCTTGGCGCCAAGCGCCAGTGCCTTCAGCACGTCCTGACCCGAGCGGATGCCCGAATCCATCAGCACCTCGGTCTTGTGGCCCACCGCATCCACTATTTCGGGCAGCACCCGGATCGATGACGGTGCGCCATCCAGCTGTCGCCCACCATGGTTGGACACGATGATCGCGTCGGCTCCATGTTCGACGGCCAGTTGCGCATCCTCGGGGTCGAGCACGCCCTTTACCACCACCGGGCCGCCGAAGCGGTCCTTGATCCAGCCGATATCCTTCCAGTTGAGCGTCAGGTCGAACTGCGTCGCCGTCCACTTGCTCAGCGATGCCAGGTCCACCGCCTCGGTCACGTGCCCGGCAATATTGCGGAAGGTGCGGCGTTTCGTGCCCAGCATGCCAAAGGCCCAGGCCGGCTTCGTCGCAATCTCGAACAGGAATTGTGGCGTGATCGGCGGCGGTGCCTTCAGCCCGTTGCGGATGTCCTTATGCCGCTGCCCGAGGATCTGCAGGTCCATCGTCAACACCAGCGCCGAGCACTTCGCCGCCTTGGCGCGGTCGATCAGCCGCTCGATGAACGGCCGGTCGCGCATCACATAGAGCTGAAACCAGAATGGTTTCGTCGTGTTTTCCGCGACATCCTCGATCGAGCAGATCGCCATGGTCGAGAGCGTGAACGGAATCCCGAACTTCTCTGCCGCCTTGGCCGCCTTGATCTCGCCGTCCGCCGATTGCATGCCTGTCGAGCCCACCGGGGCGATCGCAACTGGCATCGACACCGGTTGCCCGAGCATCGTCGACGCGAGGTTGCGGTTCTCGAGATTCACCGCCACGCGCTGGCGCAGTTTGATCTTGTCGAAATCCGAACTGTTCGCCCGATAGGTGCCCTCGGTATAGGAGCCGGAATCCGCATAATCGAAGAACATCTTGGGGACGCGCTTCTTCGCCAGCTTCTGCAGGTCGTCGATCGTCAGGCACTTATCGAGATTGGGCATCTTCGCCTCGGTGAACTTCAGCCGAGGCCTTCTTTGCACCTGACATGTCAGGGGTCAATGAGGCGAAAGGGGCGGTTCCCTCGGCAGAGGCTCTGGTGCGTGCGCATCACGGGCGACATGCACAGGGAAACCGACGAATTCACGCAGGCAATATGCTTAAACGGAGCTCAGTCGATCGCGGATCATACACAAAAACTTCATTAGCCCGCGCAAGTCCAGATGCTGCTAGCCGCCGTTACCCTGTCATTCCGAAAGCAACGATGCATCGGAAATCAAAGTTTCAATGAATTGATCCACGGAGGACGCTCATGAAGTTCCTGAAGGTTATCACCATCGCCTCGATGCTCGCCGTCGCCCCTGTTGCGGTACTGCCCAGCTTTGCTGCCAACGTCGTAGAGACTGCCCAGGCTGCTGGTTCCTTCTCGACCCTGCTGGCCGCCGCACAGGCAGCCGGTCTTGCCGACGCCCTCGCCACCACGGCGAACATCACCGTGTTTGCGCCGTCTGACGACGCCTTCAAGGCGCTGCCGGCCGGCACCGTCGAAACCCTGCTGAAGCCCGAGAACAAGGACCAGCTGGTCGCCATTCTCACCGCGCACGTCGTGCCTGTGAAGGTCATGGCAGCCGATATTGCCGAAGGCACCACGGAAGTCGCGACGCTCAACCCGAACGTGAAGCTGAAGGTCACCAAGGACTCGATGGGCGTCACCGTGGCGCTGTCGAACTCCGCCAAGGTGGTCACCGCTGATGTCGGTGCCGACAATGGCGTGATCCACGTCATCGACGCAGTGCTCCTGCCGTAATCGTCCCTCGATCGGCAGTCATAGCGATGCGGGCTCCCTCGGGGCCCGCATTTTTGTTTTTCCGGCGCGCGACGTTGTGATCGGCTGCCGCGAAATCCTACTCCTGCGGGGCGAAGTTTACGTCAAGCCAACACCGCCTTCGGCGCGGCAAGCCCTCAATTCCTACGCATTGCCTATAGGAAACCGCAAACTCCTATCCTGCTCGTGTGATCTGCGGCAAAAAAGTGGCGCAAACCCCATTGCCGACAGTTTGGAATTATGCAAATCTAAAGTTGATAGGACAGTACATCTGTCCAATTTTCGTGAGCGGCCGGTCTCCCCGGATGCGTTTCACACGCCGATCCGGCTGGCCCGCTTGACGAGAGCGGAAACGGAGGGGCGGGGCCTTATCGAGCCCATATGAGCGGCCATTTGGATGCAGAGCCGCTCCCCAACAAAAGATTGCGCCGCCGGCATCGGGCCGTACTATAGGGTACGACTGGGGCCTGAAGGCGCGTCGAAAGGAATGATCACCCCGGAGCCTGCTCCGGATTGCGACGACTGCCAACACGAGGACATGCAACATGGCTGAAGATCGGAACGGAAAGATGACACATCCCGTCACGGAAGCCGGTATGCGCAAAGATCTCCCCGTGGGCGTGAAGCGGCCGGCCGCCGAGGGTCTGTATGATCCGATGCGCGAGCATGATGCCTGCGGTGTCGGCTTCATCGTCAACCTCAGGAACCAGCCGAGTCAGAAGATCGTCCAGAACGGCCTGAAGATTCTCGAAAACCTCGAGCATCGCGGTGCCGTGGGTGCCGATCCGCTCATGGGCGACGGCGCCGGCATCATGGTGCAGATTCCGCACAAGTTCTTCATGAAGCAGGCGGCCAAGCACGGCTGGGCGCTGCCCGAGGCCGGCGACTATGCCGTTGGCTTCATCTTCATGCCGCAGGACCCCGACCTCCGTCTCAAGATGGAGCGCGTCGTGAACCGCGTCATCGAGGATGAGGGGCAGGTGGTCATTGGCTGGCGCGACGTGCCATCCGACAATGCCTCGCTGTCCAAGGCCGATGATATTGTCGCCACCGAGCCCTTCCATCGTCAGGTCATCATCGGCCGTGGCGCTGGCGTGGCCGATCAGGAAGCCTTCGAGCGCAAGCTCTACATCATCCGCAAGGTGATCTCTGCCAAGATCTATTCGGCCTTCGAGGGCAAGCCGAACGATTTCTACATCGTCTCGATGAGCTGCCGCACGCTTGTCTACAAGGGCATGTTCCTGTCGTGGCAACTCGGTGCCTATTTTGCCGATCTGCATGATGCCGATTTCGAGAGCGCGCTCGCCCTCGTGCACCAGCGCTTTTCCACCAACACCTTCCCGTCCTGGCGGCTGGCGCATCCCTATCGCTTCGTCTGCCACAACGGCGAGATCAACACCGTGCGCGGCAACGTCAACTGGATGGCGGCGCGCCAGGCTTCAGTCAGCTCGCCGCTGTTTGGTGGCGATATCCAGAAGCTCTGGCCGATTTCCTATCCGGGCCAGTCGGACACCGCCTGCTTCGACAACGCGCTCGAGTTCCTGCTGCGTGGCGGATACTCGCTGCCGCACGCCGCGATGATGCTCATCCCCGAGGCCTGGGCGGGCAACCCGCTCATGGACGAGGACCGGCGCGCCTTCTACGAGTACCACGCGGCCCTCATGGAGCCGTGGGACGGCCCCGCCGCCATGTGCTTCTCGGACGGTATCTCCATCGGTGCGACGCTGGACCGCAATGGCCTGCGTCCGGCCCGCTATTTCGTCACCGAGGACGATGAGGTCATCATGTCGTCCGAGGCCGGCGTGCTGCCGATCCCCGCCGACAAGATCAAGCAGAAGTGGCGCCTGCAGCCCGGCAAGATGCTGCTCATCGATCTGAAGCAGGGCCGCATCGTCTCCGACGAGGAAATCAAGCGGCAACTATCGACGGCGCTGCCTTACAAGCAGTGGCTCGCCCGCACGCAGATCGTGCTTGAGGACCTCCCCTCGGTCGCCTTCGAGACGCAGACGTCCGACATTCCGCTGCTCGATCGGCAGCAGGCCTTCGGCTACACGCAGGAAGACCTGAAGCTCATCCTGCCGCCCATGGCCGTCACCGGCCAGGAAGCGGTGGGCTCGATGGGCACCGACACGCCGATCTCTGCCATGTCGAACAAGTCGAAGCTGCTCTACACCTATTTCAAGCAGAACTTCGCGCAGGTGACCAACCCGCCGATCGACTCGATCCGCGAAGAGCTGGTGATGAGCCTCGTGTCCTTCATCGGGCCGCGGCCGAATGTGCTCGACCTGTCGGGTGGCCATAGCCGCCAGCGGCTCGAAGTGCGCCAGCCCATCCTCACCAACGAGGATCTCGAGAAGATCCGCGCCATTGGCGGCATGGATACCAATCCGTTCCGTTCCAAGACTCTCGACATCACCTACCCGGTGGCCGAGGGCGCAGAAGGCATGGAAGCGGCTCTCGAGGCCCTGTTCTCGGAAGCCGAGATGGCCGTCCATTCGGGCGACAACATCATCATCCTGTCCGACCGGGCGATGAGCCGCGAGCGCGTGGCGATACCGGCGCTCCTCGCCACGGCGGGCGTGCACCATCACCTCATCCGCAAGGGCCTCCGCACGTCTGTGGGCCTCGTGGTCGAAACGGGCGAAGCGCGCGAGGTGCACCACTTCTGCGCTCTCGCCGGCTATGGCGCCGAGGCGATCAACCCCTATCTCGCCTTCGAGACGCTCGTCGCCATGGGCAAGGATTTGCCGGGCAACCTGCCGGAAGACGAGATCGTCTACCGCTACATCAAGGCCATCGGAAAGGGCATCCTGAAGGTCACCGCCAAGATGGGCATCTCGACCTATCAGTCCTATTGCGGCGCGCAGATCTTCGATGCGGTCGGCCTCTCGTCCGATTTCGTCAGCACCTACTTCACCGGCACCGCCACCACCATCGAGGGTGTCGGTCTGCTCGAAATCGCCGAGGAAACCGTCCGTCGCCATGTCGAGGCGTTCGGCAACTCTCCGGTGCTCGAGGATACGCTCGATGTCGGCGGAGACTATGCCTTCCGCACGCGCGGCGAGGCCCATGTCTGGCGCGCCGAAACCGTCGCAAACCTGCAGCATGCCGCCCGCGGCAATGCGCGTGACAAGTATCGCGAGTTCGCCCGCCAGGTGAACGAGGTGGAAGACAAGTACGTCACCATCCGCTCGCTCTTCCGCATCCGGAAGGCTGAGGAGGAGGGCCGCACCCCTGTGCCGCTTGCCGAGGTCGAGCCCGCCGTCGAGATCGTCAAGCGCTTCGCCACTGGCGCCATGTCCTATGGCTCCATCTCGCTCGAGGCGCACACCACGCTCGCCATTGCCATGAACCGGATCGGCGGCAAGTCGAACACCGGCGAGGGCGGCGAGGAGCCCGATCGCTTCGTGCCCATGGCCAATGGCGATTCCAAGCGCTCGGCTATCAAGCAGGTCGCGTCGGGCCGCTTCGGCGTCACCACGGAATATCTCGTCAATTCCGACATGATGCAGATCAAGATGGCGCAGGGTGCCAAGCCCGGCGAGGGCGGCCAGCTGCCCGGCGACAAGGTCAACGAGACCATCGCCAAGGTGCGCCATTCCACTCCGGGCGTCGGCCTCATCTCTCCGCCGCCGCACCATGACATCTATTCGATCGAAGACCTGGCGCAACTGATCTTCGACCTGAAGAACGTCAACCCGGAGGGCAAGGTCTCGGTCAAGCTCGTCTCCGAAGTCGGCGTCGGCACCGTTGCCGCCGGCGTCGCCAAGGCACGCGCCGACCATGTCACCATCTCGGGCTATGAAGGCGGCACAGGCGCGTCCCCGCTCACCTCGCTGAAGCATGCCGGGTCGCCTTGGGAAATCGGCCTCGCCGAGACCCAGCAGACTCTGGTGCGCAACAAGCTGCGCAGCCGCATCGCCGTCCAGGTCGATGGCGGCATCCGCACCGGCCGCGACGTCGTCATCGGCGCGCTGCTCGGCGCCGACGAGTTCGGCATGGCCACCGCGCCGCTGGTTGCGGCTGGCTGCGTCATGATGCGCAAGTGCCATCTCAACACCTGCCCTGTTGGCGTCGCCACGCAGGATCCGGTGCTGCGGGCCCGCTTCACCGGCAAGCCCGAGCACGTCATCAACTACCTCTTCTTCGTCGCCGAGGAAGTGCGCGAGCTGATGGCCGAGATGGGCTACCGGTCGTTCGGCGAAATGGTCGGCCAGATGCAGATGCTCGACAAGACCGAGGCCGTCACGCACTGGAAGGCCAAGGGCCTCGATTTCTCGCGGCTGTTCCATAAGCCGAGTGCGGAGGCCGGCGTGGGCATCACCCATACCGAAAGCCAGAAGCACCCGATCGACACCGTGCTCGATCGCAAGCTGATCGCTCAGGCCACCCCGGCGCTCGAGCACCAGACTCCGGTCAAGATCGTCGAGACCATCACCTCGGTTGATCGCTCCGTCGGCGCCATGCTCGGCGGCGCGGTTGCCAAGCGCTACGGCCATCAGGGCCTCGCCGACGACACCATCCACGTGTCGCTGACGGGTACGGCCGGCCAGGCCTTCGGTGCCTGGTCCGCACGCGGCATCAGCTTCGATCTCGTCGGCGAAGCGAACGACTATGTCGGCAAGGGCCTTTCGGGCGCGCGCCTCGTGGTCCGCCCGCCCGAAGCCCGCGGCTATGTCGCCGAGGAGTCGATCATCATCGGCAACACGGCGCTCTATGGTGCCATCACTGGCGAGTGCTACTTCCGTGGCGTGGCCGGCGAGCGCTTCGCCGTCCGCAACTCGGGTGCCATCGCGGTGGTCGAGGGCACGGGTGACCATGGCTGCGAATACATGACCGGCGGTGTCGTTGTCGTGCTCGGCAAGACCGGGCGCAACTTCGCCGCGGGCATGTCGGGTGGCGTGGCCTATGTGCTCGACGAGGACGAGAGCTTCGAGAGCCGCTGCAACATGGCCATGGTCGAGCTTGAGCCCGTGGCCGCCGAGGAGGCGCTCGCCTGGGGCGAGTTCCACCAGCGCGGCGATCTGATGACCCAGGGCGTCGTCGAGATCCTGCACGATCTGCAGCGTCGCGACGCACAGCGGCTCTATCAGCTCATCCTCAGGCACAAGTCGTTCACCGGCTCCTCGCGGGCCAACCACATCCTCTCGAACTGGGACGAGTACCTCCCCAAGTTCCGCAAGGTCATGCCGGTCGAGTACCGCAAGGCATTGCAGCGGCTTGAGCAGGCAAGGGCCCAGGCGCATCAGGTCGCGGCGGAATGACGTCGCTGAAGAAGCTCGCCGCAGCCATAGGCTTGGCTGCGGCATGCCTGGCGGCATCCACACCGGCATCCTATGCGGGATGGGCGAAGGTCTGGGTGCCGGTGGAGTTCAAGTACAAGGCCGGTGGCAAGAGCACCTCTGTGGTGATCGACCTTCCGGTGCAGGACGAGAAGGACGCGGCGGACTATTGCGCGCGCTATCTTTCGGTCGGCGAAAGGTTCTTGGCCGATACCGTGCAGCAGGATCATCCTGAATTGGCAAAGGCCAGATTCACTGGCGCGCGTTGTGTAACTGAGGGCGGCAAGATCAAGCTGGTCAGCAATCCGACCAACCGGCTGCCAAAGGTGAAGCTACCACCGCCGCCTGTGGGGGACCCGGCCAAGTCTACGGCTAGTGGCCCCGTGACCTATATGGTGGACCTGTTCTACGAGAAAGTCGTCGATGGGATTCGGCCACACAAAGTCTTCCGTATGCCTATGCGTGCCGTCAGCGTGCGGGCAGCGGAAGAGATGTGTGGTGGCTTCCAGAACATGCTCAGGTTGAGCCGGAATGTCTTGGAGAAGAACCCTTACGCGCTGGGTCTCACCGGTAGCTGGATGGCCAGCGGTGGCAAGTGTGTGACGGGGAAGAACGGATTTATCGAGATGACCGCTGAAAAGTCATCTGGAGGGAGTAACTAGTATGGGCAAGATCACTGGTTTCCTCGAAATCGAGCGCGTCGACCGCGATTATCTCCCGGTCGAAGAGCGGCTGAAGAACTATAACGAGTTCACCATTCCGCTCGGCGAAAAGGGCACGCGCGACCAGGCGGCCCGCTGCATGGATTGCGGCGTTCCCTACTGCCACAATGGCTGTCCGGTGAATAACCAGATCCCGGATTGGAACGATCTCGTCTACAAGGGCGAGTGGCTGAAGGCGCTGAAGAACCTTCATTCCACCAACAATTTCCCGGAGTTTACCGGCCGCATCTGCCCCGCCCCCTGCGAGGCAAGCTGTACGCTGAACATTCCGGATACCCCGGTCAACATCAAGTCGATCGAGTGCGCCATTGTCGACAAGGGTTGGGAAGAGGGCTGGATCACGCCCCAGGTCAACCCCAATAAGACTGGCAGGAAGGTCGCCGTGATCGGTTCCGGCCCCGCCGGCATGGCTTGCGCGCAGCAACTCGCCCGCGCCGGGCACGATGTGCATCTTTATGAAAAGGCCCACCAGATCGGCGGGCTGATGCGCTACGGCATCCCGAACTTCAAGCTCGACAAGACGGTTATCGATCGCCGCGTCGGCCAGATGGTTGCCGAGGGTGTTACGCTCCATACCGGCGTGCATGTCGGCCACGATGTCACCATCGCTCAGCTCTCCGAGCAATATGATGCCATCGCCATGGCCGGCGGCGCCGAAAAGCCGCGCGACCTGCCCATTCCGGGCCGCGCGTTCGATGGCATCCACTTCGCCATGGAGTTTTTGGGCCAGCAGAACCGCCGCGTCACCGGCGAAAGCCTCGACAACATCAAGCCGATCCTCGCGACCGGCAAGCATGTCGTGGTCATCGGCGGCGGCGATACCGGGTCCGATTGCATCGGCACGTCCAACCGCCATGGCGCGGCCTCGGTCACCCAGATCGAGATCATGCCGATGCCGCCCGAGAAGGAAAACAAGGCGCTCACCTGGCCGAACTGGCCGCTGAAGCTGCGCACCTCCTCCTCGCACGAAGAGGGCGTCACGCGCGATTTCGCCGTGGCCACCGTGTCCTTCTCCGGCGAAAACGGCCAGGTCACGGCGCTCAACTGCGCCCGTGCCGACGAGAAGTTCCAGGCCATTCCGGGCACCGAGTTCTCGCTGAAGGCCGATCTCGTGCTCCTCGCCATGGGCTTTGTCGGCCCCGTGCAGGATGGCATGATCAAGGAAGCCGGCGTCGATCTCGACAAGCGCGGCAATGTCCTCGCCGATGTGCTGCAGTACAAGACCACCAAGGAGAAGATTTTCTCGTGTGGCGATATGCGTCGCGGCCAGTCGCTCGTCGTCTGGGCCATCCGCGAAGGCCGCCAGTGCGCCCGTTCGATCGATCTCTACCTGATGGGCAAGACCGACCTGCCGCGCTGAGGTTTCGGGCCACAGCCACTCTATCCAAGGGGCGCTCCGGCGCCCCTTTTTGCTGTCTTGCCGCCGCTCTTTATGTGGCAGTGCCGCAACGGCCACGGACTTTTTGTGATGTCGTTGAACTCGTAAGTGACGAGTCCGGAACTTATTGCTAATTGTATGCAATAGGGTCGCTGATTTGGGAGAGAGCGATGAAACTGTTGATGGCCGCCGCGATCGGTGTCGCCGTTGCTGCCTCGGCACAGGCGGGCATGGCCGCTGATCTGCAGGTAGAAACCCCGGTCGTGTCGTCGGCAAGTAACTGGGACGGCACCTATGTCGGCGCTTTTGTCGGGTACGGAAAGGGCATGGCCTATCAGCCGGATGACGAAAGCGACTTCCTGCCGGACTTTGAATTGCCTCTCGAGGGGGCAACGCTCGGCGCTACCGCTGGTGCCGATTTTCTGGTTTCCGGCCGCGTCATAGCCGGTATGGTCGGCGACCTTGCGTGGAGCCGTTTGCACGGTGGGCAGGAATTTTATTCCGACGTGGATATCAACTGGACCGCTTCTTTGCGCGGCAAGCTCGGCTATGACGCCGGAGCGTTTTTGCCTTATTTGACTGGAGGTCTTGCCGCAGCCGTGATTAATGTCAATAACAACACATTTAACGTTAGTAATATTCACTTTGGATGGACCGCTGGCCTCGGTACGGAGATTGCGATTTCCGATGCTCTCTCCTTGGATCTTCTCTATCGCTATAGCGACTACGGCCAGGTCGCCTACGACGACGACATCCATTTCAGCGCAACTGCTCACACGTTAAGCGTGGGGCTGAACTGGCGCTTCTAGAGGAGCGCTTACCGGTACCCAGGGAGTGGCGCGCTGGAGCCAGATGGTACAACGTGCTTCCGCGCCGGCTCTTTCGACGTGATGGGCAGTAATGAGCCTCTGAACCAAACTGGCGCTTGCTCAGGGAATATGCCGACGGGGCGCTCCGGCGCCGCTTTTCCTTCGGCATACCGTCAGCGCCGTTTTGTCGCCTGTACCTCGGCAAGTTGCACTGCCATCCTCTCGCTGTTGGTCCTTTTGGGCCGCGCAAGGCATGAGAGCGACCGTACCCATGCAGAGCACGTCCACGCGACGAAACCCGATAGCCTATGCCGAGATTCCGGTCGCAGACCTGGAGCGGGCCATCCGCTTCTATGAGGCCGTCTTTGGCGATCCTCTCGAGCGTCAGCTGGTCGATGGCTACGAAATGGCGTTCTTTCGCTTTGCCGACGGGGCAGGGGGAGCAAGCGGTGCCCTTGCAAAGGGCGATGTCTATGTGCCGTCGCGCATGGGGGCCATCGTCTACTTCTCCGTCGACAGCATCGATGATGCGCTCGCCCGGGCCGTGACGGCCGGTGGCGAGGTGCTCTATCCCAAGAAGGACGTCGGGGATTTCGGCTTTGTCGCTGAATTCGGAGACAGCGAAGGCAACCGTATCGCCCTCCATCAGGCCCGCGCGTGATCTGCCGCAGGTCGGCGCCAATTGACGCCGTTGCCAGTATATGTTCCTGATATGTTCTATATTTGAGAACCGTTCATGTCCCCTGATTCCCTCAACGCGTTCATCGTTCGCGCGAAGGCCGTCACCTACGTCGGTGGTGGCGTGAAGGTCGCCCCGAGCCGTCCCGGCAGCCATGACCTAACCTTTGCGGGCGGCGATTGGTCCTATCGCGACTCCTATTTCGGCGGCACCGATTTTCTCGGGCAGGAGACGGTGTGGCTGAAGGGCGAGCCCGTCTGGGCCATGAACTATTATGGCTACATCCTCCGCCCCGAGCTGATCGATGCCGTGCGCGCCGGGGCCACCATCAAGGCCGCGCTCTCGGCGCTCTACGCCGAGGGCCGCTTTCTCGGCGGCTTCGATTTCGAGGGGCCGCACGGCCTCTATCAGGATCGTACCGAGGGCGACGCGACGCATTTCCACGGCACCGAAACCATCTCCGTCGGCGGCAGGCTCGCCTATCGGCTCGATTATTTCGGCGGGCTGGTTCGGGCGTAAGGGTTTCGCGTAGCGAGCAGTCGGCGTCCCTCTCCCGTTTACGAGGGAGGGTGGCGCATAGCGCCGGGTGGGGGGAGCCGCTTGCGCTAAACTGTTGAGAGTGTGAGGGCTTCAGCGCAAGGTGCACCCCTCACCCGCCCTTCGGGCACCCTCTCCCGCAAGCAGGAGAGGGCCGCTGACTGATGGCGCTGCGGTTCGCTACCGGCCATCCCAAGCTGCCTGAAAGTAAGTACGCCAGGCGAAAGAAGAAGACAGGGCCCCACCGCTACTGCACCGCGGCCGTCACCGGCTTTTCGGCCTCTTCCGCCACCGGCACCTTGCCCACCCAGAACGCGTCGGCACGGCCAACCGGCGCCCCCACCATCAGCGCCATGTCGAACCCGCCACCCGTGGCATCGGCGGTCGCCTGAGTCACCAGTTCGGCTGCGCGACGCGGCGCATGCGTCAGCGAGATCACCGCGCCCGCGACTTCCAGCAGCTTCATCTGCCCCAGCCCCTGGTAGGGCGGCCGCAGCATCGCCTGCGCCTCGGTGCCGTCGAGCGGGTCGATCACCGCGAGCCCCACCGCCCCGCCACCGCGATAATAGGTGCGCAGGCTCTGGCTCAGGTAAAACGCCAGTTTGTCGCCGCCGCCTGTCGAAAAATGGATCCCGTCATCCTTGCGCATGCGGATGACATTGCCGTTGAGGTCCGGCCCGCGGGTCGCGTACTTGCCCTCCTCGTCGGCGAACTTGTCGTAGATATCGAGAAATTCCGCGCCCCCGCCAAAGGCGGCCAGCCGCTGGATCTCGTTGACCTGGATCATCGCTTGCCCGAATTTCGGCGCCTGCATCGGGGGCAGCCCCACCCAGATCGTGGGCTTGTTGGCCGCCCTCAATGCCTGCACGATCCGGGCCACCCGTGCGGAATACTCCGTGCTCCACTCGGGTGTCAGCGATTTGAAGCTGCCCGCAGCGAGGTTCATCGACTGTCGGTCATTGATGCCGATCACCACCACCGCGATATCGAAGCTGTTGGCGGCAATCTCATCGGCGATCTTCTTCTGCCAGTCGAAATAGTCCGGCCGCACCAGCCCGGAATTGCCCTGGCTCTGGGTCACAACCTTGAGGTTCGGGTCTTCCGAGTAAAACCGGTCGAGCCCGCGCCCTACATCTTCCGCCAGCGAGTCGCCGAACACGGCAACGCGTGTCGCGTTCTCCGCCTTGGGGACCTTGGGCGGTGGGGGCGGGGCAGCTGCAACGTTCTTCGGCTTCGCCGCCTGCTTCTTTTCCGCCTGGTCGGCCTCGCCCTGCTTGTCTTCTTCGCCACCGAACAGCAGTTCCAGGAGCGTCTTGCGCTTCTTCGGTTTCTGCTGCTGCGTCTGTCCGTCGGCCTGCGCCAGCAGGATAACGCCATCGCTGCGCTCGACAGACATGCCTGGTCGCGCTTCGGCCGCCGCGGCATAGATCGGCATCAGGTCGGCGAGCACCATCGCCGCCGCCGCCAGCGCCATGATCACCAAGCCTATTTTGTGAATGAGCTTCATGATGTGTATCTAATGGCACTTCATCGACAATATGAAGGCACTTGCGCGAAATTTACCGTGCTACTTCGGCGCGCTCACCAATTCGTCATAGGCTTCGAGCGTGATGAACCCGTCCGCTACTTCGCCGCTTCTCGCCTGAAACCGTGCATAAGCCGCCTGCGATTTCGGCCCGAGGCGCCCATCCACCGCGCCATCGAGCAGACCGAGCCCAACAAGAGCCTTCTGGATCGCCAGACGCTGCGCGAGGTCGGGAAATCTTGTACTGCGCGGCCAGTTCGTCACGTATGGGCCGCCGCCCTTCAGTCTGTCCGCCAGGTGCGCCACGCTCATCGCGTAGGAATCCGAAAAGTTATAGCCCTTCAGCACCAGATAGTTCCGCGTCATCAGGAATTTCGGTCCGTTTGCCCCCGCTGGCGCATAGAGGAAGACCGGGGTGTCGAGCGTCGCAAAGGTCCGGCCCTTCACACGTTCAATGCCGCGCGCCGCAAAGAACGCGATCGGCCGCAGCGTCTCGCGGTCGGCCAGCAGGTAGTCGAAGCCGGGAGGAACCTTCACCTCGAAGCCCCAGTCAAGCCCCGCCTCATAGCCCAGATCCAGCAGAAACTTGGCGCTCGTTGCCAGCGCATCTGGAAGCGATCCGTGCAGGTCGATCACGCCGTCGCCATCGCCATCGCTGCCATGGCTCACCACGTTCGAGGGGTTGACCTGCAGGTGCCCGATGGCGCCTGCCCACGAACCGAGAAGCGCTTCGGGTGCCATGCGGTTCATCTCTATCAGCTTGAGCGCACCGATCAGGTCGGCCTCGTCGCCGGCCAGCCGGCCGCGCCGCTGCCACACGAGCGTAGCGAGTGAGCGCACCACCGGCCGGATCAGGCTCTTGCTCGACAATACCGCGCCATAGTCGGTTTCCATACCCCAGATCGCGCCGAGGATCGCCGGGTCGACGCCCGTCGCGATGCCCACTCGCTCGAACAGTGCCTTGTTGGCCGCCATCGCCGCCTGCCCGCGCTTGATGCGGTCGGCAGTGATGCGCTTGTCCATATAGTCCCATACCGGCGTCGTGAATTCCGGCTGCTTTTCAACGAGGTCCGGCACCTTCGGGTCTGCAGTTAGGCCCTTTGTCGCCGCGCGATAAGTCGCCTTGCTCACGCCTGCGGCCAGCGCCTTCGTCTCGAAGTTGCGGATGAACTCCCCGAAACTTTCGATTGGCGCAGCCTGAACTGCAGTCGTGGAGAGTAGAAGGGCCAACAGGACCAGGTGTTTCAAAGCATCCCCTCCATATCGGCGGGCGACTCGCCAGCGGCCAATCGCTACCTGTTGCGTGTGGCCAAATAGCGTTCCCAGGCAAGGGCGGTGTTGACAATCTCCTCGAGCGGCTGGTGCTCCGGCACCCAGCCGAGCACGCTCCTGAGCCGATCCGCCTTGGCGACGATGGCGGCCGGGTCGCCGGCGCGGCGCGGCCCTTCGATCACCTCAAAGTCAACGCCCGAAACCGCCTTCACCGTGTCGATGACCTCGCGCACCGA
>JAIYDI010000015.1 GCA_027487555.1 Hyphomicrobiales bacterium
CCAATGCGTCCTCATGTCGGGAGCAATCCCGCCTTGGGCCGCGGCAGTCCGATGCGTCGGGTGCACGATGATGGCCAGGCCTAAAACCTCGATCGGCCGGCGAGGCGCGAGCCTCATAACCATTTGCGGACTACCCGCGTCGGGGCAATCGCCTCGCCGGCCCGCTTTCTCTGCCGAGCACCCTGGGGCATCACCGCCGCCGGGCGCGTGAACGCGCCCTCACGCCGGCGGCAGGCCCGCGCCGCACACCAGCGCGCCGACCTTGGTGCCCTTCGGAAAACTCAGCCGGCCGGTGCGCAATGCCGCAATCGCTGCCGCACCGCTGAGGTCGGCCGCAATCCCCAACTCGAACCACAGCCAGGAGGCCGCGTCCTGCATCTCGTCGTCACTCACCAGCACCACATCCTCGACATGCGCCTTGGCGATATCGACAATGCCCTGCACGGTCTCGTGCGCCGCCATGGTGGCAACGCGCGTGGTGACGGCTGGCAACCGCACCGGGCGGCCTGCATCCATAGCTGCCTTCAGAGTCGGTGCGCCTTCGGGTTCGATGCCGATGATGCGCAAGTTGGGGTTGAGGTGGTGCATCGCAACGCTCAGGCCGCAGATCAAGCCGCCGCCGCCCACGGCCACCAGCAACACGTCGAGGTCCGGCGCCGCTTCATGCAGCTCGAGCCCCAAACTCCCCTGCCCGGCTATCACCAACGGGTCGGCGAAGGGGTGGAAATAGGCGGCGCCCGTTTC
This sequence comes from Hyphomicrobiales bacterium, assembly GCA_027487555.1. Lineage (GTDB taxonomy): Bacteria > Pseudomonadota > Alphaproteobacteria > Rhizobiales > Devosiaceae > Devosia_A. Next base: position 745 of record JAIYDI010000015.1, read on the forward strand.
CTCAACGAACCTCAATGCGTGCTCGTTGGTTTCACCGAAATGCGCGCCGACAATCCGCACATCGGCGCCCCAGTGCCTCAGCTTCTCCAGCTTGTCCGGCGCAATATTGGTCGGCACGAAGATTGTACCCGATACACCCGCGATTCGCGCCGCACGCGCCACGGCCAGCCCGTGATTGCCGCCAGACGCCGCGACGATTCCCTGTGCGGTTTCCGCCTGCGGCAGGCTCAGCAGCTTGTTCGTCGCGCCGCGCGCCTTGAACGAGCCGGTCGCCTGCAGACACTCGAGCTTCAGCACCAGTTCCGCCTCGCTGACCGGATCCGATACCGCGGACACAGCCATGATAGGCGTCCGCCGTACATAGGGCGCAATACGCCCGGCCGCCGCCACGATGTCATCGAACCCGATCATGCTGAGTTGCTCCGTCTCTTCAGGCTGCGGACCTTATGCCAATCCATGGGCGACACAAAAGCGGAGTCCGGGGCACCTGCACTTCGCCTTGCGCCTGCCCTCGCCCAAAGACGGAGGCTGGTAAACTTGACTGACAAGTTCAGCCGGTGCAAAGGTCGTAGGAACAGCGGGACCCGGACCCGGTTCCAGCTGAACAGCAAAGGGTCAGGGAGAGGCGCGGCAGGCTTTGCCACCGCGAAGCAGCGAGTTGACGGATCATCGCGCTACGAATCCGATCAGGTCATTCGGCGGGCCAAGGTCCGCCAGCATTTTCGCTGCCGATCTGCCCCATGCCTCGACATCACTCGTCTCCATCGGAACACCGACATGAACCAGATTGATCTCAACGGCCAGGTCGCCGTCATCACCGGCGGCGCGCAGGGCATCGGCTTCGCCATCGCCCGCCGCCTCGTTGCTTCGGGCGCCCATGTCAGCCTGTGGGATATGAATGGCGAACTTCTCGACAAGGCGGTTGCCGAGCTCGGCAGTGCCGCCACGAGCATTTCGGTGAACATCGCCAATTATGATGCGGTGTCGGCAGCCGTTGCCGAAGTCGAGAAGAGCCGCGGCAGCCTCGATATCCTCGTGCACTCCGCTGGCATTGCCGGCAAGAACGCCCCACTCGACGAGTACGATCTCGACGAATGGCGCCGGGTGATCGAGATCGATCTCAATGGCGCCTTCTACGTCAACCGCGCCGTCCTGCCCGGCATGAAAGCCCGCAATTATGGCCGCATCGTCAACATCGCCTCGATCGCCGGCAAGGAAGGCAACCCGAACGCCTCCGCCTATGCTGCGGCCAAGGCTGGCGTCATCGGCATGACCAAGGCCGTCGGCAAGGAATGCGCGAAATTCGATATCGCCATCAATGCGATCACGCCCGCCACGGCCAAGACGCGCATTCTCGATGAACTGAAGCCCGAGTTCATCGACTACATGCTGAGTCGCATTCCGCGTGGTCGTTTCCTCGAAGTGGAGGAGGCCGCCAACATGGTTGCATGGCTGGTCAGCCGCGAGAACAGCTTCACCACCGCCTCGGTCTTCGACCTTTCCGGCGGCCGCGCGACCTATTGATCGTCCCTATTTCGGGCTCAGGATCTCGCCATTCGTGACGTCGATCTTGAGCCCGTCAAATGCCGGACGCACATTGTCGGGTGTCATGGCATCGGTCTGCACATAGTCGAGATCGATGTGCAGGTTGGTCAGCACCGCGTGACGTGGTCGCAGATCCTCCACCAGCTCCAGCGCCTCCGACAGGCTCAGATGGCTCGGATGCGGCGCCGGGCGCAGCGCATCCAGTATCCACACCTTCAACCCGCTGACCGCCTCACGCGACTCACCCGGAATGCCGCTCAGGTCACACGAATAGGCAAAGTCGCGCACCCGGAAGCCGAGCGAGGTGATGTCGCCATGCTGCTGCTCGAAAGGGGTAAGCGAAATATCCCCGCCGGGTCCCGCTATGGTAAGCTCACGGCCTGCCTCGATGAGGTGCTGGTTGAGGATTGGCGGGTAGCCACTTCCCGGGGGCGCGGTAAAACAATAGGCGAAACTTTGTACGATACGGTTCGCGGCCTGCGCCGAAAAATACACGTCCACCCTGCGACGCGACGACAGCGCCAGCACCCGGAGATCGTCGATACCATGCGTGTGGTCCGCATGTTCATGGGTGTAGAGCACGGCATTGACTCGGTCGACACCCGCATCGAGCAGTTGCTCGCGCAGGTCGCAGCCGGTATCGATGATGATGCGGGTCGGGTGCTCTGCTCCGTCGGTGAAGCCCTCGAGCAGCAGCGAACACCGCCGGCGCCGGTTCTTCGGGTTGTTTGGGTCGCAAACGCCCCAATCGCCGCCGATTCGCGGCACACCGGCAGAGCTGCCACAGCCCATGATCGTCGCGACGATACGCTGCGCTCCCGCCATCAGCCGGCCCTCGCCTTTGAAAACAGCCGGAAGAAATTTGCCGTGGTCTCGGCTCCGACCTGCTCCAGGGATACCCCTCGGACGTCTGCCAGCTTGGCGGCAGTATGTGCCACGTAGCTCGGCTCGTTCGTCGCGCCGCGATGCGGGATCGGCGCAAGATAAGGGGCATCTGTTTCAACCAGGTAGCGGTCGGCAGGCACCATTGCCGCAACCTCCCGGATCTCCTCGGCATTCCTGAAGGTCACGATGCCGGAGAACGAAATGTAGCCCCCGAGCTCGAGCGCCGTGCGCGCCAGTTGCATTCCTCCGGTAAAGCAATGCAGCAGGAAGGAGAATGTGCCCATGGCACTCTCCGCCTTGAGGATATCCGCCATGCGCTCGTCGGCAGCCCGGGCGTGAATGACCAGCGGCAACCCCGTCTCCCGCGCCGCAGCGATGTGCCGCAACAGTCCAGTCTCCTGGGCGGCCTTCGGGGCGTTGTCGTAGAAATAGTCAAGTCCGGCCTCACCGATCGCCACGCATTTGGGGTGCTGGCTCAACCGCACCAGGGTCTCCGGCATCACGTCGGGTTCTTCATCTGCGTGATGCGGATGCGTCCCAACAGAGAACCATATCTCCAAGTGCGCCTCGGCAATCGCCCGATACGTCTCGAACCGCGCAACATGCGTCGAGATCGTCACCATACCGGTGACGCCGGCCGCCTTGGCGCGCGCAAGCACACCGTCCCTGTCCTTTGCGAGGTCGGAAAAATCGAGATGGCAATGGGAGTCGATCAGCATGAGGGCACTATAGCGATAATGGGCGGCAACCGGAGACGCATTCCCGGAGGGACTGGGTTGCACGAAACGGGCAGTGGCGCCACCCACAAAAGCAAAGGCCCCGGCGTGAACCGGGGCCTGGCGAACTTTCTGCGGACGAACTCAGCTGGCGAGCAGCGGCATCGGATCAACTGGGGTGGCACCCTTGCGCAGCTCGAAGTGGAGCTGCGGCTTCGACACGGAGCCGGTCTTGCCGGTAGACCCGATCACATCGCCACGGTTCACCACTGTGCCTTTGGCCACGCTCATGTCCTTGAGGTGTGCATAGGCAGACACGAAGCCGTTGGGATGCCGGATGAGGATGAGGTTGCCATAGCCCTCCACGCCGGAACCGGCATAGATCACTTGGCCATTCTCGGCAGCGCGCACTGCAGTGCCCTCTGGCGCCTCAATATTGATTCCTGTGCCTTTGGAATTCGCGAAATCGGTAATCACCCGACCCGAGACCGGCCAGCGAAACTTGTCGCCGCCGGAAGAGACAGGCTCAGCGGGCGACTGCGGTGCGGCAGCGGCATTGGCAGACGACTGGGTTGCAGCAGCAGCCTTGGGCGCGGCGACGACCGGCGTAGCGACCAGCGGCTTGGGCGCAATAAGCGCGGAGTCCACCTTGGTATCGAGCGATGCGACCTGCGTTGGCTTTGCGGCTGGTGCCGGAGCCTGCAGTGTACCCTCGCCGGGCGCGAGCGGCTGAACGGCAGCGACTTTTGGGCCCATCTTGGCAAGCAGGTCGGCGCGGCCGGGGATAACCAGCTTCTGCCCGACATAGATTTTGTCGGGCGCCGAGAAGCCATTGGCCTGGATGATGGCCTGCGCCGTGACATTGTAGCGTCGGGCGATGGTGTAGAGGCTCTCGCCGCTTTCGACCATGTGCACGTAGGCATCGGTAGGCACCGCCACGAGATTGCCGGTCGGCGCAGCCGCGGGCGCTGGCGCGGGCGAAGCAGCCGCTAGCGTCTGCGTCATGGGAACCGAGGAATCCTGCGGGAGGGAGACGAGTGGCTTGGCTGCGGGCATCATCGGAGCGGCACCGTTGGATGACGAGGAAAGCGAGGGCAGATCTTGCGAAGTCACTGAGGCCTGAGCCCGGACGGGTGTGGCTACCGCCCCGACCATCGCGCCGCCGCCACCTGAACTGCCGATATCGGCAGGCGGGAGGTACGCGACATTGGCGGAATGCAGGCTCCCGGGCATCGACTGCGGAGAGGTGACGCTCGCGCCGGACCTCACGGACCCGGTCTGTGTGCGATCAAATCCCAACCCGCCCAGTGAGCTGCAACCCGATAGCGCCGAGGCACCCAGGATGATGCCCACGATGGCAGCGGTCTTCAGTGCCTTGTTACTCATCAGTCCACTCGTACACAGGTACTCAATACCGATGAGACTAGGGCGTTAAGGTAAAGATGGATTTAAATGCAGCGTGGTTTTCGCTCCCCTCTGCAAGGCCATATTCAGCTTCCCTTAGGGTTAAGGCCGGAAAGGTGACGCGCCCTGCGCGGTGCTCCGGAAACTTATCCCCGCACCGTTCCACCGGGTGTAAAAGCCACTTCCCTGGGAAAGCTTGCAGCCAGCCTTTGCGCTGCACTTGTTGTCCTTAAGGAAAGGCGATAGGCCGAGCGCATGAGCCGCAACAAGTTTCCGCCCAAGCCGAAATACGATCCAGACACCGGTCCCGTGTACCTTTATGGGCTGCACACGGTGCGCGCCGCGCTCGATAATCCGCTGCGCGAGCGGCGTGCGCTGTTGGCGACACCCAACGCGCTCATCCGGCTCAAGGAGACGGGCGATCTCGCTGGCATGCGGCCTGTCGAGACCACTCCCAAGGATCTTGATCGCCTGCTTGGCACGGACGCCGTTCATCAGGGCGTGGCGCTCGAGGTTGAGCCGGTCAGCCGCTTCGGCCTCAAGGATATCAAGAACCCGCAGCTCCTCGTCATTCTTGACCAGGTGACCGATCCGCACAATGTCGGTGCCATCCTGCGCACCGCCTGCGCGTTCGGCGCCGATGCCGTGGTCACCACGGCGCGCCATTCCCCGCGCGAAACTGGCGTCATGGCCAAGGCCGCTTCCGGCGCGCTCGATCTCGTGCCCTTGATCGAGGTCCGCAACCTCGGCAATACCATTCAAGACCTCAGGGACGATGGCATGGATGTGCTCGGCTTCGATTCCGAGGCGACCCGATCCCTGCGTCCCCGGACGAGTCGTACCAGGCTCGCCATAGTGCTCGGCGCCGAGGGCAAGGGCCTCCGGCAACGGACCCGCGAGCTGTGTTCGGAGATGGTGCGGCTCGACATGCCGGGGCCGATCAAGTCGCTAAACGTCTCGAATGCAGCAGCCATCGCACTGTTTGCGGCCACCGCCGCGACTGAGTGACTTCAGCCGCCGCCGACCGCAACGACGACATTCACCGACGCGGCAACGATTACAGTGTTGAACAGGAACGCTACGAGCCCATGCAGCAGCACCCTGCGGCGCATGATGTTCGACGTTACCTCGACATCTGACACCTGCGCGGTCATGCCGATGACGAATGAGAAGTACAGGAACGCCCAGCCATCGGGCATGTCGCTTCCGGGAAACACCAACCCGCCCGCGATATCGGCCGCTTCGGACGCATCATAGTACTCATAGGCGTAGTGCAAACCGGACATCGTGTGGATGGTCAACCAACCGCTGAGCACGGATACCGCTGAGAGCGCCACCTCGACTGGGTCAAGCCGCGCGCCGTTGAGTGCAAGAAACAGGAACGTCACAGCCGCGCCGATGGCGATCAGCACCACGGCGAAGATCACACCAACAGGTGCATCGGCGTCGGCGGCCCGCTTCTTCAGAAATTCCGGTGTAAGGCACCGCACCTCGTAGACCGTCAGCGCCAGATAGGTAAGGAACAACCCGTTGGCGCCCAACGCCACAGCGTAAGCCGGCTCCAGCATCAATCCCAGCAGCATCAGGGCAAGCCCGACAACGATCCCGGCCACGATGCCGGCGAGCCGCGGCAGCGGGCGGCGCGACGCCTTGGTGCTGTCTATCGGGTTCGACATCCTATCCTCTTCGGCGGGGTTATCCGGCATCCGGCACGCACACGCTTGCCAGCACCCGCAACCGATGCTAATCGCACCCCGCGCGCCGGTATAGCTCAGTTGGTAGAGCAGCTGATTTGTAATCAGAAGGTCGCGGGTTCAAATCCTGCTGCCGGCACCAAGCCCACCAGATCCATGCAGATTAACCTGGGATTGGGCGCTACGACGCCGATCAACCGCGTTTCCGCGCCTTTTTCAGCAGCATCTCGCGCTTCAGCCGCGACAGGTGGGTGAGAAAGAACACACCATTCATCTGCTCGATCTCGTGCTGTGCGATTCGGCACGGCCAGCCCTCTAGTCGCAGGTGCTGCGCCTGCCCCTCATTGTCATCAAAGGCAATCAGTGCGCCAAATGGTCTGCTGATCTCGACCTCGACACCAGGAAGCGCCACCGACCCCTCCCGTCCCGTCTCGCGTGGACCGAAAGTTTCAACGATCCGCGGGTTGTAGAGCACGCGATAGTCTCGCATTGCTGGGTCATCGGCTATGCTCACGACTACCACAGGCGCAACCGCACCGATGTGCACAGCAGCAAGACCATATGCCCGCGTCGCCTCCGCTGCCGCCAGCAGACGTTCCCCGATGTCTGTCAAACCCGCATCGACGACTCGCGGCTCGGCCATCTCGCTGAACCGAGGGTCGGGGTAGCTCGGCATCAGCATGATCAGAACAGCCCGCCGCGGCCCTGGTTTACATCCTGCGTCGGGTCCTGCGAGGGATCCACACCCGCATTTTGCCCCTGCTCGATGGCGTTGAAAGCATCGGAGTTCACTCCGATCACTGAGGTCACGAGATTAGGGCCTGTGCCCGGCTTGAACCCCTCGTAGATCGCCGCACCGCCGGCCGTCGCCTTCACGCCTGTTGCCGGATCGATCCAGACCTGCGTCATGCCCGCCGGCATGTTGAACGGGGTTGGCGGCTTGCCGTTCAGCGCGTCACCCATGAACTCCGCGAAGATCGGCACGGCCATTTCGCCGCCGGTCGCCTGCTTGCCCATCGATTTGGGCGTGTCGAAGCCGATATAGATGCCAGCCACCAGTTCAGGTGTGAAACCGATGAACCATGCGTCCTTGTAGTCGTTCGACGTGCCTGTCTTGCCGGCAACGGGTCGGTTCAAGGACTTGGCATAAGTGCCGGTGCCGCGCTGCACCACACCTTCCATCATCGCAGTGATCTGATACGCCGTCATTGGGTCCAGTACCTGCTCACGATTGTCAATGATCAGTGGTTCGGCCTGCTGCGTCCAGGTCTCGGCATTGCAGCCGTCGCAGACACGCTCGTCATGCTTGTAGATCGTCTTTCCGTACCGGTCCTGAATACGGTCGATCAGCGTTGGCACGATTCGACGCCCACCATTCGCGATGGTGGCGTAGGCGGCAGTCATCCGCATATCCGTCGTCTCGCCCGCCCCGAGCGCCATTGCCAGCACGGGCGTCAGATTGTCGTAGATGCCGAACATCTTCGCATAGTCGGAGATCAGCGGCATGCCAAGATCCTTGGCGAGCCGCACGGTCATGACGTTTCGACTCTTTTCAATGCCCACACGCAGGGTTTGAGGGCCGTAGAAGCTCTGTGCGTAGTTCTCCGGCCTCCAGACCGAGCCATCCGCGTTCACGATCTCGATCGGCGCGTCGAGCACCACAGAGGCGGGCGTATAGCCATTGTCGAGCGCCGCAGAGTAGACGATGGGCTTGAACGACGAGCCCGGCTGCCGCGGCGCCTGTGTCGCGCGGTTGAACTCGGACTCCGCATATGAGAAACCGCCGACCATGGCGAGCACGCGGCCAGTGCGGGGATCCATGGCGACCAGTGCACCCTCGATTTCCGGCACCTGCTCAAGCGTGTAGTGGTCAGCCTTGCCGTCAACCTCCGAGACATAGATGACGTCGCCCGGCTTCAGGACCGCACCGAGCTTCTTGCTCACCCACTTAACATCGGGTCCGGAGAGGGTGCCGGTCACCCGATCCTTCACGATCTTGCCATCGACATCCGTCTCGGGGCGAAGCCCGACTTGGGCCTCGTTGGCATCGACTGAGAGCACCACTGCGAGCGTCCACTCCGGCACGTCGCTCAATGGCTTTACGGCATTTACCGCCTCGCCCCAGTCACCGGAAATGTCCACACTCGCAACCGGGCCACGGAAACCGTAGGACCGGTCGTAGTTGATCAGCCCATTCATGAGAGCCTTGCGCGCAAAGCCCTGAAGGTTCGGGTCGAGCGTTGTCCGAACGCTGAGCCCGCCACCATAGAGCTCGGCCTCGCCATAGAGTTTGCCCAATTGTCGGCGGACTTCCTCGGTGAAGTACTCGGCAGAGAAAAGCTGACTTCCAGAGGTCCGTGGGCTGACATTCAGCGGTTGCTGCTTCTCCTGGTCAGCGTCGGCGACTTCGAGATAGCCGTTCTCCACCATGCGATCGAGCACCCAGTTCCGACGCTCGATCGCCTGCTTGGTGCGTCGGAATGGATGGTAGTTGTTCGGCCCCTTGGGCAGCGCAGCCAGATAGGCCGCTTCGGCAGGTGTCAGTTCGTACAGCGCCTTGTCGAAATAATTGAGTGCAGCAGCCGCTACACCATAGGAGTTCAACCCGAGGAAGATCTCGTTCAGATAAAGCTCAAGGATCTTGTCCTTTGAGAAGGTCGACTCGATCCGAAGCGCAAGGATCGCTTCTTTGATCTTGCGGTCCCACGTCTGCTCGGCCGAAAGCAGAAAGTTCTTCGCAACCTGCTGGGTAATCGTGGAGCCACCGCCCTGGATGGCGTCATTGCCCTCAATCTTCGCCATGACGTTGTCGCGGAGCGCTCGGGCGATACCGTCGATGGCGATACCGCCATGAGAGTAGAAGTCCTTGTCCTCGGCCGAAATGAACGCATCGACGACGAGCGCAGGAATGGTCTCGATGGGCTGGAACAGCCGGCGCTCCCGCGCATACTCGGCCAGCAGCGTGCCGTCGGCGGCATGCACACGCGTTGTGACCGGCGGCTGGTAGTCCTTGAGCACCGTATAGTCTGGCAGGCTTTCTGACACCTGCTGCAGATAGACGGCAGCAACGCCGATTGCTGCAAAGGCGCAGAACAGCGTGAACCCGAACAGCCATCCCAATAGTCTCAGCATATGCGCAGGTGTCCTTGTGTGCCGCGTCGCACATTTCGCAAGGCTCCCATAGCAGAGCCTGCGCAAAAGCGCATGTGCGGGAAGCGCGCCAAAATCGCGAGTTCACGTGTCATTGCGACGCCACCACATCCTTCTGGATGCTGTCGAAATAGTCGGCGATACCGCGCGCCAGCGCATTCACGGTACGGTCACGCCACTCCGATTTCTGTAGGTTGGCGATGTCCGACGCATTGGAGAGGAATCCCAGTTCCACAAGGACGGAGGGCACGTCCGGCGCCTGCAGCACAAAGAAGTCCGCCTGGCGTACCGGGAACTTCCGCAACGGAACGCTGGGCTCAAGCTGCCGGACGATCGACTCTGCCGCCTGGAAGGAGTTCTTCCGCATTTCCCGCCGCATCAGGTCCACCAGTATGTCCATCACCTGCGGCGTCGCCCTGGGCACTGCAAAGCCGGCAACCATGTCATATCGGTTCTCGCCATCGGCCAGCACTTTGTCGAGCACATCGGTGGCGTTTTCGTCGCGCGTGTACACGCTCGCCCCCCGGATCTCAGGCTGCTGGAATGTATCGGCATGCAGCGATATGAACAGGTCGGCCTTGTTCTGCCGCGCCAGATCAACACGCTGATCCAGCGTCAGATAGGTATCGTCCTCGCGCGTCAGCGCCACGTCGAACCGGCCGGTCGCGATCAAGACTTTCTGAAGTTCCACCGCGAAAGCCAGCGTTATGTTCTTCTCGTGCACCCCATTCGGAGCTGAGGCGCCATTGTCTATACCCCCATGTCCAGGATCGATTACAACCAAAGGACGGGAGATCGCGCTGTTTCCAAGGGCACCGGGGTCGGTTGGCATAGCGCCGGGCGCTTGTCCCCGGTTTGCAATAGATGCCGAAAGATCGGCTGCAACCTTTTGGGCAAAATGCTCGGGCGTGTCTGGTATGAGGTCGACTACCAAACGTGCCGGCTGGTCTGCGACAGCCTTCAGGACATAGGCCTGTTGCACCTGTGCAGGGCTCGACAGGGTAAGTGTCGTCCGCGCCCTGCCCTTTTCCGACAGTTCAACAGTAAAGCTGCTGACAAGCCCGCGGCCAGCGACATCGGCTGGTGCGAGGATCTTGACATCGAAAGCCTTTACGTCGACGGCGATGCGCTGCGGAGCGTCCAAAGACACAATGGCGAACTCTGTCGCCCCGGTCAGGTCGATGATAAGGCGTGCGCGTTCCGGTGTAGCCGATACGCGTGCATCGATCACATCGGGATAATCTTCAATCAGAATTTCCTGCGCCCACGCCGCCCCATGCGTTGAGACCAGCACCAGTAGCGCCGTCAACAAAGCTCCAATGATTGTGAGGCCGGCTCTGCCGCCGCAACCGGCTGAAATCCGCAAGACTGTTTTGCTCCGATACCGATCCACACAAACCACACGGCAGTCTGGCGATTCTGGGGCGATCCAACCCCGAAAATCGTTTGGCAAGACATTGTGCCCGCTGCAAGTGCCTGTGCTGTGTAGGTTTTGACTTTCCTGTTGCGAAATTGCGGCAACACCCCTAAAGCCTACTTGAGGCGGCCTGCTGCCCAAACCATATGCCGGAGTAGCGCAGTTTGCGCTTCTGGCCTGGGTCAAGGCGGCGGCGGACGGAGGGAACACCCGAGTCCGGAGTGCGGCAATCTTGGCGCCTCGAGTTAGAATCACGGTCCTAGCGGGCCGGACGGGCGGGTACAACGCATCATGCGACCGCCCTTGAGGAAGAGGTCTGATGGCGGCCCGGCGGACAGGTAGTGACGCGATCCCGAACAGCGGTTGCGCCTTTGTCCTAAACGGCTGGCCGGCATCCCCCCTTCATTCTAGCAGCGCGACTGGCGCTGCTTCCCTTGGCGCCACAGGCGCCCCCTACTCTTTAACATTCGCCATGCGCACAGCTTCACGACAGGGTCGGCCAACGCACCCTGCCAGTGCAGGCGCGCATCGGCGTGGAGTTCATAATGGCTACAAAGCGCATGCTGGTGGATGGCACCCACCCGGAAGAGACTCGGATCGTCGTCACCAACGGTAACCGCCTCGAGGAATTCGATTTCGAATCCGCTTCCAGGCGGCAATTGCGGGGCAATATCTACCTCGCCAAAGTGACGCGTGTCGAACCTTCACTTCAGGCGGCATTCGTTGAGTATGGCGGCAACCGCCACGGTTTCCTCGCCTTCAGCGAAATTCACCCCGACTACTACCAGATCCCGATTGCCGACCGCGAAGCCCTGCTGCGCGAAGAGGCCGATCACGACGAAGACGATCACGACACCCACGAACCCGCGCCCGAATCGAAGGCGACGGATGCAGAGGCCGATAGCCACGCCGATTCGGAAGACGATGACGCAAGCCATATCGAACAGGCGCCCACCAGCAACGAGCCCGTCGAAAGCGTCGGCGGCGGCGATGCGCTTGACGACATGCAGGAGCGCCGCCGGCCGACCAACCTGCGTCGCCAGTACAAGATCCAGGAAGTGATCAAGCGCCGGCAGGTCATGCTGGTGCAGGTTGTCAAGGAAGAGCGCGGGAACAAGGGTGCAGCCCTGACGACCTACCTGTCGCTGGCCGGTCGTTATTCCGTGCTGATGCCCAACACCGCTCGCGGTGGCGGCATCTCGCGCAAGATCACCAACGCCGCCGACCGCAAGCGCCTGAAGGAGATCGTAGGCGATCTCGACGTGCCGCCCGGTCAGGGCATCATCCTCCGCACAGCTGGCGCAAGCCGCACTAAAGCAGAAGTGAAGCGCGACTTCGAATACCTGCAGCGGTTGTGGGAGAACGTCCGCACACTAACGCTCAAGTCCACAGCGCCTTGCCTCGTGTACGAAGAAGGCTCGCTGATCAAGCGCACCATCCGCGATCTTTATTCCAAGGAAGTCGATGAGCTTCTCGTGTCGGGCGATGACGCCTACCGCGAGGCCAAGGACTTCATGAAGATGATCATGCCGAGCCACGCCAAAAACGTGCAGGTATACAAGGAAGACGCGCCGATTTTCTCGAAATTCGGCGTGGAGAGCCAGCTTGATCAGATGTTCTCGCCCACGGTCAATCTGCCGTCAGGTGGCTACATCGTCATCAACCCAACAGAAGCACTCGTCTCGATCGACGTGAATTCCGGTCGCGCGACCAAAGAGCACAACATCGAGGACACTGCGCTCCAGACGAATCTGGAAGCGGCGGAGGAGGTGGCGCGGCAGCTCCGACTGCGCGACCTCGCGGGCCTGATTGTCATCGACTTCATCGACATGATGGAGAATCGGTCGAACCGCGCCGTCGAGCGCAAGCTCAAGGAATGCCTGAAGAACGACCGCGCACGCATCCAGGTCGGTCGGATCAGCCATTTCGGTCTACTCGAAATGAGCCGCCAGCGGATTCGTCAGGGCGTTGTCGAAAGCTCGACGCACAAATGCCCGACCTGCAGCGGGACGGGCCTCGTCCGGTCGGTGGAGAGCCTTGCGCTCATGGTCATGCGCAATGTCGAGGACCACGTGCTGAAAAAGCCGGGGCAATCAATCAGCCTGCGCGTGCCGACGGATGTTGCGCTCTACGTGCTCAACACCAAGCGCCACACGCTCAACGCCCTCGAGGTCAAGTACGATCTCTCTATCACTGTCGTTGCGGACGACCATGTCGGCCCATCGCACTTCGCCATCGAACGCGGCGAAGCCAGGGCCATCGAGCGCGAGCAACTGGCCGGTCCGGTGCGCGTCGATACAACGAGCATTCCCGATTCTGAACCCGAAGTTGAAGCCGAGGTTGAGGAAGAAGACGAGATCGTCGAGGTGATCTCGGAGGAGGCTCGCGGCGACGAGAACGCTGAACGCTCCGGTCGCCGTCGCCGTCGCCGCCGGCGTGGTGGTGAACGTGCCGAGGTCCGTCCGTCGGCCGCACCTGCGGATGCTCCGGCAGCGGTCGAACCCGCCGACGACGAAAACAATGACGAAGACGAGCAGGACACCGCGGTATCTGCTGGCGGCGAACCGGGCAGTGATGAGCCCCGCCGTCGCCGTCGTCGTGGTCGCCGTGGCGGCAGGCGCAACCGACGCACCGACGAGAACGGGGAGACGCTGCCGGGCGACGAAGCAAATGGCGCATCGGATGCGGCTACTGACGCGTCTCATGTTGTAACGGACACGGCACAATTGGATCACGGCGTTGCCGAGTCTCTGCCGAGCCAGGATGCCGTCGCTGTCAGCGCGGGCGCTGAGCCCGCTCCTGCTGAACCCCCGGTTGCCGAAGAAGCACCGCGTCCGAAGCGCGGTCGCCGGCGGAAGCCGGACGCCGAAGCCGCTGCTGTGGAGACGTTGGCCAAGGCAGAAGAGCCGGATGCGGCACCTGCCGGGACACCGACTGCCGAGGCGAAGCCTAAGGCCCGCACCCGCAGCCGCAAGCCAAAGGCGACCACACCCACTGCTGAAGCAACGGCAGCGGCCATCGGCGAGATCGTTGAAAACGACACCTCGACCCAAACGGCGCCTGCCACGGCTGCGGCAGCCGCTGCGGAGACGCCCGAGTCTGTTACTGAGATAGTTGTGTCCGAGGAAGCGGCACTGCGTCGCCCGAAAAAGGAAATCCCCGAGGGTGAGATCCTCACCTCGTCCACTGCTACCGGGGGCGAAGAAGCCAGCAAGCCGAAGAAAGTTGGCTGGTGGCAGAAGCGTCTTGGCCTTGGCGGCTGATACTGCCTAGCGCTGGAAACACAAAGGCGGCGTCCTTGGACGCCGCCTTTCCTTTTCTCGCAGCCGCTCAAAGTTGGTGTAAGCGCATCCGCCATAGCAGCCTAACCTTCGCCTTGCCCCCATCCATATCTTCGCCAAGAGCGCCGCTGGCCTGCACCTCGCCGCGTACGGATAAGGCATCACTCACCGCCTGCTCTATGCCAAGGCACAGCACATAGCAGGCGCTGTCATCGACAATACCGCCGCCCGCCTCGACATAGACCAGTGTCGCATCCCCGAAACTGGCCCCAATTCGGCCCAGCAACACGGCATCGACGCGAGCTAAACTTGAGCCGTACCGAAAGAAGTCGACCTGGCCCTCGAGACCGGCGATGACACCGGAATTCAGAGCTACATTATGTCCCGCGACAATACCAACTGATCCCGAGCGGCCTGAAGCAGGCAACTGCGCGAAGCCTGCATGTGCGCCGACATAGAAGCCCTCCAGCCTCCAAAGGAGTGCGTGTACATCGGATCATAGCCACCGGACATCAGGTATGCCGCCAGGGTGGGCACGCAGCTGCTGACGACGATCGCGAAAACGCCTCCAAGCAATCCCAGTTTTTTTCATCGTGACATCCATGCCGCAAAACCGCAGCCGCCGAAAAACGCATTTACGCATCAGCAATGGGGTCGCAGCTGGCTATCCGCGGCCAATTCGGAGATTTTGACTAAAATTGTAAGAAGACGAAACGCCTCTTGGCATACGGAAGGCGACGCGAGCTGAAAGCCGGCTTCGTACCCGCTACGCCCGATAACTGCAGGCTACTCATCGCCATAGCAAAACTGCACAGCAGGCACTTTGGCCCGCCTTTTAAATTCACAATTCTCAATTTTGAATGACGTCACTTCCTGAAGAAGTGGCGCGAGAGACGGGGCTCGAACCCGCGACCTCCGGCGTGACAGGCCCGAACACAGCGCATTTTCGCTCAGGGCGCGTTCAAACTTCGCGACAGCCGGAAACGCCTGCAAAAGCGGCTGAAGTTGGAACGCCTCCGGATCGGGACACGCTGCGGCGCATGGCTCGCAGGCGTGCGGAACACCTTCTGCGACTGTCGCCATACATTGCCAATCCTGAGCAGCGGCTCGCGGCGAAAGACCAACTGACTGAGGCTCTGCTTCTCGACCTGGAGGCGGCGCATTGATCGAATTCGCCAGCCTCATGGCCGAAGTCGCGCAGCGCCTGTTGGGCGCGCCGAACAAGCAGCACTCGACGCAAGCCGAGTGGCGCTATGGCACTAATGGCAGCCTTCGCGTGTCGGTCGAAGGGCCGCATGCCGGGACCTGGCGAAGCCATGAGGAACAGGTCGGCGGCGGGGTGCTCGACCTCATCTGCTTCCGCGAGGGTTGCGACAAGCACGCGGCGCTCGAATGGCTCAAACAGCAGTTCCCCGATGTGGTCGAGGATCGGCCGCAACAGCAGCCGGCGCGGTCTCGCGTCGTGGCGCGGTACGCCTATGTCGATGAGCGCGGCGATCTCATGTTCGAAGTCGAGCGCCTCGAGCCGAAGAGCTTCAGGCAGTGCCGGCCGGACGGCAACGGGGGGCGGCTCTACAACCTGAAGGGCGTTCGGGCCGTGCCGTATCGGCTGCCCGATGTGATCGAGGCGATCGCCCTCGGCAAGCCGGTCTATGTGGTCGAAGGCGAGAAGGATGCCGACAATCTTGCGGCGCAAGGCCTAACCGCGACCTGCAATGCAGGCGGGGCGCGGAAGTGGCGGGACGAGTTCGCCGGGATCTTCGAAGGCGCGCGGGTGATCGTGCTGCCGGATAATGACGAGCCCGGCGCCGAGCATGCGGAAATGGTCGCGCGGTCGCTGCGCAACGTGGCGCAATCGGTCAAGGTGCTGCAGCTCGCGGGACTACCGCGGAAGGGCGACGTGTCCGACTGGCTCGCGGCCGGTGGCACTGGTGCCCAGCTGCAGGACATGGCGGAAGCCGCGCCGGAATGGCGGGCGCAGCGAATCGGCCGCCTGCCGGCAGTGTGGTTCGGCGATGAAGATCGGGAGCCGCCGCTCTCGTGGCTGGTCAAGGGCGTGCTGGTGGATGGCGGGCTCTCTGCCGTGTTCGGTGCGCCGGGCAGCTCGAAGACCTTCCTGGTGCTCGACATGGCGCTCAGCATCGCCCACGGCTTCGAATTCTTCGGCCACAAGGTGATGCAAGGCGGCGTCGTCTATGTGTCCGGCGAAGGCGGGTCCGGCATGCGGCAGCGCATGAAGGCGTGGCGCAACCTGAAGGGCGATCGGGAGCGCGCGCCCTTCGTCATGGTGCCGGCCTCGGTCAACCTGTTCGACAATGACGATGGGGTAAGCGACCTCATCGGCGAAGTCGCAGCGCATGCGCAGACGATGGGCCACCCGGTGCGCCTGGTGGTGCTGGACACCCTCAGCCGCATGATCGGGAGCGGCGACGAGGATCGGGCGCATGACGTGAACGTCATCGTCCAGAAGGCTGAGCGCATTCAGCGCGAGACCGGGGCGCATGTCCTGGTGGTGCATCACAGCGGCAAGGATCGGGACAGGGGCATGCGCGGCAGCAATGCGCTCCTCGGTGCCGTCGATGCTGCGATTGAAGTCACACGGCACGAGAGCGGGCTGTGTGAAGCGAAGATCACGAAGGTCAAGGATGGCGGGGCAGCTGACCCCTTCCGCTACCTCCTGGCGCAATCGATCCTTGGGCAGGACGAGGACGGTGAGGACATAACCTCATGCGTCGTCTCTGCTCAGGACGCGAGCCCCAGCGAGCCGGAAGGCAAGCGCAAGCCTACCCTCGGCGATCGGGAGCGCATCGCCCTTGAGGCGTTGCGGGAGGCCGTCATTGCCCTCGGGCAGGACGGCAAGGGCGGGAGCGTGCCGACATCGGTGCGGACCGTCACGGTGGAGCAGTGGCGGGAGTTCGCATATCGGCGCGGTCTCTCTGCCTCGGACGAGGCTGATGCCAAGCGCAAGGCGTTCCAGCGAGTGCGGGAGAAGCTGCACGCGAAGGGCATCATCGGTGCATGGGATGATCTCATATGGGAAGCGTGACAAGGCGGGACATGTCCGGGACATGTCACGGTGTCCGGTGGTGCGGGACAGGCGGGACAACCCCCCTAAAGGGGGTGTTGTCCCGTCCTGTCCACCCAGAGACCACCGATCCCAGGCCTGACCGGCGTTGTCCGGTGGGGGTGGTCAAATCCCTGCAGGACGCTCGACTAAGGACCGGTGCCTCCTCGTCGCGTGTTTCGCCGCGATATTCCGGGAAAACATTTTTCCGGAGACCGGGGGGCGGTCAAATCCCTGGCGGATGGGCTCGCCTGAGCACCGCCGTCTCCCTCATGCGCAGGTTTTTTATTGAAGACGCGAGTTTTGGGAGCGGCTCGGAGCATGGGCGCGCAGCAAATGCAAGTCTTTGCAATGACTTAGCTGCAGTGTTCGTGAAAAATCGACCAATCCGAGGCAATTGTTTGCAAAGGCGCAACAATGGCTGAGCAGCTGGGGTTTGCCGGTGAGGCGTTCGAATTCTGGCGGGCCTGCGCTCATTGCGGCGCCCGCTACCAGTGCGATCCGCCTGGTGCGTTGGGAAGGCCCAAGGTGTTCTGCAGCGAGGCTTGCCGCAAGCGGCACGCCATGGATCAGCGAAACGCGTGGCGCCGCGCCAGAGACCGGCAAAAGCGAGAGAAGAGGATCGATCATGAGTGACGAAAGCGAGCGGCGCGTGTCGGCCGTGATGCAAGCGATTGCCCATCTGCCCGGCCGTCTGGGTCCAGCCTACGCGCCGGAAGAGATATTCGAGGGGGCAGTCAAGGGCGGCGCACTGCAGCTCATGGCGATGAGCGGCTGCGACCCGGCCAACGTTGCAGACCTCCTGGAGGGGATGGCAGAAGCCTTTCGGGCGGTCGATCCGCAACGCCCCCTCCCGAACTGAGCTGGGCTTGGCAAATCGGATAACACACGCTAGTTTGTCCATGGGTTCGCCCACATGCCGCCCGCGAGATGCAACGGCTTGTGAGGCGGTCCCGCCGACCTTCCGCCCGCGCGATGCAACGGAACTGTCGGTGGCGCTCAGCGCCGAAGCGGCCCCGCGTGATGCAAGCCGACCAATCCCAAAAGTCTGGTTTTACCCTCGCACCTGGTGCGAGCGTTTCACGAAAGGTGCGCTCATGCATGCGCTTCGCTACCGGCCCGTTCGGGGCCTTGTTTCCCCCGCTTTCGCCGCGCCGCAAGGCGACAACCCGCACGCCATGCTCGGCGAAATCGCAACCGCTTTCGCTGATTTCCGCGATCGCAACGACAACTGGCGTGCCCAGGTCGAAAGGCAGCTCGATGACCTTGCGCGGCGTGGCGCAGCAGGCGCCATCGGTGGCACTGGTGGGCCTTCCGCTCGCGAGCTGACCGCCGCCCAGGCTTCGATGGTGCAGTTCATGCGCAGTGGCATGGTGGTTTCTCCACAGGGAGCCATGACGACGCAGAGCAAGCCCGATGGCGGCTACACCGTTCCGCGCGAGGTGGATGGCGTCATCGATAACCTGCTGCTGCCGGTGTCGCCCATGCGCCGGCTGGCGACCGTGGTGCAGGTGACCACTGGCGAGTATCACAAGCTGATCAACCGTCGGGGCGCCTCGTCCGGCTGGGTTGGCGAGGAAGAGAGCCGCCCGGAAACGAATTCCCCGATCCTGGCGGATATCGAGCCACCGATCGGTGAAGTTTACGCCATGCCTTCGATGACGCAGGTGCTCATCGACGATTCTTCGTTCAACCTCGAGGCCTGGCTCGACGAGAACGTCACCGACGAATTCAGCGTTCAGGAGAACGCGGCCTTCGTCACCGGCAACGGCTTCAAGAAGCCGAAAGGCTTTCTCGATGTGCCGACCTCTTCGGCAGGCGACAGCAGCCGGGCGTTCGGCACGCTGCAGTACGTGCCGACCGGCCACGCCTCGAGCTTTCCCTCGAGCAATCCGGGTGACGCATTCATCGAGCTCCTCACGGCCCTGAAGCCGCAGTACCGGGCCGGACCCGGCGTTGCCTGGCAGATGAACAGCACGACGCTCGGCACGGCCCGGAAGTTCAAGGATGGGCAGGGCAACTACATCTGGTCGCAGGGGCTCACGCCCGGCATGCCTGAAACGATCCTTGGCTACCCCGTCGAGGTGAACGACGACATGCAGGATCTGGGTGCCAACGCCTTCCCCGTCGCCTTTGGCAACTGGAAGCGGGGCTATGTGATTGTCGATCGCATCGGCACCACCATGCTGCGCGACCCCTACACCAAGAAGGGCTGGGTGAACTTCTACTTCACCAAGCGCGTCGGTGGTGCGCCGACCAACACCAACGCCATCAAGCTGATGAAGTGCGCAGTCAGCTGACCTGAATAGCGGCGGAGCGCATCACCTCCGCCGCTTGCCGGCTGTTCTGAAGGAACTGAGCCGGCTTTGGGCGGGTGAGGCTTCGCGTGCTGCGCCTCACCCGCTCGATTTTCCGCAAATTTGCGAGGTGTCTCATGAAGATCACCACCAAAATCGAAGGGCTCGACCAGCTCGACAAGGCGCTTTCCGAGCTGCCGCGCGCCGTGCAGCGGCGCACCTTGCACAAGGTGCTTCGGCAAGCGGCGGAGCCGATCCGCGAGGAGGCTCAACGCCGGGCACCCTATCTCACCGGCGATCTGCGAGGCTCTTTCATCATCCGCACGTCGATGAAGAACAAGATCGGCAATGCCGAGTTCAGCGCCGTGATGAGGGCTGGCGGCACGCGGGCCGAAGCCGGGGCCGCAATGCGAGAGGCGCGGCGCGCGGCTGGGCAAGCCGGGCTGCTGAATTTCGCCCAGGTGTTCATCGGCCCGGCGAAGGGAAGCAAGCGGCAGGGCATCAAGGCCATGGTGCAGGAGTTCGGCAGCATCAAGCAGAGCCCCAATCCCTACATGCGGCCGGCATGGGACACCAAGAGCGGCGCGGCCCTGCAGGTGATCATCAGCAGCCTCGGAGCTGCCATCAAGGCAGCCGCGGCGCGACAGGCAGCCAAGGCGCTGCGCAAGCCATCTGGAAAGTGAGGCCACCATGCGCCAATCCTATTCACAGTCGCGGCTTTCAGCTGGTGCACAGGCCCGATCGCGGCCGGCTGGGCTTGGGCCAAGTGCCGTGCCGCTCACCATCGTCTACGGGCCATGCTGCGGCGGCAAGAGCACCTATGTCGAACAGCACCGGCAGCCCGGCGACCTGGTGATCGACCTCGATGTGATCGCGGGCGAGCTGGTGGGCAAGCCCATATGCCGGGAGCGCTCCCCGGCACTCCTCGAGGCGGCGATCGATGAGCGGAACCGGCGCCTACGGGATCTGCAGCGGCTCGATCCGGCGAAAGTCGGCCGGGTATGGTTTCTCATCGCCGCGCCAGACCATGCCGATCGCGAATGGTGGCGTGCGCAGCTGCAGCCCGAAGCCATGGTGCTGGTGTCGGCAAGCGTGGACGAGTGCATCAATCGCCTCATCGCCGATCCGTCGCGCTTCAGCATGCGGGCCACCATGCGCCAGTGGATAGTGGACTGGCACAACCGCTACCGGCGAACCGCCGGCGGCACGCTATAGGGCAAGCCCATGCAGCGGCCGACAATCAACCGTCACAGGCTTCGCCCAGCCAACGGCCTCGCGACATGGCTGGGCTTCGGCATTCGGCAGGTGAGCGACACGGCGGAAGAACCGATGCCGAGTGGTGGCGCGCACCTGGTGCTGCAGCTCGCGCTTCGCGATCGCTTGCTGTTCATGCTCACCGGTGAATTGCACCTGGTGCTGCGCACCCGCGACGGGCGCGACCTCGCCGAGGATATCGTGCAAACCGAGGTGATCATCCCGGCGCCGCGCTTCGGTGGGTAGGCTAGCTTCCAGTTGAGCTGACATCCCGCGTCGAGAACGGCAACCTGGCGCCGGAGATGACGAAGGTTACAGGGTCGGTCGCCGGACGCGCCGTGGGATCGATGGAGAAGAAGATGGCGACAGGCGGCTATCGATCAGTCGGCATCGGGCCGGGGCTGAAGCGGAGCTGAGAGGCTCGACAACAGTGCATTGAACGCCGATCGCCTCATGTTCTCGATTTTCGTGAAGCGCGTAGGTATCCCCGACAGCGCTTTCGTGGTTTCCTCCGCCGTTAAATCCCGACACATGCCCCTGAGTGAGGTAATGCGTTCGAACAAATCGCCAACCGTCCAGACTTGCTCCTCAAGCCTCAGTTTGCGCTTTGCTTCTGTTATATAAAATACTACGCCGTCCTCAGCTTCGCTCGGCACAAACAGCCTATGCGCGACATTGTTTCTTTCAGTGGACTCGGCTTCTATGCGCTTCGCGACGTTCTGAAGTTTGGCCTGAAGATCCTCTTGCAGGACGTACTCGGTCAGTGATCGAAATGTCCACGCCTTTTCGATAAAGCCCAAGTGGCGCCCTATTATCATCCAGCGCGAGTCTGAAATTCCCACTGCATGAGAAATTGCCTTCTCAAGGTCTGACTCCATCATGGCAAACCAGCTCATATAGCAGCCGACCATTGCCCAGGACCGAGTTATTGGGTCCAACGGAACAAAATGCTGGCGAAAGTCGTCGAGGCTTACCGGGTCATACACTGTTGCTGAGCCCCTTTTCCACCAGCCGGCGGACGGCTTCGGGGCGGGACGGCTTGTCGGGCTGAGCCTGGCGCCAAGCGTCGAGGCTGGCAAGCTGGTCAGGCTCGATGCGCAAATGCACCGACACCGCCCCCGTTGAGGGTCGCCCGCGTTTTCTCGTACCAGTTATTGCTTCAGCCATAAATTACTGGTACACGAAAAGCGGTCCGGAGGGAAGTTGGAGCTTCCAACCGGACCTGACCGCAACCGAAGTTGGAGCTTCGATCATGGCTATTCGTGCCGTATCACGGCGCGCGCCTTCGCGCACCTACGCGCCCACACAGAACTTCACCCGCGAGCAAATCGAGGCGCGCTGCGAAGCGCTTGCCGATGAGCTGCAGCGGCTTATCGCAGCCCTCGACTATGCGGACGGCGATCCGGACCTTGAGGACAATGCCGATGGCGAGCCATCGCTTTGCAACTGGGGCGGCTGGGGCGATGCCGGCTACGACCTGGAGCTTGACGAGACCGAGCACCGCGAAGATCACCGGCTCGGCTGGAGGGTAGCATGATCGCCCGTCGCGCCATCGTCGCCGCGCTGCCGATCGCGGCAGCCTCACCCGCCCTTGCAGGCTTCCACCTTGCCCAGGCCGAGCCATCGGCCGGGCTGCGGCAGCTCATCGCGGCGCATCTCGGGGCGCACGCGCGCCTGCAGGTGGCATGCAACCTCGCCGATGAGGATCACCCGGACTACGATCCGGCCTTCACCGGCTGGGATGCCATCAACGCGGCCGAGGAAGCCGCACGCGAGGCCGTGATCGCCGCCCCATGCCATACCCTCGCCGATGTGCGGGCGAAGGTGGCGCACCTGGTGCGGCGGCTTGATGCGGGTGATCAGGACTTTCCGAACCCGTGGGATATCGAGGCGCTGCTGCGATCGCTGGCGTGATCGAAAGTTTCCGCTTGACCAAATACGGTTGTATATGGCACTCGATTGTGACGACGCGAGGTGAAGCCATGACCGAAACGATTCTCGATCTCGATCAGCCGATTTTCAGCACTGCTGAGTGTGCCGCGATTGCGAATGTCACGCCCAACAATATCCGGGCATGGCAGCAACGCGGACACCTGAAGCTTTCGGATTTCGACAAGGAAGCGGAGGGGAACGGTAAGGCGGGGCTACTGACCCCGCGCACCGTTCTGATGATCGCGATTGCGGGCGAGATGCTGCAGCATGGGCTTGCGGGCGCTCCATCGGTTGCGATCGCGGCAGCTCATCACTTCATGTGGCATGGAGCCGAGACGGGCGGGCGGCGCCGCTTGCCGGGTCACCTCTATCAGGATGGCCGCACCTTCCTGGTGGTGCCGAAGGATAGGAGCCCGCTCACCATATGCATGCTCCCAAACGACCGATTTCAGGACTTCTGGCGTGCCAACTTCATCGGCGCCTCATTCTTCGTGCTCGAAGTGGATGAGACCTATGTCGGCACCATGGTCCGCATGCAGAAGGTGCTGAAGGCGCACCACAAGAGCGACACAATGGCATGGCGCGCGGTTCGCGCCCGCGAGTTGCTCGCCAGCGAGAAGGCGGAGGCGTGATGCGGTTCCGGGTCAATCCCCGCGACGTTTCGCTTGAGGCTGCAGCGCGTCGGCTTGGCATGTCGCCCAAGGCATTCGAGGAGGCTCTGCCCAATCTTATCGCGCGCGGCTTTCCAAAGCCGGACCCCGACACTGGCAATCACGATCTCGATGCCATCGATCGGTGGTGCGATGCACGGCACCCTCACCTGTTTCCCATGTCCGCTCCGATCGCGGCACGTGACGCCTCATCCATCGTCAAGGATCGGCTCGCGGCGATGAAGGTGAGCAATGGCTAAGAAGGGGCGGCCCAGGCACTATGTAGTGAAGCGCGGCCGCGCCTTCTGGCAGCCGACCAAGAAGATGCGCGCGCTCGGCTTTCAGGCAGTACCGCTTGGCGAGGATAGCCCCGAGGCGTTCCGTCTTTGCGAGGAGTGGAATCGCCGGTGGGACTTGCTCCGGACTGGCGTTCAGTCGTCGCTGGCGCTCGCGGGAGCGGACAACCTGTCTCCGGATCGGCCCGAGGCCCTTACCATCTATCCGCCGCGCTCGCTCGGTGCTGCATTCAAAGAGTACCGCGCCACCATTGAGTGGACGAAAAAGGCGCCGGCGACCCGCGACGAGTGGGAACGATGCTGGCGCCACATCAAGCCCGTGTTCGGCGACCTTGACCCAAGGACTGTGAGCCTCGGAGACATCAGCGAGTTTCGGGAGGCGATCTCCCAGCTCATCAGTCCGGGCGAAGCCTTCCGAGTGATCAAAATCTGGCGCGCCCTGTGGAAGATCGCAGCCGCCCTGCACTACTGCACACGCGATGCCGACCCTTCCCTAGCCATCCGCAATTCGGCGCCGGCAGGACGATCGGCGACGTGGACAGAGGGCGAAGCGGTGCGCCTGGTGAAGCAGGCTTGGCGGATGGGATATCACGGCTTGGCGGCAGTGATTGCGGTCGCGTGGGACACCCAACTCGCTCCGCAGGACGTTAGGGACCTTCGGGCCGAACAGATGGCAGAGGCCCGGACCGGGCAGCTGTTTTTCACGGAACGGGGCAAGACCGGCAAGCCTGTTGGCGGTCTCCTATGCCGGCGGACTCAGCTGGTGATTGCTGCCTATCTGGAACGCCTTGGCTTGGAGCTGCTGGACGATGCCCACATCTTCCGCAATCGCTCAGGCCGCCCTTACAGCAAGGACACGCTGGGGGACGATTTCCGCGATGTGCGGCTGGTCTTGTTCGGCCGCGATGAGACGCGCCGACTCGGCCACGACTTCCGACGTTCGGGAGCGGTCGAAGCCATCGTGGGGGATGCCACTCCGGCAGCACTGTCGCACGCAATGGGCAACACGCTCTCAGCTTCAAACACCCTGTTTCGCACCTATGTGCCGGTTCGGGCGGAGACCATCCGTGCCGTCCGAGATGCGCGCCTGAAAGGTCGCGGGAAGCTCAGATGAGAACGGAACCGGCTCAAAAGTTTGAACGCGACTTCATAGAAAGTTGGAACGCCAGACTTCGGGAGATTTCATCAAACGCCAACCCCTTGAAAAGCGAGGAGAAAATGGCGCGAGAGACGGGGCTCGAACCCGCGACCTCCGGCGTGACAGGCCGGCGCTCTAACCAACTGAGCTACTCCCGCATGGCGACTGTGCCGCGCGACGTGGGGATCGTTTAGAGGGCTGACGGTTGAGTGTCAAGCATCTATTTTCGAATTTGTGCGACAGATGAAAATTCGGCCGCAAAGCCCTATTTCAGCAACATAAAAGGCCGCCCAACCTAACGGTCGGCGGCCCTTCGGCATTCTGGGATATGGTGGGCGGTGACGGTCTCGAACCGCCGACCCTCTCGGTGTAAACGAGATGCTCTACCACTGAGCTAACCGCCCGGAACGACAGCGTCGCTCAGGAGCGCACTAAGTAGGGGTTGGTTCGATGCGCGTCAACCCGGGAACACCATGGACGCGAGCATGGCCACCAAAGGGCAGGCCAACGCTCGGCATCCGCGGCTACAAACTTAGTTGATGGCGTCCTTGAGGCCCTTGCCGGGCTTGAACTTGGCCTGGTTGCTGGCCGGGATCTGAATCTCTGCGCCAGTGGCCGGGTTGCGTCCGACCGAGGCTTCGCGGCGCGACACGGCAAAAGTGCCGAAGCCGACCAGACGCACTTCGTCGCCGGCCTTGAGAGATGCCGTTATCGCATCGAAGACAGCGTCGACGGCGTCAGCGGCCTGGGCCTTGGTCAGGCCCGTCTTGTCGGCGACGACGCCGATCAGGTCGTTCTTGTTGGACATTGCGTTTCCTCGTTGTTGATTGCCCGCCCCTAAGGGCGAACGAAATGCCGCGACCCTTGGTCGATTCTGGCTGGAACGCAAGGCAATCCGGGCGTTTCCGCCGGCCCTGCACGCCATTCCTGTTAATGATCCGTCAACCGGAACCCGCAGCGTTCGCGGCGTCGCTGCGTGATGGCTTATGCTTCAACCCTACCAGAAGCGGCAGCGCAAGTAGATAAACCGCTCCTCCCACGATCCACGCAACCCTGGGTCCATGTGGCTCGAGAGCAAAGCAGACGGCGGAGACGAACAAGGGTCCGAACACCGATGCGAGACAGAAAATGCTTCCCAGGACGCCCCGAAGTTTGCCCCGGCTGTCTCGATCGACCCACCGCGTCGTCAGCGACTGCAAAGCCGGCATGCCGATGCCCCCGAGCGCAAAGAGCGGCGCCAGCGCGCACAGCACCCATCCACACGGCGTAGGCCCGAGAATAGCCAATGCCGTCCACTCCCAGGCCATTCCCAATAGTACAACGCGGCGTCCGAAGCCGTTCAGCCGTCCGACCGGTCAGCGGTGCCGGCGCTAAGGCATAGAAAGGACCGAACATTGCATGGAACGGCCCGAACCGCTTCGGCCGCGGATCTTCCTCCGAAAAGTCGGTGGTGTAGGCCATGGCGACCGCCATGTTGGCACTGCTGAGCCAGGCAGTCGCGCGCCCGACCAGCAGCAGCCAGAGCGTCGGCTCAAATGCTATATCGAACAGCCGAAGGCCGCACCTGCCAGCGAAAACAGCAACACAGGAGGCCGGCCGAACCGGTCTTGCAGCACCCCGACAACCGGCGAATGCACGAACTGCATCGCCAAGTAGAGCGCAAGCAGCAGCCCTACCTAATCCTCGATCTGTGAATCGTGCGGCACCTCGCGCAGAAGCTTGGGGAGGACCAGGAAAATCAGGCCTATGCCCATCCCATCAAGCAGAACGGCGGAAAGGTTGACGACCAGCACCTTGTTCACATTGGCCCCCAAGCAAGGCCATTGTTCTATTTTCGTTCACATTGCTCGACAAGTCACAACCTGCGTTTTTCCTATAGTCGGCGGGCGCCAGCCACCCACACGGCTCGGATCACTGGCACATCGTCGATAAGTCTCACCTGCAGGATGTCTGCACGGGCCCCTGGGCGCAGCGTTCCGCGATCGTCGAGCCCAGTTATCGCAGCTGGGGTCTCTGTAACCATCCGCACGCCGGTGGTGAGGTCGCCCGCGTCGCGCCCGATGATGAACGCAGCATGCAGCAGACTCGACGGCACGTAGTCCGAGGTCAGCGCGTCGAGCAAACCTTGCCGTGCGAGATCCCCAGCGCCGACGTTACCCGAATGCGAGCCGCCAAGCACCACGTTCGGCGATCCCATCACGACCGTCTGTCCAAGGCGTCGCGCCTCGCTCGCCGCTGCGATGGTTGTCGGAAACTCGCTGATTGTGATGCCATCTGCAACAGACTGCGCAACGTCATCGAGTGTGGTGTCATCGTGACTCGCCAGACGTATCTGCTTGTCACGACCGTGAGACGTAATGACCGCCCTTGCGGCCGGCACGAACGCGGCCTGCTGCGCCCGCCGGTCGGCGAGATAGTCGGACCACTCCGCGTCTGTCCACACCCGGTTGTTCTTCTTGCGGCGAAACTCGCGGTAGAGCGCCGTGTCATGCCACTGCCGTTGCCCGGGCGTATGGTCCATCATTGACAGCAGCCGCAGTCGCGGGTTGTCCACATGCTGCTCGATGATCGGCAGCAAGCCCCCATCCGAAAGCTCGCAGCGGAAGTGGAAGAAGTGCTCCACCCGCAGGGCGCCAGCCGCCCGCGCCTGATCGATGCCGTTGATGGCGGCACTCAGCATCCGGGTCCGCGCGCCAGCGCTGTCGTAGTCCCCCAGCGAGAGAGAATCGAACACCGTAGTAATTCCCGCCGCCAGAATCTGCGCGTCATGCGCCAGTGCAGCCCCGAGTGGCGATGGCCAAGTGACGCCCGGCCGCGGGTGGAAGTGATGCTCGATATTGTCGGTATGGAGGTCGATCAGCCCCGGAATGAGGAAATCGCCCTCGCAATCATGTTCCACGGTACCCTGCCCTGCGGCATCGACGATCAGGCCGCCTGCAATCGCCAGTTCCGTCTCGTCGGTGTCGGCCGGTGCCAGCACGCGCGCATTCACCAGGCGCGCATCGCCCTGTTGCTGCCGACCCATCATCGTCATCTCCCTTGAAGGCACGGGCTGATAGTGCGGTCTTGTGACGCCAATGCGACACCAAAACAAAACGGCGCCCCGTGGGGCGCCGCCAATTTGAAACCGAACAGCGTCAGTGCGGCAATGTCGTCAGGCTCTCATCGTCGACAGGTGCCTCGATCGCCGGCACCTTCGGCGCCTTGTCCTCATCGTAGGTCCACTCGATGGCCTCGGGCTGCCGGATGAGGGCAAGCTTGAGCACTTCCTCCATCCGACTGACCGGGATGATCTCGAGGCCCTGCGTCACGTTCTCAGGAATTTCCTTGAGATCGCGCGTGTTCTCCTCGGGGATCAGCGCCGTCTTGATGCCGGACCGGAGCGCTGCAAGCAGCTTCTCCTTGAGCCCGCCGATCGGCAGCACTCGACCACGCAGCGTCACTTCGCCGGTCATGGCGATGTCGTGCCGCACCGGAATGCCCGTCATCAGCGATACGATCGCTGTGGCCATGGCGATACCTGCCGACGGACCATCCTTCGGCGTCGCACCTTCCGGCACGTGTAGATGGATATCGCGGGTGTCGAACAGCGTCGGCTTGATGCCGAAATCCGTCGCCCGCGACCGGACATAACCCGATGCGGCGGTGATGGATTCCTTCATCACTTCCTTGAGGTTACCCGTCACCGTCATGCGGCCCTTGCCGTGCGTCATCACGCCTTCGATCGTGAGTATTTCGCCACCAACCGAAGTCCACGCGAGACCTGTCACCGCGCCGACCTGCGGCTCGGCATCGATCTTGTCGTTCCGGAAGAATGCCGGCCCGAGATATTCCTCGAGCACTGCAGGGGTGATCTCGATCTTCATGGCCTTGCGGCTCATGATATCGCGGACCGCCTTGCGCATCAGCTTCGAAATCTCGCGCTTCAGGTTACGGACACCGGCTTCCCGTGTGTAGTCACGGATGACGGCCCGCAGTTCCTCGTCACCGAGGATAAACTCCTTCGGCTGCAGCCCGTTTTCCTTCAGCGTCTCCGGGATCAGGTGGCGCCGCGCGATCTCGAACTTCTCGTCCTCGGTGTAACCCGAGAGCCGGATGATCTCCATGCGGTCCATCAGCGGACCGGGAATGTTGAGCGTGTTCGAGGTCGTGACGAACATCACGTCACTCAGATCGTAATCCACTTCGAGATAGTGGTCCGAGAACGTGTTGTTCTGTTCCGGATCAAGCACCTCGAGCAGCGCCGACGACGGATCACCGCGGAAATCCTGGCCCATCTTGTCGATTTCATCGAGCAGGAACAGCGGGTTGGACTTGCCGGCCTTTTTCAGCGACTGCACAACCTTGCCAGGCATGGAACCGATATAGGTGCGCCGATGTCCACGGATCTCGGCCTCGTCGCGTACGCCGCCCAGCGCCATGCGCACGAACTCGCGTCCGGTTGCCTTGGCGATCGACTTGCCAAGCGAGGTCTTGCCGACACCCGGGGGTCCAACGAGGCAGAGGATCGGCCCGCGCAGCTTGCCCGTGCGGCTCTGCACGGCCAGATACTCGAGGATGCGTTCCTTGACCTTCTCGAGGCCGTAGTGGTCCTCGTCAAGCACCTTCTCGGCGTAGAGCAGGTCGCGCTTGACCTTGCTCTTCTTGCCCCACGGCAGGGAGAGCAGCCAATCGAGATAGTTGCGCACCACCGTCGCTTCGGCCGACATCGGGCTCATTGTCCGAAGCTTCTTAAGCTCGGCCTCAGCCTTCTGGCGTGCTTCCTTCGAGAGCTTCGTCTTCTTGATCTTGTCTTCGAGCTCGTTGATCTCGTTGGAGCCCTCTTCGCCATCCCCCA
Organism: Hyphomicrobiales bacterium; assembly: GCA_027487555.1. Classification (GTDB taxonomy): domain Bacteria; phylum Pseudomonadota; class Alphaproteobacteria; order Rhizobiales; family Devosiaceae; genus Devosia_A. The sequence continues at coordinate 30,305 of JAIYDI010000015.1, forward strand.
GCTCGCGCTGAATGGCCTTCATTTGCTCGTTGAGATAGTACTCGCGCTGCGTCTTCTCCATCTGCCGCTTAACGCGGGAACGAATGCGCTTTTCCACCTGAAGCACGCCGATCTCGCCTTCCATGAGGCCAAGAATCTTTTGCAACCGTTCGGAGATCGAGATCGTCGAGAGCAGGTCTTCCTTCTGCTCAATCTTGATGACCAGATGGCTGGCGATCGTATCGGCGAGCTTGGAATGGTTGGAAATCTGGCCGACAGCGTTCACGACCTCGGCGGAGATCTTCTTGTTCAGCTTGACATAGTTCTCGAACTCAGACTGCGCCGAACGCGCCAGCGCCTCAAGCTCGGTCTCGTCTTCCACAGGCTCTTCGAGCCCGGTAGCTTCCGCCTCGAAATAATCCTGCGTCTGCAGGTAGCGGTCGATGGTCGCGCGCCGCAGGCCTTCCACCAGCACCTTGACGGTGCCGTCCGGCAGCTTCAGCAGTTGCAGAACCGACGCGATCGTGCCCGTCGCATAGATCTCGGACGGGGCCGGATCGTCGTCCTGCGCATTTTTCTGGGTGACAACCAGGATGTGCTTGTCGTCGCGCATGACCTCTTCAAGCGCCTTGACCGACTTCTCGCGGCCGACGAACAGTGGCACGATCATGCCTGGGAAAACGACGATATCGCGCAGCGGAAGTACGGGATAAACCCGGTCGCGATCGAAACCGGCACCGCCGAGGGGAGTGTCCGACATATGAGGTCCTTTCATGGACACGGCCAGGTTCGGCCCTGGTCGTATCCGTCTAGCAATCCGGCCGGTCCCCGACATGGGCGGCAAGCCTGATTCCGACAATTAAATAGGCGTTTGCTACCAAAGGGCAAGTGAACCTGCCCTTTTTGACGGGCACATCCATTCTGCGAGCGCTACGAGATCGACCACGTCGTGTTCCCCTCACCATTGTGGCGAACGTAGCGCGCCCTCGGCCGGATCAATTGACCTGACTCAAGCTGTTCAATCATGTGGGCCAACCAGCCAGCGCTGCGCGCCAGCGCAAATAGCGTCAGCGGCGCCTCCTTGGGCAGGTTGAATGCGCTAGCTAGTGCAGAAAGGGCGAAGTCCACGTTTGGTGCTTCTCCGGTTAGCTCCCGACCGACACGCTCAAATGCTTTGTACTCGTTAGGCGCCTCGAACGCGTCGAGCAGCGCGCGGGCCCGAACGTCGCCAAGTGGATAGAGCCTGTGCCCGAAACCGGGGAGGACTCGCCCCTCGCCAAGCCAGTTGCGCAAACTGCTTTCGGCATCGGCTGTTGCTCCAAGGTCGTCTGCCAACGCGCTGACATACCCGGCCGACATACCATGCCGCGGGCCGAGGAGTGCTCCGAGACCAGCAAGCATACCCGCTGCAAGCGGCGCCCCGGTCGAGACGGTCACCCGCGCGGCAAAGGTGGACGGGTTGAGCTCATGGTCGGCCAGCAGCACCAATGCCCTTGAGATCGGCGCGGAAGCGTTGTCGACTTTCCACCGCCGTGCGAGGCGCGCTGCGACATCCCCGCGATCCGGCCCTGCCAGTTTGTCCGTGACAAGACCGAGTAGATCCGCTGCCTCGGCACGCAGTTCCAGCCTGCTCATCCCGAGCGATGGTCGCGCGCTACCTAGCCGCCCAGCAAGGTCGAGCAGCAAATTCGGAATTCCAAGGTCATGGGATCCGACAGTCGGTAGACCGCCCAATGGGGTTTCGAGCAGTCGCTCTGCTACGTCCTCGAACGCGAGAGCCCCTGCAAGTACGACTGCGTCCTGCCCGCGGTAGATCAGGCGCCCATCGACCACCGTCGATATCGCGGTCTTGAACAGTGGCTCGCCCCAGTCCACCGCCTCCGCTGCCACGGAAGCACTGGGCCTTCGGCCTCGCGCCTTGCCGGCGAGCCGCTCCACGTCATCGGCAAGGTACTGGCTCCGCCGCGCATCGGTGGGGTCGGGCCGCGCCCGGATGCGGCCGCGGCTGACATTCGCGTAGAGGCTCTGGGGCTTGCTCCCCAGCCGCTTCAGGGCTTCGGCAGCGGATAACCACATTGACGCCTCACATTGATCAATATCATCAAGATTGACGTCAATGTTAGCACACCTATCTTGCTGGCAAATATCCCCGGAGATGGAAAATGAGTGCAGGCTTGGCAGATGTGATTGCAGCGGAAACCGTGCTGTCAGATGTGGATGGCCTTGCGGGCCGCCTGGTGATCCGCGGGTACGCCCTTGTCGAACTCGCCGGCCACTGGCGCTTCGAAGCGGTTGCGCACCTGCTGCTCGAAGGTGCGTTCGACAATCTTCCCGAGGTAGATGCCTTCACCCTCCTGTTGGGCGCGGCGCGGCTGTCGGTGTTCAGGTCCCTCGATCCCTCGCTCGCCAGCCTGCCCCTCTACGACGCCGTGCGCGCCCAGTTGGCGCGCCTGCCGGACGGCGACGATCTTGATACGGCCGTGCTGCTGATGGCCGCCCCGGCCGTGGTGCTGCCTGCTATGCTGCGGTTGCAGGCCGGCAAGGCAGCAATTGCGCCCACGCCGTCCGACTCGCATGCGGCCGATATGCTGGCCATGCTTGGTGAGGGCGTCGCCGACCCTGCCCGCGCGCTTGCCCTCGAAACCTACCTCGTCACCGTCATCGATCACGGCCTCAACGCCTCCACCTTCGCGGCGCGCGTTGTGTCGTCGACAGAGGCTGGGCTGATGTCGGCGGTGCTCGCGGCCATGGGCGCACTCAAGGGGCCCCTGCATGGGGGCGCACCGGGTCCGGTGCTCGATATGCTCGACGCCGTCGGCACGCCCGCGAACGCCGAACCCTGGATCGCCGCGGAACTTGCCGCCGGGCGACGCCTGATGGGTTTCGGGCACCGAATCTACCGCGTGCGCGACCCGCGCGCCGACGCGCTCAAGGCAGCGCTCGTGCGCCTCACCGCAAGTCTCGGTCACGACGGCGCTTCCGACAGGTCGCGGCTCGAGCTTGCGTCCGCGGTGGAAACAGCAGCTCTGTCCGCGCTCGCAACGCACAAGCCTGACCGTCCCCTTGCAACCAATGTCGAGTTCTACACGGCCCTGCTGCTGGAAGCGGTCGGCTTCCCGCGGGACGCGTTCACCTCGGTGTTTGCGACGGGACGCGTGGCTGGATGGTTGGCGCATGCCCGCGAGCAGCGGCTGCGCGGCAAACTTATCCGGCCGAAATCGCTCTATGTCGGCCCGGTTCCGGCCGAAGCGGCGTGATGGGCCGGCTCATTCCAGCGTAAGAGCGACAGGGACGCAGTCGATCAAGCGCAAGGCGACGACCATTTCGGCCGTCGCCAACTTGTATGCAAGGAAGTGCGGCGACTGGATGTGCGCCTCATAGGCCTGCCTATCCCGATAGACTTCCAGCAGCCGGACGTGGGATGGACGATCAACGGTTTGCACTGCCTGCAACTGCAGCACGCCCGGCTCAACCGTGAGCGAGGCGGCGATTTCCCGTCTCAACTCCACCAGATAGGCCGCAAGCTGGTTCGGATCGACGTCGATCTCGGCGATCCGGACCAGCAGATGATCCGCTGCAATGCTCACGCCGCTGCCTTGGGCGGCAAGTGTTGGCCGGGCGTCGACAGCGAAATCGCCATCTCGTCATCATTCATGTCGGCATTGATATCGGCAAACAGCGGCGTCGAGAGGTAACGCTCGCCGGTATCGGGCAGCATGCAGAGGATGTTCGACCCGGCCGGCGCCGTTTCCGCCACCTTCAATGCCGCGGCGAACGTACCACCAGCGGAAATGCCGACGAACACGCCTTCCTTCTGCGCCAGCGACAGCGATGCCTTCATCCCTTCAGGCCCCGACACGGTTACCACCTCGTCGTACAGCACTTCCGACGACGCCTCACCCGCAACGCGCGGAATGAAATCCGGGCTCCAACCCTGGTACGGGTGCGGCTTCCAACTCGGGTGGCTGGCCGTAGCGGCCCCATCGGCCCGGCGCTCCTGCGGCAGGCCGCTTGCCAGCATCGCTGCCGCATCCGGCTCGACCACGATCACCTTGGTCTCGGGCCGTTCTCTGCGCAGCACCCGGGCCACACCAGTCAGGGTCCCGCCGGTACCAAATCCGGTGACAAAGTAATCGAGCCGTTCCCCGGCGAAATCAGCAACGATCTCGCGCGCAGTGGTCCGCGAGTGCATCTCGGGGTTTGCCTCATTCTCGAACTGCCGCGTCTGGAACCAGCCGTTCTTCAGCGCAAGATCCTCAGCCTTCTTTACCATGCCGTTTGCGCGCTCTGACGCCGGGGTCAACACCACTTTCGCGCCAAGGAAACGCATCAGCTTGCGGCGTTCTACTGAAAACGCCTCTGACATGGTGATGACCAGGGGGTAGCCCTTCACCGCGCATACCATAGCGAGACCAATGCCGGTGTTGCCGCTGGTCGCTTCGACCACAGTCTGACCAACCTTCAGCGCTCCAGACTTTTCCGCAGCTTCTATGACGCCGAGAGCGAGGCGATCCTTCACCGAGCCGAGCGGATTGAAGGCTTCGACCTTGACGAAGAGATTTACATGCTGGGGGCCGAGCCGGTTGATCCGGACGATTGGCGTGTTCCCGATTGTCCCGAGAATGGAGTCGAACTTGGCCATGGTGGTGGTCTCCTCGTTTGTCGGCAGCCTAGTCCGCGGCCTCGGCAGCTGCAATCGGGCCGGCGCTAGTATCTGGCAGGAACTCGGTTGCATCACCCCAGTCGAGCCGCTTGGCAATGGAATGGCGCGCTTTGTCACGGCTTGGCACCGACGAGTTGACCAGACCCGCTGCACCACAGAGCGCAACTTGGACCCGCACCTTCGACTGCACCGGCCGCCTGAGCACGCGCGCCTTGGCAGGCGCACCTATATCCGGCCGAGCCGCAATGAGGTAGCTGACCTTCTCATCTTCATAGCCAAGAGCTGCCCCCTTGGCTGCACGATGCGCCTTGCGACGTTCGAGCCGTACCGAAAAATGGCACCAGTCCTCGGCAGGCAACGGACAGTCGAGAGCGTGCGGGCAAGGCGCAAGGATCGTGGCGCCCTCGGCAACCAGCAAACGCCTCCAGACCAACAGGCGGCGGTAGTCTGCCGGCCGACCCGGCTCGGCAATCAACAAAGCCCCTCGTGTCCTGCGCCACAATCGCGTCACGAGTTGGGCGGCGGCGGCATCTTCGAGTTCGGTCAGCGAGTAGCCACAGATTATCAGGTCTGCCGGTTCCACCGGCTCCCAGCCGCGCAACTCGCAGCGTACGTGCTCGACAGCCGTAGATGGTTCTGTAGCCGCCAGTCGCGATGAAAGCTCGAGAAAGGCTGAATTGTGGTCGACCAGTCGCGCATGGCCGATTTTGAAGCGCTCTGCGGCTGCAAGAAACGCGGTGCCCGGCCCGCAACCGACGTCAATCATGTTGCCTGGGGCATAGTCCGGCGCACGCGCCAACAACTCGTCCAGCGCCATCGCGATCGCCGCATAGGTGGCAGGCATGCGGGTAACGGCATAGGCAAGGGCATCAGCTTCGGTGCGCACGACGCCTTGGGACGTTCCGCGTCGCCGATAGTGGCCGGATATCGTGCCCGCTTTGTCCCGCAGTTCCATAGCATCGAGGCCCTGCCCGACGCGTTCCAGCACTGCATGAAGCGCCGCTGGGAGACCACTCATAGCGATAGCCCGCAACAACAAGCCGACGCAGCAAACCTTGCTGCGCCGGCCAATTGACTTGGAGCTCTATGGAAAGGTGATGAAACACCACAACAATTGCACATCAGGTCGCAGGGTCCAAATTTGAAATGCACTACCAGTAACGATGGCGTAACGCTTACATAACGAAACAGGGAGGACCTTGTCCCCCCTGTCAAACCTTTCTGCCGATTTCCGCCCGCGTCAGGCGCTCGACGGCAAGGCTTCTTCCTTCTTGCGATCGGAATAGATGTAAAGCGGCCGGGTATCCTTGCCGTTCACAACCTCGTCGCTGATCACCACCTCTTCGACGCCCTCGAGCGACGGCAGGTCGTACATCGTGTCGAGCAGGATACCTTCCATGATCGACCGGAGACCACGGGCACCGGTCTTGCGCTCAATGGCGTGCTTGGCGATCGCTTTCAGTGCATCCTCGTGGAAGGTCAACTCGACCTCTTCCATGTTGAACAGCCGCTGATATTGGCGCACCAGCGCATTCTTGGGTTCTGTCAGGATCTGGATTAGCGCCGGCTCGTCGAGGTCTTCCAAAGTCGCCAGCACGGGCAGACGGCCGATAAATTCGGGGATGAGCCCGAACTTCACCAAGTCTTCCGGCTGCACGTCGCGCAGCAGGTCGCCAACGCGGCGGTCGCGCGGATCCTTCACCACGGCCGAGAAGCCGATGCCAGAGCCTTCGCCACGCGCTGCGATGATCTTCTCGAGGCCCGCAAAAGCGCCACCGCAGATGAACAGGATGTTCGTCGTATCCACCTGCAGGAATTCCTGCTGCGGATGCTTGCGACCACCCTGCGGCGGCACCGAAGCAACGGTGCCTTCCATGATCTTCAGAAGCGCCTGCTGCACGCCTTCGCCCGATACGTCGCGGGTGATCGACGGATTGTCGGACTTGCGGCTGATCTTGTCGACTTCGTCGATATAGACAATGCCGCGCTGTGCCTTCTCGACATTGTAGTCGGCTGCCTGCAGCAGCTTGAGAATGATGTTCTCTACGTCCTCACCGACATAGCCGGCTTCGGTCAGCGTTGTCGCGTCCGCCATGGTGAACGGTACGTCGAGGATACGGGCCAGCGTCTGCGCCAGCAGCGTCTTGCCGGTACCCGTCGGGCCGATCAGCAGGATGTTGGACTTGGACAGCTCGATGTCCTGATTCTTGGTCGCATGATGCAGGCGCTTGTAGTGGTTGTGCACCGCAACGCTCAGCACGCGTTTGGCGCGCTTCTGCCCGATGACATAGTCGTCGAGAACCTTGCAGATCTCGGCTGGCGTCGGCACGCCGTCCGACGACTTCACCATCGAGGTTTTGTTTTCCTCGCGGATGATGTCCATGCACAGCTCGACGCACTCGTCGCAGATGAACACCGTCGGCCCGGCGATGAGCTTGCGCACCTCGTGCTGCGATTTCCCGCAGAACGAGCAGTACAGCGTGTTCTTGGAGGATTCGCCGCTGGTCGTGTCTTTGGACATCTCGTCACTCCCGGGAGAGAGCCTCCCAAACCCGCGCTATTGGAAGGCTAGCGTAGGGAACCTAAACAAAATGTAAGCCGGGCCAACCTTATCGGCCAGCCCGGACCCACACAATCACACAACTGTCACAAGGTGGCACGCGTTGCGATTCACCTTAATGGCCGAAAATCTCACGCAGACTCCGGCACGGCGCGCTTTTCGAAGATGGAGTCGATGAGGCCGAATTCCTTTGCCTCCTCGGGGCTGAGGAAACGATCACGCTCCAGGGCATTGTGGATCGAGTCGTAGGTCTGCCCAGTGTGCTTGACGTAGATCTCGTTGAGGCGGCGCTTCAGCTTCTCGGTAAATTGGGCATGGATCATGATGTCTGTCGCCTGCCCCTGGTAGCCGCCTGAAGGCTGGTGCACCATGATTGAAGAATTGGGCAGAGAACCGCGCATGCCCGCCTCACCGGCTGTCAGCAACAGCGAGCCCATCGAGGCTGCCTGCCCAGTCACCAACGTCGCCACCGGCGGACGAATGAACTGCATCGTATCATAGATCGACAGCCCTGACGTCACCACCCCACCCGGGGAGTTGATGTACATGCTGATTTCCTTCTTCGGGTTTTCCGATTCAAGGAACAGCAGCTGTGCGACTATCAGCGAGGCCATACCATCTTCGACCGGACCAGTAACGAAGATGATGCGCTCCTTCAACAGGCGCGAATAGATGTCAAAGGCACGTTCGCCGCGGTTGGTCTGCTCGACAACCGTGGGAACGAGATAATTGTAGAAGGTATCGACCGGATCTCTCATTGGAGATGTGCCCCTTGCGAAGTTATCGAATCAGCCTCTTGCCAACGGCCGATTTGGCGTGCGCGGCGTTAAAAACGCGGTAAAGCGACACATAGGCGGGACTGTGGCACGCGGCAATACGCTAAGAATGTCGCAATCCTAAGCATTGTTTGAAAGCTGACCGGATGGCGAGGCGCGCACCTGCAAAAGGCGACCCGCCCGGCTAATCCGCCGCGAACACCACGGTGACGCCCTTCTTGCGGAAATAGCTCTGCATCAGCTTCCGCCCGGAGCGGTTGTTCTGCGCCAGTTTACCCGGCTCGAATACGGCTTCCTTCAGCCCGTCGCGCTTCAGCGCATCCTTGAGGGCTGCGATACGCTCGTCGAGGTCCTTGTTGTCAGTCTTGAGCGAGTCGTAGATCGCCTCGATCGCCTCGGCGCTGGTGAGATCGGCCATCTGGGCCTCCTTGCTGTCGAACTGACATCGACCTAGCGATCCGCCACGAAGATGCAAGCGTCTTGCTGCGCTGCACGCTGCTATCCTCCCCGCTGGCCCTTCCCGTAGCCGCGGCGGAGTGCTTAGTTCGCGTTAGTCATAAGGGTATTCCGACGTGTCCGACGAACTCGCTTTCTCCATTTCCGGCCAGATTGCCACAGCCCGCCCCCGCAACGAGGCGTTCTTTCGCGATCCCTACGCCTTCTATTCGGCGCTTCACGAAGGCCCACGCGTCTTCCACTGGGAAGACTACGGCCACTGGTGCTTTTCAGGCTTCGACGACGTGAACGGCCTTTTGCGCGACAAGCGCTTCGGCCGGCAGATCCTCCACATCATGGATCGCGAAAGTCTCGGCCTGCCGCCACCCAAGGCCCACACCGCTGCATTTGACCGCACCGAGAAATACACCCTCCTCAACCTCGAGCCGCCGGCGCATACGCGGCTGCGCAAGCTGGTCAATCGTGCCTTTGTGTCGCGCAATGTCGAGCTCTTGCGCCCCCGAATCGAGCAATTCGCCAACGAGCTGATCGACGGGTTTGCCGCTGACGGCGGCACTGAGCTGCTGCGCAGCTTCGCCGTGCCGATCCCCGCGGTCGTCATTGCCGAAATGCTCGGCATGCCCGCCTCCGATGCCATGCTGCTGGTAGAGTGGTCGAACCGGATGGTCGCCATGTACATGCATGGCGTCACGTACGAAACCGAACTCGATGCCAACCGCGCCAGCGAAGAGTTCATCGCCTATGTCGAGGACATGATCGCCGAACGGCGCCGCGCGCCACGCGAGGACCTTCTCACGCATATGCTGACCTCAGAGGTCGAGGGCGAAAAACTCACCGACGACGAGGTGATCTCGACCACCATCCTGCTGCTCAATGCCGGCCACGAGGCAACCGTCCACACCACGGGCAATGGCGTGAAGGCCATACTCGAAAGCGGTCTCGATTACGCGGCGCTATTCGCAACCGAGGAGCAGACGGCAGCGACCGTGGAAGAGTGCATGCGCTTCGATGCGCCGCTGCACATGTTCACCCGCTTCGCGCTGCAGGACGTCACCATGCCCGATGGCAAATCGTTCAAGCAGGGCGACGTCATTGGCCTGATGCTCGGGGCGGCCAACCGCGATCCTGCCAAGGTCACCAATGCCGGCACATTCGATCCGTACCGCACCGACGGCCAGAACGTCAGCTTCGGCGCCGGCATCCATTTCTGCATCGGCGCGCCGCTCGCCCGCCTCGAAATGCAGGTCGCGATGCGCACGCTGTTCCAGCGCCTGCCCAAGCTGCGTCTGGCCAAAACGCCCGCGTACAAGAACATCTACCACTTCCACGGACTCGAGCGGCTCGCCGTCGAGTGGTGAGTCGTAGAACTGGCCGCCCTCGCTGCAGAGCGGCCGCTAAACCGCACCAAACCGCGTCGGCGCAAACGGCTTTGCGTCGACGAAGGTCGGCTCGCCCGTCATCATTTCGGCGAGCAACCGCCCCGTGGCCGGCCCGAGCGTCATGCCATGATGCGCATGGCCGAAGGCGAACCACAGCGATTTGTGCCGCGGCGCCTGCCCGATGATTGGCTTCATGTCGACGGTGCAGGGCCGCGCGCCACGCCAGGGCTCAGCCTCGACACGCGCCCCGAGGTTCGGGAACATTTCGCGCGCCGACACTTCCGCGCGCTCCAGTTGGATGGGCGTCGAGTCGGCGTCGCGCGGCGCAAACTCCGCGCCCGTTGTCAGCCGAATGCCCCGATCCATCGGACAGAGCATGTAGCCGCGGTCCGTGTCATGCACCCATGACGTCAGGGCCTGCGATTGCGGCTGCACGTAGTGCATATGGTAGCCGCGCTTCACGCCCAGCACATATCGGTAACCGAGACGTGACGTAAGATCACCAGCCCACGGGCCGAGCGCGACAACAACTTCCGCAGCCTCGACCTTGCCCTCGGCCGTGTCGACGACCCAGCCCCGCCCCTTCTGCTCGAGCGTCTGGGCGTCGCCATGGATGAACTTGCCGCCGAGCCGTTCGAGCAGCGCACTATAGGCCACCACCAGCGCACCTGGGTCCGTGATGCTCCAGGGCCCGGTCCAATGCAGCACACCCGCAAATTTCTCGCTGAGTCCAGGCTCGCGCCGATGCAATTCGGCGCCTGTCAGTTGCTCATGCGCAACGCCCCATTCCGCCCGCACCTGCTCGGCTTCGCGGAACGCCTCATCGCGGCTCTGTGCCGTCCTGAACAGGCGATACCAGCCATTCTTGCCGATCAGGCTTTGGGCCCCTGCGGCTTCAATAAGTTTCGCATGCTCGTCCACCGCATGGAGAATGAAGGGAGCGTAGCCTTCGACAATCGGGCGATACCGCTCCGGCGCCGAATTCCACCAGTACCGGTAGAGAAAGCCCGCTATCCCCGGCAGCGCAGTCGGGTGGTAGTGCATGTCCGTGCGGTCGTTGCGCGCATAGCGCAGCAGCTTCCCGAAATCGCGCGGAAACGTGTAGGGCAGAACGCCCTCGATCTGGATCAGGCCGGCATTACCGTAGCTTGTCTCCTCGCCGGGGCCGCGCCGATCGACCAGCACGACAGACTTGCCGCGTTGCGCCAGGTGCACGGCCACGCTTGTGCCGACAATCCCGGCCCCCAGCACAATAACATCCGCCTGCATCATCGATTCCCGTCGTCACCTGCTGATCTCACCAGCAGGTGACACATTGGCGGCGGCCCTCGCAATCGGCATGAGGACGCATGCAGCCATGCACTTCAGAGCACGCAGACTCGCGCAAATGCCCGACTTGTCTATAGAAGAGCATGAAGCCAATGCCGCCGCCGGCCGTTTCCGTCCCGTGGCGACTGGACCTTGCTGATGGCCGTCACCACATCTGGCCGATAGAATGGGACTGACCATGCCGAAATCGACATCGCCGCGCAAAACGACCAGGGCACCGGCCAAAGCGGCGTTGCCCGATGCAGCGGCCTCCTATCGCGCCCTGCCCACAACCGAATCCATCATCGAGGCGATGCGCCTGTTCCCCGATCTCGATGGCAAGCGCGACCTTGCGCGCCACTTCGGCATCAAAGGCGATCAGCGCGGACCATTCAAGGCGCTGCTGAAGCACATGGAGGGCGAGGGTCACCTCACACGCTCGCGGAAGCACATTCACCGCACGGCCACCCTGCCCTCGGTCACCGTTCTCGATATCCCAGGCGATGCCGACCCGGACAATCTTCACGCCTACCCGGCGCAATGGCGCGCCGAGGATGGTGAGAAGCCTCGCGTCACCGTGTCGGCAGGCGGTCGTGTCGCCCCGGCACCGGGTGACCGGATACTTGCCCGTATCGACGCCGGCGAGAACGAAATCCCGGTCTATTTGGCAAAGCCCATGAAGATCCTCGACAAGCCGCGTCGCGGCCAGATCGGGATTGTACGTCTCGACGAGGATGGCGCGCGACTGGTGCCTGTCGATCGCAAGGCAAAGGAAATGCGCATCGAACGTGGCGATCTGGGCGACGCCAAGGACGGCGATCTGGTCGAAGTCGACGTCAAGATTACCGGGCGCCTGATGATCCCGCGCGCCCGGGTCATCAACGTCATCGGCAATCCGAAATCCGAGGGGGCAGTCTCGATGATCGCCATCCACAACCTCGATATTCCCTACATCTTCCCGTCCGCCGTCATCGCAGAGTCGGAACAAGCGGTGGAGGCGAGCCTCAAGGGACGCGAGGACTGGCGGCACATTCCGCTCATCACCATCGATCCGGCGGACGCCAAGGACCACGACGACGCGGTCTATGCCGAGCCGGACAGCGACCCGGCAAATCCCGGCGGCCATATCGTCTATGTGGCCATCGCCGATGTCGCGGCCTATGTCCGCCCCGGCACCGCGCTCGACCGTGAGGCTTTCGTGCGCGGAAACTCGGTGTATTTTCCTGATCGCGTCGTCCCGATGCTGCCCGAGCGCATCTCGAACGATCTCTGTTCGCTTCGCGAGGGCGAGATCCGCCCATCGCTCGCTGTGCGGATGCAGTTCGACGCGCAAGGCCGGAAGCTTGCCCACAGCTTCCACCGCGTGCTGTTCCGCTCCGCTGCAAAGCTCAGCTACCAGCAGGCGCAGGCCGCCATCGACGGCAAGCCCGACGACAAGACCGGCCCGATTCTCGAGACCATTCTCCGGCCCCTCTGGGCCGCCTATGGCGCAATGAGCAAGGCGCGTGACCACCGCGGCCCGCTCGACCTCGATCTTCCGGAGCGCAAGATCATTCTCGATTCCGAAGGCATGGTGTCCGATGTCCGCGTTCCGGAACGGCTCGATGCGCATCGCCTTATTGAGGAAATGATGATCGCGGCCAATGTCGCGGCAGCCGAAACGCTCGAAAAGCATCGCAGCCCCCTTCTCTATCGCGTGCACGACGCCCCGAGCCAGGAAAAGCTCGTCGCGCTACGCGATTTCCTCGCCTCCCTTTCCCTGCCTGCGCCGAAGCAGGACGCCGTTCGCCCCGTCGACTTCAACCGCATCCTCGACAAGGCGCGCGCCGACGGCAAGATCCAGCAGGTCTCCGAGATCGTGCTGCGCACCCAGGCGCAGGCCGAGTACTCGGCCGACAATTATGGGCATTTCGGCCTCAACCTAGACCGATATGCGCACTTCACCTCGCCGATCCGCCGCTATTCCGATCTCATCGTGCATCGCGCCCTGGTCGGTGCCCTGCGGCTGGGTGACGACGGCCTGACGGATGCCGAGATCGCCCGCCTGCCATCCATCGCGGAGCACATCTCCACCACCGAGCGCCGCGCCATGCTGGCCGAGCGCGAAACGGTCGATCGGCTACTTGCCCACTTTCTCGCAGACCGCGTAGGAGCACAATTCGAAGGCCGCGTCGCGGGCGTCACGCGCTCGGGCCTGTTCATCCGGCTAAGGGACACCGGAGCAGACGGCTTTGTTCCAGCCAGTTCCATCGGTGACGACTATTTCCGTTTCGTTGAAGAAATGCAGGCCATGGTCGGCGACAGGTCCGGTGAAACATTCCGCATCGGCGACGATGTCCGCGTTCGACTCCTCGAAGCCGCGCCAATTGCAGGCGCCCTGCGCTTCGAACTTCTGAGCGAAGGCAGCCGCGGCGATCGGTCATCTGGTAAGTTAGGTCAACAAGTCCGACCTAGACAGTGGAATAATCCTGCCGCCTATCGGAAACTGGCGAGAAAGAAGAAGTGATATGGCGGTTGAGATGATTGCCCACCGTGAGACACGTCCCGTAATGCGCGCGATTGGCCGCGGAACTGCGTGCCGGTGCCCGCGCTGCGGTCAAGGTAAGCTCTATCGTCGCTATCTCAAGCTCGCCGACAAATGCAGTCATTGCGGCCTTGACCTCACCGAAGCCCGAGCGGACGACTTTCCGCCCTATATTGCAATCTTCATCGTCGGACACGTCCTCGTGGGCTACATGCTACATGCAGAAATGAGTGGCCCCGTCGATCCCATGTTCTATGTCTGGACAATGGTTCCTCTGTCCGTCGTCCTGCCGGTCATCCTGCTCCCATTCATCAAGGGCGCCGTGGTCGGCCTGCAATGGGCCATGGGGATGCACGGCTTCGCCGCTGCAGACCACAATTCTGCGGTAGATCCCTGATCGCTACACCATACCTTGACATCGCGCGCCAAATCCGTAGTTTGCGCGCAAATTTAAGCGGCCTTTCGGCCGTTTGACCATCCGCCTCGTCGCGTTGGCGCGGCATGCCGTTGCAAGGAACTGACCATGGCCAAGGCCGTAACGCTCAAGATCAAGCTCGTATCGACCGCTGACACGGGCTATTACTACGTGACGAAGAAGAACTCGCGTACGCAGACCGAAAAGCTCAGCTTCAAGAAGTACGATCCGGTCGTGCGCAAGCATGTTGAGTTCAAGGAAGCCAAGATCAAGTAAGCCGGCTTTCATATCCGAGATTTTGCAGACCCCGCGGCATCCGCGGGGTTTTTGCTTCTTGGGAACCCCAAGGCGGAACTCGCGTTTTGACCTGATTACAGCAAAACGCCCGCACCTTTCGGTGCGGGCGAAAAAGCGGCTGGTCCGCAGCGGCATTTCGAAGAGGCCACTCTTGGTCCACTGCGAACCAGCCCCCTACGGACTCAGGAGTTGCGGCGGACCTGAGAAGAACCGTAGGGTTGTCTGCCCTGCCTGACGGCCGGACGTATGCAATGAATGCAACTTATCCTAATCTGTGCGGATCACAAGGTCGCTATCACAAGATAACTAACTGGTAACCTTACCATTCGCAGCAACCGACGCCAACGGTCAGGCCGCGTCGAAGACCACCCGGTTCCGCCCGCCATGCTTGGCCCGATAAAGCGCCACATCGGCGCGCTTCAGAAGTTGATCGGGTCCATCGCCCACGATTTCATTGCGGGCCAGTCCTACCGAGACCGTGAGCTGCAGCAGGGCCTTCCCAGAAACGTCGAATCGCCGTTCAGCGATTGCACTCCGCACACGCTCCGCAACACCCTCGGCCTGACGCAGGTCCGTATCGGGCATAAGCACGACGAACTCCTCGCCTCCGAAACGGCAGGCGAGGTCCACGCCCCGAATGTTTCGGCGCAAGCGGTCAGCAAACTCACGAAGGACCGCATCGCCGGCGTCGTGGCCATGGGTGTCGTTCACGGACTTGAAGAAATCGAGATCGATCAGCATCAGCGACAGGTCGCGCTGTTGCTGCTGTGCCTTTTGCAGCATCAGCGTCAGGTGCCGGTCGAAGTATCGTCGGTTGTAGAGGCCGGTCAGGTCGTCGGTAACTGCCAGCGCCAGCGTGTTATTGACGCTCTGGCGGAGCGCAGCCGCATACCGGAACCTGCGGATCTGTGTACGCACCCGCGCCAGGAGCTCGTTGCGCTCGAGCGGTCGGATGACGAAGTCATTCACGCCCAGTTCGAGCCCGCGCACGATCCGGGCCCGGTCATTTTCCTCGGCCAGCAAGAGGATTGGCAATGATCGCGTCGCCTCTGCAGTCCGCATCTGTGACGCGATACGCAGTGGATCAAAATCCCCAAGCGACATACTGACGACAGCGAGCTCGTATTCACCGGCGCTCACGGCTAGCGCCGCCTCTGATGGTTCGGTGAGCACATCCACATGATGCTGGGGCGTCAAGTAGGTTCGCACACGCTCTGCCTGCCGGATATCGACGTCAACAACCAGGATTCGCCCATTGGTGGCACCGATGGAGGCCATGGCGCGCATTGCGTCTTCCATGGCGATCTCCTGCCCGGTGCGCGCCCGCGACCGCAATTCGTCGGTCAACCCTTTAAGCCGCACAAGACTTTTCACACGCGACATCAGTTGTACGTCGTCAACAGGCTTGGTCAGGAAATCGTCCGCGCCGCACTCAAGTCCCCGTACCCGATCACTGGGCTGGTCGAGCGCAGTCACCATCAGAACTGGCACAAAGGCCGTACGAGGATCGGCCTTGAGTCGCCGGCAGACTTCAAATCCGTCCATGTCCGGCATCATCACGTCGAGCAGGATGAGGTCGATATCGCCCCGCTCGCAGATAGCGAGCGCAGCTGGCCCCGATGAGGCTGTCAAAACGTCGTAGTACTCAGCCGTAAGCCGCGCCTCTAGAAGGCGCACATTCGTCGGAATGTCGTCGACGATCAGCACCCGCGCCGTCACGAACCCATGCCCCGCTAAAGGAAGATAAGCGCGACATTACGCGCTAGTTGGCAGGCCCAATGTAGCGCGCAATGGTTTCCAAAAAGTGAGGCACCGATATGGGTTTGGAGATATAGCCCTCGCAGCCGCCTTGCAGGATGCGCTCCTCGTCGCCCTTCATGGCGAATGCCGTGACGGCAATCACAGGAATCGACATCAATTCATCGTCTTCCTTGAGCCACTTCGTCACGACCAAGCCGGATACCTCCGGCAACTGGATATCCATCAGTATAAGGTCGGGGTGATGGGCTCGCGCCAGGTCCATGGCCTCAAGGCCGTTGCGCGTCTGGATCACTGCGTATCCTCGCGATTCCAGCAGATCGTTGAAGAGCTTCATGTTGAGCTCGTTGTCTTCGACGATCATCACGGTCTTGGTCATCTTACACTCGGAAGCTGTCCGGGCGTCGCGCGGACTCGTCTTGTGCCTCACATTTGGGGTACCATCATCGCATTACCAAAGCCACAACGGCGGGGAGACATTCATTGCCGCGTGCTGCCGAGTTGACTACCGCCACCTTGGGGGAGATCTGCCTGCATCACCTGGCCGAGGATTTGCAGGAACTCGCCCGCTTCATGGGCGAAACTGGATATAGCCCGGACGCTCTTCGTCGCTCAGCGGGTTCCCAGGCTCTTGCCCGCGGGCTCATCGACTATTTCGCGACGAACGAACCGCTTCTGATGGCGCTCTGCGCCAACCGCCACCTGCGGCCGGAGGAGTTCATGCGCGTGTGGCACAAGCTCAATCCATCAGGCTGACGCGATGGTTGTGCTATGCCGGGATTGCGGCGCCGAGTACCAAGACGACGCAACAGTCCGCTGCAGGCATTGCGGGTCGCCGCGGGTGGTGCGGCATGCCGAACTGTCAACACTCGCCATAGCGCATGTCGATTGCGATGCCTTCTACGCATCGATCGAAAAGCGAGACAATCCGAGCCTGATCGACGCGCCACTGATTATAGGGGGCGGCGCGCGCGGCGTGGTATCGACAGCCTGCTACATCGCTCGGCAATTCGGCGTGCGCTCGGCCATGCCGATGTTCAAGGCCCGCGAGCTCTGCCCTGACGCAGTCATCATCAAGCCCGACTTGAACAAATATGTAGCGGCCAGCCGGCAGATCCGGTCGCTCATGGATCAGTTGACGCCCATGGTCGAGCCACTCTCGATCGACGAGGCGTTCCTCGACCTCTCTGGCACCACGGCGTTACACCGCGCGTCCCCCGCGGCCAGCCTCGCGAGGCTGGCGCGGCGGGTCGAACAGGATGTAGGGGTCACGATATCGGTCGGGCTCAGCCACAACAAGTTCCTCGCCAAGATGGCCTCCGATCTGGACAAGCCTCGCGGCTTTGCCATGATCGGTCGCGCCGAAACGATCGATTTCCTCGCAACGCAGCCCGTCGAGCAAATCTTCGGGGTCGGCAAAGTGTTTGCCGATACGCTGCATCGTGACGGCTTCGTCACAATAGGCGACCTCCAGCGGGCAGGCGATGAAGCATTGATGCGCCGCTATGGGGAGACGGGAATGCGGCTAGCGCGCCTCTCTCGCGGAGAGGACGCGAGGCCGGTCTCTCCGGACGGCGAAATGAAGACCGTCTCGTCGGAGACAACCTTCAACAGCGACCTGCGCTCCTTCAATGAGTTGTCGACGGAGCTCCTGGCCTTGTCCGAGCGCCTCGCCGAACGCCTCAAGGCAAAGGCCGTTGTCGGGGATACGGTTACCCTCAAGCTGAAGTCTTCGGGTTTCCGCTTGCGCACGCGAGCCCGCCACCTGATGATGCCAACGCAGTTGGCAAATGTCATATACGAGCATGGCGCGAGTCTTCTTGCGCGGGAGATCGACGGAACCGCGTTTCGGCTGATCGGCATAGGACTGTCCGGCCTCACGACAGCTGACGGATCGGACCCGGTCGATCTGGTCGAACCGGAGGTTGCGCGCCGGGCCGCCGCAGAGCGCGCGATCGACAAGGTTCGCGCGCGGTTCGGCAATACCGCCGTCATCCGCGGCAAGCTATATGAGCGCACCAAGGCGCGGGCCGCCGCCCAAGAGGCCAAGAAAACCGACAAGGATAGTAACGATGACCACTCCCCTCGATAAGCTTCGCGAGTATGGCTACGAACTGCCGATGCCGAAAGCGCCAGTGGCAACTTATGTTCCGGTGACGCGCGTCGGAAACATCGTGTATGTCTCTGGACAGATTTCCATGGGTGAAAACGGCGTTGTCACCGGTCTGCTTGGTGAAAACATGAACGTCGTTCAGGGCGGCAATGCCGCCGAACTGGCAGCCATAAACATGCTCAGTCAGGTCGTCCACACGGCCGGCGTTGACCTGGAAAAACTCAAGAAGGTTGTGAAGCTCACCGTGTTCGTGGCCTCAGCGCCCGACTTTACCGAACAGCATCTGGTCGCAAACGGTGTGTCCAACCTTCTGGTGGGTGTGCTTGGAGACAAGGGCAAGCATGCCCGCTCCGCCGTCGGCGTTGCTGCATTGCCTTTCGGAGCAGCCGTCGAAGTTGAAGGTATCTTCGAAGTCGAAGAGTGATGTCGAAAGTCGCCTAGCATGTGTGCCAAAGCCTATTTCGACCGTCCGATCGCTCACCGCGGGCTGCATGACCACGCACGGGGGATTATTGAAAACAGCGCCAGCGCGTTTGAGGCGGCATGCAAGGCAGGCTATGCCATCGAATGCGACGTACAGCTGAGCCGCGATGGCATTCCGATGATCTTTCACGACGATGATCTCGATCGTCTCACCGCCGCCAAAGGGCCGGTTGGAGCCCTCACGATGGCAGAATTGGCTGCATTGCGCCTAACCGGCAGTTCTTCGAACGATTGCCCGCAGAGCTTTCGGGAGTTTATCGACCAGGTGAATGGTCGGGTTCTCCTGCAGATCGAGTTGAAGCAGCAGGCCAACCAGGCGGCAACGGATGTCCTGGCGCAAACCGTGCTCGATGCCCTCAGAACCTATCGCGGGCCGGTCACAATCGAATCATTCGACCCGCGGCTGCTGGTTGCACTGCGCCGCCGTAAGGCGGCGATGCCGCTGGGGATCGTCACTTACGGATACAATGTGCCCGAGTGGGACACGCAGTTGACTGTCGCGCAGCGCTTGGTGCTGCGTCATCTGCTTCATTGGCCGCTGACGCGTTTCGATTTCGTCTCCTGCCGCTCCAACGACCTCGATCTTCCAGCGGTGCGGCTCTTCCGCTCCGCGGGTGTTCCGGTCACGACTTGGACCATTTCAAGCGCCACGCAGGCGATGGCCACCGTCGGCAAAGCTGACCAGATCGTCTTCGAGGGATTCGAGCCCGCAATTGTCTGAAACCGAGTATCGCGTGCGGCTAGTCGACTCTGTTGCCCAGATTTCTGCGGCCACCTGGAACAGCCTCGCGCCCAACACGGATGGCCGGCCCGACAATCCCTTTCTCGATCATGCGTTCTTCCTCGCTTGCGAAGAATCCCACTCGGCAACGAGACGGACCGGATGGCAGCCGCAGCACCTCGTCATCGAAGGAGCCAATGGCACCATCGAAGGCATCATGCCGCTATATCTCAAGTCCCACTCACAAGGCGAATACGTCTTCGACCATGGCTGGGCGGACGCATTCCAGCGGGCCGGAGGCGCCTATTTTCCAAAGCTTTTGTCTGCCATACCATTCACGCCGGTCACAGGAGCGCGGCTGCTTGCCCGGACGCACGGCGTGCAGAGGCAACTGCTGACGGCCGCCCAACAGATTACCACTTCCAGCAACCTGTCGTCGGTGCATGCCACTTTCATCGATAGCGATGGCGGCGAGGTCGCCGAGGCGGCTGGCTGGCTGGTGCGCCAGGATACACAGTACCACTGGCACAATGACGGCTTCGAGAGCTTCGAGCAGTACCTGGGCACTATGTCGTCGCGCCATCGGAAAGCTACACGGCGCGAGCGCCGCGATGCGCTTTCCGGAGGCCTGACGGTCCGATGGCTCACAGGGAGCGACCTCACCGAGGGGGTCTGGGACCAGTTCTTCGAGTTCTATCAGGATACAGGGAACCGCAAATGGGGTCGCCCCTATCTGACGCGCAGCTTCTTTTCCTTGCTTGGAGCAGCGATGGCGGACCGGGTCGTCCTCATGTTCGCCTATGACGGAGATACCCCGATCGCAGGGACTTTCAGCCTTGTCGGCAAGGATCGCCTGTTCGGCCGCTACTGGGGCGCAACGCGTGAAGTCCCCTTCCTCCATTTCGAGCTGTGCTACTATCAGGCAATAGATTTCGCCATTTGCCACGGCTTGGCAGTTGCCGAAGCCGGCGCTCAGGGTGAGCACAAGCTTGCTCGAGGCTACGTGCCCACCACGACGCAATCCGTGCATTTTATCGCGCATGAAGGGCTCCGCGCCGCCGTCCGACGATTCCTCGCCGAGGAGCGCGTAGTCGTCGCTCGCGAGCAGACGATTCTCGAGCGCTACACGCCATTTCGACGCGGCGACGCGTCCGATGGGGATGACACCTAGACATCGCCTTGCGGTTTAGCCGCACTTGTGATTTTGCGGTTTACGCGAGAAACTGTGCGCTGCCTTGACGTAGCCACGTTGAAGGGCCAGTTCACCCGCACTTGGGCTGGTAAAGGAACAAAACCGCATGGGAAAACGCATCGCGATTGCCGCGATCGGCACCATGGGCGACGTGCAGCCCTTCGTCGCCTTGGCCCTGGCGTTGCAGAAGCGCGGCCACAGCGTGGTGATCAGTGCGCCGAACGATTTCGCTGATTTCGTTGCGCAGCATGGCATCGAGTTTCAGACGCTTGGAAGCAGCATACAGGCGTTTCTTCGGCAATCGCAGTTCGACAATGTCATGTCGAAGAACTCGCTTCTGTATGCACCTAAGCTGCTGCGGGATGGACAACGCATCCTCCGGCAAGCCTGCCGGCACGTCTGGCAGACGGCACAGGGCGCCGATTGCCTGGTATTCCATCAGACTACCAACTTCGTTGTCGATATCGCCGAGGCTTTGGACGTCCCAGCGATCATGACGGCGTTCCAGCCTATCAACCCCACCGGGGAGTTCCCGTATTTTGGCTACGAGGGAACGACGCCTGACCCGCTCTTCAACCGCATCAGCCTGGATCCGCTCTTCAATAGGCTCAGCTACGTGGTTCAAGCCGCCCACCAGAGTTACTATGATTTCCCGCGCGACCGGATGCGTTCGAAGCTTCTGGGCCTCCGCAGCCGCAAGAAGGCAGGCTTCGCGCGCAACTCCCGCGGGGAGGCTATCCCAGCCCTGCACGCCTACTCGCCGCTTATGTCCCCGCGCCCAGGGGATTGGCCGGACTCGACCGTCATTACCGGCTTCTGGCGACTCGATGACATTACCGGTTGGGAGCCGGACGAGGCATTCCGCAAGTTCCTCGCGGAAGGCCCGCCGCCTATCTATTTGGGCTTTGGTTCCATGCCCTGGGGCGCGCAGCGGAACAGCGAGATCGTCAACCGGGCGCTTGCGATCTGGGGTGGTCGCGCGGTGATCGGCAAGGGCTGGGGCGGCATAAGGCCGGAGGACCTGCCGCAGTCGGTCTATGTCATCGACAAGGCGCCGCACACCAAGCTGTTCAACTACGTGAAGGCTGTGGTTCATCATGGTGGAGCGGGCACGACTTTTGCGGGGCTATTTGTTGGCAAGCCCACGTTCATCGTGCCGCAGTTCCACGATCAACCCTATTGGGGCCGGCGCGTGTTCGAGCTCGGCTGCGGCCCCGCCCCCGTCCGGTTGCGGAAGCTGACACCGAGTATCCTCGCACAGGCGCTCCATGAGCTCGATTCCGACAATTCCTATGCGATGGCCGCGCAATATCTAGGCGAGCGCCTGCAACTCGAGGACGGTACCGGCCTTGCGGCAGACATCGTCGAGGAAACGATAGCAGAGTACCCCGGACTATCCAGACTTGATGCCACGCTTGAGGAGGCAATGCAGTGACCGAAACCTACTCGGGCGAGAACATATTTGCCAAGATCATCCGCGGCGAGATTCCAGCGCATCGCGTTTTTGAGGATGCTGACCATCTGGTCATGATGGATATCTTTCCGCAGTCGCGTGGGCACTCACTCGTGATCCCGAAGGCGCCCTCTCGCAATCTGCTTGATGCTGCGCCCGACACGCTGGCATCCTCGATCCGCGTGGTCCAAAGCGTCGCAAACGCTGCGAAACATGCACTGGAGGCCGATGGCATCCGCATCATGCAGTTCAACGAAGCTGCTGCCGGGCAGACGGTGTTCCACCTGCACTTTCACGTGATCCCGATATACACCGGGACCCAAGTTGGCGCGCACGCACAACTGAGAGCAGACGACGCCGAACTTGCGACCATGGCTGATGCCATTCGCAAGGCGATGATCTGAAGTGACGCCCACCCGGCATCTTGCTCTGGGCTTGGTGCTCACCGCGACGGCGGGGATGACCGATGTTGTCGGTTTCATGGAGTTGGGCGGTTACTACACATCGTTCATGAGCGGCAACACCACACAGATCGGTGCGGGACTCATCCATTCCGTTCCATTGTTGCTGCTCCCCGCCGCGCTGGTGTTCTTGTTTTTCGTTGGCAGCTTCATTGGAAGCTATATTGCCGGTGTCGGCGAACCCGCGGGTCCAACTGGCGTGCTCACCTTCACCACGACAACAATGCTGGGCTCTTTGGGGCTGCAGCTCTTCGGAGTTGCGCCGCAGGTGGCACTCCTGCCTCTTGCACTAGCTGCTGGCGCGCAGAACGCCATCTTGCCGCAGCGTGGCGCGGCGCGCCTCGGAACCACATTCGTATCCGGCACCCTCTACATGGCGGGTCAGGATCTGGCGCGGGCGGTTAGGCAGCAGGCACCACCTCTGCGATGGGCTCAGCATCTTCTGGTTTGGCTCTCGCTGCCAATCGGCGGCTATGTCGGCGCCCTCGCCTATACCTATCTCACCAAGGCGGCCCTTATTGTGCCGCTAACGATCTACCTCATGTTTCTTGCTGGCTATCTGCTGCTGACCAACAAGGCATTTGTCGCACGCCTATAGGTGCGGCAGTAGCGAGACGCCGTGACGCATCAGCCTGTCGCGACCTGGCCAAAGGCGCACCACAAAACGAAAACGCCCGCGGGCAGGTTCCGCGAGCGCTTGCACCAATGCATCTGCGAAAAGCAGCTTAGCTCTTTTCTTCGGCCGGCTTGTCTGCTTTCGGCCGCTTCGCCTTTGGTGCAGGAATTGCCTTCGGTCGTGCAGGACGCGGCGGCAAAGCAATCAGTTCAAGGCGCGCGTCGGTCCCGACACCAACCACAGCAACTGTCACAGAACCACCATTCTGCAGTTCGCCGAACAGTACCTGATCCGCCAGCGGCTTCTTGACATGTTCCTGGATAACTCGTCCAAGCGGCCGCGCACCCATCTTTTCGTCGTAGCCTCGAACGGCCAGCCATTCCGCGGCTTCCGGCGTAAGCTCGATCGTGACACCACGTTCGGCCAACTGGCCTTCGAGCTGAAGAACGAACTTCTCCACCACCCGGCGCACCACAAAGGGCTGCAGCGGACCGAACGAGATAATCGCGTCGAGGCGGTTCCGGAACTCTGGCGTGAACATGCGGTTCACTGCCTCTTCGTCATCGCCGACCTCACGCTTTCGCCCGAAACCGATAGGCGACTTCTGCAGTTCCATCGCGCCCACATTCGACGTCATGATCAAGATGACGTTGCGGAAGTCGACAGATTTGCCGTTGTGGTCCGTCAACTTGCCGTGGTCCATCACCTGCAGCAGGATATTGAACAGATCGGGGTGCGCCTTCTCGATTTCGTCGAGAAGCACCACGCAATGCGGGTGCTGGTCTACGCCATCGGTTAGCAGACCGCCCTGGTCGAACCCGACATAGCCCGGAGGCGCGCCAATCAGGCGGCTGACCGTATGCCGCTCCATATACTCGGACATGTCGAACCGAAGCAGTTCCACGCCCAACGTGTCCGCCAATTGCTTTGCTACCTCGGTCTTGCCGACACCGGTCGGACCGGTGAACAGGTAAGAACCAATGGGCTTCTCCGGCTCCCGAAGCCCAGCACGCGCAAGCTTGATGGCCGATGAAAGCGCCGCAATCGCCTCATCCTGTCCGAACACCACCGTCTTGAGGTTGCTCTCTAGGTTGGCGAGCAGTTCTGCATCAGACTTCGATACCGACTTGGGCGGAATCCGCGCCATCGTCGCAATCGTTGCCTCGATCTCCGGCACGTCGATGAGCTTTTTGCGATCGCCTTCCGGCAGCAGCATCTGGCTGGCGCCGGTCTCGTCGATAACGTCGATCGCCTTGTCTGGCAGTTTGCGATCGTTGATGTAGCGCGCGCTCAACTCCACGGCGGCCTTCAGCGCCTCATCGCTATACTTGAGCTTGTGATAATCCTCGAAATAGGGGCGCAGCCCCTTCACGATCTCAATCGCATCTGGGATTGTCGGTTCCGGCACGTCGATCTTCTGGAACCGGCGCACCAGTGCCCGGTCCTTTTCGAAAAACTGCCGATACTCCTTGTAGGTCGTGGAGCCGATACAGCGGATTGCGCCCGACGCAAGTGCCGGCTTCAGCAGATTCGACGCGTCGAGCGCGCCGCCAGACGTGGCGCCGGCGCCAATGACCGTATGGATTTCATCGATGAACAGAACGGCATCCGGATGCTTCTCCAGTTCCTTCATCACCGCCTTCAGGCGTTCTTCAAAGTCGCCACGATACCGTGTACCAGCCAAGAGCGAGCCCATGTCGAGCGAGTAAATCACCGAACTCTTCAGCACCTCTGGCACATCGCCTTCAACGATCCGACGCGCCAGCCCCTCTGCGATCGCGGTCTTGCCGACGCCGGCATCACCTACATAGATCGGATTGTTCTTCGAGCGCCGGCACAGTACCTGTATCGTCCTGCGTAATTCCGCGGCGCGGCCGATCAGCGGGTCGATCTTGCCAGCCCTGGCCTTGTCGTTGAGATTCACGCAGAAATCGGCGAGGGCGGAACTCTGACCGCCACCCCGCTCCTGATCACCATCACGTGTATCATGTTGCCCCTCGGCACCCCTCACGCGGCGATCCTCGCTGGGTCCCGACTTGGTAATCCCATGCGAAATGAAGTTGACCGCATCGAGCCGTGTCATGTCCTGCTGCTCGAGGAAGTAGGCCGCATGGCTCTCGCGCTCCGCAAAGATCGCAACAAGCACGTTGGCGCCAGTGACTTCCTCTTTGCCGGATGACTGAACATGGATGACCGCGCGCTGGATGACGCGCTGAAATGCCGCGGTCGGCCGGGCATCCTGGCCATTCGGGACTACGAGGCTGTCGAGTTCCTCATTGATGAAGTCTTCGAGGTCGGTCTTCAGCGCATCCACGTCCACGTCACAGCCCGTCAGCACTGCGATGGTGTCACGGTCATCCGTCAGAGCCAGCAGCAGGTGCTCGAGCGTCGCGAATTCATGCGACCTTTCGCGCGCCAGGTTCATCGCCTGGTGAAGTGCCTTTTCAAGTCCACGAGAGAATGACGGCATTTTCCAAATCCTACTGTTTTTCCATCACGCATTGCAGCGGATGCTGGTTCTTGCGTGCGGCGTCCATAACTCTGGCAACTTTGGTCTCAGCAACTTCAAACGGATATACACCGCATTCCCCGACCCCTTTGTTGTGGACGTGAAGCATGATCCGCATGGCGTCTTCGCGCGTCTTGTTGAAGACGTCCTGCAACACCAAGACGACAAATTCCATCGGGGTATAGTCGTCGTTCAGCAGCAGCACCCGGTACATGCTCGGCCGCTTGCTCTTGCTTTGCGGCTTCGCGATCGTCTCGGTGGCACCCTTCCCTGAGCCAGGTTTATCGGGTTGCCCGCGACCAGGCCCTGCGGCCATGACGGTTTCCCTCGAGTAGGACGCAACCCAATTCACGCTATTCCTCAATCTGACGCCTGCTGAACGAAGCACTTTCATATCGTCACTATGCTGCCAAAACCCGCTCACTGTTAAGTGGCTTCCCGTCTATGCCCGGCCCCGCCATGTCGACGGCGGCTTCTCGAAACTCACTCCAGAACTCCGTCGCATTTTACCGAATGGTAACGGCAACGACATAGGCTGCAAAATCAGAACTAGGGCGACGGCTGCGTCCTGGAGGGTCCGACGGACCTTGAGTTTTCAGTTTTGCGTACAAGCCGATACGGCTTGAAACTAGTCGGAGTATCGGGTGCTTTCCCAAGCTCATATTGGCAGCTTCCGTTCCTTTCTCGTCCGTTTGGTTGTGCTCCTTGCCGCCTTTACGATGGCGTCAGAGGCACTGGTGACCGAGGCCATAGCGGCATCTGTTCCGCGAAAGTATGCGGCGATCGTCGTCGACGCAAAGTCCGGGAAGGTCCTGTACGAGAGCGCTGCCGATGCAGCGCGCTACCCCGCGTCCGTGACCAAAGTGATGACGCTCTATGTTCTTTTTCAGGAACTGGCGGCCGGCAACATCACGTTGGGCACCAAATTCACTGTGTCCAAATATGCGGCATCCGCTTCGCCGACCAAGCTAGGCTTAAAGGCAGGTTCGACTATCACCGTCGAAAACTGCATCAAGGCCCTGGTGACCATTTCCGCAAATGACATGGCGCGCGTAATTGCCGAGAACATCTCAGGGTCCGAAGCGGCCTTCGCAAAGCGCATGACCGCGACGGCCCGCGCCCTAGGGATGAGTCACACGACCTACCGCAACGCCTCAGGGCTGCCCGACGCAGGTCAAGTCACTACTGTGCGCGATCAGGCTATCCTGGGTGTCGCAGTTTTCCAGCATTTCCCGAAGTACTATGGCTACTTCCAGACTCGCAGCTTCTCTTACGGCAAGCGCACCTACGGCAACCACAATCGCCTGCTCGGCTCCAACGGGGTAGACGGTATCAAGACCGGCTACACCAATGCCTCGGGCTTCAACCTTCTGACCGCTGCCCGCACGAATGGGAGACATGTGGTCGTGGTCGGCTTCGGATTCGACTCAAGCGGTGCCCGCGACGCAAAGGTGCGCGAACTGGTAAAGACCTACCTGCCCAAGGGGCGGTCGGGCCAGTATCTTGCATCGGCGTCCGTCCCGGAACCCGGGCGCAAGGGTTCGACGGTGCTCGTCGCCTCCGCGGATCCTAGGCCGGTCATGCCCATGCCCTATCCAAGCTTCCGGCGCGCCGCGGTGGTCGAAACCATCGCTGCCGGACCCAGCGAGGGCACAGATGAGATCGAAGTCGCCAGCGTCGGCGCTGCGCCTCTGCCGGCGGCACGTCCAGGCGACCTCCCCGCGACAGCCGCTGCTGCCGTCACGGCAGCCGTAGCAGAACCCATGGGCGATCAGGATCGTCCGCTCGACGTGATCGGGGCATGGATAAGCGACACCTTCTCCCTTGGCGCAGCGCCGGCTCCGCTTGGTCAGACTCGTGCTTCCGCGCCCCTTGTCCCGCCGGCCGGCATTGACGAGAACACCGGCGCGCCGCTCGATCTGTTGACTTCGGGCTCGACCGAGCGGACGGCTTCCGCAGTGCCCTCCGACCAGCCTGTACCACCGGTACTTGCGACCGCCGATGCAAAGCCCGCGTCGGGTTGGATCGTGCAGATCGGCGCCGCCCCGAGTGAAACCGGCGCGAACTCGCTGATCAGCGACGCGTCCGCGCGTATCGGGAACGTGACCGGCCTCAAGCCCTATATCGAGCGGTTCGAGAAGAACGGCCAGGTCTTCTACCGCGCACGTTTTGGCGGCTTTGATGATCGGGACTCTGCCTCGAACCTCTGCAGCGAATTGAAGAAAGCAAAAATGAGCTGCCTCGCGATGCAGTCGTAATCGCAGAGACAGCCTTCCAGGGAAGCGCGTTTGTGGCCTGTGTATGGAGTAGCCCAAATGAGCGACAAGATGCTGCCGGCACTTAATGAGCTGGCGAATTTCGTCGGAGAGTCGCGGTTCGCGACAGCGGATGAGTTTGAGCGCGCCGCCGCTGTAAACGAGATTGTCTTCGGTGCAGCCCCTCGGCTGCAGCGCAAGAACGTCAACGAACTGCTGGCCGCGGTGATGGCCCTGTCCGCGCGCACCCGCCGCATGCTGCTGCCCAGTGTGGCGATCGAGCTCGACGTGTTCAGCCCGAAAGGCGCCCGCGCCGTGAGCGTTCAGTTGCCGACGAAAGCCGCTTGAGGCGCTGGGACGCACTTCTGGCAGGACGGCAAGCTGAGCTGGCAGATTGCGCGATGCCGGTCAGCGGCCGGCCACTAGACGCCCGGTGCCATGTGATCGAACTGCGCAGGCTGGCGGCCCGACTGCGAAAGCTGCTGGCTCGCTTCAAGTCTCGCACGAGCATGATCCCCACCGGGCAGGCGCAAGGCGTCGACCAAAGCCCGATACTCCTGCCTTGCGCTCAAGTGCGACATTGAGGGCAGGCCCCCGAGCAGCTCTTCGTCGAGTGGGTCGAACACGGTCATCCCGGTCGGAAACAGCGAGCGGAAGATCACCCGCTCGGCTATCCCGTCAGCGATGCGGCAACCAAGCCGGACCGAGATCTTTTCCAGCGCCTGCTGCACCATGCGTGTACTGCGCGACGGCAACATCGAAATGCGGTTGCGAACAACCACCCAGTCGATGGTGCGCCCGTCAATCGACAGGCGCTCGGTGCGGGCGCGCTGCACCAACCTGGCATAGTGGCTCATCTCGCGCGGATCGCCGGTGACCGGATCAACATGCGCCATGACGTCCAGGTCGATCACGGAATCATTGAGTGGCGTCACCAGCGTGTCGGCGAGCGAGTGCGCAAGGCGGGTCAGGTGGGTATCAAACCCGGGCGTATCGACGATCAGGAAATCCGCCGCGCCTTCGACCTCGATGATCGCCTGCCGGAACAGGTCGAACTCGAGCCGCTGGTTCTCCTTCACCGAATCCGATTTCGGGAGCGGCAAATGATAGTGGCTGGTATGCGGGACCCTCAGGTCCCGCGACACCGCCCAGTTGCGCCGGTTGCGGACATACTGGGTAAGTGTCTGCTGCCGGCTGTCGCAATCGATCGTCGCAACGCGGAAACCTTGATACATCAGGTAGATGGCGAGATGGAAAGCCGTCGTTGACTTGCCCGACCCACCTTTCTCGTTGCCCGCTACTATGACGTGCGTGCCCTGCTTGCCCATGAATCGTCCTACTGCGCCTCAGCAGCGCATTTCCCACGGATGTCCAGCAATCGGTTCGCCCATATGAAGAATGTCCGCTCGATGGAAGGGCTGCAAGGGGCCCTTCCAACAACTTGCAGCGACATAAGGGCTACCGCTCGCTTTCCTCCACTGGGTCGTCTTGATTCGCCTTGCCCTTTAGAGCACGCGGAAGTGGCTGGCGGGTCATCGCATTTGACGAGTTGCGCCTAGAGGAGCCCGAGCCGTGCCAGTTCCTCGGCCAACTCGGCGGAGCCACCGCCACCCGCGTCGGCATCGGAGCCGAGATCCGGAGGGGCCTCCTTCGGATCGAGATAGCGCCAGCCTTGGAAAGGCCCTTTGGGACGCGGCACCACCCGCACCAGATCGGGCGACATGATGATGTCGCAGCAGCTTAGGCCGTTCGCGTCTGTCGCTGGGGCGAGCCGCACAATCCGCTGCCGTGCGCGGAGCACCCCCGAGATCACCCAGTAGATGGACCCCTGCCCTTCGATCTCATCGCGCCGCTTCGGCATGGTGCGGGTACGGTGGACATGGACGTTGTCGCCATAGTCGGCGCCCCACCAATGGGCGCGCTCTTCCCGGTAGCTTTCCAACTCCTCAAGGGTCGCGACGCCGACACAAAGCTTGATGATGTGCATCATTGGCCGAGGATCAGGTTCTCCGGGCGTTGATGACATCGATCTCGTCGTCTTCGACCACCCAGGTTTCCTTGAGCGCGTCGGCAAGCCAGCGCTGGAAAGCCGGGAGCGCGTAGATCGCCTCGACATAATCCTGCGCCATGTCGCTGACCGGCAACTGGTAGGTGCGGATGCGGGTCGCCACCGGCGCAAACATGGCATCGGCGCCGGAGAACTTGCCGAACAGATACGGCCCGTCCGAGTTGGATAGAAGGTCGCCCCAGAGCCGGTCGATCCGCTTGAGATCGCCTGCGACGAGGTCAATATCGACCTTGCCAGGGTGCGAGGCGCGCAGGTTCATTGGCGCATAGTTGCGCAGGGCCGAGAAGCCCGCGTGCATTTCCGCCGCAGCGGACCGGGCCTTGGCGCGCTCGACCCGGTTCGACGGCCAGATGCCTTTCGCGGGGTACTTATCGTGCAGATACTCGATGATGGCGATGGTTTCGGGCACAGCGACATCGCCGTCGACGAGCACCGGAACCTTGCCGCTCGGCGATTTCTTGCGGATCGTTTCGCGCCAACCCTCACCGCTGAGGAGTACCTGCTCCTCTTCGAACGGGATATCGAAATGCGCCAGCACCAGCCAGGGGCGCAGCGACCAGCTGGAATAGTTCTTGTTGCCGATAATCAGCTTCATCTTGAGCTCCCAGGTTCAGGGCGTCAGGTCGCGAGGCGGCACCAGCCCATTGATCAGGCTGGCCGTGGTGACGGTATTGGCGAGCAGGCAGGCGATGGTCATCGGGCCGACGCCGCCGGGAACCGGCGTGATCGCCGCGGCACGCTCGGCGGCGGACGCGAACTCGACATCGCCGACGACTCGGGTCTTGCCCTCGCCCTTGTCCGGCGCGGGAATGCGATTGATGCCGACATCGATCACCACGGCGCCGGGCTTGATCCACTCGCCCCTGACCATGTGCGGACGCCCAACCGCGGCGATGACGATATCGGCCTCAGCGACGATGCCGGGCAAATCGCGCGTCTTCGAATGCGCCACGGTGACGGTGCAGTTCTCGCGCAAAAGCAGTTGCGCCATCGGTTTGCCAACGAGGTTCGAGCGCCCGATGATCACGGCGTTGAGACCGGCGAGTGACGGCAGGTTGTCGCGCAGCAGCATCAGGCAGCCGAGCGGCGTGCAGCTCACCGGACCCGGCAGGCCGATCTGCAGCTTGCCGACGCTGGCGGGCGTGAAGCAATCCACATCCTTATCGGGCGAGATGGTGGTGATGATCTTGTTGCCATCGATATGGGGCGGCACCGGCATCTGCACGAGGATGCCGTGGATCGCCGGATCGGCATTGAGCTTCTCGACAAGCGCCAGCACCTCGGCTTCCGGGGTATCCTCTGGCAGCTCGTATTTCTCGGAATGCATGCCGACCTCGACGGTCTGCTTGGCCTTCTGCGAGACGTAGATCTGGCTGCCCGGATCGTGGCCGACGATCACCACGGCAAGGCCGGGCGTAATGCCATGCTCGGACTTGAGGCGGGCGACATGGCCGGCAATGCGGCCGCGCAGCCCCTCGGCGAAAGCTTTGCCGTCGATCAGTTTTGCGGTCATCAGCGCCTCCGGAACGATGTGGCGGGTATGGAGCAGAACATCGGCCAAGGCAACCTACCAGGCGCTGCGGACCGCTATGCCTGCGGCGTCGAGCCGCTGGCGCAGCGTGCGGGCGATCTCCACCGCTTCGGGCGTGTCGCCATGAATGCAGAGCGATTGCGCCTCGCACTGGAACACCGTGCCGTCGATGGCGACGATCTCGTGCGCTTCGGCGAGCCGGATGGCGCGCTCGGCGATGTCGCCCGCATCATGCAGCACCGCGCCCGGCTCGGAACGGGGCAGGAGGAGGCCGCTCGGCAGATAGGCGCGATCGGCATAGGCCTCGCGCATGACGGGGAAACCGAGCCCCTCGCCCACCTCGACCTGCGCGCTGTTGTCGATGGCGAGGATACCAAGATCAGGCTTGAGGCCGGAGGCGGCGGCGAAGGCCACGGCGGCGATCGCCGGTTCCTCGGCCGCCATGTTGGCGAGCGCGCCATGCAGCTTGAAATAGCGCACATCGGCGCCGAGGTCATGGGCCAGTTCAAGCAGCGTCGACACCTGCTCGCGCACCTGCCGGTCGAGTTCATCGGGTGGGAGCACGAGGCGGCGGCGGCCGAAATGCTCGCGATCGGCAAAGCCCGGATGCGCGCCGATGGTGACGCCCCTCGCCATGGCCTGCACGATGGCGACGCGCATGGACATGGCGTCGCCGGCGTGACCGCCGCAGGCGATATTGGCCGAAGTGACGAGCTCCAGCAGGGCAGCATCGGCGCCCATGCCCTCGCCGAGATCGGCATTCAAATCGAGGAAACTCATACGATTATGCTCCTGCGGATGGTCTGGGCGCGCTCGACGGACACGGGCTCGAACCGCACCTCCGTGCCGGGACGGAGCTGCGCGAAACGGTCGAAATCCGCGCCGATGATGGTGCCGACGCGCGGATAGCCGCCGGTCGGCTGGTGGTCGACCATCAGCACCACGGGCGTACCGTCGCCGAGGATCTGGATATCGCCGGGCAGCACCGGATCGGAGATCAGCGAGCGCAGCAGGAAATCGCGAAACAGCCCGGTCGGGTCATCGAGGCGCACGCCCATGCGATCGAGCTTGTCGCTAATGAGGAAGGGCCTCTCGATGAAGCCCTGCCGCACGAAATCGGGGATCATGTCGGCATGGAGCCCCCAGGTGATGCGGATCGGCCCCGTCTCTGCGGGCATCGCGGACAGGTTTCGCGACTCGACGCGCAGCCGCGGGTTGATGATGGTCAACTCGTCGGCCGGACGCAGCGACCGCCCCTCCACGCCGCCGAAGCCGGCAATGGTATTGGTGGCGTAGCTGTCGAGCACCTCCGGCAGCTCGAAATCGCCCGAAAACCGCAAATAGCCGTAATTGCCGGCAGAACCCGGCGTGATCTCGAGGAAATCGTCACGCTTCAGCGCCGCGCGGAACGGCCACTTCTTGCGACGGCCGTTGATGGCAACGCCGAAATGTCCGCCATCGCCCGCGACGACGATACGGCCATGATCGATTTCGAGGCTCAGCCCGTTGCGGCTGAACTCGATGCCCGCCCGGCCCGACGCACCGAGCCAGAACCCGGCACGATCGAAACTGCCGCGATCCATCGGGCCCGAAGCGCCGATGCCATGGGCAAGCCAGCCGGGGCGGCCAGCATCCTGGATGGTGGTGAGCGGCCCGGCACGGATGATGCGGATACGGGCATAGTCCATCACGCCACCTCGAAGCGGATGCCATCGCCGGCCCTCAGCGTCGTCGGCGGGGTCTGCGCCAGATCAAGGTTGCGGAACGCGGTATGGCCGATGATGTGCCAGCCTGTGGGGATCGGCGTCGAGGTGATGGCCGTCTGCCCGGCCGCGAACAGCACCGTGCCCGCCGGCACTTTGGCGCGCACCATGGAGCGGCGCGGCACATTGAGCGCTTCGGGGTGGAAGCCGCAATAGACGAAGCCGGGCGCGAAGCCAGTGGCGAGCACCGTGAGAGCGGTCTCATTGTGCCGGCGGATGAATTCGGCGGGCGAAATCTCAAGATGAACGGCCAGATCCGCGATGTCCTCACCATCGAAGATTGTGGCGGCCACATGTGTGATTGTGGCGGCTTGTTCAGGTTTCGGCGCACTCAGCAGCAAGCGGATTTCCCCCATCAGATTGGCGAGGGAGATTATACTCCAGCTGTAGCGCACGAGGACAGAAACGAGGCTCGGAACCACCTCGATGACACCCGGAAGCGCGGCTTTCGCCATCACGTTGGCGAAACCAATGGCGGCGCGGTTGGCTGCGGGGTCGAGGCTGGCACCGAAACGGACCAGCAAGGCGCTGTCGCCCAGGGGCTGGAGCAATGGCAGATCGGGCCTGGGAGCGGGAGCGGACATGCCCTTATCTCAGCCCGAACGCGGGGGATTTGGCAACCTTTCGAGTGACTTGCGCACGCGCCGGCGCTAAAGCAGCGCCATGCCTATTCCCGGAACAGACATCGTCGTCGAAGGCCATGCCATCGTCTCGGAAGACGGGATGATCGCGGATGCCCACGGCACCATGCCGGATGCGCTAAAGGTGGATGCGGACTGGAGATTTTTTCAGGCAGCGCTCGATCGCGCGGCGTTGGTGGTGCTCGGCCGCAAGGGCCATGCCAACCATCCGAATCCCGGCAGGCGTCGCCTGGTGCTGACCCGCTCGGTGCCGCGGCTCGCAGCCGACCCCGCCGACCAGCTCGCGATGTTCTGGAACCCGGAAGGCGCTGAAATAGCAGTAGTTTTGCGGGAACTTGGCGTAACTGCCGGCACCATAGCCATAACCGGCGGGACGGGCACATTCGACCTGTTCGAACCCTACTATGACCGGTTCGTGCTCTCTGAAGCACGACGCCTGTCGCTGCCCGACGGCATTCCCTGCTTCTCGAAGGGCCACCCCCGCTTCGTGCTGCCGGGTGCTAGCCTCTCGGCGCGCGACATGGACATGATCGCGCCCGGCGTGGTGCAGACCACCTGGGTCAAGGGCCCGCGATTAGGGCAGGTCACCTGCGGCTGAGGCGAGCGCCTGCCGAATTTCCGCCCGCCCCGCTCCATCTTGATGAACGGCCTGCCGCGAGAAATGAACGGGTCTTGTCGGAAGGCTGACAGCGGGCCCGCCGACATTCCAGTCCATGAAAAAGCACCGCCTCGTGTGACGCGAGGCGGTGCCCGCCAACCACTCAGCAGGCGCCGATCAGGTGGCGCTGTTGAGCCGGGTTGAGATGCGGTTGAACATATCCGACAGCGAGCCGCCGAGCGCCGTTGCAGCGGCGATGATGCCCACGGCAATCAGGGCGGCAATCAGTCCGTACTCGATTGCAGTTGCACCGCCGTCGTCGTCAATGAAATTCTGAAGCATATTGAATATCCCCATTTTTCGCACCCGATGATTTGATCAGCTGCTTGATGAGGACCGTAAATCGAATCTCCTACCGATTTGCTAAGCACATGCATTGCACCACACCGTCATTTCAATCACTAGATTGATCATCCGGCTGCATCACTGCGCTACGGAATAAACGGAATGACCTCGGTGACATCCGTACATTTCGCCGAATGACTGAATAAATTCAGGCGATAAATCAGAGACATATTGGACGACAACGATATCAGTCGATATACGAATATATACTGAGACCGGAAGTGACGATACGACCAGCGGGACCCAGATTGCACGCCAGGCGCCCGTCAACTCAGTACATTCAGAAGCAAAAAAGGCCGCCCGTTGGGCGGCCTTCATACTCACTGAGCCGGGATCAAGCCCGGAGGTTTCACCAGCTTAGTGGTGATGCTCCTCGGGGACCTCGTCCTCGTCTGCCGCGATGATCTTGGTCAGCTCGGCACGGGTCATGGTCTTTTCGGTCTGCTTGGCGATGCTCGCCACGTAGTCGACGACCTTGTTCTCGAACACCGGGGCGCGCAGGCTGGCAAGGGCCTGCTGGTTCTTGCGGTAATATTCGAAGACCTGCTGTTCCTGGCCGGGGAAGCGACGCACTTCGGTCAGCAGCGCCTGCTGGTGCTCTTCCTCGGTGACCTCAACCTTGTTGACATTGCCGATCTCGGCAACCACCAGCCCGAGGCGCACGCGGCGCTCGGCGATCTTGCGGTACTGCTCCCGAGCGGCTTCCTCGGTGGTGCCCTCGTCTTCGAAGGACCGGCCGTGATGCTCGACTTCGTGCACGACGCGCTGCCAGATGGTTTCGAACTCGGCCTCGACCAGCTGCTGCGGCACGTCGAACTTGTGGCCATCGTCGAGCGCATCGAGGATCTGCCGCTTGATGGCCTGACGGCTCATCTGGTCGTGGGCAGTCGACATCTGGCTGCGCACGGCGTCGCGGAGCGCCGCGACGTCTTCGAGGCCGAGGGTCTTGGCGAACTCGTCGTTGAGCTCGCCAGCCTTCGGGCCATCGGCATGCAGGATGGTCACTTCGAAATCGGCGGCCTTGCCGGCGAGATCGGCCTGCTGATAGTCGGCCGGGAACGTGACCTTCACGGTCTTCGTCTCGCCCTTCTTCATGCCGATCAGCTGCTCTTCGAAGCCGGGGATGAATTCACCCGAGCCAACGATGAGGTGAGCGTGGTCGGCCGTGCCGCCCGGGAAGGCGACGCCGTCGATGGTGCCCTTGAAGCTGAGGCCGAGGCGGTCGCCATCGGCGACGACAGCGTCTTCACCCTTGTCCTCGAAGCCGCGCTGCTGCGCGAAGACGCGCTGCACTTCCTTTTCGACATCGGCGTCGGCGATCTCAACGATCGGCTTGTCGATGGCGATGGCGGAGAAATCCATCAGCGCGACGGGCGGGAGCACTTCGTAGCTGACTTCGAAATTGAGGTCTGCCTTGCCGTCGAGCACGTCATTGATGACGGTCTGGTCGTCAGGAAGATCGACCTTGGGCTGGGATGCGGCACGCTCGGAACGCTCGTCAAGCGCCCTGCCGACGGTGGCGTTGATCGCATCGCTCATGACTTCCGACATGGCGGAACGGCCATAGACCTTCTTGAGGTAGGTCATCGGCACTTTACCGGGGCGGAAGCCCTTGATGTTGGCCTGGCCCTTGATCTCCTCGAGCCGCACGTCCAGCCGCTCGTTGAGATCGTTGGCAGGGATCACGAGGGAGAGTTTGCGCTTAAGGCCCTCGTTGAGGGTTTCTGTGACCTGCATTGGGTTTCCCGTTATCTCAACAATCTGTTTGGCCTTTGGATCGGCAGCCTGGTGCGGGTGAGAGGGCTCGAACCTCCACGCCTTGCGGCGCTGGAACCTAAATCCAGTGCGTCTACCAGTTCCGCCACACCCGCGAGGTGCCCATTCGGCCAGGGTCCGGTCATATATGGCAAGAATAGGGGAAGGTCAAAGGCGATAACGCCCGCCCTGCCCGGTTTCTGCGCCCTTTTCAAAGGGTGATCGGCTCGATGCGCCCGGCCCTGAGCGTGACGATGCGATGCGCCCGCCGCGCCAGATCGTGATTGTGGGTGGCGATCAGTGCCGCGGCGTTCTCACGCGCGATGAGTTCGAGCAGATTATCGAACACCCGCGTCGAGGTTTCCGGGTCGAGATTGCCGGTCGGCTCGTCGGCAAGGATCAACCGTGGATGGTTGGCCGCGGCGCGGGCGATGGCAACGCGCTGCTGTTCGCCGCCGGAGAGTTCGGCCGGCCGATGCAGGGCGCGCGGCCCGATGCCGAGCAGATCGAGCAATTCCTGCGCGCGCGCAGCGGCGGCCTTGGGATCGATGCCAGCGATCATCTGCGGCAGGATGACGTTCTCGAGCGCGGAGAATTCCGGCAGGAGGTGATGGAACTGGTAGACATAACCAATGCTGAGCCGGCGCATCAGTGTGCGCCCCCGCTCATTGAGCCCTCTTGTCGGGGTGCCGGTGATCTCCACCTCGCCCGCCTGTGGCCGCTCGAGCAGGCCCGACACATGCAGCAGCGTGGATTTGCCAGCGCCCGACGGCGCAACGATGGCGACCATTTCGCCGGCACGCACTTCGAGATCGGCCGATTCGAGCACGCGGACCTGGGTCGGGCCCTCGCCATAGTGGCGGTGCACGCCGGACAGGCGCAGATGGACATCACTCATAACGCAGCGCCTCCACGGGATCGTACTGGGCGGCCCGCCAGGCGGGATAGAGGGTGGCGAGGAAACTCAGGCCCAGCGCCACCGACACGATGAGGATGACCTCGGACGGGTTGGTGCGCGACGGCAGGGACGAGAGGAAGAACACTTCGGGCGGGAAGATGGTGATGCCGAGAATATTCGAGAGGAAGGCACGGATCGGCTCGGCATTGGCGGCCACGACGAGACCGACCACGAGGCCCACCAATGTGCCGCCCACCCCGATGGCGACGCCCGCGATGCCGAAGATGCGCATCACCGCGCCGCGGGTGGCCCCCATGGTGCGCAACACCGCGATATCGGTGCCCTTCTCCTTTACCAGCATGATGAGGCTGGAAATGATGTTGAAGGCCGCGACGACGACGATCATCGACAGGATGACGAACATCACGGTGGCCTGGGTCTGCAGCGCATCGAAGAAGGTCTGGTGCTGCTGCTGCCAGTCGGACAGCACCAGCGGGCGCGAAATGACCTTGCCGATTGCGTTGCGCATGGGCGTGATCGCCTGCGGATCGGCGATGAACACCTCGACGGCCGAAGCGCGATAGACCCGATCATAGGCGGCCTCGCGCTCCTCGTCGGTGGCATCGGCCGGCGGATCGGCAACATTCGGCTTCAGCACCCGATCGAACTGTCGCAGGTAATCCTGCGCCACCTGCATGGGCAGGTAGAGATAGAACGTATCAAACTCCGTCATGCCCACATCGAAGATGACGCGCACCGGGAACGACCGGACATTGGGCGTCGTCGCGCCCGATGCGGCATCCGACGGGCTGACCAGCGTCACCGGATCGCCGATATTGACCTTGAGTTTCTCGGCCAGCCTCCGCCCGATGGCGGCCCCGCCTGCCCCCGCCCACTCGTTCCATTGGCCAAGAACGGCGTTGTCGTGAAGCAGCGCGAGCTGTTCTAGCGAGGCCAGCGACACGCCCCGCACGATGACGCCGGTCGCATCCGACCGGGGGCCGGAGGCGAGCGCCTGCCCCTCGACATAGGGAATCGCGGCGGTGACGCCGGGCGCGCGCGCGATTTCCGCGGCGGCCTGGTCATAGTCGGAAAAGCGCGACTCGATCGGGTATGCGGCGAAATGGCCGTTGACGCCGAGGAGCTTGTTGATGAGCTCGGCATTGAAACCGTTCATCACCGATGTGACGACGATCAGGGTCGCGACGCCAAGCGCGATGCCGGTGAGACTGAGGCTGGCGATGACCGACACAAAGCGGTCGCGGCGGCGGGCGCGCAGATAGCGCCACGCCACCATGAACTCGAAACGCGAGAACGGCCCGGCCTTGTCGGTGGGTTCAGCCTGCATGCTCATTGACGCAAGCCCTCCACAGGGTCGAGCCGGGCGGCGCGCCAGGCGGGATACAGCGTCGCAAGGAAGGTGAGGCCCAGCGACAGCAGCACGACTGCGAGGACTTCGCCCGGATCGATCCGCGACGGCAGCGCCGTCATCGAGAACAGCTCGGGCGGAAAGATCGGGATATCGAAGAAACCCGATACCGTGGCGCGGATCACTTCGACATTGGCGGCGAACAGCAGACCGAGCGCCAGGCCGAACAGAGTACCCGACAGCCCGATGGCAAAGCCGGTCATCGAGAAGATGCGGAGGATTGACCAGCGTGTCGCGCCCATGGTGCGCAGCACCGCGATATCGCGGCCCTTGTCCTTCACCAGCATGACAAGGCTGGCAATGATGTTGAAGGCGGCGACGAGGATGATCATCGACAAGATGACGAACATCACGACTCGCTCGACCTGCAGCGCGGAAAAGAACGTCGCGTTCCGCTCCTGCCAGTTGGACACGCGGAACCCCGTGCCCGCCGCGGCCGAAAGGCTCGCGCCGATGCCGGTGAGATCGTCGGGATTGGCAGAAAAGATCTCGACCGCCGACGCCTTGAAGACGCGCTCATAGGCGGCGTCAACCTCCTCGGGGGAGGCCATGACGCCGGGCTGGGACACGCCAGGCTTCAGCCGATCCTCGAAGCGCTTGAAATAGACCTGCGCCTGCTGGATGGGCATATAGACATAGAAGCCGTCATATTCGGGCATGCCGAGCGAGAAGATGACATTGACCGGGTAGGACTGGATGGCCGCGGTCTGGCCGAACGGCGTGAGCGTGCCATTCGGGTTGACCAGAGTCAGCGTATCGCCCACGCCCAGCCCGAGTTTTTCGGCGAGCCG
Organism: Hyphomicrobiales bacterium; assembly: GCA_027487555.1. Classification (GTDB taxonomy): domain Bacteria; phylum Pseudomonadota; class Alphaproteobacteria; order Rhizobiales; family Devosiaceae; genus Devosia_A. Next base: position 70,102 of record JAIYDI010000015.1, read on the forward strand.
CGTGCCGATGGCGACGCCATCGGAGCCATCCCACTGGTCGAAGCCGCCAAGGATCACGGCAGTCTTCAGAAGCGCGAGCTTGTCGATGGAGGCCGCGGTGATGCCGCGCACCACGACGCCGGCGGAATCGGCGCGACCCGAGGCGAGCGCCTGCCCTTCCACATAAGGGATGGCATGGGCAACGCCGGGCATGGCCTCGAGCTTTTGCGCCAGCTGGTCGTAGGCGGGAAAGCCATGGTCACCGGCAACGACGAGATAGTGGCCGTTGACCCCGAGCAGCTTGCCAAGCAGTTCGGTGCGGAAGCCGTTCATGACGCTCATCACAACGATCAGCGTCGCGACGCCCAGCATAACGCCGACCAGCGTCAGGAGCGCGATAACGGAGACAAAGCGCTCCTTGCGCCGGGCTCTGAGATAGCGCCCGGCGACGAGGAACTCGAAACGGGAAAAGGCTCCCGTCTTCGGTTGGACTCGTGCCGCCGTCACACCTTGTCCCGCCGCTCGGGCTCGATCAGCGCCTTGAGGCGCGCAACCGCGGCAGCGATCGGCAGCGTCTCGCGCTCGCCGGACTTGCGGTGCTTGACCTCGACCACGCCATCCTTCAGCCCGCGCGGGCCGACGATGAGCTGATACGGAATGCCGATCAGGTCGGCGGCGGCGAACTTCGCCCCGGCGCCGCCGTCGCGATCATCGTGCAGCAGGTCGATGCCGGCGTTTTCGAGCTCGGTTTCGAGCGTGGCGCAGGCCGCGTCGGAGGCGGCATCGCCGGCCTTCAGATTGATCAGCACGGCCTCGAAGGGCGCGACGCTGACCGGCCAGATGATGCCGTTCTCGTCATGGCTCGCCTCGATGATGGCGGGCACGAGACGCGTCGGGCCGATGCCATAGCTGCCCATGTGCACGATGACATCCTTGCCATCGGGGCCCATGACCTTCGCACCCATCGGCTCGGAATACTTGGTGCCGAAATAGAAGATGTGCCCAACCTCGATGCCGCGTGCGGCAAGCTGGTGATCGGGCGCGACCGCGGCGCGGAAATCCGCCTCGGTGGTCATTTCGTCGGTCGCGGCGAAGAGCGAGGTCCAATCCTCAAAGATGGGTGTGAGGTCGGCGCGGAAATCCACGTCTATCGCCGGGATCGGCTTGTCGACGAGGCGCTTGTCGAGGAACACCGCGCTCTCGCCTGTCTCGGCCAGAACGTGGAACTCGTAGCTCATGTTGCCACCGATGGGGCCAGTGTCCGCGCGCATCGGGACGCCGACAAGCCCCATGCGGTGGAAGGTGCGCAGGTAGGCGACGAACATGCGGTAGAAGGCCTGCGTCGCACCGGCTTCATCCAGATCGAAGGAATAGGCATCCTTCATCAGGAATTCGCGGCTGCGCATGGTGCCGAAGCGCGGGCGCACCTCGTCACGGAACTTCCACTGGATGTGGTAGAGATTGAGCGGCAGATCCTTGTAGCTGCGCACATAGGTGCGGAACACGTCGGTGATCATTTCCTCGTTGGTCGGCCCGAAGAGCATGTCGCGTTCGTGCCGATCCTGGATGCGCAGCATTTCCTTGCCATAGGCATCGTAGCGGCCGCTCTCGCGCCACAAGTCCGCCGATTGCACGGTGGGCATGAGCAACTGCACGGCGCCAGAACGGTTCTGCTCGTCCTCGATGATCCGGACGATCTTGTTGAGCACCTTGAAGCCCAGCGGCAGCCACGAATAGCTGCCGGCGGCCTGCTGCTTGATCATCCCCGCGCGCAGCATCAGCTGGTGCGACACGATTTCGGCTTCCTTCGGCGTCTCCTTGAGGAGCGGCAGGAAGTAACGGCTCAAACGCATGAATGTCCCTCGAGGAACCCGGATTCGACTGCCCTCCTATAGCGCAACGCTGGCCAAAGTGGGACGGAGATTCTCAAGCCTATTTCGTGTGCTTTGGCAAACACCTGCCCACGGACGAGGCAAGCCGGAAGTAAAGATTTTACTGAAGCATAACCATGTCGAAATGCGATGGCTGCCATGCAGAATCCACGTGACAGGGAAATTTTTCGTGATAGGTTCGCCCTGCATAAGAACACAGGCAGCGCCCAGCTGCCGGACGTCGACAACGTCAAGGGAGGAGCGCTGGCCGCCGCTTTCGAGTGTGCCTAAGACCAGTGTATTGTCGAAAAACTCATACAAGCAGGGCCTCTGGCCCTGCTTTTTTCATTTCAGCATGAAGTTCTGATGACGGGGCGCGGGCTGGGGATATTTGTCGGAGCCGGCGGTCGGGATTGTCTCACCGTGCACAGGCGCCGCAGTCGGAGCAGCGCCGACTGCTGGTGGCGCCCGCGGCAGCGCCAGGCCGCCTTTCCGGCGCGGAAAGCAATTCTTCGCCTCGGCCCTCCTCCGCGAATTCTTGCCGTGCCGGGGGGCGGGGGCGAAAAGCGTGCGAGTTTCATGGGCTTCAGCGCTTCACAAGCACCGGGGCGCGCCCTAGGTTGCGCAATGAACCAACCTGAAGTCGAATTGATGGCCACCCACAAAGACGTCCTCTCCGCTATCGGCAATACGCCGCTGATCCGCCTCAACCGCGTCTCGGAGCTGACGGGCTGCGACATCTGGGGCAAGGCGGAATTCCTCAACCCCGGGCAATCGGTGAAGGACCGCGCCGCGCTTTATATTGTGCGCGATGCGGAGCGGCGCGGATTGCTTCGGCCGGGCGGCGCGATTGTGGAGGGCACGGCGGGCAATACCGGCATCGGGCTCAGCCTCGTGGCCAATGCGCTCGGCTACAAGTCGGTGATCGTCATCCCCGACACGCAAAGCCAGGAGAAGAAGGACGCGCTGCGCCTGATGGGCGCGACGCTGATCGAGGTGCCGGCCAAGCCCTACAAGAACCCCAACAACTACGTGAAGCTCTCGGGCCGGCTGGCCGCGAAGCTGGCCAAGGAACTGCCCGAGGGCGCCATCTGGGCCAACCAGTTCGACAATATCGCGAACCGGCAGGCCCATATCGAAACCACCGGCCCGGAGATTTGGGCGGACACCCAGGGCAAGGTGGATGGCTTCATCTGCGCCGTCGGCTCAGGCGGTACGCTGGGTGGCGTCTCGATGGCGCTGAAGGCGAAGAACCCGAACGTGCAGATCGGCCTCGCCGACCCCGAGGGGGCAGCACTCTACAGCTATTACACCAGCGGGGAGTTGAAGAGCGCCGGCAGCTCGATTTCCGAGGGCATCGGGCAAGGTCGCATCACCGAAAACCTGAAGGGGATCATCGTCGACCGCGCCTACCAGATCGCAGATAGCGAGGCCCTGCCCTATATCTACGACCTGATGGAGCACGAGGGGCTCTGCCTCGGCGGCTCGTCGGCGATCAATATCGCGGGTGCCGTGCGACTGGCGCGCGACCTTGGACCGGGCAAGACCATCGTCACCATCCTGTGCGACTACGGCAACCGCTACCAGAGCAAGCTGTTCAACCCGGCATTCCTGCGCGGCAAGAACCTGCCGGTACCGCATTGGCTCGATCAGCCGCGCGCGGTGGAATGGCAGTCCGTGCTCGAGTCGGAGCCCACGGCATGACCGAGTTCGTGTTCCGCGACGACTCTTACCTCCACGAACTCGCTGCGACGATCACTGCAGTGGTCGATGCCGGCGTTATCCTGGACCGGACGATCTTCTACGCCACATCGGGCGGGCAGCCGGGCGATACCGGCGCGCTCAGGACGTCCGGCGGCACGCTGGTGCCGGTGACGGGCGCCATCCATCCCGATGGCGACAAGACCGAGATCGTGCATCTCGTTGCGCCCGATGCCGGGCTGGCGGTGGGCGACACGGTGACGGCGGCGATCGATTTCGACACCCGGCTCAAGCTGATGCGCATGCACACGGCGCTGCACCTGCTCTCGGTGGCGATGCCGTTTCCGGTGACGGGCGGCCAGGTCGGCGCTGAAAAGGGCCGGCTCGATTTCGACATGCCGGAAGTGCCGGCGGACCTCGCGGCCATCGAGGCCTGGTTGAACGACGCGATCAGGGCCGATCACATGGTGACCACGCAGTGGATCACCGATGCCGAAATGGCGGCGAACCCCGGCCTGATCAAGACCATGAAGGTGAAGCCGCCGATGGGCCAGGGCCGCGTGCGGCTGGTGCGGATCGGCGATGTGGACCTGCAGCCCTGCGGCGGCACGCATGTCGCCTCGACCGGGGAAATCGGGCCGGTAAAACTCGGCAAGATCGAGAAGAAGGGCGCAATCAACCGGCGGGTGTCGCTGGTATTTGGGTGAGTAGCGAGTAGCGAGTAGCGAGTAGCGAGTAGCGAGTAGCGAGTAGCGCGTCTTCCCAAAAAAAATACGAAATCTACGTCAAATCTATTCGCCATTCGCTATTGACGACTTCTACTCCACCCCCGGCGCGAAGAGCAGGCCGCCATTTTCCCAGAGGGCATTCTGGCCCCGGACGACCCCCGCACCGGTCTCCGGGCCAAAATTGCGCTCGTAGATCTCGCCATAATTGCCGACGGCGCGAATGATGTCGCCGATGAAATTCGGGGCGAGGGCAAGGGGCGAGCCGAAATCGCCCTCGAGGTTGAGGAGGCGCCGAATCCGGTGCGTCTTGGTAGCCGAGATCGACTCGATGTTCATCGAGGTGACACCGGCTTCCTCGGCGTCGATGAGTGCGAACATCACCCATTGTACGATGGAAAACCACTGGTCGTCGCCCACCCGAACCACCGGGCCGAACACGCCCTTGCTGATCCGCTCGGGCAGGATGCGCTGCGCACCCGGATCCGGCAGGTTGCGCCGCATGGCATTCAGCCAGCTGAGCGGCGCGGACACGGCATTGCACCGGCCATCCTGGTAGGCGATGGTCAGGTCCTCGCGGTTCTCGTAGAGCACCTCGGTATAGTTGGCCTGCGTGGTGAAGAAGAACTCCCGCAGGTTGGCGAGCTGCTCGGCATCCTCGACGATGCAAACAGAAACGCTATCCAGCTCATAGGCCGAAACGAAGCCCGAGCCCTGCGGCACCATGACTCCCTGCCCATCGAAGAACATGTTGCCGACATAGCGCGCGCCATAGGTGATGTCGCGCCGCATGGTCCAGACGCCGTTGCGCGCAATCAGGTCGATGGCGCCGGTCTGCAGCTGCGCGAAGCGGCTGTCGCCGTTGAGCGGCACGAATTCCATCCGGCTCGGATCATTGAAGATGGCAACGGCGACGGCACGGCAGAAATCCACGTCGAAGCCGGACCAGCGGCCATCCTGCTGCGGCTGGGCGAAGCCTGGCAGCGGGTCGGTGCTGGCGCAGATCAGGTGGCCGCGCTCCCGCACCGCCTTGAGGGTCTGCCCTTCGGGCGCTGGCTCAACCGCAAATGCCGGCTGAAACGCCAGAACGAGCGCCAGCAGCACCGAAGCGAAACGCACGGCCATCAGCTGCGTGATCGGATTCAGCACGGTGCCGGTATCCCCCGAATGTTCGCCGACAATATCCCGGCGGCAAGTGGCGGGGTCAAGGCAGGAGTGCCGCGCGGGCCAGCCGCGCGACACTTTGTGGTGAGCGAAGCTGTCGCGCCGCGGCTTTCCCCATGGTGCGCCTGCCCAAAGACGAGGAAAGCGGCGCACAGACCAGCCGTTCGGGCCGGTACCGTCAGTGCAGGATCTGGCTGAGGAACAGCTTTGTCCGCTCGTGCTGCGGGTTCGAGAAGAACTCCTCGGGCTCGTTCTGCTCGACGATCTGCCCCTGGTCCATGAAAATCACGCGGTTGGCGACCTGTCGCGCGAAACCCATCTCGTGGGTGACGCAGAGCATGGTCATGCCTTCCTCGGCGAGCGAGATCATCACGTCCAGCACTTCCTTGACCATCTCGGGGTCGAGCGCCGAGGTTGGCTCGTCGAACAGCATGATCTTGGGGTTCATGCATAGCGACCGCGCGATGGCGACACGCTGCTGCTGGCCACCCGACAGCTGTCCGGGGAACTTCTTCGCCTGCTCGGGAATCCGCACCCGCTCGAGATATTTCATCGCGGTTTCCTCGGCCTGCGCCTTCGGAATGCCGCGCACCCAGATGGGGGCAAGGGTCAGGTTCTGCAGGATGGTGAGATGCGGGAACAGGTTGAAGTGCTGGAACACCATGCCGACCTCGCGCCGCACCTCGTCGATCTTCTTCAGATCATTGGTGAGTTCGGTGCCGTTGACGATGATCTGGCCCTGCTGGTGCTCCTCAAGCCGGTTGATGCAGCGGATGAGCGTCGACTTGCCGGACCCTGACGGTCCGGCGATGACGATGCGCTCGCCCTTCATCACCTTGAGGTTGATATCACGCAGGACGTGGAAATCGGCATACCACTTGTTCATGCCGACGATTTCCACCGCCACTTCGGTTTCCGACACGCTCATGATCTGGCGGTCGACCGGGGCCTCTGCCGCCGGGCTGTGCATTGCGGACATGTCTACCTCTTGTGACCGGTATTAAGCCGCCGTTCCCAGAACAGGGAGTAGCGCGACATGGAAAAACAGAAGATCCAGAAAACCGCCGCGGCGAACACATAGCCGGTGACGGCCTGCGTCGGCGCGGCCCATTCCAGGGCGTCATTCTTGGTCTTCACCGCCTCGAGCAGATCCTTCATGCCGACGATGTAGACAAGCGACGTATCCTTGAACAGCGAGATGAAGTTGCCGACAATGCCGGGGATAACGTGCTTGAGCGCCTGCGGCAGCACGATGAAGCCCATGCGCTTCCAGTACCCGAGGCCGAGGGCCTGGCCCGCCTCGTACTGGCCGCGGCCGATGGCCTGCATGCCGCCGCGGATGACCTCGGCGAGATAGGCCGCCTCGAACAGCGTGACGCCGACCAGGGCGCGCAGCAGTTTGTCGACCGTCGTGCCCTGCGGCATGAAGAGCGGCAGCATGATCGAGGCCATGAACAGCACGGTGATCAGCGGCACCGCACGCACCAGCTCGATGAAGCTGATGCAGAGCGTCTTGATGATCGGCAGCTTCGACTGCCGGCCGAGTGCCAGCAGAATGGCAAGCGGCACCGAGCAGCAGATGCCCACCACCGAGAGAATGAGCGTGACCAGCAGGCCGCCCCATTGCTCGGTCGGCACGGGCTTGAGCCCGAAGCTGCCGCCAAGCAGCAGCACGATCGAAATGATCGGCAGCAGGATGAAGAAGCCGATGGCGCTCGGCACCTTGTAGGGGACCTTGGGCATGAGCAGGAGCGCGGCCAGCACCCCGAACAGGGCGAACACCACGTTCGGCCGCCAGTACTCATCCATGGGGTAGAACCCATAGATGAAGAATTCGATCTCGCTCGCGATATAGGCCCAGCACGCACCGACATTCTCGACACGGCACTGTTCGACCGTACCGCCGGGCGGAACGGCATTGCCGACGAGGAAGCCCCAGAGCGGTGGCACCGCCCAGAGCAGGAACAGGCCGGCCAGCACGGTGAGCAGCGTGTCGCCAGGCGTGGCGAACAGCCGCCTGTGCACCCAGACGATGAGCCCGGTATTGCGCACCGGCGGGGGCAAGGACGGCGCCAGTTCGCGCCGGACGAAAGCAAATTTCGACATCGGCACGCTCCTACCGTTCAACCAGTTTGACGCGGGCATTGTACCAGTTCATCAGCGCCGAAGTGAGCAGCGACAGGGTGAGGTACACCGCCATGGTCATCGCGATCACCTCGATGGCACGCCCGGTCTGGTTGAGCGTGGTGCCGGTGAACACATTGACCAGCTCGGGATAGCCGATGGCGGCGCCGAGAGACGAGTTCTTGGTGAGGTTGAGATACTGGCTGGTGAGCGGCGGCACGATGACGCGCATCGCCTGCGGCACGACGACGAGCCGCAGCCGGTCGCCATCCTGCAGCCCCAGCGCCTGCGCGGCTTCGCTCTGGCCATGGCTGACCGAGAGGATGCCACCGCGCACGGTTTCAGCGATGAAGGCCGCGGTATAAAGCGACAGGCCGAACAGCAGGGCGAGGAACTCGGGCGGAATATCGAGCCCGCCTTCGAAATTGAAGCGGTTCAGCACCGGCGGATCGAAGGTGACATTGGCGCCCGTAACCATGCCGAACAGGAAGGTCAGGCCGACGAGCAACCCGATGGAGCTGAAGAACACCGGGAACCGGCGGCCCGTCTGCTCAAGGCGGCGCTTTGCCCAGATCCGCAGCACGATGATGGCGACGATGGCAAGGCCGAGCCCCACCCAGACCCAGCCGAACTGGTCATTGGGAATAGGCCTCGGCACGAAGATGCCGCGCTGGTTGATGAAGCTGTCGAACGGCAGCGCGATGGAATTGCGCACCGCCGGCATCGCCTTGAGCACGGCGAAGTACCAGAAGAACAGCTGCAACAGCAGGGGGATATTGCGCAACGTCTCGATATAGACGGTGGCAAGTCCGCTGATGAGGAAGTTGCGGGAAAGCCGCGCGATTCCGACCACGAACCCGATCACCGTCGCGACCACGATGCCGATTGCGGCAACGAGGATGGTATTGGTGAGGCCGACGAGGAACGCCTGCCAATAGTAGGAGGTTCGGTCCCACGCGAACAGCGTGAAGCTTATGTCGAAGCCAGCCGTCTTCCAAAGGAAGTCGAAGCCGGACGTCTTGTTCTGCGCCTTGAGATTGACCGCCGTGTTGTTGACGATCCACACAAGGAAAACGACGACGGCGACAGCCACAACCGCCTGATACACGAAACCGCGGAACGCGGGATCGTTGAGCGATAGCTGACGCCTTGGGGGCGAATGCCCCACTTTGGGATGTGCCATGGGTCGCGATTGTCCTCTGCCCGGAAGACTGCACAGACCTCGTCCTCTCGCGTTTCAACGGAAACACGAAACAGATCGCGGTCATTGTTTCGTCGCGCTTCGGAAGCGGAAATCTCAGCCGCCCTTGCCGTAAACGCTCTAGCCCGGCGCGCGCCCGCACCGCGGCAGCGACGGCCGACGCCCCGGAGGGCGCCGGCCGTTCAGAACCGGATCAGCGGATCGGCGGCGAGTACTGGATGCCACCATCGCGCCACAGCGCGTTGAGGCCACGGGCAAGCCCGATCGGCGTATTCGGGCCGACGTGCTTGTCGTAGGACTCGGCGTAGTTACCGACGAGCTTGATGATCTGGTAAGCCCAGTCCTTGGTCAGGCCCATTGGCGTACCGAAGTCACCTTCGACGCCGAGCAGACGCTTGATCGCCGGATTGTCGGAGGCGAGCATCTCGTCGACATTGGCCGAGGTCACGCCCAGCTCTTCAGCTTCGAGCAGCGCGTAATAGGTCCAGCGGGCAATGTTGAACCAGCCATCGTCGCCCTGACGCACCACCGGGCCGAGCGGCTCCTTGGAGATGATCTCGGGCAGGATGATGTGGTCGGCCGGGTTGGCGAACTTCGAACGTTCGGCAGCGAGTGCCGAGGAGTCGGTGGTGTACACGTCGCAGCGGCCGTCTTCATAGGCCTTCACGACTTCGTCCTGATCGACGAACACGACGGTCTTGAATTCCAGCTTGTTGGCGGCGAAGTAGTCGGCCGCATTCAGCTCGGTCGTGGTGCCGGACTCGATGCAGATGGCGGCGCCGCTCAGCTCGAGAGCCGAATTGATGCCGTCGGCCTTGCGAACCATGAAGCCCTGGCCGTCATAGAACATGGTGCCGACAAACTTGATGCCGAGCTGCGTGTCGCGGCTCATGGTCCAGGTTGTCGTGCGGCTCAGAACGTCGATTTCGCCAGCCGACAGGGCGGTGAAGCGCTCCTGCGAGGTCAGCGAGGTATAGCGGACGGAGTCGGCATTGTTGAACACTGCCGCGGCGAGCGCACGGCAATAGTCGACTTCGAGACCCGTCCACACGTTGTTCGAATCCGGGGCGGAGAAGCCCGGCACGCCGCCGGTCACGCCGCACTGGACATAGCCCTTGGCCTTGATGGCGTCGAGCGTCGGCGACACGGTCGCCTGCGCGAACGCACTGGTGGCCGCGAGCCCGAGGCCCGCCGCCAGTGCGATCGAGAGCAGTTTCTTTGACATTGGTTTTCCCTTGGTTCCTGACCCGAGTTGTTTTGTGCTGCCGGCCTATCGCTGACCGGTCCTGCGGCACCTCCGCTATGAAGGCGGATGTGATGCTGCTATGCATCGAAGCGGCATTCCGCCGTCGCGTCAAGCACAATGGCGGAAATGCGGCAGCCATTCTGACCAATTGTTGGTCAATTATGCTGCTTGAGCAAGATTTGTGCAGGGTTTTGAATGAATCGCGAGCAGAAGCGCTCCAACCGGGCTGTGGAAACCATCGTCACCCATGGCGGGCGACACCCCGAGGATCACCATGGTTATGTGAATACCCCCGTCTATCGCGGGTCGACCGTGATCTTCCGAACCCTCGCCGAACTCGATGACTACAGCCGCCCGCTGCGTTATGGGCGCTATGACAGCCCTACGACACAGTCGGCGGCGGAACTTGTATCGGAGCTGGAAGGCGCCACCGGCACGGTGCTCGCGCCCTCGGGACTCGCCGCCATATCCACGGCATTGCTGGCGGTCCTGTCGGCCGGCGACGACGTGCTGATCACCGACAGCGCCTATGACCCGACGCGGCACTTCGCCACAGAGGCTCTTGGCCGGCTCGGCGTGACCGCGCGTTTCTACGATCCTCGCATCGGCACCGGCATTGCCGAACTGATCCGCGAGAATACGCGCGCCGTCTTCACCGAAAGCCCCGGTTCGCTGACCTTCGAGGTACAGGATCTGCCGGCCATCGCCGATATCGCCCATAGCCGCGGCGCGGCGGTGATCGTCGACAATTCCTGGGCCTCACCCGTGTACTATCATCCGCTCGCCATGGGCGCGGATCTGGTCCTGCATGCCGGCACCAAGATGTTCGTCGGCCATTCGGACGTGATGATCGGCACCGTGTCGGCAAATGCCGCCTGGTGGCCGAAGCTCAACCGCTCGGCGCGGCTGTTTGGTACCACAGTTTCGCCCGACGACGCCTACCTGATGGCACGCGGCATGCGCACCCTCGCCATCCGCATGAAGGAACACAGCGCCCGCTCGAACGAAATGGCGACCTGGCTCGCGTCTCAGTCCGACGTGCTGGAGGTCTATCACCCGGCCCTGCCCTCGCATCCCGGCCATGACATCTGGAAGCGGGATTTCACCGGCGCGGGCAGCCTGTTTGCCTTCCGCCTGGCACCGCGGCCACGCACCGCGATTGCGGCGATGGTGGATGGGTTCGAGCAGTTTTCCATGGGCTATTCCTGGGGCGGCTACGAGAGCCTCTGCATCCCGTTCGACCCGACGAAATCGCGCAGCGCCACGACCTGGGCGGCCGAGGGCAACATGTTCCGCATGCATGTGGGGCTCGAGGATATCGGCGACCTGAAGGCCGATATCGCCGCAGCGCTCGATCGTTACCGCCAGGCAGGCTGAGGCGGCTCAGGCGGACGCCTCACCCAACCGGGCTGCGCTTTTTCGGAATTTGTCGGCGCAGCAGCCGCCGGAGCGCCAGGGGGCGCAGTTCGACGGACTGTTCCGACGTGATGCGGAACACCCAGCCGCGCAGCGCGAACAGGTTGCGCACCGCCACCGCACCGAAGGCCCCGAGCGCGATGCCCGCGAGCACATCGGTCGGGTAATGCGCATTGACCACGATGCGGCTGAACCCGATCACCGCTGCCAGCAGCAGTAATGGCCGCAACGTACCGGGCACGAGGAAGGCGATGGCGAAGGCAAAGGCGAAGCTCGTCGTTGTGTGGCCGGACGGGAGGCTCTGCCAGGCAAAGTCCTCAAACGACGGCCCCTTCAGCGAGAAGGAGCCGACGCTGTCGAGGAGCTTCGGGCGGGCCCGACCGATGAGATTTTTCAGCAGGGTGCTGGTAATCCCCGGCAGCCCTACGGCGAGGAAGACGAAGCCGAACCCGGTGGCGAGCTGCTTGAGCGCCGTCTTCACCAGCTTCATCGGGTGCAGTGCCGACAGCAGCCGCAGCAGCAGGAAGCCGATGAGCGCCGGATAGAGAATCCAGGCCGAATCGCCAAGCTCGGTGGCATCGCGAAAGAATTCGCGCAGGCCATCCGGCAGCGCCACAGCCCAGCGCACGACGATTTCGTCGCTTAGTCGCAGCACGAAGAAAAGCGTGAGAAAAATTGAGACGCTGGCCAGCAGCGACGCGATGAAAGACCGGGACGGCACCAGGACGGGCCAGAGGCTGGTGAGATGACGCATGGCGGCATGTGACCAAACTCGTCCGATCCGTCAACTCCCCGCCTTGCTCTTTTGCAGCTTTGCAGCTAACGGATGGCGTCAAGTCGGGGTATAGCTCAGCCTGGTAGAGCACCGGTTTTGGGAACCGGTGGTCGAGTGTTCGAATCACTCTGCCCCGACCATCACTTGACGAGGACGAAAATGACCGCACGCATCTTCCGCCCGGCACCGAACGCCATGCAGTCGGGCCGCGGCCAGTCGAAGGAATGGGTGCTGGTGCATGCCCCCCAGACGGCGCGGGAGATCGAGCCGCTGATGGGTTATACCTCGTCGGCAGAAACGCGCACCCAGATCAAGCTCAGTTTCGATTCGCTGGACGAGGCCGAGGCCTATGCGCGCCGCAATGGCATTGCCTACCAGGTGCTGCCCGACCACAAGCCGACCGTGAAGCGGGCGAGCTATTCGGATAATTTCCGCTCCGACCGCAAGACGCCCTGGACGCACTGAGGGCGCTATGGGCTGGCGGCGGCACATTGCTGGTGCAGCCACGGCACTGCTCCTCGCAAGCGCGGCCCTGCCCGCCTCCGCCGCGCCGGCGCTTTGGCGTGTTGCGGATGATGACAGTGCCATCTGGATCTTCGGCGCCGTTCACATTCTCGATCAGCCGCGTGACTGGCGCAGCCTCGCCTTCGATCTGGCGCTGGCCCATGCGCGCGAGGTGTGGTTCGAGATGGTGCTCGACGCGCCCTCGATCGCAACGCTTACCCGGCTCAGCATCACCGAAGGCTATTACAGCGACGGCACGACGCTGTGGTCCCATCTCGACGCCGACCAGGCGAAGCGCGTCGAAGCCGCGGTAGTCGCCGCGGGGCTGACGCGCGAGGCGATCGGCCAGATGCGCCCCTGGCTCGCGAGCACGACGCTGGCCGCCACGATGAGCAGCGAGGGCGGCATGGCCAGCCTCGCCGGCGTCGAAATGACGGTCGGCGCCGAGATTCCGGCCAACCGGCAGCGAGGGCTCGAAACCCCTGAGGAGCAGTTCGCGCTGATTGGCGGCATGTCGAACGAGGATCAGATCGCCGCTTTGCTGGAAACCGCCGACGCCCTGACCTCCGGACAGGCGGAAGCCGATATCGACGACCTGTATGGCGCATGGATCTCGGGTAACCAGGTCGGTCTCGGCAAGACCATCAATAGCGGAATCGGCGCGCCGGGCGACAAGCTGTTCGATCGCTTGCTCGGCGACCGCAACAAGCGCTGGCTGCCCGAGGCAGAGCGTCTGCTCGAGACCAATGTCCCCGCGATCATGATCGTTGGCGCGGGACACCTTGTCGGGCCGGTGGGCCTGCCGGCGCTGCTGGGTCAGGCGGGCTACGAGGTGGCGCGGGTGGAAGATACCGGCGCCGCAGTGCTCGATGGCCCGCGCATGGGGACTGGTTTGCCGCGGTAGACACCGCACTTTCCCTCTCCCGCCTGCGGGAGAGGGTGGCGCGGAGCGCCGGGTGAGGGGTGCAAAGTACACCGGATTCTGCTGTGCGGATAGAAGCTTAGCGCAAGCGGCTCCCCCCACCCCCGGCTTCGCCGGACCCTCTCCCGTAAACGGGAGAGGGAACCGACTGCGAAATCCGACGACAGGGTACCGACTGAGAGATTTCCTCAAACCTCCGAAAACTTCGTCCACTTTCCGTCGTTCTGCGACGACGCCACCGAGGCCATGATGAACTCGATGCCCTCGATGCCATCGGCCAGGTTCGGCAGCAGGCCTTCGACCGCCGCGCCATCGCCGCGGATGACCTGAGCGAACTGGCTGTAGAGCGTGGCGAAGGCTTCGAGATAGCCTTCCGGATGGCCGCCGGGAATGCGGACATTCATCGAGGCGGCTGGGGGAGCCGAGATGGCACCGCCACGGGTGAGCAGCTGCTTCGGCTTGCCGAACTCCGAGAACCACATCTCGTTGGGGTTTTCCTGCCGCCACTCGATGCCGCCCTTGTCGCCATAGACGCGGAGCTTCAGGCCATTCTCGTTGCCGACCGCGACCTGGCTGGCCCAGAGCATGCCCTTCGCCCCGCCTTCGAAGCGCAGGAGGATATGCACATTGTCGTCGACCTCGCGGCCCGGCACGAAGGCGGTGAGGTCGGCGCTCACGGCCTGGGTCTTGAGGCCGGTGACGAAGCGCAACAGATTATAAGCATGCGTGCCGATATCGCCGATGGCGCCACCCGCACCCGAGCGCTTCGGGTCGGTGCGCCAGCTCGCCTGCTTGTTGCCCGGATCGGCGGCGACGGTCAGCCAGTCCTGCACATATTCGGCCTGCACGACGCGCAGCGTACCGAGCGCGCCCGAGGCAACGAGATCACGCGCCTGCCGGATGAGCGGATAGCCGGTGTAATTGTGGGTGAGAAGGAACTTCGCGCCGTTCTTCGGCTTCACGTCGCGCAGCGCACGCGCGTCCTCCAGCGTCGAGGTCAGCGGCTTGTCGCAGATGACGTGGATGCCGGCTTCGAGGAAGGCCTTGGCGGGCCCGAAATGCACATGGTTGGGGGTGACGATCGACACCGCCTGAATGCCATCGGGACGCGCCGCTTCCTTCACCGCCATCTCCTCATAGGAGGTATAGATGCGGTCGTCGGCGAACCCGAGATTGCGGCCCGATTCGCGCGCGGTGTCCGGGTTGGACGAGAGCGCGCCCGCCACCAGATCGTAATCGCCATCGATACGCGCCGCGATGCGGTGCACATAACCGATGAATGCCCCGCTGCCGCCGCCGACCATGCCGAGGCGAATGCGCTTGGCGCCGTTTTCTGCCATTTTTCCTCTTCCCTGTAGTTCAGTGCCCGGGCGCTGCAATTGCGCTCCGGGTCACCCCGGCGAAGGCCGGGGCCCAGCTTGTGTTATCGCCGGATGGATCCCGGCCTGCGCCGGGATAACATCGCGACGCGAGGCCCCTCACTCGAGCCCGAGCATCTTGCGGTTGGCGGCCTTGTCGGTACCCGAGGAGGCGAAATCGTCGAACGCCTTCTCCGTGACGCGGATGATGTGGCTCGAAATGAAGGGCGCGCCCTCCTCAGCCCCCTGCTCCGCCGACTTGATGGCGCATTCCCACTCGAGCACCGCCCAGCCATCGAAGCCATAGGCGGAGAGCTTGGAGAAGATGCCGGCGAAATCCACCTGGCCGTCGCCGAGCGAACGGAAGCGGCCGGCCCGGTTCACCCAGCTCTGGAAGCCGCCATAGACGCCCTGCTTGCCGGTGGGGTTGAACTCGGCATCCTTGACGTGGAAGGCGCGGATCCGCTCGTGGTAGAAATCGATATACTGCAGGTAGTCGAGCTGCTGCAGCACGAAATGCGACGGATCGTAGAGCAGGTTGGCGCGCGGATGGTTCTTCACCCGCTCGAGGAACATCTCGTAGGTGACACCATCATGCAGGTCTTCACCCGGATGGATTTCGTAGCAGACATCGACACCCGACGCGTCGAAGGCATCGAGAATCGGCGTCCAGCGGCGGGCGAGTTCATCGAAGGCTTCCTCGACGAGGCCGGCCGGGCGCTGCGGCCACGGATAGAGATAGGGCCAGGCGAGCGCACCCGAGAACGTCGCATGCGCCTTGAGCCCGAGATTTTCGGATGCCTTGGCAGCCCAGAGCAACTGCTGCACTGCCCACTCGGTGCGGGCCTTGGAATTGCCATGCACGGATTTCGGCGCGAAGCCATCGAAGGCAGTGTCATAGGCCGGATGCACGGCGACGAGCTGGCCCTGCAGATGCGTCGACAGCTCGGTGATCTCGAGCCCGTGGCTCTTCACGATGCCCTTGAGCTCGTCGGCATAGGTCTTCGAGGTCGCCGCCTTTTCCAGGTCGATGAAGCTCGATACCCAAGTAGGGATCTGCACGCCCTTGTAGCCCAGCTCGGCGGCCCAGCCGCAGATATGGTCGAGCGTGTCGAACGGCGCCTTGTCGCCCGCGAACTGGGCGAGAAAGATCGCCGGCCCTTTGATGGTGCGCATGTCATCCTCCCGTGCCGGGGCTTGAACCGCCCCGCTTGTGTTACGTACCTCACCGCCCGCTCGGCAACCAGTCGGCATGAAAATGACACGCCGGAACTGACGCTCGTGAGGGAACGGCCCGTGGCGGCAAGCTTGCCCCATGGGCCGCAATAGTCAAGCCGCGCGTGGGGACCACAGAGCGCCGTGATGAGGAACGAGCAGTCGGGTCACCTCCCCTCTTGCGAGGCCTCTGCGAAAGCGGTGTCGGGGGCGCGGTTTGGGGGTATCGGAGCGGTGTTGGGCAGGTTTGTCGGCGCCGCGCCGGTCGGCGAGGTGGTATCGGGTAGGCTGCACAGGCC
>JAIYDI010000021.1 GCA_027487555.1 Hyphomicrobiales bacterium
CGTGGCCAGCGACACCGCCGTAACAACCACGATCAACAGCCAGCGCCGCCTGAACAGCTGCAGGATGTTCCTGAGATCGAACGCATTAGCATCCATGAGGTCGAATCCGTAACCGCCGCTCGCTCTAGGATAGCCTATCCAGATATCAGGATGCCCGGGAATTGTTGATGGAGATGGTGCGATAGCCGCGCATTCCTTGAGCATGTACCGCCATTCCGACCTCTATCTGATTACAGAATGTGCAGATCACATTCGCCATCCGCCAGCAATTGGACCTGGGGAAAACGCGTACTGCTGATCCCAGCACGGCCATGCCTCTATGGACAGGCTCGATGAATTGCTCCAATGTGCGCATGAAATATCTGATGGCGGCTATGTGGGATTTTCTCGAAAGACTGGTGATCTTGGTGGTCGCGGCCAACGTGATCTTTGTGGTCGCGGGTTTGTGTATCAGAGGCTTCACCCCAGATGATGCTAGTGCGTTCCGGGCTTTCACAAAAAGGCTTGTGGGCTCAATGTTACGTCGCCATTCGTGATTTCCAAGTCTAGTGCTTTCTACGGCCTGAGTCTAATTGAATAGGTTCTTTCAATAGATCCGCGCTCTTGTCTTCCGCCTACGGCTTGCAGAAATCTCGTTTCAGCATTCTGATAGTCAGGCTCGCTGAAAGCTTTGCCCCGCAGATTCGAGAAATCACTGTCTTCTACTATTACCTCGATTCCCCGCAGTCTCTTGCGTTGGCGCTCTTGCGTTACTTTTTTCTTCTCATGCCGCAGATGCGCGAATGCACCAAATATGGCGAGAATGAATGCGACGGGTAGCAGATACTCTAAACTGAACTGCATGACTGTCCTCGAGCGCGTCACTCAATAGTCAAAGTGTTGATCATCAGGTCCCTGTGTACATGATTACCTGCTTCACGAAAGTTAGAAGCATTGTCCAATAGTCCAATAGGCACGATGCACTCTGGATGTAAGCTACGTCGTGTTCAAAGCGGCCAAGCCCGGCATTGTAGGTCGTCGTTGGACCGCGGTAGCCATTGGCTTGTGCCCAACCGGTTAGACCAGGGCGAACTTGCTGCCTGAAGTCATAGTCCGGAATGACCTCTCGCGCAGGTCGACCTGAAATCTCCTGTGCGGCAACCATTGGTCGCGGTCCAACCATAGAGAGGTCGCCCCTAAGCACATTCCATAGTTGCGGTAGCTCGTCGATACTCGTCGCGCGTAGGAGGCGCCCCACTGCAGTTACTCGGGTGTCGTTCCGCAGAGTCTGGAGGCGACCAGTCGGATCCCCGTGCTCCACCCCCATCGAACGAAATTTGAGTATTTCAAACGGCTTTCCGTCCAAGCCCATACGTTCTTGACGGAAGATGATAGGCCCACCATCCTGAAGTTTGATCAGGATAGCAGCGAGAGCCATGATCGGAGCAAGGGCGAAAGCAGCAAGCACAGCTACAGGCAAGTCAACAAACACGCGCTGCCGGCGCATGAAGGCTCGAAGCTCTGCCTCACTCTTCACCTTCAGCGGGCGTTCGCCCGACCACCAGCTCCGTATCCCACTGATCGACTTCGTGTGGATGCCGGCGTTGACGCTCTTGTTCTCAGGATAAGCGCCGGCGCCGGATGCGCCCTTTACCCCGTCAATCTCGCGATCCAGGGGGGCAGCGGGTTGCCGGTCTGCAGAGAACTCAAACTTTTGGTACATGCTGCTGCTAACCTCGTCGGCTGCTGAACATTAAACATTCGTTAACCTGCGCAATCAAGTAGATTCTAATTCCTCCCGCATGTCGAAGGCGCATCTTGGGTGGAATGGTAAAGAATGATCAATCACCTAACTGCCGGACTTAGCATTTCCTCCGAAAACAAGGTCAGTGCGCAAAATATAGGCATCTGGGCGGGGGCGAGTGACCCTCATATCGCGCAAAGATAGCGTTTTGTAGGAATCCGGCAACCGCGTTTACCTTCAATACGCGATTGCTACCCAACAAATGCATCACCCATTTGGGTGACATTGTGAGCCGGGTCTACGCGCAGCGCCCCCGGTTCAGGATCGCCAGACGGTGACGATCAACACCGATCGCGCCATATGGAATGGTACATCAACCAGATGTCACATCTATTGCGGGTGCGGCTCGCCAACGCTTAACCATCCACTGCTCGCATGCACTGCTGAGCCGAGGCCTTATCTACCTATGAGACCTTCAGGTCTCCGCCAATCCTGGAGCACGTCGCATTACCTGAGGACGGCCTGCCGCCATGTCTCGCAGCTTGCGTATCCCACCGGTCGCTGACCGCTCCGTTGCGGTGGACCCGTTACAGCGCCCGGTGGGACCGGCCAGACCTCCTGCGATCGCCTGTCAGCCGGTCGGTCGCAGAATGGTCATCTGAGGTCAGCAATGGAGACGCGGTGATCTTACCTGGGCGGGCAATGGTCTCGATCGTCCCGTGTCTCGATCCATTACCTCGCGCGAATTCGAGTTGTGCGCATCACCCATCTGGGTGAAATCGGCGGTGGCGCCGGGTTAGTTTCCCCGATCGGCTAAATCTTGCAGTTCTTCATGCTTTTCGGCCTGCAAGGTTTTTCCGCAGGCCAACCCGCGGTTTTCCTTAGTCAAAGGCAAATCTATTGCTCGCAGCGCCCGGCAGCAGCTTATGTTGGTGCCGTCACCCGTTCTGAGCGATCTCGAAGCACACTAGGGCCGCCTGCCGCGGCGGCGTAATGCAGGTTGGCGCTGGCCGCATAGCGCAAAGGTCTTCCTTGCCGTCGAATCTGTTCTGCCTGACCTGCTACCCGGCGAGGTTAACCAGAGACAAAGGCTAGGGGCGGTAGATCGCCCGGCAGCCAAACGAACAACGAGCTGGCTGCACAGAACCAGATCACAACTTATCCGGCGACCATGTCCGACGCGCACGGCGCCTTAAGTGCACGAAGTGACTTCGCACTTCGCACTCCCACAAGTCGCCGTCCCTTGGCTTGACCTTTATGCTGGCATCCGGATCCCGGGCGCGTAGCCATCGACGGAAAGGGAAGTAGGCCTCTTCAGCAATTCGAACATCAAAGCGGTGCATTTTGAAAACAGCTAAGCACGAGATTCGGAAAAACACGCTATACTGACGTCGCACGTTCACGCACGTATCTCAAGCGGCTTGTCGGTTTATCGCATGCCTCCTTGCTCGCCCATGTCCCGCTTTCTTTTCAGCCTCTCTTGCCTGCGGCGGTAACTCCAGCCGCTTCGCAAGATGGCACTCTAGGCCCGCAGGGACTATGCTGGCACTGTCGACCTTGCGCGCTGCACCAGGCAGCCGGTCATTCTCGCCGCCTCGACGCAGCATAGATCAATGAAGGAGCTGTCTTGGTTGCACGCATCATTATCGTGCTGGTAACGGTTGTCCTTGCTGGCCCTGCGGTTGCAGGGGTGACCCAGCAGCAGGTCGTCGAGGCCTGTCGAACAGCAGATAATGGAAACGTCGACCAATGCCATGCTGCTGTAGAAGCTTTTATTGCTACCCTAGCGAGTGACGACCCAGGCTCAGATAAGGCGCTTGCCGAGCTCGCCTACCAGCTGATCTCGTTATCCTTGGCTGATCCCAGTGTGAAAGACGCAATCGTCGATGCGCTAGATCTTCTGGCAAAAGCAACCTCGTCCCCAGGCCTGAAGGCCAGTTGGAGCCGGGCATAACTTAGGCGGATAAAGCGCAAAAAAACGCGTTGCTGCTAAGCGCCACCCATCAAAAGGCAACGTTTCGTGCTCTTTGAAAAAAACCGGACTTGAGCGTCAGGACCACGCGATCGCCGCGATCAGCAATGCCCTTAACGTCCGCCACCCTGAAACGCTCTGTCTTTTCATCGACCAGCGACAGCCCATCAGAGATGCGTCGCGAAACCACGATCTCCCCCTCAGCACGCTTGATCAAGATGGTCCGGGCGCCTTCCCCCGGGCCTTCATAGTAGAACATGTGAGGTTCTAAGCTTTCCAGATCCATAGCTGTTTTTCGCCCTAAAGCCTGCGAGTACGCTCAGTTTAGTCGAGAGTCCCCGGCAACCTTGCCCCGATAGCGCCTGGTCAGTTGCCGCTTGGGCTTGCTGGTGAGTACTCCTTGGACGGCTTTATGGCAACCACACCATCGTCCTTCACATCGCTCGCCACATTCGAAAGCACGGTCTTCAGCGCCGAATTGGTCGCTGAAATGTTGGTAGCGATCGTTTCGATCGCATCGCCAACCACATCCTTAATCGCGGGACTTAGGTTCGGCGATGTGACAAGGGCATAGGCCAGTGCTCCAAGAGCAGCATCGACATTGCCACCGGTGGCCTTCAGTCCGGTAATGTAGGTCTGCAGCACGGTTTGGCAGGTGGCAGCCACCGAGGCCACGCTCGACGTGCATGCAGCGATCACCTCGTCCCTGGTTGCGACCGCCATCGCTGGCGTCACAAGCATTGCCAGCGAAACGCCTATCAACGCTATACGTTTAGTCATGATGTGTCCTTTAACTTGGAGTGGACCGTCCATTTATATCCTGAAGCGGCTTCTGTCTTGTCGTCAACTCATTTCACATGAGCCGCGTCAGGTGAATCATTGAATTATGCCAAGCCGTTGTAACAATTCCGAAATCTGCAGACCGTCTATATCCATATTGTATGCGATATGTGCCTCAAGAGTTATGAATATCTTTTGCAGTCGATCCATTGCTGCCTGCGCCCTGTTTGGCGAACGCCCGCCACCAGATCAGATTGGATGCGCGTGGAGTCCGCTATCTCAGAAATCAATGAGGGGCGCACAAACTTACCTATTCTGGACTTCCCTGTGCAAAACCTCACTTACTTTTCACTGTGAACAAGCATAATCGCCTGTTCGTGGTATTACAGAAAATGCAAGCAGAGCCGCCGGCGGGTGTACAGGACCCGACACTCATTCGCCGGCGGACGCTATGTGACTGACCCGAAAGATAATTGTAACCGCAGCGATATGCAAAATTTCTCATCTTGAATGAAATATGGATTCTGCCATATCCAGTGGTAGCCGCTTGGAAGCATGGACGTTTTGGGATACTGATTGGATCTAGGTGAAATTCGGAGTGTTAGAGCCAGACATACTGGACCTCATATATCAGGCCGCATCGGTCCCGGAGATATGGCCCGACGTGCTGGTTCGCTTGGCTAATTTGTCAGAAGCCAAAGGCTCTGGTCTCGTTTGCTTTGATGCGACTGGCGCAAACCGATTTATCGCGACCGAGAGCTACAAGGACGCCTTCATTGAGTTCTCTGCGAACTCCCACCGGCACGAACAGCGAAGACCCCGCAAAGTCCTGGCAGAAGGGCTTACCGGCTTCACCCATGACCTTGAGCTCTTCACACAGGCCGAACTGGATGCCGATCCTGTATACATTAACTACATGCATCCCTATGGCCTGAAATGGGGCGCAGGAACCGTCATTCCGACTCCAAGCTCTGATCTGCTTGTATTTGATCTCTCGCGGACGAAAGAGCAGGGTCCATTTGACCGAGAGACACTGGCAAGACTGGATCCTTTGCGACCACACCTTGCCCGAGCCGCACTGATGGCCCACCGGTTGGGACTGCATGCTGCTCAAGCCGCTACCGATGCCCTCGACACCATCGGCATACCCGGAGCCGTGGTCTCCAGTAGTGGCCGCGTGCTTGCCGCCAATGTAGCGCTTGAGGCTCTAGCACCCCAGGTCTCGTTCTCTGCATTCGACCGCATTCATCTGGGGGATCCTCGCGCCGACTCTATTTTGCGACGCGCACTCGAGTACTCCGAGCCCTCACTAAGCGATATCCGATCGATCCCTTTGCGAGCGGCTGACAATCGGCATGCTCTAGTGGTGCATGTGGTGCCGGTGCGAAGGACAGCCCAGGACATCTTCTCGGGTGCCACGGCAATCGTGGTGGTCACGCCCGTTGTCGCGCCCAACGCACCCCTCGCCAACGTCCTGACCGGACTTTTAGATCTCACCCCGGCCGAGGCACAGGTGGCGAGAGCCATTGCACGCGGTGAAAACGTGGAGCAGATCGCCCTCAGCCATGGTCGGTCCAGGGAGACCGTCCGCTCGCAGGTCAAGTCCATCCTCGACAAGACCGGCACCGCGCGGCAGGTCGACCTCACAATCTTGCTGAGCGGCATCTCTCGAGTGTCGACCTGAACGCACTCTTGAGACACACAATGCCCTGCAAGCTAACCTCTCGACAGCCACATTCGGCTCAAGGACGAATGAGGTGACGAAGAGATTTGCGCCCTGATCGTTGAGCAGTCTAGGCCAATTGTTTGGCAGGGGGCAACTTCAGAATCAACCTCGGGACTACCTCGAAACTGAAGCTCTTCAAACCATCCGTCGGACAGCCTTGTCTGCTGGAGGATGAGGGGCGGGCGTGGAGGATGTTGTGGCTAAATGGGGCGCTTCTAAAGCGCCTCCGCGGCCGGCACCTATGCCTATGCTTCCTCACTTGGAAACGGCAGGTCATCCGGCAGAGGGACCGGGCCGCAGCCCATAGACACGTCCTCAGCGGATGATACGAATCCAGAACGTCTTGTGCGGCCTTTAGCCCTTGGCTGCATACTTTCGACGGCAACCCGTTGTGCACCATACCGAGTAGAACAGACCTGCCGTCGACGCATGGCTGGCCACTCGACAACGAATGAGCCCCCTCGACTCGCCGCTTCTGGCACGTGGTCTGCAAGAAGCTAGGCACACATCACCGCATTCTCCCACACACTGTGAACCACGTCTGAACTCCAGCTTGTCGTCAGCGCTCTCGCCGCAGCGCCTTCAGCGCGCAGTCCTGAGCGATGGTGTTTGGCGCCGTCGAGACCATCCTGATTTGGTTCAACCAAGTCTGGCAACCGCGCAGATGCGGGCAGTGCTTTTGCCTACCTCAACAACAGCACTCAAGACCACTTCAATAACGCAATCGCCATCCAAAATTGCCCAGGCAAAGCTCAGGCACAGCGGACACCGGCATGGCTCACCGGCCGATGCCTAATTGCCGCTGGGGGTCATCGGCGAATAGGGCCTCGTAGGCGGCATCTCCACTCTTCCATCGTCCCTGATGTCGTTTGCAACAGCTTGCAAAGAAGCTCTGAGCGTGTTGTCGCCGACACTAACTGCGATCCTGTCCAGTGCCAGTGCGACTAAATCTTTCACCGACGGACCGAATTCAGTAGCCGTTACGAGCGCATACGCCAGCGCCCCAAGCGCAGAATCAACCTTCACGCCTTCCGCTTGCAGTTCTGCGATGTACGCAGCAAGCACACTCTCGCATGTAGCCGCCACCGAAGACACGGGTGAGGTGCACGCCGCAAGAACATCTGATCTACTCGGCGCCGCGCTGACCGGCGTCACCAACATTGCAAATGTGAGGCCCGATAGAGTTGTGTGACGAAACATCATAACATCCCCTCTCGATTGCATAGCGCTACGTGTAAAACAACGCCCCACCATCGGATATAACTATTCTACTGTTCCGAGCCTTCAGCAAAATATCAAATCCATGGACACTAGGATGAATATAAATCTATAATGTCTGCGAAATCAACCCACCAGCTTATCTGTCTCGTTCAGAATGGAGCTTATTTGGCTTCCGCATGTTGGAGCGGCTTCAGCCTCAATGGAAGATGTATGCATTGGGGCGCTGCGGAATTGTGCTGCTCGCGTCCCTTGTTGTGGGCAGTGCGCTTTCAACTTGTCGGTCCTGAGCCTGAATCAGGGATTCAAGGCGTTCTTTCACGAGCACGCGCATAGCGGTCGCTGCGTCTGCGGCGGGCGAGTCCGGCTTTACCTGCGGCACGGGCCCAGGTCATCGAGCTTGAGGGCGAGTGCCGACAACGGTTCATCAATTGTCGTGTCCGCGTCGGCAGCCTTGAGACCAGCAGTGGCAGCGATAGCCTGGAAGTCTGCGCGGTGCAGGCGGTCATCCTTACCGTTGAACTTCAGGGCCATGCGGTCGCGCGCAAGGCGCGGGAAGACACCAGTGGTCACTGCGTCGTACGGCGGCGCGACCGCTGGAAGTTCATCCGGCCCCATTTTGACCCCAGCCGCTTGGTGTTCATCGACGAAACCTGGATCAAGACCAGCATGGCGCCGATCGGCGGCTCGAGCACAAGGCGCGGGCGGCTGCGCGCACATGCCCCCGCACCTCCAATTGCGCACCACG
The DNA here is from genome assembly GCA_027487555.1 of Hyphomicrobiales bacterium. Taxonomy (GTDB): domain Bacteria; phylum Pseudomonadota; class Alphaproteobacteria; order Rhizobiales; family Devosiaceae; genus Devosia_A. The sequence goes on from JAIYDI010000021.1 coordinate 8,168, forward strand.
AACTTCGCAGCCGCCTGCCCGGACGCCGCTCTCTTCCATCAAATCGCCATGACCCTGCGGCCGGTGCCGGCCTGACCGGCGGGGCCGAGCCCCAGGACCGCGAGCCCTTCGTCCCAACCGACTCGGAGGTCAAAACATCAGCCCACACCGCTACGAAAAAGGCGCAGCGCGAACCCGCGCTCGCGGCTCACCCGGCCAGCATCGGAGATAGCCCCGCGTCAGTGTGAAACGGGCTAGTCCAGACCTCAACTCCAACAGAATGCAAACACTAAATCAGTAGCACCACAAAAACCGCTACAGAACCGAGCCCGCCTATGCAACTGGCACGGGCGGCCACGGACACCCAAATGAAGCCCTCCTTAACCCCTACATTCGCCTAATCCCACTGCTGTTCCCAAAAAACCGCTCAATCTCAACCTGCGCCGAACTCTCGATTGGCAAATCCTTGATGCGTCTGGCAGGAACACCTGCATAGAGACCATTTGGCGTCGTGTTGTCAGTCAAGACAGAACCAGCAGCAATTACACACCCCTCCTCTACGGTTACGCCAGGCATTATCTGCGCCCCCATTCCAATCCAACATCCTCGCCCTATGGTCGTAGTCTCCATAACGGTGTCTTCCGGATGGCGCCGAATGCTTGCAGGGTAGATTGAGTGTCCTACCGTTAATATTCGCGCGTATGGACCAATGCGTACACAATCACCAATTCGCAACGAACCTGCACCATCAAGGAACGAAAATATGTTTACGGCACAGTGATCACCTAATGACACCCTATTTGAACCGATAAATACCCGACTACGAACTACCGTACCCTTTCCAATTTTGCAGCCCAAAATACGAAATAACCAACCACGCACCGCGTCAGGTATCCACATTGAGGATGGAATCGAAAATGCAAGTTCAGTCAAATACGAGCGAATTCCCAATGCAATACCCACCCTTCCTCACTTACACACTCAACTAGCCTACAGTGCGCTTTGTAACCAGCCACATCTCAATTATATGCATCAAGCACACTAGGGAGCCCCACAAACCCCACCCTGACCTCTAAGGACACCATTTATGATTTCCGCTTGAGCCATAAGGTTCCACTCGCAAGCACCGCACCGACACAAAGTACACCAATGCCCACCGCAGTCCTAGTCGAGATGTCTGTCAGCATCGACGATGCCACCACGCTGAAGATAAGCAGGAAGCCAACTGGCAGAGCAGCTCGCCATAGGACCCACGAAAGGCCAGACACCCAAAACAGCAGAACACAATCAAACCCAACTCGCGCGACCCAGACATAAGGCACAACCTGCATCCCCATCAAACTCGTACTCAGATATAAAATACCAATAAACGGAATGAACTCAATGGCTTGCATCCTCGTTACAATTCCGGGACGACCTATTGCTTGCAATAGAGAATACGGTATGAAGGCTAGACTATTTATCCACACACCGAAAAGAAGTGGCAACGCGTATACCGTCACTAAAGCACCAACCTCGCCTCCCAACCACAATGGCATTACTGTTGGAACCAATATAGCAGCAAATATTGCAATCACCCCCGACACCGTCGCCATCACATTAAATGTGTGAGATGCCAATATATAAGCCTCGCCCCTCGACACGCGGGACATTTCGGGAAATCGCGCCCGCAGTATACTTGCCGGCAACACCAATATTTTACCCACTACTGAGCTAGCGATACTATAAGGCGCGAGCGCATGCGTACCAAACGCGGCCGAAACAACTAACTGATCGCCTGTTGACAGTAATGGGCCGAACGCATTACCCATTGCGACAGACACACCATACTTAATCAACGATCTTGCCACTTTTGTGTCAATTACATGTAACTTGCTGATGGAGAAAATTTTTCGCACGGACAATAACGCAACTAATACCATAAAATATCTAACTACGCCGAGAGCAAATATCACATCTGTTATCCCCCCCTTGGATATCGTTACATAAACAAGTGGCGCCACTTGCACCAAAACGGAAGCCGACACTTGAAGTATATTGGACTCAAGGAATCGTCCGCGGGCGTCAATGGCGCCAGTTGCGGCCGCCCAGGTGGTAACTGTTGGCACACACATAGATACGGTTAATCCGATTATGGCGGCTGCGTCCGCAGCTAATCCCCACGAGCCACCATATATCTGCAGCGCGACCATATATACGACATATACGAATGCTCCAAACAGCATTCCGGAAACTGCACTGACCTGTATTGCCGTTTGAACAAATCTTGAGACTTGATTAAAATCCAGTGGGGATAGTTTTGCTAACTGATTTGTTGTCGCCCGCGCCAGTCCAATATCGAATACGCCTGTATATCCAAATATCAATATTACTATAACATACACACCGTAGTTAGCAACACCCAATGTCTCCAAGTAATACGGAATACATATAATTGTTGATATCGTCGGCACAATACTGCCTACAATATTGTATATGGTATTTCTTTGGAACTGTCCCAATTGATTTCCTAACTTCCGCGTCGCTTCTCTAGCCGGCATGTACAAAATGGCTTCGGATCGCCTCACTATAATCGGATGTTATCTGCCTTTTTATTGCTTCAAGTTTCGAAACGAATATCTTTTGGCTCAGCGCGGCTCGTTCTAAAATTATCACTCGGAAGCGTTACTAAGCCTTTTCACTTTGCGGGCGGTGGTAATTGGCTCGGCGACTGCTTTTGCATATTGGCATTAGAAATACATTGGCGCGACTGCTGAGGGCACTCCCACCACTATCGCGCCCACACCAAACCTTTGGTTGTTCGAAGGTGAAATGATTCACTACAATCACAATGTCGGCCTCAGTTAGCCAAGGTGACTAGTCAGAGACATCGGGCTTTGCGCGCAATCGCGCCATGGGTTTTTTTTCTTCGTATTTGGGTCTGTGCTAAGCCTCCAACTTTTCGGCCATACCTGCAAGCATCAGAATTCAGCGGACGTTCTGACATGAGCCCTAGCTCTCCTCCAGATTTCGGTAGAGGCCGACGTTCTGATGCTCTGAGACCGAACCTTGGACCGCCGGAAGGTAGAGTTTCCCGGCTGTGATCACCTTGGCGGGCTGGTTTGGTCAGGGTGATTAGTCAGTGAGATCGGGACCTTATGGCCGATTGCGCGGTGCGGTCGCTCCTCATTGTAGTATCTGCGCCAAGCCTCCAACTTTTCGGCCGCGTCTGCAAGCGTCAGGAACCAGTGGGCGTTCAAACACTCCGCCCGCAGTCGACCGTTAAAGGCTTCGATATACGCATTGTCAGTCGGCTTGCCGGGCCGCGAGAAGTCAAGCGTCACGCCCTTGGCGTAAGCCCACAGGTCGATGTCGCGGGAGATGAACTCTGAGCCCTGGTCGACCCGGATGGTTTTAGGATAGCCGATCCGCGGGCACACCTGTTCCGGCGTTCAAACGACGTCCTCGGCCCGGTAGCTGAAGCGTGCGTCGAGCGCCGGCTCATAGCGTGAGTAGGTATCGACGATCGTCAGGATGCGGATCTTGTTCCCTGTTGCCAGTTGGTCATGGACAAAGTCCATCGCCCATACGTCGTTGGGGCGGACGGCCTCCTGACGATCATCCCGTAGCTTGGCCTTCACTCGCCTCTTGGGCGTCTTGTTCCTCAGCTGCATGCCCAACTCGCTGTAAATCCTGCGGGTTCGTTTCTGGTTGATCTCATAGCCTTCGCGCCTCAGCAGCACGTACACGCGTCGATACCTATAGCGGACACGGGTCTGGCAGATGTCCCTGATCCGAGCTTCGATGTCGGCCTGATCGCGGCGGCGCGTCTTGTAATGGTAGGTCGAGGTGTCGAACTCGAGGGTCCGGCAGGCCCTGCGGATCGATACGCCCCATTCCATGCAAAGCTGCGCCGCCAGCTCGCGTTTGCGATCAGGCCTCACAGTTTTCGGCGCAGGACGTCCTGCAGCATCTCCTTGTCGAGGCTGAGGTCCGCCACCAGCTTCCTGAGCTTGCTGTTCTCGTCCTCGAGCTGCTTCAACCGCCGCATCTCGGTGGGCAGCAGCCCGTCGAACTTCTTCTTCCAGTTAAAGTAGGTCGCCTGGCTGATCCCCGCTCGTCGGCAGATCTCCGCAACAGGCACGCCATCAGCGCCCTGCTTCAAAATGAACGCCTTCTGTGCGTCCGAGAACTTCGATGCCTTCATCGTCTTCCGCTCCTTCCAGCCCCAGCACGCCAGCGCGGAAAACTCCACTTCTGAACGATCCAGTTTGCGGGTCTCAGATCAAACGCCCGGAAAATCCCCAGCCGGGTGGTCCAAGATCGGGAGGCAGGTCAACCAACCGCCCAAGTCTACGTCACGCTGGATAGAAGTTGGGGGCAACGTCACCAAGATCAAGCACTGGATGCGCATGGCCCAGCGCCGAACCATCGAGGACACATGGCGACACATCGGGAACCTCGTCCAAACCATCACCCCGAACGAATGCCAATACTACATAGCAAACGCAGCGTACGGTGCTACACAAACATGAAACGCTCTAGGGGTTCAACTCGATCTGTGGAGCAGACACTATACAGCGGATCGATTGAAGTCGCCGAACGCTGCGATGTGAACCTCCTTCTCTTCGCTCAAGACCGAACGGACGGCCCGCAAGGTCAATCGAACAAAGGGCGACACCAAGGCCGAATTGTTCGACTACATTTCGTGGCTCTACAACCAGAAGGGCCAAAACTCGCCATTGGGCTATCCTAGTCCAGTGGAGTTCAAGGATGCAGCTATGTTAGCCTAACCCCCCGTCCATCAACCCCGCAGTCGCTCAATTTCCATCAACAACATCTACCGATGTGTCCGCTAGTCCGCGCCGACCTGTCCCCAAACCTTCGCGATGTGCCGACGCGCCAAACGCGCACGACTAGAAAACAACCCCAAACACCAAAGCGTGCGCATCCTTCGCGGAACGATCTCCGGCACACCGCAAATAAGCGCATACCGTACAAAGCTTTCTGCCGAAGTAATAATTGTGAATTCTCTCGTCGTCTCAGAGCCGAAACCAGAATGAAATACACGGCACTGATTGTCCAAATGGGGCTTCCCATACCGCATCTTGAGTCTCCTTGAGAGTTCCACCTCTTCATAATACATAAAAAACCGCTCATCGAATCCACCAATAGAATTAAACTCGCTCCGTCGTACTGCAAAAAACGCCCCCACTACGTACACAGTCCTCCACAAACCTATGCAATAGAGAAAGTCAGCCCACTTGTACAGACCGAACAATTCGACTGCGGTCCACTTGAACTCGGGATATATGTCAAAGCTGTGCCTATGCCCATCACCACCAACCTGTAAACACGTACCCCATACTCGATCATCGGGGAACCTAAACGCTGAGACATCAGAACAAAAAATCACGTCGGGATTCGCGAATATGACCACCTCCCCCGTCGCCTGCCTAACGCCAAAATTGCAGCCAGCGCCAAAACCACTATTGGGCGTAAAGTAGAGCTTTACCGACGAGCCGAGCGCACGAAGAGGCTCAATCACAGCGCTTATCTGCCGATCCCCTGAATTCTCAACAAATACAAACTCCACCTCGCTCCACGCCTGTCGGCTCGCACCAATATCCACCAAGGACCGCACGTATTCACCGAGCTTTCTAGAAGACCTATGGCACACCGTCACAATCGACACCCTCACCGCACCCATCACTTTATATACCCATCCGATGACACTTGTATTACTTCGTCGCACATAACGCCTTTTCCCACTTCTCTCTATGGCTCGCTACTGCAACAGCAACACACACAACTGTTAACGCATCCAACAGCGCTGGATTCAATAGCCCGGTGACAAACAATGAGGATACGAGAACAAACCCAACAAAGAACATCGCAATGCGCAACGCGGATTTTTCACTCTTTGCATTGGCCATGAAAACGCCAATGTTAACAACAAGCCAGACATAGCATAATAAGCCGACCGCACCCCACTTGATCAGTATTTGAAAATATGCATTGTGCAGTATCGGCAGCTCGCTGAACGCACTCTTGGTCGACAAAAAGTATGTCTGACCAAGATTGACTGTCGCACCAAGACCGTAACCAAATAACTGCTGAATCCACTCTCCCGCCGCATACTGTCGCCATGCCATAGACGCCTCAAACCCCCTCCAATTTGTAAATAACTCTTGCGTGGTATAGCCACTAAGGAATGAGAGTTCTGTCATCGAATTAACGATTTTGTGCAAGAAGCTAGAACCCCCTAACCCATCCAGCGATAGGGCATCATATAGAGAAAGGCCCACCAGAAAACACACCACAGACACAAAGATAATAAGTCGCTTGGCATGCGGCGATGCAAACGCCACAAAGGCAAATGCAGCTGCGATGAAGAATGTCCGGGAAACCGCTAGAACAGCCACCCACATAGATAAGGTAATCGCGATTCCAAAGACAATACCATTGATACGCACCTTCACAGACCACAGGAATAGAAACAAGACACACAGCCATAACGGCGCGCCACCGCTTTGTGCAGCGCGTACAAATTCGTTTACGTTTCTTTCTGTAAACATATAATATCTGATCAAAAATATACTGCACACGCAAATGCACAATATCGTACAGTCTTTTCCAAGGCGGCTTGTACTTAGATTCGCGCCAATATACACACCACACATGACAGTCATGGCGATTTTTGACAGATAAAACGTATCTTTTAGCATCTCATACAATTGCGTTTCAGAAAACGCGCTTACCATGATGCCATACGTCAACATAAACACGGCAGGGAGGAATACCCTCATAGTCTCATTTGCTCTATACTTTTCATCCCCCATGTTGATGAAAAACAATACCGCCCCACACCCTAGGGAAATCCACGAAACCTCAGGGACTGTTACAAATACGCTTGCAGCCAATACCGCCATAAATACAATGCGCGGCGCAACTCGCTCACCCCTCGATTTTCGCTCCGCCTCAACAACATATGCCATCTCAACCGACCCGCTGTTCTGGCTTCATTTGCCCGTCCCCTGAGTTCCACATACCGCCTAGTTCAACAATAATTTGGAACGATGGGGGTTTCGCCGCTTCTGCGTGAATATTCGCGTTGGTCAATACATACCACACTGCCCAAATGCCAACGAGATTAGTCTGATCTCTGCGAACCGCCAATTTCGCCATTCCAAACAATGGCGCCGAAACTTGTTGCATGTCACTATTGTTCGATGCGCAATCATGTTGCGCAAGTAGCCCAACGTCAACGTCGTCGGACGTTTCGCTGTTTGCGCCCTTAACCGTGTCACTTAAGCCTACGACGCTCCTCGATGATAGGAGGCGAACGACAAACTGCTCATAGCATCCATCAGCCTATCGGGTACAGGTTGGAACGGAAAACATCATGACGGTACTGGTCACTGGCGGCGCCGGCTTCATCGGTAGCCACATGGTACTCGCGCTCTGCGATTCCGGTGAAAGGGTCGTGGTGCTCGACGACCTTTCCACAGGATTCGACTGGGC
>JAIYDI010000048.1 GCA_027487555.1 Hyphomicrobiales bacterium
AGCCGGAAGGAACGCATCCAGAAAACTCACCTGTTCCATTCACCGGCCCTCCATCCAAAGCCAGTGAATCACATCCACAAACAATCGCAAGTTTCGCAGAGGCCTCGTTTACGGGGGAGTTCTGAGCGCCCTTGCAAAGCTCCGGTGGAGCTTTGCAGCGAAGAACGCCCGTCAGGCTATGCCTGCGGGCTATGGCCCGAAGGGCGGGTGGGGGGTGCCGCTTGCGCTAAGCAAACTGACAGCGCAGGGGTTTAGCGCAAGGTGCTCCCCTCACCCGGCGCTCCGCGCCACCTTCATCGCCTACCGCCGCGCCACTGGCGCGTCGGTTTCCTTCGGAACCGGCTTGAAGTCACTCACGAGGGAGAGGGGCGCCGACTTCACGCCCGCAGGCCGCTCACCCGTTGCAATTGCCTTCCACCGCGCGCGAGGCCGCCGTCGCACCCGAGAGCGAGAAGGTGGTAGTCACCTTGATACCCTTCTCGCTCGTCCCCTCGACCACCAGCGACGAGCCTGCCCGGATGGCGCCGGCGAGATTCTCGTTCTGGGCGGGCTCAGCCAGCCAGGCGGCGTCCTTTTCGGTGAAGAGCGCGAAGGCCTGCCCACCGACATTGGCCGTCGCCTGCGTGTCGGGCGCAAACACATAGCCTGCGACGATGTTGAGTTCGTTGCGGACACTCTCGGTCGGGCGATGCGTCAGGTAGAGAAAGGCCTCGGTAAAGCCGTCAGGCATCGGGTCGATCCTGCCCGACTTGGTCATCGCAAAGCAGACCGGCCCGGTTGATTCGGTAGCAGAATACGTCGCCCAGTCGCGGAACTCGCCGATCAGCTTCACCGCTTGCGCGGCTGCGGGCGCTATGCCCCCAGCCAGTATCGCGCCGACACACATGGCGGAGAAGGCAAGGCGGTGCATCACAGGTCGCTGCATCAATTGGGCCTCTGGTCCGTCAGGCAGCGCCGCGCGATCAGCCGCACGCCTTGTCGATTTCCTTGAGCGCGGCCGTGACGCCGCTCAGATTATACGTGTCGGACAGGTTGTTGCCCTTCTGGGAGGTGCCCTTGACCACCAGCTTGGTGCCCGCCTTCATCGCCTCGACAAAGCCCGGCTCATCCGCCTCCACTGCAAGCCAGGCGGCTTCGCCTTCGGTGAGCATGGGGTAGGTCTTGCCGTCGATCGAGGCCGCGACATTGGCCTTGGTCGGGTGGAACGGGTACCCTGCCAGCGTCTGCACTTCGTTGCGGGTGCCGAGGCCCTTACGGTTGATCACAAGGAAATGGATTGGGCTGCGCCGCACCGGCGCGCCGTTGATTTCCTTCGGACCCCACGATTCCGGCTCCGAGGAGATATAGCACATCACGCCGTTCGCGTCTGTGCCGGTCCAGGCCGTCCACGATTTGAACGTGCCCAACTGCTTGATTTCCTGCGAAAATGCTCCGCTCACCGGCAGCACGGCCAACAGGCCGGCGGTGAGGAGCAGGGTCGTCAGCTTCGATGTCATCGCCCGAACATCCTTGTTCGATGGTGCGCCCATTTGCCCCTCGAATCCTGTTCCGGCGTGGTAGCCAGGATCGCTGCAAGCGAGCGCATTTGATTTAAACCGAACCCTTAGCGGTAAACGTGTCGGCAATTTGACATGCCGAAACGCCCTCTGTCCTGTTTGGGCCGCGTTGGTTGACAAACCCTTAACAAAACACGCAACGGGGCAGTAACCCCCTCATGCGGCGAGCGGGTACGCCTGTTCGACGAGATAAGGGCCGCCGCCGACCGAGTCCTTCGATGAAAACAGCACGAAGCGACCGACCGGGAACTCCAGCGGCTGGAAGCGGCCCGAAAAGGCGAGGAAACGCGCGACGTCGATGGCATTCGCGCCCTTCAGGCGCGCCAGCGCCACATGCGGGACGAATTTCCGGCCTTCGGGCGCGAGGCCGAGCCTTTGCAGGATTCGCTCATGGCCGGCCTGAAGCCGCATCAGGGTCGTATTGTTCTCCACCCCGGCATAGAGCGCGCGCGGTTTGTCGCCGCCGAAGCTGGCGAGATGGTCGATCTTGATGGTGAAGGCATCCGAATGCGCCAGCCGGTCGAGGCTGTCGGTCACCTCATGGGCGGTCTGGTAGTCGACATCGCCGATGAAGCGCAGGGTAATGTGGTAGTTCTCGGCATCGATCCAGCGCGCGCCGAACAGGCCACCACGCTTCAGGGCCAGTGCCTGAGCCACCGAGGCCGGGACCTCGAGACCGGTAAAGAGTCTGGGCAATTCGACCCTCCTCCTGCCGCAAGCGCTGCGATTCGAAGCGCATGTATCGAATCGTAGGCTGACCTCGACGACAGCTGCAAGACAGGATCGCGAACGTCCCACGCTTCCATTGATGCCCAGTTCGGCAAGCGGCGGTCCGTCCCTCATCTAAGCCCTTGCGGGCGCGACATTTGGGTACGGCCTTGTGATGGGGGAAGGTCTTGTATTCGAAAAACAGCGCCTCCATATTCGGCGGTGGTTTTGATGCCACGCAGAGGGGCGCGGGCATCTTGCGTCGCCAGGAAAGGGATTTCGTCATGGCTGAATTCGACAGACCGACTATCGCCGCAGCGCGGGCCGGAACCGCCGCGGCCATCGACCAGGGCCTCCGCGCTTATATGCTGAAGGTCTACAACTATATGGGCCTCGGCCTCGTGGTCACCGGCCTTGTGGCCTGGTTTGCCTCGCAGGCCGCCGTGGCACCGGATGGCAGTCTAACCGCCTGGGGCGCGCTCATCTATCAGAGCCCGCTGATGTGGGTGCTTGCGCTGTCGCCGCTTGCCTTCGTTCTGGTCCTCAGCTTCGGCATCAACAAGCTCTCAGTGGGTGCCGCGCAGGCGGTGTTCTGGGCCTATGCGGCCGTGATGGGGCTCAGCCTCAGCTCGATCTTCATGGTCTATACCGATGCGTCGATCGCCAAGGTGTTCTTCATCTCGGCCGCGACCTTCGGCGCCATGAGCCTGTATGGCTACACCACCAAGCGTGACCTCAGTGGCATGGGCAGCTTCCTGATGATGGGCCTGATCGGCCTCGTCATCGCTTCGATCGTGAATATCTTCCTTGCCTCCTCGGCGCTTGATTTCGCCATCTCGGCCATCGGCGTCCTGGTCTTCGTCGGCCTCACCGCCTACGATACGCAGCGGATCAAGGAGAGCTATCACGAGAGCCTCGGTGCCGACGTGCTGGCCAAGGGTGCGATCATGGGCGCGCTCAGCCTCTACATGGATTTCATCAACCTGTTCCTGATGCTGCTCCGCCTGTTCGGCAACCGCGAGTAATTTCTCGGATAGAGAAGTCTGATTGGAAGTTCGGGGGGCTGCGGTCTAGAAAAGACTGCAGCCCCTTCGCATTTCCGAGCCCCTCATGTCCGACGCCCGTTTCCGTGCCTTCCGCTGGTCCGATATTCCGGCCGTCACCGAAATCTATCGCCACTATGTCGATGAGACGGTGATCACCTTCGAGACGGAGGCGCCGACCGAGGCCGCCATGGCCGAGCGCTTCGGCAAGCTGCTGGACCTCAAGCATCCGCTGATCATCGTCGAACAGGCGGGCAATGTCGTCGGCTATGCCTATGCCTCATTCTACCGGCCGCGGGCCGCCTATCGCTTCACCTGCGAGGATTCGATCTACCTTCACAAGGATCTGGTGGGGCAGGGGGTTGGCGCGCGTTTGCTCGATGAGCTCCTGGTGCAAAGCCGCGCCGCCGGGTTCAGGCAGATGCTGGCGGTGATCACTGCCGAGCGGAAGAATTCCATCCGCGTGCACGAAAAGGCCGGGTTCCGCTTCATCGGCCACTACGAGGCGCTGGGCTTCAAGTTCGATCGCTGGCTCGATATCGTCCATATGCAGAAGGCGCTTTGACGCGGCCCCACCTTCTACGCATAATCCCTCTCGAGCTTTACTTGCATACGTAATTTTCGTACATACATTAATGTGGTCCCATGGATCGCTACGAGTGGGACGAGGCCAAAAACCTCGCGAACTGGCTGAAGCATGGCGTGCGCTTCGAGCTTATCGCCGACTTTGATTGGGCGAACGCCATCACCCGTATCGATGATCGGCTGGACTACGGCGAAATGCGGCGCCTGGCCTATGGCCGAATTGGCGAACAGAACTGCGCCGTAGTATTCGTCATTCGCGGCGAAAGGCTGAGGATCATCAGCTTGCGCCGAATGCACGCAAAGGAGATGCGGAAACATGAGCACTAAACAAGTGACATTGCCGCCGGGGTTCGACGAATCCGCGCCGATTTTGGCTGAGGCGGACCTGCCGAAGTTCCGCCCCGCATCGGAAATGTTCGCTGAACTCGGCATTCCCATGCCGAAGCCGGTCGGCCGCCCCAAGGCCGAGCGCGTGAAGCAATCCGTCACCATCCGGCTACACCCGACCATCGTCGAGCACTTCAAGGCGCAGGGGCCTGGCTGGCAGACGCGGATCAACGAGGTTCTGCTGCGCGAGATCACGAAGAAGGCGGGGTGAGTCATCCCCGCGGCGAAAGCGCCTTCGTCATCCGATAAGCGTCGATGAAGCGGCCGGTATAGATCGGGCCGTCGTCCACCCAGCCACGGGCGAGGTAGAAGTCGTGCGCCGTCACCGTGCTCTTCACCCGCGCGGTCGTTACCCCGCGGGCGCGCATCAGCGCTTCCATCGCTGTGAGCAGCGCCGTGCTCACGCCCTTGAGGCGGTGGTCGGGGTGCACATAGTTGAGCCCGATCTCGTCATCGCCCAACACCATCCCCACCGCCGCAACCACGCCGTCGCTCTGTGCCACCAGCATGGTATTTGACGGGTCGGCGAGCATGGCGGCGACGCCATCCGGCGTCTTGTTGGCGGTCCAGCTGGCGATCACGTCCGGATCGTTCTTGTGGTCGGCGCCGCAAAGCTCGGTGATCGAACGTGTCAGCACCTCGCTCATCGCCGGCACATCTTCCACGCGGGCGTGCCGAAAGATGATCACTTCACCACGGCGAGTTCCAGCACCCGCAGCACGTTTTCGAGTTCGTGGCCGCGCTTCAGCACGCGTCCGTCTTGCCCGGTTACCATGTACTGGCCCTGCCGGTTGCGCAGTTTCGGGTGCTTTTCGACAACGAAGACCGGCCGTTCCGAGGCGCGCTTGAAGATCGAGAACAGCGCACGGTCCTTCAGAAAATCCATGGCGTAGTCACGCCATTCGCCGTCCGCGACCTTCTTGCCATAGAGGTTGAGGATGGCGGTCAGTTCGCGCCGGTCGAAATGCACCATTGGCGCGGGCCGCAACTGCCGGCCACCGGGGTCGAACGCGATGAGGTGTGCCGATCCGGTCTGCTGTTCTTCGTCCATGCCAACCTCGTCACGGGATTGTCATGATCGCGGCAATCGCAGCGCTTGTCCAGTGCGGGGGAGGGGCGGAGGCATCACCCGATAAGTGCGGGTTCCGATGCGAAATACCCGAATTCCACCACACTTGCTCCCTCACCGCGCCAGAATGCCATGGGATACAGCGAACATTACCTCCAGCGGCCGACAACCGGGATCACCGAGCCCCCAGAACCCCGATCCCGGTTGTCGGCTGCCCCCATGCACACAGTCATTCCACCCTCGTCGCGTCACACGGCGAGGGTTCTTCTTTGCTCGGAGGTCGAAGCGTTTGCGCCTCAGCGCGGCACGAGCGCGGCGCCGAGGATCGGCCCGGGCAGGCCTTTGCGTTCCTGCTGCACCAGCACCACCGCGCCGCCCTTGCCGTCGAGCTTCAGCTCGGCCAGCGGGACCGACATGGCAAGGCCCGATGCCGGGTTCCACATGCCCAGCATCTGTCGCCCGGTGACGATCTGCGTATAGGCGAGTTGCTTGCCCTTGTTCATGCCCGCGGTGATTTCGACATCGGCATGGTCGAGATAGGTGACCAGCCACACCGTAGCGCGGCCCATGGCCGGGTTGGCAGGAATTGAAATGCCCAGCACGTCGCCCTCCGGCACCAGCGCCACGGCGAGGGGCAGGCTCGCGCCCTCGAGCGATTGCTCGACATCGGCCTCATGCGAGCCAACGATGCCCTCCTGGCCATTCACCACCATCTGTGGCGTGAACAGCTTGGTGGAGCCGAAGCTCGCCGCATATTGACGCTGGCGCTCGGTGAATTCACGGCGGCCGAAATTGTCGGGCCAGCCGATATAGTCCCAGTAGTCGACATGATAGGCGAGTGTCAGCACGTCGCCACGGCGCGTGAGATCCTCGAGCATGGCGTCGGCCTTCGGGCTTTCAGAACACCCTTGTGAGGTAAAAAGCTCAACAACGGCGCGCGGTGCGGACGCAGCGAAGGCAGGCGCGGCAAGGCCCAGGGCGACGAAGACGGCAAGAAGCGGACGTATCAACATGGCGCCCTTGTAGGCCTGCCCGGCCGCTTCCCGCGAGTCAAATTGGCGCGATAAGCCGTGATCGGACCCGGCGATTGGCCGGGCCCGTGTCAGCGGCACGAGATCAGGCCACGAGCGAGCGGAGCACATACTGCAAAATGCCGCCGTGCTTGTAGTACTCGATCTCGTCGAGCGTATCGATGCGGCACAGCACCGGCACCGAGCGGGTCGAGCCGTCGGCAGCGGTGATGTCGACCAGCATCTTCTGGCGCGGGGAAACTTCGGTGATGCCGCGGATGGTGACGCTCTCGTCGCCCTTCAGCCCGAGGGTCTGCCAGGACGTGCCGTCCTCGAACTGCAGCGGCAGGATGCCCATGCCGACGAGGTTCGAGCGGTGGATGCGCTCATAGCTCTGCGCGATCACGGCTTTGACGCCGAGGAGCTTGGTGCCCTTGGCCGCCCAGTCACGCGAGGAGCCATTGCCGTATTCGATGCCGGCGAACACCACCAGCGGCGTGCCCTCGGCCTTGTAGCGCATGGCCGCGTCGTAGATGAATTCCTTCCTGGCATCGGGGTAGTAGACGGTCCAGCCACCTTCCACCACGTTGCCCGCGTCGTCCTTCACCATGAAGTTCTTGATGCGGATATTGGCAAACGTGCCGCGCATCATGATCTCGTGGTTGCCGCGGCGCGTGCCGTACTGGTTGAAGTCGGCCGGCTTCACCTGCCGCTCGAGCAGATACTGGCCGGCCGGGCTCGCCGCCTTGATCGAACCGGCCGGGGAGATATGGTCGGTGGTGATCTTGTCGCCGAAGAGCCCGAGGATCCGCGCGCCCACCACGTCGGTCACCGGATCCGGCGTCGCGGTGATGCCGTCGAAATAGGGCGGGTTCTGCACATAGGTCGACGAGCTGTTCCAGCCATAGGTCTGGCCAGAACCGGCCTCGACCGCCTGCCAGCGCTCATCGCCCTTGAACACGTCGGCGTACTTCTCACGGTACATCGTGGCGGTGATGTAGGTGTTGACGAAGTCGGCGACCTCCTTGTTCGAGGGCCAGATGTCCTTCAGGTACACCGGCTGCCCGTCCGAACCCGTGCCGAGCGGCTGGGTCGAGAGGTCGAGCTGCACCGAGCCCGCCAGCGCATAGGCGACCACCAACGGCGGGCTGGCGAGATAGTTCGCCTGCACGTCGGGCGACACGCGGCCTTCGAAATTGCGGTTGCCCGAGAGCACGGCCGCCGCGATCACGCCATTGTCGTTGATCGCCTTCGAGATCGGCGCATCGAGCGGGCCGGAATTGCCGATACAGGTGGTGCAGCCGAAGCCCACGAGGTTGAACCCGAGCGCATCGAGGTCGCCCTGCAGGCCGGATTTCGCCAGGTATTCCGACACAACCTGCGAGCCGGGCGCGAGCGAGGTCTTCACCCATGGCTTCGACTTGAGGCCCTTTTTGACCGCGTTGCGGGCGACGAGGCCCGCGGCGATCAGCACATAGGGGTTGGAGGTATTGGTGCACGAGGTGATCGCGGCGATCACCACGTCGCCATGGCCGATATCGAAGTTCTTGCCCTCGACCTTGTAGCGCGAGGCGATGTCGGCGATCTTCTTGTACTCGTTTTCCATCGCGGTGATGAAGCCGGTGCGCGCATCGGTCAGCGAGACGCGGCCTTCCGGACGCTTCGGGCCGGCGAGCGAGGGCACCACGGTCGAGAGGTCGAGTTCCAGCGTATCGGTGAACACCGGGTCGGGCGTCGCATCGGTGTGGAACATGCCCTGCGCCTTGGTATAGGCGTCCACTAGCGCCACGCGGTCCTCGGCGCGGCCGGAGAGATTGAGATAGGCCAGCGTCTCGTCATCCACCGGGAAGAAGCCGCAGGTGGCGCCATATTCGGGGCCCATATTGCCGATGGTCGCACGGTCGGCGAGCGGCATGGACGAAATGCCCGGGCCGTAGAACTCGACGAACTTGCCGACAACGCCCTT
Source organism: Hyphomicrobiales bacterium (assembly GCA_027487555.1). Lineage (GTDB taxonomy): Bacteria > Pseudomonadota > Alphaproteobacteria > Rhizobiales > Devosiaceae > Devosia_A. The sequence continues at coordinate 8,325 of JAIYDI010000048.1, forward strand.
CTTGCGCAGCATCTGCGTCACGGTCAGCACCAGGTCGGTGGCCGTCACGCCTTCATTCAGCTTGCCGACAATGCGGAAGCCGACGACTTCGGGGATCAGCATGGAGACCGGCTGGCCGAGCATGGCCGCCTCGGCTTCGATGCCGCCCACGCCCCAGCCGAGCACGGAGAGGCCGTTGACCATGGTGGTGTGGCTGTCGGTGCCAACGCAGGTATCAGGGTAGGCGATTGTCTCGCCGTCCTCGGTCTTGGTCCACACGGTCTGCGCCAGGTACTCGAGGTTCACCTGGTGGCAGATGCCGGTGCCGGGGGGCACGACGCGGAAATTGTCGAAGGCGTTCTGGCCCCACTTGAGGAAGTTGTAGCGCTCGCCGTTCTGCTCGTATTCGCGCTCGACATTCTGGCTCAGCGACAGCGGCGTGCCGTAATAGTCCACCACCACCGAGTGGTCGATCACGAGGTCGACCGGCACCAGCGGGTTGATCTTTTCCGGGTCACCGCCCAGGGTCTTCATGCCATCGCGCATCGCGGCGAGGTCCACCACGGCGGGCACGCCGGTGAAGTCCTGCATCAGCACGCGGGCGGGGCGATAGGCGATTTCCTTGTCCACCTTGCCGCGATTGACCAGCCATTCGGCCACCGCGCGGATGTCGTCGGCGGTTACCGAGCGCCCGTCCTCGAAGCGCAGCAGGTTCTCGAGCACGACCTTCAGCGAGTTCGGCAGCTGGGAGACACCGGCCAGGCCGTTCTGCTCGGCCAGCGGGATAGAAAAATAGGTGTACGTCTTGCTGCCCACCGTGAGGGTGGTCTTGCACTTGAAGCTGTCGAGGGATGTCGTCACGGTGTCGCCTTCACGCGCTGGTGTTGCAAGGCGCCGCCTCGGCCCTGACGCGGGTACCGGCGAGGGTCCGTGTGACCGGGGGGCATCTGGGATTGGCTGGAAGAGTTCCAATCTAGCGCCGCTTATAGAGAAACAAGTTCGCGCTTGCCAGTACCAGCATGGCTACCTTACGCAGTTCCCGATGGTGAGGGAAAACGCTTTGGAAACGCCGGTGCTGTCGGCCGAGGGGCTCGCGGTGATGCGCGGCGAAAAGCTGCTGTTCTCCGGGCTCGGCTTCGCCGTCGGGGCGGGCGAGGCCCTGCTCGTGCGGGGCCCCAATGGCGTCGGCAAATCCACCCTGCTGCTCACCCTGCTGCGCGTCGTGCGACCGCTCGCCGGGGCGGTCTCCGGTCTCGGGCCTACTGAGATGCACCATATCGGCTACCAGCATGGGCTCAAGGGTCGGCTCAGCGTCATCGAGAATCTCCGCTTCTGGAAGCAGCTCGGCGGCGGCACCGGGCTTGCCCCCGAAGCAGCGCTTGCCGAGGTCGGCATTGCTGCCCTTTCACCGCTCGAAGCGGGCTTTCTCTCGTCTGGTCAACTCCGGCGACTCTCCCTGGCCCGGCTGCTCGTCAGCGAGCGGGCCCTGTGGCTCCTCGATGAGCCGAGCGCGGCGCTGGACACTGAAGGCGAAGCACTGCTCGGCCGCCTCATCGATCGCCATCGCGAAAGCGGCGGCGCGGCGATCATCGCCACCCATCACGATCTGCCGCTTGCCGTCGCCCCGCGCACGCTCGTGCTGGTGGCGGCATCATGAGCGCCTTCCTCGCCGTCATCGGGCGCGAGTTGCGCCTCGCCGTCCGCGCCGGCGGCGAAGCGCTGACGCTGGTGCTGTTCTTCGTCATGGTCGGGGTCATCGTGCCCTTCGCCATCGGACCCGACCGGCCGCAGCTCATGCGGCTTTCAACAGGCATCGTCTGGATCGCGGCCTTCCTCTCCATGCTGCTCGGGCTCGACCGGCTGTTCCGCGCCGACGATGAGGATGGCTCGTTGCTCCTGTTCACCACCTCGGCGCTGCCGCTCGAGGCCATCGTTGCCGCAAAATTGATCGCGCATTGGCTCGTCACCGCGCTGCCGCTCTTGCTCGCGACCCCGATCCTTGCCCTGCTGCTCTCCATGACCATGGAGCAATGGACAAAGACCCTGCTGGCACTGCTGTGCGGAACGCCTGCGCTCACCGGCTTCGGCGCCATCGGCGCCGCTGTCACTGTGGGTCTCAGGCGCGGCGGGCTGATCGCGCCGGTGCTGATCCTGCCGCTGGCCATCCCCGTGATGATCTTCGGGGTCGGGTCGGCCGATCCGCTCGCGGGCAATGGCGCGACACTGTTCCTCATTGCCCTGAGCCTTGTTGTTGCGGTCTTTGCTCCGTTCGCGGCGGCGCTTGCCTTGCGTTCGGCCTCGGAATAGAGCGGGTTTGAGCGAGGTTTCTCCTATGAGCGTCACCCCAGACACCAAACCGGCCCTCAAGCCACTAAAGCAGCCCAACTGGTTCAGCCGGCTGGCCCATCCCGGGCAGTTCCTCGTCTGGTCGCGGTACCTGATCTGGCCGCTCGCTATCATCAGCGCCGTACTCTTCGCGGTCGGTCTGTGGTTCAGCTTCTTCAACTCGCCGGACGACTACCAGATGGGCGATATGGTGCGTGTGATGTATGTCCACGTGCCCAATGCCTGGCTCAGCCAGTTCGTCTATGCCCTGATGGCCGCGTCCGCGCTCGGTACGCTGGTGTGGCGGCATCCGCTCGCCGATGTCGCCAACAAGGCTGCTGCCCCGCTCGGCGCCGTGTTCACAGCACTGGCGCTCTATACCGGCGCGCTTTGGGGGCGGCCAACCTGGGGCACCTTCTGGGAATGGGATGGTCGCATGACCTCGACGCTGGTGCTGCTGCTCATCTATCTCGGCATCATCGCGCTCTGGCGCGCCTTCGACGATCAGCTGAAAGCCGGTCGCATCATCGCCATTGTCACGCTGGTCGGCGCGCTCAACATCCCCGTCATCAAGTTCTCGGTCGACTGGTGGAATACGCTGCACCAGCCGGCAAGCGTGTTCACCGCCAGCGGCCCCAGGATGCCGATGTCGCTTCTCACTCCGCTGCTCATCATGACGCTCGCGTTCACCGCGCTGTTCGGCCTGCTGCAGGTCGTCCGCATGCGCACCGAGATTCTGCGCCGTCGCGCCGACAGTCTCAGCCGGCAGGCCGCGCTCCAGGGAGGCGGCGCATGATCGGCGACGGCGCGCATGTCGAGTTCATTGCCTGGGCCTATGCCGGCGTTGCCGTGCTGACCCTTGGGCTCATCGGATATGTTGTGTGGGACCTCTCGCGGGTGAAGGCGCGCCTTGCCGCTCTCGACAAGGCCGGCATCCGCCGCCGGTCCGAGAGGGACGCGCAGTGAACGGCAGCAAGCTCTTCCGCGGTCTGCTGGTTCTCGCGCCGCTTATCATCTTTGCCGGCCTCGTCGCGATCTTCGCCCTCAACATCAACCGCGATCCGAGCCTCGTCCGCTCTGTGCTGATCAACAAGCCGGCCCCGCAATTCGCCCTCAAGGCCGTCCAGGGCACCGATCGCGAGGGGTTCGACACCGCTTCGCTCCAGGGCGCGGTCACCGTGGTCAATGTCTTTGCCAGCTGGTGCATCCCCTGCCGTGACGAACATCCGCTGCTGACCGCGCTCAAGTCCGAAAGCGGCGTCCGCCTGTTCGGCATCAACCAGCGCGATCAGGCCGACAACGCGGTGAAGTTCCTCACCGAGCTTGGCAATCCATATGACCGCATCGGAGCGGATAGCGACAACCGCGTCTCGATCGACTGGGGCGTCTATGGCGTGCCGGAGACGTTCGTCGTCAATGCCAAGGGTGTTATCACCTTCAAGCATGTAGGCCCGATGACGGCGGAGTCCTTGGAGAAGGACGTCCTCCCCGCCATCGAGAGGGCCAAGTCCGACGCGAGTTGAGGTTTTTCCGACGGGGCTGAGGATTGCTCGGTGCCCTGTTGATAGAGGGCACAATCGGGCCACTCGCGCGGTGTCATCCCGACGTCGGCCGCGACCCATCCCGAGATCTCGCCGCAGCCGCGAGGTGGGTGTCGTAAGTCTTTACAGCTGGGCTCCACTCGGCGCCCTTCAGCTTCCGTTCATCAATATGGAGTGGACGTGGCAATCGGGTGCTGATCTGAGGCATGGAAGCCCATCAGCGGGCTGCGCAAGCCGCCCCGCACACCCCCCAATATCTTGAAATCACTGATATTTCGAAATCAATCCCCGCGCCCCCAACTCATGGCACAATGGGTTGGTGAAAGCGCTTGCAGGGGGAGATCCGGAACAGCAGACTGGGCGTTCATCTTGAGGTTCCTGACCCTCAGGGCAAGGGGTCCATCGGCGGAATCGGGTCGACCTTGGCGTCCGGGTCGGGCGCGTATTTGCTGAGCAGCGGCAGCTGCGCCATCGAGAAGATGATGGTGATCGGCATGGTGCCCCACACCTTGAACGCCACCCAGGTATTGGTGTCGAACATGCGCCAGACGACCTCATTCAGCACTGCGAGGAAGATGAAGAACAGGCCCCAGCGCCAGGTCAGCACGGTCCAGCCCTCTGGCTTCAGCTTGTAGACCTCGCCGAACACATATTTGAGCAGCGACTGCTTGAAGAACAACCCGCCCAGCAGCGTCAACCCGAATAGGGAGTTCACGATGGTCGGCTTCATCTTGATGAAGGTGTCGTCCCGCAGAATCAACGTCAGCGCCCCGAAGATCAGCACCACCGCGCCGGTGACGAGCGGCATGACCGCGATTCGCTTCAGCAGGACCCAGCTCAGGATGAGCGATATGACCATTGCGCCCATGAACCAGGCCGTGCCCACGAAGATGTCTTCGCGCGCGTTCATGATGAAGAAGACGATCAACGGTCCGATCTCGAGACCGATCTTGATGAGCTGCGGCCTAAGCTCGTCCCAGTTCACGTCCTGTTCGGCCTTGGTCTCGGTCATTTCGCCTGTCCTACGATGGCGGCGGCGAAGTCCTCCGCATCGAATGCTTCCAGATTGTCGACGCCTTCGCCCACGCCGATGAAGTGCACCGGCATGCCGAATTTCCGCGCGATGGCGACGAGGATGCCGCCGCGCGCCGTGCCGTCAAGCTTGGTCATCACGAGCCCAGTCACCCCGGCGCGCTTGCCGAATATCTCCACCTGGTTCAGCGCATTCTGCCCGGTGGTCGCATCAAGGGTCAGCAGCGTCGCATGCGGCGCCTCTGGCACGACCTTCTTGATGACGCGGATGATCTTTTCGAGCTCGCTCATCAGTTCGTCGCGGTTCTGCAGGCGGCCCGCGGTATCGATGATCAACAGGTCGGCGCCCTCGGCCTTTGCGCGCTCGACCGCCTCGAAGGCGAGGCCCGACGCGTCCGAACCCGCCGGCTTGACGATCACCGGCGCGCCGGTGCGCTGTCCCCAGACCTGCAACTGCTCGATCGCAGCCGCACGGAACGTGTCGCCCGCCGCAAGCATCACCTTTAGCCCCCGCTGCCGGTACAGGCTCGCGAGTTTGCCGATGGTTGTGGTCTTTCCCGAGCCATTCACCCCTACCATCAAAATCACGAAGGGGCTCTTCGTGCGGTCGAGCACCAGCGGCGCGGCCACCGGCGCCAGCACCTTGACGATCTCGCGCGACAGCACGTCGCGCACCTCGGCGTCGCTCACGTCGCGGTCGAAGCGCTCTCGTTTCAATGTCGCGGTAACGCTCGTCGCCATGTCGACACCGAAATCCGACTGGAGAAGGATGTCCTCAAGCTCGTCCAGCATCTGCTGGTCGAGCTTCTTCTTGGTGAACACTGCGGCAAGCGAGTTGCCGAGCTGGTCCGACGAACGCTTGAGCCCGGAGGCCAGCCGCTGGAACCAGTTGAGCTTCTTCGGGGGCCCGCCGGCAGCGGGCGGCTCCTGCCGCGCCGCCACGAAGCCGGGCGTCGCCTCGGGCGGTCCGGCCGGCGGTTCATGGCTCACCGCGCCAGGGCGCGAACCTATGTCCACCGCGTCTGAGACATTCTGCTCGATGGTTTCGCCAGCCTCATGCAGGGCTTCGGCGAGCGCGATTTCTTCGTCGGGCGGCAGCACCAGCGGTGCGGCTTCGACCACTTCGTCGAGCACGATATCGGCTTGCAGGTTTTCGGCCACGCTGTGCTCGCGGGGTGTCGTGGATGCCGCCGGCTCCGGCGCATCACCGCCGCCGAACAGGCGCTGGAAGAGGCCCTTCTTTTTCTCGGTCATTCAGGCGGCCGTCCTTATCGCTTCGCCGGTCAACCCAGCGGGTCCGGCGCCGGTCACCCGTACGCTGATGATGTCGCCCGGGCCATATCCGGGAACGGCTATCGGCAGGAAATGTTCAGTTCGCCCCGTGCCCGCCTTTTCGACCAGAACGGACTCGATCTCGCCAATGCGGGACTCTGCCCGCTTGAGGAACTGCTGGTCGCCCAGTTCGCGCAGGCGCACAGCGCGCGCCTTCGCCACGCTCTTGTCCACCTGCGGCATGCGCGCAGCCGGCGTGCCCGAGCGCGGGCTGAAGGGGAAGACATGCAGATAGGTCAGGTCCGCCTCGGTGACGATACGGTAGGTATTCTCGGCCATCTCGTCGGTTTCCGTCGGAAAGCCGGTTATGATGTCTGCGCCCAACACCATGTCCGGCCTCAGGGTGCGGAGCTTTGCCACCACCTCCAGCGCCTCGGCGCGGGAATGCCGCCGCTTCATGCGCTTCAGGACCATGTCATCGCCCGACTGCAGCGACAAGTGCAGATGCGGCATCAGCCGCTTGTCCGACTCAATAGCCTCGTAAAGCGCCGGGTCCGCCTCGATCGAATCGATCGAGGAAATCCTGAGGCGCGGCAGGTCCGGTACATGCTTGAGAATCTGCTGGGTCAGCTTGCCGAGGGTGGGTGTGCCGGGCAGGTCCGGGCCGTAACTGGTGATGTCGACGCCGCTCAGCACGACTTCCCGGTAGCCGTTGCCCACCAGCTTCCTGATCTGCTCGACCACGGCGCCCATAGGCACCGAGCGCGATGGCCCGCGGCCAAACGGAATGATGCAGAACGTGCAGCGGTGGTCGCAACCATTCTGCACCTGCACGAAGGCGCGGGTGCGCCCGTCCATGGCGTCAATCAGGTGCGCGGCGGTTTCCCGCACGCTCATGATGTCGTTGACTTGCACCTTGTCGTTGAGCGGCACACCAAAAACAATCGGCTTGTAGCTTTCTGCCTTCATCTTGTCTTCGTTACCGATGACGAGGTCGACTTCGGCCATGTCGCCGAAGGTGCGCCCCTCGGTTTGCGCGGCGCAGCCGGTAACGATGATCCGCCGGCCAGGGTTATCGCGGCGCGCCTTGCGGATCGCCTGCTTCGCCTGCCGAACTGCCTCGGCCGTCACCGCGCACGTATTGACGATAAGGGCATCGGCGAGCCCAGCCTTCTCCGCCTCGGACTTGACCACTTCCGATTCATAGGCGTTCAGTCGGCAACCGAAGGTAAGTGTTTCGATCGCCATCAGGCGGCGTCCTCCGTTGCCCGCGTCCAGGAGCCGGTGACAGGGTCGAACTGGCCGGCGAACTCATGTTCTGTCGGGCCGGTAAGCAGCACGTGGTCGTCCGCCCGCCATTCGATTACCAGGTCGCCGCCGGGCAGGGTCACCGTCGCCTTGCGGCTGGTCCTGCCTGTGCGTGCAGCGTTCACCAACGCGGCGCACGCGGCTGTCCCGCAGGCGCGGGTCAGCCCGGCGCCACGCTCCCATGTGCGCAGGACGATATGATCCCGCGACATCACCAGCGCGATGGAAATGTTGGCGCGCTCCGGGAAGATCGGATGGTTCTCAAGCATTGGACCAAAGCGGTCGAGCGCATAGCTCCACACGTCGTCCTTTACCCAGAAGGTTGCGTGTGGGTTGCCCATCGAGGCAACCGAGGGGGTATGCAGCACCGGCGCATCGATCGGCCCGATCTGGAGCTCGATGCCTGTCGTGTCCGCAAACGCCTCCGCCAGGGGGATCTCGTCCCAGCCGAAGCGCGGGCGGCCCATATCGACGGTGATCTGGCCATCTCCTTCGGCCTCGCCGAACAGGATCCCAGCGACTGTTTCGAACGTGAAACGACTTTGGCCCGTCTCGTTGGCCAGCGCCTGGGTCACGCAACGCATGCCGTTGCCGCAGGCCTGGGCCCGCGACCCGTCGGAGTTGACGATTTCGATATAGTAGGCGGTGCCAGGCGTGCGTGCATCGTGAACCGCCATAACCTGATCGAACTTGGTCACCGGATCGGCATTGAGTGCGATGGCCGCTGCGGCAGTCACGCGGTCTGCGCGGCCGCGCATATCGGCGACGATGATCTCGTTGCCAAGGCCGTTCATCTTCAGGAATGGCGCGGGAATGGTGTCGCTCATGGCCTGGCCTTCAGTACAACGGCCTATATGGCGGATATGAGAGGGAATTGCCAGTGCACAGCGGTTGGGGATCTCTTGGCCACACTCGGTGGCCATTGGTGCCCTGGAGAGGACTCGAACCTCCACGTCGCAAAACACACGGACCTGAACCGTGCGCGTCTACCAATTCCGCCACCAGGGCAAACCGATGGGCGCCGGTCCTCTAGGCCATGGCCGAAAGCCTGTCAACCGCGATTTGGAACGGAAAAGCAAAACAGACGCTTAGCGTTGGCGGAGCAACATACCGGCCGCAGGTGCACGGGACACGCTGAAGCGTCAAAACGCCCCGCAGACGCGGGCTCGACAGCTTCTGGCGCGCGCGCTAGAAGCGCGTCTCACCCCTTTGACGCGATAGAGCGAGACCGATGTCCATGAGCAACCTGGTGACCATATTCGGCGGTTCGGGCTTTGTCGGTACGCAGGTCGTCCAGGCCTTTGCAAGGGCAGGCTACCGCGTCCGCGTCGCCGTGCGCCGGCCAGATCTTGCTGGCCACGTCAAGCCGCTCGGGAGCGTGGGGCAGGTCGCACCGATCCAGGCCAATATCCGCAATCAGGCTTCTGTTGAGCGGGCCGTGAAGGGCGCATCGATCGTCGTCAACCTCGTCGGGATCGGATTCGAATCGGGAAAACAGCGCTTCCGCGCCGTGCATGCCTTGGGCGCACAGAATGTCGCGGTAGCCGCAAAGTCGCTGGGTGTTGCGCATCTTGTTCATATGTCGGCGATCGGTGCCGATATGCAGAGCGTTTCTGTCTATGCGCGCACCAAGGCTCTGGGTGAGTCTGAGGTCCTGGCTGCCTTTCCGGAAGCTGTGATCCTCAGGCCATCGGTGATTTTCGGCAAGGGCGACGGGTTCTTCAACCTCCTGGGCGGCCTGGCCGCTCGGTTGCCGGTGATACCTGTCTTTGGCGGTAAGACAAAGTTCCAGCCCGTCTATGTGGGCGATGTCGCGCAGGCCTTTCTCGCTTCCGGCGAAGGCAAGGTCTCGGCTGGCGTCTACGAGTTGGGTGGCCCGGAGGTGCTGAGCTATCGCGATCTGTGGACGCGGGTGATGCGCGATACGCAGCGCAACCGTCCGCTGCTACCTATGCCCGCGGGCGTCGCGAAGTTGATGGCCCTGCCTTTCGCACTCTTGCCGTTCAAGCCGCTGATCACTTCCGATCAGGTTGACCTGCTGCAGATCGACAATGTTGTTTCCAACGCGTCCGAGGCGGGGGGCCGCACACTCGCAGCGTTCGGAATTACCGCCACGCCGATGGATGCCGTGCTGCCCAGCTATCTTTGGCGGTTCATGCCCAATGGGCAGTTCGATCGCCAGACCGCCTGATCGGACACTGCCCTCCCTGATGACTTGCTCCGGCGCCCATTGGGGCGCAGCGGAGCTTTTGCCGACTCTACTTGAACAGCAGCAGCCCCCAAAGCCCGATGGCGCCAACGAAGATTCGCCAGTACGCGAATATGGCGAAGCCGTTGCGCGATATGAAATCGAGAAGGTAACGCACAACGAAAAATGCGGTGACGAAGGCTGCGGCGAAGCCGATGATCACTGCTGCCCCGAGTTCGGAAGTCAGGTACTCCCTGCTCTTGTAGAGGTCATAGGAAAAGGCGCCGCCCATGATCGGCAGGGCGATGAAAAAGGTGAACTCAGCCGCGGAGCGCTTGTCAGTACCCATCAGCAGCGATCCGACGATGGTTGCTCCCGACCGCGACACACCTGGCACCAACGCCAGCATCTGGAACAGCCCGACATACAGGCAAAGCAGCGGCGGGTAGTCGTATATGTCCGTGTACTTGGGTGTCAGTTTCATCTGGTCGACATAGAGCAGCACGATGCCGCCGAGGATCAGCGAGACGCAGATCACCACCGGGCTCTCATAGATCACCGTCTTGATGAAATCGTGGAGCAGCACGCCCGCGATAGCGGCCGGAAATGAGGCCAGAAGCACGCCAAGCACGAAACGCAATGCGCCCGGCTTTCGCGCGAGGGCATCGGTTGCGATTCTGAACAGGCGCTGGAAGTAGATCGCGACAATGGCGAGGATGGCGCCGAGTTGGATCAAGACTTCGAACACCCGACCGGGGCTCGAGAAACCAATGAAATGCTCGACGAGGAGGAGATGACCGGTGGACGAGACCGGAAGGAATTCGGTAACCCCCTCAATGACACCGAGCAAAAGCGGTACAAAAATGCCTTGATCGGCTGCCATCTCGAACCTACTCATCGACGCCTCAAGCGCGGGCGTATGCGCTTCTAGACCGATTTGCCGACCCCCGCAAAGGATGGACGCACGTTAGATGCCCCGGCTGTTGCACCATCGCCTCGACCCTTCCTCGCGTCTCGCGCGGCTGATGTTTGCCGAGTATGGCGTGGCCGTCGACCTCGAGGACGTGCGCCCTTGGCTGCGCGACGCTGCGCTGCTCGAAATCAACCCCGCGGCAACGGTGCCGATCCTGCTTGATGATGGCGTGCCGCCAGTGGTGGGGACGCTCGCGACCATTCACGCCATCGACGATCACTATACGCCGGCGACGGTCGATAGTCTGATCCCGTCCGACGCTGCGGTGCGCTCGGAGATGTGGCGGCTGATCGAGTGGGTGCTGGTCAAGCTCAATGACGAAGTGACGCGCTATATCCTCGAAGAGAAGATCGTCAAACGCGACATCAGGGGCGCAGTGCCCGAGCCTGGCGTTCTGAGAGCTGCAAAGGCCAACCTCGCGGAGCATCTGCTCTACTTCAACTGGCTCTTCGCAACGCGACACTGGGCGGCTGGACCGATGCTGACCTTGGCGGATTTTGCGCTTGCCGCGCATCTGTCGACCCTCGACTATCTCGGCGATGTGCTGTGGGACAGTGCACCCGAGACCAGGCAATGGTATGCCCGCATCAAGTCGCGGCCGGCATTCCGGACCTTGCTGAACGACCGGATCGTCGGAATGCCGGCGGCGCAGGGCTATGCAGACCTCGATTTCTGAGGCGACTTGCCGGTGTTGCCCCCACGTCGGATAACCGATGCCGTGGATATGATCAGACTGATCGGCGAACTGCAGGACCGTGCCAAGACCCTTGGCTTCGACGCCTTCGGGATTGCGGCGGCCAATGCGCGTCCGGACCTGCCGGGAAAGCTCGGAGCCGCGCTGGCCGAGGGCTGGCATGGCGAAATGGCGTGGATGGCGGAAACAGCCGAACGGCGGGCCTCGCCGTCTGCCCTTTGGCCGCAAGTGCGCTCGGTGATCATGGTCGGGTTCAATTACGGTCCGGACGAAGATCCGCTCGAACGGCTTTCTGATCGTGTCATCGGCAACATCTCTGTCTATGCCCGCAATCGAGACTACCACGACATCATCAAGGGTCGCCTGAAGGAGTTGGCCGGACTGCTGCGCCGGCGCAGTGGAGCAACGGTAAAGGTGTTTGTCGATACGGCGCCCGTTATGGAGAAGCCGCTCGCCGAGGCCGCGGGGCTCGGCTGGCAGGGCAAGCACACCGTTCTTGTCAGCCGCGCCTTCGGCTCGTGGCTGTTCCTCGGGGCGATCTTCACCGATCTCGACCTGTCGGCCGATGAGCCGCATCCAGAAAGCTGCGGCACTTGCACGCGCTGCCTCGATGTCTGCCCAACCAAGGCGTTCCCCGCGCCGTTCCAACTCGATGCGCGGCGCTGCATCGCCTATCTCAACATCGAGCATGAAGGGCCCATTCCGCACGAGTTCCGGGCGCCGATCGGCAACCGCATCTATGGTTGCGACGATTGCCTCGCCGTGTGCCCGTGGAACAAGTTCGCCTCCGTGACGCGGGAAATGAAGCTGCAGGCTCGCGAGGACCTGAGGGCGCCGGCCCTTGCCGACCTCGCCGCGCTCGACGAGGCGGGGTTCAGGGTGCTGTTTTCCGGCTCGCCGATCAAGCGGATCGGATATGGACGGTTCCTGCGCAATGTATTGATTGCCATCGGCAATTCCGGAGATCGCAGTTTCCTGCCCCAGGTGCTGGGACGGCTCCATGACCCCGCCCCGCTGATCCGCGGGGCGGCAGTATGGGCTCTGAAGCGGTTGGCTACGGACAAAGAGATTTCCGCCCAAGCGCTTGAATTTTTGGGCCATGAGCGCGATCAGAGCGTTAAGGCAGAATGGAACGCGGTCGTCCAGCCGGCGCGCGTCGACAGCAAGTGATGAATAATGGGCGTTTTCTTCTTCGGCATGGGCTATTCCTCCCGTGCCACCGCGCGGGTCCTGCACCGGCTGGGTGATCCGAACCTGCCGATATCCGGCACCACGCGCAGCCTCGACAGGACGGTCGGCGATGCCGATGACGGCATCCGGATGCATGTTTTCGACGGCGAGGTTCCCGGCCCGACTCTCGGTGCGGATCTCGGTCACGCGACCCATGTGATTCACTCGATTGCTCCAGATGAACGGGGAGATTCCGTCTTCACTCTCCACCGCGCGGATCTTGATTCCGCCACAAACCTCCAATGGCTCGGCTATTTCTCGACGGTCGGAGTATACGGCGATTTCGGGGGGGCGTGGATAGATGAAGATGCCCCGACACGGCCGATAAATCTGCGCTCGAAACAGCGTGTTCTGGCCGAAGAGGCGTGGCGGAATTACGCGAATGAGCGTGGAATTCCGCTGTTCATCCTAAGGCTCGCGGGGATCTACGGGCCTGGACGCTCGACATTCGACAAATTGCGCGACGGAACGGCGCGACGAATTGTGAAGGTAGGGCAGGTATTTAACCGCATTCATGTCGAGGATATCGGCGAGGTGACCGCCCGCGCTGCGCTGAGTGGGCTCGAGGGTACCTACAACCTTGCAGATCATGAGCCGGCGCCGCCGCAGGACCTCGTGACCTATGCGGCGCAGAAGATGGGCATTGCCCCGCCGCCAGAGCAGCCCTTCGAGACTGCCGAGATGACGCCGATGGCGCGCAGCTTCTACTCGGACAACAAACGGGTCTCGAACCGCCGCGTTCTCGACGCATTGGGCTACGAACTCAGGTATCCAACCTATCGAGCCGGGCTCGATGCCATCTGGGCTGCACAAAGATGAACGGATTCTTAACCGCCAAGCCGCCGGTGCCATTGGTGCTCGAGGGACGCTATGCGCGGCTCGAGCCGATCGGGCCCGAACATCTGGACGGACTGTTCGCGGTATCAAGCGTGCCGGATGCGGAGCAGCGCTTCGCCTACCTGTTCGAAAACCCGCCAAAGGACCGCGAGGCGATGGCAGAGTGGTTGTCGCGGCAGTTGGGCAAGACCGATCCGCAGGTTTGCGCGGTGGTCGACCGGGCGAATGGCAAGGTCGGTGGCAGACAGCAATTGATGCGGATCGACGCGCCGAACGGGGTGATCGAGATCGGCGGGATCTACTGGGGACCGGCGATCTCGCGAACGCGCGTGGCGACCGAAGCGCTCTACCTGACGGCCCGCCATGTGTTCGACGACCTCGGCTATCGCCGCTTCGAATGGAAGTGCAACAATCGCAACGCGCCCAGCAAGCAGGCGGCGGCGCGCTTCGGCTTTACCTTCGAGGGCATCTTCCGCCAGCACATGGTGATCAAGGGCGAGAACCGCGATACCACCTGGTTCTCGATGCTCGATGGCGAGTGGCCGGCTCGAAAGGCCGAATTCGAGCGTTGGCTCGATCCGGGCAATTTCGATGCCGAAGGCGTGCAGCAGACACCGCTCAATCAGGGCATCGCCCGCGATTGACAAGCCGCGGGCCGGCCGCCTAATCAATTCACCAACTGGTTACATAGGTCATTTCACGGCGATTGACGCCGGGGTATGCTCTAAGTCCTTGTTTTGTCGCGCTTTCGAAACGGAAGAGTCATCCAGCTTTTCCTGAAGGCGCTCCAGCATTTCGGGCTATGCCGGGAATCGGCCGCCGCGGGAGGATTTCATGATGCATCTCAACGACGACAGGCTGTTCCCGTCCGATCCGACAGAGCGTGGCATCGCGCGGGCACTCTATGCGGGCATACGCGACCTGCCGCTGGTTTCGCCCCATGGTCACACGGAACCGCGCTGGTATGCCGAGAATGCGAACTTCCCCGATCCGGCGCGGCTGCTCATCGTGCCGGACCATTACATCTTCCGGATGCTGTTCTCGCAGGGGGTGCGGCTCGAGGACCTGGGCGTGCCGACGGTGGATGGCGCGCCGGTCGAAACGGATGGCCGGACAATATGGAGGCTGTTTGCGAAGAACTATTACCTGTTCCGCGGCACGCCGACCCGGATGTGGCTCGATCACACATTCGCGACGCTGTTCGGGCTCGATGAGCTGTTGACGGAAGCCAATGCCGACCGGTTCTACGACCATATCGCCGCGCTGCTCGAAACCGATGGCTTCAGGCCGCGGGCGCTGTTCGAGCGCTTCAACCTCGAGGTGATCTCGACGACGGATGGTGCGCTCGACGACCTGAAATGGCACCGGATGATCCGGGACAGCGGCTGGAACGGCCGCGTCGTGCCCGCCTATCGACCGGATGCGGTGGTCGACCCGGACTTCGAGGGATTCCTCGGCAATCTCGACAAACTCGCGGACATCTCGGGCGCAGATACCGGGACCTGGTCTGGCTATCTCGACGCGCATCGACAGCGCCGTGCCTATTTCAAAAGTTACGGCGCGACATCTTCCGACCATGGGCATCCGTCGGCGGCGACGGCGAACCTGTCGTCGCAAGAGGCTGGGCCGTTGTTCGACAAGGTGCGGACCGGCAAGGCGGATGCAGCCGAGCGGGCGCTGTTCCGTGCCCAGATGCTGACCGAGATGGCGCGGATGAGCATAGACGATGGGCTGGTGCTGCAAATCCATCCCGGCTCGTTCCGCAACCACTCACCGGCGATGCTCAGGCGTTTCGGGCGTGACAAGGGCTTCGACATTCCGCAGCGCACCGATTATGTCGGCGCGCTGAAGCCGCTGCTCGACGCGGTGGGTACGGAGCCGGGCCTCTCGATCGTGCTGTTCACGCTCGACGAAAGCACTTATGCGCGGGAACTCGCGCCACTCGCCGGGGTGTATCCGTCGCTGAAGCTCGGGCCGCCGTGGTGGTTCCACGACAGCCCGGAAGGCATGATGCGGTTTCGTGAAATGGCGACAGAGACGGCCGGGTTCTACAACAGTGTCGGCTTCAACGACGACACGCGGGCGTTCCCGTCGATCCCGGCGCGGCACGACGTGGCCCGCCGCGTCGACTGCGCGTTCCTCGCCCGGCTTGTCGCCGAGCACCGGCTCAACGCGGACGAGGCGCATGAGGTCGCCAAGGACCTTGCCTATAATCTGGTGAAGTCCGCCTACCGGCTTTAGGCCGCTTTCAGGTTTCCTGCAGAGCGCTGAACTGAACTAAGTGTTTGTTTTACCGTGCTTTCGAACCGGAAAAGTCATGGAACTTTTCCGGAAGGCACATGAGGGAGGACGATACCATGACCGACGCCAAGCTGTTTGCCGGACCAGAAGACGGAAAGCTCACGCAGCTCGATGGCTCGACCCGTCGGGTGATCATCGAGTTGCCCGACCTGATGCTGGTGGAATTCAGTTTCGAGGCAGGCGCGATCGGTGCGCTTCACAGCCACAAGCATGTGCAGACGAGCTACGTTGCCGAGGGCATTTTCGAAGTGACCATCGACGGGGTAACCCAGACGATAGCCGCCGGCGGCGCCTATATCGTGCCGTCGGGGCTCGTGCATGGGGTAAAGGCCCTGACCAAGGGCCGGCTCATCGACAGCTTCACGCCGCGGCGTGACGATTTCCTCTGAAACGTCGCCCGGGCGAGGGGGCGCCATGGGCCGCCTGGCGTTCCAGTTGAGAGGCCGAAATGGTTGCGCCGCCTGCCCACGAAGCGCTGCAGCGCTCGATGGCTGTTCCAGCGGCGGATGTTGTTGTAGTCTCGCGAAGAGCCAGATCATTTCAGGGGAGGCCCGGAAATGATCTATGTCCTTGTTTTGTCGCGCCCCGAAGAAAGGTCATGCAACTTTTCCTGAAGGCGCTGCAGTGGTCGCGGGGTGATGAAAGTGCTTGCATCGATTGCTCTATCTGTCGCTCTGGCGATAAGTCCTGCGGCGATATCCATCCAAATGGACCAGCAGGACTGGGCAGGCTGGCATGGGGCTGAAGCTAGCCCGAATGGCGAGGGGTCTCGTTTGCGGCCCTGTATGGGACTCACCTGCGGGCGCTGGGAAGACGTCAGGGTTGGACAGGCCGTGCGCGTTGCACCCCCGGCGGAGCCGGTACCGAGTGACCACCAGAAGGGTGATGAGCCGGGCTGTGCCCGTTCAATAGGCAGCGGGACCACCGTCGGTGGGGGGCATGGCAGCGGCGGCGGGACAGTGGTTGTGGCCCCGAGCGGCAGCGGTGGTGGCGGCGGGAGTGGTGGCGGCGGCGGCAGCGGAACATCTACCACCGTAGTCCCGCTTGATAACTGCCCGCGGCCGCCGCCTATACCTGTTCCACACTAGATCACTTCACGGCCTGTACGATGGGCTGAAATGGCCTAAGGCCTCGCTTTGTCGCGCTTCCGAGCGGGACGAGGCATGCAACTTTTCCAGAGATCGACTTAGGCGATCTCCGCCATGCTTTCCATTCGCCAGGATTTGGGCAGGCGATAAACCTCGCCGGTGAGCGTCACGGTTGCGGTGAGGCGGATATCGGCGCTCGATTCTCCGATCATCAGCTCGAACTCGCCGGGCTCGACGATGCGGTGGCCGTCATTGCCAGTGAAGTTCAGCATGTCGGTGGGGACACGGAAGCGCACATGCCGGGCCTCGCCCGCCGGAATCTCGACGCGGGCGAAGGCCTTCAGTTCCTTCATGGGGCGGACAACGCTCGACACCTTGTCGCGCACATAGAGCTGCGGCACCGCGGTTCCGGTGCGGGAGCCGGTATTGGCTATGGTGAAGCTCAGCTCGACCGTGCCGCCCGCGACCGGCAGAGCTTCTGCAGCGAGGCTGAGGTCGCGATAGGCGAAGCTCGTATAGGAAAGCCCGTGGCCGAAGGGAAAGCGCGAGCCGAAATGCCGGGCGACCGGTGTGCCGGAGCTCTTGAACTTGTGGTTATAGAAATAGGGCGCCGCACCGGCACTTTTCGGCACCGAGAGGGTGAGGCGCCCCGATGGCTCGACGGCGCCGGTGAGAACATCTACCAGCGCCGGGCCGCCCTGCTGGCCGCCAAAGAAGCTCATGACAATGGCGGCGAGGCGGTTTTCGAGCCCGCCGAAATTATAGGGCCGCCCGGAACTCAGCACGGCGACTACCGGCTTGCCGGTTGCGACCACGGCCTCAAGCAAGTGCTGCTGCACGCCGGGTAGCGCGAGGGAATCGGTATCGGAACCCTCGCCCACCGTGCCGGTCTGGAAGATGCCGGAAAGATCGCCCACGCAGACAATGGCAATATCGGAGGCCTCGGCCGCGGCGACCGCCTCGGCAATGAGTTCGGTGCGGGTGGAGAGCGAGGAGGCGATCTCGAGGTTGGTGGAGTCATCGACATCGCCAGGAAAGACCGGCGCGCCGGACTGGCGCTGATCGAGGATATAGCAGCCCTGCGCGAAGCGGACCTGGTTGGTGCCGAAGCGCGCCTCGAGCGCCTGGCGCGGGGTTACGACATTGCGGGTGTCCTCAGTCTCGTTGGCGATTATGAGATGCACGGGGAACGCATAATCGCCCAAGAGCGCCAGCGGATCGTCGGCGGCGGGACCGATCAGCGCGATGGACGTGGAGGGTGGCAGCGGCAGTACGCCGTCATTTCTGAGGATCACCACGCTCTGGCGAGCCACCTCGCGGGCGAGGGCCACGGCCTCGGCGGTCTGGAGTGCGATGGCGTTCTCATCCGCGTAGGGCTTCTCGAAGAGCCCGATGCGGAACTTCTCGAGGAGCACGCGGCTCACCGTCTGGTCGATGGTGGCCATGTCGATTTCGCCGCGTTCTAGGGCAAGGGCGAGTTCGGGCGCGCAATCGGCTCCCGGCAGTTCGACATCGAGCCCGGCCCCGAACGCAAGCGCCGCGGACTGCGCCGCGTCGGCCGCAATGCCGTGGTGCTGGTGCAGAAGGTTGACGCCGATATAGTCGGCAACGATCAGCCCATCGAAACCCCATTCGTCGCGGAGCAACGTGGTGAGCAGCGCGCGCGAGGCGTGCAGCGGCTCGCCATCGATATCGTGATAGGCGGGCATGACCGAGCCGGCATTGCCAAGCTTCACGGCCATTTCGAAAGGCAGGAGGAAGGTATCGGCGAGCTCCTTCGGCCCGAGGCTGACGGGCGCATGGTTGCGGCCACCTTCGGAGAGCGAGTGCCCGGCGAAATGCTTGAGCGTGGCGAGCAGATCGCGCTTCTCGCCCTGCAACCCCCGGACGTAGCGGGTGGCGAGAACGCCGGTGAGATAGGGATCCTCGCCGAAGGTTTCCTCGGTGCGGCCCCAGCGGGCATCTCGCGCGACATCCAGAACGGGGGCGAGGCCCTGCCGGCAGCCGATCGAGCGGGCTTCGAGGCCGATGATGCGGCCGACCTGTTCGATCAGATCGGGATTGAAGGTGGCGCCATAGCCGAGCGAGGAGGGAAACAGCGTCGCGCCGCGGACCATGAGGCCAGACAGGCATTCCTCGTGCGCCATGACAGGAATGCCGAGGCGGGTCTCTTCCAGCATGAATTTCTGCAGCGCGTTGAGGGCGCGGACACCATCCACCGGATCGATGGCGCGGCTGCCGAGGGGGCGGGTGATCTGCCCGAGGCCGCGCGACAGCATCTGGCGCAGCCTGGCCGGATCGGTGGCGCCGGTGAAGCCGTCCGAGCGCGGACGATGGTTGCCATCGGGGGAGAGCAGCAGCCAGAGCGCGTGCAGCTGCGCCAGCTTTTCGTCGAGGGTCATGCGGGCCAACAGGTCCCGGGTACGTACCTCAGGGCTGAGCTCCGGGTTCTGGTAGGGCAAGGACATCGGCTCTCTCAATCTGGCAATTGTCGTGTCGTCAGGGGCGCGGAGGGGCCAGACGCAGTACTGACCCCGACCGGCGCCGCCGCCCGGGACACGAAGACGCGGCACCCCTCCATGCCGCCCTCAAATATGTCATTGTCGGCAGAGACTGCAACCACGGCATGCGCGTACTGGGTGCGGATCGGGGGGCGATGGCCAGGAGGGCTCGCTCGCGCGATGAGCCCGGCGAGCCCAAGATCATTTCACGTTTTGGTTAGAACGCCGAAATGATCCAAGCCCTTGTTTTGTCGCGCTTTCGAGGCGGGAAAGTCATGCAACTTTCCCTGAAAGCGCGCTAGTCGCGCCCGATGGACAGATCGAGCACCTTGCCTTCGAACAGACGGTCGCGCGACCCTTCGAGGTGGAGGCGCATGGTGGCCTTGGCATCGGCCGCGTCGCCGCGCGCGATGGCGTCGTAGATGCGCTCGTGCTCGGCGAATACCCGCTGCAACTGTTGGCTCGGGCCCATGAGCGACAGGCCATGCAGGTGCATGCCCACAGCGATGTGCGGCTTCAGCGCATCCATCGAGGCGGTGTAGTAATGGTTGTTGGCCGCCTCGGCGACGGCGCGGTGGAAAAGAAAATCCGCATCCGAACGGTGCAGCTTGTGGCTGGTCGCATCGCGCAGTTCGCCCAGCGCCTCGGCGATGCGCCTTATCGCGGTATCGTCGCGCCGCTGCGCCGCGAAATAGGCGGCGTCGGGTTCGAGCGTCAGGCGGAACTCGTAGCAGCGCTGGATGTCGGCAATGGTCTTGACCGGCGAATAGGCGAGATGCGTCTGCGGCGACACGGACGCGCGGACGAAGGTGCCGGCGCCCTGGCGGGAATAGACAATGCCCTGTTCGCGCAACCGGCTGAGCGCATCGCGCACGATGGGGCGAGATACGCCGAGATTGGCGGCAAGCTCGTGCTCGCCCGGCAAACGGGTGTCGGGCGGGTAATTGCCCTGCTCGATGCGCTGCCGCAATTCCTCGAACACCCGATCGACCAGCTTGGCGGGGCGGGACCTGAGGGCAGAATCCGGTGATGCGGGCGTTTCGCTCATTGCTCTGCTTATGCTCCCGGCAGCAACGCGGCCAAAGCGTCTACTGCCCCAAACCCACCGGATTTCACAATCGCGCGGAACGGCCGACGGTTTGCCGGGTGCAGTTCGAACCAGGGCAGGCCGGGCCCGGCCTCGCCCTTTGGCGCGACCAAGTGTGCCTCCAGGGCATCGAGCACCGCAAGGGCGGTGTCGCCACCACAGATGAGGACGCAGTCGGGCGCGCGCCGATCGATGGATTGGACGACGCCTTGGGCGAAGCGTGCCGAGAGGTCGCTGTCGGCGCCGGTGAATGTCCCGGTCGAGCGGATGATGGCGGGGAGGCGTGTCGGCAGCGCAGCCAGCATGCCGAGCGGCGCGCCTACATGCTCCGCATCCGTCAGTGCCGCGACTTGCGCCAGGGTTATCGGATCATGCGAGCCGATGGCGAAGAGCATGGCGCGCGTAGGGGTGAAAGGCGCGGTCGTTGCGGCACGGGTCGCGCCGGCAAGGGCCTGGCCGAGCCCGCGCGCCCCGACGGCGAGGGTGCTGCGCCAGTCGATGGTGGCGGCGCGTGCTGTGAGATCGGCGGCGGTCGCCACCTCGGCAATCTCGATCGCCAGATCGTGCCCGGCAAAATGCGGCGCGATGGGCAGCGGCGTCGAAACGCCGTGGCCGGTGACCATGCCAGCAACGGTCCAGCGGCCCTGATCGGGGATGGCGGGGGCGACGAGTGCCGCCCGGAACCCCAGGGTCTCGGCAAGCGCGGCGGTTTCGGCGCCGACATTGCCCTTGAGGCGAGAGTCGATCTTCTTGAACACGAGCGCAGGACGTTGCGTCGACATGGCGCGGGCGACGTCCCCCACGATCTGCGCCGCGATATCGGGCGCGACATGGCGGGTGACGGTATTGACCACCACCACCTCCGCATTGGTCGCCAGCGCAGCCGCGAGCGCTTCGGGCCGCACGGCGCAGACCACCCGCCGCCCCGCGAGGGCAAAGGGCGTTGCGGTATCGAGCGCGCCGGTCAGGTCGTCGGCGACGATGAGGACTTCAGGGCCGCTCATCCGGGCACGGCGTGGCAGGCGACGAAATGGCCGACCCCGGTATCGCGCCATGCGGGCACCGTGCTGCGGCACACGTCCATGGCGAGGGGGCAGCGGGTGTGGAAGCGGCAGCCGGAGGGCGGGCTGAGCGGGCTCGGCACATCGCCCTCGAGTACCTGCCGCTGCCGGCTGCGCTCGGCGACCGGATCGGCTTCGGGCACGGCTGAAAGCAAGGCGCGGGTATAGGGATGGAGTGGAGTGCCGAACACCTGGTCGCGCGTGCCGAGTTCGGCGAAACGGCCGAGATACATCACGCCAACACGGTCGGAGATATGCCGCACCACCGCGAGATCATGCGCGATGAACAGGTAGGTGAGGCCGTATTTCTCCTGCAGGTCGAGCAGCAGGTTGATGATCTGCGCCTGGATGGACACGTCGAGCGCCGAGATCGCCTCGTCGCAGACGATGAAACGCGGCTGGCAGGCGAGCGCCCGCGCGATGGCCACGCGCTGCCGCTGCCCGCCGGACAACTCGTGCGGATAGCGCTGCGCGAAACGCGGCGGCAGCCCGACATCGCCGAGCAATTGCGCGACGCGCTCGGCCAGTTCCGGCTTCTTCACCAGCTTGTGGAACAGCATGGGCTCACCCACCGCCTCGCCCACGGTCATGCGCGGGTTGAGCGTGGAGTAGGGGTCCTGGAAGACGATCTGCAGGTCGCGCCGAATCGGGCGCATGGCCTTTTCGTCGAGCCCGGCGATATTGCGACCCTTGTAGAGCACCTGGCCGCCAGTGGCGCGGTGCAGGTTGAGGATGGTGAACCCGGTGGTGGACTTGCCACAACCGCTTTCGCCCACGAGGCTCAGGGTTTCGCCGGCGATGATATCGAAACTGGCGTCATCAAGGGCATGCACGACGGCGGTGGATTCGCCGAAAGCGCCGAGCCTGATGGGGAAGTGCTTCTGCAGGTTTTCGATTCTGAGCAGGGGTTCGGCACCCATCACGCGGCCTCTCGCACACGGTTGGCGACATGGCAGGCGACACGATGCGGTGTGGCGACGCCGCGCAGCGGCGCGAGGGCAGGCACGATGTCGTGGCACATGGCCTCGGCCAGCGGACAGCGCGGCGCAAAGGGGCAGCCCTGCGGCCGGCGGCCCGGCTCCGGCGGCGTGCCGCCAATGGAACTGAGCCGGGCCCCATCCTCGCCATGCAGCCTGGGGATCGAGGCGAGAAGCCCGCGCGTATAGGGGTGGGCGGGATCGCGGAACAGGAGCTCCGCCGGCGCGTCCTCCACCACTGTGCCGGCATAGAGCACGGCGATGCGGTCGGCGAGGCCGGCGATCAGCGCCAGATCGTGGGTGATCCACACGACCGACATGCCGAGCCGCTGTTTCAGGCCTTTGACCAGTTCGACGATCTGCGCCTGGATGGTGACGTCGAGCGCTGTCGTTGGTTCGTCGGCGATCAGCAGGTCCGGGTCGCAGGCGAGGCCGATGGCGATCATGACGCGCTGCCGCATGCCGCCCGAAAGCTCATGCGGGAAGGACTCGAGCCGCTGCTCGGCACCCGGAATGCCGACCAGCTTCAGCAGCTCGCCGGCCCGCTGGCGGGCAGCGGCCTTGTCGAGCCGCTTGTGCTGGCGGAGCGATTCCATCAGCTGGTCGCCGATGCGCATGACCGGATTGAGCGAGGTCATCGGATCCTGGAAGACGAAGCCGATCCTGCCGCCACGCACGGCGCGAAGTTCGGCCGGCTGCATCCTGAGCAGGTCCGTGCCGGCGAAATGCGCCGAGCCGCCAGTGGTGTGGATCCTGTTGGGCAAGAGCCCGACAAGGCTCAGCATGGTGAGACTCTTGCCACAGCCGGATTCGCCCACAACACCAAGCGTTTCGCCCTTGTCGACATGCAGGTCTATGCCGTCGACCACCACCGCCCTGCCGCGGCGGGTATCGATCTCGATCTTCAGATCGCGCACATCGAGAAGCCGCTCGCTCATTTTCTGCCCCGCGGATTGAGGGCGTCGTTGAGGCCATCGCCCAAAAAGCTGAAGGCGATGGTGGCGACACCGAGAACGATGGCGGGCGCTGCGAGCAGATGCGCGTGGTTGCGCCAGACCTGCAGCCCGTCCGAGATCATGTTGCCCCAGCTCGGGATGGGCGGATTGACCCCGACGCCGAGGAAGCTGAAGGCGCTTTCGAGCACCATGGCATTGCCGAGCCCGGCGCTGATCGCAACGATCAGCGGGCCGATGGCGTTGGGGATGATGTAGCGGGCAATGATGATGGGTGTGGTGAGTCCCAGGGCCCGTGCCGCCGTGACATAGGGCCTACTGCGGATGGAGAGTACCTGCGCGCGGATCAGTCGTGCATAGGGCGGCCAGAGGATCAGCGCCATCGAGCCGAAAACCAGCACGAAGTCGATAATGATCGCGTTGCGGAAGAAGCCGTTCTTGGTTGCTTCGTACTGGGCTTCCATGAAGTTGACCAGCGGCGGCTTCAGCGAGGCGTTGATGACCACCACCAGCAATAGCTGCGGCACGGACATGGTGGTGTCGGTGAACCACATGACGAAGCGGTCGAACGGCCCGCCCAGATACCCGGCCAGGGCGCCGAGGATGACACCCAATGTTGCGGCGATGCCGGTGACAACGATGGCGACAACGAAGGCCGTGCGCGTGCCATAGACGACGCGGGAAAAAACATCGCGCCCGAGTTCGTCGGTGCCGAACAGATGCACCCAGTTGGGCGACAGGTTGCGGGCATCGAGATTCTGGCTGAGGAAATCAAAGGGCGTGAGCCAGGGACCGAACACGGCGACGAAAGCCAGCAGCCCGATAATCGCCAGGCTGAGCACGGCGAGCCTATTGCGGCTCAGCCGCGCCCATGCGTCGCGCCAGAGATTGACGGGCGGCTCATCGTCCCGCAGCGGCGCGGTGGCGGGTTGGGTGGTCATCAGCGACCACTCCTCGTGTCGGCGGCGCGCGGGTCGAGTATGGGATAGAGCACGTCGACCAAAAGGTTCGAGGCCATGACGAGGAACGAACCGATGACGGTGATGGCGAGAATGATCGGATAATCCGACCCGGTGAGGGCGCTCACCGTCAGGCGGCCGAGCCCCGGCAGGCCGAAGACCAGCTCGACGAAGATCGCGCCATTGACGATGGAAATCATGATGAGCCCGAGCTGCGTGACGATGGGCGTCAGGACCGGGCGGAGGATGTGGCGCAGCGCCACGACGGATTCGGGCAGGCCCTTGGAGCGGGCGGTACGGACGAAATCCTCGCTCAGCACTTCGATCACCGCGGCGCGGGTCTGGCGGATGATAAGGGCGATCGGCTGGAAACTGAGGACGACCAGCGGCAGGATGATCCTGGCATCGAATATGCCGCCCCAGCCATAGGGTACCGCGGCTCCCGGCAGGACGGTGATGAGGAAGACCATCAGCAGCGGACCCGCGACATAGGCGGGAATGGCCCACACCAACAGTGCCGCACCGAGTATGGCGTAGTCGAGCCGGCTGTTCTGGTTCATGCCGGCGATCATGCCGAGCGGTACGGCAACGATGGCGGTGAGCGTGATCGCCAGCAGCCCCAACTGGAACGAAACCGGCGCTGCGGCTGCGACCATGCTCCAGACCGAGCGGCCGCTGACCAGCGAATTGCCGAAATTGCCGCGCAGCGCGTTGAACAGATAGTTGGCGAATTGCTGGAGGAAGGGTTGGTTGAGCCCCGCCTGCTCGCGGATCGCCTCGATACGCACCGGATCATAGGCGACGTCGCCGGGGGCGCGCATGAAGATCAGCTTGATCGGATCGCCGGCGCCATAGAAGGCGAGCGCATAGACCCCAAGCACGACAAGAATCACCGTCGGCACCCAGATGCCGAGGCGCTTCAAGATAAACAGCAGCATCGCGGCCACCTCCCTGTCGCGCGCGCAACAAACACAGTCCCGGCGACCGGGAGGGGAGGCGCCTCGAAGGGTGCCTCCCGATGGTTTCGCACTTGGGTCATCTTTCGTTCCAGCTGAAACGAGGCAGTGACCTAAGTCCTTGGTTTATTGCGCTTTCGAACCGGAAAAGTCATGCAACTTCTCCTCGAGAGCGCTCTAGGCAAGTTCGATGGTCCAGGGCTCGGCAACCTGCCAGTCAAGGTTCTTGTCCATGCCCTTCACGCTCGGCAGGGCCCAGCGCGACATGGCCTCGTGATACCACGGGATGAAGGCATAGTCGGCATGGAACAGCTTCTGCGCCGCCTGGGCCTTGGCGATCCGGTCCGGATTGTCGACGGCAAGCAGTGCCGCTTCGGCCAGGAGCATGTCGATCTCGGCATTCTTGTAGCCACCAAGTTTGTTGGTGGCGTTGGACGAGGCCGACGCGATGGAGCCCGCGAGATAGGAGACGGCGTCCGGCACGCGCGTGCCGACGTCGTCTCGGACGATCTGCACATTGTTGCCTTCGGCGCCGAATTCTTCCTGGCTGGGCTTCATGTCGAAGGCCTGGATACCGAGATTCTGCCGCCACTGCTCGGCGATATACTGGGCCGCCACCGAGCGGGCGGGGGAGGAAATGCCGGCAAACAGGATCTTGGGCAGGTTGTCCGGCCCGCCATAGCTCGATTCCGCCAGCAGCGCCTTGGCCTTTTCCGGGTCGAAGGCATAGGGTTCGAAGCCTGAATTTTCCGAGCCCGGTACCGGGTAGATGATCTGGTCGGCCTTCATGTGCGGCCCATCGGGGAAGCTCGCCTTGATCAGCCCGTCGCGATCGACGGCGAGTATCAGAGCCTGACGCACCTTTGCATCATCGAAGGGCTTCTTCGACAGGTTGAACCAGAAGTGCTGGCCGGTCGGGATGATCGGGCCGGCGGAGAATTCAGCGCCCAAATCCTGTATGACGGTGGGCGTGACGAGTTCGGTATGAGCGTTGAACTCGCCCGATTGCAGAAGCGCGGTTGCCGCCACATTGTCTTCCACAGTCTGCAGCTCGACGCCCTTCAGCTTGGGTGCCGGACCGAAGAAATTCTCGTTGGGGGCAAAGCTCGCCTTTCCGCCATCGAAATCCACCGCGGTCATCCTGAACGGGCCGGAGTAGATGCCGCCATTCTGCGGCGTGTAGAATTCCGGCACCAGATTGCCATCGGCGCCGCGTGCCTGCGATGCCTTGACGATCGGCACGATATGGTTGGCGATCCGCATGTAGAAGATCGGGTCGACAGCAGCAAGGTTGACCACCACGGTCATGTCGTCCGGGGCGGTGACCCCCGCAAGGCTGTTGGCGCCGCCGTTCAGCACCGCATCATAGCCATCGACGCCCGAGAGTACCTGCGGGACGCGCTGGTTCTTGGTGCCGGGCATGGCCGCCACTTCCCACGAGCCCTTGACGTCGGCCGCGGTGATGGGGCTGCCGTCGGAGAACTTGGCGCCGTCCTTGATCTTGAAGGTCCAGGTCCTGGCATCGTTGCTCGGCTCCCAGGACGTGAACACATAGGGCTGAATCTCGCCCTTGGCGTTGAAATACATGGGCGAGGCCCAGCACAGCGAGTTCCACCGGAACGCATGGCCGCCGCCCAGCATGGGCGACCAATCCATGGTGAAGACCGGATGTGCGATCTTCAGAATCTGGTCGGCCGCATAGGCGCGACCGGCGAACAATCCGAACGCACTTGCGCCCAACACCAGCCCCGCGCTGCCCTTGAGCAGCGACCGGCGCGTCAGCCCCGTGATGCCATTGAAGTTTGACAAGTTACCCTCCCTCGGCTTTCAGCCTTATCGGGCAGGGACTATTGGCCGAGAATTACAACATGTCAACAACATTGTCGGCATCTTAGTGGCCAGCTAAGGGATGCGGGCGGTGCGGGCATCTCCCTAGGCGGCTTCTGGCTGTTGTTGGGGATCTGCCGGGCGAGTTCGACAGGGGTAGTGCCCTCATTGGGCATGACAAGGTGTTTACAAGTTGAGAGGCATCCGCTACGCCTTTCGGCAAGGGAGAGCCAAAGACATGACAAATTCAGCAGCAACGCCAGCCGCGTCCGTTCCTGTTGCGTCCGGGCGTGGCACGCTTCGCCAGGTGTCGGGCGGACGCCGCGAGACCTTTCTGCCCAGTCTCTCGGTATCGACGCATGCCTCGTTCCTGCTGCGCCTCGCCAATGGCGATCTCGGCTGCGTCTGGTTCGGGGGCAGTCAGGAGGGAAAGCCCGACGTGTCGATCTATTTCTCGCGGTTGCCGAGGGGCAGCGCGACCTGGGAGCCGGAGCAGAAAGTCTCCGATGACCCGAGCCGCTCCGAACAGAACCCGGTGCTGTTCGAGACCCCCAAGGGCGACCTCTGGCTGCTCTACACAGCCCAGATCTTCGGGGACCAGGACACCTCGATCGTCCGCCGCCGCATCTCGCGCGATGGCGGCCACACCTGGTCGCCAATCGAAACCTTCATCGACGTGCCGGGGACATTCATCCGCAACCCGATCATCATCGCTGCCAATGGCGACTGGCTGCTGCCGATCTTCCGCTGCCGCAAGGTCGCGGGCGCGAAGTGGAACGGGTCCGACGATTTCTCGGCCGTGCGCGTTTCGTCGGACGAGGGCCTGACCTGGACAGAGCTCGAGGTGCCCGAGAGCGTCGGCGCGGTGCACATGAACATCGTGCGACTCGACGACAAGCTGGTGGCTTTCTATCGCAACCGACGCGCCGGTTTCGTGCTGCGCTCGGTATCGACGGACAATGGCCGCACGTGGTCCGCACCGGCGCCGACCGAAGTGCCCAACAACAATGCCTCGATCCAGGCGCGACGCCTCATGGATGGCCGCATCGTGCTGATCTGTAACCCGATCAATGCGCGGATGGCGGGCGAAAGCAACATGCCCGACCTGCTCGAGCGGATCGGCGGCAAAGTGGTATGGGGGACGCCGCGCGCCCCGGTATCACTGTTCTTCTCTTCGGATGGGGGCGAAAGCTTCACCGGCCGGATCGATATCGAAACCGGTCCAGGCTGGTGCCATGCCGACCTGCCCACCCTGCCGCAGCAAGGCAACAGCGAACTGAGCTACCCATCGGTGGAAGAGAAGGCCGATGGCACGCTTGCCATGAGTTTCACCTTCCATCGCGAGGCCATCAAATATGTCGAGCTTGCGCCATGAGCCACCCCCGGGACCGGTGACCCAATGACCCCTCAACCCGTGGAGAGCGCATCGTGAGCACCGACATAAAGGGCAAAGCCTGCCTGATCGTGGGGGCGAGTTCCGGCATCGGCGCCGCCGTGGCGCTGCGCTTCGGCGAGCTTGGTGCGCGGCTCGTCATCCATTGCAATGGCAACCGGGACGGTGCCGACGCGGTCGCCGAAACGATCCGGGCGAAGGGCGGCGAGGTGAGTGTTCGGCAGGGTGATGTCGCGGACCCGGAATTCTCGGCCGGGCTGGTGGATGACGCGGCCTCGACGCTGGGCGGGCTCGATATCCTCATCAACAATGCCGGCTCGATGTTCGGCCGCACCGCTATCGCCGAGGCAACGGACGAGCAGTACCATCGCGTGCTCGACGTCAATATCGGGGGCGTGTTCTTCGCGTCGCGGCGCGCGGCGGCGCTGATGCGGGCGCAGAAATCCGGCACAATCATCAACACCACCTCGATCGCGGCGCGGACCGGAGGCGGGGATGGCGCGGGGCTCTATGGTTCGGCCAAGGCGTTCGTGTCGACCATCACCCGCGTACTTGCCAAGGAACTCGCGCCCTTTGGTGTGCGGGTGAACGCGGTGGCGCCGGGTGTGATCGCAACGCCGTTCCACGAGCGGTACTCGACCAAGGCGCAGCTCGATGCGTCGGTGCGCGGCATCCCGATGGGACGGCTCGGCACGGCAGAGGAATGCGTAGGCGCCTACGAGTTCCTCGCCAGCGCCCGGATGAGCGGCTACATCACGGGGCAGGTGATCGAAGTCAACGGCGGGCAATTGATGCCATGACGGCCCACAGCAATACCAAGACCGGCGTGATCGGCATAACCATGGGCGACCCGGCCGGCGTCGGGCCCGAGGTCATCTGCAAGGCGCTGGCCGACATGAGCGCAGATGAACGCGCCGGCGTGCGCATCTTCGGCAATCGCGAGGTGCTGGCGCGGGCGGCCGCGGTGGTTGGCGCCGATCTCGATTTTTCGCCGGGCTCGAACAGCATTTCGGTCGTGGATATTGCCTTCGAGGGCGAGATCCCGCCCTTCGGCAGGCTCGATCCGCGCGCCGGGGACGCATCGTTTCACTATATCGAGCGGGCCGTGCGGGCCGCGGAGGCGGGCGAGATCGGCTGCATCGTCACCGCGCCGATCAACAAGGAGGCGCTGAATGCCGCGGGCCACCATTACGATGGCCATACCGGCATGCTTGCCGCGCTGACCGGCGCGAAATCGAGCTTCATGCTGCTCGCGTCCGAGCGGATGTCGGTGATCCATGTGTCGACGCATGTGGCGCTGCGCGGCGCCATCGAGCGGGCGAAGACCAAGCGCATCCTCGAGACCATCCGCGCCGGATATCAGCATTTCCGCCGGATCGGGGTCGATGCGCCGCGCATCGCGGTGGCAGGGCTCAACCCGCATTGCGGCGAGAACGGCCTGTTCGGCACCGAGGACGATGACGAGATCGCGCCCGCCGTGGTGGCCGCGCGCGCCGAGGGCATCCCTGCCATCGGGCCCATTTCCGCCGATACCGTGTTCCAGAAGGCCTATAACGGCGCCTATGATCTGGTGGTGGCGCAGTATCACGACCAGGGCCATATCCCGATGAAGCTCGTGGCCTTCGATACGACGGTGAATGTGTCGCTTGGCCTCGCCATCGACCGCACCTCGGTCGACCATGGCACGGCGTTCGATATCGCCGGCACGGGCCGCGCCAACCACGTCAACATGCAGGCCGCCATCGCGTATGCGAAGAAGCTGGCGGACAAACCGAAGGCCGAGAAAGGCGCAGACCGATGAGCTTTGCCATATCCGGGGTCAACTGCGCCGCCGCGACGCCGCTCAACGCCGACCTGACGCCCGACCTGGGGCTTTTCGCCAGCCATTGCCAGCAATTGCTGGCGGAGGGCTGCCATGGCATTGCGCTGCTCGGCACGACCGGCGAGGCCAATTCCTTCTCGCTCGCGCAGCGCCGGCAGATTCTCGAGGCGGCACTCGCGGCCGGCATCGGGCCCGACCAGCTGATCCCCGGCACCGGCGTCAATGCCGCACCCGAGACGGTGGAGCTGACGAGGCACGCGCTGGCAAATGGCGTCAGCCGGGTCGTCATGCTGCCGCCGAGCTACTACAAATCGGTCAGCGATGACGGGATCTTCGCGTCCTATGCGCGGATCATCGAGTCTTTGGGCGACGATCGGCTCAGAGTCATTCTCTACCATATCCCGCAGATGTCGGCGGTGCCGCTGAGCCATGCGCTGATCGGGCGGCTGATCGCGGCCTTTCCCGGCATCGTCGTCGGCATCAAGGATTCCTCGGGCGACCTCGCCAACATGCAGGCCATCGCGGCCGCCTTCCCCGGCTTTGCCGTGCTGGCGGGCGCCGATCCGCTGCTGCTGCCCCTGCTGCAGTCGGGGGGCGCCGGTTGTATCACGGCGACGTCCAACCTGATCGCGGATTCGCTGCGCACCATCTACGACCATACCAGCGATGCCACGCGCACCGCGCCGGCGCAGGCGCGCATAAGTGCCTGGCGGACGCTGTCCAATTCCTATGTGCAGATCCCCACCATCAAGGCGATGATCGGGCTGAAATCCGGACAGGCCGCGTGGAACCGGGTTCTGCCACCGCTGGTGCCGCTTTCGGAGGCGCAGGCCGCCGAGCTTGCCGAGACCTTCGCAACCCTGCCCGGGCCGGTGTCATAGGCGCCGCACTAGATGATTTCACGTTTTGGTTGAAACGCTGAAATGATCCAAGCCCCTGTTTTGTCGTGCTTTCGAGGCGGGAAAGTCATGCAACTTTCCCTGAAAGCGCTCTAGCAGACTGTTCTCTTTCAGCTTGAACTGGCAACTCTACCTCACGTCTCAGGCGAGACGCTGACCTGATCCGGCCCGGTACCTCGTCAGGGTTGCGCACCCGACGACGTCCGCAGATTGTCGGGGCCACGCTCCAGCCGGCAAGAGGCCGGGTTCCGATGCGAGCATCCATTGCGAGGCTGACATCGCCGACCTTGCCGGTCGAACCGTCCGATTTGGTATAGGTCGCCGTACCGCTGATCTTCGAGCCGTCGGCGAAGTTGATTTCCTGCTGGTTGCTGATCAGGTTGATGGAGGTGATGCCGGGCTCGGCCAGCGTCTTCAGTTCCGTCGAGCCATCCGGCCGCGTCACCAGCACCTTGAACAGGCTCCAGTCAGCGTCCGCGCTCGACAGCACGCCGTCATGGTTGGTGTCGAACACATTGCGCAGCGCTTCGAAGTCGCTCTTCGCCGTCGGGTCCCACTCGGTGAAGACCACTTCGCGGTTCTGGTTGATGACGCCGTCATTGCCGTCATCCCGCACCAGGACACCATCGCCGACGCCGGCCCAGGCCGTCCTGTGCTGCTTGCCGTCCTCCCCGACGATGAAGCTGTTGCTGGAGCTCAGCGGCGTCAGTTCAAGCCCGTCACCATCGAGGTCGAGTATGACAGGGACAAGACTATGGGTCGTATTCCAACCGTCCGAAGCGTGATACCAACCCTTCTCGCTGTCGTACCCGGTCCAGTAACTCTTGTTCGCGTCACTGCCCGATGTGGCAGGAGAGGTAGTGCGTCCCGTCGTCAAGTTCTTGATCGATCCGTCTGCCTGGATCTGATACGTATAGTCGCCACTTTTGTATGTCTGTCCAGGCGACGCCACACTACCTGACGCCAGTGTGACCTTCGGCTGTCCAGGAACCGATACGTCCTTGTAGTGACTGCTATGGGTCTCAGGCAGATCGGTGGGAATGTACGAGAGCGCCGAATTCGGGATCCGATAGCCGGTGGATGGGTCCTTGAAGACAGGATTCCCGTTTATGTCACGATAGCCGACGACCCACATTTTGGCGCCGCTAACGTCAAGCTGCCGCAAAATGTCGGTACGCCAGGAGAACGACGACCGCCCATCAGGCACGCCGTCCACACTGTCTCCCCACAGCGCTCTGTCAGTAGACCCGCCGCGATCGATATATCTATCGAACGGAGTCATCTCCGTTTTGTTGATAATCTCAACACCGAAAGACGAACCACTTGCGCGGACTGCGTCAGCTACAGTGTGTACCGATACAGATGCATTATGCGCCCGATATCCACCAACTACGTAGGTGTGTAATTCCTCAACCTCAATATTGTAGGTCCGCTCTACACCTGCACACTCTATACGCTCCCATTTCGGAGCATGAAATGCCCCTTCAGCGCGCACTAGGCGACCACCACGCTCAAGAAGCCCCGCAACCGCCTCGAAATCACCCGACTCACTTAAGAAATGGTGATTCCCTGTAACCCGCACTTCGCCATCGAGAACAATCCACTCTTTGGTAACACCCGTAAATGTTCGCACTACTCGCCGCTCTACCAACCGCCCGTCGCCGCCGTTTGCGTCGGTACGGAAAGCCAACACGGTATCTCCAACGCGAATACTGTCTATACGCGCCATCCCACCGGGCACTGCTACCAATGAATCCGCAGCAAAGCAATGATGAAGAGAGA
The DNA here is from genome assembly GCA_027487555.1 of Hyphomicrobiales bacterium. Lineage (GTDB taxonomy): Bacteria > Pseudomonadota > Alphaproteobacteria > Rhizobiales > Devosiaceae > Devosia_A. The sequence continues at coordinate 41,310 of JAIYDI010000048.1, forward strand.
GTTCCGCGCTTGTGATAAGGAACGTCTTGAGGATGTCAATCTGATCCGAGTTAATCGGATCAACTAACTGATCGTCTATTGCCCGCCCCTCATCTGGCTGCCAAAATATGCCGCCGCCACCCGGTATGCTGCGCCACACCAGTAAGGGAGATTGTTTCTTAAACAGATCACCGACTTCCCCCACCCCACCCGCTCTCTTAAATATGTCCTGCGCGAATGACGTACAATTCAGGCCATTAATTGTGATAAGATTATAGTCGAATTTCGTGCCAACCAAAGATTTCGCGTATTTCAGAACATCGGTATACATGTCATCCGAAACTTGGAGGACGCCACGAACTATATTATTCTCCTTTATTCCCACTGGATCTTCGTAATAATAAGCGCCGTCCATCGATGACGGTTTTCCGTACCAGATTGAACGAGGGTTTTGTCTCTCTGCTTCGTAGCCCGGCGGAGTCGGCATCAAATACCCGGCGGGTCCGCTTCGTTTACAATATTTGCACCGATTGTTACACCGCCATCCCACCAATCACCGAATGTTACGTTAATATGTCCGGTGTTATTACCGCCAACATTAAAGTATATGTTCTTCATCTATTCCCCCACACACCTATGAAACCTGATATACTTACAGACAGAAAGTCGCCACATCGAAATACGTCAATCTTCTGGTGACTGATCAAATTTGACCTCGGCATTTTGGTTTGGAACCAATCTGTTTGGCCGAATAAATTCGCGGGATCAACAACTGAAGTGTACGTAACTATTGAAACTGAAACTCCGGTCCCAAGGAAGGGAATATATGGTCCGCTGCGAGACGACATTGTGTAAAAACGATTTCCGGAACGCTTTTCATATACATTGGCCCCTCCAAGGCATTCTGAGAACTGAATCTTACTAACGTAATTCGGGATTAGCGCCCCCTCACTCCCTGCGTAAAGTTGAGACACGGCGTCCAACAGATCGCTTTCTATGTGCGGTTCCGTCCCCTCAGCTACGAAGCCGCTCATGCCGGCGTCGTAAGCTAGCAGGGAGGCCAATCCGATGACAGACAGTATAATCAGACGAAGGCTCATGAACGCGCCATGATGTAGAGTGCTTCTATTGTATATGTTCTATCGTACGGATATTGTCACGTGTCGGATACAAATGATAGGTTCATATTGTTGGCCTTGTTCGCAATTGGTGTTGAATTATTGGCACGTTATGTAATTTCGTAAGTTTTGATCTCGTGACGGTTAAATATGCTCCTGTCTATCGGAACAGAAGAATCCGGCATGATTTGTCCCCTCTATTCCAACGCCTCGCTTTGCAGTCCGTAGTATAGCTGTTTTGTCTTTACGTACAAAAAAGACCTGTGATGATTGGCTCCACCCATCTACGTTTGTGAACGGAAAATATTCTTCGTCGCGCCGCGCCTCTTCAATTCCCTTTGACACAACCAGAAATCGAAAATCTGCATCGGTCCCAATTGCAACGTAAGCGGATATTGTATCGCTCCCACCCGCGCCTTCATCAATACATATTATTTCTACATCGAAAGGGTCAAACATTGTAAACTGACGATAATATATAACATCATCTGCTATTCGGACATCGGGAAGGTAGGCTTTAATCAATATATAAATGTCGTTAGCCGTTCTGTGCCTACAGAATAATTCTCCGTAGGTGTCATACGCGCGCTCATTTGCCGTTGATTGAAATGGCGCGATAAACGCAAAAGCCGTGATAAATATATTCGCTTACAGAGCTATTTTATTCATCTTGAGTTGCAACGCGATCATATCCTAATCTTTGCGACATCACGCGATGTCAATTTCTTTAGCCACTAATGGCAACAAACGATCGTCCGCCAGAAATATTTACCGCAATCCGGGAATGACTGAAAATCAAGGCGACATGCATATAGACAGAAGCGTTGTCCGCGCTGGGTTGGTTGCGCAGATGTCGGTGTGGCCACGCACATCAATTGGCGAGTTTGCCCTAGAGGTGGCAGCATCTAGGGTCAACGCAGGTTTGGTGTAACTAGAGTCTCTCTAAGTGTTTCCCAGCGTTGGTGAGTTTGCTGATACATTCAAGTGTAGTTCTTTTGTCAGATAACGCCTGCGTAACGCTTGCAGGGACTTTTGGCTGAGCAGCCTAGGGATGGCGGTTGATGAGCAAACCGTATTGCTGAGTTTCGGGGGCAGTTTGCCCTTGATTGACCGCGCTCAATGCCAACGGTCACAACTCTATCTGCCGCCGGAACTGTGCCGTAGCGCCTAGTACTCTTCTGCCAGCATCACGGTCATGACCCGACGCGTGACGCCCGCATCCGCAGGATCCGGCGATAGCCCGTCCATCTCCAGGTCGTAGGTGTCGATCTTGAAGATGAAGCGTTGCCCTGCGGCATCGAAGCTGGCGCAGTCGTGCTCGCCATAAGGGTCGTTGTCCGGCATGAAGGCGTCGAAGCTGCGAAGGGCAGCGAACACGGCTGCTTGTGTGCGTGTGTCGAACGCCGCAACGCCTCGGGTCAGGGCGATGCGGCCGCAGGTACCGGTCTGACGCAACTGGTCGTTTAGCACGCGAATGCGCGCGGTCTGGTCTGATGATGATGTCCTGGGGTTCGCCGTGAGGGGTGCGGGCCAGCCGGTCATGCAGCTGGCCCGCGGGGATGTCAGTCGGCAACGGGGAGCTGCGGCAGTAGCGCAAGGTCGGCGCGACAGCGCGCCTCTGTGACCGTTGAGGTAGATGGTCGCTTTCAAGCGCCAATCTCAGAAGCCGCAACGACCGGTTGAAGGGCGCCTTCTCAGAATTCGAAATCACGCTATTGCGTTACCCCGGTGTTACCCCAGCGCAGACAGACCAGCGCGGGCGGGAGGCTCGGCCTAATTTATTCAACAAGTGCAAGGGATTATTGGCGCACCCGACAGAATTCGAATCTGTGACCTCTGCCTTCGGAGGGCAGCGCTCTATCCAGCTGAGCTACGGGTGCCTGAGGACAGGGAATATGCGATTGGCGAGGCGAGTGCAAGTCCGTCGCTGGGGGCGGGACAATCACCAACATGCGGGCGGAAGCCGCTGCCGCGTCGGCCCTGCGCGGGCGCATTCGCGGTCATGATGTCCATGGACACCGGGCTATCGCCACCCGGCGAACGCTGGCGACCGGGTCCGTCGGGGCCGGTCGTTCAAGGCGCGGCCATCCATCTCCGAGGCGCTGATCGGCGCGGCCGCCGGCATCCCGGAGCGCAGCGACGGCCGCGGGCCGTGTCGCCCGCCCCCCTGTCGCGCCCTACCTGCCCATCGACTGCCAGTCTCGGGAGGCCTGCTGCTTCGGACCCACACGGCCACCTGCTTTCAAACCCCCAAAGACCTGTCAGCGATGTGTCCGGACAAGAGATTCCACAATTGTCCGGTGGCTCACCACTCGCCCAAGCCATTGCCGGGCCCGCAGGAATGGCGTGTCCCGTCCTGGTGGCTCGGTTCCGGCTGAGCATCGGGGGAGGCGGGAGCAGCATGGCGCGCCGATCAGGCCTGCTCGTGCCCGGGTTCAGTCCTTCGGAGGGGAGAGCGTGACGCCATCGATGTTGCGGTCGGCCATGAGCACGCCATCCTCGATCCAGAGCCTTGCCACATGGATGGTGGTGCGGCGCTCCGCGGGCGTCTTGGGTTCGGGCTTTGCCGCTTCGTCCCACTCGGGGTGGGTGAAATAGAACAGCGCGGCCCAATCGCCCTGCACCACGGCCTGCGCGTGGCGGACGAAGCAGCGGTCCATCGGGTCGGTGCCCGGCTCGGCGAGGATCAATCCCTGCCGCTCCCAGGCAAGGCAATCGGGGGAGCGATAGACGGCCTGGCCGCACCATTCGTCGGTGATCATCCAGTAATGGCCGCCCAGTGCGAAGACGTTCGGTCCCTCGTGCGGCGGCGCGTCGGGCTTGCCGGCAATGGTGAGGCCATCGTCATCCCACATGGTGAGGTAGCGCGAGCGTACCGCATAGGTGGCGGAGCCGTTCGCCTCGTCCTTGTACCAGAGCCGCCAGCGGCCATCCGGGCAATGAAAGACGCAGGCGTCGATCACCTTGTCGGAATTGAGCGTCAGCGGACCCTGCCAGCGCCAGCGTTCGAGATCGGGGCTGGTCAGGTGAATGATCCGCCGGCCGACGCCCGAAAAATAGGTCGGTGCGCCCCGCGTATAGCTGAGGAACATGTGGTACTGCCCCTCGCCCCAGATCACCTCGGGGGCCCAATGGGTGTTGAGCTCGGAACTGCCGGGCTCGTCGAGACCCTGCACCGTGCCGTGATAGCTCCACATGCGCCCGTCGGGAGATGTCGCGACGCCAATAGGCGAGCCATGGATCCAGCCGACGCCGGGGCCTTCGAGCCGCGGGCGGCGATTGGTGTAGAACATCCACCATTCCTGGCGGAAGCGATGCCAGATCACCGTGGGGTCGGCCGCGCCATCCTCGACAGGATCGATGAAGATCGGCTGGGACATCGGCATTTCCTCCTTTTGGCGCGACGCATCAGAGGTTATGTAGCGCTTATGGTGGACGGGCGGCAGGTGCTTAACCCCACCGGCCTTGCCTGACAAGATTCGCCACAATCGTCCCCTAGGGCAGGCTCAAAGGGCACCCGGTCCACCCGCTGCCGCCGGCAGCAGGCCCAACTCGAGAGGCACGCATGAACTGGATCAACAACGTCGTCCGGCCGCGCATCCGGTCTTTCCTCCAGCCCAAGGATTCGGGCACGGAGAACCTCTGGGTCAAGGATCCGGAATCGGGCGAGATGGTGTTCTACCGCGATCTCGAGGCGAATATGTGGGTGGTGCCGAATTCCGGCTACCACATGAAGATCAAGGCCAGCGACCGGCTGGCGGGTTTCCTCGACGATGGCAAGTGGCAGGCGGTGTCCCTGCCGCAGGTGGCGACCGACCCGCTCAAGTTCCGCGATTCCAAGCGCTATGTCGACCGGCTGAAAGAGAGCCGCGTCAAGACCGGCATGGATGACGCGGTGGTGGTCGCCGTGGGCGCGCTTTACGGGCAGGCCGTGACCGTCGCCGTGCAGGATTTCGATTTCATGGGCGGCTCGCTCGGCATGGCGGCCGGGTCCGCGATCGTCACCGGGCTCGAGACGGCCGCGGCGAAGAAGACGCCCTTCGTGCTGTTCGTGTCGTCGGGTGGCGCACGCATGCAGGAAGGCATCCTGTCGCTCATGCAGATGCCACGCACCACGGTTGGCGTGCTCAGGCTGCGCGAGGCGGGCCTGCCCTTCATCGTGGTGTTCACCAACCCCACCACCGGCGGCGTGACGGCGAGCTACGCGATGCTGGGGGATGTGCACATTGCCGAGCCGGGCGCGCTGATCGGCTTTGCCGGCCCGCGCGTCATCGAGCAGACCATCCGCGAGAAGCTGCCCAAGGGCTTCCAGCGCTCCGAATATCTGTGCGAGCACGGCATGGTCGATATGGTCGTGCATCGGCACAACCTGCGCGAAACCATCGGTTCGCTGATCGGCATTCTCAGCAAGAAGCCGGCGCATGAGGCGCTGTCGGGGGCCACGCCGTCGCGCTTCGTGGCGCAGGTCGATACCAAGCCGTCCGACGGCGCGCAGGGCATGGAGCCGGCACACGCCGAGTAAGGTCCGGCCGCTTCGCGGATAGCAGGGGGGCGCGCCGCGGCCCCCCGTGAAGGAAGCAATCGTGCTGTTGTTCGAGAACCTCGTCCCCGTGTCCCGCACCGACGCCATCCTGAAGCGGCTGCTTGCGCTGCACCCCAAGCTGATCGACCTGAGCCTTGCCCGGATCGAGCGGCTGCTTGGCAAGATCGGCCACCCCGAGGAGCGCCTGCCTCCGGTCATCCATGTGGCCGGCACCAATGGCAAGGGCTCGACCATCGCATATCTGCGTGCCTTCCTCGAAGCGTCTGGGAAGACGGTGCATGTGATGACCTCGCCGCACCTCGTGCGGTTCAACGAGCGCATCCGGCTGGCGGGCAAGCTGGTGTCGAGCCGCCGGCTCAACCAGGCGCTCGAGTTCTGCGAAGAGGCGAATGGTCGCGACCCCATCACCTTCTTCGAGATTACAACGGCAGCGGCGTTCAAGCTGTATGCCGAGGTGAAGGCCGACTACCTGCTGCTCGAAACCGGCATGGGTGGCACCTATGATGCCTCGAATGTGGTGAAGGACCCGCTCGGGGTGATCATCACGCCGGTCGATCTCGACCACCAGGCCTTCCTTGGCGAAACGATCGCCGAAATCGCGGTCAGCAAGGCCGGTATCCTGAAGCGCGGGGCGAAGGCGGTGTTCGGCCGGCAGCGCGACGAGGGGCGGACCGTGCTGGTGCGCCATGCGGCCCGGCTCGGCATCACGCCGAAGATCATGGGCGAGGATTTCGACGGGCGACCGGAAGATGGCCGGCTCGTCTTCAACGACGAGAATGGCCTGCTCGACCTGCCACCTCCCGCCCTGTTCGGCGCGCATCAGTTCGACAATGCCGCCCTCGCCATTGCCGCGACACGGCATTTCGGCTTGCCCGTCACCGAGGCGCACATTGCCGAGGGCCTGCGCAGGGTCGACTGGCCGGCCCGGCTGATGCCGCTTACCGGCACGCTTGCCTCGCTGCTCCCCGAAGGCAGCGAACTCTGGCTCGACGGCGGGCACAATGCGCATGGCGCTGCGGCGCTCGCCGCTGCCCTCGGCGACATGCAGGCGCGACGGCCGATGCCATTGGTTCTGATATTCGGGCTGATGAACACCCGGAAGCCGGCGGATTTCCTCGCGCCCTTCAAGGGCATGGCGGAGCGGGTGATCGCGCTCACCATTCCGGGCGAGCCCAATGCGCATGACAAGGCGGTGTTGCTCGAGGCGGCGAAGGCATCGGGCTTTACGGCAGAGGCGTCACGCTCGATCCTCAATGCGCTAGCCCGCGCCGGCGAGACGCGCCCCGCACCGCGCGTGGTATTTGCCGGGTCGCTCTATCTGGGCGGCCATGTTCTGCACCAGAACGGCACGCCGCCCAGCTGATCGCGCATTGTTCAGTAGCGGGCATCCTCGAGCCCGCAGAACGGATCGACCGGTGAATGCCGGTTCCAGGTCTGGTTGCCGAGCAGGCATTCGACCACGGCGCGCTGCATGGTCTCGGTAGTGGCATAGGCGTTGATATAGGTCGGCACGCGCGGCGCGTCGTAGAGCATGTAGGGGTAGCCGAACGAGACCATCAGCGTCGGGATCTCGTGCCAGTAGCGCTGCATCGACTTGCCGAAATTGCCGGTGAGCCTGAGCCAGTCGAGGAAGATACGGCCGCGCGTCAGGAGCGTCTCCTCACCAAACAGATAGAGCACGAGATCGAAATCATCGGCGCTCACCTCGGTGTCGGGGGCGTGCATCGTCACCTCGAAACCCTTGTCCTGCAGCATCTGCGGCAGCTGGAAGGGCAGCGGCTGCGGCATGAAGGGGAAGACGATGCCACCCGAGATCACCAGCACACGGCGGTGCTTCTGCGGATCGAGCGGCAGGAGATCCTGCGTGTCCTTCACCAGCGTCGGGGCACGTCGGGCCACCGTTTCGGCATAGGCGCGCATCTCGGGCGTGGCGATCTGGGGGATCGGCTTTGCAGGACGGTGCAGGCCGAGCGTGGCCTTGAGGGCCAGTTGCCGGATCACCGCCTCTTCGACCCGGGCCTCGGTCAGGCGGCCATCGGCGCGCGCCGCTTCGAGATAGGCGAAATCACGCTCCGGATCGTCGGAGAAGAGGATGACGTCGCAGCCTGCGCTCACGACTTCGGGCAGGTGCAGCGCGCGCTTCGAAAAGGCGCCAAGGCCGGCCATCGGCGTGGCATCGGAAACGATGAGCCCGTTGAAGCCCAGATGCTTGCGCAGCAGATCCTCGTTGATGAGCCTGTTGATCGTGCCCGGGCGGAAGGCATCGACGCCGGCATCGGGATTGATGCTGCGCACCCACGCGGGCAGCGCGATGTGGCCGGTCATCACCGAGAGCACGCCACCCGCGATGGCGGCCCGATAGAGGCGGCCGAAACTGGCCTCCCATTCCTCCATCGAAAGCGGGTTCACAGTGGTGACGAGGTGCTGGTCGCGGTCGTCGAAGCCCTCGCCCGGCCAATGCTTTACGGCGGACGCGATGCCATGGGACTGGAAGACGCGCATCTGCGTCAGGGCGTGGCGCTCGATGACATCGACATCGGAGCCGAAGCCGCGCGTCGCGACGATCGGGCTGCGGAAGGCCGCGTTGATGTCGAGCAGCGGCGTGAAGCTCCAGTTGATGCCCGCGGCCTGCGCCTCGAGCGCCATGAGGCGGCTTACTTCGGCGGTGATCGCCACGTCGTCGATGGCGGCGAGCGCCAGCGGGTTGGGCCATTCGAGCCCGAAGGGCAGGCTCATGCGGCTGCCCTCGAGATCGGCCGAAACGAGGAGCGGTACGGGCGCCGTTGCATTCAGCTCGGCGACCAGCGCCCGCTCGCGCGCGGCGTCGCTGCCCATATGGCGCGTGATGCCGCCGGGACGGAAGGCCTTGAGCCGGGCAATATCTTCCTGCCGTTCGCCAGCGATGCGGAGGTTGAACAGTTGCCGCAGCCTTGCATTGCCGTCGAGCGCAGCAAACTGCGCCACAACCCAGGCGATCGCCTCGCGGTCGAGATTGAACGGACCATGCGCAAGGTGGTCGAGATTCATCGGGCTCCTCCAGCTTCCTCTCGGCTACTATGCCTCAGAAGCCGCTGATGTCGCGCCCGAAATTCGCGCATGCCTGCCGCTCGAGCAGTTCCATCACATGCACGCGAGATAGCACCGCCGCGCAAACAAAAGCGCCGCCGGCGAGGAACCAGCGGCGCTGCTGAATGTTATGCAGCCGAGTGACAGATCAGGCCGCGTGACCTTCGAGCCACTTGGCGAGGCCGGCCTTGGGCGTGCCTGCGCCGATCTTCATGTCGGCAGCTTCGCCGCCCTTGAACAGGATCATGGTCGGGATCGAACGGACACCGTACTTCACGGTGGTGTCGGGGTTCTCGTCCACGTTGAGCTTGACGATCTTCACCTTGCCCTTGAGCTCGGAGCTCAGCTCATCGAGAACCGGGGCGATGGCGCGACACGGGCCACACCACTCGGCCCAGAAGTCGACGAGCACGGGCTCTTTGGAGGACAGGACTTCCTCGCCGAAAGTGGCGTCGGAAACGTGGGTTGTCATTGGTTTGCCTTTTGGGTTGAAAGCGGCGGTGTGTGTGATCCAAAAGCTAGGAAGAGTCCAGCAGGACTTCAATGAAAGTCACCCGATGGTGAACCCGGCTGCCGCATCCGCCAAAGCGGCCATCGGCAATTCTAGCAGCGATTCCAAGTTCGTCCAGAGGATCGCCGCTTGCACCTGCTTTTCGGGGAACAGCTGGGTTGCAAGCCGCGCATAGAGGGCGATCTGGGTGCGATAAGCCTCTTTCAGCGCTTCCGGCTGTAGAATCGGGGTCGCGTCGGATTTGAAGTCGACGACCAGCACGCGCTCGCGGCCGACGACCAGCCGGTCGATGCGCCCGGCAATGGTCACCGGTTTTCCGTCGCGTGTGCCATGGGCGAGGAAGGGCACTTCGGCGCGGCTGTCTGGGCCGAAGAGGTGCTGCAGTTCGGGCCGGTCGAGGATGGCGAGCGCCTTGGCGATGAGCGCCGGGTGCTGGTCCGGTGCGTCGGGCCAGAGCGCGGCCATGGCCTTTTCGCCGACGACGGGGCGGAACAGTGGATCGATGCCCGGCAGGTGCTGCAGGAGCGCGTGGAGCGCCAGCCCGGCGCGGCGCGCCGTTTCGGCATCGCCCACGCTTGCAGCCGCCCCATCGAGCGCGCGGGCCGCGTCGGCCTGTTCACCCGCGCGCGACGGCTGGATGACCGGCACGAGGGTGGGGCGCGGCAGAGGCGGCAGGGTCAGGGGCTCGGGCTTGGCGTCGGCGTCGGCGCGGGGCGGACCCATGGCGGCGTGTGGCGGCAGACCCTTCGGGTAGCGCAGGCCGATCGCTTCGCCGGCGTCATCGGTGAGCGGATCGGCGTCGGGTTCGAGCGCATTGGTGATCGCCTCATACCAGCTGCCATCGAGCTTGCCGGTCTGGGTGAGGACGCCGGTGACATAAAGCTCATCCTCGGCGCGGGTCACCGCGACATAGAGTTTCCGCCAATACTCGGCCTGCTGGCGGGCGGCTTCCTCTGCCTGGAAGGACGCCGTCTCGGCAAGATGCAGCTTCTGGCTCGACGCATGGACAAGCGTCGGCCCTCCCGCAAGGCGCGGCATGAAGAGCGGCCGGTTGGTCTTGGTGCTGTCGGGCCTCGTCGCCGCATCGGCGAGCACGACAATGGGCGCTTCGAGGCCCTTGGCGCCATGCACGGTCATGACCCTGACGCCGCTGCCTTTTTCCGACAGCTCGCGCTTGATGGTGACGTCGCGCTCGCGCAGCGCAGCGACGAAACCCTGCAGGCTCGGGCGCGCACTCTGCTCATGGGCGAGCGCCAGTTCGAGGAAGGCGTTGAACACGTCGTCGACTTCGCGGCCAAAGCGCTGGTGGTAGCGGCGGAGCCCGCCATCGGCACCCAGCACCTCGGCGTAGAAGTTGAAGGGGCGGTCGAAATCCAGCCGTCCGCGCCAGCCGGCGAGCCGTTCGGCGGCGTCACGGGCGCGCGGATCGGGATGAATGGCGAGCCGGTCGAAGAGCCTGGCCCTGTCGCGGCCATGGGCGAGATCGTGCAGCAGGTCCTCGTCGATATCGAAAAGCGGCGAGCGGAGCAGCGCGGCTAGCTGTAAGTCGTCGGCAGGGTTGAGCAGCACATCGCCGAGCGCGAGCAGATCGAGCACGGCGATATGGCGGGTAACGTTCAGCCTGTCGGCGCCCGGCGTCGCAAGCCCGGCGCTGTGCAGCGCGCGGATGATCTCGTGGAACAGCGCCGAGCGCGACTGCACGAGGATCAGCACATCCTCGGGGCGGACGGGGCGGTTGCGGGCGCCGAGCGTCCGGCCCCCACGTACCCACGAAGCGACCGTGTCGGCGATGTGGCCCGCCACCTGGCGTACCGCGCTCGGCCGGGGCGCCGGCAGGTTCACGGGCCACTCGACCTGCTCTTCCGGCTTTTGCTCCTGCACCGGTGGCCAGAGTACCACCTCGCCGCCCGCGTCGCGGCGCGCGGTGTCGTGGATGACGCCGGTATCGGCGAGCACGGCCTTGCGCAGGGTTTCGGGCTGAAAGACCCGATCGACGGCTTTCAGCACATTTCCGAGTGTGCGGAAGCTCGCGGTCAGCGGCACATTGTCGAAGGGCTTGTTGGCCGCCTTGGCGCGTTGCCGATACTCGCGGCCGGTTTCGAGGAAGAGTGCCGGCTCCGCCCCCTGGAACGAATAGATCGACTGCTTGCCGTCGCCCACCGCGAACAAAGTGCGCGGCTTTTCGACGGCACCGTCACCCGAAAAGAACTCGTCGGCCAGGGCTTTCACCACGGCCCATTGCTCGGGATTGGTGTCCTGGCTTTCATCGACGAGAATGTGGGTGATGCCGCCATCGAGCTTGTAGCGCACCCATGCGCCCTGTGCGTCGTCGCGCAGCAGGCGGCCGAGCCGATCGACGAGATCGTCGAAATCGAGCAGTGAGCGGGCGCGCTTGGCGTCCTCATAGGCGTCGAAGATCGTACCCAGCACGTCGAGCAGCGCCTCGGAACGCGCGACAAGTGCCGCCCGCTTCATGCGGAAATGGCAGGCTTCGAGCCGCTCGCCTTCGGCGACGAGGCGTTGCGCCAGCACGGGAAGTTGCTCGACGATGGCCTTCTTCGGGAAGCCCTTCGGCACGGCGCCATCGCCGGTAAGGAAGGTCGCGAGGATGGAGCGGTGCGAGCGCATGTCGATGCGCGCGAGCCTGTCCTCGAAGGTTCGGCTGCTGCCCTTGGGCGGAAAGGCATGGTGCAGGTCGCGGTGATCGGCTGCGGTGAGGGGATAGCCATCGACGATCTCGGCGATGAGCGATGCGGGGCTCTCCGTCTGATCCGCGCCGACATGGGCGCGCAGCCGGCGTTTGGCACCGTCACGGTCGGCAAGGACGGCGACCAGCGCGGTGCGGTCTGCGAGACCGGTATTGATCGCTTCGGCGATCTGCTGGTCGGTCATTTCCTCGAAGAGCACCGCGACGGCGGCGTTCAGGTGTGAATCGGTCTTGAGACCGCCGGCGAGGATCGCCTCGCGCGCGGCGAGCACCATGGCTTCGCGCTCGAAATCCTCGAGGACGCTGAAGTCGATCGGCACGCCGGCCTCGACCGGGAAGCGGTGAAGGATGCTCTCGCAAAACGCGTGGATCGTCTGGATCTTGAGCCCGCCGGGCGTTTCGAGCGCATGGGCGAACAGGGTCCGGGCGCGGGCGAGATCGGCCTCGGAGGGCTGGGAATCGGTCAACCGCCGAAGCTCGCCCGAAAGCGCGGTATCGGTCGCGAGCGCCCATTCGGCGAGGCTCGCCGAGATACGCTGGCGCATCTCGGCGGCGGCGGCCTTGGTATAGGTCAGGCAGAGGATTTCGTCCGGCCGGACGCCCGAGAGCAGCAGGCGCAGCACGCGGTTGGTGAGCACGCGCGTCTTGCCCGAGCCGGCATTGGCTTCCACCCAGATCGAGCTCGATGGGTCGGCGGCGCGGCGCTGCCGGTCGCCGATATCGAAGGGCAGGGGGTCGAGCAGCGGACGTTCGCTCATTCCGCCTCCTCCTCGCCATCGGCGGTCCACTCGGCCATGCGCGCCAAATGATCGTAGTCGCCGGCATAGCGGCGGTTGAGGGCGGGCTTCAGCGCCGAAACCATCGGCCGTTCGCCCGAGAGCAAGAGCGCCTCCACCTGCCGGGCGAGGCGGGATTCGATTTCGGCGACGGCGTCAGCGAGGCTCGTGTCGTCGTCGAGCCCGAAGGGGCTTTCATCGAGTGCCTCGGGGCCAAGCCCGAGTTTCAGATAGATGAGCGCGGAGGCCGCGCCAACGAGCTCCGGGCCGAAGGCGCCGGCCGCCGCCATGCGCGCTTCGAGCAGCAATTGCGGGGCTTCGAAGGCCTTCATGGTCTTCTTGTCTGGGATGCTGCCGGTCTTGAAATCGAGGATTTCGAGGCTGCCGTCCTTCAGCACATCGATGCGGTCGGCCTTGCCGGTGATGGTGAAGGGCTCGGCGGCGGGCAGCGTCCAGCTGCCCTTGATCTCGGCGCGGCGGGTCCGTACCCGCTCATGGCGCTGCAATTCCCAATCGAGATATTGCCGCGCGGCGACGGCGAAGCGGCTGAGCCAGAGGTCGCGGCGATCGCCGATGGCGTCGAGCCCGCCGAATTCCTCCTCGGCCATGTGCAGCATTATCGCGGTCGCATCGGGCGCGGCAAAATCATGCCCCTCCTCGACGAAGCGGGCGAAGACCTCGTGGATCATCGAGCCGCGCTCACGCGTATCGAGTGCCTCGCCGAGGCCGGGCAGGCGACGCAGTCCGAGCACGTATTTGGCGTAGAGATCGTAGGGCGAGCGGAACAGCGTCTCTGCCTCTGTAACGGTGATCTTGCGCGGCCGTTCGGTGGCCGGTGGTGTGGGCCGCGGGCGGGGCGCGGCAACGGGCCTGTCGCCCAGCGTGTCGAGTCGGTCCGCGAGGTCGAGCCATAGGGCGCCGCGGCGGCGCAGCTCGGCACTCAACTCACGGCCAATGAAGGCGTCGAGCCGCTGCAGATAGCGCGAGGGCAGCGCCGGGGATGTGCCGCGCCGCTCGGCATAGGCGATCAGCAGCCTTGAATTGCCGAAGGCCATCTCGAAATCATGGGCGGCCTGGCCCTGCTGCCGCTCGGGCGGTTCGAGCCCCGCCGCGATTCGCATGCCGCGGCTGAGCCAGGGGCCGGGATCGGCGGCGCGCGGCCAGATTTCCTCGTTCAGGCCCGCGACCACCAGCAGATCGGGCGACATAAGCCGCGCTTCGAGCTGGCCCCAGATGGCGATATCGGCGCGGGCAGGGGCCGGGTCGGTGACGGTTTCGCCCGCCATCAGCACGGCGAGCACGCCATCGAGGGTGTTGGGCTTGAAGCGCGGGCCGGCACCCGGGCGACCACCCAGTTCTTCGGCCCAGGCGGTGAAACGCTGGCGGCCCTGCAGAGGGTTCGCTTCATCGACAAGTCCGTCAACGGCGTGGCGGAGCGCGGTGGCGAAGTCGGCCGCATCGATGTGTGGTGCCTTGGTCAGTGCGACGAGCGGCGCCACCGCAGCCCCCAGCGCTTCGAGCAGGGCCGCCATGTCCTCGGCTTCCTCGAGTGATGGACGCAGAGCCACATGCTCCAGCGTGCCGGAAGCAGCGTCGCGCAGCAGCGCCACGAGCCCGGCGATGCCGCCGGGCGCCCGCTGGCCGCGCAAGACCAGATCGAGCCGTTGCGACAGACGGGCGATCTCCGCGCGCTCGTGGCCGAGCACCACGGCGCGGTTCTGCAGGAGCGTCATCACATCGAGCGGCGCGAAGTCCGACATGGCGGCCGCGAGTGCGGCGCGCACCAGCCGGCCGATGGCGGACTGGAACAGCGGCACCCCGGCTGCATCGTCGATTTCGATGCCGAAGCGCTTGAGGTCCATGGCGATGCGGCGCGACAGCGTCTGGTCGGGCGAAATGATGCCCACCGTTTCGCCGCGATCGAGCGCCGCTCGGGCGGCAATGGCGATGGCGAGCGCCTCCTGGTCGATGCTGCGCGCCGCGATGATGCCGATATCGGCCAGCGCCGCCGGGAGTGTCGGCGTCAGCACCGCACGGGCCTCTGCCCAATGTGCCGTCGCTTCAGCGTGGGCGAGCGCCTGACGCAGCAGTGCGACCCGTGCGCCGCTCTCCGGCCCGAGTCGTTCGACATTGGCGGGGGAGGTGCCAAGCCGCCGCAGCAGCCGGGCGAGGCCATATTGCGGGTGTCCATGCGCGCCAGTGCCGTGGTCGAGCAGCGCCTGATGCTCGTCGGGCGTCATGGCAAGATCGAGGCCGGGCAGCACCAGCGCGCCGCGCGGCAGCTTCGCAATGGCGGCAAGGAGATCGGCGGTTGCCGGCACCGAGCCCGTCGAGCCCGCGGCAATCACCGGGCGGTCGCCATAGACGAATTGCGCGGTGTCCGCCTGTCGGGCGAGGCGCAGATTGCGCAGGTCCGCCGGATCGGCGCGGGTCTCGGCCGCCAGCATGGCCTCCCAGGCCGAAAGCGCGATCTCGATGAATTTCCGCGTCTTCTGCCAGTTGCCGGCGAGGTCGAGCCGATCGATCTCGGCTTCGAGCGCCGCGAGCGAGCCTTGCTCGATGACGAGATCGTCGCGCAAGGACGCGAGGCTTTGCGCGAGCGCGAAGATTTCGGCGGCATTGGGCGGGGTGGCCAGCACTTCGGCGCCGCCCGGCGTGCGCGCCCAGGCATCGATCAGACGGGCCAGAAACAGCGTCCGCTCCATGGTGGAGGCGGGGCCGGGCAGGTTGGGCGCATCGAAAGGCGGCAGGAAGGGTTCTTCGTCCTCCACTTCGCCGCCGAAGGTGCGAATATCGGGCAGCAGGGCCGCGCCGCCGAGCCGGGTGGCAAACAGGTCCGCAAGCGCCAGTCGCGCCCGGCGGGTGGGCACGATTATGGTGACGTCGCTCAGCCAGAACGGGCCCTTCCGGGCCCAGCCGGAGAGCAGCGTGCCATCGAGTACGCCGTCCGCAAGCGTCGGAAGGAAAGGCTGGTCCGGCGCGATGGAAAAGAGCGAGGTGCGGCGCATGGCCGGGATATGACCGGGACGGGCCGCGAAAGTCCAGCCTCGCGGGATCATTTCGCGTTTCAAATGAAACACTGAAAAGACCCAAGTATTTGCCTGGTCGCGCTCCGAACCGGAAAAGTCCTGCGGCTTTTCCGTGAAGCGCTCTAGATGTTCCGGTTGTCGGTGAAGGCGACGTAGGCGGTGCGGCCCGGGCGACCGGGCGGCAGCGCGAGCGTCACGGTGCCGGTCGCCTTGCGGTAGAGTTCGGGGACGCGCTCCGGCCATTCGACGAGCAGGATCGCCTCCGCGCGGTCGAACAGCCCGAGTTCGTCGATATCGCGCTCCGACGCGAGCCGGTAGAGATCGGCGTGGAGCACCACGTGCCCCTTGCCCTCATAGGGCTGCACCAGCGCGAATGTGGGCGAGGGCACGTCGAGTTCGGCGTCTTCGAGCAACGCGCGGATAATGGACCGCGCGAGCGCCGTCTTGCCCGCCCCCAGGTCGCCTTCGAGCAGCAGCACATCGCCCGGCTGCAGCGCGGTCGCGATCCTTGCCCCGAGTGCGGCGGTCGCTTGATCGTCGGCAAGGTTGAGGACCGCTGCCATATTCTACTCCGCCGCGCCGACCATGGCGACATCCGATGGCAGGCTGACCACGACGCGGGTGCCGCGCGGCTCGCGCTGCTCGATCTTGATCGTGCCGCCATGCAGGCTGACGAAGGCGCGGACTATGGCGAGGCCGAGGCCGACGCCGCGCTGCCGCCCGGTGACGGCGAGATCGGCGCGTTCCTCGAGTGCGGCTTCGATATCCTCGCTCATCGCGACGCTGTCGTCTTCTACCGTGAAGGTCAGGCGACCCGGCCGTCCGGCGACGGTGAGGCGCACTTCGCCACCGGGTTCAGAATAGCGGGCGGCGTTCGAGAGCAGGTTGTAGAGCACCTGGACGACGCGCGTGCCATCGGCGACGAAGGCCGGCAGATCTGGCGCGATCTCAACCTTGAGCTTGATGGCGCGCTCGCCGTCGATCTCGGGAAAAGTGGCGGTCACCCCGGTGCATGCCTTGTCGACGAGTGCCGCGACATCCTGCAGCTCGGGCCTTAGCTCTGCAATGCCGGCGTCCACGGTCGCGAGGTCGAGAATGTTGTCGATCAGGACGCCGAGCGTGACGCTCGAGGCGCGGATATAGTCGGTGTAGCTGCGCTGCTTGTCGTTGAGGTCGCCCGCGGCGCCCGAGGCCAGCAGGTCGGCAAAGCCGATGATGTTGGTCAGCGGCGAGCGCAGTTCGTACGAGACGTTCTGCACAAAGGCGTCCTTCAGGCGATCGGCGGTGAGCAGCGCTTCGTTCTTTTCCTTGAGCACGCGCTGGTAATTGGCGCTTTCGGTGACATCGAGGAAGGTCATCATGGTCTGCCCATCGGGCAGGCGGACGATGGCGTAATCCACCAGCTTGCCATCGGCGCGGGTGATGCGGCCCTGCTGGTCGGAGCGGTTGGGGTTGAGGTCGATGATCGAGCGCTTGAGGCTGCGCCAGATGGTGACGCCATCCTCGGGCATGGCGGCGCCCACGGCTTCGGCCACCTGGTCGATATGCGGGTTGGCGGCAAGCAGGTTGGCCGGAACCTTCCAGATCAGCGACAGGCGCGGGTTGGAGAGCGTCAGGCGGCCATTGGTGCCGAAGACGGCGACGGCTTCCGATAGCGCATTGAGGGTGGAGCGCTGCACATCCAGCAGCGCGCGGTGCTGGCTCTTCAGCGCCAGCTGGTCGGTAATGTCCTCGAACACATAGATGACGCCGCCCTTGGGGCCGGCGGGCGCCGCGATGATCTGCACCGTGCGGCCATCGGGCAGGTGCCACGGCGGCAGTTCGCTCGGCATCCTCAACTGGTAGGAGCCAAGGTGGCGGGCGCGCCAGGCCTGGTAGTCGGGCTCGTTGGGCAGCTTGCCCTCGGTTCTGAGCTTGTCGAGGATCAGGCGTTCGTCGAGCCCGGGCTTCAGCCACGCAGCATCGAGACCGAACAGCAACGCGTAGGCGCGGTTGAACTGCACAAGCCCGCGCGTCGCGTTGAAGATGGCGATGGGGGTGGCGAGCGCATCGATGATGGCGCTGAGGTGCGCAAGGCCCATGCCGCGCTCGGCGCCTTCGCCGATCGGCTTCAGGTAGCCGGCCATACCGGTTTCGAGCGGTATCTCCACCGGCTCGAAGCGACCGCCTTCGCCAAAGCTCAGCTCATAATGCGCGCCTTCGGTGCGCTGCGCGAGTTCGAGCAGTTCAGCCGGATGCGCATCGGAACTACGCCTGCCGAGGCGCTTGGCCAACTCGTGCCAGGCGGTATTGACCCCGATCAGGCGGCCCTTCGCATCGCGCAGGAAGGCCGGGACGTTGAGCGCGCCGATCACCTGGCGCACTTCCTGATGGTCGGGCGTGGCAACGGGCGCGATGCTTGGCGGCGGAGCCGCGGCGGGACGGAGCCGCAGCGCCGTACCCGTGCCCACGAGGCCGCCGATGGCGCGCACGACACGGCCATCAATGGCGCGGACAGTGGTCTCGAAGCTCTGGCCGTTGACGCGCAGCGCCTCGACCGATTGCGCCAGCCGATCGGCATCGGCGGGGGTCAGCCAATTGGCGAAGACCAGAACGTCCTCTGCCGGTTGGCCGGCGGGCAGCAGCGCTGCCGACTGCCCAAGGACGCGGGGGCCTTCGGCGCGCTCGGTCCAGTGGATGACGATCTCGCGCGAGCCGGAGAGCAGCGCCTCATATTCGTCGAGCCGGGCGCGTAGTGCCGAAACCTGCAGCGCGCTTCGTTCGCGCTCGGCACGATTCTCGCGGATGATGCGGCGGATGATGGTGGTGGCGATGAGGCCGAAGGCGCCGGCGCCGATGGCGACTGCAAGTGGCGCCGCGCCCATGATGGTTGTGGGATTGAGGCCCTGCGCAAGCGTCGGCGTAGCGACAAACAGTGTGGCGACAGACGCGGCGATACCCGCGAATCCGACTATGTTCCGGATTTTGTCCGGCCCCATGCTTTGCCCCTAGCCATTAGAATATTTTGGCCGAACCGTCCGTAACGGATGCCCTACGCCGCACATACCGACGCGCCGAGCCCCCGAACTGATTCGCCGCGCCATTCGCTGGCCAAACACGCCCGACCAACGAATCACCGCACATTACCGACCTCGGAATCGCGCCAAAAGAGTGCTTTTGCGTGTGCATAGCGGGGATCGTGCCGAGATAGGGTGTTGACCACGGTCCGAACAGTGAACGCTTCGTTAACGCGGCACTGATTTGCCCCCGAAAAATCATTCCGGCGGCAAGAAAACAAAAGGGCGCCCGGAGGCGCCCTCTCAGTCCAGCGATTCCGACCGCTCAGTAGCGATATTGCTCGGACTTGAACGGCCCCTCGGCACTGACGCCGATATAGTCGGCCTGCGGCTTCGAGAGGCGGGTCAGCTTGGCGCCGAGCTTGGCGAGGTGCAGTTCGGCAACCTTCTCGTCGAGATGCTTGGGCAGCACATGCACTTCATGCGCGAGCGTCTCGCCATTGGTCCACAGCTCGATCTGGGCAAGCGTCTGGTTGGAGAACGATGCCGACATCACGAAGCTCGGGTGGCCGGTGGCGTTGCCGAGATTGACGAGGCGGCCTTCGGACAGGAGCACGATGCGCTTCTGCGGCGCGAGTTCGACGATATCGACCTGCGGCTTGACGTTGGTCCACTTGTAGTTGCGCAACTCTGCAACCTGGATCTCATTGTCGAAATGGCCGATATTGCAGACGATCGCCATGTCCTTGAGGTTGCGGATATCGTCGAGGGTGACGACATCCTTGTTGCCGGTGGCGGTGACGACGATATCGGCGCGCGGCGCGGCGTCCTCGAGCGTCACCACTTCATAGCCGTCCATCGCCGCCTGCAGGGCGCAGATCGGGTCGACTTCGGTGACGAGCACTCGGGCGCCCGAGCCGCGCAGCGACTGCGCCGAGCCCTTGCCCACATCGCCATATCCGCAGACGATCGCCACCTTGCCGGCCATCATCACGTCGGTGCCGCGACGGATCGCGTCCACCAGCGATTCACGGGTGCCGTATTTGTTGTCGAATTTCGACTTGGTGACGGAATCGTTGACGTTGATCGCGGGGAAGGGCAGCTCGCCCTTCTGCTGCAGCTGGTAAAGCCGCATGACGCCCGTGGTCGTCTCTTCCGACACGCCGCGGATATTGGCTTTGATACGCGAGTAGAAGGTTGGGTCCTTGGCGAGCCGCTTCTTGATGGTGGCAAAGAAGATTTCCTCTTCTTCAGAATGCGGGTTCAAGAGCACCGACGGGTCGGTCTCGGCCTTGGCGCCGGTCAGCACCAGCATGGTGGCGTCGCCGCCATCGTCGAGGATCATGTTGGGCGTTTGGCCGCCCGGCCAATCCATCATGCGGTCGGTATAGTCCCAGTAGTCCTGCAGGGTCTCGCCCTTGACGGCAAAAACCGGAATTCCGGCGGCGGCGATGGCCGCGGCGGCGTGATCCTGGGTGGAGAAGATGTTGCAGCTGACCCAGCGCACCTCGGCCCCGAGCGCCACCAGCGTCTCGATCAGCACCGCAGTCTGGATGGTCATGTGCAGCGAGCCGGCGATGCGGGCGCCCTTGAGCGGCTGCTTGCCGGCATATTCGGCGCGGATCGCCATCAGGCCGGGCATTTCGATCTCGGCCATGCCGATTTCCTTGCGGCCATAGTCGGCGAGCCCGATATCCTTGACGAGGTAATCGGTGCTGGTGGGGGCCATGTGGCTGAACTCCGCGTGTGTGCTGTTGGCCGCCTTATACGCAAGGCAGCCAACTGGATCAACGGGAGACATAAAGGAGTCTTTATATCCCCTTTACGCGCGCTGTTCGCGGGGACGCCGACGACGGAACGGCAGCAGCAGAAAGCGCACGATTGCCGAGGTCACCAGGTAGCCGAACACAAGACCGGCACCGCCATAGGCAAGCCCTTCGGGAGACATGGAAAGCGCGGGCTGGAAGTCGTCCAGCGCCCGTCCGCCGATCTCGCTGTCCATGTATTGCGGCAGCAGCGTCACTCGCGCCACCGGATCGGCACTGCGGATGCGGTTGAGCATGGCGCTGAGTTCGGCATAGCGCGAGAAGGTGCGCGTCATGGACTGGCCGCGACCCTCGATGAAGCTGTCGCCGGCGGCGGTGTACCGCGCAATCGCCGCCTCGCGGCTCAGGCCGGCGGCGCTGGCCGCGATATCGAACTCGGTGGTGATGATACGAAGCTCGTCCACGGCCCCGCTCAGACGCTGGGTGTATTGCTGGGCGTATTCTGGGAACTGGCTAAGCGCCGCCCCGAGGGCAAGTCCGCCAATAATGCCGAGTGTCCTGCGCATCCGTTCCCGCTCTTCTGGCTGGCTGACAGCGTTTCAGTGGTCGAGTCGCACTCATACGAGCCAGCCCCTCCTCGAGGGAGGGGAATTGCCACCAATTCAACGGCAAGTCCGGGCAGGCGTTCCAAGGCAGCGTGCGGGACGGTCCGTTGAAGGGGGCGACGAGTCTATCGGTGAACGTGGTCTTGCCGCGCGATTGGGCCTCGAGATCGTCGACCACGCCGATAATGTCGGTGATCGGCTTGGCCGGTAACCCGGGGCGCGCGGTGGAGCCCGTGTGCGTCCACGTGCCGCGGTTGCCCAGGACACAGAGGCGGGATCAGCTCGCTGTCGGGCGCTCGCGTGCCAAGGCCCCGGGCCAGCCTTCGTCGTGGGCAAGAGCTCAACTGGCTCTGGCGTCAGGCCGGTGCGCCGTCGGCATCCTCGTCGAAGCCGTTATTGACCAGCGTCGTGATGGCGTCGAGCGCCTCGCGCGCCTGCCGCCCCGTCGCCTGCACGAGGATGGTGGAGCCCGGCCCGGCGCCCAGCATCATCAGACCCATGATCGAGTCCCCTGAGACCGACTGGCCGTCGCGGATGACCTTGATATCGGCATCGAAGCATTCGGCCGTGCGCACGAAACGGGCCGAGGCGCGCGCGTGCAGCCCCTTGCGATTGACGATGGTCAATTGCTGCGCGAGCGCCCGATCCGATTGTGCCGCAGTTTCCATAGCACAAAGTGTGCCGGAAAATCGGCGGGCTGAGAAGTGCCCAATGCTGAATGTCGCGGGCGATATGACGAGCATCTAGCAATGCCACAGCGCCGCCGCACTTAGTGCGGAGGAGGGTGTATGCGCCAGCTTTTCCGCCTCACCATCGCAATGCTCGCCATCTGCCATGCAGCATTCCTGACAACAGGAACCAGGGCGGCAGCAGATTTTCCGCCGTTGCCACCACTCTGCAGCGACATTGCGTTTGAAGACGACGCCTTCGTGGCCTGCACGGTCGATCCTCAACAATATGCGATTCGTCTTCACCTCGATGACGCCACAGGCCGCCCATATGGATCGGTCACCAACTTTGCCCGGTCGGGGCCGCCCGTGCTGTTCTCGATGAACGCTGGCATGTATTTGCGCGATCTGCATCCTCAAGGCCTGTTCGTCGAGGACGGTCGAACTATTTCCCCGCTCAACACCGCCACCGGCGAGGGTAATTTCCACCTCATGCCCAATGGGGTGCTGGTCATTACCCAATCTGGGGCGACTCGCGTTGTCCCGGGCCCAACCTTTAGGCCAACCAACGACATCGCTTTTGCCACACAGTCGGGGCCCATGCTCGTCATCGACGGCGCCCTGCACCCGGCGTTCTCCGAAAATGGTACGTCGCGCTATGTCCGAAATGGCGTCGGTGTCCGTGAGGACGGCGTGGTCGTGTTTGCAATTTCACGCGATGAGGTCAGCTTTGGCCGCTTCGCCCGGCTGTTCCGAGATGCACTCCATTGCCCGAATGCGCTATATCTCGACGGCTTTGTTTCGGCATTGGCAAACGACGATGAAATTGTCGCCGGCGGCAACCATAAGGCCGGACCAATCGTCTCCGTCGCGCCGCGCTAGATGTCTAGCTGCCGAGCGTTTCGCTCGCAACGTTGATATATTTGCGCCCGGCCTCGGCGGCGACGTTCACCGCCTGCTTGATGTCGAGATCGCCGCGCACGCGCGCCAGCTTCACCAGCATCGGCAGATTGACGCCGGCGATGACATCGACCGAGCGCTGCTGCATCACCGAAATTGCGAGATTGGACGGGGTGCCGCCGAACATGTCGGTGAGCACGACCACGCCCTGGCCCTGGTCGACCTTGTCGACGGCGCGCAGGATGTCCTCACGCCTTTGTTCCATATCGTCATCGGGGCCGATGCAGATGGTCTCGCAGTTGTCCTGCGGACCGACCACATGCTCCAACGCGGACTTGAACTCGATGGCAAGGGCGCCATGGGTCACGAGAACCACGCCGATCATTGATAGTCCTCTGTTCGGGCCGGCGCGTGGCGGAGCTTGCGCCTCGGACGCGGAACATTCGGTCCAGTGCGCGGGCGATTCAAGTGGTTTTTTGTCGCTGTGGATGATTGCGCCCTTGAAGCGCCGCAATTGCCGCCTCGACGAGCAGGCGCTGGTGTGCCACCTCGACCAAACCGGCGCGCGGAACCGGGGCGCGATCGAGGCTGACCCCCGCCAGTTCGGTCCGGAAGGCGTCGTCCTCCTGCATGCGGACGAGGTCCTCGACGAGGTCGATGACGAGGTGCAGCGGTCCACGATCGACAAAAGGCCTGCTGATGATGCCGCGGCCGCGCAACTCGATGAGTCCGGCCAGGCGCGGCGGCGCCTGCATCTCGAGGCGATCGTCGGAAGTGATGATGTCGATCCGGTCGTCGGCGACAAGCAGCGCGGGCTTGCCTTGCAACGCGAACGCTTCAAGCAGCAGCAAGGCCAGCAACGACTTGCCGCTGCCCGAGGGCCCGCGCAGGAGCACGCCGGTGCCATCAAGCAGCAGCCCGGTGCCATGGATGTTGAGCCGGCTCACCGCTTCTTGTCCATCGGGGCTCGCCGGAGCCGCACGGTAAACTCCGCGCCGGACCGATCGGTGCGGTTCTGTGCGATGATGGTGCCGCCATGGGCGTCGACGATCTGCTTGCAGATGGCGAGGCCAAGGCCGGAATGATCGCCGAAATGCTCGCCATCCGGCCGATCGGTATAGAATCGCTGGAAAATGCGGCTGATATCGCCGCGAATTCCCGGGCCCTCGTCTGTCACGACAATGGTCACGCTGTCGTCGGCGGAGGCGAGCGCGACCCGCACCAGCCCTTCCTCCGGTGAGAAGGACACGGCGTTGTCGACGAGGTTGTTGATCACCTGCGCCAGGCGGCTGTCATGGCCGAGCACGATGGGTGGCTGGCGGAGGCCGGTGGTGTCGAGTACGACGTCGACCTTGCGCTTGTGCGCCACATCCTTCTGGATCGACACCATGGCGTCGGCCAGCATGCCGATATCGACGACTTCCGCGCTCTGGCGCGCCAGCTCCGCATCGAGCCGGCTGGCGTTCGAGATATCGGAGATCAGCCGATCGAGGCGGCGCACATCGTGCTGGATGATGGCATTGAGGCGCGCGCGATCCTCGGCGCGCTTGGCGAGCGGCAGGGTTTCGACCGCGCTCCTGAGCGAGGTCAGCGGGTTCTTGAGCTCATGCGAGACATCGGCAGCAAAGCGCTCGATCGCTTCGAGCCTGTTGTAGAGCGCCGATGTCATGGCGCGCAGCGCCCGCGCCAGATGGCCGACCTCGTCGGTGCGCGAGGAATAGTCCGGGATTTCGGCGCGCGTGCTGATCGAGGCCTGCACGCGCTCGGCAGCACCGGCGAGGCGGCGCAGCGGTCCGGCAATTGTTCCGGCCATCAAGAGCGACAGGATGATCTGCACGGCGGCGGCCACGAGCGCGAGACGCAGCACGCTCCAGCGCTCGGCGGTAGCAATCGAATCGATATCGCCCGGCTGGGTGGAAAGCAGCAGCACGCCGACATTGGCGCGGACGCGCTGCACCGGCACAGCCACCGAGACGACAAGCTGGTGCTTGCCGTCGACGCGGACGATGGCTGTGGCCGCGCCAGAAAGCGCTGCTGCAACCTCCGGGTACTTCTTGCCCTCGTCGGGGCCGAGCTCGAGATATTGCGGGTAGTCGTCGCCCGGCAGCAGCCGCATCAGGGCGTTCCACCAATCGAACAGGAAAAAGCCCTCGGCGTCGGCGGGCTTCGGCACCTGCCGCAGCACCTCGCCGCGCGCGTAGAGATTGGCGCTGTCGAGGATCAACAGGCCCTGCTGGTCATAGATGCGGGCCCGCGTCTTGGTAGGCGTGACAAGGTTGCGCAAGAGCGGCGCAACCTGCTCGGGATTGATGGGGAACTCGAGCTGCGGATCGAAGAAGCTGAGTGGCGACACCGCGTCGCCACCCTGGGTTTCCAGCAGCCGGTCGGGGTTCACCGTGATCACGTCGCTGTCGACAGTGGCGGAGGCGGCGATGGCGGCCGCGATGATCTCGCCCTGGACGCGCAGGCTCTGCACCCGCGCCTCGATCAGGCCGGTGCGCCAATGGTTGAGGAACAGGATGCCAATGACGAGGATGGCGAGCCCGAAGAAATTCAGCACGATGATCCGGCGCGCGAGGCTCGAAAACACCGTGACCTCGAGGCCGCGCTTCACCTGCGCGATCGCCCTGAGCACATAATGGCCGACCAGCCCGGCGGAGCGCCTGAGCCGCTGCCACAGGGGCAGCCGCACGGTCCCTGCGGGGACAGGGGCGCTCGTATCGCTCACTGGCTGGTCGCTCGCGGCCAAGTTCGGTCCTTATTGTTCCTTGAAGCGATAGCCTACGCCATAGAGGGTTTCGATCATCTCGAAATCGTCATCGACGGCTTTGAACTTCTTCCTGAGCCGCTTGATGTGGCTGTCGATGGTGCGGTCGTCGACATAGACCTGATCGTCATACGCCGCATCCATGAGGGCGTTGCGGCTCTTCACCACACCGGGCCGCAGCGCGAGCGCCTGGAGGATGAGGAACTCGGTGACAGTCAGCGTAACGCGCTGACCCTTCCAGGTACATGTATGGCGTTCCTCATCCATGACCAGCGCGCCACGTTCGATCAGCGCCTTGCCCGGCTGCGGCTCGCCAGGCTGGGCCTGCGGAGCCGAGGGGTCGCGCGGCGCGGCGCGGCGCAGCACCGACTTCACCCGCTCGACGAGCAGGCGCTGGCTGAAGGGCTTGGTGATGAAATCATCGGCGCCCATCTTCAGGCCGAACAGTTCGTCGATCTCCTCATCCTTCGACGTGAGGAAGATCACAGGCACGTCGGATTTCTGGCGGAGCCGGCGCAGCAGTTCCATGCCGTCCATGCGTGGCATCTTGATATCGAGGATCGCAAGGTCCGGCCGGTCGGTGGTGAGCCCCTCGAGGCCCGAGGCGCCATCGGTATAGGTTGCCACCGTGTAGCCTTCCGCCTCGAGCGTCAGCGACACCGAGGTCAGGATATTCCGGTCGTCATCCACCAGGGCGATTTTGGGCATTTTGTCCCTCTTTGGGGTTGAGCCGACGCCGAAGCGCCAATTGTGGCAATGGTAGACTGCCACAATTGCGCAGAAATAAGGCGGAAGGGTCGTTTTTGCGAGAGGGACTCCCTACGAATTCATCGTGAGACTTCTGTCGTAAGACCAGTTTCGGGATGGTTTCGGGGCATTTCGGGCCGCACACAATCCGCGCATCGAGGGCCTTGCGAGCGTGCGGGGCCAAGAGGATGACGCCATGGGCCTAGAGCAGACCAACCATCTGACGACCCCGATCGCGCGGTTTTTCGCCGACGGCGTGCACGGCACGATCGCCGGTTATCTCGCCCGCACGGCCAAGTCCCTGCACTGGGACGAACTGCCGCCGACGCTGGTCTCGACCGCGCTACAAAATGGCGAAGGCCGGCTGGCCCGCGGTGGTGCGCTTGCCGTTACCACCGGGATCTACACCGGCCGCTCGGTCAAGGACAAGTTCATCGTCCGCGACGCGGCGACGGGTCCGAAAGTCTGGTGGGACAATAATCAGGGGCTCGACCCGGCGCAGTTCGAACTGCTGCTCGCCGACATGCTCGCCCATGCCGAGGGTCGGGTGCTGCATGCGCAGCATCTCGAGGCGGGGGCTGATCCGGCGCACAAGCTCGCCGTCGACGTCTATTGCGAGACCGCGTGGCACGCACTGTTCATCCGCAACCTGCTGATCCGGCCCGAGGGTCCGGCAGCGGGGCTGCCGGTGACCATCCTGCATCTGCCGAGCTTCTCCGCCAACCCGGCGCGCCATGGCACACGCACCGGTACGGTGATCGCGCTCGACATGGAGCGCCGCGTGGTGCTGATCGGCGGCACGGCCTATGCCGGGGAGATCAAGAAATCGGTGTTCTCGCTGTTCAACTATCTCGCGCCGGCGGCCGGTGTGCTGCCGATGCATTGCTCCGCCAATATCGGGCGCAATGGCGATACCGCGCTGTTCTTCGGGCTTTCGGGCACGGGGAAGACGACGCTCAGCAACGACCCGGAGCGGCCGCTGATCGGGGACGACGAGCATGGCTGGACAGAAACAGGCGTCTTCAACCTCGAAGGCGGCTGCTACGCCAAGACGGTGAAGCTCAGCGCCAGCGCCGAGCCCGAAATCTTTGCCGCGACACAGCAATTCGGCACGGTACTCGAGAACCTGAACCTCGATGACCGGCTGATGCCGCTCTACGACGATATCTCGCTGACTGAAAACACCCGTGCCGCCTATCCACTCGAGACGCTGCCCGTCGTGGCGCCGGGCGGCGTCGGCGGTATTCCGAAGACAGTGGTCTTTCTCACCGCCGACGCCTTCGGTGTGTTGCCGCCCATCGCGCGGCTGACGCCCGAACAGGCGGCCTATCATTTCCTCTCGGGCTATACTGCCAAGGTCGCGGGCACCGAGCGCGGCGTGACCGAGCCGGTCGCCACCTTCTCCGCCTGCTTCGGCGCGCCCTTCATGCCGCTGCATCCCAGTATCTATGGGCGCTTGCTCGAAGCACGGCTCGAGGCGAGCGGTGCGCGGGTTTATCTCATCAATACCGGCTGGACCGGTGGTGGCTATGGCGTGGGGAAGCGCATCGATATTGCCACGACGCGTCGGCTGCTCGCGGCGGCCTTGTCGGGGGAACTCGATGGAGCTCAGATGCGGATCGAGCCGCTGTTCGGCATGGCGGTGCCACTCAGGGTCGAGGGAGTGGCGCCACAAGCGCTCGATCCGCGCGCCAACTGGGCGGACGCCGCGGCCTATGACCTGATGGCGGAGAAACTCAAGGCGATGTTCGCCGAGAATTTCCGCAAGTTCGAGCCGGCGGCAACTGCCGCCCAATGAGGCAAAAAGGCGGAGCGGGGCCGCTCCAGAGGGCGGCCCTGTTCATCTGGCGGCCACGATTTGCCGCGCCCACTGCAAAAAGATGAACGGGTTGTGAATCGGGCGACGTGGGATGGGACCGGGTCAGGTTTCTCCCTGGGCCCGCGTTGCTGGCAAGGCTGAAGTCGGGCTTGGCCGCCCGCCACATAGCCGGTGCCTATGCTGGTCCTGCCGACATGCGAGACGGACTGAAGTGCGCATAGGCGGCACCCCACCCGGCCACAGCCCACATAGCCTTGTCGGGCCGCTTGCTCCACTGGAACAATCCCTGGTCCCTCGCAGTCGCCGTAAACGGTGAAGGGAGCCCGACTGATCGTCTGAGCCAGGCGAAAGCCTAGTTGGCTGCGTAGAAGACGTGGTCGCCGATGGACGCGACGCGGCGGAACTTGTCCGACCAGCTCGGGCTCACCGCCGTGGTGTGGTAGTAGAGGACGGAGTTCGGAATAACACCCGGGCGCTTGCCCATCTGGAACTCACGGAACGCCTCGTCCGCAAGGTCCAGAGCGCGGTTCCAGGCGGAGCGCTCGGTGCTCTTGTCGGAGCGGCCGTCACAGGCAAAAGTGAACTGGCACTTGAACTTGCCCTTGCTGGCATTCTGGTACACCACGCCGCAGATCGTCGTGGGGTACTTCTTGCTCATGGCGCGATTGATGATGACGTTGGCGACGGCCAGCTGGCCTGCCTTGGGTTCGCCGCGCGCTTCGTGATAGATCGCCTGGGCGAGGCAGTTGCGCTCGCCATCGGCCAGCTTCACCCGCTTCACCGTCGGGACGAAACCGTCCTCGGCGTAGTTGGCCAGAACGTCCGAAGTGAGTGCCGGCGCATCGGTACTGAGATCAACCGTCTCGATGGCCGCAAGAGCCTGGTTTTGCCGCCGGGCGATATAGCCCATGAGCATGTCCGGGGTGATTTCCGGCGTGGCGCTGGGAACGTCGAAGCCCTTGAAGGTCTTGAGCTCCTGCTGGCGGGCAACGTAAGCCGCAAGGAGCTGCGGCGTCAGAGCGGGCATGTCGTCGCTCGCCACTGCGGCGCGCTTGTCGAGAATGAACTGCGGCATCGGCAGCGGAATGACGGCGGGGCTGCCATCCTGGGCAGCAACGGGAACCACGGAGCCAATGCAGAAGAGCACCACCGCAAAAGCGGCAAGGAGCCACGCAAGAGGCTGATGGAGTCGTGTGACCGGCCCTGCCCGCAAACTGCCTACCTTCCCCCGATGCCTCTTCACGAGGCACAGCTTGGTTCGTTTTCCAAGGCGCACCCTAGCGCAGCGTCGCGCCGGATGGAAACAGATTTTTACCGACGCTTAACCATGCCGGTTAGCATCTTAAAATGAGGTTAACGGCCTTTCCAGTTTATGGAAAGCCTTGAAATTACAGAGCATTGGGAGTGGTCAAGGCGAGCTTTCCGCCGCTCTGCCAAGTTGATTCAAATGCGATGCATTAACTTCTGCCCCACCGCGAGTCGTGCCGGCCGCCGGACATGGCAGGGCCGGCCGTCGGCAATCCGGGGCGCTGCGGAGATGGCTCAGCCGCGGAAGGCGGCGTGGCGCAGGTGGTTGAGGCTCGGCAGGATCGCGGCGCAGAGCGCGCGGATCTCGGAATTGGGCTCGATCAGGTCAGGCACCATGATGGTCTGCAGCCCGGCCGCATGGGCCGACCGCACGCCGGCATGCGAGTCCTCCACCGCGATGCAGGCCTGGGGCGAAAGCCCAAGCAGGCTCGATGCGAGCAGATAGGGTTCGGGGTGCGGCTTGGGGTGCGTGACGTCATCGCGCGTGACGATGGCGCGGAACGCCGAGAGCAGCCCGGCCTCGCCAAGATGCGTCAGCGCATGATGCGAGCGTGACGAGGTTGCCACCGCCGCCGGAATGCGGCGTGCCTTCAGTTCGGCGAGAAGCTCATGCACGCCCGGCTTTACCGGCACGATCTCGGTCATCTTCTCCTTCATCAGTTCGCGGCATTTCGCATCGAAGATGGTATAGGGGAACGTGACGCCATAGGCCTCGACCAGCATGACGGTCGTCGCCTCATGCGAGGAGCCGACCATGGCCTTGTGGATCGGGTCGGTCATCTCGAAGCCGAGATCGGCGCTCACATGATAGACAACCTCGCGGAACACCGCCTCGGTATCGAGCAGCGTGCCATCCATGTCGAAGATGATGCCGGAAAACGGCTTGAGGTCGGGCAAAGTGTCGGCAGCTGTCAGGGTCATTCCCGCGATATAGGCAGATTTTGCGGCAAGGACCAGTGTGCTTTCGGTGAGAAGACCATGCGGATCCTGTCCGCGCAGCAGATGCATCCGGCTGGTGCCGACTTGCTTCAAACCGCGCGCCGAAGCTGCTATTGAGCAGATGATGAGCATGTTCGACCCATATGATATCCTCGGCCTCGCGCGCGGCGCGACACAGCAGGCCGTGAAGGCTGCGTACCGGCAGAAGGTACAGCTCGCGCATCCCGATCGCGGCGGCGATCCGGAGGATTTCATCCAGGTTGTCCGCGCTTTCGATCTCTTGTCGGACCCCGATTCGCGGCGGCTTTTCGACGAGGCCGGCATTGTCGACGATGATGGGGTGCGCAATTACCGCAAGGAAGTCGGCGTCATCCTCGCCGACATGTTCGATACCGCGGTGGAGACGGCGATCGCGACCGGGCTCGGGCTAGACAACGTTAACTTCATCTCGCAGATGTCGGTGGCGGTCGAGAGCGGACTGCTCGATGCCAAGAAAAGGCTCTCCCGCACCGATCGGGAAATCCAGGCGCTGCAGGGCCTGCGCGCCCGCATCCGACGTAACGATGATGACCGCAACCTCTTCGCAGAGCGGCTCGACGCGCAGATCACCTCAAAGACCGCCCAGCACCTGCAGATCAAGCATCGCGTCGCGATCCTCGAGACGGCGCTGCTCGAGCTCGGCAATTACCAGAGCGAGATCGAATTGCTCGCAGCGCTGGAAGCCGACGCCTGAGGCACCCGCCAAGAAATTCGTCGCGGAGCCCTGTCGAATCCGTCGCATCACGTTCGTTGTCTTCCCAGGGTGGCCAGGAGCGGTCACCTGAACCAGAGGAGTACCCCATGCGTGTCGTCGTCTTCGTCAAGGCCACCATCGACAGCGAGACTGAAATCACCCCCGCACCGTCGGCCGAGCTGCTTGAGGCCATGGGCCGCTACAACGAGGAACTGGTGAATGCCGGCATCATGCTGGGCGGCGACGGGCTGAAGCCGAGCCGGTTCGGCAAGCGCATTGCCTTCGAGGGCGCCTCGCGCGCCGTGATCGACGGGCCCTTCGCCGAAACCCGCGAACTCGTCGCGGGCTATTGGCTCTGGCAGGTGAAGGACATGGACGAGGCGGTGGAATGGGTGAAGCGCTGCCCCAACCCGATGCCCGGCCCGTCCGAGATCGAGATCCGGCCGATCTGGGAGGCGAGCGACTTCGGTGAAGCGATGACCGAGGCGGCCGCCGAAGTGCACGATCGGGTGCGCCAGAAGCTCGAAGGCGGCAACGCCTGACGCCCCATCGCGCCGCGGAAAGCCTCCGCGCTCGTCGGGGGCTTTGCCCTTTGTCGTCCAGCCATCTGGCATCCGTGTGATGAACGCCTCCGTCCACCAGAGCATTGAAACGGTGTTCCGCATCGAGCGGGCGCGGCTCGTTGCGGGCCTCACCCGCATGGTGCGCGATATCGGTCAGGCGGAGGACCTGGCGCAGGAAGCACTGATTTCGGCGCTGACCGACTGGCCGAAAAATGGCGTGCCGGACAAGCCCGGCGCGTGGCTGATGGCGACGGCGAAGCGCCGGGCCATCGACCAGTTCCGCCGCCGGCGGATGATCGCACTCAAGCATCTCGAAATCGGCGCGCTCGCGAACGAAGCCGACGAGGCGGTCGTCGAACGCGCCGACGCGCGGCTCGATGACGCGGTCGGCGACGAGCTTTTGAGCCTGATGTTCGTCTCCTGCCATCCGGTGCTGAGCCGCGAGGCACGGGCGGCGCTGACGCTGCGGGTCGTCGGCGGGCTCACGGTCGAGGAGATTGCGCGGGCATTCCTGCAATCGGGGCCGACCATCGCGCAGCGGATCGTGCGCGCCAAGCGTGCGCTGGCGGATTCGGGGAGCGCCTATGACATGCCGCGTGGGCCAGAGCGCGCAGCGCGGCTCGCTTCGGTGCTGGAGGTGGCTTATCTCATCTTCAACGAGGGCTATGCGGCGACTTCGGGCGAGGACGTGATCCGGCGGCCGCTGGCCGACGAAGCGATGCGGCTGGGGCGCATCCTCGTGCGCCTCGTTCCGGACGATCCCGAGGCGCTGGGGCTTCTGGCGCTGATGGAGCTCAACGCCTCGCGCTTCAACGCCCGCGTTGCACCCGACGGGCTGCCGATTCCGATCACCCAGCAGAGCCGTGGCAAGTGGGACCGCGTGCTGATCACCCGCGGGCTCACCGGCCTTGCCGACGCCATGCGGCTTGGGGGTCTCGACGGACCCTATCGGCTACAGGCTGCGATCGTCGCCTGCCATGCGCGGGCGCGGCGGGCCGAGGACACCGACTGGGCGGAAATCGCCGGCCTCTATCGCAGGCTGTTCGACATGACCCAAAGCCCTGTCGTGGCCCTGAATGGCGCGGTCGCCACCGGCATGGCCGAGGGGCCGGCAGCTGGGTTGGCGGCCCTCGCACGCCTTGCAGATGGACGGCTCGACGGCTTCGCGCCCTATCATGCCGCACGTGGCGAGATGCTCGACCGGTCCGGCGCGCCGACAGATGCGGCGCATGCCTTTGCGCGCGCCGCGGAGCTGTCGACCAATGCCGGCGAGCGCGCGTTTCTGGAGAAGCGGTCGAGAGAGATGGCCGGCGTCTCTCAGTCGGTCCCCTCCACCGTTTACGGGGAAGGGTCCGGCGAAGCCGGGGGTGAGGGGAGCCGCTTGCGCTAAACTACTGACGGACTTGCGGAACTCAGCGCAAGGTGCCCCCCTCACCCGGCGCTGCGCGCCACCTTCACCGCCTTCTGTCGCTCCACCGGAGCGCCCGACCGCTGCGCGACCGGCTCGAAGTCCCGCACGCGGGAGAGGGAGCCGACTGCACGATTGCGCGCTTATGCCCGGGCGCGGCGGCAGCCGGACGCCAGGTCGGCGACCAGATCGGTGACGGCGGCGACGCTGTGGGCCGTCGGCTTGCCGTCGACGAGCGAATCCGCCAGAGCGTTGCAGATGGCGGTACCCACCACGACACCGTCGGAATCGGCGCCGATCCGCGCCGCGTCGTCGGCTGTCTTGATGCCGAAGCCGACGGCGACCGGCAGGTCGGTATGGCCCTTGATGCGCTTCACCGCCGTGCCCACCGCGGCATGGTTCTTGATCGTCGCGCCGGTAATGCCAGTCATCGACACATAGTAGACGAAGCCCGAGGTGTTGGCGAGCACGGCCGGCAGGCGCTTGTCGTCGGTGGTGGGGGTGGTGAGCCGTACGAAATTCAGGCCGGCTTCGAGCGTGGGGATGCAGAGCTCGTCGTCTTCCTCGGGCGGCAGGTCGACGACGATCAGGCCATCGACGCCGGCGGTCTTGGCGGCTTCAAGGAAGCGCTCCACGCCGAAGATATAGATCGGATTGTAGTAGCCCATCAGCACGATGGGCGTGGCGTTGTCGGTCTTGCGGAAGGCTTCGACCATGCCGAGGGTCTTCTTCAGCGTCTGCCCGGATTTCAACGCGCGCTGGCCTGCCGCCTGTACGCCCGGGCCATCGGCCATCGGATCGGAAAAGGGCATGCCAAGCTCGATGACATCGGCGCCCGCCGCCGGCAGCGCCTCAAGGATTGCCTGTGCGGTGTCGAGGTCCGGATCGCCCGCCATGATGAAGGTCACGAGTGCCGGCCGGTTCTCGGCGGCGCAGGCAGCGAAGCGGGCGGGAATGCGGGTCGTCATCGGACGGCTGGACCTTTCTCGAAGCGGCCCTCTCAGTAGGAGGGCCGCCGCTCAGGAGTCAATCAGTGTGGGGGGGGGCAGACGTGCGGGTTCAGCCGTTCTGGCGCGAGGCGAGATATTTGCCGACCGACTCGACATCCTTGTCGCCGCGGCCCGACATGCAGAGCACAATGCTCTGGTCCTTGCGCATCTTCGGGGCGAGCTTCAGCACATGGGCAAGGCCATGCGCGCTTTCGAGCGCCGGGATGATGCCTTCGAGACGCGTGCACAGCTGGAAGGCGTCGAGCGCCTCGTCGTCGGTCACCGGCACGTAGATGACGCGCTTGGTGTCGTGCAGGAACGAATGTTCCGGCCCGACGCCGGGATAGTCGAGACCGGCGGAAATCGAGTGGCCTTCGAGGATCTGCCCGTCATCATCCTGGAGCAGGTAGGTGCGGTTGCCGTGCAGCACGCCGGGGCGACCGCCGGTCATCGAGGCGGCGTGGCCGTTCTCGATATCGATGCCGTGGCCGCCGGCCTCGGCGCCATAGATCGCCACGTCGCTGTCATCGAGGAAAGCGTGGAAGGTGCCGATGGCGTTGGAGCCGCCGCCGACACAGGCAACCACCGCATCCGGCAGCTTGCCCTCGCGTTCAAGGTGCTGGGCGCGCAGTTCCTCGCCGATCACCGACTGGAAATCGCGCACGATCTCCGGATAGGGGTGCGGGCCCGCGGCGGTGCCGATCAGGTAATAGGTGTTTTCGACATTGGTCACCCAGTCGCGCAGCGCCTCGTTCATGGCGTCCTTGAGGGTGCCGGCGCCCGACGTCACTGCGCGCACTTCAGCGCCCAGCATGCGCATGCGCAAGACGTTTGGCGCCTGGCGCGCGACGTCCGTCGCGCCCATGAACACGGTGCAGGGCAGGTTGAACTTGGCGCAGACGGTCGCCGTCGCGACGCCATGCTGGCCGGCGCCCGTTTCGGCAATGATGCGGCCCTTGCCCATGCGACGGGCAAGCAGGATCTGCCCGAGCGTATTGTTGATCTTGTGCGAGCCGGTGTGGTTCAGGTCCTCGCGCTTGAAATACACCTTGGCGCCGCCGAGATCCTCGGTCAGGCGTTCGGCGAGATAGAGCGGCGAGGGCCGGCCGGCATAGTGGGTGCGCAGCGAGCCGAGTTGGGCGATGAATTCCGGATCCTGGCGGGCGGCACGATAGGCCTCCTCGAGATCGAGAATCAGCGGCATCAATGTCTCGGCGACGAAGCGGCCACCATAAAGTCCGAAACGACCGTTGTCGTCCGGGCCATTGCGCAGGGAATTGGCCCCCTCGATACCCACAGGCGTGCTCCTCAAATCTCAGGTTTGCGCTGCGCGTGCAGCCTTGATGAAGTTCTGGATCAGCGCGGCGCTCTTCACACCAGGTGCCGTCTCCACACCCGATGATACGTCGATACCGACAGGTCGGATCGCCGAAATCGCCGCGCCGACATTGTCGGGCGTCAAGCCTCCGGAAAGCATATAGGGCAGGCTTGGGTCAAGCGCCCGCAGCAGCGTCCAGTCGAATGTGATCCCAAGTCCGCCGGTACGGTCCGCCCCCTTTGGCGGCTTGGCATCGAGCAGCAGTCGGTCGGCGACATCGGCATAGGACGCGACCTGCGCCACGTCCTCTTCCGAGCCGATGCCTAGCGCCTTCATGATGGCGATGCCCGCCTCCTCGCGGATGGCCTCAACGCGATGCGGTGTTTCGGGGCCATGCAGCTGGATCCAGTCGGGCGAGAGCGCCGCCACTTCCATCACCGTGGAATTGTCGGGGTTGACGAGGACGACGCAGGTTTCGATGCGGCCGCGCGCGGCTGAAATCAGCGTCTGCAGATTATCGATATCGACATGGCGCGGGCTGCGCGGAAAGTGCATGAAGCCGACCATGTCGGCCCCGGCCTCGATCGCCGCATCGAGCAGGGGGACGGTCTTGATGCCGCAGATCTTGACGACGAGAGGCTCGGACATATCCAGGGTCAGCTACGGTTGGGCTCGGGGAATTCGTCGCCGGAAATGGCGGCGTTGCCGGGTGAACGGCGCGCCACTTCCAGCTCGCGATGCAGGCGCTCGGTTTCACGGCGGAAGTGCTTTTCGTCGCGACGATGCGGCCCTTGCGCGAACCAGGCGGCGATACCGCCGAGAATCACGCCGAGCAGCAGGGTGCCGAACAGCACGAGATAGAGGGGGACGGCCACGCTTGTCGGTCCGGTCTCGCCGGGCGCCACCAGCGGGTTGAAGTTCACCAGCACCGCCTGCCGATTGGCGAGCGCGAAAACGATCAGAACCGCGCAAAGCGGCACGAGCACGAACCAGCCCACTATGCGCTTGATCATCGGCGTCTGTTCTTCAGCCTAACGCGCCGATCAACCGTCACGATTGATCTTTTCGCGGATTTCCTTGCCGGCCTTGAATTGCGGCACATATTTCTCGCCCACATCGACGGTTTCGCCGGTGCGGGGGTTGCGGCCGACGCGCGCCGGCCGGTTCTTGACAGAGAATGCGCCGAAGCCGCGCAGTTCCACCCGGTCGCCCCGCGCCATCGCGTCCCCGACTTCGTCGAGGATGGCGTTGACGATATTCTCGATATCGCGCTGAAAAAGATGCGGATTTTCGTCGGCCAGGCGCTGCACGAGCTCGGACTTGATCATACCGCCCTCCAGGCGTTCACCAGATATTGTCGCGCTTGCCCAGTGGAAAACCATCGCCACTTTTCCTGGAAGCGCTCCAGGGGGATACTAAGTCTTCGGCTGAGCCTGCCAAAGCGAAATGAGCCCGTCAAGCGCGATCGGACCCTGAGCGGGCAGGCCGATGGCGGAACGGGCGCTCTGGCCGAGCCAGCGTGACACTCCGCCCCAGCCCGTTTCGGGCTCCGGCCAGGCATCGGCGACGTTCAGGTCCGCCGCGAGCCCCTTGTCCGCTTCGAGCCAGGCGATGGCCTCCCGCTCCCCGCCGGTTGCGTCGATCAGCTTCGCCGTCAGCGCCTGTCGTCCGGTCAGGATGCGACCATCGGCGAGCCCCAGCACAGTGGCGCGGTCGAGCTTGCGCCGTTCGACGACGATATCGACGAACCACAGGAAACTGTCATCGACGAGCGCCTGCAACTCGGCGCGCGGCGCGCCGGCCAGTGGTTCGTCGATATCGGGCTCGGCCTTGAGCGGGCCGGTCTGCACCTTGTCGAAATCGAGCCCGATGGTATCGAGCAGCTTGCCGGCATTGACGTGCTGGTAGAGCACGCCGATCGACCCGACGATCGAGAGACGGCGCGCAAAGATGCGGTCCGATGCGATGGCGGTCATGTAGGCGGCCGATGCGCCCAGCTCGTTGACGACGGCAACGACCGGCTTCCTGGCGCGGATCTGGCCCAAGGCTTCGTAAAGTTCCTCGCCGCCCGCCGTGGTGCCGCCCGGTGAGTTGATCGAGACGATCACCGCCTTGACATGCTCGTCCTCGGCCAGAGCTTCGAGCAG
Organism: Hyphomicrobiales bacterium; assembly: GCA_027487555.1. Classification (GTDB taxonomy): domain Bacteria; phylum Pseudomonadota; class Alphaproteobacteria; order Rhizobiales; family Devosiaceae; genus Devosia_A. The sequence goes on from JAIYDI010000048.1 coordinate 78,712, forward strand.
CCGCTCGCGCGCCGGATCGGTGGTGATGGTCCCGGTGATGCTGACCCGTGCGATGCGGTCGGCGATCATCGTGTCGGAGCCGAGCAGCCGCGCCGAAACGGCAAGCAGCGCCACTGCCAGCATCAGCAGGAACAACAGCCGCCACATGCGGCGCGAGCGCCTGAGGCGCTGGTTGGCCGGGATCAGATGTGCCGGATCGGCAGAATAACTCGACATTTTCGCCTCGCCGCAAAGCTCAGTCGCTTGGGGTAAAGACGGATGACGGCAAATGCAAGCGCGCCGGTTGCGATCAGCGCGGCAAAGCCTCCGTCACCGAGGGAGGTGCTTCACCATGTAGCGGGCCGTCTCGTCGTAAGAGAGCAGCTTGCCATAGAGTTCGGGTACGTCGGCGACGACAAAACCGTGCTTCTCCCAGAACGGTATCGAGCCGTTGACTGCCACCAGTGTCATGGTCTGGTAGCCCTCGGCATCGGCATGCTTCGTGAGCGCCCTGACGATTCGTGTAGCGGCCCCGACGCGGCGCGCCACGGGCAGCAGGGCGAGATCGTGGATGTAATAGGTGTCGGCGCCCTCCGGAATGGCGCCGAGTGGCGCATTCAACGCCGGCAGGCTGCCATAGCGCCATGGGTGGCTCAGCACATAGCCCGCCGGCCGCTCGCCCAGTTCCAGCAGGTAGCAGCCATTGCGATACAGCCGCTGCCGCTCGGCCAGCACGTCCGAGGTCTCGAAGAAATCCGGGTGCACGGTCTCGGCGATCTTGTCGACCGCCGGCAGGTCATAGCCGGTCAGGGCGCGCCAGGTGACGCCGCTCAGGTTCATTCCCAAAGATCCATCCACATGGAGGCCCGATCATCGCCAGAGGCCCTGCGGGGCCGGCCGGCACGGGGCGAGAGCCAGCGCCTGCCATGGCATGGGTCCGGTTATCGTTCAAGCGCTCCCTTGCCCGCGAGGATATGCGGGCGGAACTTCTCGATGCGCGTGATCCGTGTCGCGGATGCCTTGGCGGCGTTGAGGTTGAACAGATAGCTCTTCTGCCGGCCCGGCGTCAGCGCGTGGAAGGCCTCGGCCAGTTCGGGATCATTGTCGAGCGCATCGACGAGCTCATCGGGCATGTCGAGCACGCGTTCGATGCGCTCGGGCAGGATTCCCGCCTCGGCATAGGACATGGCCTCCCTCAGATAGGCGCGTATCGTTCCGGCCATGGCGGCGGGCGCGGCATTGTCCGTGAAGCGGATCATGTCGGGGTGCAGCGTGTTGGGCCCCTGCCGCTCCAGCACGCCCTCGGGATCCTTGAGGAGCGCTGCATTCATGAAGCTCAGCCGGAAGTCGCCGCGGAGGGCACCGAAGATGGCGATGTTGCGCCCCGAATGCATGTAGCAGGGATGCGCCCATTTCACGGTTTCGACGAGACCGGTCTCGCGGCAGATGGCGCGGAGCGCGGTGAGGCCGTCGATCCAGAAGCGCGTCGAACAGTCGGGGGTGGCGAAGCGATCGCATCGGCCGCAGCCAAGCGTGAAGAAATCCTCGATGTCGGTGATCATCATGGCGTGATCGGCTTCACAAACGAACGGGGCCCGCACATGTCGCGCGGGCCCCGAAAAAAGGCAAGGGCCGGACCCGCAAGGGGGCCGGCCGTCGCTATCAGTTCTCGCCGCGGCCCTTGAGGGCAGCGCCGAGGATGTCGCCGAGCGACGCGCCCGAGTCCGACGAACCATAGGCGGCCACGGCTTCCTTTTCCTCGGCGATTTCCAGCGCCTTGATCGAAAGCTGGATGCGGCCGGTCTTGCGGTCGTACTGGGTGACGCGCGCGTCGACCTTCTCGCCCTTGGAGAAACGCTCCGGGCGCTGGTCGTTGCGGTCACGCGACAGGTCGGCGCGACGGATGAAGGCCGAAATGTCGGTATCGGAGATACGGACTTCGATGCCGCCTTCGTTGACCTCGGTCACGGTACCGGTCACCACGGCATTCTTGCGGATGCCATCGCCCGGAGCAGCCTCGGCGGTGTCGGTGGCGAGCTGCTTGATACCAAGCGAGATGCGCTCCTTCTCGACATCGACGTCGAGCACCTTGGCCTTGACCATGTCGCCACGGTTATACTCTTCGAGCGCCTGCTCGCCCGGCTTCTGCCAGTCGAGGTCGGAGAGGTGCACCATGCCGTCCACGTCGCCATCGAGGCCGATGAACAGGCCGAACTCGGTCTTGTTCTTGACTTCGCCTTCGACCGTTGCACCCACCGGGTACTTGTCGGCGAACACTTCCCACGGGTTCGCGAGGGTCTGCTTGAGGCCCAGCGAGATGCGGCGCTTGTCGGGATCGACCTCGAGCACCATGACTTCCACTTCCTGCGAGGTGGAGACGATCTTGCCCGGGTGGACGTTCTTCTTGGTCCAGCTCATCTCGGAGACGTGGATCAGGCCTTCGATGCCCGGCTCCAGTTCCACGAATGCGCCGTAGTCGGTGATGTTGGTCACGCGGCCGGTGAACTTGGCACCAACCGGGTACTTGGCGGCAATGCCATCCCACGGGTCGGCCTGCAACTGCTTCATGCCGAGGCTGATGCGGTGGCTCTCGTGGTTGATGCGGACGATCTGGACCTTGATGGTCTCGCCGATCGACAGCACTTCGGACGGATGGTTGACGCGGCGCCACGCGATATCGGTGACGTGCAGCAGGCCGTCGATACCGCCGAGGTCAACGAACGCACCATAGTCGGTGATGTTCTTGACCACGCCGTCGACAACCTGGCCCTCTTCGAGCTGCTGGACGATTTCGGACCGCTGCTCGGCGCGGCTTTCCTCGAGGATGGCGCGACGCGACACGACGATATTGCCGCGACGCTTGTCCATCTTCAGGATCTGGAAGGGCTGCGGCACGTTCATCAGCGGGCCGATGTCGCGGATCGGGCGGATATCCACCTGCGAGCGCGGCAGGAAGGCCACGGCACCTTCGAGATCGACGGTGAAACCACCCTTGACCTGGTTGAAGATGACGCCTTCGACGCGCTGGTTGGCGTTGTACATCTCTTCGAGCTTGACCCAGCTCTCTTCGCGGCGTGCCTTCTCGCGGGAGAGGACGGCCTCGCCCATGGCGTTCTCGACGCGGTCGACATAGACCTCGACCTCGGAGCCCACCTTGATGGTGCCGTCACGGCCGGCCTGGCCGAATTCCTTCAGCGCGATGCGGCCTTCGGTCTTCAGACCGACATCGATGATCGCGAGGTCCTTCTCGATCGCGACGACGCGACCCTTGACGACGGTACCTTCCAGCGGCTCGTTCTCCATGAACGAGTCCATCAGGAGGGCTTCAAAGTCTTCCTTGATAACAGACTGAGCTGCCAATGTATTCTCCAGCTACGCCCGGCGGCTTGTGTGAATGATCCGGCGGATATTCCCATGAGGAATCCGGTGCGCGATCCGCTCGTGATCATGATTTCAGGGTCGTCTTTTCGCGGGCCAGGCTTTGACATGCCGGGGGCTGGGTGCCGCGGGTTGGATTTGGGAGCGCTCAGCGCTCCACCCGGCGGGCCATGACCCCATCGACAATACCGATGGCGGCGCGAAGTGCGGCCTCTATATCGAGAAGCGTCGTATCCAGCAAGTGGGCATCTGCCGCGGGGTAGAAGCCGCCATTGGGGTTGGCCATGTCGCGCGCGTCGCGCTCCTCGATCTGGTGGTAGAGCGCATAGCGGTCGACGACGAGACCGCGTCCCTCGAGCTGGCGGGCGCGGCGCTCCATGCGGGCCTTGCTATCGGCCTTGATGAAGAGTTTCACCTCGGCATCGGGGCAGATCACCGTGCCGATGTCGCGGCCATCGAGCACGGCGCCCCTGGGCTGGCTGGCGAAATCGCGCTGGTATTGGCGGAGGAGCGCGCGCACCTCGCCGATCACCGCCACCTTGCTCGCGAGGCTGCCGGCTTCGGCAGTGGTGAGCTTCGCCACATCGCCCAGATGCCCGGGTTCGAGCGCCTGAGCCGCCGCGATGGCCTTCGTCTCGAACTCGGGATGGTCTTCCTGCCCAGCGACGGCAAGGCCGACGGCGCGATAGAGCAGCCCCGTATCGAGATGGGCGAGGCCATAGTGCCGCGCGAGGCCCGACGCGAGGGTGCCCTTGCCCGATGCGGCCGGGCCATCCACTGCGATGATCATGGTTTGGCTCCGCTTTCCATGGGCGAGACGACAGGTCCGGTGGGGGCTAGTACCATGGTGCCGGGAGGCCTCGCCAGCCTCCGGGCCCGTGCAATCCCAAGCCGCGTTCGGGGTGCGGCCGCATTTTGGATTTGACAGGGCGCGGCATAGGCCCTAACCGGACCACTCTTAGCGGGAGGCCCCGCGTTTCTATGGCGAGGAAGCAATTGGCCAAGGAAGACCGCGGTACAAAGCGGGAAGACCCCGATACCGGCAAGAAGTTCTACGATCTGAACAAGGATCCGATCGTCTCGCCCTATACCGGCAAGTCCTATCCGCGTTCCTATTTCGATCAGAACGTCGTGCGTGCCAAGGCGGCACCCGAGCGCGACGAGGATGACGAAGACGAAGAAGTCGAAGTCGAGGAAGTGGTCGAACCCGGCGCTCCCGAAATCGTCTCCCTCGAGGACGCGGATGCCGAGGAAGCCGGAGTTGAAGGCGAGGAAATCCCCGATGTCGAAGACGTCGAGGATGTCGAGGATCTGGGCGACGACGATGCCGACGTGTTCCTCGAGGAAGACGAGGACGAGGATGAAGACCTCGACTTCGACGTGGGCGCGGGCGACGAGAGATAATCGCAGGGCCTAAAAAAGGCTCTCGCCCCAAAAAGCCTCTTGCATCGCATGGGGCCCATGGGTAGAAGGCACCGCGCTTCGACGGAACCCCGCCGGAGCGCATCCCAAAGCGGGACGCTAAGTCCCGCAACCGGAATGGATTTTGGCTTTCGGGCTGAGCCTGGATGGGGCCATAGCTCAGTTGGGAGAGCGCTTGAATGGCATTCAAGAGGTCGTCGGTTCGATTCCGATTGGCTCCACCAATTCCCCGGCTCAGGCTCTTGCCGGCTTTCTGACACGAGGCGCTCCAGCGGGGCGCCTTTTGTGTTTTCTGGGGGCAGGAGGGGCCAGTGCCGGCGCTGTTTCGCACGGCGTCGACGTCGCGCCACTCAACCGCCCTTGGACGGACGTCGCTGCGCCACGGGCCTTGTCGTATCGAATTCCATCACCTCGTCGCGCCAGACGGGCACCTGCTTGATCCGGTCGAGCCGCCGGACGGTGAGCCGCGCCACGTCCTCGGTCTGGGGTGTCCTGAGGGTCACCCGCACGTGGTCGATGGCGCCACAGGTGCTGCAGGCCCAATGCCGGGCATAGGCGTCCGCGTCGGGCCCGAACAGTTCGATCAGGTCCAAAGGCAGGAAGATCACCCGCCGCTGGCAGTTCACGCATTCGTGCTGCACCAGGTTGCGGTAGCGCGCGGCTTCCTCGAGGGTATAGCGGTTCGCGGGCTTCTGCTTGTCATAGGGAACGGGCATCGCGGTCCTGGGTACCCAGCGGGGGATTTTCCTGTGGCGCACGTCACACGCGGCGCGACTTCGGCTTGTCCTTGGGCGCCTTCTGCAGAGCGGCTCGGATATTGCCCATCGGCCAGCCGGTGCGCGCGCGGATATCCTCGGGGCTCATGCCCCTGCTCGCCATCTGGCGGATCACTTCGGAACGGTTGGGGGGTATGGCGATGGACATTCGGGCCTCCTGCGATTCCGCGACGATTCCTACACCCAAGAACATAACAAGAACAAGTGGCGAGGTTTTGCGTGCCACACGACCCAGAACCACTAGCCCTATGGCGAACCGCTGCATCGGGCGCGACTCAGGCGCCACCGGTACCGGCGAAGGTTGGCCGCAGCCTCAGCCTCATTCACCATCGCGCGCCGAATTGCCTTGACCCCGCCACATTAAGCGCAGATAGACGCATGATACGTTTTTGCCTTCTGACGGCAACCTGACCTGGTCCCTCGGGACCATTTGGCTTTCCCTCTCACTTCGCGAAAATTGTTGTAGCTCCGGCGCATGTCGCTCCGGGGAAGATCGCTCGCACCTATGGGTTCGCGCAACAGAGAGAAAGGCGCCAGTCACATGACCATCGGCACCGTAAAGTTCTATAATTCCTCCAAGGGTTTCGGCTTCGTGACCCCCGATGAGGGCGGCAAGGACGCATTCGTCCACGTTTCGGCGCTCGAGCGCTCCGGCATGACCGGCCTGGCCGATGGCCAGCGCATCAGCTTCGACATGGAACGCGGCCGTGACGGCCGTGAGTCCGCGGTGAATATTCGCGCCGCATGATGAATCGGCAGGGGCGGCCCGAGCTGCCCTTGCCTTCACTGCGGAGAGTTTTGATGCAGCACAAGTACAAGGTCGGCCAGATGGTCGACGTGCGGCCGGATATCGGCCGCTCCAACCGCCTCGCCGGTCTGAGCGAGATCCTCACCTGCATGCCGCATGATCGTGGCCCGTTGCTCTACCGCGTCCGTTCGGTCGCGGAAGCCTATGACCGCGTCGTCGCCGAGGGTGATCTCGCGCTCAGCGATGCGGCGGCACCGGGCAACGACAAAGCCGAAGCCTTGTTCACCATCGCCATTTCGCGCCGGTGACGGCCGCCCCGCAATTCTCGGTTCCCGCCGATGTCTATGTGCATCGCTCGAAGCGCCGCACCGGCCCGGTCCAGTTCCGCAAGTTCGGATCGCTGGCCGAGGCCGTGCAATATGCCATCGAGGAAGTTCCGCTGATCGGGCTGACAGGTGTCAGCATCGAGAGTGGCGACGAGCGTTACGAGGGCAAGGCCATACGCGCGCTCTACGAGAGCGCCACATACCCCCTGCGACGGCCAGAGGCCGATCGCTGAACCGCGGCGACAAGACCGCCAGAAAAAGATACCATGAAGACCAATCTCATGAGCCACCCAGGCGAACTCTTCCTGGGCAGCAATATCGCGACCGCGAAAGCCCAAGGGCCGCGTCGCTTCTCCACTGCCGCCAAGGCCGTCCGTTTCGCCATGGAGCATGCCGCTCCCGTCAGCCTGAGGGGCGCCATGCTCCGGGTCGGCGACCGGACCCTCGGCCCTCGCCAGATCCGGCGGATGCACCGGCAATTGTCGGTGACCGTCGCACAGGCCGCCGCGCGCCACTAAAGCGCCATCAGGAGGAGTTGCATGACTTTTCCGCCTCGGAGGCGCGACAAAACAGAGGCTTAGGGCATTTCAGCGTTGCAACCAGACTGTGAAATGACCCAAGCGCCGTGGCGCTGTCACTGAAACCGGCGCGGGGCGGGTCTTCCGCCTCGCCCCTTGCCAGCCGGGCGCGGGCTCGATAAAGACCCGCCTCCCCGGCCGGCCTGAGGCTGCCACCCCACGCGATCATGGAGGCAGTCATGGCCCGCCCCGCCTGCGGCATGGATTTCGGCACGTCCAACTCCACCCTCGCCATCAGCACCGGCAATCAGCCGCCGCGCCTCGTGCCGCTCGAAAGCGGCCAGCCGACGATCCCCACGGCGCTGTTCTATTCCTTCGATACCGATGAAACGCGCTTCGGGCGCGACGCCATGCGCACCTATGTCGAGGGCGCGGATGGGCGGCTGTTGCGCGCCATCAAGAGCGTGCTCGGTACTTCGCTGTTCAACGATACGACGCGGGTGAAGCGCCGGCTGCTCGGCTTCGGCGATATTGTCGCGACCTTCATCGCCGAGGTGAAGGCGCGGGCCGAGGCGGATCTCGGCCACGAAATCGACCGGCTGGTCTGCGGGCGCCCGGTGCGCTTTGTCGATGATGACGACGCGGCCGACAGGGTGGCGCAAGGCCAGCTGGAAGCGGCGCTGCGGCAGGCCGGCTATCACGACATCGCCTTCCAGTTCGAGCCGATCGCGGCCGCGCTCGATTACGAGCAGAACGTCACCCGCGAGGAGATTGGTATCGTCGCCGATATCGGCGGGGGCACATCCGACTTCACCGTGATCCGGCTGTCGCCCGAGCGCGCCCGCAGTGCCGACCGCAAGGCGGATATCCTCTCGACCGGCGGCGTGCATGTGGGCGGCACCGATCTCGACCGTCTCCTGTCGCTGCGCAAGGTGATGCCGCTATTGGGCTATGGCACGCTCACCGCCGACGGCAAGCGGCCGGTGCCGTCCTCGCCCTATGTCGATCTCGCCACCTGGCACCGCATCAACCGGCTCTATGGCGCGCCAGTCATGGCCGAACTCACCTCGACCCACAAGGAAGCGGCCGATCCGAAACGGATCGAGAAGCTAATCGCCATTGTCGAGGGCCGGCTCGGTCATGCGCTCGCCGCGCGGGTCGAGGATGTAAAGATCGCGCTCAGCGATGCCGATGTGGCGCGCTTCAGCTTTCATGCCGACGATGTCGCACTCGATGCGCCGGTCAGCCGCGACGATCTCGATGCGGCCATTGCTGGCGCGGCGCGAAAGATCGCGGATGCCGCGCATGAGACGCTCAAGCGCGCGGGGATCGGTGCCGATGCCGTCGATACGCTGATCGTGACCGGCGGCACAACCCGGGTGCCGGCTGTGTCCGAGGTGCTGAGCGAGCTGTTCCCGGCGGCGCGGCGGGTGGCAACCGATGCCTTCGGCAGCGTCGGGCTCGGCCTCGCCATCGAGGCGGGGCGCCGCTTCGGGAATTGACGGAAGCGGCCATTTTTCCGACAGGCTTGCCCGGCGTAAGGTTGATTTCGCCCGCGCCGTGATTCCCCAGGAGGCTCTCCCCGATGCTGAAGCAGCTGCTCGCGCCGCTCATCCTGTTGATGCCGACGGCCGCAGCCGGCGAGACCTGGCATTTCGAAGACGCGCAGGTGCCGATCGCCTATGTCGACAATGGCGCGGCGCAGTTCCAGTTCGCCTGTCGCGGCGGCGATCTTGCCATGGGGTTCTGGGTACGCTCGCCGGAGCGGGCTGTCTCTGGCGCGCAGGCGATGAACATCGCGATTTTACCCGATGCCAAGGAAGGCGCGAAGATCGGCAGCGCGGCAGGGACCAGCTTCGCGCAGGACATGCCGCTGATCCATTCCGATGGCAGTTCGATGATCGTGCGCGGGCCGGTGGCGCAGCAATGGGCGCGCATCGCGCAGGGCGCGAAACAGGCGATGAGTGTCGCCTTCGTGCACCGCAATCAGAAGGGCGCGCTCGAGGTCTACGACACCAACCGCTTCGGAGCCCAGGGCTCGGCCTCGGCCATCAAGCGGGTCCTCGCGCGCTGCGGGTAAGGCAGGTCCGCATGGGTGGCGCTTGCTGATATGGGCGTGAGCCGGTAGATAGCCCGCAGATCGCGGCGTTTTCCGCCCGCCGACGCCATCCGGGCCCGTCCCGTTCCGCTCTTTTTGCCGCGCTGCCCGATATCGGCGCCGGCCATGGACCTCCTCATGATCCGGCTCGAAAACATCTCGAAGCAGAACGGCAAGCAGATCATCTTCATCGAGGCCTCGGCTTCGCTGCTCAAGGGCGAGAAGGTCGGGCTGGTGGGGCCGAATGGCGCGGGCAAGACGACATTGTTCCGCATGATCATCGGCGAGGAACTGCCCGACGAGGGTCAGGTGGCCGTCGATAAGGGCGTGTCGATTGGCTATTTCAGCCAGGATGTCGGCGAAATGTCGGGCCGTCCGGTCGTCGCCGAGGTGATGGATGGGGCAGGGCCGGTCAGCGAGCTGATGGCCGAAATGGCGGTTCTGGAAGCGGCGATGGCCGATCCGGATCAGGCCGACCGCATGGACGAGATCATCACCCGCTATGGCGAGGTGCAGGGGCGTTTCCAGGAACTCGACGGCTATTCGCTCGATGGCCGTGCGCGCGAAGTGCTGGCGGGCCTGGGGTTTTCGCCCGAAATGGTGGATGGCGATGTCGGCGCGCTCTCGGGCGGGTGGAAAATGCGTGTGGCGCTTGCCCGTATTCTACTCATGGCGCCCGACGTGCTGCTGCTCGACGAACCCTCCAACCATCTCGATATCGAAAGCCTGATCTGGCTCGAGGCCTTCCTCAAGGGCTATTCGGGCGCCATCCTGATGACCTCGCATGACCGCGAGTTCCTCAACCGCATCGTCAACAAGATCGTCGAGATCGATGGCGGGTCGCTCACCTCGTACACTGGCGACTATGATTTCTACACCGGGCAGCGGACCTTGGCCGACAAGCAGCAGCAGGCGCAGTTCGAGCGCCAGCAGGCGATGCTGGCGAAAGAGATCGCCTTCATCGAGCGCTTCAAGGCGCGCGCCAGCCATGCCGCGCAGGTGCAGAGCCGGGTGAAAAAGCTCGACAAGATCGACCGCGTCGAGCCGCCCAAGCGGCGCCAGACCATCGCCTTCGAGTTCCGCCCGGCGCCGCGCTCGGGCGAGGATGTGGTGATGCTGAAGCAGGTGGCAAAGCGCTATGGCAGCCGTTCGATCTATGATGGCTTCGATTTCCACATCCGCCGGCAGGAGCGCTGGTGCATCATGGGCGTCAATGGCGCGGGGAAATCGACGTTGCTGAAGCTCGTCGCCGGTGCCGCCGAGCCCGACGAAGGCACTGTCGCGCGCGGCCCGAGCGTCAAGCTGGGCTATTTCGCCCAGCACGCCATGGATCTGCTCGATGGCGACCGCACGGTGTTCGAAACCCTGCAGGACAGCTTCCCGCAGGCGGGGCAGGCGCCGCTCCGGGCGCTCGCCGGGTGTTTCGGGTTTTCGGGCGACGAGATCGAGAAGAAGTGCCGGGTGCTGTCGGGTGGCGAAAAGGCACGGCTGGTGATGGCGCTCTTGCTGTTCGATCCGCCGAACCTGCTCGTCCTCGACGAGCCCACCAACCATCTCGATATCGCCACCAAGCAGATGCTGATCGCCGCGCTCGCGCAGTACGAGGGCACCATGCTGTTCGTCTCGCACGACCGGCATTTCCTCGCGGCGCTCTCCAACCGTGTGCTGGAGCTGACGCCCGAGGGCATCCACACATTCGGCGGCGGCTATACGGAATATGTCATCAGCACCGGGCAGGAAGCGCCGGGCTTGAGGAGCTAAATCCGCTCACAGCCGCCGATATTTGGTTTGACCTCATCCAGAGCCTGTCGAAGGATGCGGCCCGCATTGCGCTTTCCGCCCTTTTTTATCGAGACCCCACATGACCACGCCCGCCCGCCCGATCAGCCGCGTCGGCCTCAAGTACAGCATGGTCGAGGAGCCTGCGCTGTCGCTCGGCGAAAAGTTCCAGCTGCTCCGTGATCTCGGCTTCGATGGCGTCGAGCTCGATGCGCCGAACGAATTCGACCGCGACCAGGTTCTGCGGGCACGCGAAAAGAGCGGCCTCGAGATTCCGGGCGTGATCAACTCGGCGCATTGGCCGCTGCCCTTGACCTCGCCCGATCCGGACGTGCGGAAGCAATCGATCGCCGCATCCCGCGTCGCGCTCGAAAACGCACGGGACTATGGCGCGACCACCATGCTGCTGGTGCCGGGCGTGGTGGATGCCAACACCTCCTATGCCCGCGCCTGGGATCTGGCGCGAGAGGGCGTTGCGGCGCTGCTCGATACCGCCGCCGAAACCGGCGTGAAGATCGCTATAGAAAACGTCTGGAACAATTTCCTGTTGAGCCCGCTCGAAGCGGCGCGCTTCATCGACAGCTTCGAAAGTCCGCTGGTCGGCTGGTATTTCGATGTCGGCAATGTCCTGCGCTATGGCCGCCCGGCGCATTGGATCGAGGCGCTGGGGCCGCGCATCCTCAAGCTCGACGCCAAGGAATACAGCCTCGCAAAGATGAACGAGACCGGCATCTGGACGGGCTTCGATGTCGATTTGGGCGATGGCGATTGCAACTGGGCTGAGGTCAACGCCGCGCTGCGCGCCGTCGGCTATTCCGGCTGGGCCTCGGCGGAAGTGCTGGGCGGCGACCGCATGCGGCTGGCTGAAATCCGCCGCCGGATGGAGCTTATTACCGGGGCGTGAGAACGCCACTCGGCCATAGGCCTCAGGGCCTTCTCCCGACGGACCGGACCTCGTCCTTCGACAGGCTCAGGATGAGGTCCTGGTTGAGCGCCGACCTTGCCGGGCTCTCAGTTGGCGACCCTCCACCGTTTACGGGGGAGGGTGCCCGCAGGGCGGGTGGGGGGTGCAAGGGGCACTGATTTATACCGAGAGGGCAAAGGCTTAGCGCAAGTGGCACCCCTCACCCGGCGCTCCGCGCCACCCTCTCCCGCAGGCGGGAGAGGGAAAGAAAGAGGCGCGCGTCCCTCACTCCTCCCACATGCGGCGGAAGGCGTTGAGGCCGGCCTCGATGCCGAACAGCGTTGGCTCGTTGGCCTCGTATTCAAGCGAGATGAAGCCGTCATAACCCGAGGCCTTGATCGCCCGGACAATCGCCTCGGTCGGCAGATCGCCATAGCCGAAGATCGACCCGCGGATGAACTGCCCGCCCAGAGTCGTGAGCCAGCCCGGGCCCGGCTCGGCGCGGCGCTTGTAGAAATCCTTGATGTGCACGAAGCTTGCATGCGGTAGTGCGGCGCGGGTTGCGACCAGCCCATCCTCGTCGACACATTCGAAATTGCCCACATCCACTGTGAAACGAAAATTCGGCCGGTCGACGGCAGCGATCAACTGGTTGATCCGCGCGCTGCCATTGATGAAGAAGCCGTGGTCCTCGACGCTCGTCGTCACTCCGTAGCCGGCGGCGAAATCGGCGATCTCACGGCAGGTATCGATGATCCTGGGCAATTCGCGCTCGACATGCATTGGGTCGGTGGGCCGGAGCGACCATGGCACGACATCGTGCCGCAGGAATCGCGCGCCCAGGTCGGCGGTCATCGCGACATGGCGCTTCACGAGATCGACCTGCTGGTCGCGGTCCTCGCCGATGAAACTCGCGCCGAGGCAGATGCCGGAAATCGCGACGCCCGTCGCGGACGCTGCCGCCCGCAGACGGCACAGCATGGCGTCGTCGGCGCTCAGGTCGTAGCCGGTCTCCGCGCCGCCAGGTGCGACACTGAACGCGGCGATCTCGATATGCCGCGCCGCTTTCGACCGCAGCCAGTCGAACATTGCTTCAGCGCTGAGTTCGCCCGAAGCGAGCAGCGGCTTGAAGCTGTAGGAGGACACTCCGAGTTGCATGGCAGGCGCTCCAGCTTGAAAACCGACTCTACGGCGCGAGGATGGCTTTACATGCCAATTCAAACTATTGATACCAATTGAATACCAGCATTTTCAACGGACCATGGCCATGCCCCCTCTCTCGGCCGATGTCGTGATCGTCGGCAGCGGCCCGACGGGATCCGCCTATGCGCGCATCATTCGCCGTGACTGGCCGGAGGCCCGCATCCTGATGGTCGAGGCTGGCCCGAAGATCCTGCCGAAAGCCGGCGCGCATCTCGACAATATCGCCGACCTCAAGGAGCGCGGCGCACTCGAGGTGCTGGCACAGGGTGGTGAGCGCGTGCCGCGGACGCCCATCACCGAAAAAGAGTGGGAAGCCCGCCGCGCCGGGGGCTTCGATGCCTCGTACTTGCGGCGCTCCGGACTGTTCATCGCCAATGATGCCGACCCGCAGGAGAGCCTGTTCGCCGGGTTCTCGGCAGCCAATGTCGGTGGCATGGGCACGAAATGGTCGACCGGCACGCCGACGCCGTCGCGGCGCGAGCGCGTGCCCTTCATCGCTGCCGCCGAGATGGAGGCCGCGATCGGGGTGGGTGAGTGGTTGCTCGGCACCAACACGGATCCGCGCGCCGGTGACCCGGTGGCGGCTGCGTTGCGCGCCCGGCTCGGCGCGGTGTTCAACTCTGGTCGGACACCCGATCGGCTGGTGGCCCCCATGCCGCTCGCCGCGACGCCCGAAGGCGATGGCCTCCGCTACCACGGTACCGACGTGATCCTCGGGCCGATGGTGGACGAGCCCGAAGAGGGCTTCCAGATTCTCGCCAATACCGCCTGCCGCCGCATCCTCTATGCGGGCAGCAAGGTGACGGGTGTCGAGCTTGGCCAGCCGGGCGCGGTGGAGAGCGTCGTGGTTGCGGTGGGCGCCGCGGTGGTGGCGGGCGATTCACTGCACACGCCGCAGCTGCTCCATGCCTCGGGCATCCGCCCCGCCGCGCTCGGGCGCTATCTGAACGACCACTATCTCATCTCGCAGATATCTGAGCTCCATGCCGAGGGCGTGCTCCGCTCGATGAGCTGGATCCCGGCGACCGACGACTTCCCGTTTTCGGTGACCGTCGCGCCCACGAGCCTTCACGCCATGCCGGGTTCGGGAGAAATGACCGGCCAGCCGGTGGGCATGGGCGTGTTCTGCCCCGCCGATCTCGACCCCGAGAACCGCGTGGTGTTCGACGACAGCCGTCGCGATTGGCTTGGGCTCCCCGGCATTTCGATCAAGTGGCGGCCATCCGAGGCGGATCGGGTCCGGCAGCAACAGGCTAAGGCGGTTGCGTGGCAGATCGCCGATATCATCGGGCGGCCGGCGCCGGGCTTTGCCACCATCGTGCTGCCGGTCGGCAGTTCGCTGCATTACCAGGGCAGCGTGCGGATGGGCGCAACGGACGATGGCACCAGCGTCTGCGACCCGACGAGCCGCGTCTGGGGCTTCGACAATCTGCATGTGGCGGGCAATGGCGTCATCCCCACGATGACGGCGACCAACCCGACGCTCTATTCGGTGGCGCTCGCGACGTTCGGCGCGCGCCGCATCGCGCAGGAACGCCGCCGCCCGGCCTGAGGAGATATAGGATGAGCAAGCTAAAGGTTCTTGTCGTCGGGCTCGGCCAGATGGGCCGCAGTCACGCTATCGCCTACCACACGCATCCGGGTTTCGAGATTGTCGGGCTCGTCAACCGCTCGGTACCGAAAGGGCTGCCGGAGGCGCTCGCTGGATATCCGCTGCGGCAGGATTCCGTCGCGGCGCTCGCCGAGTTCAGGCCGGACGTCGTGTCGATTTCGACCCATACCGATACCCATGCCGAAATGGCCATCGCCGCGATGGAATCGGGGGCGCATGTGTTCATCGAAAAGCCGCTCGCCGCCAATGCCGCCGATGCCGAGCGCGTCGTCGCCAAGGCCCGCGAGACGGGCAAAAAGCTCGTCGTCGGCTATATCCTCCGCCATCACCCGTCCTGGACGCGGCTGATCGAGGAGGCGCGGAAGCTCGGCGGCCCCTACGTGTTCCGCATGAACCTCAACCAGCAGTCGAGCGGGCCGGCCTGGGCCATCCATCGGCAGATCATGCAGACCACCTCGCCCATTGTCGATTGCGGCGTGCATTATGTCGATGTGATGTGCCAGATCACTGACGCGAAGCCCGTCGAAGTGCGGGGCATGGGCGTGCGCCTTGCCGAGCAGGGGCTGCCGCAGGGCATGTACAATTACGGGCATTTCCAGGTGCTGTTCGACGATGGCAGCGCCGGCTGGTACGAGGCCGGCTGGGGCCCGATGATGTCGGAAACGGCGTATTTCGTGAAGGACGTGATCTCGAAGAACGGCGCGGTGTCGATCGTCATGCGCGATGCGGGCGTCGGCTCGGCCGATATCAACGCCCACACGCAGACCTCGCGGATTCTGGTGCATCACGGCGAAATCGATGCCGATGGCAAGCTCACCCGCGCCGACGAATGGCTCGACATGCAGGGCGAGCCCGACCACCAGGCGCTCTGCAATCGCGAGCAGGATTTCGTCCATCGCGCCATCACCGAGGATATCGACCTTGGGCGGCACATGGATGATGCGGTCAATTCGCTGAAAATCTGCCTTGCGGCCGATGAGAGCGTGCTGACCGGGCTGCCGGTCCGGTTGTAACCCATCAGTCAGCGCAACGCGCCGACGCCCCAGTCGGGCTACCCTCCACCGTTTACGGGGGAGGGTGGCGCATAGCGCCGGGTGGGGGGTGCCGCTTGCGCTACGCTACTGATATCGTGAGGAATTCAGCGCAAGGTGCCCCCTCACCCGCCCTTCGGGCACCCTCCCCCGCAAGCAGGAGAGGGACGCCGACTGCGGCGTCCGGACTCGCCTGCGGGCTCCACTAAGCCGCTGCAGCCCCCACCAGCCCGCGGTTCTCCAGCAGCGGGCCCACTTCCGGGTCGCGGCCACGATAGAGCCGATAGGCCTCGGCGAAGTCGCGCTTGCCGCCCGCCGAATAGATGAACTCGTAGAGGCGCTTGGCCGTCTCGGGGTCGAAGGGGTCGCCTTTTTCCTCGAAGGCGCGGAAGCCATCGGCGTCGAGCACCTCGCTCCACAGGTAGCTGTAATAGCCCGCCGCGTAGCCATCGCCCGAGAACAGGTGCAGGAAATGCGTGCTGGCGTGCCGAAGCGCGATCTCGCGCGGCATCTCGATGCTTGCGAGCACCTCAGCCTCGAATTCCGCCACCGAGCCCGCCATGGGCTGCGAGTGATAATCCATATCGAGAATGGCGGAGGAGACGAATTCCACCGTCTCGAAGCCGGAATTGGCGGTGCGGGCTGCGTGCATCCGCTCCAGCATTTCGGCGGGGATCGGCGCGCCGGTTTCATAGTGCGTGAAACGTTCGAGCACCTGCGGCTGTTCGAGCCAATGCTCGTAGATCTGGCTCGGCAACTCGACGAAATCGCGCACCACACTGGTGCCCGCGATGCGCGGATAGGTGACGTCGGAGAGGAGCCCATGCAGCCCGTGGCCCATTTCGTGGAACACGGTGCGGCCCTCGTCGAGCGACAGGAGCGCCGGCTGGCCGGCGGGCGGCTTGTTGAAATTGCAGGTGTTGACGATCAGCGGCAGTTGCTCGCCATCGAGCTTGGCCTGTTCGCGGAAGGCCGTCATCCACGCGCCGGAGCGCTTGCCGGGCCGGGCGAAGAAATCGCAGTAGAACAGCCCGATGATCTGGCCCTCGCGCTTCACCTCCCAGACTTTCACATCCGGGTGGTAGCCTGCGATATCCTCGCGCTGTGAAAAGCTCAGCCCGAACAGCCGCCCGGCGACGTAGAAGCCGGCTTCCACCACCTTGTCGAGCTGCAGATAGGGCTTCAGCGCGTTTTCGTCGAAATCATGGCGGGCGAGCCGCAGCTTCTCGGCAAAATAGCGCCAGTCCCAGGCTTCGAGCGGCGCGGACTGCCCTTCGGTGCGGGCGAGTTCGGCCAGCGCCTCGCGGTCGGCCTCGGCGCGCGTGCGGCCACCGGCCCACACTTCTTCCAGCAGGCCGCGGGCGGCTTTCGGCGTGCCGGCCATCGAATCCGCCAGCTTGTAGGCGGCATAGCTCTCATAGCCCAACAGCTTCGCCTGCTCGGCGCGGAGCCTGACGATCTCCTCGATAAGCTTCGAATTGTCGTTCTTGTTGCCATTGGCGCCGCGCTTCACGAAGGCGCGCCAGACTTTCTCGCGCACGGCGCGGTCGGTGGCGAAATGCAGCACGGGCTCGACGCTCGAGCGCGACGGCGTCACGGCATAGGGGGCATTAAGCTTGCGGTCGCGGGCGGTTTCGGCGGCGGCGGCGCGGGCGAAATCCGGCAGGCCGGCGACTTCCGCCTCGGTGAGGGCGAACACCGTCTCCTGCTCGTCGGCGAGGACGTTCTGGCCGAACTGCGTGCCGAGTGTCGCGAGGCGTTCGACGATATCGCCGAACCGCGCCCGCTCGTCGGCGGTGAGCTTTGCGCCCGCGCGGACGAAATCGAGATGGTAGCGTTCGAGCACCCGGAGCGCCTCGGGGTCGAGGCCGAGCGTGTCGCGGGCGGCGAACAGCCTGTCGATACGCTCGAACAGCGCCGGGTTGAGGTAGAATTCGTTCCAGTGGCGGGCGAGATCCACGGTCACGTCGCGCTCCACCGCCTGCAACTCGTCGGAGGTGGCGGCCGAGGTCAGCTGTCCGAACACCATGCTCACCCGGCTCAGCAGCTTGCCCGAACGTTCGATCGCCGCGATGGTGTTGTCGAAGCTCGGGGCTTCGGCATTACCGGCAATCGTGGCGATCTCGGCGCGGTGCATCGCGAGCGCCGCGGCGAAGGCGGGCTTGAAATGCCCGGTCTCGATGTCGCCAAAAGGCGGGGTCTCGAAGGGCGTAGCCCAAATGGCGAGCAGCGGATTGGCTTCGGGCAAGGCATTGGTCACGGCAAAAGCTCCATGGCGGGCTGGCGCGGATGGGACCGGCGCCGGCCGGCAATTTCAAGGCGGCACAAACTGACCGGGCCGTGGCCGTTCGGCAAGGGTTTCCGCATCGTGTGGCGGCGGGTAAACCATCGGAGCGGGTGTGGTGGGGGAGAGCATCGATGGATCGGCTGGCATGCGACCGAATTTTCCTCGCCATCATCGAGCGGGGCTCGCTGTCTGGCGCCGCCGACAAGCTGAAGATCAGCACTGGGCAGGTGTCGAAGGCGCTGAGCCGGCTCGAGGCGCTGCTCGGCGTGCGCCTGCTCAACCGCACGACGCGCTCTGTCTCCGCCACTGAGGTCGGGCGTGCCTATGCCGAACAGATACGCGCCCTTGTCGACCAGCTCGACGATATCGACCAGACGGTGCGCAGCGCCGCCAGCGCGCCCACCGGACGGCTCGCGGTCTCGGTGCCGATCAGCTTCGGCACGGCGGTGCTGGCACCGCTGTTTGCCGAGTTCGCGGGGCTCTATCCGCTGATGCGGCTCGACGTGTCGTTCTCCGATCGCGTCGTCAATCTCGTCGACGAGGGGTTTGACCTCGCACTCCGCATCGGCGCCCTGCGTGACAGCAATCTGGTGGCTCGGAAGCTTTGCCCGATCCGCGTCGTCACCACCGCGTCTCCCGGCTATCTCGCCCGCGCCGGCACGCCGCAAGTGCCCGCGGATGTGGCGCGGCACGCCTGCATCCTCGATGGCAACCTCACGGGCGGCGCAGTCTGGCGGTTTTCCGGCGGGGTCAGTGTGCCGGTCGATGCGCGCCTGCGCTTTGCGAATGGCGAGGCCTGTTCCATCGCGGCAGAGGGCGGGCATGGGCTGGTGCAGGGTCCGAGCTTCGTCGCGGGCGGGCGGCTCCGTACCGGCACGCTGGTGCCGGTGCTTGCCGCCTATGAGGCCGAGCCACTCGGCCTTTGGGCGGTTTACCCCGCAGGTCGCCACCTCGCCGCAAAGGTGCGCGTCATGGTGGATTTTCTCGTCGGGAGATTCCATGGCACGCCACCCTGGGATCAGGGCTGGTAGGGCACGACTTATTCCAAAACGGAAGAAATCTTCTGCCATTCGCTCCCATGGTGTTTCAATCGGAAGAGGCGCATCTGCGTGTCACCGCATTCATGCCCGTCGAACCAGAGGGTCACGGGCCACAAGGGAGACTGAAATGACCATCGCCATCATCGGTTCGGGCCATATGTCCAAGGCGCTTTCCGCCCTCTATGCCGCGTCGGGCGAACATGTCGTCATCGGCTCGCGCAATCCGGGCAATGGCGTGCAGTCCATCGCCGATGCCGCCGCCGCCGCCGACATCGTGCTGCTCGCCGTGCCCTACCATGCCGCCGCCGAAACCATCGCCGCAGCCAATGGCTTCAAGGGCAAGATCCTTGTCGACATGACCAATCCGCTGAAGCCGGATTTTTCTGGCATCACCATCGGCTTTTCCACCAGCGCCGCCGAAGAGATCGCGAAGCTCGCGCCCGAAGCGCAGGTCGTGAAGGGCTTCAACACCATCTTTGCCTCGATCCTCGCCAATGGCGGCAAGGTCGCCGGACAGCCGGTGACGGTCTTCCTCGCGGGCGACGATGCCGAAGCAGTGGCCCAGGTCGAGGCCGTCACCGCCCGGGCCGGGTTCAAGGTGATCAAGTCGGGCCCGCTCGCCAATGCGCGCCACCTCGAAGCGCTGGGCATGCTGAACATCGCGCTTGGCTACCACCTCGGCCATGGCACCGACATCGCCCCGACCTTCGTCGGGCTCTGAGTGACGAAGCGAGGGGAGCAGGAAATGGCCACCAGTGACGCGCCGATCGAAATCGGCCATGTCGCCCTCGTCGTGCGCGATCTCGACAAGGTCGCAGATTTCTATCGCGACGTGATCGGGCTCCACCCCCTCTCCCGCGAGGGCGAGGGGGCGACACTCGGCGTCGATGGCCGGGTGCTGCTCGAACTCAGGGGCGACAAGGCCGCGGTACTGCGCAACCCGCGCGGCGCCGGGCTGTTCCACACGGCGTTCCTCCTGCCGTCCCACACCGAACTCGGCAATTGGCTGAGGCACATGGCCATCGGGCGGCACCGGATCCAGGGCGCGTCGGACCATCTCGTCAGCGAGGCGATCTATCTCGCCGACCCGGAAGGCAACGGCATCGAAGTCTATGCCGACCGGCCGCGCGACAGCTGGCGCTGGAATGGCTCGGAAGTCGTGATGGCGACCGAGGCGCTCGATCTTGATGCGCTCCTCGCCGACGCCAATGCCGAGTGGCGCGGCGTGCCCGAAGGCAGCGTCGTCGGGCATGTGCACCTGCAGACGGGCGCCATTCCCGAGGCCCTTGCCTTCTATTCGGGCACGCTTGGCATGCAGACCACCGCGCAAATGCCGTCGGCAGGCTTCTACAGTTCCGGCGGCTACCACCATCACCTGGCGACCAATATCTGGAATTCGCGCGGGGCAGGGCCGAAGCCCGAGGGCGCGACCGGGCTTGCCGAAGTGGTGCTGCGCGCCGATGCGCCCGAAATCGCGGCGGTAGCGCGGCGGGCCGGCAAGGCAGTGCCGGCGGACTCCGGGAGCCTCAGCCTCGTTGATCCGTGGAACCTGAGCCTGACGCTTCAGCCCAAGGAGACGACGCATGCTGGTTGACGGCAAGTGGACATCGGACTGGCAGCCGGTGCAGGCGACCGACCAGAAGGGCGGCTTCGTCCGGCAGACATCGAGCTTTCGCCACCATGTCACGGCCGATGGCGGTGCCGGCCCGACCGGTGACGGCGGCTTTATGGCCGAGGCCGCACGCTACCACCTCTATGTCGCGCTGATCTGCCCCTGGGCCTGCCGCACGCTGATCGCGCGGAAGCTCAAGGGCCTCGACGAGGTCATCTCGGTCAGCGTCGTCAACCCGGTGCTGACAAAGCAAGGCTGGACCTTCGGCGGCTATCCGCTCGCCACCGACGACGCGGTCACTGGCGCGACCTATATGCACGAGATCTATACCAAGGCCGATCCGCACTTCACCGGCCGCGCCACCGTGCCGGTGCTGTGGGACAAGAAGACCGGCACCATCGTCAACAACGAGAGCGCGGATATCCTGCGCATCCTCAATTCCGGGTTCGGCAACCTCGCTTCGGGGCCTGACCTCTATCCCGAGCCGCTCCGCGCCGAAATCGACGCGCTCAATGCCGAAATCTATCCGCGGCTCAATAATGGCGTCTATCGCACCGGGTTCGCCACCACGCAGGAGGCCTATGACGAGGCCTTTGCCGAAGTGTTCGCCATGCTCGACAGCCTCGAGGCGCGGCTTGCGGCGGGCAAGGTGCCGTTCCTGTTGGGGGACATGCTGACCGAAGCCGATATCCGGCTCTTCGTCACGCTGGTGCGGTTCGATGCGGCCTATCACGGCATCTTCAAGTGCAACCTGCGTCGGCTGGCCGACTACAGGGCACTCAGCGCCTATCTCGAAGCGATGATCGCGGTACCCGGCATCGCCGACACCGTCAGTATCGACCATATCAAGGCCGGGTATTATTCCATCAAGACGCTCAACCCCAATGGCATCGTGCCCAAGGGGCCGGCGCTCGGCTGGGCCCCTGCCGAACGGCGCGAGATCATCTGATGGGCGCCGACAGCAAGGGCCTCGTCATCCTGCTGCATGGCGTCGGCTCCAATGGCGCCGACATGGCGGGCCTCGCGGATGCGATGGCGCCGGCATTGCCGGGCATCGCCTTTGCCACCCCCGATGCGCCGCTGCCCTTCGATGGCGGTGGCATGGGCCGGCAGTGGTTCTCGATCGCAGGTGTCACAACGCAGAACAGGCCGGCACGGGTGGCCGCGGCGCGCGCGGCACGCGACGAGATGCTTGCCGGCCTCATCGCCGAGGCGGGCTTTGCCGACAGGCTCGACACGGTGATCCTGCTCGGCTTTTCGCAGGGCGCGATCATGGCGCTCGACGCCATGGCGAGCGGACGCTGGGCATTGGGGGGTGTAGTTGCCTTCGCCGGACGGCTCGCGACACCGACGCCGCTCGCGCCCGCGCTCAAGACACCGGTGCTCATCATCCATGGCGACGCAGACCGGGTCATGCCCGTCGCCGAAGCCGGAGATGCCGAGGCGCGCCTCACCGCACTCGGTGCCAAGGTCGAGGTGCTGATCGAGCCCGGCATCGGCCATCAGGTCGGGCGCGAGGGCCTTTCCCGCGCCGTTGCCTTCACCCGCGAGCGGCTGCTTCGCAGCTAAGTCCTTGCTTGGTCGCGCTGTCGAACCGGAAAAGTCATGCAAGTTTTCCTGACAGCGCTCCTTGGCTGATCAATGCGGCCCGGCGGGGAGGGCGGTCGTCTCGCCGCAGGGCCCGCCATCCATGTTGACGGCGATGGCATGAGTTTCGCCATCGAAGCCGATGGCCTGGTAATAGTGGCTCAGTTCCACCGTGCTTTCGGGCACGTAGTGGAAGATCAGCGAGCGGCGGAAGCGGTCGGCGCTGGTGTTCGGCGTCGAGCCGTGGATGACGCTGCCGTTGAAAAACAGCACGTCGCCTGCCCGCAGTTCCATCATCTCGGGCGTGAGGCCGGCGGGCGGCACGACGCGATCGGTGGTGAAGGAGAGCGCCGGGTCGGCCTTTTCGGGGCAGGCGATGTCGAGCCGCGCCGTCTCCGGCACGCACATCATGCCACCATTGCCGGCATCGGCATCGTCCACCGCCACCCAGGCAGCAAGGCAGGTGCCGGGCTTCACCCTCAGGTAGAAATTATCCTGGTGCAGGTCCTGCCCGCGCGCGCCGGGCGGCTTGAAATAGAACATCGACTGCGCCGCATAGGGCGCCTCGCCGAACAGGTCGCGCAGGACCGGTTCGAGCCGCGGCTCCAGCATGTAGCGGCGGGCGAGCGGGCCTACCGGCTTGTCCATGTGACGATGCGGATGCATCATGCGCGGGTAAAACTGCAGCGGATCGGCACTATCGGGCGGCGCGCCCTCGCGGGCCCTGGGTATATCCGAAAGCCCCGAAACCGGACCGTCCTTCGCCATCTGCATGAAGGTTTCGCGGATTTCGGCGATCTCTTCGGGGCCGAACAGCCCGCGGACCTGAAGATAGCCGTCGCGCGCATAGCGGGCGCGCTGCTCGTCCGACAGACCCATCGCAGCTCTCCTTTTCACAAAGGCTAGCAAGGCAGGTTCCTTTCCTGCAAGCCTCGGATAGACTTCACCGAAAAAAGACAGTGTCCGGGGAGGAACGATGCGCGCATTGCTGACCGAGGCCGAAGGCGACGGGCTCGTCTCGAGGATCAAGGACGTTGCCCTTGATCCCGCCGAAGGGGATGTCACCGTCAGAATCGAGTGGTCGACCGTCAACTACAAGGATGCGCTGGCGCTCAGCTTCAAGAGCCGCATCATGCAGAAGCTGCCGCTGATTGGCGGCATCGACTTCGCCGGCGTCGTCGCGCAATCGGAAAGCCCCGCCTACAAGGTCGGCGACCGGGTTCTGGTGAATGGCTGGGGCCTCAGCCAGACCCACAATGGTGGCTATGCCGAAGAGGCCCGCGTGCCCGCGAGCTGGCTGGTGCCAGTGCCGGAGACGTTCTCGACCCGCGATGCCATGGCTATCGGAACGGCGGGCTACACCGCCATGCTGTCGGTACTGGCGCTCGAGCGCAGCGGCATGACCCCTGGCTCGGGCGATGTGCTCGTTACCGGCGCCAATGGGGGGGTCGGCTCCATCGCCATCGCGCTGCTCGCCGGGCTCGGCTATCGCGTCATCGCCTCCACCGGACGTCTTGAGCAGGCGGATTATCTCACTGGCCTCGGCGCGGCCGAAATCCTCGATCGAACGACGCTCTCGGCGCCCGGCAAGCCGCTTGGCAAGGAGCGCTGGGCCGGCGCGGTGGATTCGATCGGCAGCCATACGCTGGTCAACGTCCTCGCCGGGATCCGCTATGGCGGCGCCGTTGCCGCCTGCGGCCTCGCGCAGGGGCTGGATCTGCCGGGCAGCGTGCTGCCCTTCATTTTGCGCGGCGTAACGCTCCATGGCATCGATTCGGTCAACGCGCCGCAAGCGCAGCGGCTTGTTGCCTGGCAGCGGCTGGCGCACGATCTCGATCCGGACAAACTCCGCGCCACCACCAGCGAGATCGCGCTTGCCGACGTGCCGGGCATGGTCGGCGACCTGCTCGCCGGCAAGGTGCGCGGCCGCACTGTCGTCCGCATCGGTTGAGGTCCGCCATGTCTCGCCATCCTGCCACGGCGCTCACGGGCATCCATGCCATCACCTATGCGCTGTTCGATACGAACGAGCGGCTCGACCGCGCCCTGATGCGGCGGCAGGTGGAGCTCTGCCTTGCCTCCGGTGTCGCCGGCATGGCGGCCCTTGGGCTTGCGACCGAAGTGAGCAAGCTCGCCCATGACGAGCGGCTCGCGCTCATGGACTGGATGGCCGAGGATGTCGGCGGCCGCGTGCCGCTCGGCTTCACCATTTTCGGCACGTCAGTGGCGGAGCAGGTCGCCCAGGTCCGGTATGCGGAGCGGGCGGGCGCAGATTGGGTCATCCTGCAGCCACCTCCGGTCGGAACATTTGGAGCGCAGGAATATCTCGATTTCTTCGGGCGGGTCGCGGATACGGCTGGCATACCGGTCGCCATCCAGAACGCGCCGGCCTTTCTCGGGCGCGGCCTCAACGCCGACGAGATCCGCACGCTCACCGAGCGCCACCCCAATATCCGCCTCATCAAGGGCGAGGGGCCAGTTACCGATATTGCCGGGCTGATCGCGCGCACCGATGGGCGCCTGCCGGTGTTCAACGGGCGCGGCGGGCTCGAGCTCATCGACAATTTCCGCATCGGCTGCGCCGGCATGCTGCTCGCGCCCGATCTCGTCGATATCTCGGTGCGGGCCTGGGCGGCAGCACAGGCCGGTGACGAGGCAGGGGCCGAGGCGGACTACGCCCGCATGCTGCCCGCCGCCGTGTTCATCATGCAGGGCATCGAGTACCTGATGTGCTACGGCAAGCGGCTGTTTGCCGCCCGCGCCGGGATGGTGGTGCACGATCGCGCGCCGGCCATGCGCCCCACTGCGACCGGCCTCGCCATGGTCGAGCGCTTCGCCCGACAGCTTGGTCCCCTGCCGGGCGCCTGATCGCTCTGCCCGGCATGGCCAAGCGAAGACATGCGGAAATTCTGGCAAGATACGCAGCGCCGCAGCCGGGTTTCTGTGTCCCCCGGGTCGACACGGCGCCGATTCCACCGGTGGCGTGGCCTCTCACGGGCGGTCGCAGCGTGCTTTTCCGCCACCTGCAGCGCTAGTATGTGTCCGGGCGCACCGCCGGCGCGGTGATGTAAACCAACGGGCCATACGCAAATGACCGAGCTTTCGAACCCACCCCGCCTCGACCGCTTCGTGCCGGTCGACCACGCGAAGGTCAGCTTCGCCGGCGGCTTCTGGCAGAGCTGGACCGAGACGGTGCGCAACATCACCGTGCCGAGCCAGCATCGCCGGCTCGACGAGGAAGGCTTTCTCGAAGTGCTGAACTTCAAGGCGCCGCCCGCGCCGCTGGTGCGCCCGATCCAGCCGTCGGGCCTCTCCATGCAGCATTTCTTCGACAGCGATTTCGGCAAGTGGATCGAGGCGGCGAGCTATACGCTCAAGACCCATCCCAACCCGGAGCTCGAGGAGAAGATCGACGCCATTGTCGCGCAGTTGGCCGAAGGGCAGATGGCGGATGGCTATCTCCATTCCTGGTTCATCCGCCGCGAACCCGAAAAGCGCTGGAGCAATCTGCGCGATCTGCATGAAATGTACTCGATGGGGCATCTGCTCGAGGGCGCCGTCGCCTATTTCGAGGCGACCGGCAAGCGGCGCTTCCTCGATGTGATGATCAGGCTCGTCGACCATATCGACGCGACCTTCGGGCGCGAGCCGGGCAAGCTGCGCGGTTACGACGCCCATGAGGAAATCGAGATCGCGCTGGTGAAACTCTACCGTGTCACCGGCGAAGTGCGCTTCCTGAAGCTTGCGGATTACTTCGTCACCGAGCGCGGCCAGCAGCCCTCCTATTACGACGAGGAAGCGCGGCGGCGCGGCGACGATCCTGCAACCTATGTGTTCAAGACCTATGCCTATTCGCAGGCGCATATGCCCGTCCGCGAGCAGACCGAGGTGGTGGGCCACGCGGTGCGCGCCATGTACCTGTTCAGTGCCATGAGCGATCTCGCCGTCGAGACGGGCGATTTGAGCCTGTTCGATGCGACGAAGCGGCTCTTCGCCAACCTCACCGGGCGGCAGCTCTATGTCACCGGCGGGCTCGGGCCGGCGCACCAGAACGAGGGCTTCACCCGCGCTTACGACCTGCCCAACCTCACCGCCTATGCCGAAACCTGCGCCGCGGTGGGCCTCGCGTTCTGGGGCCACCGCATGGCGCAGATCGCGCTCGATAGCCGCTATACCGACGCGGTGGAACTGGTGCTGTTCAACGGCGCGCTCTCGGGCATTGCGCGCGACGGCGAGCATTATTTCTATGAGAACGTGCTTGAAAGCCATGGCGAGCACCGGCGCTGGAAATGGCACTATTGCCCGTGCTGCCCCACCAATATCGCCCGGCTGCTCGCCTCGCTCGGCAGCTATTTCTATACGACCAGGCCCGGCGAACTGGCTGTGCACCTCTATGGCGAAAACCGTGCGGAGATTTCGGTCGGCGATGTGCCGGTGACGCTGTCGCAAGAGACGCGCTACCCCTGGGATGGCGATATCGCGCTTGCCGTTTCCCCCGCAGCGCCCGCATCCTTCAAGCTGCACCTCCGCATCCCAGGCTGGTGCAATGGGGCCGAGGTCAGCGTCAATGGCGAGGTCGTGACGGCGCAGCCGGTGAACGGCTATCTCACCATCGAGCGGCTCTGGCAGGCGGGCGACGTGGTGCGCTTGCACTTCGCCATGCCCATCGAGCGGCTCCATGCCAATCCGCTGGTGGTGGAAGACGCGGGCCGCGTCGCGCTCAAGCGCGGGCCGGTGGTCTATTGCCTTGAAGAGGTGGACAATGGCCTCGCGCCGCAGCGGCTTGCGCTGCCCGCCGATGCCGAACTCTCTGCCCGCTTCGCGCCGGATCTGCTCGGTGGCGCCGTGCTGATCGAGGGCCTGGGCCTCGCGAGCGATGCGGAAGGCTGGGGCGACACCCTCTACGCGACCCAGGCGCCGCGCCAGGTGCCACGCAAGTTCACCGCCATTCCCTATCACCTCTGGGCCAATCGCGACGCTGGCGCCATGCAGGTCTGGCTGCGGGAGGTCCCACGGCGCTGATCCGGCCTTCCGCGCCCGCGCCCGAGCGTATAGAAACCTGTTTCAGGAAGAACTTGCAGGCGAAAGCGCGTCCCTGAAAACTGGTGCCGGGTTTCCGGTTCGTGACGTGCGAGACCACACGCCCTGCGCCCAACGCCTTCCAGGAGGAGCGAGGATGAGCGATTTCGACGGCCGCGTGGCGCTGGTGACGGGCACGACTGGTATTGCACGCGCAACGGCCCTGCATCTCGCCGAGGGTGGCGCCCGTGTCATGGCACTCGGCATAGATCCCGCGGGGAATGCAGCGCTCGCGGCCGCCAGTTCCGATATCACGGTGCGGCAGACCGATGTCTCGGTGCCCGCCGAGGTCGCGGCCGCGCTCGGCGAACTCGAGGATCGCTTCGGGCGGCTCGACATCATCGTCAACTCGGCCGCCGTGCACCCCTATGGCGATGCGGTCGATACCGACCCTGCCACCTTCATGCGCTGTCTCGCCGTCAATGTCGGGTCTATCCACCTCACCGCACATTTCGGCGTGCCGCTGATGCGGCGGAGCGGCAAGGGCGCCATCGTCAATGTCGCCAGCGTGCAAGGCCATGCGTGCCAGTCTGGCGTCGCCGCCTATGTCGCATCGAAGGGCGCCATCCATGCCTTGACCCGCGCCATGGCGCTCGATTTCGCCGGCGAACGCATCCGCGTGAATTCGGTCAGCCCCGGCTCGGTGCGCACGCCTATCCTCGAACTCGCCGCCCGCACCTTCGACGGGCCCGATGCCGATATCGCGGCGGTGTTCCGCCGCTTCGGTGACGCGCACCCGATCGGGCGGATCGGCGAGCCCGAGGAAGTGGCCGATCTCATCGGCTTCCTCGTCTCCGACCGCGCCGGGTTCATCACCGGCTCCGACTATCGCATTGATGGCGGCCTCACGGCCGGTCTCGGGGTGAAGTAGGCCCGATCGTCAGTTCGGACGCTGTCCATCTGCGCGAATTTGCTGCCGAGCGTCGTCGATGCCGGACTTTATCTGCCGCAGAAGGTCGTGGATATCGATATCTTCGCCGCGTTCGATGCGCTTCGAGATCATCATCACCGGAAACAGGACCAGCGACGGGCCGGGCTGCCGCAGCGCCGGCGCGCTATAGCGGAAAATAGACACGCAGGCTGCGCTATGCAGGCCTTGCTGGTCAATCGCTGCAGGCAGCGCCGTTGCCGGTTACCCCTCAGTTCATCAGGTCGAATGCGTCGCCCCAGGTGTCGGATACTGCATAGCCATGCGGGTAGGGGTCGCTCGGATCGTGTCCGATCTGGTGGATGCCGTGGATCCAGCCCCGGCCCGAAATGATCGGCTGGACTCCGGGCCTGCCGGCCACCGTCACGTCGCCGGCATGGGTCACGGTAAAGGTGGAATCGATGATCGAGCGGGCGGTGAACACATCGCCGGGCTTGGCGAGCCCGCGTGCCGCGGCCACCGCCAGCCGCGCCGAATTGCCGGTGCCGCAGGGCGAGCGGTCGATGCGGCCGGGCGGCATGATGGTCGCGCCCTTCAATTCCCCGGCTGCGTTGTGCGAGACGAACATGGTGTAGCTGATGCCCTTGATCGCCTCGATCTCGGGGTGCGCGATCTTCATCTGCCTGTTCACGGCGCGATGCACCGCCGAGCCCGCCGCCACCAGCTTCCGCGCCTGTTCGGGCACGATTTCGAGGCCGAACTGCGCGGGGTCGATCAGCGCGTAGAAGATGCCGCCATAGCCGATATCGACCTTGATGCGGCCATAGCCTTCGACATCGACCCAGGCGTCGAGCTCATGTGCATAAGAGGGGTTCATGGTCAGCGTCACGCGCTCGCACTTGCCGTCGCGACAGGTGGCACGCGCCGTCACCACGCCCGAGGCGGTGTCGATGCGGACAATGGTTTCGGGCTCTTTCATCTCCAGCATGCCGGTTTCGAGCAGCACGGTGGTGAGACAAATGCTGTTCGAGCCCGACATGGCGTGCGCCTTGTCGCCCTGCAGGATGATGAAACCGACATCGGCATCAGGAACCGTCGGCGGAAAGATCAGGCAGGTGCTCATCTGCGCCGCGGCGCGCGGCTCGAATACAAGAAACCGGCGCAGGGAATCGTCGGTTTCGTTCAAATAGCGCAGCTTGTCGGCGATGCGCGCGCCCGGCACGTCGATGACGCCGCCGGTGACGATCCGGCCCACCTCGCCCTCGGCATGGGCCTCCACCAGGGTTACGGTCTTCCGCCAGCGCATGGTCCTTGGTCTCCTTGATCGGGTCGCATCTTATCGCGGCGGGTGAGGAAATCTGTCAATCGCGTTGTCGACAGGTTGCCGACAAATGCCGTCTGCCGTATCAGTGCCGTTGTCCATGCACCGACGCTGCATGCGACAGCAACAGCGCCGTTGAGCGGCGGCCTTTGGCAGGCTAGGGCTTCATCTCCACGTCGAGAGGGCGAACATGTCGAGCGGAACTGCCAAGGCCGAACTGAAGCCCATTGCCCCGGCGCGAGTGCGCGGGTCCGGAGCGCAAACCGTCTATGAGCGGGTGCGACAGGCCATTCTCGACCTGACCCTCGAGCCGGGCAGCCCGCTCGACGAGGTGCAACTCTCCGAACAGTTCGACATGTCGCGCACGCCCATCCGCGAGGCGCTGGTGCGGCTGGTGGCCGAGGGTCTCGCGACGACGCTGCCCAACCGCAACACCATCGTATCGGCCATCGATTTCGTCCGGCTGCCGGTCTATTTCGAGGCGCTGACGCTGATGTACCGGGTCACGACGCGCGGTGCGGCCGTGCATCGCTCTGAGGACGACCTGACGCGGATTTCCGGCTTCAAGGACGCCTATGCCGCCGCCGTCGAGGCGCGCGAGGCACTCGCCATGATCCAGGCCAATCGCGATTTCCATGTGGCCATCGCCGAGGCGGGCGGCAATGTCTATTTCACCCAGCTGTTTTCGCGGTTGCTCGACGAAGGCCGCCGCATCCTGAGGCTCTACTACCAGTCCTTCGACGACAAGCTGCCGCGGCAGTATGTCGATGAGCACGAGGGGATCGTCGCCGCCATTGTCGCGCAGGATGCCGATCTGGCCGATGACCTGGCCGCTGGCCATGCCGCGCAGATCGTCCGGCAGATTCAAAGCTATATCGCCCGCGATACCAGCGCGCGGCTCAGCCTCAAGGGAATGCACAGGTAATGCTCAAGGTCGGTATCGTCGGCGGTGGCATCATCGGGTCATCCATCGCGACCTGGCTCATCGGCGACGGCCACGAGGTCACCGTCTATGAGCGCGAGCCCGAGGGGCTGCCCGCCTCCGCAGGCAACGCATCGCTGATCGCCTTGCCCGAAATTGCGCCGATCGCCAGCCCCGGCGTGCTCACCGCCGTGCCAAAATGGCTGCTGGATCCGCTCGGGCCGCTGACGCTGCGCTGGGGAGACCTTCCGGCCCTCACGCCCTGGCTCCTGAGCTTCCTCGCCCATGCCACACCCGGACATGGCCGGCATGCCCGCGCCGCGCTGACGCAGCTGATGACCACCGCGCTTGCCGATCATTTCGCCGTCGGGCGGATCGCCGGGCTCGAGGGGCACCTGCGCCAGACCGGATATGTCTCGCTGCATGACAGCGAGGCCTCGATCGCTTCGGCGCTGCACGAGGCCGCGCTGGCGAAGGCGGCGCTGGGCTACGACTATGTGCGGCTCTCGCCCGCCGAGGCGCGGACGCTGGTGCCCGAGCTCGAGGGCGCGTTCCACGCCGCCCTGCACCAGCCGATCTACTGGATGGCCGCCAACCCACTCGCCATCCTGCGCGCCCATCAGGCCTTTGCTGTTGAGCGTGGGCGCCGCATCGCGTCCGAGGTCCAGCAGGTCACACAGCACGGCGATGGCATCCATATCGCCACCGCGTCGGGGTCCGAGCGCTATGATCGCGTCGTCGTCGCCGCCGGGGTCTGGTCGCGCGTGCTGGTTCGCCAGCTCGGCCTCAAGGTGCTGCTCGAAACCGAGCGCGGCTACAATACCACCTATACCGATCTCGGCTGGAACCTGCCGCTGCCGGTCGGCTTTGCCGATCACGGCTTCATCGCCACGCCGCTGGTCGATGGCTTGCGGGTCGGTGGCGCGGTGGAACTCGCCCGGCCCGAGACGTCGCCGAACTTCGCCCGCGCCAGGGCCATGCGCGAGAAGATGCGCCGCTATGTCCCGTCGCTGCCGGAGGGTGGCACGGAATGGATGGGCCGTCGGCCTTCGACGCCGGATTCCCTGCCGGTGATTTCGCTCCACCCCCGCGACAATCGCATCGCCTTCGCGTTCGGGCACGGGCATCTGGGGCTGACCCTCAGCGCCGTCACCGCCCGCATGGTGGCGGGGCTGATCCTCGGCCGCGAGGAGCGGGCCGAGGCATTCTCGATTTCGCGCTTCCAGTAGGGGCGGGCGTCCGCCTCACCCCCCGTGGTTGATCATGATGTGGCGCACGGCGGTATAATCCTCGAGCGCATAGACCGACATGTCCTTGCCATAGCCCGACTGCTTCAGGCCGCCATGCGGCATCTCGTTGACCAGCATGAAGTGTGTATTGATCCAGGTACAGCCATATTGCAGCCGGGCCGAGGTCTGCATGGCCTTGTCGATATCCTTGGTCCACACCGATGAGGCGAGGCCGTAGTCGCTGTCATTGGCCCAGGCGATTGCGTCCTCGGGGTCGGTGAAGCGCGTTACCGACACCACCGGGCCGAACACTTCGCGCCGCACGATCTCGTCGGTCTGCAAGGCGCCTGCGATCACGGTGGGCTCGTAGTAGAAGCCCTTGTCGCCCGAGACGTGCCCGCCGGTTGTCACCTCGATATGCGGCAGTTCCGACGCCCGCTCGACGAAGCTCGCCACCCGGTCGCGCTGCCGCCGCGAAATCAGTGGGCCGATCTCGTTGACCGCATCATCCGTCTCGTTGAACTTCAGCGTGGATACCGCCGCGCTCAGCTCCGCCACCAGCCTGTCGTGGATTTTCGGGCCGGCATAGACGCGGCAGGCCGCCGTGCAATCCTGCCCGGCATTGTAGAAGCCGAAGGTCCTGAGCCCGTTGACCACGGCATCGAGGTCGGCGTCGTCATAAACGATCACCGGCGCCTTGCCGCCGAGCTCGAGATGCGTGCGCTTCACCGATTTCGCGGCCGCTTCCAGCACCTTTTTGCCGGTCGAGATATCGCCGGTGATCGACACCATGTTGACGCGCGGGTGGTTGATCAGCGCATTGCCCACGCTCGCGCCGCGGCCGAGCACGATATTCACCACCCCCTCGGGCAGGATATTGGCGAGCAGCTTGCCGAGCTTCAGCGCGGTCAGCGGCGTCTGTTCCGACGGCTTGAACACCACGCAATTGCCGCCCGCAATCGCCGGCGCGAGCTTCCACGCCATCATCATCAGCGGATAGTTCCAAGGCGCGATCGAGGCGACGATACCGATCGGGTCGCGGCGGATCATCGAGGTATGGCCGGGCAGGTATTCGCCGGCCGCCATGGCGTGCACATTGCGCACCGCGCCAGCAAAGAACCGCCAGCAATCGATGATGGCGGGGATTTCGTCGTTGCGCACCGCATTGATCGGCTTGCCGCAATTCAGCGCCTCGAGCGCGGCAAACGCGTCGGCCTCGTCCTCGATCGCCTGCGCGATTTTCAGAAGGTAGTTCGAGCGCTGCTGCGGCGTGGTGCGCGACCACGCCGTGAAGGCCTTCTCCGCCGCCGCTACCGCCGCATCGATCTGCGCCGGGTTGGCCTCGGCAACCGGCTTGATCAGCGCGCCCGAGCGCGGGTTCAGCACCTGTTCCTCGGTTTCGGTGCCAAGCTCGAAGCGGCTCCCGATCAGCATCTCGATATCCATGGTCTCTCTCCCAGTACTATTTGCCCATGCCGCCGGTGGTCTGTTCTCCGCCGCGTGTCAGGTAGAAGGCGGCGAGAATGGGCAGGAAGGTGACGATGATGACCACCATCGCCACGACATTGGTGACGGGCCGCTGGCGCGGCCGGATGAGTTCTTCCAGCATCCAGATCGGCAGGGTCTGCTGCTGCCCGGCGGTGAAGGTGGTGACGATCACCTCGTCGAAGCTGAGCGCGAAGGCCAGCATGCCGCCCGCGAGCAGCGCGGTGCCGAGGTTCGGCAAGATGACATGGCGGAAGGTCTGGAACTTGTCGGCGCCCAGGTCCATCGCCGCTTCGATCAGCGATCCATGCAGCCGGCGGAAGCGCGCCACGGCATTGTTGTAGACCACCACGATACAGAACGTTGAGTGTCCGAGGATGATCGTCCAGAACGAGAACGGGATATCCATCAGGTTGAACGCCGAACGCAGCGATATGCCGGTGATGATGCCTGGCAGCGCGATCGGCAGGATGACGACCAGCGAGATGGTTTCGCGCCCGAAGAATTTCGTGCCCGAAACGGCGGCGGCGCACAGCGTGCCCAGCACCAGCGCAATGGCCGTGGAGATTGCCGCAACCTGCACCGAAAGCGTCAGTGCCTCCCAGACATCGGATCGCCCCCAGGTTACGGCGAACCACTCGAGCGTCAGCCCCGGCGGTGGCCATTGATAGGTGCGGTCCTCGGTCGAAAAGGCATAAAGGAAGATCAGGGCCAGCGGCGCCAGCATGAAGGTGAGCCCGGCAAAGGCCGCGACCTTCAGCCCGAGCGGCGCGCCTTTGTCACCATTGTCTCGCCTAGAGCGCATTGAAGGCCCCCGCGCGCTTGGCGAGCCACAGATAGATCCCCATGATGACGATGGGCACCACGGTAAAGGCCGCGGCCAAGGGGATGTTCCCGGCCGTGCCCTGGTGCGAGTAGACCGCCTGTCCGATGAAGAACTGCGAGTTCCCGACAATCTGCGGGATGATGTAATCGCCCAGCGTCAGCGAGAAGGTGAAGATCGAGCCGGCAATCACGCCCGGCAGGGTCAGCGGGAAGATCACCTTCCAGAAGGTCTGGCGCGGCGTTGCGCCCAGGTCCGCCGAGGCATCGAGCAGGTTGGTCGGCACGCGTTCGATCGCCGCCTGGATCGGCAGGATCATGAACGGCATCCACACATAGAGGAAAACGAGGAAGGTGCCGGTATAGCTGATCGACAGCGAGTTTCCACCGATCACCGGGATGGCGAGCCATGCTTCGAGGAGCCAGGTGAGGTGCAGTTGTTCGAACAGCCAGTTGAGGATGCCCTCCTTGGCGAGGATCAGCTTCCACGCATAGATCTTCACCAGGTAGCTGGCCCAGAGCGGCAGCATGATCGAGAGGTAGAACAGCGCCTTCCACTTTCCCCGCGCGTAGCGCGCCGCCATGTAGGCGATGGGAAAGGCGATGATGGCCGAGGCGATGGTCACGAGCGCCGACATCATCACCGTGCGCACGATGATGTCGAGGTTCTGCGGCTTGAGAAGCTCGGCATAGGTCTTGAGCGTGAACTCGTGGTTGATCAGCCCCGAGAATTCGTCGATCGAAAAGAAGCTCTGGATCAGCAGAGCCAGCAGGGAACCGAGATAGACGATGCCCAGCCACAGAATGGCCGGCAGCAGCATCAGGAAGATCAGCAGTCCCGGCCGCCGCCAGAAATGGTCCGACAGCGCCCCCAGCCAGCCTCGCCGGTTCGGCATGATGGCGCCACTCATGTCGGCAAGCGCCGTCACGCCTCGCTCTCCATGAAGTGCAGCGCCTCGCTGGCGAAGGTGAGGCCAACGCCGTCACCCTCCTGTGGCAGCTCATCGGAGGCCGCGACCACGGCCGTCAGGCGCTGACCATTGAGATCGATGCCGAGACGGGTAGTCGATCCCATGTAGCTGCGGGCAACGATGGTCCCGCGCAAATGGGCCATTGCGTCCGCCGCCCGCGTCACAGTTACCGCTTCGGGCCTCAGGCTCGCCCAGCGGCGCGTCCCCGTCAGGGCCTCGACAAAGCCGGGCGGCAGTACATTCGAAGAGCCGACGAAGTCGGCGACGAAGCGGGTCTTCGGCCGCCGGTAGATGTCTTCGGGCGTGCCGACCTGCATGATCCGGCCGGTGTTGAACACCGCGACCCGGTCCGCCATGCTCAGCGCCTCGCCCTGGTCATGCGTCACGAAGATGAAGGTGATGCCAAGCTGCTTCTGCAGGGCCTTGAGCTCCTCCTGCATCTGCTCGCGCAGCTTGAGGTCGAGCGCGCCCAGTGGCTCGTCGAGCAGCAGCACCCTGGGCTTGTTGACGATTGCGCGCGCGAGCGCCACGCGCTGCCGCTGTCCGCCCGAGAGCTGCCCCGGCCGGCGGTCGCCATAACCGGACAGCCGCACCATTTCGAGCGCGGCTTCGGCGGCGCGGTAGCGCTCGGCGCGCTCCACTTTGCGCAGCATCAGCGAGAAGGCGACATTGTCGCGCACGTTCATGTGCGGAAACAGCGCATAGTCCTGGAAGACGGTATTGACGTTGCGCCTGTAGGGCGGCACGCCCTCCACCGCTTCGCCGAAAATGGAAATGTGCCCCGAACTGGGCTGCTCGAAGCCGGCGATCAGCCTCAGGCATGTCGTCTTGCCCGAGCCCGATGGCCCGAGCATGGCAAAGAACTCGCCAGGCGCCACCTCGAGGTCGACATCGTCTATGGCCCGCACGGTGCCGAAATGGCGTGAGACCTGCTTGAGCGAAACGGCCTGGGTCATTGCGGTGCTGAGGTCCTCTCACTGGTCCTGCGGCAGGGCGGGGCGCCCCGTGCGCCGAAGGCAAGAGGGGCGCGACCGCAGCCGCGCCCCCTGATGGATCAGCGTCCGCCGATCACGCCGACATAGTCCGACACCCAGCGGTAATAGGGCACGCATTCGCCCGTCGCGCACTTGGTGGTCGGGGTCCGCCAGAAGCGGATCTTCTCGAAGTCGTCGGCGCCATTGGTGGCGCAGCCGGTATCACCGAGCAGTTCATTGCCCTTGCAGGCGGCCGGCACCGACGGCACCGTTCCGAACCAGGCCGAAACGTCACCCTGCACCTTGGGCGAGAGCGAGTGCTCCATCCACATATAGGCGCAGTTCGGGTGCGGGCTATCGACATGCAGCATGGTGGTGTCGGCCCAGCCGGTCGTGCCTTCGGCCGGGAAGGTCGATGCCACGGGCGCGCCTTCGGCCTTCAGCACATTGACCATGAACGGCCAGGAGGAGGAGGCGACGACGCCTTCGTTCTTGAAGTCATCCATCTGTATGAACGCATCGTGCCAGTAGCGGCCCACCAGCGTACGCTGTACGCGCAGCAGGTCGAGCGCGGCCTTGTACTGGTCCTCGTTGAGGGCATAGGGGTCGGTGATGCCGAGTTCCGGCTTGTGCGTCATCAGGTAGAGCGCGGCGTCGGCCACATAGATCGGGCCGTCATAGGCCTGCACGCGGCCCTTGTTCGACTTGCCGTCGGGCAGGGTGGTTTCCTCGAACACCACATTCCAGCTGGTCGGCGGCGCGTCCTTGAACACTTCGGTATTGTACATCAGCACATTGGCGCCCCAGACATAGGGGGTGCCATAATGGACGCCGTCCACCGTATGCCAGGGGGCGCTCTCGAGGCGCGGGTCGATAGTCGACCAGGACGGGATCAGCGCGGTGTTGATGGGCTGTACGCGCTTGCCGGCGATCAGCCGCAGCGACGCATCGCCCGAGGCGGTGACGAGGTCGAAGCCGCCCTCGTTCATCAGCGCCACCATTTCGTCCGAGGTGGCCGCGGTCTTCACGCTCACCTTGCAGCCGGTATCGGCTTCGAACTTGGTCACCCAGTCGAAGTTCTTGTCTGTCTCGCCGCGTTCGATATAGCCCGCCCAGGCAACAATCGAGACCTCGCCTTCGCCTGCTCCCAACGACTGCAGCATGTCCTGCGCCAGGACGCTCCCGCATGAAAGGCCAGACATCAACAGGGCCGCGGTGGACCGAATAATCCGCTTCATCGCACATTCCCTCCAAGATTGGTTTTGCTGCCAAACCCCTCGTTCGGCAACCTCGTCTGCCCAAATGGCAGGCGGCTGGAAAATGAGCTTATTTTCTTGCCATCTTCTGGCAAACGCATTGTTCCGAGGGCTGCCATCGGAAAAATCGATATCACATTGTCGCGTTCGATCCAGTCGCGCTGTCAGGGCCGTGGGTGCAGGCAAAAAACCCTGTTACGATCGCGCGGTAGGCTCTCACTCCCCTTTACGGGCAGGGGGTGGGGCTGAGCTTCCCGTGCCGATCGCGGAGCATATCCACCCCAGCGTCTCCATGGTGCTGACGCAAGAGGGTCCGCTGCCCTCCCCCAGGCGCGAGGGTGACCCGGCCGAGAAGTCCCCGCCTGAACGGATCAGGAGCCTTGTCCCTCAGTCCCGCTGGCGCGGGACCTTGGCGAGCCCGATGAAGTCGCGCGCGGCCTGCGACAGTTGCGAGCCCTTGCGCCACACCATGCCAACCTGCACCACTGGCAGGCTGCCGGAGATGTCGCGGCTTTCGATGCGATCACCTTCCAGTGACCAGGGCCGGTAGATCAGGTCGGGCAGGATCGCGATCCCGGCTCCGGTCGCCACGAGGCTGCGCACCGCCTCCACCGAGCGCGTGCGGAACGCCACATGCGGGCGCGTGTTGAATGCAGACAGCAGCCGTCCGGTATTCTCCTCGGTCTCGTCGACCGTCAGCATGATCAAGGGGTCCATGGCGATGTCGCCAATCTCGATGCTTTCCATCGCCGCGAGCCGATGCCCGAGCGGCAGCCACAGCCGGTAGGGCGACGTCTCGAAGATCTCGGCCTGCAGTGCCACGCGCTCGCGCACATTCGACATGATCATCACCGCGACATCGAGTTCGCCGCCGATCAGCAGGTGCTCGAGATAATCGCCATTGTCCTCGAGTGCCGTCACCTCCACCCGCGGGTAAGTGCGCCGATAGCGCCCGAGGAGGTCGGACAGCACATAGCCCGCCACCAGCGATGTGACACCGAGGTGCAACGTGCCGGCCACCGCGTTCGGTTCCTCGTAGAAGGCCCGCCGCGCGTCCGACACGCTCGCGAGGATGCGCTGCGCGTGGCGATAGAACTGGTGGCCGCGATTGGTCAGCGTCAGCCCGCGCCTGTGCCGTTCGAAGAGCGCCAGACCGAGGTCGCTTTCGAGTTCCTTGATGGCGTCGGTCACCGCCGATTGGGAGATCGACAGGTTCTGCGCCGCGCCCGAAATCGTCTGGGTTTCGCAGACGGCAACGAAATACTGCAACTGGCGCAGCGTGAAGGCCAAGCGGGGCTCCCTGTGTTCTCGAGTTCGGTCCGGCCGCGGCAAGGCTGGAGTTCGGACCGGCGCCACCATAGCGTGGCTTTGCTCCACGAGGATAAGTCCATGCCGCGCTTTTCTGCCAATCTTTCCATGCTCTATCCCGACCGCAATTTCCTCGATCGCTTCGCGGCGGCCGCCTCGGACGGGTTCGCGGCGGTGGAATATGTCGGCGCCTATGATCATCCGACGGACCTGATCGTCGAGCTCCTCGCCCAGCATGGCCTCGTTCAGGCGCTGTTCAACTTCCCGGCAGGCTTGTGGCAAAGTGGTGAGCGCGGCCTTGCCGGCCTGCCCGGCCGCGAGGCGGAATTCCGCGAAAGCATTGCGACCGCCATCCGCTATGCGCAGGCCACCAAATGCACCCGCCTCAACTGCCTCGCGGGCATTCTTCCCGCGGGTGTCGCGCGTGCCGAGGCGGAAACGGTGCTTGTCGCCAATCTGCGTCTTGCCGCCGCAGCGCTCGCCGAAAACGGCATCCAGTTGCTGCTCGAACCGATCAATCCGCGCGACATGCCGGGTTATCTCGTCAATTCGAGCGCCGATTTCGAGCGCATCGCGGCGTTGGTCGATCACCCAAACCTCTGGCTGCAATATGATTTCTACCACATGCAGGTGGTGCAGGGCGATCTGGTCTCCGGCTTCCTCCGACTGCAGGAGCGCATTGCGCATGTGCAGGTGGCCGATCACCCCGGACGGCACGAGCCGGGCACGGGGGAGATCAATTTCGGCTATGTCTTCTCCGCCCTCGACAGGTCGGGATATCGGGGGTGGGTGGGGGCGGAATACCGCCCGCTCGCCGGCACCAGTGAGGGCCTTGGTTGGTTTGTGCCGTTCCGTCCGGTTCAGCCGGCGAAATAGCCGTCCACATTTACCTTGGTGCCCCATTCGGTACAGCGGGTCATCAGGCTCTCGGGCAGCGGCAGGTCGGTGAAGAGCGCGTCGATCTCGCCGAGCGATCCAAGCCGCACCGGCGCCGTGCGCTCGAGCTTCGAGCGGTCCGCCACGAGGAAGCGGCGGCGAGCGCGGCCCAGAATCGCTCGTGATACCCGCACTTCGGCGAGGTCATAGTCGAGGATGTCGCCGTCGAGGTCGAGCGCCGAGCAGCCGATCACAGCATAGTCGACCTTGAACTGCTCGATGATGCCGGTCGTCAGGTCGCCCACCAGCCCGCCATCCGACCGGCGCAGTGCCCCGCCGGTGACCACGATCTCGCAACTCGGATTGCCGAGCAGGATGTTGGCGACATTCATGTTATTGGTGACGACGGTGAGGTTGTGGTGGTTCAGCAATGCCTCGGCCACCGCCTCTGTCGTCGTCCCGAGGTTGAGGATCAGCGACGAATTGTCGGGGATCGCCGCCGCGCAGGCCCGGGCAATCGCCGCCTTGGCCGCCTCGTTCATGCGCCGGCGCTGCTCATAGCCGAGATTGGCGACACCCGTCGTTGGCACCGCGCCACCATGCACCCGCTGCAACTGGCCAGCGCCCGAGAGCTCAGTCAGGTCGCGGCGGATGGTCTGCAGCGTCACCTCGAACCGGCGCGCCAGATCCTCCACCTCGACGCGACCCTCGCGACGGGCGATCTCGACGATTTCGCTCTGGCGCAGACTGAGGGCCACTTCCGTCTCCACGCGCATCCGCATCGGAACGCCGTTTTTGCCACTAGGCGCAAAGCCCCGCCAATGCAACATCTGTGCTTCGTTTGCGCGCATCATTCGACGCAATTGAGTTCGTTTAGACCTAAAGCGCGCATTATCGCGCTTCAAACGAACATTCCATTTGACCATGACGGGCCGTCCGCCTAGTGACGGTGGGTATCGCGCGCGTGGTGATCGCCCCGCCAGCAAGAGGAAGCTGCCCCATGTCCACCGAGGCCTCGCCCATCAGCGACCTGTTCATCGTCGGAGGTGGCATCAACGGTTGCGCCATCGCGCGCGACGCGGTGGGCCGCGGGCTGTCGGTCTGCCTCGCAGAGCAGGGCGACCTCGCGCAGGCCACCTCGTCAGCCTCCACCAAGCTCTTCCATGGCGGCTTGCGCTATCTCGAGTATTTCGAGTTCCGCCTCGTGCGCGAGGCGCTCGAGGAGCGCGAGACCCTGCTGGTCGCCATGCCGCATATCAGTTGGCCCATGCGCTTCGTCCTGCCCTATGCGTCCGACATGCGCTTCGAGGGTGATACCCCGACGAGCCGGCTCCTCGGTCTGCTGATGCCATGGATGAAGGGCCGACGCCCGGCCTGGCTGATCCGTCTCGGTCTCTTCCTTTACGACACTCTGGGGGGCCGCAAGATTCTGCCCGCCACACGGACGCTTGACCTTGCAACCGACCCGGCCGGTACGCCGCTGCAGCCGCGCTTCCGGCATGCCTACGAGTATTCCGATTGCTGGGTCGAGGACGCCAAACTCGTCTCCCTCAATGCCCGTGACGCCGCCGAGCGTGGCGCCACGATCATGACCCGCACCCGCGTCGTCGAAGCACGGCGCGACGGTACGCTCTGGACAATCACCACCGAGGCCGATGGCGTGCGGCAAAGCCATCAGGCGAAAATGCTGGTGAATGCCGCCGGTCCCTGGGTTGGCGAGTTCATCCGCGACGTGGCCTCCGTGCCTTCCACCGAGGGCGTGCGGCTGGTGCGTGGGTCGCATATCGTCACACGCAAGCTCTACGAACACGATCGGTGCTATTTCTTCCAGGGCACCGACGGGCGCATCATTTTCGCCATCCCCTACGAGAATGACTTCACCCTCATCGGCACCACCGACCAGGATCACAAGGGGTCGCCGGGCGAGGTGAAGATCACCGATGCAGAGCGCGATTATCTGCTCGATTTCGCCTCGCGCTATTTCAAGCAGCCGGTGACGACGAACGATGTGGTCTGGGCCTATTCCGGAGTCCGTCCGCTCTACAATGATGGCGCCAAGTCGGCGACCGCCGCCACGCGCGACTATGTGCTCAGCGTCGATGCCAAGGGCGCGCCCATGCTCAACGTCTTCGGCGGCAAGATCACCACACACCGCCGCCTCGCCGAATCGGCGCTCGAAAAGATCGGAGCATTCTTTCCCGGTCTCCATCCTGCCTGGACGGCGCGGCGGCCGCTGCCGGGCGGCAGTTTCCCGCATGATGGTGTCGTGGCGCTCATCGCCGCGCTCCGTCGGGACTACCCCTTCCTCAGCGAGGCCTGGGCCAGGCGGCTCGTCAAGGCCTACGGCACCGATGCGCATGCTCTTCTGGGCGATGCCCAAAGCGTCGCCGATCTGGGAGAGGATTTCGGCGCAACGCTCACGGCGCGTGAAGTCGATTGGCTGCGGACATATGAATTCGCACGCCGCGCGGACGATATCGTCTGGCGCCGCACCAAGCTCGGCCTCCGGCTCACTCCGCAACAGATCGAACGTATAGATACGTATATCTTGGGCACTACTGCCGAGTAGTCGCTCGACGCAAAAGGCGTGACCGCCGCATTTTGAGGCATTTGTAACGTTTCCAAAGCATGCTGGGCGCATTGTCAAACGCGCCGAGCCCATTTCGATGCCGAAACGAGCAGCTGAAAACTCACTCATCGGACAGTTTGTCGTCGGCGGTCTGCGCAGTGTCTTCACGATTCCGCATGACGATCCGGAACTGCTCAAGGCGCAATATGCCGCTTTTGTCCGGCAGATTCCGCTGCTCTACATCATCCTTGTCAGCAATACATGGATATTGTCGGCGACCTATTGGCAGGCGGCGCC
The DNA here is from genome assembly GCA_027487555.1 of Hyphomicrobiales bacterium. Taxonomy (GTDB): domain Bacteria; phylum Pseudomonadota; class Alphaproteobacteria; order Rhizobiales; family Devosiaceae; genus Devosia_A. Next base: position 120,989 of record JAIYDI010000048.1, read on the forward strand.
GCTCTGGCTCACGCTTGTCTGCCCGCTCGTGCTCAGCATTGTCTGCGTCACCCGTGTCGTCCAGTGGTGGCGCCGCCGACATGATGCGGTCGAGCCCGGCAAAGCCGGGGCAGCGCTGTCGCGCACCTTCGTGCTGTCGGGTTTGCTGGCCGCGGCCTTCTCCATCTGGTCCATCGGGCTCTACCCGTTCGGTACCGGGGAAATGCAGGCGCAGATCGCCTTCTACATGGCCATTACGGTCATCGGCTGCATCTTCTGCCTTACCCATCTCAGGCCCGCGGCCTTCGTGGTGACCGCGGTGGTCAATACCGCGTTCATCCTGTTCTTCGCGGCCACGGGCAGTCACATCTTCCAGGCCATGGCACTCAATGTTGCCATGGTCTCCATCGCCATGCTGGCGATCCTGTCGGTCAATTATCGCGACTTCACCCTGCTTGTCCGCTCCCGGCGCGAGCTTCACGTGACCCAGGCGCAGACCCAGGCTCTCAGCGACGAGAACTTCCGCCTCGCCAACCTCGATTCCCTCACCAACCTGCCGAATCGCCGCAGCTTCTTCAGCGCCCTGAATCAGCGGGTCGCGACAGCATGCTCCGGTTCTCCGGTGATGCTCGGCGTGCTCGATCTCGATGGGTTCAAGCCGATCAACGATACCCATGGGCACGCGACGGGCGATGCCCTCTTGAGCATGATCGCCGACCGGCTGCGCAGTCTGTGTGGCAACAATGGCGAGATCTTTCGGCTCGGCGGCGACGAGTTTGCCATCCTGTTTCGGGACTCACGCGCGTCGGCTGTGCTCGATCTCGGCGAGGCCGTCTGTACCGCCCTGCGGCAGACTTTCGATCTGCCAAACTGCACCATCAGGATTTCGGGGACGCTTGGCCTTGCCGCCTATCCCGAAATGGCAGGCAGCGGACCGGAACTCTTCGAGCGGGCCGACTATGCGATGTATCGGGCCAAGTACGGCACGGGACGCGGGCGGCCATGGTTCTTCGGCCTTGAAGACGAACAGGCGATCCGTCGCAGCAGCATCATCGAGCAGGCGATCCGCACGGGTGATCTGCAGACCGAGCTCTATCTTGTCTTCCAACCCATCGTCGATGCGACGACCGAGAAACTGCTCGGCTTCGAAGCCCTTGCCCGTTGGGACAATCCGGATCTGGGGCTTGTCAGTCCAACCGAGTTCATCGCCATTGCCGAGCGCAGCGGCACCATGGCCGCCATCACGCCGATCCTCCTGCAGAAGGCCCTCGATGCCGCGGCGAGCTGGCCAGAGACTCTGCGGCTATCGTTCAACCTGTCGATAGCCGACCTTGCCACACCTGCAGCCCTGAGCCGCGTGCTCGGCCTTATCGCGGCCGGCAGGATTGCCACCGGGCGGCTGGACCTGGAAATAACCGAGACAGCCATTCTCAATGATTTCCGTGCCTTGCTCCATGCGGTGCAAATGCTGAAGCAGACAGGCGCCTCCATCTCGCTGGATGATTTCGGCACTGGCTATACCAGTCTGCGTCAGGTTCAGGAGCTGCCGCTCGACCGGCTGAAGATCGACCGCAGCTTCGTCACCGGGCTCGACCAGAGCCCCGCCTCGCAGAAGATCGTCAAGTTGCTTGCCTCGCTTTGCGACGATCTGGGTATTCATTGCCTCGTCGAAGGCGTCGAAACCGCCGCCGAACTCGCCACCGTGCGCGAGATCGGCTGCCATCAGGTGCAGGGCTTCTATTTCGGTCGACCCATGCCCGAGGCGGCGCTCCCAAGTTTCATCGCGGATTGGAACGGGCGGGCGGAACGCGCTGCGGGTTGAGGGGGCGGCCAACGAGCTGCGCTGTTGCGCTTCCTTCGTGCCACTCCTCGTTGAGTATGACTCAGCATTCAGAGTTTGGTGAGCCATCTCAAGCTGGGCCCCGGCATTCGCCGGTGTGACATCGCGTTTGTGGCACAATCGAGCCCTAGCCACCGGGTCACCCCGGCGACGGCCGGGGCCCATCCTGAGATTTTTCCTCAGCCGCGAGGTGGCTGCGGCGCCCCCAAACTTATCCCCGTCCCCAAAACCTGCCGTATATTCTCCTCATCTCACCGTGCGGGAAGCGGGGTCGCGACGAACGGTTCGGCGGGGGGAGATCGGGCGGAGGGGGAGTCGTCTCTTTCCGGGCCGCTATCGTTCGGCATGGCGTCCGAAAAGGGCCCCGCTGCCAATGCGTCCTCATGTCGGGAGCAATCCCGCCTTGGGCCGCGGCAGTCCGATGCGTCGGGTGCACGATGATGGCCAGGCCTAAAACCTC
>JAIYDI010000034.1 GCA_027487555.1 Hyphomicrobiales bacterium
GCTCTATCTCGCGGGCATGGCCGATGCCATCGTCTTCGTGGTCAAGTGGTCGGCAACTCCGCAGCAGGAAGTGCGTTCTGCCATTGCCGCGCTGAACTCAGCCAAGGCGCCGGATACGCCGCTCCTCGCTGTCCTTAACCAGCAGGACATCAATCCGCGCGCCTACCGTGGAAAATATGCCGGATATTACAACAACACATGATGCAGACTGTCACGCACGCTTCCATTGCAAATCACCTGTCGTGCGATGATTTTCCGTAATATACGCGAACATAATCATTTGTATTTTCTATTTAATTAATAAATTCGGTATTGGATGCAATTATTTCAAAACATATATACGTTCTAGAAATTCGGTCAAAAAAATTAAATAACTCTAATTTTTATTATTAAATATATTTGAAGACGCAAAAATTCGTAAATTCGAATATTAATTCAAAATGGCACGCTAGTGCACTCTGTTCCGACGCCAAAATCTGACACGCACAGCAGCGATGATGCGTAGCACCCATCACCTCTTGAAACAAAAAACATCATCAATAGGAGAACATATATAGCGGCTTAGCGCTCACAGCGATATAGTACAAAAACCTCCGCGGCGGTTTTGCATCGCTCAAATGCTGCCATAACGCTTGTTATTTATATATGGAACGAAATTCAAATTGAAAAATTTGATAGACGAACATTTCACTCATATCTCCGATGAATTATCGGATCGTATATTTAGGGTAGTTGGTGATTGAGCTCGGATCTTTTGATGTCTTTTATCTTTTTGAGTGGAAAGAGGTGCTATCGTACAGTCTCAGGACCCATTAATCCTGTTTGAGATGTGATTCACGGTTTCCAAATGGGGGCTGTGATGGGTGATTTGTTTCTGCTGAGCGAGCGCCAGATGGCTCGGATATCGCCGTTCTTCCCGCTTTCGCACGGTGTTCCGCGGGTGGATGACCGGCGGGTGGTGAGTGGCATAATCTACGTGATCCGCAACGGGCTTCAGTGGAAGGACGCGCCAACCGGCTACGGCCCGCACAAGCCGCTCTACAATCGCTTCATCCGCTGGAGCCTGATGGGCGTGTTCGATCGCATCTTCGCTGGCCTTGCCGGGGAACGACCCAAACCTGAGCGCATCATGATCGATGCGACGCATCTGAAGGCTCATCGCACGGCGGCGAGCCTGCTCAAAAAGGGGGGATGTTCCCCGTCGTATCGGGCGAACCAAGGGTGGGCTGAACTCCAAGCTCCACACGGTCTGCGACGGTGACGGCCGGCCGATCATCCTGCTGTTGTCGGAAGGCCAGATGAGCGACCACAAGGGCGCACGGCTCGTGCTCGACGCCTTGCCGCCGGCCTCCCATCTGATCGCCGATCGCGGCTATGGCAGCGCCTGGTTCCGATAGGAACCGGAAGCACGGGGCATCGAGCCGTGCATCCCGTCGAGCCGCAGCCGCAAAGTGCCATTCGAATACGACAAGGCCATCTACCGACAGCGACACAAGGTCGAGAACCTGTTCGCAAAGCTCAAGGACTGGCGACGCATCGCAACACGCTACGACCGATGCGCCCACACCTTCTTCTCCGCCATCTGCATCGCAGCAGCCGTGATCTTCTGGCTCTGATCAATGAGACCTGAGCCTAGGAAGCAACATGGGTGTGGGCCGCGACCAGTTGAGACGGACGTCGGTCTGCATGGCGAGCTCCTTGCCCTCTAGCAGGGGATACGGGCGACGCCAAGCGCCACCCGCACATAGTCACCAAATCCCGAAGCCGCCACACTGGCGCAGGAATGCTACGAAGCTGGCGACGTTCTCGACCTTGAAGCCGTAGTACGCGTCCGCAGGATAGACTTGGCCGGCCCCGTCGCAGGCGCGGCAGGGTGTTTTGCCGTCCACTGGGTTGTCTGTCCCGAAAAGGCCGATGGGAAGCGTCGTGCCGGTCCCGTCGTAGACATCGCAGGGTGCTTTGTCGAAAAATGGGTCGCGTGTCTCGAAAAGGCCAATAGCCCTCGTGCCGGTCCCGCCGCACCCCCTGCATGGTTCCTTGGGAATCTTGGCCTTTTCGGAGGCAAAGATCATCTCCCACTCAGCGGTCTCGCCGCTATCCAGCCTGAGCTGCAGCGCGTCGGCGAGGGCGACGGAATCTGCGTCCGTAAGGCCGTCTCCGTCGTTTGATTGCCAGTGGCGGCAAGCCGAGGTGATCTCGGGAGCGACTTCGCACACATAGTCGGCGAGGGGGCGCCAATACCATACGTTGTTGCGGAAATACTCTCCTTGCTTGTTTCGTGGCTTAAAGCCACATACATCCATTCCCATCTGCTTTCTCCTTAATGATGGTTAGTATTAACTTTTATATTGTTCACCAATCTGTAGAATACACACAACGCGCACGTAATAATTTTGTATGAACAGATTATGTGCGTTAAAAAGGAAAACGAACAAATACACGGGGTGACCTGTGTTGTCGTTATTGCCCTCAAAGCTGCACAAAGCCACATGGACGGATGCACAACTAGTTGTTTGTGTTTGCCGCTACTGAATCCAACGCGCATGAAGAATTCTTCAATCGCTGTTTTCAAGTAAGGTAAATTGGCTCTTGATTGGCTAGATCGTGGCCGATGCAAATCGAATAATGCGGGCGATAATCACCGCATACGCATGTCTGCAACAAAGCAACACTACCAAAAATAGGAATCCAAGTCAAGGACAAAATGCTTTCCGAAAAATAAAATTGATAAAACTATCCTGTGTCGATATTTGTTTTATTATTCAGCGGTTTTGAGTCATTTCTAGAAAATAGAAGAAATCTATGGATGATGCTGGTATACAGATGGCCAGATATATTCAATTTGATAAGTGTAGAGCATTTTGTATTATAGATTATTTCTTTTGAAATATGTTCTTGAAAGGTTTGTTATGTGGCTCGCTTTCCGATTACGATCTTTTCAGTGGGACGGCATCTGGTCGTAGAGGGGGAAGTCGCGCATCAGGTACTTTGCCTCAGGATGGTCGAGAAGTTTGGCCGCATATCCTACGACCCTGTCGAGATCATGCGTAATGGGTTTGGCATGTATGCTCTTGAGGTTTCTGAACGGCTCGTTTCCTGATCGATCCTGAAAGGTCCGGATGGCGTTGAATCCGTCTTCCATGAGAGCCTCGAAGGGTTCCACCTGGTTCTTGTGGAGGAAGAGGATGGAGTGGATGTGGGGCCAGTTGCTATCTTGGATGCGCAGATTGCGCATGGTTCCTGCGGAACCTTCTACATCAATGAAATCAAAACTTTTTGGTTGCAGATGACGTTTCGACGGCCTGCTGTAATTGGGAAGTAATTGGGATAAAATATGGGTATATAGAACCCGGTTGAGTTTCCAGACGTTATCTACAGAACTTTCATTGAATTTACCGGAAGTAAAACAAAAAACCTTGGTGACAAAGTATGGAACAAAGTCGATATGGTCGTTATAGAAAGTCTGTACGTGATCCTGGTATGCGTGTCTATAAGAGGTATTAAGCAAAATATATTGTCCTTATGGGTTTGAGGTTAATTTATGTTGCGATTTATGAGGGATATAATTTAAACTGCTATTTGATATAGTGTGTCATGTATACATTTAAGCACTAATGATGTTGCTTCAGAATCTAGTTATGGCTATCCATTAGCCATAAGTCGCAGAATTGCAACTATAGCTGTTGGGGTGCGTCGACACTGAATTCCGAGCGCATGAAGAGTCCTTCATTCGTTGTGCTATTCAGATGATGTATTTATGCGCTGAATCGGCGAGATTCGGATGTGCATGTAAATATATGCCAGCAGGAAACATCGAGGGCTGAGGCCTGTGTATGTAATTATCCCGACTTCAGACAAGTGACGATGCTGACAGCGCAGTTATTAACGTACAGGTTCCAAAACAAAATAAAGAAATGAAAATACGAAAAAATGACTACGGTACCTTTGCAAATAAATTATACAAAAAAACATCGAAAAAGTAAAGCGCAATGTACATAAGTAGCAAATCAAATGACGCGAATGCTGCCGGTCTGGCCTTGGTACAGTGACATTATGGACTGCGTTACCTATATGACTTCAGTGTTCTATATCGCGGCCGATTTGCTTAGTTAATCGATCAGTTGGAACTCGGTTCGACGGTTCCTGCTGCGAGCTATTGGTGCAAATCGGCAAGTCCGATAGGAGGGAGTCGCTTGGGCAGGTTGTCTACGCTTCCATCATCGACGTTGTACCGCTCGGACATGACACCATCGGCATCTCGCGGGCGAGGCCAGACTGACGCTGGCCAACCTGGCCTATAACTTCGACCGCCTGGTCTTTCATGAAAAGCGCGTCGCTATGGAATGGGTCTGCTCGGAATACCGGCAAACGCCTCTATCCGGCGCAGCAGACCGGCTAACGCAGCGAGAGACCCTGACCTGAGCCCTAGCTCTCCTCCAGATTTTGGTAGAGTCCGCCGCAATAGGGGGTGGACGGATGAAGCGCAGCAGGTTCAACGAAGAGCAGATCATTGCGATCTTGAAGGAACATGAGGCGGGTTGGGGACCGCCGAGCTGTGTCGTAAGCTTGGGATCAGCAGTGCGACTTTTTACAAGTGGAAGGCCAAGTATGGCGGGCTGGAGGTGTCTGACGGCCGCCGGCAGAAGGCACTCGAGGACGAGAACACCGGCTCAAGAAGTTGCTGGCAGAGGCGATGCTGGACAACGCCATCCTCAGGGATGTCGCGGCAAAAAATCGTGACGCCCGACGCGAAGCGAGATGCCGTGGCCCCCGCCTGCCTGGTGCATGGGGTGAGCCAGCGGCGGGCGTGTGAAGCTCTCGAAGTTAACCGATCGAGCGTCAGGTATCGCAGCATGCGGCCGGACGATCGGGAACTGCGTGAGGCGATCAAGGCAGTCGCGTCACAACGCAGGGGGTTTGGCTACCGCCGCATCCACGTGATGCTGCAGCGCCAGGGCATCGAGATGAACATCAAGAAGCTCAGGCGGCTATGTGGCGAGGATAGACTGCAGGTCCGCAAGCGCGGCGGTCGCAAGCGGGCTTTAGGCCCTCAACATTGGAAACCGCAGCAAATAGGTTAGTCTCTCCCGGCTTTGGCGAGTGAGGCGTGTACGGCTTGCCTGCATCTGACTAGACGATCGCTTGTTACCTATCTAGGGGCCGGACTTGTGAGCCGAGATATCGAAGCCGTACTGCGCTATTGGCGCACCTCCTTGGCCGACGGAGTTTTGGGAGAGGGCAAGTTCAGCCAGCGGGATCGAAAGCGGTTTGTCGAACTGTCGTCAGAGACCCTGAGAAATGGTCTGCTGCCTGAGCATTCGGTCAGCCAACTGTTCAAGGACCAACCAAAGGCAAAGGCTCTTGAGGTTCGCTTCTGGCCGCTGGTGGTGGCAAGACGGCTATCGCACGGTGCAGCAATTGGCGACGGCCTTCCTGAACTGGTCGCACCTGTCGTTACGGAAGCAACGGTCGATCGTGAGGGGAAGATCTCGCCGCATCGCAACGCCATTGCGCGCGACCTCCTGACACCGCTGCCTTCCGACGAATTCTCGATCGGCGCCGTGGAGGCACTGGACAGGTTCCTAACAGCAGAGCCGTTGCAAGTAGGTGATCATTCGGATTGGCGGGCCTATCTGGTACATTGCCGGAAGATGGTAGACGCCGTGGCGAAGGGCTGGCCCACAGGAGATCAGTACTACGGTCCGGCCGGCTTCGGTCTATTGGAGCTGGCTGAAGACGCTTCGGCGACAGTGCGCAACATATTGGACCTGTACGACAAGATAATTGCCGGTCGTCCGGAGGCACCGCTTCTTGACAAAATCGTCTGTCCGGAGGGGAGCCTGGTCGCCGACCCAAAGGTAGAGCGAGCACTCGCCCGTCGCCTGGGTCATTCCAACCCCAATTTCCCGCTCGCTGAACAGCAACGGCAAGTTCTGGCTTGGCTCGACGCTGCCGCTCAAGGCGAAGTAATTGCCGTCAATGGCCCGCCGGGCACAGGCAAGACGACGCTTCTCCTATCGGCGGTAGCTGGGCTCTGGGTTCGCGCGGCATTGGATGGCGGCGATCCGCCCGTGATCGTGGCCACCTCATCGAACAACCAAGCAGTCACCAACATAATCGACGCATTTGGCAAGGACTTCGCTGCTGGCGATGGCCCCCTCGCCGGACGGTGGCTGCCGGAGGTCGATAGTTTTGGAATATTCCTGGCGGCAAACTCACGAAGGCAAGAGGCTGCAGAGAAGTATCAAACCGAGGATTTCCAAGTCCGGATGGAAACCGCTGAAGGCTTCCAGACGGCCAGAGCTGTATGGCTGGCCTCAGCACGAGCGGCCTTTCCCGAAATCGAGGGAGAGGTTACCGATTATGTCGCTGCTCTTCATCGGGCCATCGCCCTTCGGGTAGAAAAACTCAAAGGTGCCGACGACAGCCTCGAACAACAAGCCACAGCGATCCGCAAAGCGCAGGCACTCGGAGGCGACCCGGCGGCGATAGAGGCGAATGCTCAGGCGAACGCCAGCGGCCAGGCACTATTCGTCGAAACCATGCAGCGGCATCGCGCAGCGTTCGATCGCCAACAGGCCCAGGAACCCAGCCTTCTGGCGCTGTTCAGCTTTCTCCCTGTCATCGAACGCAAGCGCGTTCTCAGGGCCCGCCTCGCTCTCGAAGGTCTATCCGGGCTCGATGGCATGACGCGTATCTCTGAGATTGAGCAGTACCTTGCTCAGACACTGCAAACGGCCAAAACGGAGCACGGAACGGCTTTGGAGAGCCTGACAAAAATCAGGAAGCTGCGGGCCGACATCAGTGCCGCACAATCTGCTCGAAGAAAGGCACTCATCTCGCTTGACGGACATGGACTAGAGGATGGGCTAGAGGATCGCATCGATTTAGGTCTACGTTTCGAGCTTTTCAGACTAGCTACGCACTATTGGGAAGGCCGCTGGCTGATGGCGATGGAGGCCGACCTTGAAGGGATTGTCGCCTCAGCTTCCAAGAGGGGCCGTTCTACCCTCGTTCCGCGCTGGCATCGGCGTATGATGCTGACCCCGTGCGCGGTCTCAACCTTTGCC
>JAIYDI010000029.1 GCA_027487555.1 Hyphomicrobiales bacterium
ATTGTCAGGCCAAAAACCCCGGTCGGCCGGCGGGGCAGGCGCCTCGTCATACATTGCGGACTAACCGCGTTGGGGCAATCGCCCCGCCGGCCCGCTTTCTACCTCTGGCACCCGCGGCCTTCTGGCCGGCGGGCGTACGGGCCTGTCCAGTTCGTTCTTCAAACCGGGACTCTTGAAGCACCAGAGTGACGAACCCAGGAGAAAGACGGAAATGGTCCTGTTGCTGTCAGACTACCCGCGACACCCTGAGCGAGGTGTGATCAATACTCATTCCAGCAAGCACGTGCGGGCCGCGCTTAACGACATGCCGCCCCCAACTGAACATGGTTGTCTCGAGATGCCATGGTGGCAATGTCAGAGCAGGGCCTTGCACGCCTCAAGCGGTTCCGGTCTGGTGTCTGTGGGGGGCATCGGGGCAGCCGCATTGCTGAGGAAAGGTGAGAGCCACTTCCCTGACGGGTCTGCGCTCACTGCGCCGTTGCGGGCGCTCCGCGTGGCGATAGACGCGCTCTGAGCCAGGTCTGTGCAGGGCGCTCCAGCCACCGATAACTGAGTCCGGCCACTGCGATCAGAACCAGCATGTAGGCAACAAAAGCTAAGGGCGATTGCAGGCTCGCTGCAGGTATCGCGAAAAAGGTGACCACGAGTGCCATTACCAACTGCAGCGGGAAGTGCCACAGGTAGAGCCCGTAAGTCAGGTCTCCCAAAGGCGACAGGAACCGCCAGAATCGTGCGCCTTGGGTTTCGTTCAGCGCCAGGGCCAGAACGGTGAGTGGCACAAGGCAAAGCCGGAAGAAGCTTTCCAGCCAGCGCCAGCCCTCGAGCTTCAGGCTGTTCAGCCAGCCGGCGATCCAATGGGTTTGCAGTTCGACAATGCCGATGGTCCACAGAGCCAACACGAGGGCCAGCAAGGGCGTGTTGAGGCGCACGGTTGTCGGGCGGTCACGCATGGCACGCCAGGCAATGTACACGAGCCCGCCAGAGAAAAAGCCGAGTATGCCCCGGCCAAGGCCCCAATCCTGGTACATCACCCACCAGCCGAGCGCGACGCTCGCGAATAGTGGCAGGATCCAGTTGGGGCGAATAAGACGGCAATAGACGAAGAACAGGCCGTAGAGCAGCACTTCGACGCCGACCGACCACTCAGGCCCGTTGAATGTCCATCCATGGATGAAGTACTGCAGAAACAATAGGTTAAGGACAAAGTTGCCAAGTGTCGTGCCGCCATAGACAAAGCTCTGGTGACCCATCGTGAGCAACAGTCCCTGCATCGTGGCAATCAGCACAAGAGTGACGAAATGCAAGGGATAGAGTCGCGAAAACCGTCCCACGGCAAACTTCCAGGCTGTCAAACCGCGGGTTGAAATAGCTTCGCTATAGAGCCAGAAAAACACGAACCCCGAGAGGGTGAAAAAGAACTCCACCGCCAGCCAACCGGCTCGATAGAACGGAAACAGAAGGAAGAAGAATGGCTGTGCGGTGACGTCGACCAGTCTTTCGCCGCCGATGAGATACACATGCTGCCAGTGCCAGATCACGACTGCAAGGGCGGCCAGGCCGCGGGCCGCATCGAGCCCGTGAAGACGATTTGAGTTGGCCAAGGCAATGTTTTCCGCTTGCGATCAGGTACGCCTCTATCCTCGAAAACACCTCGCACGTCACTTTCGATCCGCGCGGGGTGGGCATGCTGCGAGGGCATAGGACGGTGAAAAATGATGGCGGGCTCGTCGCCCGCTCGCTCTTGAGGCTAGACTTGCTGCCGACGGCGCGGCGATTCCCGCGCCTTTTCGAGGAAGTCGCAAATGTTGCTGAAGCGCGAGATACTTGAGGCCATCCAGCGCGGTGAGATCAGCTTGCAGTTCAGGCGTTGGACCCGTCCGACGGTAAAGACGGGTGGGACGCTCAAGACAAAGCTCGGCCTGTTGCATATCGGCAGGGTCGAGCAGGTGTCGCCTGACGATGTGAGTCTGGCAGATGCGCGGGCGGCGGGTTTTGCCGACCTCGGAGAATTTCAGCACTGGCTGGCAAGTATGAAGGAAGGGCCGCTTTTCCAGCGGATCGAAGTCAGTTTCAGGGCGCCTTCGCCATGAGCGTGGCGCGGCCAGCGCCAGTACGTGCGGCCAGCCTCGGGAGTGGCCAGGCGGGCGCGGAAGCTGGGTGCTCTGGATTGGTATCGACGGAGCGGAGACAAAAATCCCGATGCGGCTTTAGGAGTCGGACTGCGCGTTGGCGGCAGATCCCAGATGGCACGCGACGTTGTTCGTCGCGCTATCGGCTATGTGCTGGTGATCAAGCCCGGAGTCGCGTCCACGGCTCCTCCGCAAGATGCGGTCCATGCACTTCGAAATAGCGCAACTGATCCGAGAGAGTTTCACGCAGTTCTGTCATCGAGCGAACCCACTCAGTATAGACCAGCCGCGCCATACGTACCTGGGAAAGGGCGACGAGCGCACCTGTGCCCACCTGCCAGTTCGGCTCCGTTGCGGCACGAGCGTGCCGTTTGATCAGGCCAGCGTGCGCCTCGGGTAGACCGATTACGGCCCAATAGGTCGTAAGGGCGTCTATGTCGGCATGCGGATTGAACTCCACCCGCTGAGTGCGGAAGGCCCAAACCAGAAGATCCTGGATGTCGATAAGGACTTTGTGCGGCATGGGCGGTAGAATGCCCCTTACCGGCGCCGAAATCATGAGGGTAAAGCCTCAGCTACCCGCGAAGATTGGCGGCGTGGTTCAGCGTCCGTAAAGCCGATTGCCACAAATCGTGGATTCCCCTGACGATCGGTGAAGCGTGGTCGCAATGGCGGAACCTCTCAGGCGGGATTTCGTTGATCCCGTATTCCCAACAATGAGGTGCGAAGTGCACAAGGACGAGATCGCAGGTCAGGCTAAGAAAGTCCGTGGCGCCTTGAAGGACGTTCTGGGGAAGGTAACCGGTGACGACAAGTTGCGCGTCGACGGCGCCCTCGACAAAGCCGAAGGTGGAATGCAGAAGAATGCGGGCAAGGCAAAGGAATCTGTGCGCGACGCGCTCAAGCTTTAGCCGGCTGGGGCGCCAAAGAAATGGAGGGCCGCACGTGCGGCCCTTCTGCTTTAGTGTTGCTCCGCCTACGCTCACTGCGACTCAAACGACAGGCGAGGCGAAGCGTGCTTGGATCCATTCTTACAGCGACAATCGGAGTGCTGCATTTCGGCATCATGGTGCTCGAGATGTTTTTTTGGACATCGGAGCGTTCGCGGCGAGCGTTCAGTATTACGCTCGAGTTTGCAAGAGCCACCAAGGCGTTGGCTGCAAACCAGGGGCTATATAACGGCTTTATTGCAGCGGGGCTGATCTGGGGGGCTTGGCTCGGCACGGACGGAAAAGCCATCAGCACGTACTTCCTGCTATCCGTTGCAATTGCTGGGATATTCGGTGCCATCACCGTTGCACGACGGATCATCCTTGTGCAGACCGTGCCGTCGCTGATTGCGCTCGCGGCGGTGCATTTCGGTTGATATCGCTGTCATTAAAGCATCATTCACCTTGTTTTTGGCATTATTTCACGGTTACGTTGAAGTGCGGACGGACCTGAGACTTTGCATACTGGCGCTAACGGCCGGGGGTGCATCATTGACCCTCATATTATTCCAGTATCATCGGCGATCAGGTTCGCATTGTATACATAAGTTGCAGGCCACACATGTTTGCGATCAGTCGCCAGACTAGAACGACGGCACTCGACGGTGCTTTGCGCGAGGTGGTGCTACGTGTCGACTACGGCATGATTACTCATGGGCTCGCCCCGCTGTTCGTCGACGGACGGCCCACTGAGTTACAAAGCTGGGAGTTTCCTCAGGAGATACGCCGCCGGTTGTCGCGCCTCAATCAATTGTATGACCGGCAGGTGAACTGGGACAATCCATCGGATCCCGATTGGACATTTTCGGATCGCGACCGCAACGAATTCAACGCGTTGCTACCGTATGTCGCCACCGAAATTCAGATATTCCTCGGCAATGAATGGAATGTCGTGATTGAAAGCCAGCCGTTGTGACCGGATCATGCGATCGCGTAATACGACAACCAAGAGTGCTAAGAGAACGGGGCGCTGAGAGTCACTGGCCGCGCTTAAAGACCTTGAGGTGAGTCAGTTCCTTCACCACACGGCTTGCGATAGGTTCGACCGGGTCGCTCACATCCACGCGTATAGCGTTCTCATCTGCAGAAGGGCGCTCAAGGGTGGCGAACTGGCTCTCAAGCAGTGCCGGGTTCATAAACTCATGTCGCCTCGCTGCAATCCGCGCGCGGATAACTTCAATTTCTCCATCAAGGAATACGAAGAGTATCGCCTCGCCAGCTTTTTCAGCGAGGAAGTCACGATACGCGCGCTTAAGTGCTGAGCACGCGCCAACGGCGACCCCCTTGTGCCGCGCGGTATCGCCCAATGCTCCGGCGAGGCTTTGGAGCCAGGGCCACCGGTCGGCATCGACGAGCGGAATGCCGGCCCGCATTTTTTCCTTGTTGGCGGCCGGGTGATAATCGTCGCCATCGTGGAATGGGGCATGCAACCGCCGTGCAATGGCTGCCCCGACAGCAGATTTCCCGGACGACGCCACACCCATGGCGATGATGATGCGTGCCCCCTCAAACGGTGGCTGTGAATCCGCCGTCGACATAGAGGATGTGTCCGCTCACATAGGTTGAAGCATCGGAGGCGAGGAATATGGCGGCGCCGCCAAGTTCACTCGGGTCGGCCCAGCGGCCAAGCGGTGTACGTTTTTCGACCCAGGCGTTGAACTCGACGTTCTGCAGCAGGGCTTCGTTGAGTTCAGTGCGGATATAGCCGGGCGCGATGCCGTTCACATTGATACCGTGCTTCGCCCAGTCGACAGCCATGCCGCGCGTCAGGTTGGCAAGTGCAGCCTTTGACGCGGAATAGGGGGCGATTGAGGCTCGTGCTACGTTGCTCATTACAGAGCAGATATTGATGATGCGGCCACGTTTGCGAGCGATCATGCCCTTCACCGCCTCGCGGCTGACGAGGAACGCCGAGGTGAGGTTGGTCGCCATGACCTGCTCGAACTTGTCGAGGCGCCATTCTTCGAGCGGTTGGCGGTGCTGCATGCCGGCATTGTTGACGACAATGTCGATGGGGCCGATCTCGGATTCTGCATGTGCGATAGCATCTGAAACGCTGTCCTCGGATGTTACGTCGAAGGCCAGTGCGTGCACTTTCGCGCCCGCGGTGGCGAGTTTCGCCGCGGCATCGCCGAGCGCAACCTTGTCGCGGGCATTGAGGAGAATCTCGGCGCCCGCACCCGCAAGTGCCTCGGCGATCCCATAACCAATACCTCGGCTTGAACCCGTGATCAGGGCGCGCTTACCCTGTAGACTAAAGAGCGATAGAGCATCCAAGCTGCGCCTCCCCAGGCCTTAGTTTTGGGTGGAATACTAGTGGATCGTGCTAGCATTGGTAACCCACTTTCGTTGTCCGCCCGTCGCTTCGTTTAGGGTGGCAATAAGGCGGCGCGCATGCCAAAACCATCGCCCAGAACGAAATCGCCCAAGGGAGTTCACAATGGCGTCCGCGGATATCGGCCTCATCGGCCTGGCGGTCATGGGTTCGAACCTGGCCCTCAATATTGCCGAAAAAGGCTACACGATCGCGGTGCACAATCGCTCTGCGGGGCGCATCGACGAGTTCGTCGCGATGGCGCAGGCGCAGGGCCTTGCCAACCGCGTGGTGCCCGAGGCGGACCTCGCCAGGTTCATCCAACAAGTGAAGCGGCCGCGCTCGATCATCATCATGGTCAAGGCGGGCAAGCCTGTTGATGAGATGATCGAGCAGTTGCTGCCGCATCTCGAAGCTGGCGACGCGATCCTCGAGTGCGGCAACTCGCTCTATACGGACAAGCAGCGGCGCTTCGATTATCTGACGCCTAAGGGCATTGGCTATCTCGGCATCGGCGTGTCCGGTGGCGAAGAGGGGGCACGCCACGGCCCGTCGATCATGGTTGGCGGAGCGGAGGAGCAGTGGAAAAACGCCCAGCCGATCCTCGAGGCGATTTCGGCGAAGTTCAACGGTGAGCCGTGCTGCGCGTATCTCGGCAATGGCGGCGCCGGCCACTTTGTCAAGATGATCCATAACGGAATTGAGTATGGCGATATGCAAATGATCGCTGAAGTCTATGGCGTTATGCGCGACGGGTTGGCCTATGGGTCGACCGAAGCCGCCGAAGTGTTCCGCGAATGGAATGACGGCCCGCTCAACTCCTATCTCATTGAAATAACCGGTCATGTGCTTGATGCGATCGAGCCCCGGACGGGTACCCCATTGGTGGAGTTGATCCTCGATCAGGCGGGTCAGAAGGGTACCGGCGCTTGGTCGGCTATTGCGTCGCAGCAACTTGGCGTGCCGGCGACTGCAATCGAAGGCGCCGTCGCGGCGCGTTCGATTTCGTCGCGGAAGCAGGAGCGCGTGGCTGCCGAGGCGGTGTATGGCAAACCGGCAGCGCACAATGCCGATGTGACACTCGAAGACCTGGAAGCAGCCCTGCTTGCTGGAAAGATCGTCTCGTATGCGCAGGGCTTCGCGGTCATCGCCAAGGCCAGCGAGGAGTTCGGCTGGAATCTGCCGCTCGCAGTCATCGCCAAGATCTGGCGTGCGGGTTGCATAATTAGATCGCGTTTCCTCGACCAGATGTCGGCGGCATATGCCAAGGGCGACGCCATCAACTTGCTGATGGTGCCGGATTTTGTTGTCATCATGAAGGATGCGCACAAGTCGCTCCGCAAGGTGGTAGCCGCCGGTGCGCTGGGCGAGTTCCCGCTGATCTGCCTGTCGGCCTCGCTTGCCTATTTCGATAGCTATCGGCAGGCGCTCGGTACGGCGAACCTGACGCAGGGTCAGCGTGATTTCTTTGGCGCACATGGCTTTGTCCTCATTGACCGCGAGGGTGAGCAGCACGGCACCTGGCCGTCCACGCTTGGCAAGTGACGGGATTGCCTATTGGGGATTTTCTCGAGACGCTCGGCCGATTGGTCGAGCGCTACTTTTCTGAAGCCGCCGACCGCGACGAGCGGTTGGCGCTGCTCCGCTGGCAGATCGCCCAGCGGCACGCGCTCGACGACCGGAGCACAATGCCCGGCCACGTGACCACCAGCGCCTTCGTGGTGTCGCCGGACCTGAACCGTGTCCTCCTGATCCACCACAACACCATCGGTCGGTGGTTGCAGCCGGGCGGCCACTATGAGCCCGCCGCGAGCTTTGCCGCTTCCGCCGCCCGCGAGGCGGTGGAGGAGACGGCCATTGCCGGGCTCGCGCTCCACCCCTGGCACGGCGGTAGCGATCTGCCTTTCGTGATCGATAGCCACGAAGTCCCCGGAAAGGCGAGCCGCAAAGAAGAGCCGCATTACCACCACGACCTGCAATATCTGTTTGTCGCAGATCCGAACGCACCTCTTACTGCGCAGTTGGACGAGGTAAGCGGGGCCAGATGGGCGGCGCTGGATGAACTCGCCAGCATCTCCCCGCGCGGACTCCGCCGACTGAAGTCCCTAATCTGAACGGCCGAAAAGCCCTTTCGTCTGTCTGCTCGCCTTCCACACCTGCGCAGTATCGCACGCCGGGATGCGAGGGGGATAGATTTACTAAAGACGCTGCAATATCAGATGCTTGTGGGTGCCGCCTGCGGCAGGGATTTCGCTGTTTGCGAGCCGCGCAACAGCCGTGCCGCAATGCTGGCACAATTTTGACGCCGGTACTCCGTCTCGATGAACATCGGTTGAACCCGCCCACCGCGCGTTTGCGCCATGAAAAAAGGGGCGCCGCAGCGCGACGCCCCAATAAGCATTTGAACGTATTTGTGGTTACGGCAGGAGAACAGCGTCGATCACGTGAATGATGCCATTGTCAGCCTTGATGTCGGCCGCCACGACATTGGCGGTGTTCGAGGCGGCGACGGTCACCGCATGGGTGTGCGCGTTTTTGGTCACTGCGAGACGCTCGGCGGTGTTGAGGGTCTTCACGTGGATGGCGCGGCCCGGCAACTGGTTGGACGCGAGCTCGCGCGGCAGCACGTGCAGCGTAAGGATGGCGACCAGCTGGTCCTTGTTTTCGGGCTTCAGCAGGCTTTCGACAGTGCCGGCTGGAAGGGCAGCGAAGGCCTCGTCGGTCGGAGCGAAGACGGTGATATTGTCGGTCGTCGCGAGCGCATCGGCAAGTCCCGCGGCCTTGGCTGCGGCGAGAAGCGTGCCGAAGGTGCCTGCACCAGCGGCGGTGTCAACGATGTTGGCAGCGTTGGCGGTAATGGTGGTGGGGAGAAGGGTCAGGGCGGCAATGGCCGCAGCAGTGATGAGACGCACTTGGGTTTCCTCTTAAACCGTGTTCCACGTCTATGTGGTGGTGTGTGTACGGGAGGAAGACGTCACTCAGCCTTGCTTCTCACAGGAACGTGAACATCCGTGACTGCGGCTGTTTATCCCGATTTTCCGAATCAAGCCTGTTCGTCGTGAGGCGGCATCTGCTGTTGGCCGGGCTGGCCGAGCTCAAGCGTGTGCTTGTGCTTGGCAACCTGCGGCCGGTGCGCCAGATCGAAGCGGCGACCGACATATACGAACAGCGCTGCTGCGATGACGACAAGCACGGCCGCTGCGAGGAACGGCGCGCCCGGGAAATAAACGCTCTTCGCCTGCGTGAACGCACTGAACAACTGTGTGGCCAACAGCGGCCCGAGAATCGCCGCGAGCGAGTTGGTGGCGTTGATGGCGCCCTGCAGTTCACCCTGGGCATTGTCGGGAACGTGTCGAGACATCAGTGAGTTAATGGCCGGGCCGGCGAGCCCCGCGAGCGAGCCGATCAGGAGGAAGGCATAGAGGGACAGCTCAGAATGAAAGAAGGCTGTGCCTGCCAGGGCGATGACAGCGAACCCCATGCCGAGCAAAACCGTCGCCCATTCTCCGATGCGCTTGGTGATGGGCGCGATCAGCAGGGCCTGGCTCATCGCAAAGCCAACGCCAAAGGCACCAAGCGCAATGCCGATCTGGTCGGACGTGAAGCTCAGTACCTCGATCGTGAAATAGTTCCACACCGAGGGAAACGACTGGCTGGCGAGCACGAAAAGCCCGAGGGTCCCCAGCAGCCAGATGACCACCGGGTTGCTGCTCAGGTTCATCAAGGCACCAAAAGGGTTTGCGCGTCGAATGTTGAACGGCCTGCGCATTTCCTTGGGGAGGCTCTCCGGCAGGACGAAGAAGCTGAATATCAGGTTGGCTCCGGCCAATACTGCTGCTGCATAGAACGGAAGGCGTACGTCGAACTTGCCGAGTATGCCACCCACCACAGGCCCGATAATGAAGCCGAGGCCGATGGCGGCGCCAATCAGGCCGAAACGCTGCGCCCGTTTTTCGCGTGGGGTGATGTCGGCGATGAAGGCGGTGGCGGTGGCGACAGAGGCCCCGGAGATGCCGGCAATGGTGTGCGCGATGAAGAGCAGCACGAGCACGGGGGCAAAGCCCATTATGGCATAGTCGAGCGTCAGGCCGGCTAGCGCAATCAGGATGATCGGCCGGCGCCCGAAGCGATCTGACAAACCGCCGAGCGTCGGCCCGAACATGAACTGCATGAATGAGTAGGCAAAAACCAGCCAACCGCCGATCACTGCCGCCTCGGCGACATTGCCACCGGTCATCTGCTTGATGAGCGCCGGCAATACGGGCAGCACGAGGCCGTAGCCAAGCATATCGAGCAGAATAGTGAGCAGAACGCTGGCCAGTACCAGCTTCGACTGAGGATTGGAGGGCATCAGGCAGGCGGTCCTTTGCGATCGGGCGCAGTTGACACATCGCCCAAGTGTGACGCAAGCGGCAAAGGTGCACTCAGTCCGTTTCGCGTTTCAACGGAAACGGCGAAAAGGTTCAAGTCTTTGTTCTGTCGCGCTTCCGCAACACAAAATCGCTGTGTCTTCTCCATGAGGCTCTTTAGTTGACGCCGGTCCGCAGCGGTTTTTCTGGTTGCGGTGCATCGACGCTCCCAGCGGCGTCGTGCCCGTACAGCCAGTCGAGCCGCCCAAGATGGCCCTGTGGACCTTGCGCCTTGACGACGGCATCGCGTCCCAGGGTAAACGGCCACTCCATATGGAAGGCCGCGCCGTTCGAGCGAGAAATTGCCTGCACTTTCCGGACTCGCGGTTGGCGAACATCCGCGTATCGGGCCAAAGCCGGCGCGGCATCGTCCGCCGCCATCAGCAGTGGCGCAAGAACGGCGACATCTTCCACCGCCATCATGGCGCCCTGCGCCTGAAACGGCAGCATGGCATGTGCGGCATCACCAATCAGACCGATACCCGCCTTGTGCCAGACGGGCGTTTCAACCGTGAAGGCGGGCCAATAGGTCCAGTTTCGCCCCCCCGCAGCAAGCAGGGCAGCAAAGTGCCGGTCTGGCAGCAGCGCCCAAGGCAGCTTCGGAGCGGTTGGCCTCGCTTCGCGCACCAAATCTGCCGCCTTGACGCGGGTAAAGAGGACTGCGTTGACCTCACCCCGGGTTGGAAGCGGATAGGTGACGGCGTGGTACCCGGGCCCCCAGAGTACCGTGGTGTGGTTGCGGCTAAACAGTGACGGGAATTGCCCTTCGTCTATAGTCGTGCGCCAGGCTGCCATTCCGGAGTAGTCGGCCGCGGGGCCACCAAGCAGGTCGGTGCGCGTCCGGGAGTGCACGCCATCGGCGCCGATGAAAGCGAAAGCGTTGGCCGAGCGCGTTTTGCCGTCTGCTTCTTCCACGAGCACGGCGACACCGCGCGCATGCGGCTCGACATCATAGGCCCGGACGCCGAACAGGATATCGATATTGGCGAAGCGCTTGCACGCCTTGTGCAGCACATCGGCGAGGTCGGCCCGGTGCATCACCGAATAGGCGGCCCCGAAGCGCTCGCGCATGACTTGCCCGAGCTCAAGTGTCACCAAAGGACGTCGTGCGCCAAAGGGATAGATGTCGATGCCTTCCGGCTCGAAGCTGCGCGCCGCGAGCGGCCGCTCCAAGCCCAGATGGTTCAGGATATGGCGGCCATTTGGACTGACCTGCAACCCAGCGCCAGCCTCCTGAAGGCTGGCATTGCGTTCGAGGACAACAACGGTCGCACCAAATTTCGCAAGCGCCAGCGCCAGCGTCATACCCGCAATGCCGGCACCCGCGACATAGATCAGCCGTCCATCAACGGACATGAGCGATCAGGCGGCCTCGGAATGGTAAATGGCCGAAAGCGGCTCTGACGTGCCGGGCTCGAGCGTTGGGTTGTAGACATAAAGCGTAGAGCAGTATGGGCAGACGACTTCGCTGTCGGCGCCCATGTCGAGATAGACATGCGGGTGATCGAATGGCGGCAGGGCACCGACACACTGGAACTCCTTCGAGCCGATCTCGATGCGCTTCAGCCCGTCGGTATTGTGGAAGTGCGGAGTGTTCTCGTGCGCCATGTCGATCTCGTGAAAATGCCGGAGCGATTTTGCCCGGACCATATAGAAGCGCCGTGCCGAAGGAAAGCCGACGAAGTGACGCTTGCACCGGAGGCGATCAGGTGCGCAGCCTGCGCCCGAGCGCCGAACTTGAGGCCGGTACCGGTTCTGGTCTAGTAGCTCCGACACACTTACAGGAGCGTCGCGTGCCGCAGTTTTCCTCGCAAGGAATAGCGATTTCCTACGATGTTTATGGCGATGGCGCGCCAATCCTGCTGATCCACGGCTTCGGATCTTCGGGCAAAGTGAACTGGCTCGATACTGGCTGGGTGGAGACGCTTGCAGGGGCCGGTCGACAGGTGATCACGATAGACAATCGTGGCCACGGGCTGTCGCGCAAGCTATACGACGCGCAGCTCTATTTTGCCCACGAGATGGCCGAGGATGCGCGTCGGCTACTGGATCACCTGGGTATCGATGGCTGCCCGGTGATGGGCTATTCGATGGGCGCGCGGATCACGGCATTCCTTGCGCTCAACCACCCACAGCGGGTGGGTTGCGCGATTCTCGGGGGCATGGGGGAGAATATCGTTACCGGGCTCGAGGACAGCGAAGAGATCATCACCGCATTGCTGGCCGAGTCGCTCGAGCAGATAACTGGCCGCACTGGGCGGATGTTCCGCATTTTCGCCGACCACAACGGGGCGGACCGCGCCGCGCTTGCTGCCTGCATGGTGAACTCGCGTGAGCCGATGGGCGCGGCAGATGTCGCTCGGATCACGGTGCCGGTGCTGGTCGCAGTTGGTGAGGCCGATGAGATGGCAGGAACCGCCGAGGGGCTGGCGCGCATGCTGCCCAATGCCCAGGCGTTCACCATCCCGCGCCGCGACCACATGCGGGCGACCGGCGACAAGGAGTACAAGCGTGCTGTGCTGGACTTTCTTGCCCGTCAGCACCGGTAGGGTGGTAACCATTGCTCCAGAGCGGGGATGTGACGACGCGTTTGCTGCTTTAAGAGTTGGAATTGCAGGACGAGATGCCTTATATCGGCATTCTGCGATGGAGGCCGATATGACCACGACAGGCATCAAGAGCGCCGGACTTCACACGATTGACCCCGTTTGGGATGCGATCCGTGCTGGGGCGCGCGCGGTGGTCGATGCCGAGCCAGCATTGGGCGGCTTCGTTTACGCCAATGTGCTCAACCACGACAGTTTCGAGATGGCGCTGGCCTTCCGACTCGCGGAGCGGCTGGATCATCCCGATGTGTCGGCGGATCTGATTCGACAGGCGTTCGCGGATGCGCTGATCTTCCGGCCAGAGATCGGCGCCGAGGCGCGGGCCGACCTTGCCGCGACGCTTGAGCGGGATCCGGCGCTGCATCGGGCAGTGGATTGCTTCCTGCACTTCAAAGGCTACCACGCCATCCAGACGCACCGTCTGACGCATGCGCTTTGGAGCGCAGGGCGCCGGGACATGGCCTATTTTCTGCAGTCGCGCGCAAG
Organism: Hyphomicrobiales bacterium; assembly: GCA_027487555.1. GTDB lineage: Bacteria > Pseudomonadota > Alphaproteobacteria > Rhizobiales > Devosiaceae > Devosia_A. Next base: position 12,934 of record JAIYDI010000029.1, read on the forward strand.
CGCCGTATTCCAGGTGGATATCCATCCGGCGGCGCGGATTGGGCGCGGCATCATGCTCGATCATGCAACCGGGTTTGTGGTTGGCGAGACCGCGACCATCGGTGACAATGTCTCGATCTTGCAGGGCGTGACGCTCGGCGGCACCGGCAAGGCCGAGGAAGACCGGCACCCCAAGATCGGCAACGGCGTGCTCATCGGCGCACATGCGACGGTACTCGGAAACATCCGCATCGGCGAATGCGCACGGGTGGGCGCCGGGTCGGTTGTGGTGAAGGAAGTGCCGCCACGCGTCACCGTCGCGGGGGTTCCTGCCAAGGTGATCGGTCAGGCAGCGCCGCAGCCGGCGAGCGCGATGGATCAACTCGTGCCGGTCGACCCGACCGGCTGACACAGGCTCAACACGATTGGATGGAAAACGCGCAACCGGGATTGCCCGGAGGCGCTTAATGCCTATTGTGCGCCCCAACCGAAACCCAAGGACCGTTCAGTGAACCATCCCGAGATCATCAAGCTGCAGAAATTTCTGCAGCAGAAATTCAGCAACCGCAACATCGACGTCCGCCCGCGCAACAAGCAGAACGACAGCGTCGAGGTGTATCTCGGCGAGGAGTTCCTCGGGCTGATCTATGTGGACGACGAGGACGGCGATCGGTCCTACAATTTCCAGATGGCGATCCTCGACGTCGATCTGGACGAAGTCAGCTGAGCCTGCGGATGTGTATCAGAGCGCCCCGATCTGCTTGAGCAGCGGGGCGATCTCGGCGTCGAACTGACGCCAGCCCGCGAGTGCCGCTGGCGAAAAACTGTAGATGGCGGCGAGGCCCGGCGCGAGATTGACCGTGCGGAGACATTGCGCCTCGGCACCGTTGGCAGCCGGAGCCGCGCACTTGGCGACAAACGGGTCCGAGGCCAGCGGATCATACCATACCGTCTCGTTCTGGTAGCCCTCGGCGGCCCGCAGTGGTTTGCCGATGAGGCCTGGCGGTCCAGCGACTTCCTGTGACTGAAACTGATGCAGGTAGACCCCGTCAAGCAGACTGGCACTCGAGCGCACCCGACTGCGCTGCAGGATAGTGACGTCGATACGTGCGGCACGACCGCCGGTCGCCAACGGCAATCGCACTTCCAGCCGCACATCCTTGGCAAAGCCGCTTGACTGCACTGCGGCCGCGTCGGCCAGCCACGCGACAGGAATGGCAAGAGCGGTGCCGCCGACTGAAACCGCCAAGTGGGACGTGTCACCGGCCGTGCCGCTCACTTCTGGACGCAGCGCGCCCTGAAGCAGATGGGCTCCGGCGAGCCCAAGCAGGGCAATTGCTGCCATGATGGCGCCGAGATTGAAGCCAATCGACGCGGTGCCTGTATCGATTGTTCCCTGGCGCTCGCCCATCGCCGTTAACCAGATTTGTTCAGTGGAGGTGACAGCCGAGATGGCACCCTCTATGCTTAACAAATCGTTAATGTCTCATTGCAGTTTGCGGGAGGGTCGTGGTGAGGGAATTGCTGCTGGTCGGTTTTCTGATGGCCATCGGTCTCGCGATCGCTGCGACCGGGACCTATCTTTTTCAATGGCTTTCCAAGCAAGACGCTGCGCTGCGCTATGATGGCAAGACCATCTGGCACTGCTTCGGCAACCTGATGGTCAGCTTCCTGTGCGGTCCGTACATCATGCTGCAGATGGGCTGGCGGCAGGAGCAGGGCGGCACGCTCTCGATGACGAACGCACTGGTAGCGGCATTCGTCGCGTTCGGGTGGTCGTTCATTACCGGATTGCTGGTCGTGGGCGGGTACTACGCCATACTCGGCTGAAGCGACCTGGAGGGTCAGCGGCTTGCTGTCTGCCGACCGCGGCCATCGACAAGGTCAACCCACTTGCCGGCATCCGCCTGCGACTGACGCTTGAGGAAATGATAGGGCGTCTCGTTCCAGACGAGGACCTGGCTTTCCTGGTTATCAAGGACGAGGTCGCCGCGATCGGTGCGCACCATCAGCACCGCATGGCCCTCGCCATTCTGCTGCTTCACGACCGCGATCATGAGCGTGGAGGGATTCCAGCCCTCGGAAATCAGCGCCTTGCGCTTGGCGAGGGCGAAGTCCTCGCAGTCGCCGGCACCATCCGGATAGGTCCAGTATTCCGAAACCTTGTACAACTGCTCGTCGGTGACAGGAACAATGGCGGCGTTGATGGCGTTGTTCACGTCGATGAGCTGATCCCACAGGCGCTGCGTCAGCGGCACCGCGGCCTCGAGGGTTGCGACACTGGTGCATTCGCCGCGGTGGGTCTTGCAGAACTGCGCGGCCCCGATCGGGATGCTGGTGAGGCCGCCCACCGGCGCGAAGGCGGGGTTCGAAAAGTCGATACCGGCGGCCTTTGCAGGCATCAGCAGGATCAGGAAGGTCATTCCAACTGCGATGCTTGCCGCGATAAGGGCCTTGAGGCGCGCCATAAGTTCTCTCCGTTGCTGGAGAGCACAGTGACGGGCGCGACTTGCCCCGACCGAAAAACTGCCATCGAGTTTTTATGCGAATGCGCGTGAATGCGGCAACATGGCGTTAACCATGCGGAGAGCGCCCGTGGACGGTATACGGTCCGGTGAATGCAGGAATTTCAGAACGATACGCCCTGAGGCGTATCAGTTCACGCGCAGATTCTGCTGCACGACGGTCAGCATTTCCTGTGCGGAAGCGAACTCGACGGCAATGCCGTCCGGGAAATGCCGTACGACGCGGGCACGCATCCGACCCAGCGTGATGGGCGTGCCCATGGCCGGACGTACGGCGATCTCGATGGCGGCGCCTGACAGCGAGATATCGATGATCTTGCAATTGTAGCGGCGGCCATCCTCGAGCACGACGGTCGAGTGGCGGTTGTCCGGCACGACGCGCTCGTGACGACGATCCTCGGGAAGATTGAGGATATCCTTGTTGGCGAGCCAAGTGAGCTGCGCCGCCATCTTGTCGCGCTTGCGGCCGGACGCGACGACATCCATGACGAAGCCGCCGTCGACGCGGCTCTTCACTTCACCTTCAATGCGGCCGATGTGATCGACATAGGCGATGACGCGCTCACCCTCAGAACCGGGCACAGGGGCCACGACCAAAGCGTCGCCAGGCGACATTTCCAGAATCTGGCAGGGAAACTCGCGACGGTCGGCGAGCATGTAGCGACCCAGTACGGACACCTTCACGCGCTGGAAGCGCGGGAGCTGCACATATTGCCGTGCGGGCCTCTGGGGTCGCTGATCTGGCGCAAGCATTTGGTGGTAACCGGACAAAGTCTAGGGTCCAAAATACCACCGGAGACTAGCTGAGGTTGGTTAATCGAATATGAGGATCGAAGATTTATTCGACCCCCGGCATTCAGCTTCTGCCGCCATCGATGACGGCGAGATGAGCGTAACGGCGCGCCGATCGGCCGAACACCGTGGCGTTGAGCGGGGTTGGTACACCAGCCCCCATTGCCTGCTGCAGCTGCTGCTCCTCGCGGCGCGGCACGAAGGTCGAGACATCGCGGGCGACATTGCGCGTGACATCGCCGATCGAGATGTCATCCGGCCAGATCAGTCGCAGGCCGGTGATGCGCTGCTCCATGATGGGCTGCACGCCAAACCAGTAGGGCTCGTCAATGGCGCTCATGCCGCCAAGAACGCGGGAGGTTGTCGTCCCATTGTGACGCAACGGCATGAGGACGGTCTCGATCACCACATGCGTATTGAGCGCCGTGGTGCCCTGGAACGTGACGAGGGCAACGGCATGGTCTTCTGTGACCGCGCGCATGAGGGTTTCCATGGCGTCGCGGTCGCGCTGGTGCCAGAGCCGTGTGAACGAGCGGCCCTTCAGTTCGCGGGCATAGGCAGAGCACAGGTGCGAGCCGGCGAGGCGGAAATCGAACTCATTGGCCTCGTTGAGCTCGAGAATGAAGGTGTTGGCAAGCGCGGTGCGGATGCGCGTCGGGTCGATGTCGCGACGGTCCGGAGCACTGCGCGAACCGCGCAGGGCATTCCAATAGTCGAACAGCGTCTTCGTGCTTGGCTTCTGCATGTGCCGTATCCCTGACCCCTCGCCGGAGCCGACTCGTAAACAAGTGGTTGCGAACCGCAGGCACACTCGCTCAGGGCGGGGCTGCTGTCCTTCTTAATCATTCGGTAAGGTTAATCCCGGCGCTTCAATGTGGATAATTGACCACGATGCGCTAAAAGGAGGCCGAAGCCGAGGCGCCCGATGACCGAGAACAACAACCATAAACCCCAGGTGGCGCCAGCGCGCGAGCCCGCGATCATGTTGCCGGGGGTGATTACCGCCCTGCTTGGCCTGATGGTGGCTGTGCACCTGGCGCGGGTATTCAGCCTCAGCGAAGCCGGGGACCTGAATCTGATGCTCTGGACGGCGTTCCTGCCAGTCCGGTTCCTGTATCCCGACGAGATTCCCGGCGGGCTGTTCCCGCTGCTCTGGACGCCACTGTCCTACGCCTTTCTGCATGAGGGCTGGGAACACCTGATCATCAATTGCGCGTGGCTGGCGATCTTCGGCACGCCGGTAGCACGCCGTTACGGCGTGGTGCCGGTGCTGGCGGTGTTTGCCCTCAGTTCCATTGCGGGGGCCGCGCTTTATGCCGTGACGACCCTACCGCCGCTGGCGACGCCGATGCCGCATTACCTGGTTGGCGCATCGGGCGGGATTTCCGGCCTGACCGGTGCGGCGTGCCGCTTCATGTTCCAGCCACTGCTGGTGGCGCGGGACCCCGCAACAGGCGAGCCGCGCGCGCTCGGACGGCGCCTTGCGAGCTTCAGGGACCTCGCGACGCACGGCAATGCCCGGTTCTTCATTCTGCTCTGGCTGGTGATGAACGCGGCGGCACCATTCCTGCCGCTGCTGTTCGGCGCCGATAGCGGCATCTCCTGGCAGGCGCACCTGGCCGGGTTCATAGTCGGACTTCTGGCGCCGAGCGTGATCGAGGGTCGCCGCATGGAGCCCAAGGCATGAGCGCATCGCTCGAAGCGAGAATCGAGGCGCTGGAAACGACGCTGGCGTTCCAGGACCGGACGATCGAGGACCTGAACTCGGCGCTCGCCGACCAATACCGGCAGATCGAGCTGCTGAAGCGGGAACTCGCCAATCTCGGGGCGCAGCTGCGTGAGTTCGAACAGCACCCGGCGCTGACGCCGGGCCGCGAGCCGCCCCCGCCGCACTATTGAGCTGAACTCAGCTCTTGTAGACTTCCGCCGGATCGAAGAGGCGCGGCTCGCCGGAATCCGCGAGGGCCGGAGTGCCGCCTTCGTTCGTGACGATGCGGTAGAAGCAGCTTTCGCGGCCGGTGTGGCAGGCGGCGCCGCGACCCTGCTGCTCGACGAGCAGGAGGATCGCGTCCTGGTCGCAATCGACCCGCAGCTCGACGACGCGCTGCAGCTCGCCCGAGCTCTCGCCCTTTTTCCAGATCTTGCCGCGCGAGCGGGAATAGTAGTGGGCGATGCCGGTTTCGATGGTGAGCCGCAGCGCTTCGGCGTTCATGAAGGCCAGCATCAAGACGCGATGGTTGGTCGCGTCCTGCGCAATGGCGGTCACGAGGCCCTGCGCATCGAAGCGCGGGGCGAGGATGTTGCCCTCGTCGATGGAGTGGTGATCGAGGGTCGCTGGATCAGTGAAGAAGCTGGACATGGCGCCTCACTATACCGCCGTGCCGAACTTGGCCACAGGCGTTACTTTTTGGCCGGGGCGACCGGCAAGGGGCCATCGGCTGTTGCGGCCTGAACCAAGCCGCTGAGCGAGCCGCCCTTCAGCCCGAGTTCGGTGAGGAGTGCATCGACGAGCGGTGCCTGGCTGCGGTAGCGAAGCGCGGCATCGACGGCCTGATCGGCCAGCCCCGTGCTACCCGCAGGTGCCGTGCCGGCAGCGCCGACACCGGCTGCCCCACCGAGACCTTCGACATGCAGGATCTTGATGCCCTCGATGCTCTGCATCGGCTTGACGCTTTCGGCGATGATGCGGGGCAGGGCCTCGATGAGGGCGAGGCGGATATTCATGGCGATCTGCTCGGGCGAGAGCTGGTTCGCGGCCTCGTTGAGGGCCTCCTTACCGGCCGCCTCGACGGCATAGGTCACCTCGGTCGCGGCCGCCCGGAGCTTGGTGGCTTCTGCCTCGCCTTCAGCGAGGATACGGGCCGCCTGGGCGCGATTGGTGGCGGAGGTCTTTTCGGCTTCCGCCGCGACGACGAGGTTGATCGACGACTTCTCGGCCTCGCGCTGCGCCTCGATGAGCTGGATGCGCTTCACGCGTTCGGCCACTTCGGTCTGGCGGGCGGTCTCGACTTCTTCGGCGGCCTTGGCGGCCAGCGCTCGGGCGGCATTGGCCTTTGCGTCCGCCTGCGACTGCTGCTCGGACTTCGACGCGATGGCGATGGCGCTATCCTGCTCGGAAATGGCGATGGCCTGGTCGGCCTTGATGGCGGCCTCGCGGATCTGCTGGCGGCTTAGCGTGCGAGCACCTTCGGCCTCGGTCGCACGCTGGGCACGCTGGCTCTCGATTTCGGCGTTCTGCTGGTCGGTGCGGACGGCGATCTCTCGCTCGTTGTCGAGGCGGGCATATTCGGTATCGCGCTGGATCTTGTACTGCTCGGTCTGCGCCTCCAGGTTCTTCTTGGCGATGGCAACAAGGGTGTTCTGCTCGATCTCGTTGCGGATGCGCCGGCGTTCTTCGATCGCCTGGGTCATCTTGGTCAGGCCTTCGGCATCGAAGACGTTGTCGGCATTGAAGAATTCGCGGTTGGTCTGGTCGAGGCCGGTGAGCGAGACGGATTCCAGTTCGAGACCGTTCTTGAGAATGTCTTCGGAGACCGCGGCCTGCACCTTCTGGACGAAGTTGACGCGCTGCTCGTGCAACTCCTCCATGGCCATTTCGGCGGCGACGGCGCGCAGGGCATCGACGAACTTGCCTTCGACGAGCTGCTTGAGCGCCGCGGGGTCCATGGTGCGGCGACCCAGGGTTTGCGCCGCATTGGCGATCGACTCGGAGGTGGGCTGGACGCGGACATAGAATTCCGCCTGTACGTCGACGCGCATCCTGTCCTTGGTGATCAGCGCCTGTTCGGCCGTGCGGACCACTTCGAGGCGCAGCGTGTTCATGTTGACCGGTATGATTTCATGAAGGACGGGAAGCACGATGGTGCCGCCATTCATGATGACGCGCTGACCGGCAAAGCCTGTTCTAACGAACGACACTTCCTTGGAGGCGCGACGGTATAGCCGCGCCAGCATCAGGCCCAAGATGAACAGCGCGGCGACAATGATGCCGGCGAGGACGAGGATATAGATCAATTGATCGAACATTGGCTCAGCTCGTTCTTGAGGATATCTTGGTGATGGCGCGATAGACGTTGTCTTGTCGGGCAACGATGAAAACCCGCGAGTCCGCCTCGAAGGTTTCGGCAGCGTCCCTGGGCTCGATCAGCACATAGTGGGTGACACCGCGATTGTCGGTCGTCTTTGCCTCGGCGGGAAATCCCTGGCGCGCCGTGCCTCGAATGATTGTCGCGAAGCTTCCGATGAAGTCGTCTCGGCTCGCCACATCGGAATGTATGGCGCCAAAGAGCGGTGCCAGCAGTCGACCACCGATACGCATTGAGTAGGCGGCCGCGACGAAGCCGGGGATGGCCGCCATGGCGGCGGGGATAGGGGTGGTTACAAGGCCCAGGGCTGCGAACTGCGTTGCAAGGCCGCCGACCGCAAACCCACACAGCCCCAGGACGAGGGCCACCAGCGAGGGAACGCGGCCGAAGGACAACCAACTGAGCACGGCCGATAGCGGGCCCAGTTCCGCGCCACTGGCATCGGGCGCGTTCGTGTCAAGATCTGGAAGCAGTGAGTCGACGGCTGAACTGGCAGACAGCCCAGCCAGAAGCGCGGCCAGTTCAATGGCGCCGATCGCCAGCATGACAATGAGGGCAATCGTAAAAGGTGCAAATTCCGCAGAAAAGAAAAACGCCAATTTTCCTCATCGCCCCATGAAGGCCCCGATGGATAATTGGCGTCTTTTTGTAGTCGATCAATGACGGCGCACACTAGTGCGCCGATTACGGCGAGGCGTGCCGTGGTTTTTCAACAGATTTCGGCTTAACGCTTCACCAGCGCGAAGAACCGATCCTGCTGGTCACGATCCTCGGCGAACACGCCGGTGAAACGCTGGGTGACCGTCGACGCGCCGTGAGCCCTGATGCCACGCATGGACATGCACATGTGCTCGGCCTCGATCATCACCGCGGCACCGCGCGGATTGAGTTGCTCGTTCACGGCGTCGATGATCTGCGCCGTCATGTTTTCCTGCACCTGCAGCCGGCGGGCATACATATCCACCAGGCGTGCGAGCTTCGACAAGCCCACGACGCCATCCTGCGGCAGATAGGCGATATGCGCCTTGCCGACAAATGGCACCATATGGTGCTCGCAATGGCTGGAGAACGGGATATCCTTCACCAGAACGATGTCGTCATAGCCACCGACTTCCTTGAACGTGCGATTGAGCACGTCAGCGGGATCGACCACGTAGCCAGAAAAGAACTCCCCAAACGCCTTGGTGACACGGCGGGGGGTATCGAGCAGCCCTTCGCGGCTTGGGTCGTCACCGGCCCAGGCGATGAGGGTGCGCACGGCAGCTTCCGCCTCTTCGCGGCTTGGACGTGCAGGCGGCTGAGCAGGCAAAAACACAGGCTGCGGCTTGGCGATGGCGTCCATCTTGTCCTCGGTCAATAGCAGGCGATCGATGCTGATACGTCGCCTCACGGTTCCCGGATTGGTCAGCGACGACGGACGCCCCTGACTTTTGCATCAGGAAAGCTATATAGGCTGGAGCGTGCCTGCCACAAGCTTAGCTCAAGTGCTGATGGACCTGACGGACCTCTACTCGGATCGGATCATTGAAATCGCGGCGAACCAGCCGCGGCCCGGGCGCCTTGCCGCGCCGCAGGCCAGCGCGCGCAAGGTGGCCCGCGTATGCGGTTCGGTCATCGAAGTGGACGTGAGCGTGCAAGCAGACGTGATTACCGGGTATGGCCACGAGCTATCTGCCTGCGCGCTCGGGCAGACATCGGCGGCGATCGTCGCGCGGGAAATCGTCGGGACGCCGATCGCCGAGTTTCGTCGGGTGCGGGACGAGATGGTGCGCATGTTGAAAGAGAACGGGCCGCCGCCCGCAGGCGTGCGTTGGGCCGATCTCAAATGGCTCGAGCCGGTGCGGGCCTATCGGCCGCGTCATGCCTCGACGCTGCTGGTGTTCGACGCGGTGTGCGAGGCGCTCGACAGGATCGCCGCGGACTCTGCAGCATGAGGCGGTTTTGGCAGGCAGTGGACTACCCGTTCAAGCTCGTGGCCTATGTGCTGATACAGGGCTACCGCTACAGCCTGTCGATGTTCATGGGCCGCAATTGTCGGCACGCGCCGACCTGCTCGGAGTTTACCCGGGATGCGATCTGGCGCTTCGGGTTCTGGCCCGGCGGCTGGATGGGGCTGGCACGGATCTATCGCTGCCGACCAGGTGGAACACATGGCTTCGATCCGGTGCCGGAAATGCTGCCGAGCGCTGGCCGATGGTACGTGCCGTGGCGCTACGGGCGCTGGCGGTGATCAGGTCATAGATCATTTCACGCTCAAGTTGACGCGTTGAAATGATCTAACTCTCTGTTTTGTCGCGCTTTCGAACGGGAAAAGTCATGCAACTTTTCCTGAAAGCGCTTTGGCTGCCTCCGCCATGGCCAGCGGCAGATGTTCGGCGAGATAATCGAGTTCTTCCGCCCGGCCGACGCTGATGCGGATATGCTGGTCGAGGCCCGGCGCCATGGGTTTCCGCACGAAGACCTGACGCAGTTCGAGTGCCTTGAGGACGCGCAAGGCGAAATCCCCATCGCGGCCGCAATCGACGGCGACGAAGTTGGTGGCACTTTCGATCGAGGCGAGGCCGTTGGCGGCGGCAATGGAGGCAAGGCGCGCACGGCCGGCCGCGACCTGAGCCACCACACCGCGCAGGTAGGCCTGATCGGCTAGGGCGGCAAGGGCCCCGACCTGTCCGAGCCGGGTGACGCCAAAATGGTTCCGGACGCGGTCGAAGGCGCCGATGAAGCTTGTCTCGCCAATGGCGTAGCCGACGCGCATGCCGGCGAGCCCATAGGCCTTGGAGAAGGTGCGGGTGCGAATGAGATTGGGTCGGGAAATGTCGAGCGGCGGGAGCGTGCCGTCGGGCGCGGTTTCGCAATAGGCTTCGTCGAGCAGCACCAGGGTCTCGTCAGGCACGGCTGCTATGAAGGCGGAGAGGTCGCCGGCCTCCCACCACGTTCCCATCGGGTTGTCCGGGTTGGACAGGTAGATGACCTTGGCGCGCTGCGCTTTCGCGGTTGCCAAGAGCGCGCCCAGATCCTCGCGATAGCCGGAATAGGGCACGGTGACGACGCGGCCGCCGAAGCCCGCGACGTGGTAGTTGAAGGTGGGGTAGGCACCACGTGATGTCACCGCGACATCGCCAGGGGCGATCACAAGCCGGGCAATCAGGCCGTGGAGGCCGTCGATGCCTTCGCCGACCACGACATTGGCTGCAGGGACGCCGAGATCGCTGGCAAGAGCCCGCCGCAGATCGTGGATTTCCGGATCGCCATATTGCCAGACCGTGCCCGCGGCCTCAGCGATCGCGGCAATGACTGCGGGCGACGGCCCGAAGCCGCTTTCATTCGCGCCGATGCGGGCCCGGATTGGTTGCCCGGATCGCCGCTCGATCGCCTCGGGCCCGACAAACGGGACCGTCTGCGGAAGTCCACGAGCGATTTCGGTGAGCAGCGGGCGCATATCAGTATCAGTGCGGGATGATGTCCGGCGGCGGTGGACCCTTGATCAGCGGGATCATGGGAAGGGTGTGGCCCACCAGCTGGTCGACGCCCTCGTAGAGCATGCGGACCGCGACGTAGAGGATGATGACGAGGCCAACCCATGCGATCCAGCGGAACTTGTGCAGAAGCCGCGCGATGAACGAGGCAGCGACACCCATCAGCACAACGCTGAGGGCGAGCCCAAAGATCAGCGCTGTTTCGTGGCCCTGCGAGGCGCCGGCGACCGCGAGCACATTGTCCAGCGACATCGATACGTCGGCAATGATGATCTGCATCACGGCCTGACGGAGGGTCTTTCTGGGTGCGCGGCCGCCGATAGTGCCGTCGCGATTGGTATCTTCGTCGCTCAGGGCTTCGTCCGCCTCGGCCTCGTCCGCGTGCGAGACCGACAACTCTCGGTACATCTTCCAGCACACCCAGAGCAGCAGCAGGCCACCAGCCAGAAGCAGGCCGCCGCCCAGTGAGAGCAATTGCGTGGTGATGAGCGCGAAGCCGATGCGGAGGATGGTGGCCGCTGCGATGCCGATCAGGATCGCCTTGCGGCGAAGATCCGGGGCAAGGCCCGCCGCTGCCAGGCCGATCACCACGGCATTGTCACCCGCCAGCACCAGATCGATCATGATCACCTGAGCCAGCGCGGTCAGCGCCGAAGCATCGATACCAAGAAACATGCGGGGGCTCCGGCCGACCGGTAAAGGGAGCCGTTATGTAGGCCCGGCTCGCGAATCTGTGAAGGGGCTCGTGGCCGATTTCCGAGGACTAAATCAAGACGGCCCGTCGCGCATTGAACGACGGGCCGGATCGGACAGCCACGCTCCGCGTTTGCTCAGCGGTTCTGCCGGTTGGCGACGAGATCGTCGACGACGGCCGGATCGGCAAGCGTAGACGTATCGCCCAAGGCGCCAAACTCGTTTTCGGCGATCTTGCGCAGGATGCGCCGCATGATCTTGCCGGAGCGGGTCTTGGGCAGGCCGGGGGCGAACTGGATGAGATCGGGCGAGGCGATGGCGCCAATTTCCTTGCGCACCCAGTTGCGCAGTTCGGTCTTGAGGTCGTCGGACGAGGCTTCGCCCGCCATCAACGTGACGTAGCAGTAGATGCCCTGGCCCTTGATGTCGTGCGGGTAGCCGACCACCGCTGCCTCGGAGACCTTGGGATGGGCAACGAGGGCGCTTTCGATTTCGGCCGTGCCGAGGCGATGACCCGAGACGTTGAGCACGTCATCGACGCGGCCGGTGATCCAGTAATAGCCATCGTCGTCGCGGCGGCAGCCGTCGCCGGTAAAATAGTAGCCCTTGTACGTCTCGAAATAGGTGGAGACGAAGCGCGCATGGTCGCCATAGATCGAGCGCATCTGACCTGGCCAGCTGTCCTTGATGCAGAGCACGCCTTCGGCCTTCGTCTGTTCCTGCATGACGCCTTCGGGCGAGAGCACGACGGGCTGCACGCCAGGGAGTGGCCTGGTTGCTGAACCCGGTTTGGTTGCCGTGGCACCGGGCAGAGGGGAAATCAGGATGCCGCCGGTCTCGGTCTGCCACCAGGTGTCAACGATTTCGCAGCGGCTCTTGCCGACATGCTTGTGGTACCAGAGCCAGGCTTCGGGGTTGATCGGCTCGCCGACCGAACCGAGGAGGCGCAGGGAGCTCATCTCGTATTTGTCGACGAAGTCCGTGCCGGCGCCCATCAAGGCGCGGATGGCGGTAGGGGCGGTGTAAAAGACGTTGACCTTGTGCTTTTCGATGACCTGCCAGAAGCGGCTGGCATCGGGGAAGTTCGGTACGCCTTCGAAGACGAGCGAGGTCGCGCCGTTCGATAGCGGGCCATAGACGATATAGCTGTGCCCGGTGACCCAGCCCACGTCAGCGGTGCACCAGTAGATTTCGCCCGGACGATAATCGAAAACCTTCTCGTGGGTATAGCTCGCCCAGAGCAGATAGCCGCCGGTGGTGTGCAGCACGCCCTTCGGCTTGCCGGTGGAGCCCGAGGTGTAGAGTATGAAGAGCGGGTCCTCGGCGTTCATCGGCTCGGGGTCGCAGAACGGATCAACGCCATTGGCGACCTCGTGCCACCAGACGTCGCGGCTGCCCTTCATCTGCACGTCGGCGCCGGTATTGTGGACGACGAGCACCTTTTCGACGCCCGGCGCACTTTGCAGCGCTTGATCGACGTTTTTCTTCAAGGGGATGGTCTTGCCGCCGCGGCGGCCTTCATCGGCGGTGATGACGACGCGGCTGTCGCAATCGTTGATGCGGCCAGCCAGCGAATCCGGAGAGAACCCGCCGAAGACCACCGAATGCACGGCGCCGATGCGGGCGCAGGCCAGCATGGAATAGACCGCCTGCGGAATCATCGGCAGGTAGATGGTGACGCGGTCGCCCTTCTTGACGCCCAGCGATTTCAGCACATTGGCGCAGCGGCTGACGCGCTCGTGCAGCTTGCGATAGGTGATCTTTTCTTCGGTGCCGGGCTGGTCGCCTTCCCAGATAATGGCGACTTCGTCACCGCGCTCGGCCAGGTGCCGGTCGATGCAGTTGTACGAGACGTTGAGGACGCCATCCTCGAACCACTTGATCGAGACGTTGGGGTACTCGTAGGTGGTGTTCTTGATGATGGTCGGCAGCTTCATCCAATCGAGCCGGCGCATTTCGTGGCGCCAGAAGGCGTCAGGATCGGCCACCGATAGGGCATAGGACGCGTCGTATTGCGTCCTGGTCAGATGGGTGCGCGCGATTGCTGCCTCGCTCGGGGCAAAGACCACCGGCTCGCTCATGTCATAGTCCTCCCGGGCCGCCATTCCCGCGGCCGATCACTTGCTGGGATTTCTAGCCAAGCCGCGCCGCAGCGGCAAGCAGACCACTTTGACTTTAGGCGAATGGAAACCCTTCCAAATAACGGAATTGACGGGGATTTCCGACATTCTGCCCGAAATGCCGCCGGGAAACCGCGCCTATTGTCGTGGCGCGCCGGCGGCGGGGGACCTGATGGAATGCCTGAGCTCGGATATCGCGCCGCGACCAATGAAGACCTGCCGCTCATTCACCGCGAGCTGATGGCGGTGATCGATGAGTCGCCATACTACTCTGAGCGCTTCAAGACGCACGAGAAGGGCAGGCTGACCCTGTCGTTCCTCAGGGCGTTGCAGCGCGTGGACCCCTATCACGTGATCATACTGACAGTGGATGGCGTGCCGGGCGGCGGACTGATCTCCGGGCCGGAATATGGCGCGGTCTTCCGCTACTGGAGCTGGATCTTCCCGTCGCACCGAAAGACGCGGCTCGGCATGCATGGCATGCGGATGTTCGATGACCATTGGGATAACGGAAAGTTCCACAAGGCCTTCACCTTTGTGAGGCCCGAGAACGAAGTCGCCCTGGCCCTGCTCAGGCGCTATGGCTACGAGCAGACCTGCGTTCTCAAGCAGCACATTTTCGGGCAGGACTACTGCGTGATGGAGAAGCCCTACACCAAGGTGATCGAGGGCTATGATTCCGGGCTTGGTGCCGGTCGCCTGACCCGTATCAAGAACACCATGAACCGGTTGATCGGGCGATAGGCCATATCTCGCATCACCTGAAGAGCTGAATTCGCCTAAGCCACTGTTTCGTGAGGCTTTTTTGGCCCAGTGCAGATGCAGGCCGTCGTGGCAGGGCACCCGGCCTGCTCATGCCTCACGCGCTGGGCGCTTCAGCAGGCGCGCGCTGAGCCGGGGCACGATCGAGACATCCATCCCGGAGACTCTTCGCGCCGTCAGCCACATGGCGGCAGACCAGAGCGATTGCGCGGCAAGCGCTGCAAGTGCCGCGCCCACGAGGCCAAGCGTGGGGACGAGCACGAGGTTGAGCCCTGTCAGGACGCCGAGCCCCAATGCGATGGCGGGCAGGGTCGCGTAGGGACGCTCCTTCAGCGACAGCACCAGGGCGCTCGGCCCGAAGGCGGCGCGGACCACCAGGGCCAGCGCCAGGATTGTGAGCGGCAAATATCCCGAGGCGAAATCGGGCCCGAAAATCCAGAGCAGCAGCGGGCCGCCCAGAAGGATTGTGCCGAAAAGCGCCAGCGCGACGCCAACGGCCGCCACATTCGCATCGCCGATCTTGCCGAGCAACTCCGATCGGTCGGTGCCGGCATGTGCGGCGAAGAGTTCTGGCAGAGTGACGGCATAGACCGCTGAAACGCCGAAGGCGATGATCGAGAACACCCGGGTCGCAACGCCGAAGACGGCAAGTTGGTCGTGCGGCAAGAGGTTCGACAAGAGCAACAGATCGAGGTCGAAGAAGAATTCGGTGGCGATTGTGATCACTACCCAGGGCAGCGCAAAATGCCACCATCGGCGTATCTCGCCTGCGGGGGGGGGCTGTTCGTGCGGGACCTCGCGGGTGACGCGAGTCAGCCAGACCAACTGGATGGCAGCTATGGCGGTAACGCCGAGGGCGAGGATCCAGAGCATCCAGGCGACGCCGTTGGCTGCGTCGCTGGCGGCGAAGGCAATCGCAAACCCGGCGGCAACGAGCACCGGCCGGAAGACCGTGTCGCCGAAAAACCCGGCGAAGGGGCGCCTGAGTCCGACGAGGAGCGCGCTGTTGCAGTAAACCACCGCAGTCGCTGCCGCCATGGTGACGGATGGTAGCCAATGCGCGGCGAGCAGCGGGCCGGCCTTGCCGAGCGCGGGGAGGATGAGGTGTCCCATGGCCAGAACGGCAATTGTGGTGAGGGCGATGTGGCCATAGGCACGGCGCATGAAGGCCGCAAGCGCGCCACCCTGTCCCCGCGCCCGGTACTCGGCGGCGAAGTAGGTGCCGATGGTCTCGAAGCCGAGCGGCAGGATGACCGCCGCGATGTTCACGGCGGCGATGATGACGAGATATTCCCCCAGTTGCTGAGGGCCCCAGAGCCGCGCCATAGCAGCCTGGGTGAGGAAGATCAGCCCCGCGCCGCCGAGGCGGGACGCGAAAATCACGCTCGTTTGCGACAGAAGGCGCGACCTGAGGCTCACGAACGCGCCTCGGCCTGACCCGGACGCTCCTGGTCGGGCTTCGCCCGGTCGGGCCGCAGCCGCTCGACCAGGCGGTTGAGGGTGTTCTTCCATTCGCGGGCGACGAAGGCCGCCTCGCCCACGAGGCGGGCGATCGGCCGGGCCGCATAGTTCATCACCGGCGGAACTGGAACGACCAGCCCGGCGGACCCCACCATCCCCTTCTTGAACTGGTGAAGCCCCGTGAATCCATCGGTACCGCCCAAGTCGTACCAGGCTGCTTCGGTATGGTCGCGGAGCCAGCGGATGATGTGCCAGTGCATGAAATAGCCGGCGCGCAGGGACAGGGCCGTGTCGTTGGTGGCGCCATAAAGATAGACGGCACGCTTGCCCGACTTGAAGATGACAGCGCCACCGACAGTCTCGCCCTCGCGAGTGACGAAGAAGAGTTCAGGCCGGAGGCGCGGGTCCTCCATGGCCATCAGCTTGTCGAGTGTGCCGAACGCGGAGTGGTCGGGAAAGCGCTTCCGGTCCAGCATGGCGTGATAGAGCGTGTCGAAGCGCGGCATCTCGCTCGCCTCCGCATGCTCGAACATGAGGCCGGCCTTCTCCGACTTGCCGAGATGATAGCGCCATTTCTGCTCGAAGCTGGCTCGAATCTCGACATCGGAGAGCCGCAGGTTGACGATGTAGCGATCGGGGTAAAGCAGCGCCGCGCCCTTGCGGAAGCCGCGCTCGGAGAGCAGCCAGGCATCGGCATTGTCGCCGGCCGCGAGACCGGAATGCGGAAGCACGGACAGCATCATGTCCCGCTTTTCGGCGTATTCGGCCATAAGATGATCGAGCATTTCGCCATAAGCATCGCGCTCCAGTGTCGCGGCGCGCATGGGGCCCCATTTGACCACGGCGATCGCGCCGAGCCGCAATGGCAGGGGCTGGATCATCACCAGTGCGCCGCCGACGATCTCGCCGCCACGGCGGAACAATTGCGGCTCAAGCACAACGCCGGGCCAGCGAGAGTGGGCGAAGGCAATAGTCTGCTCCTGGCAGACTTCGTCGAAGCTCGCGATGAGCTTGTCCCAGCGGTGGTGCTCGGACAGCTGCATGACCAGCGGTGGCCGCGGCAATTGCGGGATCATCATCTCGACAGGCAGCGGGGCACGGGCGACAGCAGGCATGGGCAGGGTATCCAACTCAATCCATGCGCGACCGTAGCGGCGCGCTGTCGACAGTTTGCTACCGCTGCCGGGCAGTTGGGCTCGATTCTCTCACCTTGGTTAGGAATTCGTCATCAGCTCAGTGTCGGGGTCTGCTGACCGCCCAGCGCCGCATGTGGATCGGCAGCGACTTCAGCGGTGGCCTTTTCGCCACCGGCCGCGAGGCCCTTGTTGACGGCGAGCTTCGCCCGCTCGGTGAGGTCGCGCAGCGTATCGAGATAGGTGGGCGTCGCAACCCAGGCGCGCAGCTGCAGCACCACCTTGTCGCCGGTGAATGCCTCGACATGCACGGTTGGCGCCGGGTCCTTCTCGACCCGCTTATCGGCCGTCGCAACCTTCAGCATGGCGCGGCGCACGACGCCGATATCGGCGCTGTCGGGGACGGTCATGTTGACGTCGATGCGGCGCCGCGGCTCGCGGGAGTGGTTGGTGATCGCCGAGTTCCAGAGCTTCTGATTGGGAGTGAATATGAAGAGGCCGCTCGTTGAACGCAGCCGCGTCGCGAAGAGCCCGATTTCGACCACCACGCCCGCGACGCCATCGCCCACGATATACTCGCCCACCGCGATCGGCCGCAGCCACACGAGCATGATGCCCGCCGCGATGTTGGCGAGGGTATTCTGCAGGGCGAGGGCGACGGCGAGGCCGGCGGCGCCAAGCACCGTGTATATCGAAGCGGCGGGCACGCCGATGAAGCCGAGCGCCGTCACAAGGGCAAAGATGAAGATGCCGTAGCGGGCCACCTGCGCGATCAGCGGAACGAAGGTGCGGTCCATCGTGCGGGTGCGCGCGGCGAGCCGAAGGATCAGCCGATGCACCGTCCGCGAGACGTAGATGCCGACGATCAGTGCCACTGCGGCTGAGGCGAGCGCGAGGGCATTGGCCGCCAGCCAACCCATCGACATGGCGAACATGGCTTCGAAGGCGGGCATGGCGGGCTCCAGTCGCAAACGGTTTCGCAGCTGCATTCATGCGGTGCCAAAGAAAGTTCACACAAGCGCAAATTCGCTATGGACATACCCGCCGGGCCTATGTAGACACCCCCTCGTTGCGGGTGCATAGCTCAGATGGTAGAGCAGCTGACTCTTAATCAGCGGGTCCAAGGTTCGAGTCCTTGTGCACCCACCACTCCCCTGAAATCACTATACGATTAGTCAGGGGATGGTGGAGCCTTCCGGCGGCAGGGTGCTGGGTTTTCGCCGCATTTTCCATCGATCGTCCTTGTGCCGATTCTCCTGACCCGGAGCTCCCGATGTCTCGTGTGTTTCGCCTCGCGGCCAAAGTCGCGACCCTCGTTGCGCTGGTTTCGCTGCCGGCCAATGCGCAGTCGCTGAACGAGATGGCGGGCCAGATGATCATGGTCGGGTTCGCGGGCGATTCTGCGACGGATGCGTCGGTGAAGGCCGTGGCCAAGGAGATCGCGGCGGGCGACCTGGGCGGCGTGATGTTCCTGAAGACCAATGTGGCGAGCAAGAAGGCCGTTATTGCCATGAACGCGGCTTTCCGCGCAGCGAGCCCCGACCTGCCGCCCTTCATAAGCCTCGACCAGGAAGGTGGGGCGGTGGAGCGACTGACGTCGGCGGTGGGGTTCGCCGAAATGCCCGGAGCGCGCGATATTGCTGCTGCCAATACGCCCGATGCAGCAAAGCCGCTCTACAAAAAGCAGGCAGCCAGTATCGCCGCGTGGGGCTTCAACCTCAATTTCGCGCCTGTCGTCGACTTGTCGATCAACCCTGACAATCAGGTGATCGCGAAATTTGGCCGAGCGTTCTCCGCTGATCCGGACAAGGTGACGGCCTATGCAAGCGCGGTAATCGCGGCGCATCACGGGGCTGGGCTGCTGACCTCTCTCAAGCATTTTCCTGGACACGGGTCATCGACGGCTGACAGCCACGAGGGCTATGTCGATA
Source organism: Hyphomicrobiales bacterium (assembly GCA_027487555.1). Taxonomy (GTDB): domain Bacteria; phylum Pseudomonadota; class Alphaproteobacteria; order Rhizobiales; family Devosiaceae; genus Devosia_A. The sequence continues at coordinate 31,891 of JAIYDI010000029.1, forward strand.
TCACCCGGACCTGGCAGGAGGCGGAGCTGACGCCCTATCGCCAGCTGATCGCCGGCGGCTACAGCGACTTCGTGATGGTGGGGCACCTGATCGACACCAAGGTCGATCCGTCCGGGCTACCATCGTCGCTTTCCCGCGTGTGGATCGAGGATGTGCTGCGCGGCAAGCTGGGCTTTACTGGCGTCGTCATCTCCGACGACCTCGAGATGGGGGCGATCCGCAAGCATTTCACCCTCGAGGAGACCGTCGTTCGCGCCGTCGAGGCCGGGGTTGACGTGCTGCTTTTCTCGAACACGGCCAAGGCCCGCGCGAGCCTTGCCGACGAGGTGCGCGCCATTGTCGTCGCCAAGGCAGAGGCCGAGCCTGCGTTTCGGGCGCGAGTCGAAGCCGCGTACGCAAGAATCGTGGCGCTCAAGGCGCGTATCGGCACCTGAGCGAGGTTCCCAATGTCGAAACTGACCGCCGAAGCGGTGATTGCCGCGCTGGGGCTTGCTAGCCATTTCGAAGGCGGTGTCTTCCGCGAGACGTATCGTCCCAGATCGCGGGCCTTCGAGACGGCACGCGGGCCGCGCGGCACGATGAGCAGCATCTACTACATGCTGACGGCCGACTCACCGGTGGACCATTTCCACACCAAGCATTCCGCCGGCATCCAGTATCATCATTTCGGCGACCCCCTCACCTACCATCTGATCCATCAGGATGGGCGATACGAGCGGGTGGTGCTCGGGCCCGATCTTGCCGCGGGGCAGGTGCCGAGCCTTGCGGTCGAGGGCGGGACCTGGAAGGCGGCGGAGCTGGCTTCGGGCACGTATGGCCTTGTCAGCGAAGTCGTTTCGCCCGCCTGGGAGATGGAGGACATGATCCTCGTGACCCGCGCGGAGCTGCTCGGCAAGTTTCCGCAGCATGAAGGGGTGATCACAAGGCTGACGCCCAACGCGTGACCGTGACGATCTGCGCATGGTTTTCCCCAGGCGCAAGGAAAGCGTTCCGTTTGTCGCAGGCTATGGAGTATGGTCGCGCTCCCGAACTAGATCATTTCACGTTTGGACTGTGACGTTGAAATGATCTAAGTCTTTGTTTTTTCGCGCTTTCGAACCGGAAAAGTCATGCAACTTTTCCTGAAAGCGCTCAAGGAGGCGATGTCGATGGCGGATGAGGGCAGGGAGGTGCGGCGTGTCCGTGCGCTCTTCCTTTCGGATGTGCATCTGGGCATGCGGCCGACGCGAATCGTGCAGCTGTGCGATTTCCTGCGATGGCACGAGGCCGAGACCATCTATCTGGTCGGCGACATAGTCGATGGCTGGCGGCTGGCGAAGAGCTGGTTCTGGCCAGCGGAATACCATCAGCTCGTCGAGCTGTTTCTCGAAAAGGCGCTGAACGGCACCCGAATCGTTGTGCTGCCAGGCAACCATGACGAGTTCCTGCGCGAGTATCTCGGCACCTATTTCGGCGAGATCGAGATGGTGGACCGCACGGTGCACACCACCGCGCAAGGCAAGACCTATCTGGTCATCCATGGCGATCAGTTCGATGTGGTCGTGGCCCATGCCAAATGGCTCGCGCATGTGGGCGACTGGGCCTATCGGTTCGCGCTGAGGGTAAATGTGGTCATCAACTGGGTGCGCCGCCGGCTGGGACTGACCTATTGGTCGCTGTCGGCCTGGGCCAAGCACAAGGTGAAGAACGCCGTGAGCGTGATCGGCCGCTTTGAGGAGGCGCTGACGCTCGCCGCCCGCGACGCCGGGGTCGATGGCGTGATCTGCGGGCATATCCATTATGCCGACATGCACGACCGCATGGGTATTCACTACGTCAACACCGGCGACTGGGTGGAAAGCTGCACGGCGGTGGTAGAGACGTTCGAAGGCGCGCTGGAACTGGTGCTGTGGACCGAGACGCCGCAGCCGCGGAAGCCGCGGCGCCTGCGCTTTCGCCGCGCGCCGGCCGCAGGTTCGTAAAGCCGTCGCAAAAGCTTCGCCCGCCTGACATGGCTCGCCAGTAGGGAGTTCGCACCCAAGACAGGATGGGGGCGAGTCGTGAGCCGGGTGCTGATCGTCACCGATGCATGGTTTCCGCAAGTCAACGGTGTGGTGCGCTGCCTCGAAGCGCTGGGGCGCGAACTGGGCGCCATGGGCCACGAGGTCGACTACCTGACCCCGCAGGGTTTCTGGACCTGCCCGCTGCCGACCTATCCCGAGATTCGGCTGTCGCTGGTGACGCCGCCGACGATTGCGGCGGAGATCGCCCGGCGCGCTCCCGACCATATTCACATTGCCACCGAAGGGCCGCTGGGGCTGCTCGCACGGTTTGTCTCGCTGGAGCAGGGGCTCGGGTTCACCACCTCGTATCACACGCGCTTTCCCGAATACCTCGCTGCGCGGTTGCCGGTGCCGACCGAGTGGGCCTATGGTTTCCTGCGCTGGTTCCACGCCCCGGCCGCCGCGACCCTGGTGCCGACACCGTCGCTGACGGAAGAACTGGCCGGCCGCGGCTTCGGCCACCTGGTGACCTGGACCCGCGGCGTGGACCACCAACGCTTCGCGCCCGGGCCAAAGACGGCGTTCAGCGCGCTGCCTGGGCCACATCTGCTTTATGTCGGCCGCGTTTCGGTAGAAAAGAACCTTGATGATTTCCTCGCGCTCGATGTGCCGGGCTCGAAGATCGTCGTGGGCGATGGTCCGGCGCGGTCAGAACTCGCGGCGCGCTACCCGGACGTGCACTTCCTTGGCGCTAAATCCGGCGATGATCTGGCGGCATGCTATCGCTCAGCCGATGTGTTCGTGTTCCCCAGCCGCACCGACACGTTTGGCAATGTCATCCTCGAGGCGCTCGCATCGGGGGTCCCGGTCGCAGCGTACCCAGTGACCGGGCCGGCGGACATTCTGACCGACCCGCGCGCCGGAGCTGTCGACGCCAACCTCGGGGTGGCCGTGCGGCGCGCCCTGATGCTCGACCGCGAAGGGGCGCGGCGTCATGCCGAGCGCTTCACTTGGCGCCGCTGCGCAGAAATCTTCGAAGGCGTGCTGGTGCCTGTTTCGCATCGCCTTGCAGCCGCCTGAGGCAACTCGCCGTCCCGAGGCTCGGCGCGGCTTTGCTTTATCGTTCCCGCCCGTTCAGATAGACCGATAGCGTCGAGTCGGCGTGCCGGCGCGCCGTGACGTTCCTGCCGGAGTGCCCTCCCATGATTTCGACTGCCCCTGCGCTGCGCCTCTCCCCGGAGCTGCGCGCCGCAGCCTACCATTTCACCGTCTTCGGCACGGCAGGGGTGGCTTCGGTCTATTTCGGTATCTGGCTGACCCATCGCGGCATAGAGCCAGGTGAGATCGGCATATTGAATGCGGCGCCGGTGTTCCTGATGATGGCGGTGAACCTGTTCGTCGGCCGGATTGCCGACAAGGCGAAGGATTGGCGCGGCGTGATCATCGTCCTGTCGCTGATTTCGGCAGCAGCGGCGTTCGGTTTGTTCTTCGTCTCGGGCTTCTGGGCGATCCTCGGGGTCTGGGTGCTGACCAGCATGCCGGCCGCGGCGCTTGTGCCGGTGATCGACGCGGCGACGTTTCGCATGGCTGAAAGACGCGGAAGCAGTTTCTCCGTGATCCGGGCCTGGGGCACAGTCGGCTTCATGGCGACCACGGCCGTCGCCGGCCCGGCGATCGGGTTCCTTGGGGAACATGCGTTCGTGCCGCTCTTTGTCGGCTTCGCGCTGTCCCGCGCGCTGCTGTCACTACAATTGCCGCAGTTCCGCGGCGGGGATGAGCCGGCGACTGTACTTAAGCCGTCGATCGGGGTGGGCAAGCTGCGCCAGGTGATGAAGCCATGGTTCATCGCCGCGCTGGCAGGCGTTGCGCTGCTTTATGCTTCGCATGGCGCCATCGGGGCCTTTGGGGCTCTGCTCTGGACCAGGCAGGGCGTGCCCGAGGGCCTGATCGGCATGTTGATTGCGGTGATGGCGGCAAGCGAGGCGGCCATGATGTTCCTTTGGCCACGGCTGAAGCTGAAGATTTCCGCGCGGCATATCATCATCTTTGCCTGTGTCGTCGCGGCGCTGCGCTGGACTGTCATGGCGTTCTCGCCGCCGATCTGGCTGCTGTTCCTGCTGCAGGGGCTGCACGCGATCACCTTCGCGATGGGCTATCTGGGCGGCATCTATTTCATCGCCAACTGGACAAAGGAGTCGATCGCGGCGGAAGCGCAGGGGTTTTCCTATGTGCTGCAGCAGGCTGCCTCGGTGGTGATGCTGGTCAGCCTCGGCTGGTGCATAGACAGCTTCGGGGCGATGGCCATGCTGCTCGTTGCCGGCCTTTGCGTGATCGGCGCCGGCATGCTGGTGCTCTCGCTCAGGCTCCAGCCGGCACATAGCCATGCGGGGTCGGCCGACGCGCCGCAAAGTCAGGCCAAGTCGGGGCTGGACCAGACGATGCCGTAGCCTTGGTCGCTGTAGGCGGTTGATTTTGAGCGGGCAGGGGCGGCGCCAACTTCGTCCTTCGTGGTTCGACAAGCTCACCACGAGGAGGATCGGGTTGGGGGCGGGGTCGACGCCTGGATGCTGCCGTCGGCACGGGAGGTTGAGACGACCACTTTGCCGCCGGGGCTGAATCTGAGGATAGGGGCACTCGCCATTCGATCACAGGTCTCATGGCCTTCTTGCCTCCCAAAGCCCCAAAGGGCCTTTGCGTCCGGCCGCGAAGTGCCGGGGAACGTCGCGTTTGCGGCCCGCCCTGTGGCTGACCAGAGTGCCACCAAGCAAAAGGCCCCGCCGGAGCGGGGCCTTGTGACCTTGTTGGGCTTGGCGCCGATCAGCCGAGGCGGCCACTGGCATGGGCCAGCATGGTGTAGACCTTGCCGCGATCCGACAGCAGGTACTGCCGGCTCTCTTCGATGGGGCGGGTGCCCTGCGCGGCACGCTTCAGCAACTGCTCGAACTCGCCCATGTAGGAAGCCGCGGTACGGGCGAAATCCTGATCGCGCTGCATGCGCTTCCTGACTTCGTCATAGGTCGCCTGACCGGTGAGCGTGTAGATGCGGCGCGAGAAGACGTTCTGTTCGCCGGCCTGGTAGCGCTGCCATGCTTCCGCCAGCGCGGTGACGTCGATGGACTTTGCGATCTCGTCGGTCAGCGTGCTGAGATTCTGCTGGGCAGGCGCCAGGGTCTGCGCCGGAGCCACAGGCTGTGCCGGTGCGGGCGCCGGCGTCAGAGCCGGGGCAGCAGCCGCGGCCTGTAGTGCCGCAGGCTGGGCGCCGCCCGGCGTAGTGCCTGAGGCGTTGCGCAGCACGTCGCGGAGCCAGCCGCCGGTCTGCTTCGTCTCGGCGGGTGTTGCAACGGTCGCAGAGGGCCGGGGTTCGATGGTTTGCGGCCGCGGCGTCGTTACCTGTGCCGGGCGCGGAGTTTCCGAGCGGGGGGCAGGCTGCTTCTGGTCAGACATATCGTGTGTCGCGGCCTGCGAGCGGACGATGTCGTTGAGCTCGGCCAGGGCCTCGATCTGCTCGGCGACGACGCGGCGCATGGCAGCGGCGCTCTGCTTTGTTTCTTCGGGCAGTTCCATGACACCGCGGGCGAGTTCGGAGCGAGTGGCCTCGAGTTCCTTGCCCACTTCCTGCGCCGTGGAGCGCATGGCGGCCGCGGTCTCGTTGAAGCGCTGCGTTGCCTGCTCCAGAGCCTGCTGCATTTCGAGGATCATGCTCGCCTGAGTCTGGCGCAGGGCATCGGCCGCCCGCTGGCTCTCGGAGCCGGCGGTGTTGGTGAAGCCGCCAAGCTGCGTCGCGACGCGCTGTGATGTTGCGTCAAGCGCTTCCTCGAGTAGATTGGTGCTCTTGCCGAGCACGCTCTCGAACTGCTCGGTGCTGCGGCCAAGGGCGGTCTCGACCCGCTGCGAGGTGGCATCGAGTGCCGCTTCGAGCTTCAGGGTATTGGTCGAAAGCACGGTGTTGACCTGATCGGCGGTCTCGGTGAGCACGCTCTGCATGCGGCTTGCCGTCGTGCCGAGGGCGCTCTGCACCTTCTCGGTCGTGACGTTGAGCACGCTGTCAAGCTGGCCGGTGGTCTGGCCCAGAACGTTCTGCAGGCGCTCGGCCGAAGCCGAGAGCACGGCATCGATCTGGCCGGACGTCTGGTTGAGCACGGTGTTCACCCGCTCTGCCGAGCCGACGATAACGGTTTCGAGCTGGCTCGCGGTCTGTCCGAGGGCCTGCTGAACGTTGGTCGAGGTCTGGCCGAGCACCTGGTCGATCTGACCTGTGGTCTGCGCCAGAGTGGCGGCAGCGCGCTGGGTTGCCTCGACCAGCACGTTCTCCAGATGACCAGCCGTTTCGCCAAGGGCGTTCTGCATGGTCGTAGTGCTCTGGCCGAGCACGGTTTCGATCTGGCCGGCGGTCTGGCCGAGGGCGACCTGCATATGCTCGGTAGTCTGGGCGAGGGCGGTTTCGATCTGGCCCGTGGACTGGGCGAGCGTGCTGTCGAGCCGAGCCGCCGCATGCTGCAGCGTGGCGTCAATGGTCGACGCGCGGTGACCAAGCACGGTATCGAGCTGCGTAGCCGCACTGTTCACCGACTGCTCGATCCGGCCGGCGGTGGCGCCAAGGGCGGTTTCGATCAGGTTGCCGGTACCTTCGAGCACGGCCTGCACCTTGTCGGTTCCGGTCGTGAGCGATTCTTCAAGGCGGCGGGCGGTCTGAGTGACAGCGAGTTCGACCTTCTCGTTGGTTGCCGTGAGCAGCGCATCAAGGCGGCCGGCCGTGTCGCCGAGCGTGTTCTGGATCAGGCTCGCGGTGCTGTTGAGGGTATCGGTGACGCTGCCGCTGGTCTGCGCCAGAACGGTCGCCATGGTCTCGCGGGAGTTGTTCAGGCGCTGCTCGGTCTGCTCGACCGTCTCGGTGATGGTCAGCGCGAAACCGCGCATGCGTTGGTCGATCTCTTCGGCGCGTGCCGCGAAGGCGCCGGCCAGACCTTCGAGCGCACCGCGACGTTCATCCAGCATGCCGAGGGTCATAGTGCCCGAGGCGCTCAGGTGCTCGGCAGCGATATCGAGGCTCTTGGCTTCGGTGTTGAGATTGCCCAGGAGCATGCCGAATTCGCTGACCATCGCGGCGATAGTGCTCTGCAATGCGCCGACATGATCGCCCATGAGGCGGCCGGCCTGCTCGGTCGAACCGATCGCGTCGCGAACAGTGGTCGAATAGCTTTGGCTCTGCTGGGCGACACTGTCTTCGAGGCGAGCGAGGTTGGTGCTCGCCGCATCGAGCACGTTCTGCAGCAGCAGGTTGGACTCGTTGAGCTTGCCGAGAGCGGAGGTCACGTCGGTCATGATGCGCGAGGTGGAGGTGCCCATGATCTCCTCGGCTTCGCGTGCCGAGCGATTGAGCGCCGCGCCAAGCACGTTGCCGTGGTTCTGGAGGGCGATCTCGAGCTGCGAGGTCTTGTCGCTGACAAGGGTCGAGAAGCCGTCGGTCTGCTCCGTCACCACCTTGTTGAGAGTGTCCAGCCGCGAGCCGATGGCGTCGGCGGCAGCGACCGCCTTGATGGAGATCAGGTCGTCGACATTGCGCGCCACGCCCTGGATCTGGTCGAGCGCGGCGCGGACAGCAACGTCCATCCGGCTCGCGGTCGTGTTGACATCCTCCACAATGCCCTCGGTGGCCTGCGCGATCCGACGGGAGATGGTTTCCTCGATCTTGTCGGCGCCGCTCGCGAGGTCCGTCATTGACTGGACGAGGGAGGTATTGATCGAGCTGTTGAGAGATGCGAGCCGTTCGGCGGTGATGTCGGCGCGGGCAGTGATCGCCTCGGGCAGGGTGCCGAGCTTCTGGTCGACCACATCCATGATCGCCTTTCGAGCGGAGTTGACCCCGGTTTCGATAAGATCTGCCGTCTTTCGAGCGCTCTCGCCCACTGACTGCGCAGCGCCATCGATACGCTCGGTGACGCCACTCTCGGCGCTCGCGAGGCGGAGGATTGCAGTGTCGACGCCGCGGCCGAGGCTTTCGCCGACTTCGCTGACCTTGACGGCGAGCAGAGTGGTGACGGCCTGAGCGCGCTCGTTCATCACGTCGGAAACGCCCTTGACGCTCTCATCAATGCGACCCTTGGCGGCAAGCCCCTGGGCCTCGATGGTGCGGGCCAGTTCAGTGGTGCGCTCGCCAATTGCGGCGGCGATGCCGGCCGTGTGGGTGCCGAGCGTTTCGCCAAGCTGCTGGGTGCGCATGTTAAGCGCTTCGGAGAGCTCGTTGGTACGAACACCCACAGTCTGCGCGAGACTCTGCGTCCGCTGGTCGAGCGCATCGCCAAGCGCTCGGGACTGCTGATCGAGCAGGACGTCCAGCGCCTCAGAGCGGGCGACAAGCTTGTCGTCGATTTCGCGACCGCGTCCCGAAAGCACCTGATCGAACTGCTGGGCGCGGGCGCCAAGCGTCGTGTCGATCTGCTGGGCGTGGCCTAGCATTGTGCTGTCCATCGCCTGGGCGTGGCCGAGAATGGTCTGGTCGAAGACCTTCACGTGCTGGGTGAGGTTGTGATCGAGTTCGCGGGCGCGGTTCGCGACACGGTCATCCAGTTCAGCCGTCCGGCCGACAAGCGCGCTCTCGAGTTCGCCGGTGCGGGCGATGAGGGTCTGCTCGAGATCCGCGGTCCGGCCAGCGAGCGTGTGCTCGAGTTCGCTGGAGCGGCTGGCAAGGGACTGCTCAAGATGATTTGTGCGGCTCGCGAGAGCCTGCTCCATGTGCCCGGTATGCGAGGCGACAGTGTGTTCGAGCTCGGCCGTGCGGGTGGCGAGGGCCTCGGCAAACTCGCCGGTGCGGCTCACCAGGGTCGAGTCGAACTCGCTGGTCTGGGTGGCGATGGTGTCGCCGAGCTCCGCCGTGCGGGTGGTGATGGCTTGCTCGAGCTCATTGGTGCGGGTCGAGAGCGCAAGTTCCATTTCGCGGGTGCGCGTCGACAGGGCTTCGTCGATCTCGCGGCTGCGCGTCGACAGGGTCTCGGAAAAATCCTGGTTCCGGGCGGCGAGTGTTTCGGCCAGCGTCTGGGTGCGGATATCGATCGCGTCAGCGATGACCTGTGTATGGCCTTCGAGCGCCTCCGAGATTTCACGGCTGCGGTTGGCGATGGTCTCGGTGATCTGCTTGGTGCGCTGCCCGAGCGTCTCTGTCAGCTCGCGGGTGCGCTGCCCGACGAGCTCGTTGAAGTGTTCGCTCTTTTCGTCGAGCGCGACTTCGAGGACGTTGGCGCGGGCCGAGAAGCCAGCATTGTGCTTGTCGAGCGCCGTGATCAGGCGGTCGCCTTTGTCGCCGATGACGCCATCGAGATTGGTGAGGCGCGCGTCGATGACTGTCGCGATCTCGTCGAGACGCGCGTCGAACTGACTGAGGTTCTGCGAGCCGGCACCCATCAGGGTGACCCGGGCGCGCTCGGTGGTGTCGTCAAGGGCGCCGGAGAGCTCGATCATCGCCGACTGCAGGCGGCTTTCCATCGAGTTGACCTGGATCTGCACCTGTTCGTCGAGCTGGTGGCTGAGCCCGGACAGCAGTTGCTCGGCTTCGCGGGCGCGACCGGTAATGTCGGATGCGATGCGGCTGCCGATCATGTCGAGGGCGCTCGACACTTCATGGCCGCGGTCGCGCAACTGGTCGAGCAGCGTGATGCCGCCCTGGCTGAGCAGCTTGGCGAGCGAGGAGGTGCGGTTGTCGATGGCGTCCGAGAGCGTCACCGCGCGACTGTCGAGCGCTTCAGTGAGGGACTGCATGCGGCCGTCGATCGTGGCGCTCAGCTCCTGGGTACGGTTCTCGAAGGCAGTCGAGATGGTGTTGGAGCGGTCTTCCAGAGTGAGGTTCAGGCGCGAGGCCGAGTCGTCGAGCGCGACGAGGAGGTGCGAGGTGCGCTGGTCGATGAGGGAGACAAAGCTCTCGGTGCGCTCGCCAAAGGCGCCGTTGAGCGAATTGCCGGCGGATTCGAGCGCCTTGGTGAGGTTGCCACCCGACTCGACAATGGTGCCTGCGATGCGCTGGCTGATCATGTCGAGGTCGAAGACGAGGCCGGTATGGCTCTCGGTTATGGCTTCGCGGACGCGCTCGGTATTGGTGATCACGGCCTCGCGCTGGCTGGCGAGTTCCTGGATCAGGGCGCGCATGCGCGATTCATTGTCGGAATAGGTACGCTCGAGTGCGGTCACCTCGTTGTGGATCATCACTTCGAGTTCGCCGGCGCGGGAGAGGGCGCGTTCGAGGCCATCGCCGAGCGCGTTCACTTCGCGGCGCACGGCCTGGCCGACCGAGGCAACTTTCTCGGACGCGGTGGTTTCAGGCTCGGCAAGGCGGATCGCGGCCTGGGTCACTGCCGCGGCGGCGTTGCGCAGTTCCTGCGCGCGGCGGATCAGGGCAGAAATGGCAAAGATGCCGACAACCGGAACCACGGCCAGTGCGATGAGGCCGATGAAATCGTTGGAGCCCCAGAACGCGGCGTTGCTGAAATCGGCACCATTGCGCAGTACGGCGACGAGCACGATCGCGAGGACCCAACCCACGGCGACAAGCGCCGCAATAAGCGTCGGCTTGCCGGACGCCTTGGGCTGCAGGTTGTAGAGGACCTTGCCTGGCTGCAGTCGATCGTCATTGGCCACGGACCCGGTCTGCGCCGCGAACTTGTCGGCAGTCCGCTGGCGTTCGGAACGGGCATTCTGCGGTTCCCGCGGGGTGGCCTTTGGCGCCGGCTTGTCCGGCTCTGCCCCCGCACCTTCCGGCTGGTCGAGCCCGGCGAACACCGAGTCCTTCAGCGCGTCTTCCACAGCCGAGAAGGCCAGCGTGGCGGGATCGTTTTGCGGCGGTGTCTGGGGCTTCTTGGCCATGCTGTCTACTACTCTCGTAATCGGCTCGCAGTGACGAACGTCAGGCGGCGACAAATTGCTTCAACCGTCGCACCGGTTGTTGCCCGCCGGCGGAAACACTCCCGTCGGCCAGAATTCCTTATGCGCAGGCAGGGCTTCGTTGGTCAGCAGTTGAACATTGTCCCCGTTCCGGGAGCACATCCAAATTGGGTAAAATGCGATTCAAAACCGTCGCATTCTCACCTGCCAACCCTCTCCGCCCCATTCCGACAAGCGTATTTATACATTCAATTTTACGCAACCGGAGCGCCTTCTTAACATAAGGTTAACATGAGGCCCCACCGCGGCGCACTTGTGGCGTGTCCGTGGCAATCGGCGTCCATATCGCGACATGCGCCTTAAGAAGCTGTTCACGCTCTCCCCATAGCTTGCCCGTCGATGGTAAGTGGGGAGCAGGCCATGGTGAATCCATCGGCACTGGGCAAAGGATACGATGGCGCCGCGCGCAAGGGCAGTGGTCCGCTCGATCTTGAACATGTTTATGAGCAGGCGCTCGGCGATCCTGGCCTCGCCGATGAAATTCTCCGCATTTACGCCGATATGAGCCGAGCCTGTCTCGACCGCATCGAAACCAGTACGGACGTCGATACGCTGGTGCTCAACCTGCACCAGATAACGCTGGCCGCGCGAGGTATTGGCGCCAGGCGCGTGCACCGTCACGCTGCGACGACGCTTTCCGCCCTGAAGAAGGGCGAGCCGGTTGATCCCGAGCGGGTGCATGACCTGGCGTTCATGGTTGAGGAATGCAATGCCTATATCGACACGCTACTGATGGCCGAAGCCAGCTGACGTCCGACATCGCCGGGCAGGGTGCTTGCCGTGTCCGGGAGCCCGGCCTATATCGGGCGGATCATTGTTACCGGGCCGCACATGCCAAAGATCACCTATATCGAATCGAACGGGACCAGCCACGAAACCCAGGGCGAGGTCGGATCGACCGTCATGGAGACGGCCGTGATGAATGGCGTTCCGGGCATAGTCGCCGAATGCGGCGGCGCCTGCACCTGCGCTACGTGCCATGTATATGTCGATGGCGAGTGGACCGAAGCGGTCGGCGGGCCCTCGATGATGGAGGAAGACATGCTGGATTTCGCCTTCGCGGTGAGGCCGACCAGCCGTCTCTCCTGCCAGATCAAGATCAAGCCGGAACATGACGGGCTTGTCGTGCACGTGCCGGAGCGGCAGGGCTGACTGCGCAGGTCCTGCTCCTTTAGGGGCGATACAAGACCCGACTGTGATTGCCTTGCGGGTGAGGCAATCGACATCTGCGTGTCGAAAATGGCGCACCCACGGCATGGCGGTTTCTGCGCGAGCGCGTCGAAATGGATTTTTTTGCCCGCGCCGGCTATTCCGCCTCAACGCCTTTCTAATCCCCGCCCCTGTTGGAAAACATTAAAGCTATTGAATTTCAATAGCTTGCTCGACATGAGGCGTCTGAGTATGTAACAGGTGTCGAAAGGCCGGAAATGGGTGAACTACGGACATTACCCGTAAGCTTCAAAGTCGAGGGAAAGCGCATCGTCATCATCGGCGGTGGCGACGAAGCCCTCAACAAGGTCCGGTTGGCAGTTAAGACGACTGCTTCTGTAGTGATTATAGCTTCCCATGTCGAAGTCGATTTTTCTGGCTTTGCTGTGACCATACATGAGCGGCCGTTCCAGCCATCGGACCTTGATGGGGCGGCGCTGGTGTTCATCGGCGATGAAGGGCCGGATGGCGAGGCCGCCAAGGTCGAGGGCCGACGCCGCGGTATCCCGGTCAACGTCGTCGACGTGCCGCATGAATGCGATTTCTACACGCCATCGCTGATCGACCAGGCGCCCATTTCGATCGCCATTGCGTCAGAAGGCGATGCACCAGTTCTGGCGCGGCTTATCCGGGCGCGGATCGAGCAGGTGCTGTCGCCCAATCTGGGTGCGCTGGCAAAGCTCGCAGGTTCGATGCGGCACAAGGTGGGGGCTCTGCTCGAAGGCGCGCGCGCGCGGCGTTACTACGAGGAACTGGTCACGTCGCCCGAGATCGAGGCAGCGGTGCTGGCCGGGCAGGGTACCGAGGCTGCGGATGCAGTGCTCGCCCGCCATGCGGTAGACAAGGCCGCGGCGGGTGTGGTCTGGCTGATCGGTGCAGGACCCGGCGCCGAAGACCTGCTCACCCTGCGCGCTCAGCGCCTGCTGCAGGAAGCCGATGTCATTGTCCATGACCAACTCGTGCCGACAGCGGTGGTGGACATGGGCCGGCGCGATGCCGAGCGGATTTCGGTCGGCAAGGCCAAGGGCAACCACTCGTTCACGCAGGCCGAGATCAACAGTCTGCTGGTGCGACTGGCAGGAGAAGGTCGGCGCGTGGCACGGCTCAAGTCAGGTGATCCGATGGTGTTCGGACGGGCCGGCGAAGAGATCGCCGCTCTCGAGAAGCACCGTATTGCCTATACCATCGTTCCTGGCGTGACAGCGGCACTGGCGGCAGCGGCGGACACGGCGACGCCCGTGACACTGCGCAAGGTGGCGACGGGGTTCGTTTTCGCAACGGCACACGGGGCCAATTCCGAGGAGTTGCAGCACTGGGCGGCGCTGGCGCAGGCCGGGCTGACGCTGGCGCTGTACATGGGCAAGAGTGTTGCGGCCGACACGGCGGCGCGCCTTATTGCCCATGGCGCACGCCCGGACCTGCCGATCGGCGTGGTGGTGAAGGCCGGGCGCAAGGATCGTGTGCTTTATCGCGGCACGCTTGCGACCCTCTCGGTGGATGCCGGCAGCATTGCCGACGGTCCGGCGATCATCCTTGTGGGCGAGGCGATCGCCTACGGAAATTGGAGCGAGGCGATTGAGTTCGCCCGCTCGCAGATCAAGGTGGCATGATGGAAATCCTCACCGGCAACGAACTGATGAGCGGCGCGACGGTCTATCTGGACTCCGCCGGCACGTGGGTCGAGGAGTTGCAGAAGGCGCGGGTCTTCGGCAAGTCGGACCTCGAGGCGAAGGAGGCGGCGATTGCCGCGACCAAGCGCACGGGTCGGATCAATTCGCTCGAAGTTGAAACCGTGACTGTAAAGGACGGTCGGATCGTTCCCGACCGGCTCCGCGAGCATATCAGGGCCACCGGCCCAACTGCCCCAGTATTCGACCGCCAGCATCTCGACGAGGACGGCCATGTATCGATATGACGAGTTCGACGCGGCTTTCGTTCGCGAGCGTACCCAGCAGTTTTCCGACCAGGTTCGCCGCCGCCTTTCCGGCGACATGAGCGAAGACCAGTTTCGGCCGTTGAGGCTGATGAACGGGCTCTACCTGCAGTTGCACGCCTATATGCTGCGCATCGCAGTGCCCTATGGCACCGTGAGTTCGCGGCAGATGCGGATGCTGGCGCATATCGCGCGGAGCTATGACCGCGGCTACGGGCACTTCACGACGCGGCAGAACATCCAGTTCAACTGGCCGAAGCTGCGCGACATCCCCCAGATCCTTGCGGACCTCGCTTCGGTCGAGATGCATGCCATCCAGACCTCGGGCAATTGCATCCGCAATATCACCACGGATCAGTTCGCGGGGGCTGCCGCCGACGAGATCATCGACCCGCGTCCGGTGGCGGAGATCCTGCGGCAGTGGTCGAGCCTGCACCCGGAGTTCAGCTTTCTGCCGCGCAAGTTCAAGATTGCGATGACGGGCGCGACGACCGACCGGGCAGCCATCCGATTCCACGATATCGGGCTGCAGGCGACGACCAATGATCTGGGCGAAATCGGTTGGCAGGTTTGGGTTGGTGGGGGCCTCGGCCGCACGCCGATGATCGGCAAGCTGCTCTCCGGCTATGTGGCGCACGAGCATCTGCTCGCGTATCTGGAAAGCACGCTGCGCGTGTACAACCGCTATGGTCGCCGCGACAACAAGTATAAGGCGCGTATCAAGATCCTTGTGCATGAGGAGGGGATCGAGAGCATCCGCGAGCAGGTCGAGGCCGAGTTCGCCGAGGTCAAGGGCGGCGTTCTGACCCTGCCGCAGGCCGAACTCGACCGGATCAGCGCCTACTTCGCCGCGCCGCAGTATGAGCTGGTCAACGCGCGGAGTGTCGATGTGGCGCGTGAGAAGATCCTCAACCCCTTTTATGGCCGCTGGCTCGAGCGCAACCTCAATGCCCATCGGCAGCCGGGCTATGTCTCGGTGACGATCTCGCTGAAGCCAGTAGGTGGCGCGCCCGGCGATGCCACGGACACGCAGATGGAGGTCGTCGCGGACCTGGCGCAGCGCTATTCGTTCGACGAACTGCGTGTGACGCACGAGCAGAACCTGGTGCTGCCGCATGTGAAGGTGACCGACCTGCCGGCGATCTACGAGGTGCTGGTCAAGAACGGCCTCGCCGACGGCAATGCGGGGCAGATCACCGACATCATCTGCTGTCCCGGCCTCGACTTCTGCGCGCTCGCCAATGCCCGCTCGATCCCGATCGCACAGGAACTGACCCGCAAGTTCGAGAGCCCGGAGCGGCAGGCTGAGATCGGCGATTTGAAGATCAAGATTTCTGGCTGCATCAATGCCTGCGGCCACCACCATGTCGGCCATATCGGCATCCTGGGTGTGGAGAAGAAGGGTACCGAGCTCTACCAGATCACCGTGGGTGGCGACGCGACCGAGAAGGCCGCGATTGGCGATATCCTCGGGCATGGCTTCGTGGCCGAAGAGGTGCCGAACGCTATCGAGCGGCTGGTGAATACCTATATCGCACGGCGCGAAAGCCCGGCGGAGCCGTTCATTGCGGCCTATCGCCGGCTCGGCAAGGAGCCGTTCAAGGAGGCGCTCTATGGCGCAAACTAGCCCGTTGAAGTTCGCGCAGTCGCAACCGGACCATGCCCGCGCGGGCGCCATCATGGCGCTCAACGGCATGTTCGACGACATGGACGCGCTCGGGGTGCTGCGGCATGCCGTGACCGAACTGCTGCCGGCCGATCTCGCGATTGTCTCGTCCTTCGGGGCGGATTCAGTGGTGCTGCTACATATCGTGGCGCAGGTGGATAGGGCGCTTCCGGTCTACTTTCTCGAGACGGGCAAGCACTTTGTCGAGACGCTGGCCTATGTGGAAACGCTGAAGGAGACGCTGGGCCTCAGCAACGTGGTCGCCTTGCGGCCCGACCCCAGGGATATTGCGCGGTTCGACCCCGACGGAACGCTGTGGGAGACGGACCCCGATTCGTGCTGCCACATCCGCAAGACCGAGCCGCTCGATGCGACGGTGTCGGGCTTTGGCGGATGGGTAACCGGCCGCAAGCGCTTCCAGACAACGGAGCGTGGCGTGCTGCCGCATTTCGAATTGACCAGCGATGACCGTATCAAGGTCAATCCGCTGGCCTATTTCTCCGATGCGGATATCACGACCTACAAACTCAAGTATGGGTTGCCCGAGCATCCGCTCTACAATATGGGCTACAAGTCCATCGGATGCGCGCCCTGCACGAGCGTCGTCGCCGAAGGCGAGGACCCGCGCGCCGGCCGCTGGCGTGGGCTGAACAAGAAGGAATGCGGCATTCATTTCGATTTCAACGGAGCTATTGCCAAGCCCATGGCCGCTCAGGAATTGAACCTGTACAAGGACGGCAAGTTCATCGCCGATCCGTTCCGTGCGTGGGCCGAGGGAGATGATCCCGGCTCTGTGCGCTACACCCATATTCCGCTACCGGTGTTCCTCGCCAACCGCGAGGCCGTGCTGGCCAACCCGCATCCGGTGGGCCTGCTGGTTTCGCCCGGCGACAACGTCGAACTGGTGCGCGACGATCTCGGCCGGTTCGCGTCGGTGGCGATCAATTTCCCCGGCTTTACCGATGGGCGCGGCTATTCCTCCGCCCGCCTGATTGCGGAGCGCTACGGCTACCAGGGCGAATTGCGGGCAGTGGGCGACGTGCTGGCCGACCAGGTTCCGCTCATGGCGCGCTGCGGCATCACCACCTTCCTCGTACGGCACGAGCCGACGAAAAAGGCGCTGGCGGACGGCAAACTGGCCACGGTCGACCTGTTCTACCAGCCGGTGGGGAAGACCGAAGTGCCGGTGGGTACGCGCCCGTTCCTGCGCCGCGCTGTCGAGAAGGTTTGAACGACGGCGCCCGCGGACCTCGTCCTGCGACAAACTCAGGATGAAGTCGAAGAGAGCGCCGATCCCAGTCCGGCCTTATGGTGAGCTTGTCGAGCCACGAGGCCGTTTCGCAATGCATTGTCGCGAGAAGTGAATGTCGAACGAAATCGTCACCGACGTAGTTATCATTGGCGCGGGCCCTGTGGGCCTGTTCGCGGTCTTCGAACTCGGTCTGCTCGATATAAAATGCCATCTGGTCGACATTCTCGACCGGCCCGGCGGGCAGTGCGCCGAGTTGTACCCCGAGAAGCCGATCTACGACATTCCCGGCTTCCCGATGATCACCGGGCAGGGCCTCACCGACAACCTGATGCAGCAGATTGCGCCCTTCGGGCCGCAGTTCCATTTTTCGCGCATGGTGACCAGCCTCGAAAGGCTCGAGGACGGCGCGTTCCGCCTGACGACGGACGCGGAGGAAGTGTTCCGCAGCAAGGTCGTGGTGATCGCCGCAGGTGGTGGCTCGTTCCAGGCGAAACGTCCGCCTGTCGAGGGCATCGATGCGTATGAGAACAAGTCGGTGTTCTATGCCGTGCGCAAGATGGACGATTTCCGCGATCAGGACGTGATGATCGTCGGCGGCGGCGATTCCGCGCTCGACTGGACGCTGAACCTGCAGCCGATCGCCCGTTCGCTGACATTGGTGCACCGCCGCGATGCCTTTAAGGCGGCGCCGGCCTCGGTGAACAAGATGAAGGAGCTGGTGGCCGAGGGGAAAATCAGCTTCTTGCTGGGTCAAATCGGCAAGATCGAGGGCAAGGATGGGCAGATCGACCATGTCCATATCCAGATGGACTCGGGCGAGATGTCCGTGCCCGCGACGCGCCTGCTGCCGTTCTTCGGGCTGACGATGAAGCTTGGGCCGGTTGGCGACTGGGGGCTGGAGCTCAACGACAACCTGATCGGCGTGGATACCGAAAAATTCCAGACTTCGGTGCCGGGGGTGTTCGCCATAGGTGACATCAATCACTATCCGGGCAAGCTGAAACTGATCCTGTCGGGCTTCCACGAGGCAGCGCTGATGGCGCAGGCGGCCAAGCAGGTGATCTCGCCGGGCGAGCGCGTGGTGTTCCAGTACACCACCAGTTCCACCAAGCTGCAGAAGAAGCTCGGCGTCGCGTAAGGCAGGATTTCGATCCCTGAGACTTTGGTCCCGCATCGGTCAAGAACCGTTGCGGGATCAATGATTTGTGGCAGGTGGTTCGCAGATTGATTCCGGCCAGACGCAACCTTCGGGCTTGCGTTGCGCTTTCTCGCGGAGGCAGGCTGTAGGTGAGTGACCTGGTGGTTCGACAAGCTCACCATCAGGTCCCCCGAGGGAAACGAGTATGCACGAGATCGATCCGCCGGAATTGTTGGCGCCGAGGGAAATGGCCGAGGCCGATCGCCTGACGATAGCTGCGGGAACGGCCGGGGTGACGCTGATGCACGCGGCGGCGCGGGCGGTGGCAGACGCGGTGCAGCGCTACTACCCGACTGGTGACGTGCTGGTGCTGTGCGGGCCCGGCAATAATGGTGGCGATGGGTTCGCGGCGGCGCAGATGCTGGTCGACTGGGGCAGGACGGTGCGGTTGGCGCTGTTCGGCGACAAGGCAAAGCTCAAGGAGGATGCGCTCTATTTTGCCGAGGCATGGACGGGCGAGGTGCTGAGCGCGACGCCGGATGTGATTGGCGCGCCGGCGGTGATCGTCGATGCGTTGCTCGGCGCGGGACTCGACCGGGACGTCACCGAGCCGCTGGCGGCACTGATTGATGCGGTGAATGCCAGCCGGGTGCCGGTGCTGGCCGTGGATGTGCCGAGTGGCGTCGATGGTGCGACGGGACAGGTGCGCGGCACGGCGATCAGGGCCGAGCGCTCGGTGACGTTTTTCCGGCTGAAGCCGGGGCACCTGCTGCTACCGGGCCGCGACCTCTGCAGCGCGGTGGAGCTGGCGCAGATCGGCATCGAAGCCTCGGTGCTGGCCGAGATTGGGCCGCAGTCACGCCGCAACGGGCCGGATCTCTGGCAGGTGCCGGTGGCCAAGAGCGATGGGCACAAGTTCACCCGCGGCCATGCGCTGGTGATCTCCGGCGGGGTGCTGCAGACGGGCGCAAGCCGATTGACAGCGATGGCGGCGCTCAGGACGGGGGCGGGGCTTGTGAGCCTCGTCGGGGACGACGCGGCGCTAATGCTGCAGGCGGCGCATGTGACCGCCATCATGCTGAAACCGTTCGTGGGAGCCGATGCGCTTTCGGAAATGATCGAGATTGCGCGAGCTAGGGCCGTGGCGATCGGGCCGGCGGCGGGGGTGGGCGAGGCGACGCGGGCCAATGTACTGGCGATCCTAGCGAGCGGTGCGGCGGCGATGTTGGATGCCGATGCGCTGACGAGCTTCAAGACGGATCCGGAGACGTTGTTCGCCGCGGTCAAGGCCCAGGCTGATCGACCCGTGGTGATGACGCCGCACGAGGGCGAGTTCGAGCGACTGTTCGGCGCGCTTGATGGAAGCAAGCTGGAGCGGGCGCGGGCGTCCGCAGCGCAGTCTGGCGCCATCATCGTGCTCAAGGGCAGCGACACGGTGATCGCTGCACCCGATGGGCGGGCGATCATAAACTCCAACGCGCCGCCAACGCTCGGCACCGCCGGATCGGGCGATGTGTTGGGTGGGATTGTCACCGGGCTCCTGGCACAGGGCATGTCGGGCTTCGAAGCCGCGGCAGCGGCGGTGTGGATACATGCCGAGGCCGCCAACCGCTTCGGCAAGCCGGGGCTGATCGCCGAAGACTTGTCCGGGCTGATCCCCGATGTGCTGCTGGGGCTGAGCGGGTCACGGGGATAGGCACCCGTCCGGAGGGTCACGATCTCGTCCTTCGACAGGCTCACGATGAGGCGTGGCGGGGCTCAGGATGATTTCGACTGGAGTCCCGGACTAAAAGTATCGGCCCTCGTAGTCCCCGCGCCCTCATGGTGAGCTTGTCGAACCACGAGGGTGCAGGAAGTTCAGCTCTTCAGCACGAAGCGGATGGCGAGCGCAACGATGGTGACCGTCGCAAGGCCCGCCAGCCAGATGCCTCCGAACCAGAGCAGTTGCTTCGTGCGCGTTCCCATCAGTGATACCCATGTTCCGGGTCGACCTTGCCGCGGAAGACCCAATAGGCATAGCCGGTATAGGCGAGGATGGTGGGTATCAGGACAACGGCACCGACCAGAAGGAACCCGAGCGACACATCCGGCGCTGCCGCTTCGTGGATCGTCAGGGCGCCGGGCACGATGTACGGGAAGAAGCTGATCCCCAGCCCGATGAAGCTGACGACGAAGAGGCCGAGCGCGGCAAGGAACGGCAAGATGTCGCGCTTGTTCTTGAGCCCGAACCAGAGCCCGACCGCGCAAATCGCCACAAGCAGCGGGACAAAAGCCGAGAAGAAGGCCGTCGGCCACTGGAACCAGCGCTCGAAATAGATAGCATCGAGGAACGGCGTCCAGAGGCTGACGGCGCCGATGAGGCCGATCGTGCCGACGCCAGCGAACATCGCGAGTTTGCGTGCATTTGCCTGCAGTTCGCCCGATGTTTTCATGTGCAGCCAAGTTGCCCCCAGAAGAGCGTAGCCGACCACGACTGCAACCCCGGTGAGAAGAGAGAATGGCGTCAACCAATCCCACCAGCCGCCGGCATATTGGCGGTTCTCGATCTTGATGCCTTGCACCAGCGCACCGAGCGCTATGCCCTGCATCATGCCCGCCACGATGGAACCTAAGGAGAAGCCCCAGTCCCAGACCGGCCGCCAACGCACGGTACGGAAACGGAACTCGAAGGCGACGCCTCGGAAGATCAGCCCCAATAGCATCAGGATGAGCGGAATGTAGAGCGCAGGCAGCACAGTGGCGTAGGCCAGCGGGAAGACCGCCAGAAGCCCGCCACCGCCCATCACCAGCCAGGTCTCGTTACCGTCCCAGACCGGGGCGATCGAGTTGGTCATGACGTTGCGGTCTTCGGTAGAAGGGAAGAAAGGAAAGAGAACGCCGACCCCGAGATCGAAGCCGTCGAGCACCACATAGGCCAGGACGGCGAAGGCGATAATCGCCGCCCAGATGGTGGGAAGATCAATGACCATGGCCGCCTCCTGCCGCTTCCAGTTGCTGGGCCGGCGTGATGCCCGCGGTACGGGTCGGACTCTGTGCCAGTTCGCCATCGTCGCCGTGCGGTGCCTTCATCATCAGGCGGAAAATGTAGAAGGTGCCCGCGCCAAAGACGATGAAGTAGACGATGATGAAGGCGATCAGAGAGGCGCCGACCGCCTGTGCGTCGACATTCGACAAGCTTTCCGACGTGCGCAGCACACCATAGACAGTATAGGGTTGCCGCCCAACCTCGGTGGTGAACCACCCGGCCAGCACCGCGACGAAGCCTGACGGACCCATGGCGACGGCCGCGCGTTGCAGCCATGTGCTGGTGTACAGTGTCTTCCGCCATCTGGCCCAGAGCGACCAGAGTCCCACGACAAGCATCAGGAGGCCGAGGCCTACCATGATGCGGAAAGTAATGAACGGGATGAGGGCCGGTGGGCGCTCGTCCTTGGGGAACGCCTTGAGGCCCTTGATCTCGCCATCAAGCTTGTGGGTGAGGATAAGCGAGCCGAGATAGGGAATGCCGACGGCGTAGTGGGTGGTTTCCGCCTCGTCGTCCGGAATGCCGAACAGGATGAGTGGCGCGCCCTTTTGTGTCTCGTAGTGCCCCTCCATCGCCGCAACCTTGGCCGGCTGGTATTCGAGCGTGTTGAGGCCGTGCATGTCGCCTGCGACGATCTGCATCGGCGTGACGATGGCTGCCATCCACATCGCCATGGAGAACATGATCCGAGCCTGACGGTTCTCCCGATCGCGCAGCAGGTGGTAGGCGCCGACCGCGCCCACCGCGAATGCGGTCGTAAGGAAGGCGGCGAGCACGGTGTGCACGAGACGGTAGGGGAAGGATGGGTTGAAGATCACAGCCAGCCAGTCGGTGGGAACAAACTGGCCATTGGCCGCGATTTCGTAGCCGGCAGGCGTATGCATCCAGCTATTGGCCGCAAGGATCCAGGTGGCGGAAATCAGCGTGCCAACGGCAACCATCGCCACGGAGAACATGTGCAGACCATCGCCGACCCGTTTCCGGCCGAACAGGGCAATGCCAAGAAAACCGGCCTCGAGGAAAAAGGCGGTGAGGACTTCGTAGCCCATCAGCGGTCCGATCACCGGCCCGGCCTTGTCTGAGAAGGTCGCCCAGTTCGTGCCGAACTGGTAGCTCATGACAATGCCCGACACCACGCCCATGCCGAACACAACCGCGAAGATGGTCTTCCAGTAGTCGAACAGGCGCAGATAGGCAGGGTCACGCTTCCACAGCCACAATGCGTTGAGTACTGCGAGGAAACTCGCAAGACCGATCGAAAAGGCAGGGAAGATGAAATGAAACGATACGGTGAAAGCGAACTGAATTCGTGCGAGCAGTTCGGCGGTCAATCCGAGAAACATGGCTGTCTCCTTGTCGACCTTCACATACGCCGCGCACGCGGCGTGGACAGTGCGGTGGATGGCCGCGCCCGAGCCGCGGCTGCCGGATGATGGGCAAGATCAGGGCAAAACGCACGCAACTTCGGCAAAAAGAGCCGGAAATACCGGTTTCGGTCCAATGGAGGGTGACGTTGCGTCGCGGCTGGGACGCAGATGTCAGTTGCGGTCGACAGTCGCCGGTTCGTAAGCGTCGACAGAATCGGAGGTCGAAATGATGACCGGCTCCAGTTGCTGGTCGATGGCCCAATCGAGCGCATCCAGCTTCAGGGTGGCAAAGACCACATCCAAGCAGACGCCGCGCGACGGCGCTTCGGCCAGCACCTGTTCCAAGCGCGCGACGAGTTCACTCGTCGCACGGTCAAGTGCAGCCACTGGATGTGCTTTTTCGATCAACGAGTTATGGCACAATTTCGCCAACGCTTTTCTTCTGGAAAGCGGCCCGACCCGATCGTCCGGCTGCTGCGAGGTTCTCTCGCAGGACTTTTCATAGCCAAATGCGCTTGAGAACTGAAGTCCTCAAATCAAGTATTGGCGCGCAAAGCGCAAGAAGCCGGCCGAGAGGTTAACTAGTCGGTACCGGCCGTCTGGCAATCCAATCGCCAATCTTGGTCAAGTTTCCACCAAGCTTGGCATGGGCGAGGGGGCGAAACCGGTTGACCAGCGCGTTGATACGGCTGTCCGGCACGGCACGGAGGAAGGGCTCCACCCAGGCCAGCATGTAGGGTTCAAGATCCTGCTCGCCGGTCTGCAGGGTCTGTCGTTTGCCCGCAATGGCCTCGACGCGCTTCGGATCCTGCGCCGCGGCAAAGCTGAAATCGGCGATGCTACGGAGCTTGCCGTCGCAGGCGGCGTAGCCATCATAGCCCGTTGGTCTGAGCAATTCCGCCGTGACGACCAATGGCGCGGTCGCGTGCAACTGGTAGCTGAGCGCTCGGGTGGCGCGGCCCATCTCGAGGGGCAAGCTGCCATCCGGGTTCGCCTGGCAGGTGACCAGTTCGAAGCTCCGCGTTGCCCAATCGAGCAACTGCCGGTTGTTGTCGAAGCGTCCGATCGCGGCCGAGGCGAGCCCGGCCCAGGCGCGGAGATTGTTGCGGGAGGCGTTCTTCGGAGCGGAGTTGTCGAAGAAATCCTGCATGGCAAGCGCCTGCGCCGTGAGCCATGCGACGATTCGCTGACGTTTGCCTGGATCGACGGGGGCGACCGTCTCCGCTTGCAGCAGGGCGATGGCCATACCAGCAAAGCGCGCCGGCATCGAGAGCTTCACGTTCATCGTATCTAGCGAGCTGAGGGCGCCGGCGTCGGCCCAACCGGCAAGCCACTGCGCAACGCACTCGGCCTTGGGTGGGCTCGGGTCGGTCATGGCGTCATTGGCCAAGCGGGAAAGACGCGAAATGAACGCCTCGACGGGCTGGAGGGCGGCATTGACCTCGGCGTCAGAAACTTCGTCGAGGTCGGATCGGGTCTTGCTGTCGGCGGTGTAGCGGCTGCCATAGCTGAGGGTTGTGATCGGGGCCGGCGTTTCGGGGCAGACGAATCCGGCTTCGGCCCTTGCCGCGCCTGCTGACGACAGCAACGCCATTGCCCCGGCAAGAACCAGACGCTTCATCATCAGTTCTCCAAAGTGCTGGTCATGCTGGCCAGCAGCTGCCTGGCTTCGGCATTGCCCTTGTCAGCGGCATCTTCGAGCCAGAGCCGGGCTTCCTTGCGGGAGGGTCGGATACCAAGACCCATGGCGTAGGATTTGGCGAGCTCGACCATTGCGGTCACGTCGCCGCCTTCCGCGGCGCGGCGGAACCACTGGCTGGCATCGGCCGCGTCCTGTGCGGTCTGTCCGGTCTCGCGCAGGTAGAGCCCGAGCTCGCGCATGGCGACGGGGTCGTTGCTGGTTGCCGCAGCAGCATAGCGGGCGTGCCAGTCGATATCCTCGGCAAGGGCAGTGCGGATCACCGTTGGTGCTTTTTCGAGTTTCTCGCGGATGCTGGCGAGGCTTTCCACCTTGGCGGTCTCGATCATGCGCTTGAACAAGGCGACGGCCTTGGTCGGCGCATAGTCCTGCCCGTCGGGATCGGCATAGATCTTGACGAGACGGCCGACGGCAGTGTCGTCGCCGAGTTCGACGCCATGCTCATAAAGGTTGATGGCAACCTTGGCCCGTTTCTCGCCTCCCATGGCCATGTAGCGGTCGGCGACGGCGACGTACCGCCAGCCATCCTCCCCCGCCAATTGCAGGCTGACCTGCAGCCAATGCTCGGTCTCGGTGTCTTCCGATGTGGCGACAAAGGCGCCGGCAAGCTTAATGGTGTTCTCGAAGGTGCAGTCGACGACGCTTGCCGCGCGGTAGAGATAGTCGCGCCGCTTGTCGACATCGCGCGTGACATTGGCGGCAAAGACCAGAGCATCGGCATCGCCGCGCGCCTCGATGGCATTGGCGTAGCGGGCGAAGAGGTCCTGCGCACCGAGTCCGTTCTCCTCAAAGATCGGCAACAGCCGCAGGATGGCGTCTCCATTGCCGCTCTCCGCCGCCTCTTCCAGATAGGCGATGGCTTCCATCCGGCGATCGGGGTCGTTCGGATAGTAGTTGAGCAGAACGTCGGCGAGGTCGACTGCTGCCCGCGGCAACCCGGCGACATTTGCCCTTTTGAGTGCGGCAAGGCTTCTTTCGGCCTCCTCGGGGTTTGGTCTTGCCGCGAGGGAGAAGCGGGCGACGGCGTCCACTGTCTCGGGCACCGCTGCGATACGCGACTTCCAGAAGGCGACCATTTCGGGCGATGCACCGTTCTTTTCTAGGAAATCGAGGTAGTAGGCGACCGAGTTCGGGCGGCCATAGAGGGCGTGTGTCTGGAGGCGTGCCAGTTCAAGCGGTGTCCGCTCGGGGCTCAGTGCAGTCACGTCATCAGGGGTCATGAACCGCGTTGCGTTTCCAGCGGCGCCTTCCTGGTTCTGCCAGAACCCGGCGAGGCGCAGGTCGACGCCCTCCGGCGCCCGGCAAAGATACGCCTGGCTGAGCTGGGTCATCGCGTCGGCCTTGCCGCCATGCTCGACAGCGTAGTTGAGCAGTTCGGTGGCGCGTTCGAAGTTGCCCGGTTGCTTGCGATGCCCGAGCAGCACCAAGGCGAGGTTCTGCGCCGCGTCGGCATCACCCATGGCAACGCCCTTTTCAAGCAACGCGGTCGCCTCTGCTTCGCCGCTCCAGCGGCCTTTCTCAGCAAATACCAGGTCCGCAAGGCGCGAATACGCCCAGCCCGGGGTATTGGGGAACCGCGTCATCTCTACGAGGGCTGACTTGAATGTGGCCTGGCCTTGTGGCGTGCTTACATCCCTCGAGAGGATATTGATAAGGCGGAACAGGCCGTTGCGGTTTCCTGTCTCGGCGGCGGCGCGGTAGAGCGCAAGCGCCCTCTCCTTGTCCTCGGAGACCAGCGCGCCGAATTCGTAGAGCTTGCCCAGTTCGACACGCGCCGAGGCAATGCCCGAATCCGCCGCCTGGTGCAGATACTTGAGATAGGCGTTGTTGTCCTTGACGATATTCTCGCTCTCGAGGTGCAACTGCGCCACCTTCCACGCGGCGTTGCCGTCGCCGAGGTCCGCGGCGAGACGCAGCCAGGTCTCGGCGATCTCGTAGTTCTGCCGGACAACCTCTCCCTTGGTGTATTCGCGGGCGATGCGGCCGATGCGATCACAGATTTCTGGGTCGAGCTTGCCGACGAGGGCGCCAAACGCCATCGTCGTCGCCAGCTTGGGGTCGAGCGCCCAGCCATCAATGCTCTGCCCGGCGACGTTCAGGGACGCGAGGCGGAGCAAGGCATCGGCATTGCCGCCAGTGGCCGCGCGCACGAGGTACCTGAGGCCCTTTTCCGGCTCTTTGGCGCCGAGCGTGCCATCGACATAGATGCCGCCGAGCAGGTTGAGCGCCTTGGGCGCGAGGGCCGCGTCGTTTGCCTCGAGCCTTTCTATGAGCTGGGCTTGCCTTAGCTGCGGGATCCGGCCGGCATTGAGATAAAGCGCGATGCGGTCAATCGTCGTATCGGGGACCTTGACGCCCTTCATGGCAGAGACCGCGTCGATGATCCTCATCACCAGGTCGAAATTCTTGCTGGCCCCGAGGTCGCGCAGGCGGCGGGCATCGCGCAGGATTTCATCGGGGTTGCCCTCGGTGAGTGGCGAACCATCCCAGTTCGACCAGCGCGCCACGACATCGGCGTCGACCTTCCTGGGCAGGCATATCTGCTGCGCAGCGATATCGGGCGGCAGGAAGGTGATGTCGACCGGCGCTCCCGCTGCGGGCGCGACCAGGCAGGTGAAAAGGCCGAGCGCTGCGAGCAGGCTAGAGGTTCCGCGGGTGAGGAAAGTGGGCATCTCGGCCTCCTTGTGGTTTGCTTAGGTCAGCGAGACTTCGGTCACTGCGTGCGGAAGAAACCGTTCTCATAGGCGGTGGCGGTGTAGGTGCCGCCCGAGCCGGTGAGGACGATGGAGAAGCCGGAGCGGCGCTTCAGATCGAGCGCGGCCACCTTGGCGACCGTGGCGCCATCGGCCTGTACTTCGAACTCGAGTGTGAGGGGCGCCTTGAGCGCCACAGACTTGGCGCCATCCTCGGCGACGTCTTCGAGGGCCTTTACCTTGGCCGAGGGGACGAAGAGATCGACACTCGGCTTGTCGGACAGATTGTAGAAATAGACCGTGGCCTTGGATGGGTCGCTGGCGGGCTGGTCGAGCAGTACGACCGGTACGCCGTCGGCTCCGATCGCGTAGGTGTAGTAGCCACCCGGCGTGGCGCTAACGTCGCCAGTCAGCTCGCCGGCGCTGACGGGGATATCGCCGGGCTGGACATTTACGTAGGGCGAGAGCCCATCCTTGAGGTCATTGACGGTGGTACCGGCGACGACGGCAACGCTGGCGCCCGGAGACAGGACGCGCACAAAGGCGGAGTTCGGGTCGACTGGGGCGTCATAGAGCCCATCGTCCTGAGCGAAAACCGGAGTCAGGACGAAGGCGAAGCCCAGGGCAAAGAGGCTGGTGCGGGTGTGCAGCATTGGTGTCTCTTCTCGTCAGAGGTTGCAGAGCGAAGCGGACGCCGTCGTTTCCGACAGGCGATCGAACTTGATGGACACGCTGGAGAGGTCGAGCGTGTCGAGCGACTCAAGGGGGATGAAGAAGCGGCCGGTGCCACGGAAGCGATCGCCGCGATGGATCTCGCGCCGGAACACGCGGCCATCCTTGGCTGAGAATTCGACAACAACGTCGCGGCTGCCATCATCGCCGGCATCGGCGAGGAGCACCTGCTGGTCACCAATGGTGGAGGTGGACAGATCCGCCTGCAGCACGCCCTTGTCGGCCATAACCTGCGTCTTGCCGATGACGGGCGCACAATCGTTCTTGGCGGCGGCGATCAACTCGACCAACGGCCCGGTGCCGTACTGGGCCAGATTGTTGTAGATCGGGTTTTCCCAGACAAGGAATTTCGGCCGCGCCGCCTGGAACTCACGCGATGTGAGATAGGAGGTTATGGCTCCGAACTGGTTACCGCCGGTGATCGCCATGTTGGCGACCGGCAGGCTGGCATATTGGGCGAGGAAACCCGAGAAGTTCGGAACCTGCGCATCGGAAAAGCTGGTACCGACCAGCGCTACTTCATCGGCGGCCCCGGCATCGGCGCCGCCGGACGAACCGAAGATGTCGAGCGTGGCACCGGCACTGGCCACTTCCACCGTCTCGTAGGCATCGCTGATGACGGGCGGCAGGCTCTTGGCGCAGAAGGCCTGCAGAGTGCGCCGCATGCCCGACACAGCCAGTTCATTGCCGATCGGACGTGTCTCGTAAGTCACGGGCGTCACATCCGCATAGGCGGGCAGCGACTTGATCAGCCCGCCCACGGTTTCGGCTGCCTTGCGCGCGCCAGAGGAGGTCCAGTGGAAATCTGACCGGAAGAAGGGCGGATGCTCGCCGTCATCGGTTCGCAGCTGGCTCAGCAGATCGACGGCGATGATGCCCGAGTCGGACAGCCGCTTGATCTGATCCTCATAGACCTTTGTTGCGACATCGATATCGAAGCCGAACATGGCGGCTTTGTCGGGCAGGAAGGCGGGCAGGGTGACGCTCTTGGTGGGGATGGGTGCATAGACAAGCGTCGTCCCCTTGTCCTTGAGGGTTGCGGAGAGCCTGCCCAACAGTGCCGTGACTTCGTCGGTCATGGGGTGCTGCATGCGCAGATCGGCGAAGACGCGGAAGAAGAAGCCGTCCTTGCCCTCGACCGAAGGCAGGGTGGGGTTCTCCTCGAGATGCTTGCAGCCAAAGGCCGAGGCGGCGAGGGCAGGCGCTGTCGTCGCAAGAAGCGCGAGCATGACGGTACCGGCGAGAATCCTGCGGGTCATTGCGCGGTCTCCGAAACAAGGGCGATGGACATGGGTGCGATGGAGCGAAGCAGGTTCTCCGCAAGCGTCCGAACGCTGAGCGTGTCGGATTGGGCGGCAATCTCAAGGTAATGCGATGCCCGCAAGCGATCCGCGTCGGTAGCGGGGCCCGAGAGCAAGGCGATTGCGAGGTCCAGCGCCGCCTGGTGGTCGCCAGCATCGGCGGCGGCGGTCTGCATGGCATCGGCGGCCTCCGGTTCGAGACCAAAGGGTATGCCTGAGCGATACATTCTGGTGAGGGCAGCGACCGCGACTTGGTCGCCCTTCTCCGCACGCTTCTTCAGCAAGGCCTCGGCGCGATCGAGCCGCTTTTCGTCATCGGCGAGTGCTTCGGCTTCGAGAAGCCGGATGAGAGGGCGCTGCGCGGCCATGCGGCCGCTGGCAAAGGCGGCCAGGTAGTATCGGGCCGCCTGGCTGGTGCTGTCCTGCGTCGCCGCGGCCTCGAGTTGCTTGGCGAGGACATAGGCCCCGAGGCTGTCGCCCGAGTCGGCCAGACGAACGAGTTGCTTGTCTGTGAGCGACTTGCCGGCGACGAGCCGGGCGCGCAGCGCCCGCATCGGATCGACCGGTTTCGCCGTCGCCACGGGCTTGGCCTTCTGCTTCAGCGGTTGGCCGAAAATGGTGTATTTCGGCAGCTGGATGAGCGGCATGGCGTGGTCCGAGTCCGAGACCAGGGATCGCTCCAGACGGACCTGCTCGGCGGCTGCCGGGTATGTCGCAACGAGCACGAGGGCCAGTGCGGCGGCAGCGGAGACTATTGGTCGATGGGTCATGGCGACTTCACCTCCGCGCTCCAAAGCTTGGCGTCGCCCAGATAGCGGACGGGGAACTCCCAAAGCACCGTCTCGGGCGGGGAATCGCGCAGGGTGTCGCTTGCGAGGAAGGCCTGCATCGGCGCGACCGGGCCCCTGCCTTCTTCCGCGAGGTTGAGCACGTCGGCGCCGAGCGCGGATTTCAGGCTCTCGGCGAAGCTCCACAGTCCATTGGCGCTGTAGCTGGTGCCGACCAGGGCATAGGGGAACGAACCGGAGCCGAAGATGTCATTGTCCGGGACCGGGGAGGCAGCGGCCGCGACGTAGGGCACGACAGTCTCCGGCCCCAGACCGACAAGGGGAGCCAGCCCGCCGGTGACAATGAACTTCGATAGGTCGCCGTCGCGCAGCTGCGGAGCGTCGAGGGTGAGCGTGAAGGTCTGGGTGCCCTTGCCGAGGGCGGCACCTGTCGCCTCGGCAACCCGCGCGGCGCCTGATGGTGTCCAGTGGGTATCGGTGGTGAGGAAGAGCGGGGCCTCGTCCTTGCCGGTCACCAGCGCGGAACGGGCATCGATTGTGTCGATGCCAAGGCTTCTGGCGAGGCTGACGAAATCGGCATAGAGCTTTGCCAGATCGTCGGGGATCGCGCCGGATTCGTTGTGCTCGCGGTAGATGTCGACCTTGGCGGGTAGCGGAAGGAGCACGAGCTTGACGCCACTTTCGGCCAACGCGTCACGCACGGAGAGCAGGCCTTCGCGAGCCTTCGCAAGGTTGGCCGGACCGGTGAGGGTCGCCTCGAACTCCTCGCGGGAGAAGAGCCAGCCATCCTTGCCGACCAGCACACCCTTTCGTCCTTCCTTGAAGACGAGATAGCGGGCCGCGCCCATGAGATCGATGGAAGGCAGTCGGTGCGGCATGATCTTCTTGTAATAGGCGTCGATTTCGACCGCCGCCTCGCCGCTCAGATAGGCTGTGGCCGATTGTGGCATCTTCGCAAGGTCGCGGCCGAGGCCCGAGATGAACTCGTAGTTGGCGACTACCGCGTAGCCCAGGAACAGGACGGGCAGGGCGAAGGCTGGCGCAAGGCTGGTCAGCGTCTTCGTCATGGTCTTTGCAGGCATGTGGACCTCCTCAGAACTGGAAGTAGAGGAAAGGGGAATAGGTCTGCTCGGCGAGCCGCATCAGGCAGAAGATGGCGAGGGCGCTGAGGCCGACGGCCTTCACGATGCTGGTCGTTGCCACCGCCGTGCCATCGGGTCCGAAGCTGATCTGCGGCTCCCACATGTGGCGCAGGCGCGGCTCTGCGGCGGTAATCGCGACAGCGGCAACAAGCAGGGTGAGGGACTCGCGGCTCAGCATCCACGCGGTTTCCGGGCGTATGCCGAAACCGTTGAGGCCAAACATGCCCGCATACATATCGACGGCATCGCAGACGCTGTGGGCGCGGAAGATCACCCAGCCGAGCACGACGGCCACGAAGGTCGCGGGCAGGCTCCACCAGAGCCTCGCGGCATTCCTGTCATGGCCGGTGAGGCGCTCGATGACGAGAATGCCGCCGTGCCAGATGCCCCAGACGATGAAGGTGAAATTTGCCCCGTGCCACAGTCCGCCAAGCAGCATGACGAGGAACAGGTTCACATAGGTGCGGACAACGCCCTTGCGGTTGCCGCCGAGCGGAATGTAGAGATAGTCGCGCAGCCAGACGCTGAGCGAGATATGCCAGCGCCGCCAGAACTCGGTGATCGAGCGGCTGATATAGGGCATGTCGAAGTTTTCGGCGAAGCGAAAGCCGATCATCAGCGCAAGCCCTATGGCCATGGCTGAGTAGCCGGCAAAATCGAAATAAAGCTGCATGGAATAGGCGAGCGCGCCGATCCAGCTTTCCGCCAGCGTCGGGTTGGGCACCGAGAACATCGCATCGGCAATAGGGGCGACGCTGTCGGCGATCAGAACCTTCATCGCAAGGCCGATCAGGAAACGCTGCCAGCCGGCGTTGAACAACTCCCAGCTGTGTTCGCGTTGGGCGAATTGCGGCGCCAGATCCTTGTAGCGAAGGATCGGGCCCGCCACCAGTTGCGGGAAGAGGGCAAGGAAGGCGGCAAAGTCGATGATGTTGGTCGAGACCTTGGCGTCGCCGCGATAGACGTCGACCAGGTAGGAAATGGAGTGGAAGACGTAGAACGAGATGCCAATGGGGAGCAGCAATTGCCAATGGATGCCGAGCTCGGCGGGCGTCGTGCCCCACAGCATGGCGAAGCTGTCGATAAAGAAGTTGAGATATTTGAACACACCAAGGACGGCGAGGTGCCCGACAACGCCGATGGTGACGAACAGCTTCGCCCTTGGCGTGCCCTGATGTTTGCTGACCAGAAGGCTGAATATATAGGCCCAGAGCGTATTCGCCATGAGCAAAACCAGGAAGTCGAAGCGCCACCAGCCATAGAAAAGGTATGACTCGATGAGGAGTGTCAAGTTTCGATACTTGCTAGGCGTCAGGTAATAGGCCACCAGAAAGATGGGCAGGAAGAGGAACAGAAAAGTCTCGGATGAGAATACCATCAGGCGTCTCCATCGAACTGGCAGGATATCGGGCGCTGGGCGCCACTGGGGGTGAGCGGGGCGGTACGCTTCAGCTGCAGGCCGTTGATGATGGTTGGTGCGCCAGCACTGGCGACGTCGAAGAAGCGGTCGGAGAACTGGACAAGCTCGCCGTCGAGCAGGCGCGGGGCCTGGCCGGAGAAGTCATTGTTCTCAAGCGTGAGCAGTGCCGTGGTCGAGCCGCGGATGCCGACCTGGTTGCCGTCAAGCGCGTTGGCGGCTATGGCGATGGCCGCATAATCCGGCTGGTCGGTGATCGAGATACCGGCATTGCCATTGGCGAAGAGGCGATTGTCGCGGATGTCGAGGCCGGCGCTGTCCCGGATGGCAAGGCCGGAATGGGCGTTTGAAATCAGAAGGTTGGCGGTGACTACTATGCAATCCGCCGAGGCGACGCTGATGCCGGAACGCTTGGCGCCCGAGACAATGTTGTTTTCGAGCGTGATGTCGGCGGCGCCTGAATCGATGAAGATGCCGTTGAGACCCGCCGCGTCCACGAGGTTGTCGCGCAAAGTGGCGTCGGAGCTGCCGGCGGTGATCTTGATGCCATGCGCTGCTGGGCCGGCGAGCGTGACATTGTTGTAGAGCCTGGTCGTCGTGGCGCCGGCGAGCAGGATGGCGGG
The DNA here is from genome assembly GCA_027487555.1 of Hyphomicrobiales bacterium. Lineage (GTDB taxonomy): Bacteria > Pseudomonadota > Alphaproteobacteria > Rhizobiales > Devosiaceae > Devosia_A. Next base: position 64,786 of record JAIYDI010000029.1, read on the forward strand.
CCCGCCGCTGTCGACGAAGACGTTGCGTGCAACGGCGCCGCCGAGGGTGCCGACGAGGGCGAGCGAGCCGACGCGATCGAACCGGCTGTCGCGAATGATCGGGGCGTCCCCGCGGCGATAGAAGCCGCCCTGAACCGCCGTCACACCCGTCAGCGGCGCGAACTCGCCCATGCCCAGGTCAGCAAAACGCATATTGGCAAAGCGCATCTCGCCCGAGAGCGCCGTAATGATGAACGGGTTATAGACGGCGAGCCGCGGGTTCGGTTTGCCGAAGCCCGCGATCGAGCCGCCATCACCGGCGAGGGTACCGGCTGCGACGAGGAAGGCGCCCTGCTCGCGATCGAGCAGCAGGGTCTGGCCGTGCGGCACAATGAGTGTTGCCTCTGACCATACGGCGATTGGCATATGCGCCACGAAGCCGTCGGCGGTGTGCTCGATCGCATCCGGCAGGCCCGCCGCAATCGCGGCCGCCCTGAGAGCCGGCAGGTCGGCTACACCAGATTGCACCATCAGCACCTGCGGGACGGCCTGCGCCTGCTGGAGGGCCACGTGGAAATTCGCGCCGGTCTGGAGCGCCAGTTGAGCAAGCACCAGCTCGATTGGCGCCGCAGCCACCGTGACATTGTCGATGACCAAGGGTGGAAAGGGGGTTTCGGGAACCTGGAGCATGTCTATGCCCAGGGGCGCCGCCGCGCCAAGGATATCTCCGGCGCTGCCACCCGACCTGGTGGCCTGCTGCAGTGCCCGCAGGTCGGCGGCAATTGCCGCCGTCCGCAGGTAGTCTGCCGCCAGCACCGAGCCCGATGTCGCACCGAGAAGTGCCAAGAGGCTGGCGCGGATCCAGGGGCTAGGCATGTTCCCGGCTCCCCTCGGTCTTCTCGCTGATCGCGGCGAGCTCGACCAGCGGCGTCAGGTGGGTCATGGGACCATCGACAAGACAGGCAACCTCGATGACCTGCATGGGGCCGGTGCCGTCATTGGTGACGGAGGCCTTCTGCTCAGCGCCGATCTCGAAGGTTGCGCCGGCACGGAGTTCCCGCTGGCGGTTGCCGAGTTGCAGCGTGCCGGAGCCGGACGCCACCACCATCAGTCGACGAAACTCCGAGCCCGATTCGATCGGCAGGGTCGAGCCGGGGTTCACTGTCAGGTGCCGCAGGTTATAGCCGGCGCCCGAAGCCAGGCTGCCCTGGCGGCCCCAGTCGGTTGCGCCGAAGGCATGGTCAACCGCCTCGCGCCGGTTCTGTGCCTTCAACTGCTCGACGACTTTCTTCACATCCTGCGACTGGTCACGGGTGGTGACGAGCAAGGCATCCTTGGTATCGACAACCACGAGGTTCTCGACCCCGACGACGGCCACCAGACGGTCACCGCCGCGGACATAGGAGCCGTGCGAGTTGACCATCATCACGTCGCCGCTGATGACATTATCGTCGCTGGTCTTGCGGCCTATGGTGTGAAAGGCGGCCCAGGCGCCGACATCGTCCCAATCCACATCCGTCGGTGCGAGGACGATGGACCGGGTCTTCTCGAACACGGCGCGTTCTGTTGGCAGGCTCTCGGCCATGCCGAAGCTCGTCTCGTCGAGCACGATCGCGCCCTCGGAGTCCTTTGCATCGAGCAGCGCGGCGTGGACCGCGCCATAGGTCACGGGATCGTAGCGCTGGTATTCCTCGATGACCGTCGAGACTCGCATGAGCGAGATACCCGAGGCCCACCAGGCGGTGCCGGTCTCGATCAATTCCTGCGCCACGGAGGCGTTGGGCTTTTCGACGAAACGTTCGGCGTGATGGATGCCCCGGTACTTCTCCATGGCGCCGCCATCGATGATGTAGCCGTAGCCGGTCTCGTTATAGCGGGGCCTGATGCCGAAAGTGACGATCATGCCGTCGTTGGCGGCGACGGCCGCAAGGCGGACACTGGCGTTGAGATCGCCATTGATCACGTGGTCCGACGGACAGACGAGCAGCAGCCCATCCGGATCGGTTCGGCTGATCAGCACGGCGGCGGAAAGCACCGCGGGGCCGGTATTGCGGGCGACGGGCTCGGCGATGAGCCTTGCGTTCCGCTGTACGTCGCGGAGCTGGCGGCGCACGGTGCCAAGGTGACCCGCAGAGACCGAAACGATCGGATCGTGGAACAGATCTCCGCGGTGCCTCTGCACAGTCTGCTGGAAGAAAGTGATCGTGCTGTCGGCATCGATCGGCTGGAACTGTTTGGGCTGCTCGGCCCGGCTCAGCGGCCAAAGCCGGGTGCCGACGCCGCCACAGAGGATAAGTGGGTGGATCGCGCTCATTTCGCCGCCTCCTGACCAAGGGAGCGCACGGCGAAGAACCGTGCGATCGCGGCGATGGGATCGGACTTGATCACCATTTCCACCGGGCTACCGACTTCCGACTGCGGAATAGGGGCGGCTGGGACGAGATTGACCGCGATGAATTCCTCGTCGGCGATCGAGCGCATGATCGCCGGCATGTCCGCCCGATCGAGGGCGGCGGATGTGACTCGACCGTCAGGCAGGTGCACTTCGGCAAGCGCGCCACTGGAGAGGGCCCTCAGGCCGTTTGCGTCGACATGGGATGCGATCACGACCTGTGCATCCTTGGGCGCGATGGTCATGACAACATCGCCGGCGAGCACGGTGGCGCCGGTTTCCGCCGAACCCGGGGCGACGACGCAATCGCAGGGCATGGATACCGCCAGCACTTCGCCCGAGGTGGTACGGATGGCAAAGGCGACATCGCCCATGACCGCTGCCGGATTGACGAAATCGAGCTGTCCGGGGCTGATGGCCCTGAGCCCGGTGCCGTCGAGGGAGACAGTGGAGAGCCCGGTAACGGGCAGAACGAACAGCCGCTCGTAGAGCTTTGCGCCGACAAAGCCGACGAGCAGCAGGCCGAGTCCGGCAAAAAGTCCCCAGCGGATGCCGTTGCCTATGCCCCGCGCAACGGCCTTGCCGGCGACGTGTTCGGCCCGGGCCGGCCCCGGGATCTTGTCCGAGGCGCGGATCAACCCGTCGACCCCGACCAGTTCACCGCCGACATAGGCGTTGAGGATGTAGCGCAGCTGCGGCAAATGCGGACCGGTAGGCTCAAGGAAGCGCAGGTTCAGCATACCGGTCTGGGTATCGCTGGCCGCGATCGCCGCATCGACCGGAAGGCTCAGGGCATAACCCGGGAAGTTGAAGACCAGCGTCGCCACCTGAACCCGCCCGTTCAGCTGTGGATCGATGAGGCCGGTCGCCTCGGCGCCGACCACCGAGAGCCCGTTGCCGATATAGGACCTGCCGTTGATCAGGACGTTGAAGGGGAGCCTGATGACGGGATGCTCGCCCGCCGTGGCGAGTTCCGGCTGGATGGCCGCGCCGCGCGGCCCCCGGTTTCTGTCGATTTCTGCATGCACTTCGGTCATGGCCTCTAGCCCTCAGTTGGCATGGATCGGGAAGGGGCTGAGCAGCCCCGTGGCGAAGACGACACCTCCAACCAGCAGGCCCCAGGCGAGCAGGTGCATGTAGGAGGAGGCGAAGTTGCGTAGGCTCAGTCCCTGGTTCAGGCCGACCGCAGTCGACTGGCGCGTCCAGCGCTGTCGATCGAGGCGGAACATCACCGAGGTCTTGGTGAGGGCGCCGAACAGCTGGCTGAAGTAGAGCAGGAACGGGTAGCTGATGGGGAACGGGCCGCTGAACGAGGCAAGCAGCCAGCAATAGACGTATCGGGTTGCCATCACCCAGGCGATGTAGGCGACCGCAACAAGCGGATCGACGAGCAGCGAAAACAGGATGATGCCGACCGGTGCGGTCAGGGTCGTCCACATGGAGACGCGCTGGTCGAGGATGGACCACCAGGTGAAGAGCCCGATGCGCTGCGGCCCGAGGGCAAGCGCGCGGCCATTGGTGCGCAGCATGTTGCCGAACCAGCGGCGCATGAGCGTGACGGCACTCTTTATGAAGCTGGGGTTTGGCTGGGTCTCCATGGAGACGCAGGCGACATCCGGCATATAGGTCATGCGGAAGCCATTCTTGAGCAGCCAGTACCAGGTGGACTTGTCGTCGCCGGTAAGGAAGCGCACGCGGCCGAGGCGCCAGTGATCGATATAGTCGTGCTCGACGGTCGCGATGAACTCGGGCTGGACGGCGAGGTCTGCGCGAAAGATCGACATGCGGCCGGTGAGGGTGAGCACGCGGCCCGACAGCGCCATGGCCGACATCATCATCTGCCGCTGGGTGAAGCGCAGCTTGAACCAGTCGCGAAACAGCGGCTTGTCCTCGATCAGGGCTTCTTCATTGGTTGTGAGTGCGCCGAGGCGGCCATCGGCAAAGAACGGCGCGGACCGTTCGATGATATCCTCGGGAATCTGCGTATCGCCATCGATGAGAAGTACGATGTCGTCGGCTGTGGGGTAACGGCGGGAAATTGTGCGCAGCGAGGTGGCGAGCGCATCGCGCTTGCCGGTGCCATCGATCCGGTCGATGACCAGCTCCACTGCATCTTGCGTATCGAGCATCTGCGATGCGATGGAGCGGATCAGGCGTTCGTCGGACACGTCGACGACGGATGCGACCACCGTCGCGCCGCCGGGCGAGCGCCGCGCGGCCGCGAAGATGGAGCGATAGACCCGCGCCGAGACGTCGGCATCGATCTTGTAGCTCGTCGCGAGCAGGAAAGCGTGTGCGGGGCGGCGCCCTTGGTAGAGCGCCGCCGCCGCCATCCGCTGCCGGGGGTAGGTCAGACGGATGTAGATGTGCGCACGCACGAAGTTCACGAGAGCCCAGCCATAGCGCCACAGACCGATGACCCCGAGCGTGAGGAACACGCCTGCGCCACCGGAGAAGGCGCTGGAGGGAACGGCGCTGGCGATGGCCGCGGCGGTGAGGACGTAGAGTGCGTGCGCGAGGATTTGCATGGGGATTACCAGCAGATGCCTTCGTAGGTGCCGTTGGAGCGCAGCATGGTGTTGATGCGCGTGAGATCGACCACCGAGCGGAACTCGGTGACGGCGTTGAGCGGCGCGATGGTCTCGTCGTAGCGGTTGCCCACGAGGATCACGTCGGAGCCGGCGATCAGGTCGTCGATGTCGTCGACGAGGCGATGGGCGAGATCGGGGACGACATCGTTGCCGCGACCGATGGCGCTGACGCCGCTTGTGACGGCCTGGGTGACGAAGGGGTCGTAGATCTTGAGATCGTGGCCCTTGGCGATAAGGCGCGAGGCGAGTTCTGCCAGCGGACTTTCACGCAGGTCGTCGGTGCCAGGCTTGAAGGCGATGCCGACGAGGCCGACGGACCGGCCGCCGCTATTGGCAACCATCTTCTCGGCGCGATCGATCTGCGCCGCGTTGGCGACAAGCACGGAGTCGAGCAGCGGCGAGGGGACACCGTTCTTCTGCGCCAGGTATTGCAGCGCTCGCACGTCCTTTGGCAGGCAGGAGCCACCGAAGGCGAAGCCAGGCCGCATGAAGTAGGGCGAGATATTCACTTTGGTGTCGGTGCAGATCAGCCGCATCACCTGCTGGCCATCGACACCTGCGGCCTTGGCGATGTTGCCGATCTCGTTGGCGAAAGTGACCTTTACGGCGCGCCAGGAGTTCGAGGCATATTTCACGGCCTCGGCGGTTCGGAGCGTCACGACATTGCGCTCGACCGGCATGCGGGCGTTGATCTCTTCGAGGATCGCAGCGGTCTTGGGATCGAGCGCACCGAAGACGATGAGGCCCGGATCATAATAGTCGGCGATGGCGGTGCTTTCGCGCAGGAACTCGGGGTAGTAGCCGACGCCGAAATCCTGACCGGCAATGAGGCCGCTCGACTTCTCCAGCTCGGGAATGACCACGTCATCCATTGTGCCCGGCACGATGGTCGAGCGGACGATGATGGAGTGGACGCCGGCCTTGGCCGCGATGGCGTGGCCGATATCGGCCGAGGCGAGCTTCACATATTTGAGCCCGACTGCGCCGCTGTCGTCGCTGGGGGTGCCGACGCAGACGAAGCTGGCGTCTGTGGCGAGGACCGCCTCGCGGGCATCGGTCGTTGCCCTCAGGCGGCCGGAGGCCACGGCCCGGGCCAGGATCTCGTCGAGACCGTTCTCAACGATGGGCGAGAGGCCCGCATTGACGGTGCTGACCTTGTTGGGGTCGACGTCCACCGCCACGACTTCATGGCCGTCATCCGCCAGGCAGGCGGCGGATACGACGCCTACATATCCGATTCCAAACACGCTAATATTGGCCACGATATCCTCTTTTCCAAGGTTGAGCAGTATCGTTCTCGCCCCATGGGGCGAGTTGCGAAAAATCGAGAGTACAGAACACAATCGTCCGGGGACGTTATTGGCCTGCTGTACCAGTTTGTGTCCGTTTTTCTCCACCGCTGGAAAATTTGGACTTGGTACGGTGTGTCGGCGTCCTAGCCGAAAGGCAGTCGAAACTTTCGCCGCCGATGGGTGAAAGCGTGTTCGCTGGGGGGGGAAGAGAGAAGGAACGTGCGCTCATATGAGCCATGCGCTCTACGCATGACTGCGCAGTTGAGTTGTGATGACGTCAAACTGTCGCATCTGCCCGTGAAAACCCCAGCAGCCATGGCCAATATGAAGATTTGGTAAGGTTTGAGACCGAGGTGGAATCGTGGCCCAATTGCGGCAACGCTCGAAGCGTCGACTCGCCCGCAAAGTGAGTTGCACAAAAAAGCGGCAACCGTCGCGTGTTCTCCCCGTCGGCCGATCGGTCAATGCGAACTCTTGCGCCGACCGATCGCTGCAGGTGAGACTGGGGTCTCATCGTTGAAATGGTTGGATTATCCGGAATCGGGGTGGAGAGGGTGCCAACGCGTGACGTTCCGAGCCATTCGTTTCGGGCTTGTTAACCAGCTTCGCGCTGGGCTGGCGGATAAATTCAGACATGAGCATTTTTCGTCGCCATTTTGCCGCGCTTTGTCCCACACTTAGGCGCGGGCAGAGTCGAAGTCGGCGACTCTCAGTTGGCACGGGGCCGGGGCGGCGTCCGTGTCGGGGAAATGGTGGGTCGCAACTTGGTGGCAGTCGGAAACGGCAGGCAACTGGTGCTCGTGATCGAAGATGAGCCCATGCTGATGTTGAGTAGTGTGCAGCTCTTCGAAGGCTTCGGCTTCGATGCACTGGTTGCATTCACAACGGACGAAGCCATGGGGCACCTGGAAGGGCGCAACGATATCGTGGCGATCTTCTGCGAACATGATGCAGCCGGAGGCCTGGACGGGCCCGGACTGTCGCAGGTCGTCAGGAGCCGCTGGCCGACTATAGAGATCATGCTGGTCTCGATGCCGCGCGTTGCCGGCCCGCCGGACTTGCCGCTCGGCGCCCGCTATTTCGAAAAACCCTATAGCCGAGCCCAGGTCGAGCGCGCGCTGACGGAACTCGGTCTGATCGGGGCGGTGCCTAAAGCACGCACCAACCTGCCCCCGAAGGGATAGGCGTGGCGGACCGCGGGCAGGCATTTTCCCCTGTTCTTTCAAGCCGTTCATCAGAATCTTAAAATCGGGCTTGGCAAACAAAAACAAACCCGCTAAACGAGCGCCACCTTGAACAAGGTGCTCCTTGTTCCGCGATAGCTCAGTTGGTAGAGCGTTCGACTGTTAATCGAATGGTCGCTGGTTCGAGTCCAGCTCGCGGAGCCAAACTCCCTTAAATTTCAATCGTTTCGCCCAAGCTTCGCAGAAAGTGCTGCAAGGTCGTCGGGCGTGTTGGCGTTTGCGAAGGGATCGCCCATCGATCCCACGTTCCAGGCGCAGGTGGCGGCCCCCATCTCCGCGGCGAAGCGCTTCATGCTGTGCGGAGCAGATCCCGCGCGAACGGCCGAAACGAGCGGGAGCAGTGCATCAAGCCGCCAGAGGGCGTTGGTGGGGTAGAGCACGCCATTGCAGGCGGCGACTGCGCCTGGGGCGGCAGCGATCGACCGAGCTAGCCGCTCGAGATAGTCGGGTGGAAGCAACGGAGAATCGCACGCCGCGGTGAGCAGCAGATCGGGCACGTGCTGCGCCCGACCTAGATATGCGGCGGCCGAGACGATGCCGGCCAACGGGCCGCCATAGTCGCTGGGCAGGTCGGCGACGGGTGTCATGCCGATGGCGTCGCGGAACGCGGTCGGATCATGTGGACCGACCGAGAGCAGAAGCGGCGCGCAGGCGGTGAAGCTTTGCGCGACGCGAGAGAGCAGGGTGCGGCCACCGATCTCGATATTGGCCTTCAGGACATGTCCGAGCCTGGAGCCGCCTCCGCCTGCGAGAATTACCCCGGCGATGTTCATTTGCGGGTCGCCAAGAGCATGAGCAGTCCGGCGATCAGGGCCCAGAACGCGGCACCGATGCCCATCACCGTCACACCGGATGCTGCGGTCGCGAAAGTAACAACGGCGGCGATTCGGCGGGAGTCATCGCTCAGCGCCACCGCAAGCGCGCTCGCAAGGCTGGTGAAGAGCGCCAGGCCGGCCACCGCCTGGATGAGCAGCGGTGGCGCCATCGAGACAAACGCCGCGGCAGTTCCGGCCAGAATGGCGAGCATAAGGTAGGTGCAACCCGCCGCGACGACCGCGACCCACCGCCGAGCCGGGTCGGGGTGTGCTTCAGGGCCGGCGCAAATGGCGGCGGTGATGGCGGCGAGGTTGACCGTGAGACCGGCAAAGGGAGCGATAGCCGCCGAGGCGAGGCCGCTGGCAAGGAAGGCTGTTGCCGGGCGGAGGGCGTAGCCATTCGCCTGCATCACCGCGATGCCGGGCAGGTTCTGCGAGGCCATGGTGATAATGAAGAGCGGCAGGGCAATTCGGATGGCCGCGTCGAATGTCACGATGGGCAGCATCGGCAAGGGCAGGGCGAGCGCCGCGCCGAAGCGTGCCGGATCGAGGTGGGTGGAGATGGCGAGGGTTGCCGCCATGGCCGCGACCGCGAGCGGCACGGCATATCGGCGCGCATAGCGCACCCCGAGGGCCCAGGCGGCTATAGTTGGAATGGTGAGGAGCGGCAATTCGGCCACGGCCTTTACCGGTGCGAGGCAGAGGGTAAGGAGAATTCCGGCCAACATGGCGCTCGCGATGGCCGTCGGGATCGACTCGATGGCGCGGGCAAAGGGCCGCCAGACACCCGCAAGCGCAACGAGCAGCCCGGCAAGCAGCAGCGCGCCCGCAAGCTCCGGCAATCCGCCTGCCGGTGGTGCAAGCGTTGCGAGGAAGGCGGCGCCGGGCGTCGACCATGCGAAGCTGACGGGCAGCCGCGTGCGCCATCCGCCGACGATGTTGAGCAGCCCTACCGCCGCCGTGGTGACCGTCAGCGCGGCACCGGCCTCAAGCGGCGAAGCCCCGGCGCGGGTGAAGGCCGCAAGCAAGAGCGTGAAGGAACTCGCGTAGCCGACGATTGCGGCCAGGACGCCGGCCAGCACCGGCTGCAAAAGGCCGGCGGACCGATGGGGAGCGGCGGGGGCGGGTGGGGTCACTGGGTTCGGTTCCGGTCCATATGGTACAGGTCGGCAATAACACGGACGTGCTGCCGATGCGCACCTGCGCGCGCAGCAAGACGGATTCGCTCGCCGCGCACCACGCTTTACCTTGCGCAAAGCTTTTGCCTGCCATAAGAAGCGCCGCGTTGGGGCCACGTGGCGGAGTGGTTACGCAGCGGATTGCAAATCCGTGTATTCCGGTTCGATTCCGGACGTGGCCTCCAATATCCTTCCTCAGTGTGCTGTCAGGTCATTCTGCGGGATTGCGTGTGTCGATTATTGCTCCTTGTGAGCGAGGGCGCTATGCACCCTTCACCGATTGGCCGACGATCCAGGACCCCGAAATGACCGATTTCGCCGCCGCCCGCCGCAAGATGGTGGACAATCAGCTGCGCACCACCGGAACGACTGACCGGCGCCTGCTCGCCGCGATCGGTACGGTGCCGCGCGAGTCCTTCGTGCCCGACGAACGGCGCGACGTCGCCTATGCCGACATGGTGCAACCGCTCGGTGGCGGCCGCGGTCTCGCGACGCCGGCCGATTTCGCGAAGCTCGCGCAGCTTGCCGAAATCCGGCACACCGACCGTGTTCTCGATGTCGGTCCCGGCACCGGATACTCGACCGCAGTCTTCTCGCTGATTGCAGCAGAAGTGGTCGCGCTGGAGGCAGATGCCGGCCTCGCGGCCGAGGCAAGGCATATCCTTGCCGAACTCGGCTACGGGAATGTGCGCGTCGTCGAGGCGGCCAGCAACGGCTCCGCGCGGCTTGACGGGCTCTTCGACGTGATTCTGATCGAGGGTGTGCTGGATGCCGAGCCTGCAGCGTTCTTTGGGGCGCTGGCAGATGGTGGCAGGCTCGTCGCGCTGGTGCGCAAGAGCGGCTCGGCGCCCGTGGCACATATCTATGTGCGCAGCGGCGATGACGTGGCCGGCCGCACCGAGTTCAACGCCAGCCTGCCGCCGCTCGATACGGCACCCAGGGCCGAAACTTTCGTGTTCTGACGCATCGAGAGCTGACCGGCGCGGGCGACCTGTTGCCCGCACAGCACGGCCGGACAAAAACCTTGGGCATAAGGCAACCTTTGCTTAACGGTTAGTTGTGCCGCCTTCGAGCCGCCTCTAGGGTCGAGCACGTAGCGGAGGTTGTAATGATGGTATCTATGAGAGCTGTGCGGGCGGCTGCTCTTGCGCTCGGCGTTGCGTTCTTCCCGGCTGTCGCCCATGCGGAATCGCTTCGTCAGGCCCTCGAGAGCGCCTATCGCAATAATCCGACCATCATGTCGGCGCTGTTGAGCGTGAAGTCGACCGCTGAAGGAATCGCCCTCGCGAAGTCCGGCAAGCTGCCGACCATTGCTGGTTCGATCAGCGGCGGAACGAGCTTTGACAATCTTACCGGTGGGGAGTTTTCTTCATCGGAAAGCTGGTCGGCCGGCATCAGCTACAGCCAGACGATCTTCGACAATTTCAAGACCGATGCCGAGATCGAGCAGGCCCGCGCGCTGACCGATCTGAGCAAGTATTCCCTCGCCAATTCCGAGCAGAATGTGCTGCTGGCGGTGGTTCAGGCCTATTACGGCGTGATCCAGGATACACAGCTTGTGCAACTGCGTCAGGAGAACATGGCGTTCTACGAGGCGCAGGTCAGCTCCTCCGACGATCGCCTGAGGCTCGGCGAAGGCACCAAGATCGACGTTTCGCAGGCCAAGGCACGTCAGGCACAGGCCGTCGCGTCCTACCAGAGCGCCATCGCTTCCCTGCAGTCGAGCCAGGCGAGCTATGCCCGTTATGTCGGGCACAAACCGAAGTCGCTGTCGGGTGATTTCAATTTTGGCAAGCTCTTGCCCGCGACAATCGACGCGGCGCTTGGCTCCGCTCTCTCCAACCATCCTGCAATTCTGTCTGCCCAGGCGTCGATCCGCGTGGCGCAGTCGGGCAGCGATGCCGCCAAGGCGGCTTATGGCCCGACGCTGAGGCTTGTGAGTGCCGTCAATGCCATCGGTAATGACGGTCGCGACCGGTCAGGTATCTCCGGGTCTGTGAATTTCTCTCTCTCGGTACCCATCTATGCCGGTGGCGCGCTGGGTGCTTCAATCCGCCAGGCCAATCTTGGCCAGATCAAGAGCGAAGTCGACGCGCTCGCGGCCGAGGACCAGATCCGCGAGGCCGTGATCACGGCCTGGGCGTCTCTGCAGAATGCGTCCGCGCAGATCACTTCCGCTCAAGCAGCAGTGGAATCCGGCCAGCTCGTGGTCGAAGGGACCATTCAGGAGCGCGATGTCGGGCAGAAGACCACGCTCGACGTGCTGAATGCGCAGGCCGAACTGACAACAGCCCGCGAGGGGCTGATCCAGGCACGCGCTGCCAAGAATATCGCTGCCTTCGCGCTGATTGCGGCCGCGGGCAAACTCAATGCCGGAACACTCGGTCTCAATGTCGAAATCAGGTCCGCCGATGGATATATTTCTAAGGTTGAGGATGTCTGGGCGGAACTCAAGGCGCTCGACGAGTAAGGCTCTGACCTGGTGCTGATTGCTGCGACCCCGCCCTCAAGGCGGGGTTCTGCTGTTTGCTGGCGCCAGAGCCACGATCAGCTGTGTGCAAGGCGACCGGGGCGATTGGGCCGGATTTTCAAGCATTGCCAACTGCACTACATTAGAGCTCAAGGCCGAATCGTATTGTGGCCTGCGCAGACCTTCGCTCGCGCTACAGGGTAAAGAGGCAGGATGAACAAGCCGGCAGCCAAAGAACCGTCGATGGATGAGATCCTGTCGTCTATTCGACAGATCATCGCCGACGATGATGCCGGAGGGGCACCGCGGAAGCCGGCAATTGCGCCAGTTGCGCTGCCGCCGCTCGCGCGTGCCGTGCCCGAGCCTGAACCGGATTTCGAATCGGAGCCAGAGCCGCTGGCGCTGACCGCCGCGCAGATGCTGCGCGAAATGCCTTTGGTCGAAGCCGAGCCCGAGGGTCTGAGCTTCGACGACATTCTCGGTAACGGTTCCGAGGAAAACGAAGCGCCGATTGCGAGCTTCGTGTTGCCGGATTCTCCGCCGAGCGCGCCGCAGTTCGAGCCATTGAAGGTGCCGGAGCGCAGCCGGCCGGCCGCGCCGATCGCACGTGCCGCGCCGTTACCGGACCCGCAGCTTACCGAGGATATGGCCGAGCAACTGATCGAGCCGACAACGGAAATGGCCGTACAAGGCGCGTTTGCGCGGATCTCGAACCTCTCGGGTATAGGCACCGGCATCACAATCGAGCAGATGCTGCGCGAGATGCTGAAGCCCATGTTGAAGGAATGGCTCGACGAGAACCTGCCCTCTATGGTCGAGCGAATCGTCGAGGCGGAGATCGCCCGCGCCGCCCGCGGCGGACGCTGAACGCTTTCTCACTGCTCAGTCGATCGGCGTCGCCTGTTGACTTTGGTCCCTTTGGCTTGCTTTAGACCTAGCCGACCCTTTCGGGCGGGGTGATCCGTCACGCCGCCGTTCCTCTGGACATTCCGTCATGCTCGAGAAGACCTACGAACCGTCTGCCGTTGAAGCGCGCATCTACGAGGCCTGGCAGCAAGCCGGCGCGTTCAAGGCCGGCGCCGGCGCAAAGCCGGGTGCCGAGACCTTCTCGATTGTCATTCCGCCGCCCAATGTCACCGGTTCCCTGCATATCGGGCACGCGCTCAACAACACGATCCAGGACATCCTGATCCGCTTCGAGCGCATGCGCGGCAAGGATGTGCTATGGCAGCCCGGCACGGATCATGCCGGCATCGCGACGCAGATGATCGTCGAGCGCAAGCTGATGGAACAGCAGCAGCCGAGCCGTCGGGAGCTCGGGCGCGACGAGTTCCTGAAGCGCGTGTGGGCTTGGAAGGCAGAATCGGGCGGAACTATCCTCAACCAGTTGAAGCGTCTCGGCGCCTCGGCGGACTGGTCGCGCGAGCGCTTCACCATGGACGAGGGTCTCTCGGAGGCCGTGCGCAAGGTCTTCGTTGGGCTTTATGAAAAGGGCCTGATCTACCGCGCCAAACGGCTGGTGAACTGGCATCCGGGCCTTGAAACCGCGGTCTCCGATCTGGAAGTCGAGAACATCGAGACCAATGGCAAGATGTGGCACCTGCGCTACCCCATCGAGGGCAGCGAGGAGACGATCACCGTCGCAACGACCCGACCAGAGACCATGCTGGGCGACCTCGCGGTGGCGGTGCATCCCGATGACGAGCGCTACCAGCACCTGATCGGCAAGATGGTCGTGCTGCCGATTGTCGGCCGCCGAATCCCCATCATCGCCGACACCTATGCCGACCCCGAACTCGGCTCTGGCGCGGTGAAGATCACGCCTGCGCATGATTTCAACGATTTCGAAGTCGGCCAGCGCCATGGACTGAAGCCGCTCAACATCTTCACCACGCAAGCGAGGGTCAACGCCAACGCACCCGCCGCATACCGCGGGCTTGACCGGTTCGAGGCGCGCAAGAAGATCCTCGTCGAGCTTGAAGGGCTGGGCGTGCTCGTCTGGGTCGACGACAAGAAGATCATGGTGCCCTACGACGAGAAGACCAAGCAGGTCATCATCGAGCCCTTCCTCACCGACCAGTGGTTTGTGAAGGCGGATGTGCTCGCTGAGCCGGCGCTGCGTTCGGTGCGCGAGGGGCGCACCAAGTTCGTGCCGAAGTCCTATGAGAACACCTACTATGCCTGGATGGAGAACATCAAACCCTGGACGATTTCGCGCCAGCTTTGGTGGGGCCACCAAATTCCGGCCTGGTACGGACCGCGCCTGAACACCGACCCGGAATTCAACAACGGGGCTGCGGGGCCGCGCGTCTTCGTGGGCGATTCCGAAGAGGCCGTGATCAGGCAGGCCGAGGCCTATTATGGCCGGGCGGTGGACATGTTCCGCGACGGCTTGAACTCAACCGAGTTCGTCAAGGCCTTCCATGACTTCGAGACGACGCAGCGCGACCGCACCAGTGCGCAGGTCTGGACGCTGCGGAAACAGAAAGACCCGTTTGCCGAGATGAGCGATTCGCGCGTGCCGCTGCACCGCGACGAAGACGTGCTCGACACCTGGTTCTCGTCGGCGCTCTGGCCGTTCTCGACCATGGGGTGGCCCGAGGACACGCCGGAACTGCGCAAGTATTACCCGACCGACGTGTTGGTCACGGGCTTCGACATCATCTTCTTCTGGGTTGCCCGCATGATGATGACGGCGCTCGAATTCACCGGCGTCGAGCCCTTCCACACGGTCTATATGCATGCCCTGGTCCGCGACGAAAAGGGCCAGAAGATGAGCAAGACCAAGGGCAATGTCATCGACCCGCTCAACCTCATAGACGAGTATGGCGCCGATGCGACCCGCTTCACCCTCGCGGCAATGGCGGCGCAAGGGCGCGACATGCGCCTCGCCATCGCGCGGGTCGAGGGCTATCGCAACTTCGTCACCAAGCTGTGGAATGCCGCGCGCTTCCTCGAGATGAATGGCTGCGTGCGCAAGGAGGGCTATGCCCCGTGGCGCAACCAGCTGGCGCTCAACAAGTGGATCGTCGGTGAGGCGTGTCGCGCTATCGCCGCAGTGACGCGGGCGCTCGACGAGTACAAGTTCAACGAAGCAGCAAACGCAGCCTATGAATTCGTCTGGGGCCAGTTTTGCGACTGGTATCTCGAACTCGCCAAGCCGATTTTCTCCGGCGAGGACGAGGCGGCGAAGGCTGAAACGCAGGCGACGGCAGCCTATATTCTCGATCAGATCCTGAAGCTGCTGCACCCCTTCATGCCCTTTGTCACCGAAGAGCTCTGGGCGGAAACGGGCAAGTCCGGCCCGGCGCGCGACAAGCTACTGATCATTTCAGAGTGGCCTGACCTGCGCGGGCTCGAGAACAAGGAAGCGGACGCCGAACTGCAATGGCTGATCACGCTGGTGACCGGCATCCGTTCCGTCCGGCAGGAGATGAACGTGCCCGCCGGCGCCAAGGTGCAGTTGGTGGTGGTGGGGGCGGGGCTTGATACCGGCACGCGGGTAGAGGCGCATCTGCCGGCTCTGACCCGACTCGCCCGTCTCGAGCGTGTCGACTATTCCGACATCGTGCCGAAGGATTCGGCACAGATCGTCATCGGGGAGGCGACCTTCGTGCTGCCGCTGGCGGGTGTCATCGACATCTTTGTGGAGCGCGCTCGCCTTGCCAAGGACGTCGACAAGCTAGAGGACGAGATCGACAAGATCGACAAGAAGCTCAACAATCCGCAATTCGTCTCCAAGGCGCCCGAAGAGGTGATCGAGGAGCAGAAGCAGCGTCGCGAGGAAGCCGTTACCCGACGCGACAGGCTGAAGGAAGCCCTGGATCGGTTGAGCTGAAGGGAACATGGCGATGGGTGAGTTCAGCCGACCGGCCAGCAACCATCGTGCCCCGCTCGATGATTGGATGACTATCGTCGCCTTCGACGGGGAGGGCGGTGTTCGCGCCCTGCCGGACGAGGAAGAGGCCGGCTTCATGACGCCGGAAAGGGGCTTTGCCCTGATCTCGGGGAGTTCGAAGGCACCCGAATTCAAGGCATGGCTGAAGCGGGAAGTCGGCGAGTTCTATGCTGACCTGATCTCGGTGCCCTCCACCCGTAGCCGCTGCACCGTGTTCGACGACAAGGCGCTGGTGGTGCTTAGGGTTGCGCGCCCGGGCGCGGAGCCCGAGGATGTCGGTCGGCAATTGCTGTCGTTGTGGCTCGAGAAGGGCCGGGTGATCGTCGCTGCTGAAATGAACATCGTTGACTTTCTGGGTATCGCGCAGTGGCAGCGGACGCGGCATGCGCCGACGTCTCCGGCCGATCTGGTGGCGCGGCTGGCGCTGCGTGCCGCCGACCGGATGGAGCCCCTGACCGAACGACTAGGCCTGCAGCTTGACGAGGTCGAGGAAGAGCTTGTCATGGAGCGGCTGAGCGATGGTCGGGCAAAGCTGGCTGGACTGCGTCGCACGCTGATCAATATGCGGCGTCTTGTCTGGCCGCAACGCGACGTGTTGACGACGCTCGAGATCGAAGAGCTATCGTTCTTTTCGGATCGTGATCGCATCCGCCTGAGGGAGGCGGCGCAGCGTACGGCACGGCTGGGCGATGAGATGCAGACGCTCTCTGAGCGCGCCGGGCTTGTTCACGAACAGTTGCAGGACCAGCGCAGCGAGCAGATGAATCGGAACATGCTGATCCTTGCCGCCGCGACGGTGGTGTTGATGCCGCTGACGGTTGTCAGCGGCGTGCTGGGGATGAATGTCGCTGGCATTCCGTTCGCCGACGACCCCCATGCCTTTTGGGTGGTGACCGTTGGTTTGGCGGTACTCGGCGTGGGCATCTATCTGTGGATGCACAAGCTCAAATGGCTCTAGCCGGCGGCGAACGACCAATGGCGATCCCCGAATTCTGAACGGGCGATGAATCGAGCGTGACGTTTTTGCAACAGCAAGATCGAATCCCGGTTTCTGTGCACCCCCATAAACGCTTTGCTGATCTTGTGCGCCACAATCTGACCCTAAAAGAAGCAGACGACGGACTGCTCAAACGAGGACTGGTACGCGCAAAATTGTCGCGTCTGAACCATTCCCGAGCCGGGTGACCTTGTCGCTTGCCGGACCGCGGATGATAACGGCGCTTTCTTTGGGAGGTGCCGGGATTGTCCCGGCCAGACAGGCAGGACTGAGTGATGGACAGCAACTACGTCGATAAATCGCGTCTTCCCTCGAGGCATGTGACAGAAGGTCCGGAGCGGGCACCGCACCGGTCCTATCTCTATGCGATGGGGCTCACCACCGAGCAGATCCACCAGCCGCTGGTCGGCGTGGCCACGGCCTGGAACGAGGCTGCCCCCTGCAATATCTCCCTGATGCGCCAGGCGCAGTCGGTGAAGAAGGGCGTTGCGGCCGCCCGCGGCACGCCGCGCGAGTTCGCCACGATCACCGTGACCGACGGTATTGCCATGGGCCATGCCGGCATGAAGTCCTCGCTTGCGAGCCGCGACGTGATCGCCGATTCGGTCGAGCTCACCATGCGCGGGCATTCCTATGACGCGCTGGTCGCTATGGCCGGCTGCGACAAGAGCCTGCCGGGCATGATGATGGCGATGATCCGCCTCAACGTCCCATCGATCTTCATCTATGGCGGGTCGATCCTGCCGGGCCGCTTCCGCGGCCGTGACGTGGTGGTGCAGGACCTGTTCGAGGCCGTTGGCCTGCATTCTGTAGGCAAGATGGACGACGAAACGCTCGACGAACTCGAGCGTGTCGCCTGCCCGTCGGCCGGCTCCTGCGGCGGCCAGTACACCGCCAACACCATGGCCATGGTTGCCGAGGCCATCGGCCTGGCGCTGCCCTATAGCTGTGGCGCTCCGGCGCCTTACGAAATCCGCGACGCCCTCTGCTCCAAGGCGGGCGAGCAGGTGATGGAACTGCTGAAGATGCAGCTCCGTCCGCGCCAAATCGTGACGCGCAAGGCGTTCGAGAACGCTGCGATGACGGTTGCCGCCACCGGTGGCTCAACCAATGCCGCGTTGCATCTGCCCGCCATGGCGCATGAGGCCGGCATTGAGTTCGACCTGTTCGATGTCGGCGAGATCTTCAAAAAGACCCCCTATATCGGCGACCTGAAGCCGGGTGGGCGATATGTGGCGAAGGACCTGTTTGAAGCCGGCGGTATCCCGCTGGTCATGAAGGCCCTTCTGGATGGCGGCTACCTGCACGGCGACGTGATGACCGTCACCGGCAAGACCGTGGCCGAGAACCTGTCCAAGGTGAAGTGGAACGACCAGCAGGACGTGATCCGCACCACGGCGAACGCCATGTCGCAGACCGGCGGTGTCGTGACACTCAAGGGTAACCTTGCGCCCGATGGCGCCATCGTGAAGGTTGCCGGCCTCAAGAACCAGCGCTTCGTCGGCCCCGCGCGCGTGTTCGACCGCGAGGAAGAGTGCTTCGCCTGCGTCGAAAAGGGCGAGTACAACGAAGGCGACGTTCTCGTCATCCGCTACGAAGGCCCGAAGGGTGGCCCCGGCATGCGCGAAATGCTGTCCACCACGGCCGCCATCTATGGGCAGGGCATGGGCGACAAGGTTGCGCTGATCACGGACGGCCGGTTCTCCGGTGCGACCCGCGGGTTCTGCATTGGCCATGTCGGTCCGGAGGCCGCTGTCTGCGGTCCGATCGCGCTGATCCAGGACGGTGACATCATCACCCTCGATGCCGTGACCGGCGAAATTTCGGTCAATGTCAGCGAGGAAGAGTTTGCCCGGCGGAAGACCACCTGGTCTCCGCGTGACCATGAGTATGGCTCGGGCGCCATCTGGAAGTATGCCCAGCTCGTGGGGCCGGCGCGTTACGGCGCGCTGACCAACCCGGGCGCGAAGGGCGAGAAGGAGCAGTATGCGGACATCTAGGGCCTCGTCCCTTGTTTCCGTGATGATGTTTGTCGCGCTGGCTCAGGCTGGCGCGACAAGCGCGGCTTTTGCGCAATTGAGCGGGGTTCTGCCCAGCTTGCCGGCGCCGAAGACGGCGGCCGACGCAGCGCTTGCCATGGCGAATTCGCTCGATGGCGCCGGTGGCGGCATTTCCAGCAGGGACCTCGTGGATGCGCTGGAAGACGCGGCGCTTGCGGGTCAGCCCATGGCGCTGTACCAGCTGGGGCTGATGTACGAGGCGGGCGAAGGCGTCGAGAAGGATCCGGTCAAGGCCTTCGGGTACTTCAGCCAGATCGCCGACGAGCATGCGGATACGGCGCCCAAGGGCGTCGAGGCCGATATCGTGGCGCAGAGCTTCCTCAAGGTTGGCGAGTATTATCGCACCGGTTTGCCGGAAGCCGGTATCCAGAAGAATGAAGCCTATTCGACCAAGCTGATCATGCACGCGGCGTCATATTTCGGCGACGCGGATGCGCAGTTCAAGGTTGGCGAGATGTATCTCGACGACAAGGAACTCGGCGACAACCCGCTGCAGAGCGCGCGTTGGCTCAATCTTGCCGCCCGCAAGGGCCATGCCGGCGCACAGGCGAAGCTCGGCGACATGCTGTTCAATGGCGAAGGGCTCGGGCCCGATCCCGTGGAAGGACTGATGTGGCTCACAGTGGCGTCGCGCCGCGCCGCCGGCACCACTGATGAAGGCTGGATCACCGACCTGTTGAACAACGCCATGTCGATTGCCACGACCGACGAACGCAAGCAGGCCACCGTGATGGCAGATTCCCTCGGAAAGCGGTTCGGCGGCTTGCGTTGATCCGCTGCCAAGGCGCGCTACACCCCTGATGCCTAGCGCCTTCAGCCCGGCGCGTTCAGGCACAATTCAGGTGGAACCTGCTTCAACCCCCGCACGTTCGGAGTTGATCATGCGTTTCCCCATCCTGATTGCTGTCGCCGTCATCGTGCTGACCCCCGCGAATCTGCGCGAGGTGACGGCCGACATGTTCTTCGAGGCGCAGGCGACAGTGTTGCATTGGCTCGGCGGAACCGACCGCGCCGATGTCGCGACAGTTGAAACGGGCGCCACGGCATCCGCGCCGCAGAACTGAGCATCGCGTAAGCGTTTCGGTGTTGTTACGGATAACCCGCGCCATTCAAGCGAACTGTGACCTTGAGGCCGCCCATTTCCGAAGCCGAGAACTCGAGCGCTCCCGAGTTGAGGTCGACGATTTCCCGCGCTATGGCGAGGCCAATCCCTGTTCCCGGGCGAGCCTCGTCCTGACGGCGGCCGCGCTGTCCGAGGCCCGCCATGGCCTTTGCCTCGAGACCGGCGCCATCGTCCTCCACGGTCAGCAGGCAGTTCGTCCCCACGCGTTCGGCCGATATGCGCACCCGTGATCTCGCCCACTCCGCTGCGTTCTCTAGCAGGACGCCCAGAAGTTCCGTCAGGTCCATCGGATCGAGGGCCACCGCCAGATCGAGCGTACCAACGCGCTGCCAGTCGCGCGCGGCGCCGGACGGCGTGGCGCGAACCGCCGCGATGACCTTTTCCAGCACTGCGCCCAGTGGCGTGGCCCGCGTATCGCTGCGGGTGCGGTGGCGGAGCCGCGCGAGGCGCAATTGATGGTCGATGGTCTGCGCCATGTCCGCGGTCAGGTGCTCGATGCGGTCGGCCGCAGCTGTGTCGCCCGCCTCTCGGAGGGTATGTGCCTCGATGTTGAGCCGGGTCAGGTTGGTCTTCAGCCCGTGGGCCAGATCGGCAGCGCGATCGCGGGCGAAACGGATGCTGCTTTCTTGTGCCGAAAGCAATTCGTTGACTTCGAGAACCAGCGGTTGAACTTCCAGCGGGAAGCGGCCGCTCAGTGTGCGGGTTTGGTCGGAGCGTACCGCAGCAATGCCGCGCTTGATGATCGAAAGTGGAGAAAGTCCAAGCCGCACCTGTAACCAAGAGGTTCCGATAAGCGCGACCGCCAGGATCGCGAGCGCCCGCAGCAGATCGGACTGGAAGGCAGCATTGGTGGCGGTTACCGTCGACATTGCCTCGGCGACGCCCACGACAAGGGTTCGCGGCCCTGCGGCAGTATCAAAGTACAGTGTACGAGCGATCATCAGCGCTGGCTCGTCCGAGGGGTCCGATACCACGCGGGAGGTTATGTCGGAGTCGGCAGGGAGCGGGTCGGTGAGGGGCAGAACCGTGTCCCAGAGCGATCGCGAGCGTATCGTCACGCTGCGCGCCGGATCGGTGACCTGCCAGTACATGCCGCTGGCCGGTGTCTCGTAGCGGGCGTCGGGCATGGGCTGGCGGAGTTTCGGCGTCTCGGGCGTGGCATTGACCAGGGCGATCAGCCGATCGAGCTGGGTCGACAGACCGCGCTCGAAACTGCGGTGCACATGGTTGGCAAAGAGCGTGGAGATCGACACGCCGGCGACCGAAACCACCAGCACAACCGAAAAGATGGAGAGTACCAGCAGCCGAAGGCGGAGCGAGGGCTCCTTCACTCGGCGGCCCCGCCCATGAAATACCCGAAGCCGCGACGGGTGCGGATCGAATCCGCCCCGAGCTTTTGGCGGACGCGGCGCACAAGCACCTCGACGGCGTTGGAATCGAGTTCTGTCTCGCCGAAATACAGGTGCTCGGTCAGCTCCTGCTGCGGCACGACCCGCGTGCGGTGGTGCATCAGATAGCTCACAAGCCGAAACTCCTGCGGGCTCAGCGGCACAGCGATGCCTTCGCGCGTAACCCGCATCTGCCGCGTATCAAGGCTCAGGTCGCCCAATTCGATGACCGGTGCGGGGTGGCCTGCCGCGCGGCGAAGCAGTGCACGCACGCGAGCGACGAGTTCCTCCACACGGAACGGCTTGGTGAGATAGTCGTCGGCGCCGGCATCGATGCCTTCGACCCGCTCATCCCAGTTGCCCCGCGCGGTCAGCACCAGCACAGGCAGGTTGCGCCCGGCCTTGCGCCAGCGCTTGAGCACAGTCAACCCATCGAGCACCGGCAGTCCGAGATCGAGAATGGCAGCATCGAAGGCTTCGGTGTCGCCGCGGAACCAGCCCTCCTGTCCGTCATGCTCGACTTCGGCGAGCAGGCCCGCGCGATCGAGCGCGGTGCGGATCATGGCAGAAATAGCGAGATCGTCTTCGAGGACCAGAATGCGCATCTGCTAATCCAGAATGGTGCCACTCAGGGCGTCAAATTCGGCACGCCGCACGCGCCCCTTTGGATCGACGAACTTCACCCGGTAGACGAGCCCCGACCGGCGCTTGATGAGCGTAACATC
Source organism: Hyphomicrobiales bacterium (assembly GCA_027487555.1). Taxonomy (GTDB): domain Bacteria; phylum Pseudomonadota; class Alphaproteobacteria; order Rhizobiales; family Devosiaceae; genus Devosia_A. The sequence continues at coordinate 86,938 of JAIYDI010000029.1, forward strand.
CACGATCTCACCCTCATAGGACTGTCGGAACAGCGCCAGCAGCGTCTTGAGCGGAAATGCGGCATCGTGTGCGACGGCATCCTGCGCCCTGTCGTGATCCGGGGTCTTTGCGCCGGTGCCCCCAGTGCTGCCGGTTCCGCCTGTCGAGGTGCCGGTGCCACCCGTACCGCCCGTACCTCCCGTGCCGCCGTCGCCGCCACTGTCATCGGGCGAGTCGTCCCCGCCGTCGTCGTCACTGTCGTCGGATGAGTCGTCCCCGCCGTCGTCATCGCCGTCATCGGACGAGTCGTCGTCGCCATCGTCGTCACCACCAGAGCCGGAATTGTCGTCATCGGCATAGGCAATGTCGGCGCGCAAAGGCACCGCTGCGACGGTCAGTGAAATGAGCAGCAGAAAAAGACGACGTTCCATCCGCTTCATATAGCACGTCCGAAGCTGACAATTGGCTGACAGGACCCGCCCGGCATCGGTCAGCCGAGCTGTGTTACGACTCATTTCATCCACAACGGAGGCCATGGAGGATCCGAAATGAACGTTAAGCCCCTAGCAATGCTGCGTGCCGCCACCAAAGTCGCTGCGATACTCGCCATTGGCGTATCGCATCCGGTACTTGCCGCGAACATCAACAAGCAGATTCCGGCCGAGCTCATTCTCGGCTTCTGCGCCGACAAGCCGGCGAACAGTGAGACGCGTGCCAGCTTCACCGCTTCCGATGGATCGATAGTCACCGGGACCGTCGAGTGCGATCCAGAAGATCTGGCAGAACTGGCCGGTGACGATGACGGTGTGCCTGGCGACGACGACGGTACGCCCGATCAGGGCGGCGATAATGACGATGACTCCGATGACGACCTCGATGACGACAATGGCGGCGACGACGATTCCTCGGACGACAGCGACGACAGTTCCGATGACGACTCGTCCGACGACAGTGACGACAGTGACGACGATTCTTCGGACGACAGCGACGATTCCAACGATGACAATTCTGGCCACGGTGGTGGCGAAGACTGAGTTTCTGCTGGCCGGACCCAACCACCGGCCGCAGAATGACCCGGTTGCCGCGTAGCGTTTGGCGGCCGGGATACTTGGCCGGCTGCCCACCGCCCAGGGCAGCCGGCTTTTGTTTTGTGGTGCAAGACTGCGCATGGAGCGGTTGCGCCCGCCAAACAAGACAGGTCCCGCTGCCCGTGCGCAGGATCATCGTCCTAACCGCTGGCGCAAATTGAGTTTTCCCCATTCGGCATTTGGCTGTTGACAGCCGAACCACTCATCGACATAAACCGCACGCGTTTCGGGGGTGACCCTGCGGCGCCCGGTCTAGGCCGGTGACTAGGGACGGGAGAGTGTCCCGAGTGGCAAAGGGGGCGGACTGTAAATCCGCTGGCTAAGCCTTCGTAGGTTCGAGTCCTACCTCTCCCACCACCTTCCCCATAGCGCAGGTCGATTTCCACCCGGCCTTGCGCTTGCGGACGGGGACCGCCTTGGGTATCACCAAGGGTGCGCGGGTGTAGCTCAATGGTAGAGCAGCAGCCTTCCAAGCTGAATACGAGGGTTCGATTCCCTTCACCCGCTCCAGCGTTCCACGCGGTTCTCACGCAATAGGCATCAGGTTCCCGCAGCGTGTTCGGCCATGAGCCAATCGCGGCAGCGGCTGGTCTTTTGCGCATTGCGACGGGATTCGGGGATGACGAGCCAAAAGGCGGTGCCTTCGGCGACGGCGGTATCGAACGGCCGCAATAGAGGCCTCTGCGACAATTCCTCGACGAAATAGGCCGGGGTCAGGTGGGCCCCGGGCGAGGGGCGTTGCCGGTCGAGGCATGTATGGCCCGACGCCGTGCCATTGTTTTGGTTGGATCGTCTCATATCTCGCGCCGTGCTTTTGCAGTTCAAAACTTTAAGTTGGTTTGGTAAGACTGCACCTATCCTTGCGGAGGTGTATTCATGCTGATGGATAGCATTTCACTGCGCGAGGCGCTGAGCGCAATGCGCATCGTCTCCGGGCAATTCAAGCCGGGTTGCTTAACGCTCGGGGTTGTGGCGCGTGATGAAATATATTTCATCGAGGCGCTGCTGCAGCACTATCGCGGCTTGGGCGTAAACCAGTTTGCGGTCTTGGATGATCACTCGATTGACGGTACGCGCGAGTTCCTCACCGGCCAGCCAGACTGCATAGTACTTGAATGGGACTTTACGTTCGGTCAGCGCGTCGTGGTCGTTGATGCGCCTTGGGGTGACGAGCCCACCAGGGCCGGTGTGATCGCGCGCGATCTCATCCCACGCCGAATTGGCCTAGATGGCTGGTTCATCAATGTCGATGCCGATGAGTTCCTCATTTTGCCGCCGGGATTCGGGCGGCTTCAGGACCTGCTGCCCATCCTGGACGGGCTTGGGATCGAGACGGTCAAGGCAGTGCTTCACGAGATGTATCCGCTCGAGATCTGGCCGGATGACCCCAAAGTGCAGCCAATAGACGCGGCAGAGCTTTTCGAGCAGTTCGGCTACTTTGATCGCGACCAGGTCTTCGATGGCAAGAAACCATCACGATCGGCATCGACGCGCCTTTTCCAAGCTGCCGGCGTGGGTGAGCAGTTTGCCGGCGTGCTTCCGCCGAACCGCCTCTTTCGCTGGATGTTCAAGCGCCCGCCGCGGACCCCAAGCCACAAGTCGCCTCTGGTCAGGTGGACTGCCGGCACCTACCTGCAGGGGTCGCATCACGGCTACGCCCAGCCATCGGCGGATCTGAAACTGGCGATTGCGCACTTCAAGTTCACCCCGGATCTCGATAGGCGAACGGCGATGGCGCTGCAGTTGCGCTCCTATGCGCGAGCCAGCCAGTCCTACGGTCACTACGAATTATTGCTTGAGCGAATGCGGGCGCGGGGGCTTCGGTTCGCAGGAAACAGTACGGCTCGGTTCGAGCGCCCAGAGGACTTCTACTCCATCGGATCAGGGCATGTTTCCGCGCGGTTTTCGCCGCCGTTTACCGCTCAGGACGCACCGGGAAACAAAGACTAAAGCGACTCTGCGCATGCGGCACCTGTCGGTCGTGAAGTCGGGCCGTTTAGGCCTTGCGTCGGCGCGGCTTTGCCATTAGACGAAGCGGCGCAGGTTTAGGGGTATAGCTCAGTTGGTAGAGCATCGGTCTCCAAAACCGAGGGTCGCGGGTTCAAGTCCTGCTGCCCCTGCCACGCTCTCGTAGCGGCGACCTGCGCAATCCACACCGCGTATTGGCATGGCGATAGCAGGCGTCAAAAGCGCTTGCATTCGGCGCGGCAAGCCACTAGATACCCGCCACGGCCGCACGGGGAGACTCGCGCGGTTCTTTGTTTTTGCCTGCAAGGGCGCAGAGGATGATACGCTGATGCAAATTGCCAACCCGTTGAAATTTTTGCGTGAGGTTCGGCAGGAAGTCAGCAAGGTCTCCTGGCCGTCGCGCAATGAGACGCTGATCTCGACCGTGATGGTGATCGTCCTCGCGATCCTGGCGAGTATCTTCTTTCTGATCGCCGACGGGATCATTTCCTGGGGCGTACAGCTGATGCTTTCGATCCGCTGAGCGGCAACGGTTTATTGGAGCGACACGCGGCATGGCAAAGCGCTGGTACATCGTGCAGGCCTACTCGAATTTCGAGCGCAAGGTGGCGGAAGACATCCGCCAGAAGGTCGCGCAGAAGAAGCTGGACGAACTGTTTGACGACGTGATCGTGCCGACCGAGAAGGTCGTGGAGATGCGCCGTGGCCGCAAGGTCGACACCGAACGCAAATTCTTCCCCGGCTATGTGCTGGTGAAGATGGAGATGACCGATCAGGCGTTCCATCTCATCAAGAACACGCCCAAGGTCACCGGCTTTCTCGGTTCGGGCGACAAGCCCATGCCGATCTCCGAGAAGGAAGCGATGGCGATCTTGCAGCAGGTGCAGGATGGCGTCGAGCATCCGAAGCCGTCGGTCTCGTTCGAGGTCGGCGAGCAGGTGCGCGTCTCCGACGGCCCATTCGCCAGCTTCAACGGCGTGGTGGAAGAGGTCGACGAGGAACGCTCGCGTCTCAAGGTGGAAGTTTCGATCTTCGGGCGTCCGACGCCCGTCGAGCTTGAATACGGTCAGGTCGAGAAGATCTGATCGGCAGAGGGGTCGCTGGCCCCTCGACCGTAACCGCAAGGCTACGGAAAACCCGTGGGAGAGCAGGGTGCAGCCAAGCATCCGATGAGCCTCGGACCACGGTGGTCAACCGCCCGGAAACGGGCATCTTATGGAGAGTAGACCATGGCAAAGAAAGTCATTGGGCAGCTCAAGCTGCAGGTCGCCGCCGGTTCGGCGACCCCTTCGCCGCCGATCGGCCCGGCCCTCGGCCAGCGCGGCATCAACATCATGGAATTCTGCAAGGCGTTCAACGCCAAGACGGCCGAACTCGAAAAGGGTTCGCCGATCCCGGTGACGATCACCTATTACGCAGACAAGAGCTTCAGCTTCGAAACCGGCCTGCCGCCGGTGACGTTCTTCCTCAAGAAGGCGATGGGCCTGAAGTCCGGCTCCAAGCTGCCGGGCAAGGAGTCCGCGGGCACCATCACGCAGGCGCAGATCCGCGATATCGCCGAAAAGAAGATGAAGGACCTCAACGCCTACGACGTCGAAACCGCGATGACAATGATCGCCGGTTCCGCCCGTTCGATGGGCCTGCAGGTGGAGAGCTGAGCATGACCAAGCTGGGCAAGCGTACGGACGCTATCCGCCAGGGCATCGACCGCAAGAAGCTCTATGCGATCGACGACGCTCTGAAGATGATCAAGGAACGCGCCAAGGCCAAGTTCGATGAAACCATCGAAGTGGCCATGAATCTTGGCGTCGATCCTCGCCATGCCGACCAGATGGTCCGTGGCGTGGTGAACCTGCCGAACGGCACGGGCAAGACCGTGCGCGTGGCCGTGTTCGCCCGCGACGCCAAGGCTGACGAGGCCCGCAAGGCCGGCGCCGATGTCGTCGGTGCCGAAGACCTTGTCGAGCAGGTGCAGAACGGCAACATCAATTTCGATCGCGTTATCGCGACGCCGGACATGATGCCGCTCGTTGGTCGCCTCGGCAAGATCCTCGGCCCGCGCAACCTGATGCCGAACCCGAAGGTCGGAACCGTGACCCCCGACGTCGCCGGTGCAGTCAAGGCTGCCAAGGGCGGCGCAGTCGAGTTCCGCGTCGAGAAAGCCGGCATCATCCATGCCGGCGTCGGCAAGGCGTCGTTCTCGGATGAAGCGCTGCTGCAGAACATCAAGGCATTTGCCGATGCCGTGCAGAAGGCCAAGCCGGCCGGCGCCAAGGGCACTTACCTGAAGCGCTTTGCCGTGAGCTCGACCATGGGCCCCGGCGTGCATGTCGATCCCTCAAGCCTGAACTAAGGCTTGATGCAAGTTTCGGACGGCCGTGCGAGCGACCGTCCGGGAACCGGCCGCCCCTAGGGGATTGGTCGGAAAAGTCCTGTCCGAGACTGCGAGGCGCTTCCCGTTGAGGGGCGCTTAATCCCGAGAGGGGCCCGCAATAGACGGGGTGACAACCGATTTCGGCGTTTTGCCGCGTGCGGTTCGAACCAGGCCAGTTGCCGCCGAAAGGGCATTTCGCCCTCCCGCGGTCACTCGGTTGACAGGCGTTAACCGCTGACTTCCCGCCAGGGAGGGCAGCAATTGGCAAAAGCCCGGGTTCGCCCGGGTTCATTGTGGAGACTAGCAGTGGAAAGAGCGGAAAAGCGTGAAGTCATCACGTCGCTCCAGTCGTCGTTCGCGGCGGCCGGGTCGATCGTCGTGGCAAAGAACGCTGGCCTGACCGTTGCCGATCTGGAGAATCTGCGTCGGCAGATGAAGCAGGCCGGTGGCAGCGTCAAGGTCGCCAAGAACCGCCTGGCCAAGCTTGCTCTGAAAGAAACCGACACCGCCGACATCTCGGGCCTGTTCACAGGTCCGGTCGTCGTCGCCTTCGCCAAGGATCCCATGGTTGCGCCGAAAGTCGCAGCCGCTTTCGCTGACAAGAACCAGAAGTTCGTGGTTCTTGGTGGTGCAATGGGCAAGACCGGGCTCGACGCCAACAACGTCAAGGCGCTCGCCACGATGCCGTCGCTGGATCAGCTTCGCGCCACGCTCGCTGGGATGCTCAAGCAGCCCGGCACGCGTATCGCTGCGGTCCTGCAGGCTCCTGGTGGTGCGGTTGCACGGGTCCTCTCGGCTCACGCCGAAAAGAGCAATGCAGCTTAAGCTTAGGCAAATCCCCCACAGCGGGACGGCAATCGTCCCGATGGTTCGAACTGAAAACGTAAACACGAAAGTGAACTCAAATGGCTGATCTCGCCAAACTCGTCGAAGACCTGTCGGCTCTCACCGTTCTCGAGGCTTCCGAGCTCTCGAAGCTGCTGGAAGAAAAGTGGGGCGTTTCCGCCGCCGCTCCGGTCGCAGCAGCGGCCGCTCCGGTCGCCGCCGCCGCCCCGGTTGAAGAGAAGACCGAATTCGACGTGATCCTCGCCTCTTTCGGCGAAAACAAGATCAACGTCATCAAGGAAGTCCGCGCCATTACTGGCCTCGGTCTCGGCGAAGCCAAGGCTCTCGTCGAAGGCGCTCCGAAGGCCATCAAGGAAGGCGCGTCCAAGGCCGAGGCCGAGGACATCAAGAAGAAGCTCGAAGCAGCCGGCGCCAAGGTCGAGCTCAAGTAAGCTTCTTTCCGAAGTTTCTGCTTTATGAGGCGGCGCCAGTAGTGCCGCCTCATTCCTGCCATTTTCGTGTGCATATGAGCATGGTTGGGGCGACGCCACCCGAGCGATTGAATGGCCGGGCAGGGGCGAGAGTTGCGGAAGTTTTTTGGCCTGGAATGCCGGGCTGCACCCTAAAGAGTACAAGGCTGATGTCCTGATGTCCGACGGCTGATAGTCGGGCCTTTGGACATTTGCCTCCGAGACATCGAGAACATTGAGGAGCTGGTATGGCTACCACGTTCAACGGCCGCCGCAAGGTACGCAAATCTTTCGGCAGCATTCGAGAAGTCGCGGAGATGCCGAATCTGATCGAGGTCCAGAAGGCCTCGTATGATCAGTTCCTCATCGTGGACGAGCCCGCGGGCGGTCGTTCGGAAGAGGGGCTGCAGGCGGTCTTCAAGTCCGTTTTCCCGATAACCGATTTTTCCAATACGGCCTCGCTCGAATTCGTGAAGTACGAGTTCGAGCAGCCGAAGTATGACGTCGACGAATGCCGGCAGCGCGACATGACGTTCGCAGCGCCGCTGAAGGTGACGCTGCGCCTGATCGTGTTCGAAGTGGACGAGGAAACCGGCGCGAGGTCCGTCAAGGACATCAAGGAGCAGGACGTCTATATGGGCGACATGCCCTTCATGACGTCGAACGGCACGTTCATCGTGAATGGCACCGAGCGCGTGATCGTCTCGCAGATGCACCGGTCTCCGGGGGTTTTCTTCGATCACGACAAGGGCAAGACGCATTCGTCCGGCAAACTGCTGTTCGCGGCGCGTATCATTCCGTACCGCGGCTCGTGGCTGGATATCGAGTTCGATGCCAAGGACATCGTCTTCGCGCGCATCGATCGCCGCCGCAAGATTCCTGTGACGTCGCTGCTTAAGGCTCTCGGCCTCGACGCCGAGGAGATCCTCGCGACATATTACAAGACTGTCAGCTACGAACGCACCGAGACCGGCTGGAAGAAGCCCTTCGATGCCGACCAGATGCGCAACGCCAAGCTCAGCTACGACCTCATTGACGCCAATACCGGCGCGGTGGTGCATGAAGCCGGCAAGAAGCTGACCCCGCGCCAGGCCAAGAAGCTTGCGCAGGACGGCCTGACGCATCTTGCGGCCGTTGACGAGGACCTGTTCGGCACCTTCATTGCCGAGGACCTCGTTAACCTCAAGAACGGTGAGATCTACGCCGAAGCCGGCGACGAGATCGACGAAAAGCTGCTCAACAAGCTCAAGGACGCCGGCTTCGAAGAGCTGCCGATTCTTGATATCGACCATGTCACGGTGGGCGCCTATATCCGCAACACGCTCGCAGTCGACAAGAACGAGTCCCGCGAGGACGCGCTGTTCGACATCTACCGCGTGATGCGCCCGGGCGAGCCGCCGACCGTCGAAACCGCTGAAGCCATGTTCAAGTCGCTGTTCTTCGACAGCGAGCGCTATGACCTGTCGGCCGTCGGTCGCGTGAAGATGAATATGCGCCTCGACCTGAATGTCGAGGACACCGTGCGCATCCTGCGCAAGGAAGACATCGTCGAAGTCGTGCGCACGCTCGTCGAGCTGCGTGACGGCAAGGGCGAGATCGACGACATCGACAATCTCGGCAATCGTCGCGTGCGTTCGGTCGGCGAGCTGATGGAGAACCATTATCGTCTCGGCCTGCTCCGCATGGAGCGCGCGATCAAGGAGCGCATGAGCTCCGTCGAGATCGACACGGTGATGCCGCAGGACCTGATCAACGCAAAGCCGGCAGCTGCGGCGGTGCGCGAGTTCTTTGGTTCCTCGCAGCTTTCGCAGTTCATGGACCAGACGAACCCGCTCTCCGAAGTGTCGCACAAGCGGCGCCTTTCGGCGCTTGGGCCTGGCGGCTTGACGCGTGAACGCGCCGGCTTCGAAGTGCGTGACGTGCACCCGACCCATTATGGCCGTATCTGCCCGATCGAGACGCCGGAAGGCCCGAACATCGGCCTCATCAACAACCTCGCGACCTATGCGCATGTGAACAAGTACGGCTTCATCGAGAGCCCGTACCGTCGCGTCGTCGATGGCCGCGTGACTGACGACGTCGTTTATCTCTCCGCCATGGAAGAGGCCAAGCACTACGTTGCCCAGGCCAATGCCAAGCTGAGCGAGAAGGGCGAGTTCGTCGATGATCTGGTCGTGGCGCGCCACGCTGGCGACAACGGACTGACCCCGAAGGAATCCGTCGACCTGATGGACGTGTCGCCCAAGCAGGTGATTTCGGTCGCCGCTTCGCTGATCCCGTTCCTCGAGAACGACGACGCCAACCGCGCCCTGATGGGCTCGAACATGCAGAAGCAGGCTGTGCCGCTGCTGCGTGCCGAGGCTCCGTTCGTGGGCACTGGCATGGAAAAGACCGTGGCCCGCGATTCCGGCGCCGCGATCGTCGCCAAGCGCAAGGGCATCGTTGACCAGGTGGACGCGACCCGTATCGTTATCCGTGCGACGGAAGAAACCGACGCGTCGAAGTCGGGCGTCGACATCTACAACCTGATGAAGTTCCAGCGTTCGAACCAGTCGACCTGCATCAACCAGCGCCCGCTGGTGGTGGTGGGCGACCATATCGACCAGGGCGACATCATCGCGGACGGTCCGTCGACCGAACTTGGTGATCTGGCCCTCGGCCGGAACGTGCTCGTCGCATTCATGCCGTGGAATGGCTACAACTTCGAAGATTCCATCCTGCTCAGCGAGAAGATCGCCATGCAGGACGTCTTCACCTCGATCCATATCGAGGAATATGAAGTGATGGCCCGCGACACCAAGCTTGGTCCCGAGGAAATCACCCGCGACATTCCGAACGTTTCGGAAGAAGCGCTGAAGAACCTCGACGAAGCCGGTATCGTGCATATCGGTGCCGAAGTCGGCCCGGGTGATATCCTCGTCGGCAAGATCACACCGAAGGGCGAAAGCCCGATGACGCCGGAAGAGAAGCTCCTCCGCGCCATTTTCGGTGAGAAGGCCTCCGACGTCCGCGACACCTCGCTGCGCGTGCCTCCGGGTGACGCCGGCACGGTGGTTGAAGTCCGCGTGTTCAACCGCCACGGCATCGACAAGGACGAGCGTGCCATGGCGATCGAGCGCGAGGAAATCGAGCGCCTTGCCAAGGACCGTGACGACGAGCAATCGATCCTCGACCGCAACGTCTATGCGCGTCTGAAGGAAATGCTGTTCGGCAAGACCGCGACCTCCGGCCCCAAGGGCTACGTGTCGGGCACCAAGCTCAATGACCAGATCTTCGATGCCCAGCCGCGTTCGAAGTGGTGGCAGTTCGCCATCGACGACGACAAGGTCATGGCGGAGATGGAAGCGCTGCACGCGCAGTACGAAGAGAGCCGCAAGCTCCTCGAGCAGCGGTTCATCGACAAGGTCGACAAGCTGCAGCGTGGCGACGAATTGCCGCCGGGCGTGATGAAGATGGTCAAGGTCTTCGTCGCCACCAAGCGCAAGATCCAGCCGGGCGACAAGATGGCCGGCCGTCACGGCAACAAGGGCGTGGTGTCGCGCATCGTGCCGATCGAGGACATGCCGTATCTGGAAGACGGCACCGCGGTCGACATCGTGCTCAACCCGCTCGGCGTGCCGAGCCGCATGAACGTGGGCCAGATCCTCGAGACGCATCTTGGCTGGGCCTGCCGTGGCCTGGGCAAGAAGCTTGATCACCTGGTGAAGGTCTACCAGCAGTCCGGTGACCTGAAGCCGCTGCGCACCGAGATCGGCGAGTTGTACAGCAATGACAGCTACGTCACAGATCTGGATGACGACGGCCTTATCCGTCTCGGCGAGCACCTGTCGAAGGGTGTGCCGATCGCCACTCCGGTGTTCGATGGTGCCAAGGAAGCCGATATCGTCGAGATGCTGGAACGTGCCGGCCTCAAGACATCGGGTCAGTCGACGGTGTTCGACGGGCGCACGGGCGAACAGTTCGATCGCCAGGTGACCGTGGGCTACATCTATATGCTGAAGCTGCACCACCTCGTGGACGACAAGATCCACGCCCGTTCGATCGGTCCCTACTCCCTCGTTACCCAGCAGCCGCTGGGCGGCAAGGCGCAGTTCGGCGGCCAGCGCTTCGGCGAAATGGAAGTGTGGGCGCTCGAAGCGTATGGCGCGGCGTACACGCTCCAGGAAATGCTGACGATCAAGTCGGACGACGTGGCGGGCCGTACCAAGGTGTACGAAGCCATCGTGCGTGGCGACGACACGTTCGAAGCGGGTATTCCGGAAAGCTTCAACGTGCTGGTGAAGGAAATCCGGTCCCTGGGCCTCAATGTCGAGCTCGACACCATCGACGGAACGGAACTGCCACAACCCGGCAGCCCGTCGACCGGACAACTGGCATCTCCTCAGGCCGCGGCGGAATAAGCCTGCCGCAGCCATCCCAATCATCTTTCGGTCGGCCCGGGGCGTAGAGCCCGCCCCGGTGCCACCGAGCAGAGGAGCCTATCGATGAACTCTCATCACCACGTCATGGACCCGTTCAACCCGCAGGTCCCCGTCCAGATGTTCGATCAGATGAAGATCAGCATCGCCAGCCCGGAGAAGATCCTCAGCTGGTCGTATGGCGAGATCAAGAAGCCGGAAACCATCAATTACCGCACATTCAAGCCCGAGCGCGACGGTCTGTTCTGCGCGCGCATCTTTGGGCCCGTGAAGGACTACGAGTGCCTGTGCGGCAAGTACAAGCGCATGAAGTTCAAGGGCGTGATCTGCGAGAAGTGCGGCGTGGAAGTCACGCTCAGCCGCGTTCGCCGCGAGCGCATGGGCCATATCGAGCTGGCCGCGCCTGTCGCCCATATCTGGTTCCTGAAGTCGCTCCCCAGCCGCATTGCCCTGCTGCTCGACATGACGCTGAAGGATATCGAGCGCATCCTCTATTTCGAGCAGTATGTGGTGCTCGACCCCGGCCTGACGCCGTTCGGCGAGAACGAGCTCGTCACCGAGGAACAGTATCTCGAGGCACAGGACCAGTATGGCGCTGACAGCTTCACCGCCAAGATTGGCGCCGAAGCCATCCGCGACCTGCTGCTGTCGCTCGACCTAGAAAAGATCGCCGCTGACTTGCGCGTCGAGATCGCCGAGGCGACCACCGAGCTCAAGCCGAAGAAGCTGGCCAAGCGCCTGAAGATCGTTGAGCAGTTCATCGTGTCGGGCAACAAGCCCGAGTGGATGATCATGACGGTGATCCCGGTCATTCCGCCGGAGCTGCGCCCGCTGGTGCCACTCGATGGCGGCCGCTTCGCGACGTCCGACCTGAACGACCTCTATCGCCGCGTGATCAACCGCAACAACCGGTTGAAGCGCCTGATCGAGCTGCGGGCGCCGGACATCATCATCCGCAACGAGAAGCGCATGCTGCAGGAGGCCGTCGACGCGCTGTTCGACAATGGTCGCCGTGGCCGCACCATCACGGGCGCCAACAAGCGTCCGCTGAAGTCGCTCTCCGACATGCTCAAGGGCAAGCAGGGCCGCTTCCGCCAGAACCTCCTCGGCAAGCGCGTCGACTATTCCGGCCGTTCGGTGATCACCGTGGGTCCGGAGCTGAAGCTGCACCAGTGCGGCCTGCCCAAGAAGATGGCGCTCGAGCTGTTCAAGCCGTTCATCTACTCGCGTCTCGAGGCCAAGGGCCTGTCGTCGACGGTTAAGCAGGCCAAGAAGCTTGTCGAGAAGGAAAAGCCGGAGGTTTGGGATATCCTCGACGAGGTCATCCGCGAACATCCGGTGCTGCTCAACCGCGCGCCGACGCTGCACCGCCTCGGCATCCAGGCGTTCGAGCCGCATCTGATCGAGGGCAAGGCCATCCAGCTGCATCCGCTCGTCTGCTCGGCGTTCAACGCCGACTTCGACGGTGACCAGATGGCCGTACACGTGCCGCTGTCGCTCGAGGCTCAGCTTGAAGCCCGCGTGCTGATGATGTCGACCAACAACATCCTGCACCCGGCAAACGGCCAGCCGATCATCGTGCCGAGCCAGGACATCGTGCTTGGTCTCTACCACCTCTCGCTGATGAACGAGGGCGAGCCGGGGCAGGGCATGGCGTTTGCCGACATGGGCGAACTCGAGCACGCGCTGTCGCGCGGGATCGTCACCATGCACACCAAGATCAAGGGCCGCGTCGACGTTTACGACGAGGAGGGCCGGCGTACGACCGAGATCGTCGAGACGACGCCGGGCCGCATGATCCTGGGCAAGCTGCTGCCGAAGAGCATCAAGGTGCCCTTCGCCACGGCCAACCAGCTGATGACCAAGAAGATGATCTCCAAGATGATCGACACGGTCTATCGCGGCTGCGGCCAGAAGGAGACGGTGATCTTTTGTGACCGCATCATGGACCTCGGGTTCAAGCATGCGGCGCGCGCCGGCATCTCGTTCGGCAAGGACGACATGGTTATCCCGGCGGCGAAGTACGTCATCGTGGAAGAGACCCGCAAGCTGGTCGAGGAATTCGAGCAGCAGTACAATGACGGCCTGATCACGCAGGGCGAGAAGTACAACAAGGTCGTCGACGCATGGGCCAAGTGTGGTGACAAGGTCGCCGAGGAAATGATGAAGGGTATCGCCGCGGTCAAGTTCGACCCGGAGACCGGCCGCCAGCTTCCGATCAACTCGGTCTACATGATGAGCCATTCCGGTGCGCGCGGCTCGCCGGCGCAGATGAAGCAGCTTGCCGGTATGCGCGGCCTGATGGCGCGTCCGGACGGCTCGATCATCGAGACCCCGATCACGGCCAACTTCAAGGAAGGCCTGAACGTTCTCGAGTACTTCAACTCGACGCACGGCGCCCGCAAGGGTCTGGCCGACACCGCGCTCAAGACGGCGAACTCGGGTTACCTCACCCGTCGTCTCGTCGACGTGGCGCAGGACTCTATCATCACCGAGATCGACTGCGGTACCGACCGTGGCCTGACCATGGAGCCGATCGTCGACTCCGGCCAGATCGTCGCGACCCTCGGGCAGCGCATTCTAGGCCGTACGACGGCCGACGATGTGGTGAACCCAGAGAATGGCGATGTGGTCGTGCCGAAGGGTACGCTCCTGGGCGAGAAGGATGTCGAACTCATCGAGTCCTACAAGGTGCAGTCGGTGAAGATCCGCTCGCCGCTGACCTGCGATCTCCGCACCGGTTGCTGCGCCGCCTGCTATGGCCGCGACCTCGCGCGTGGTACCCCGGTCAATATCGGCGAAGCGGTGGGCGTCATTGCCGCACAGTCGATCGGCGAGCCGGGTACGCAGCTCACCATGCGCACGTTCCATATCGGTGGCACGGCGCAGGTGGTGGACTCCTCTTATCTTGAGGCTGGTGCCGAGGGTAAGATCGAGATCCGCAACCGCAACGTCGCCAAGATCGCTGGCGGTCAGCTGATCGCCATGGGCCGTAACGTCACCATCGCCATCGTGGACAACGAGGGCAAGGACCGTGCGACCCACCGCGTGACCTATGGCGCGAAGATGCGCATCGACGACGGCAGCGAGGTGAAGCGCGGCCAGCGTATCGCCGAATGGGACCCCTATACCCGTCCGGTGCTGGCCGAGGTCGAGGGCGAGGTCGGCTTCGAAGACCTGGTCGATGGCGCCTCGGTGTCGGAAACCACGGACGAAACCACGGGCTTCACCAAGCGCGTTGTTTCCGACTGGCGAACGAGCCAGCGCAGCGACGGGCTGAAGCCCGCCATCGTGATCAAGCGCGGCGATGCGATCGCCAAGCTCGACCGCGGCGGCGACGCCCGCTACCTGCTCTCGGTTGACGCGGTCATCGTGGTCGAGCCGGGCGAGAAGGTTGCCCCGGGTGACGTGCTTGCACGTATCCCGCTGGAAAGCGCCAAGACCAAGGACATCACGGGCGGTCTGCCGCGCGTGGCGGAACTGTTCGAAGCGCGTCGTCCGAAGGACCACGCGATCATTGCCGAGATCAACGGCACGATCCGCTTCGGCCGCGACTACAAGAACAAGCGCCGCGTGATCATCGAGCCGAGCGAGGCTGGTGCCGAGCCCGTGGAGTATCTGATCCCCAAGGGAAAGCCGTTCCATCTGCAGGAAGGCGACACCATCGAGAAGGGCGAATACATCCTCGACGGCAACCCGGCCCCGCACGACATCCTTGCCATCAAGGGCGTCGAGGAACTGGCCCGCTACCTGGTGAACGAAATCCAGGAAGTGTACCGGCTGCAGGGCGTGCTGATCAACGACAAGCACATCGAGGTGATCGTTCGCCAGATGCTGCAGAAGGTCGAGATCGTCGAGCCCGGTGACTCGGGCATGCTCAAGGACGAGCAGATCGACAAGCTCGATTTCGACGAGCTCAATGATCAGCTGGTGGCCGAAGGCCGCAAGCCTGCAACCGCGGTTCCGGTGCTGCTCGGCATCACCAAGGCCTCGTTGCAGACCCGCTCCTTCGTGTCGGCGGCGTCCTTCCAGGAAACCACGCGCGTCCTCACCGAGGCGGCGGTTTCGGGCAAGGCCGACCTGCTCGAAGGCCTCAAGGAAAACGTCATCGTGGGCCGCCTGATCCCCGCCGGCACCGGCGCGAGCATCACCAAGTCCAAGCTGATCGCGACCAAGCGCGACGACCTCATCCTCGATGAACGCCGCCGCCAGGCCGAGACAGTCAAGATCCCCGCTCCGGTGGAGCCGGCGGAGTAATCGGTACAGTTCTCAGCAAATGCGCAAAGGGCCCTTCGGGGCCCTTTGTTTTTGCGACCTATTGCCGAGGACGGCAGTCATGCAAGTGTCGCAGGATCGGCGGTAGTGCGGGGCAAAGGAGATAGTCATGACTGAAGCGTCCCAGCCGCAAGCCACATGGACCGCCGTTGACGAGTACATCGCAGAGAAGCTCGTGGTGGAGGAGGGCGCGCTGACCGCAGCGCTGGCTGACAACACGGCCGCTGGCTTGCCAGCCATGGATGTGTCGCCGGCGCAGGGCAAGTTCCTGGCGCTGATGGTGGCGATCACCGGCGCAAGGAAGGTGCTGGAGCTCGGCACGCTCGGCGGCTACTCGACCATCTGGATGGCGCGGGCGTTGCCCGAGGAGGGCGAACTCATAACACTTGAGTATGACCCCCATCACGCGGAGGTGGCGAAGGCCAATATCGCGCGGGCAGGGCTTTCCGATCGGGTCAAGATCATCGTGGGCGCTGCCGCGAAGATGCTGCCACAGCTGGCGGCCGACGGGGCGGGGCCATTCGACCTGATCTTCATCGATGCCGACAAACCCAACAATCCGATCTATCTCGACTGGGCAGTCAGGCTCTCACGATCTGGCACAGTCATCATCCTCGACAATGTCGTCCGCGATGGCCGAGTCGTCGAGGTGGACAGCGCGGATGCCAGAATCATCGGCACGCGCGCCGGATTCGACTTCATTTCCGTCCACCCGCGACTCGATGCGACCGCATTGCAGACGGTGGGGACTAAGGGGTACGACGGATTCGTGCTCGCGCGTGTGCGCTAACCGCTCATTAATACTCCCTGAGCCATGCAGCAGGCGCGGGGGCGAGGCGCATTCGGCCGCAGAACCGGGCGATATGGGCTTGGGGGGCCCCAAAGGCCTTGAAATCCGCGGTTTCAGCCCAAGTTTCCATGCAAAGAATCCTTGACGGCACGAGTCATCGCCCATATAGAACGCCCACCTTAGCGGTCGGTCGTGAGCGCCAACCGGGTATCTGCCACCTTGCGCGGGCACCCAGGACGCTCAAACACACTGCCAAAGGACGAGACGACGATAAATCTTTGTGCGCATGAACGCATGCTCCTGCATGCGGTCCGCTGCAATGAGAGGCGCTTCCGTCCCTGTTGGGATGGGCCAAGCGCCCCTTTGGTTTGTTTTTGTCTTGGAAACCGAATTTCCGACGGATGGAAAGAGCGCAATGCCGACCATTAATCAGTTGATCCGCAAGCCACGGGTGTCGAAGCCCAAGCGGAACAAAGTCCCGGCGATGGAAGCCAATCCGCAGAAGCGTGGCGTTTGCTCGCGCGTCTACACCACCACGCCGAAGAAGCCGAACTCGGCTCTTCGCAAGGTGGCAAAGGTCCGTCTGACCACCCAGCGTGAAGTGATTTCCTATATCCCCGGCGAAGGCCACAACCTGCAGGAGCACTCGGTTGTGCTCATTCGCGGTGGCCGCGTTCGCGATCTGCCGGGCGTTCGTTACCACGTGCTGCGCGGCGTACTCGACACCCAGTCGGTGAAGGATCGCAAGCAGCGCCGTTCGAAGTACGGCGCGAAGCGGCCGAAGTAAGGAGAGTCAGAGATGTCCCGTCGTCACGCAGCCGAAAAGCGCGAAGTCAACCCCGATCCGAAGTTCGGCGATCTCGTCGTCTCGAAGTTCATGAACTCGCTCATGGAAGACGGAAAGAAGTCCGTCGCCGAGTCGATCGTCTACGGTGCGTTCGACATCGTGCAGACCAAGCTGAAGCAGGACCCGGTCAACGTGTTCCACGCTGCGCTCGACAACATCCGCCCGGCAGTGGAAGTTCGTTCCCGCCGCGTTGGTGGTGCGACCTACCAGGTTCCGGTCGAAGTGCGTACGGACCGTCAGCAGGCTTTGGCGATCCGCTGGCTCATCGAATCTGCGCGCAAGCGTGGTGAGCACACCATGAAGGAGCGCCTCAGCGGCGAGCTCATGGATGCCGTGAACGGCCGAGGTCAGGCCGTGAAGAAACGCGAAGACACGCACCGTATGGCTGATGCCAACCGTGCCTTCTCGCACTACCGCTGGTAAACGGAAGGCTCCTCCCAAATGGCCCGCGAATACCCGATCCACGAATACCGTAACTTCGGCATCATGGCCCACATTGATGCTGGCAAGACGACCACGACCGAGCGAATCCTCTATTACACCGGCAAAAGCCACAAGATCGGTGAAGTGCATGATGGCGCCGCCACCATGGACTGGATGGAGCAGGAGCAGGAGCGCGGGATCACCATCACGTCCGCTGCGACGACGACCTTCTGGAAGGGTCGCAACGGTCGCATGCACCGCTTCAACATTATCGATACGCCCGGCCACGTGGACTTCACGATTGAAGTCGAGCGGTCGCTGCGCGTGCTCGACGGCGCCATTGCGTTGCTCGATGGCAACCAGGGTGTTGAGCCGCAGACGGAAACCGTCTGGCGCCAGGCGGACAAGTACAACGTGCCGCGCCTGATCTTCGTCAACAAGATGGACAAGATCGGTGCTGATTTCTACTTCTGCCTCGATACCCTGCATAAGCGTCTCGGTATCAAGACCGTGGTGTGCCAGCTGCCGATCGGCGCCGAGAATGACTTCAAGGGTGTCATCGACCTGCTCGAGATGAAGGCGCTGGTCTGGCGCAACGAAGAGCTGGGCGCGCAGTGGGACGTCGTCGAGATTCCCGCCGATCTCCTGGGCAAGGCCGAAGAGTATCGCGAGAAGATGATCGAGACTGCGGTCGAGATGGATGATGCGGCCACAGAGGCGTATCTGAACGGCGAAATGCCGACCATCGAGACGCTGCGTCGCCTGATCCGCCAGGGTACGGTGAACTCGACGTTTTTCCCGGTGTTCTGCGGTTCGGCGTTCAAGAACAAGGGCGTGCAGCCTCTGCTCGATGCCGTTATCGATTTCCTGCCGGCCCCGATCGACATTCCTGCGATCAAGGGCATCGACGTGAAGTCGGGCGGCGAGATCGAGCGTCACGCGTCGGATGAAGAGCCGCTGTCGATGCTGGCGTTCAAGATTGCCAACGACCCGCATATGGGTTCGCTGACGTTCTGCCGCATTTATTCCGGTCATCTCGCTGCCGGTGCTTCTCTCGAGAACACCGTCAAGGAGAAGAAGGAACGCGTTGGTCGCATGTTCCAGATGCACGCAAACTCCCGCGAGCAGATTGATGAGGCTTATGCCGGCGACATCGTCGCGATTGTTGGTCTCAAGGACACGACAACCGGTGACACGCTTTCTGACCCATCCAACAAGGTCATCCTGGAGCGCATGGAGTTCCCGGAGCCGGTCATCGAGATCAAGGTGGAGCCCAAGACCAAGGCCGACCAGGAAAAGATGGGCCTCGCCCTTCAGCGTCTGGCGGCAGAAGATCCGTCGTTCCGCGTGAAGACGGATGAAGAGTCTGGTGAAACGCTGATCGCCGGCATGGGCGAACTGCATCTCGACATCATCGTTGATCGCATGCGTCGTGAGTTCAAGGTCGAGGCCAATATCGGTGCGCCGCAGGTGGCGTATCGCGAGGCTATCACGAAGGTGGTCGAGCACGACTACACTCACAAGAAGCAGTCGGGTGGCTCGGGCCAGTTCGCTCGTATCAAGTTCCGTATCGAGCCCAACGAGCCGGGTGCCGGCTTCGAGTTCAAGTCGGAAGTCATCGGCGGCAATGTTCCGAAGGAATATGTGCCGGGCGTGCAGAAGGGCGTTGCGTCCGTCATGGGTTCGGGCCCGATCATCGGCTTCCCGATCGTGGACGTGAAGTTCGCGCTCACCGACGGTGCGTATCACGACGTTGACTCCTCGGTTCTCGCCTTCGAAATCGCTGGCCGTGCGGGTTTCCGCGAGGCGATCGCCAAGGCGCAGCCGAAGATCCTCGAGCCGGTGATGCGCGTCGAAGTCCTCACCCCCGAAGACTATGTGGGTGACGTGATTGGCGACCTGAATTCCCGCCGCGGCCAGATCCGCGGTACGGAACCACGCGGCAATGCCCAGGTGATCGATGCCATGGTGCCGCTGGCGAATATGTTCGGTTACGTGAACACGCTGCGCTCGATGAGCCAGGGTCGTGCACAGTATACGATGACCTTCGACCACTATGAGCAGGTGCCGACCGCCGTGGCTCAGGAAGTCCAGGCGAAGTACGCCTAACCAAGAACCACCGGTTGCCCGGCTGCTCTGTCAGCCGGGAGCCCGCCAGTACGAACAGTCAACCAGTTTCCTGAAGCCGGCATGCCAAGCTGGCGCACTACGGAGAATACGATGGCCAAGGAAAAGTTTTCCCGCACCAAGCCGCACTGCAACATCGGCACCATCGGTCACGTCGACCATGGAAAGACCTCGCTGACCGCAGCGATCACCAAGGTCCTCGCTGAGACCGGCGGCGCCACCTTCAAGGCGTATGATCAGATCGACGCCGCTCCGGAAGAGAAGGCCCGCGGCATCACGATCAACACCGCGCACGTCGAGTACGAGACGGTCAACCGTCACTACGCCCACGTCGATTGCCCCGGCCACGCTGACTATGTGAAGAACATGATCACCGGCGCCGCGCAGATGGACGGTGCTATCCTGGTGGTTTCCGCCGCCGACGGCCCGATGCCGCAGACCCGCGAGCACATCCTGCTCGCCCGTCAGGTCGGTGTGCCGGCGCTCGTCGTGTTCCTCAACAAGTGCGACATGGTCGACGATCCGGAACTGCTCGAACTCGTCGAGCTTGAAGTTCGCGAGCTGCTCAGCTCGTACGAGTTCCCGGGCGATGACGTTCCGATCGTGAAGGGTTCGGCTACCGAAGCTCTGAACGACGGTGACAAGAAGCTCGGCCACGATGCGATCCTCGAGCTGATGCGCGCTGTTGACGAATACATCCCGCAGCCGGCTCGCCCGATCGACCAGCCGTTCCTGATGCCGATCGAAGACGTGTTCTCGATCTCCGGCCGTGGCACCGTGGTGACCGGTCGTGTCGAGCGCGGCATCGTGAAGGTCGGTGAGACTGTCGAGATCGTCGGTATCAAGGCAACCCAGTCGACCACCGTGACCGGCGTCGAAATGTTCCGCAAGTTGCTCGATCAGGGCCAGGCCGGCGACAACATCGGCGCGCTGATCCGCGGTATCGACCGCACGCAGGTTGAGCGCGGCCAGGTGCTGTGCAAGCCCGGTTCGGTGACCCCGCATACCGATTTCGTGGCTGAGGCGTACATCCTCACCAAGGAAGAGGGCGGTCGTCATACGCCGTTCTTCACCAACTACCGCCCGCAGTTCTACTTCCGTACCACGGACGTGACTGGCATCGTGACGCTGCCGGAAGGCACGGAGATGGTGATGCCGGGCGACAATGTGAATATCACTGTCGCACTGATCGTGCCGATCGCCATGGAAGAGAAGCTCCGCTTCGCTATCCGTGAGGGTGGCCGTACCGTTGGTTCGGGCGTCGTCGCCAAGATCGTAAAGTAAGGCCGGAAGGCAAAGGGCGCGGCGCTCTGTAGTGCGCCGCGTCACCTTTTTCGCTGGGAAATCAAGATGAACGGTCAAAATATCCGCATCCGGCTGAAAGCCTTTGACCACCGCGTCCTCGACACGTCGACGCGCGAGATCGTCAATACGGCCAAGCGCACCGGTGCGCAGGTCCGTGGTCCGATCCCGCTGCCGACGCTGATCGAGAAGTTCACGGTCAACCGCTCGCCGCACATCGACAAGAAGAGCCGTGAACAGTTCGAGATCCGGACTCACAAGCGTCTCCTCGACATCGTCGACCCGACTCCGCAGACGGTCGATGCTCTCATGAAGCTTGATCTCGCCGCCGGCGTAGACGTCGAAATCAAGCTCTGACGGAATTTTCGCGCTGACCGCCCAAAGGGTCCTCTTGGAACAATGACCCGGTCAGCCGCCAAAGAAAGAAGGTAGAACCGATGCGTTCTGGTTTGATCGCACAGAAGCTGGGCATGACCCGCGTGTTCAAGGAGGACGGCACTCACGTCCCCGTGACCGTGCTGGGCCTGCAGAATTGCCAGGTGGTGGGTCAGCGCACCGTTGAGAAGGATGGCTACACTGCCCTCCAGCTCGGCGCTGGCACCGTCAAGGCCAAGAACCTCACGAAGGCCGACCGTGGCCAGTTCGCTGTGGCAAAGGTCGAGCCCAAGCGTCAGGTAACAGAGTTTCGTGTCGATCCTGCGAACCTCATCGAGGTTGGCGCGACGATGCAGGCGGACCATTTCGTCGAGGGGCAACTGGTCGATGTGACCGGTACCTCGATCGGTAAGGGCTTCGCCGGCGGCATGAAGCGCTGGAACTTCGGCGGCTTGCGGGCAACGCATGGTGTGTCTGTTTCGCACCGCTCGCACGGTTCCACTGGTCAGCGTCAGGACCCCGGCAAGGTGTTCAAGGGCAAGAAGATGGCCGGCCATATGGGCGACCGTCGCGTGACCACGCAGAACCTCAAGGTGGTCCGCACCGACGTCGAGCGCGGTCTTATCCTCGTCGAGGGTGCAGTGCCGGGTGCCAAGGGCGGCTGGATCATGATCAAGGACGCGGTGAAGAAGCCGGCACCGAAGGGTGCTGCTCTGCCCGGTTCCTTCAAGGCAGCGGCCGGGGAGGCCAACTAATGGAACTCCAGGTCACTACTCTGGATGGCAAGGCCGACGGTTCGGTCATCCTCAATGACGAGATTTTCGGTCTCGATGTCCGCCAGGACATTCTGCACCGAATGGTGCGGTATCAGCAGCTCAAGGCAATGGCCGGCACCCACAAGGTGAAGCATCGCTCCGAGATCGCTTACACCTCGAAGAAGTCGGTGAAGCAGAAGGGCTCGGGCGGGGCTCGTCACGGCAACAAGGCGGCTCCGCAGTTCCGCGGCGGTGGTCGTGCTTTCGGTCCGGAAGTGCGCAGCCATGCGATCGACCTTCCCAAGAAGGTCCGCGCTCTGGCGCTCAAGCATGCGCTCAGCTCGAAGGCCAAGGCCGGCGAACTCGTGGTGGTGTCGAACGTGGTTGCCAAGGAAGCCAAGACCGCTGCCGTCAAGGCGCAGCTCGGCGCCCTGAACTGGGACAACGCGCTCATCATTGATGGCGCGCAGGTGGACACGAACTTTGCGCTCGCCACCCGCAACATCCCGCATATCGATGTGCTGCCAGTGCAGGGCATCAACGTGGTGGACATTCTTCGTCGCAGCAAGCTGGTGCTGACGAAGGCGGCGCTGGAAGCGCTGGAGGCGCGGTTCGCATGAGCAAGTATTCCAACTACGACGTGATCCGTAACCCGGTCATCACCGAAAAGGCGACCATGGCCTCCGAAAACGGTCAGGTCGTGTTCGATGTCGCGATCGACGCGACCAAGTCCGAGATCAAGGAAGCCGTTGAGGCTCTGTTCTCGGTGAAGGTCAAGGCGGTCAACACGCTCGTCCGCAAGGGCAAGGTGAAGCGGTTCCGGCAGGAACTTGGCACCCGCAAGGATGTCAAGAAGGCCATCGTGACTCTGGTCGACGGCCAGACAATCGATATCTCGGCCGGCCTCTGAGAGGGGAGATAAGAACATGGGTTTGAAGACTTACAATCCGACCTCTCCTGGCCGCCGCCAGCTCATCACGACCGATCGGTCTGAGCTGTGGAAGGGCAAGCCGGTCAAGACGCTCACCGAGGGTCTGACCTCCAAGGGCGGCCGCAACAATACCGGTCGCATCACGGCCTATCACCGTGGTGGCGGGCACAAGCGCTCGTACCGCATGGTGGATTTCCGCCGCACGCGCTTCGACGCGGTGGCGACCGTTGAGCGTCTTGAGTACGATCCGAACCGTACGGCCTGGATTGCGCTGATCAAGTACGAGGACGGCGAACTCGCCTACATCATCGCGCCCCAGCGCCTCGCTGCCGGTGACAAGGTGGTTTCGACCCTTGGTACCGCGGACGTGAAGCCGGGCAACTCGATGCCGCTGGAGCGTATGCCGGTCGGCACGATCGTGCACAATGTCGAGATGAAGCCTCGCAAGGGCGGTCAGATCGCACGCTCCGCCGGTGCCTACGCGCAGTATGTCGGCCGCGACAGCGGGTGGGCGATCCTGCGTCTCAACTCTGGCGAGCAGCGCCGCGTGCATGGCACCTGTCTTGCGACCGTTGGCGCGGTGTCCAACCCGGACCATGCCAACATTTCGATCGGCAAGGCTGGTCGCAATCGCTGGCTCGGCCGCAAGCCGGTCAACCGCGGTGTGACCATGAACCCGGTCGATCACCCGCATGGTGGTGGTGAAGGTCGTACGTCTGGTGGTCGTCACCCGGTGACCCCGTGGGGCAAGCCGACGAAGGGCAAGAAGACTCGCAGCAACAAGTCGACGGACAAGTTCATCGTCCGCTCGCGTCACGTGAAGAAGGGCCGTTAAGCCATGGCGCGTTCAGTCTGGAAAGGTCCGTTCGTCGACGGCTATCTGCTCAAGAAGGCAGATGCTGCCCGCTCGAGCGGTCGCAACGAAGTCATCAAGATCTGGAGCCGTCGTTCGACGATCCTGCCGCAGTTCGTCGGTCTGACCTTCGGCGTCCACAATGGGCACAAGCATGTGCCGGTGAACGTCCAGGAAGAAATGATCGGCCACAAGTTCGGCGAATTCGCCCCGACCCGGACCTATTACGGTCACGCGGCCGACAAGAAGGCCAAGAGGAAGTAAGATGAGCAAGCCGAAAACTCAGCGGTCGCTCAAGGACAACGAGGCCAAGGCCGTGCTGCCCATGCTGCGCACGTCGAGCCAGAAGCTCAACCTCGTGGCCGCCCTGATCCGTGGCAAGAAGGTCGACAAGGCCCTTGCCGAACTGGAATTCTCCCGCAAGCGCGTTGCCGGCCCGGTGAAGAAGACGCTGGAAAGCGCCATCGCCAATGCCGAGAACAACCACGGCCTCGATCCGGACAGTCTGGTCGTTGCCGAGGCTTATGTCGGCGACGGCCTGGTGATGAAGCGCTTCATGGCGCGTGGCCGTGGTCACGCCGCTCGCCTGGAGCACACGTTCTCGAACCTCACCATTGTGGTTCGCCAAGTCGAGGAGACCGCATAATGGGTCAGAAGATCAACCCGATCGGTCTGCGCCTCGGGATCAACCGCACCTGGGATAGCCGCTGGTACGCGAACCGTGCCGAATATGGCAACCTGCTGCAGGAAGACCTGAAGATCCGCGAGACCCTCCTTGAGGATCTCAAGCAGGCGGCGGTCTCCAAGATCGTCATCGAGCGTCCGCACCGCAAGTGCCGCGTGTCGATCCACACTGCCCGTCCGGGCATCGTGATCGGCAAGAAGGGTGCGGACATCGACAAGATCCGCGCCAAGGTGAAGAAGTTCACCGACAGCGAAGTGCACATCAACATCGTTGAAGTGCGCAAGCCGGAGACCGATGCGACCCTCGTGGCGCAGGGCATTGCCCAGCAGCTCGAGCGTCGTGTGGCGTTCCGACGCGCCATGAAGCGCGCTGTTCAGACGGCGATCCGCATGGGTGCAGGTGGCATTCGCGTGAACGTTGGTGGCCGTCTCGGCGGCGCCGACATCGCTCGATCCGAGTGGTACCGCGAAGGCCGGGTGCCACTGCATACGCTGCGTGCCGACATCGATTACGGTACCGCCGAAGCCAAGACGACCTATGGCATCATCGGTATCAAGGTGTGGGTGTTCAAGGGCGAAGTGCTCGAGCACGATCCGTCCGCCCATGAGCGTCGTGCGCTCGAAGCCTCGCCGTCCGACGGCCAGGGCCAGCGCCGTGACCGTGAGGACCGTCGCGATCGTGACGATCGTCGCGACCGCGGTTCTGCGAACTAAGAAGGCATCATAAAATGCTGCAACCAAAGCGTACGAAGTTCCGCAAGGCCCACAAGGGCCGTATCCATGGCAATGCCAAGGGCGGCACCGAGCTGGCGTTCGGCCAGTATGGCCTCAAGTCGCAGGAGCCCGAGCGCGTTACTGCTCGTCAGATCGAAGCGGCCCGCCGCGCGATCACCCGCGAGATGAAGCGCGCCGGCCGCGTGTGGATTCGGGTATTCCCGGATCTCCCGGTCTCCAAGAAGCCGACCGAAGTCCGCATGGGTAAGGGCAAGGGTTCGGTTGAGTTCTGGGCGGCGCGGGTGAAGCCCGGCCGTATCCTGTTCGAAATCGACGGCGTCCCCGAGGATGTCGCCAAGGAAGCCCTGCGCCTCGGCGCCATGAAGCTTCCGGTCACCACGCGGGTCGTCACCCGCATTGCGGATTGATTGCCATGGCTCAGAAGAATAAAGAAGCCGGCTCCGCCGATGCGGCGGACCTCCGGGCCAAGACCCCCGACGAGCTGAAGGATCAGCTTCTCGGGCTGAAGAAAGAACAGTTCAACCTCCGTTTCCAGCGCGCTACCCAGCAGCTGGAGAAGCCCTCCCGGGTGCGTGAAGTCCGTCGCGAAATCGCGCGGATCAAGACCGTGCTTGGCGAGAAGGCTGCGGCCAAGTAAGGAGCACGACATGCCCAAGCGCGTTTTGCAGGGGACGGTGGTCTCCGACACGAATGACAAGACTGTGGTGGTGCGCGTCGACCGCGCCTTCACGCACCCGGTGATGAAGAAGACGGTGCGCCGGTCCAAGAAGTATCACGCTCATGATGAGGCCAACGTGGCCAAGGTCGGAGACGTGGTGTGGATCCAGGAGTCGGCGCCGATCTCGAAGAACAAGCGCTGGGTTCTCGTACCCAACGCGTAACCGGAATTTAGGGCTCGCCGGGAAGGCAGACCCCGAACTGAAGAAGGCATCAAGCCATGATCCAGATGCAGTCCAATCTCGACGTTGCCGATAATTCCGGCGCGCGTCGTGTCATGTGCATCAAGGTGCTCGGCGGCTCGCACCGCAAGTACGCCTCGGTCGGCGACATCATCGTCGTGTCGGTCAAGGACGCTATTCCGCGCGGCCGCGTTAAGAAGGGCCAGGTGATGAAGGCTGTCGTCGTGCGTACCGCTTTCCCGGTTCGCCGTGCTGACGGAACCATCATCCGTTTCGACCGCAACGCGGCGGTGCTCATCAACAATCAGGCGGAGCCGATCGGCACCCGCATCTTCGGGCCGGTTCCGCGCGAGCTGCGCTCCAAGAACCACATGAAGATCATTTCGCTTGCGCCGGAGGTGCTGTGATGGCGTCGAAGATCAAGAAGGGCGACAAGGTCGTCGTCCTCGCCGGTAAGGACAAGGGCAAGACCGGGCAGGTGCTGCAGGTCATCCCGTCCGAGACCCGGGCCGTCGTCCAGGGCATTAACCTGGTGCGTCGGCACACCAAGCAGACTGCGAGCCAGGATGCCGGCATCTTCACCAAGGAAGCGCCGATCCATCTGTCGAACCTCGCTGTCGCCGATGCCAATGGCAAGGCAACACGCGTCGGTTTTGTGATCAAGGACGGCACCAAGGTGCGCGTCGCCAAGACGACCGGAGATGCGATCGATGGCTGATACTCTTTACGTGCCGCGTCTGCGCACGCAGTATCTTGAGACGATCAAGCCGGGGCTCATCGAGCAGTTCGGCTACAAGAATGTCATGCAGGCGCCCAAGCTCGAGAAGATCGTGCTGAACATGGGTGTCGGCGAGGCTGTCAACGACACCAAGAAGGTGAAGGCTGCTGCTGCCGATCTGGAAAAGATCGCTGGCCAGAAGCCGGTTGTCACGCATGCCCGCAAGTCGATCGCCGGCTTCAAGGTGCGCGAGAACATGCCGCTGGGCGTCAAGGTGACGCTCCGTTCCGCACGTATGTACGAGTTCCTTGACCGCCTCGTGAACATTGCGCTGCCGCGCGTTCGCGACTTCCGCGGGCTGAACCCGAACTCCTTCGATGGTGCTGGCAACTATGCCATGGGCATCAAGGAACACATCATTTTCCCCGAGATCAATTTCGATCAGATCGACCAGGTCTGGGGCATGGACATCGTGGTGTGCACCACCGCGCGGACGGATGACGAGGCCCGGGCTCTGCTCAAGGCTTTCAATTTCCCCTTCCGGCAGTAACGGAAGAGAGAAGGACGAGACATGGCTAAGACCAGCTCTATCGAAAAGAACAACCGCCGCGCGAAGCTGTCCAAGCAGTATGGCGCGAAGCGGGCGAAGCTGAAGGCGCTGGTGATGAACCAGAGCTTGCCGCTCGACCAGCGCTTCGCCGCGACGCTGAAGCTCGCCGAGCTGCCGCGTAACTCCGCCGAAAACCGCGTGCACAACCGCTGCGAGCTCACCGGCCGTCCGCGCGGCTACTACCGCAAGCTCAAGCTCAGCCGTATTGCGCTGCGCCAGCTCGGCAATCTCGGGATGATCCCGGGCATGGTCAAGTCGAGCTGGTAAGGAGAACATGAGATGAGCATTTCCGATCCGATCGGCGACATGCTGACCCGCATCCGCAATGCCCAGTTGCGGCGTCGCGATGTGGTTTCCACTCCGGCGTCGACGCTGCGTGCGCGCGTGCTGGACGTTCTGAAGTCCGAAGGCTATATCCGCGGCTATTCTGAGTCGGTTCTCGACAACGGCGTGCCGCAGTTCGACATCGAGCTGAAGTACTCGGACAGTACCCCGGTGATCCGCACCATCGAGCGCGTGTCCCGGCCGGGCCGTCGCGTCTATGCGTCGGTCAAGAATATCCCGACCGTCGCTAACGGTCTTGGCGTGTCGATCCTTTCGACCCCCAAGGGCGTGATGGCGGACCATGAAGCAAAGGCCCAGAATCTGGGTGGCGAGGTACTCTGCCGCGTCTTCTAAGGGGAAACCCTGGACGTCGGTGTGACGATGACTCCGAAGGAAGTAGTGTAGAATGTCCCGTACAGGCAAAAAGCCGATCGCAGCGGTCAGTGGCGTTACCGTCACCGTTGCGGATCGCACGGTCACCGCAAAGGGGCCGAAGGGCGAGCTGTCGCTGACGCTCATGGATATCGTCAACGTCAAGCAGGATAACGGCGCGATCTTCGTCGAGCCTGCAAATGACAGCAAGGAAGCCCGAGCTGCCTGGGGGACGACCCGCGCGCTCATCAACAACATGGTCCTTGGCGTGAACAAGGGCTTCGAGAAGAAGCTTCAGATTCAGGGCGTTGGTTATCGCGCAGCCATGCAGGGCAAGGATCTCAAGCTGTCGCTCGGCTTCAGCCATGAAGTGCTGTTCGAGACGCCGGCCGGTGTGACCATTGCCGCTCCGACGCAGACCGAAGTGACCGTCACTGGCGCTGACAAGCAGCTGGTTGGGCAGGTTGCCGCAAACATCCGTTCCTGGCGTCCGCCGGAGCCCTACAAGGGCAAAGGCGTGCGCTACGTGGGCGAATACATCGCCCGCAAGGAAGGCAAGAAGAAGTAAGGAGCGCAAGAGATGCCCACCAGCCTCAAAGGCGTGCAGCGTCGCAAGGCGCGTGTCCGCAAGCAGATCAAGAAGAACAATGCCGGGCGTCCGCGTCTCAGCGTGCATCGTTCCGACAAGAACATATATGCCCAGATCATCGACGACGCGACCGGCCGTACGCTGGCCGCCGCTTCGACCATCGACAAGGCACTCAAAGGCTCTCTGAAGGCCGGCTGGGACATCGAGGCTGCGGCTTCGGTGGGCAAGCTGATCGCCGAACGCAGCCTGGCAGCGAATGTCAAGCAGGTGGTGTTCGATCGTGGCGCCTACCTCTATCACGGCCGCGTCAAGGCACTTGCCGACGCTGCTCGTGAAGGCGGCCTCGATTTCTGATCCGGCGACAAGGGAAAGCTGAAAAGCGATGAGAGACGTTCAGGAACGCGAAAGCGAATTTGTCGACCGGCTGGTGCATATCAACCGCGTTGCCAAGGTGGTGAAGGGTGGCCGTCGGTTCGGCTTTGCGGCGCTTGTCGTCGTGGGCGACCAGAAGGGCCGCGTGGGCTTCGGGCATGGCAAGGCGCGTGAAGTGCCGGAAGCCATCCGCAAGGCCACCGAGCAGGCCAAGCGCCAGATGATCCGCGTGCCGCTGCGGGAAGCCCGCACGCTGCACCCCGCCGTCGTGGGTCCCCACGGCGCCGGCAAGGTGATCCTGCGTGCCGCCGTGCCCGGTACCGGCATTATCGCTGGTGGTCCGATGCGCGCGATCTTCGAGACACTCGGTGTCAACGACATCGTGGCGAAGTCGCAGGGTACCGCGAACCCCTACAACATGGTGCGGGCCACCTTCGATGCGCTGAAGCGTGTCGATTCCCCGCGCTCGGTCGCCGCGCGCCGCGGTCTCAAGGTCTCCGATCTCCAGGCTCGCCGCGGCGAGGCTGTGGTCGAGGGCTGATTGTAAGCCAGAGGAGTGATTTCAATGGCCGACAAGACCATTACCATCGAGCAGATCGCCAGCCCGTCGCGCCGTCCGGCCGATCAGCGGGCGACCCTGGTCGGGCTCGGGCTCAACAAGCTGCGCAAGCAGTCGACGCTCAAGGACACCCCCGAGGTGCGCGGCATGATCAGCAAGATCCCGCATCTCGTGCGCGTCGTTGACGCAAAGTAAGAGGCACGCGACATGACTCGTTTGAACGACTTGCGGGATAATCCCGGCGCGAACAAGAAGCGCGTGCGTGTTGGCCGTGGCATCGGCTCGGGCGTCGGCAAGACCGGCGGCCGTGGCGGCAAGGGCCAGACAGCGCGCTCCGGTGTTGCCATCAACGGCTTCGAAGGCGGCCAGATGCCGCTGCACATGCGTATGCCGAAGCGTGGTTTCAACGCACTGAATCCCAAGAAGTGGAACCAGCTGCGTATCGACCGCGTGCAGAACTACATCGACTCGGGCAAGCTTGACGCCAAGCAGGTGATCGATTCCGCAGCGCTCGTCGCGGCAGGTGTCATTCGTCGTCCGCTGGATGGTGTGCGCCTGATCGGATCGTCGGGCTTTAGTGCCAAGAAAGTGACTTTCAAGGTCGACCACGCCACCAAGGGTGCGCTTGCAGCTATTGAAGCGGCCGGCGGCAAGGTCGATCTGCCAGCAGAAGCGAAGGCTGACGCCTAAGAGCGCCTGGCCCCAATATCGAGGGAGCAATCATGGCGTCTGCAGCCGAACAGCTGGCCAAAAATCTCAACTTCGGGACCTTCGCCAAGGCGAAGGCCCTGCAGCAGCGCATCTGGTTTACGCTGGGTGCGCTTCTTGTTTATCGGCTCGGGACTTATATCCCGGTCCCCGGTATCGACCCCGACGCGTATGCGCAGACCTTCAAGCAGGCATCAACCGGCATCTTCGGCATGTTCGACATGTTCGCCGGCGGTGCGGTGCAACGCATGGCTATCTTCGCGCTCAACCTCATTCCTTACATCACGGCATCGATCGTCGTGCAGGTCATGACCACGGCCGTGCCGAAGCTCGAAGCCTTGAAAAAGGAAGGCGAGCAGGGGCGTCGCAAGATCAACCAGTACACCCGGTATCTGGCTGTGGTGTTCTGTGTGATCCAGGCCTACGGGATCGCACGCGGTCTCGAGGGCAGTCAGGGCGTCGTGCTCAACCCTGGCTGGTTCTTCCAGTTGTCGACCGTCATTACCCTCGTGGGCGGCACGATGTTCCTGATGTGGCTCGGTGAGCAGATCACATCGCGCGGCATAGGTAATGGCATCTCGCTGATTATCTTTGCCGGTATCGTCGCAAACTTGCCGGCTACCGTGGTTCAGACGCTGGAGCTGAGTCGCACGGGCGCGCTCTCGACGTTCTGGGTCATTGCGCTATTGCTCATCGCAATTGTTGTGATCGCGGTCATCGTGTTCTTCGAGCGGGCCCAGCGGCGGCTTCTGATCCAGTATCCGAAGCGGCAAGTGGGCAACAAGATGTTCCAGGGCGACACGTCGCACCTGCCGCTGAAGCTGAACACTTCGGGCGTTATCCCGGTGATCTTCGGGTCGTCGCTGCTGCTGCTGCCGGCAACGATTGCGTCGTTTGCGGCGCAGGGTGACGCGCCACAGTGGCTGCAGGTGACGTCGGCTCTGCTCGGTCGCGGCCAACCGCTCTATCTGATCCTGTTCGCAGCGCTGATCATGTTCTTCGCGTTCTTCTACACGTCGATCGTGTTCAACCCGACTGAAACCGCGGACAACCTCAAGCGCTCTGGCGGCTTCATCCCCGGCATTCGTCCAGGCGAGCGGACCGCCGCGCATATCGATTACGTGCTCACCCGCATTACGCTTGTGGGTGGCCTGTATCTGACGGTTGTGGCGCTCATTCCTGAAATGATCCACAGCCAGCTCAATGTGAGCCAGTTCATCGGCGGTACCTCGCTGTTGATCATGGTGACGGTGACGCTCGATACCGTCAGTCAGGTTCAGAGCCATCTGATCGCGCAGCAATATGAGGGCCTGGTGAAAAGGTCCCGCCTTGGGAGTCGGAAGAAATGAGGCTGATCCTCTTGGGGCCTCCGGGCGCCGGCAAGGGTACGCAGGCCAAGATACTCGTGGAGACCTACGGCATTCCTCAGCTTTCGACCGGTGACATCCTGCGCTCGGCCATTGCGGCCAGGACTCCCATGGGGCTCGCAGCCAAGGAGATCATGGACCGGGGCGATCTCGTCCCGGACCACGTGGTCAACGGTATCGTGTCCGAACGTCTCGACAAGGACGACTGCGCCAAGGGGTTTGTCCTCGACGGGTTCCCACGCACGATCCCGCAGGCCGAGGCTCTTGATGGCATGCTGACTGACAAGGGCATGTCGCTGGACGCGGTGGTCGAGATCACCGCCGATGCTGATGTGCTGGTAAGCCGAATTGCGAACCGTGCCAAGGAATCCGGCGTCGCTCGGGGCGACGACAACGAGGAGGTGGTTCGCTACCGCCTCAACGTCTACCGCGAGCAAACTGCTCCACTGGTGGAATTCTACCGCGGCAAGGGACTGCTGCGTTCTGTCGACGGTATGGAAGCCGTCGATACCGTGACCGAGGCGATCCGCCACGCCGTGCATGGCTAATAAAACCGTGGGGCGGGGGTGTGCAGTTGACTCTGCGGGCCCGCGCCCTTATGAACCGCGCCAGTCTCATGGATTAACGGGCTGGATTCGGTTCCTCTAAGAAGAGGGGTCGGACTCCGGTCCCTTGTTGTTATCAATCTGACCGGGCACGAACCTGGTCGACCGAAGGAGAGCGGACGTGGCTCGTATTGCTGGCGTCAATATTCCGACCAACAAGCGCGTGGTCATCGCGCTTCAGTACATCCATGGGATCGGCGACAAGTTCGCCAAGGAAATCACTTCAAAGGTCGGCATACCGGCCGAGCGCCGCGTCAATGAGCTGACCGACGCCGAAGTGATCCAGATCCGCGAGACGATCGACCGCGACTATGTCGTGGAAGGCGATCTCCGCCGGAATGTCGCGATGAACATCAAGCGGCTGATGGACCTGGGCAATTATCGCGGCCTGCGTCACCGCAAGGGCCTGCCGGTGCGTGGTCAGCGTACCCATACCAATGCTCGTACCCGCAAGGGTCCGGCCAAGCCGATCGCAGGCAAGAAGAAGTAATGGGGTCGCGGGCCTTTCGCCCGTATCCCGATGTAGCTGCTGGCACTACGGCAGCGAAGATATCGAACTGAGGACCAAAATTGGCTAAAGCTGAAGTTGCACGCGTTCGTCGTAAGGAACGCAAGAATATCACCAATGGCGTGGCGCATGTGAATGCGTCGTTCAACAACACCATGGTCACCATCACCGACGTGCAGGGCAACACGATTTCGTGGTCGTCCTCGGGCGTGATGGGTTTCAAGGGTTCGCGCAAGTCGACCCCGTATGCCGCCCAGGTCGCGGCGGAAGATGCGGCCAAGAAGGCCCAGGAGCATGGCATGAAGACCCTCGAGGTCGAAGTGCGTGGTCCGGGTTCGGGCCGCGAGTCGGCGCTTCGTGCGCTGCAGGCTGCTGGCTTCAACGTCACCAGCATCCGCGACGTCACCTCGATCCCGCACAATGGCTGCCGGCCGCGCAAGCGTCGCCGCGTCTGATCTGTCCCGGTAGATCCCCGGCGCGCCCCTCGCGCCGGGTCAGGTGTATTCGCATTGGCGGAAAGGCGGTTAGGCGGACCGCCCATTTGAAAGGACACGACCGTGACCATCCAGCGGAACTGGCAGGAACTCATCAAGCCGACCAAACTGGACATCGTTTCGGACAGCGGCAACGCCCGGATCGCGTCTGTGATCGCGGAGCCGCTGGAGCGTGGCTACGGCCTCACTCTGGGTAACGCGCTTCGTCGCGTGCTCCTGTCTTCGCTTCAGGGTGCTGCCGTTACGGCCATCCAGATCGACGGTATCCTGCATGAGTTCTCGTCGCTACCCGGCGTGCGCGAGGACATTACCGATCTCGTGCTGAACGTGAAGGAAATCGCCGTCAAGATGCAGTCGGAGGGCCCGAAGCGCCTGACGCTGACCAAGCAGGGGCCCGGTGCGGTCACTGCCGGGGACATCAAGACGACAGGCGATATCGAAGTGCTCAACCCTGAGCTCGTGATCTGCCATCTCGACGATGGCGCTGAGATCAATATCGAGTTCACGGTGAATTCCGGCAAGGGTTACGTGCCCGCTGATCGCAACCGTCCCGATGACGCACCGATCGGCTACATTCCTGTCGACGCGCTGTTCTCCCCGGTCCGTCGCGTCTCCTACAAGGTCGACGCAACCCGTGCCGGCGAAAGCCTCGACAAGGATAAGCTCACGCTGACCATCGAGACGAATGGTGGTATCTCGCCGGACGACGCCGTGGCTTTCGCTGCGCGCATCCTGCAAGATCAGCTGTCGGTCTTCGTGAACTTCGAAGAGCCGACCAAGGAAAAGACGCAGGACGCGGTTCCGGAGCTTGCCTTCAATCCGGCTCTGCTCAAGAAGGTCGACGAACTGGAGCTTTCGGTCCGTTCGGCCAATTGCCTCAAGAACGACAACATCGTCTATATCGGCGACCTCATCCAGAAGACGGAAGCCGAGATGCTGCGGACGCCGAATTTCGGCCGCAAGTCGCTCAACGAGATCAAGGAAGTGCTTGCCCAGATGGGCCTGCACCTCGGTATGGACGTGCCGAACTGGCCGCCTGAGAACATCGACGACCTCGCGAAGCGCTACGAAGACCATTATTGATCGGCCGAGCCGAACTAGAACGCAAAAACCGCCCGTCGTGAGACGCCCGGGCGTTAGGGAGTACCAAAATGCGCCACGGTAACACCAACCGGAAGCTCAACCGGACGTCGGCCCACCGCAAGGCCATGTTCGCCAATATGTCGGCCTCGTTGATCAAGCACGAGCAGATCATCACGACCTTGCCCAAGGCCAAGGAACTTCGTCCGATTGTCGAGAAGCTGATCACGCTCGGCAAGCGCGGCGACCTGCATGCGCGCCGGCAGGCGATTGCTCAGATGCGTGACGAGACTCAGGTGCAGAAGCTGTTCGCCACGATCGGTCCGCGCTACAAGGATCGCAACGGCGGCTATATCCGCATCATGAAGGCCGGGTTCCGCTATGGCGACAATGCGCCGCTCGCGGTGATCGAGCTTGTCGATCGCGATCCGGACGCCAAGGGCCTCGATTCTGGTCCGGTCGCCGAGGAAGCCGAGGCCGCGTAAGCTTCGGGCTTTCGGCATAGATTTGAGAGGGCGGTCGGTATTCGGCCGCCCTTTTTGTTTGTGTTGCGCTTCGTTAGGGTGACGGGGAGGGTTTTGGGAGGTTCGGCTTGGCGTATCAGCATTTGTTGGTGACTGGGATCACCGGCTTTGTCGGCAAGTGGTTGGCGCTGCGGTTGCTCGAAAAGGGCTATCGAGTTCGCGGTACGCTGAGGTCGCTGTCGCGGCGCTTGGAAGTGGAGGGGACGCTGGCACAGCATCTGCCGGGCGAGGCGATGGCGCGGCTCGAGCTTGTCGAGGCCGACCTGCTCGATGACCGGGGCTGGAGCGAGGCGATTGATGGCATCGACGCGGTGTTCCATGTCGCGGCGGCGATTCGCGCGGATGAACCGAAAGATGCAAGTCTGGTCATTCGCCCCGCCCTCGAAGGCACGCAGCGCGTGCTGCGCTTCACCGCCGATGCCGGTGTTTCCCGGGTGATCCTCACTTCCTCGATCGCCACAGTGGGTTATGGGCATGGACATGTGAGTGGGCGGCGGGTGTATGACGAGAGTCACTTCACCAATCTGGATGCGATGCGCTTCACCTGGGCCTATTGCACCGGCAAGACGCTGGCAGAGCGCGCGGCCTGGGAGTTTGTCAGGGCCAATGGGCTCAGGCTGACCACAATTCATCCTGGGGCCATCATCGGGCCCGCACTCGACACCCATGCCAGCATCTCGCTTGGCCTCGTGTCCGGGCTCCTGGCCGGGGCGACCCCGGCACTGCCGTCAAACGGGTTTTCAGTGATCGACGTGCGCGACGTGGCGGACCTGCATGTTGCGGCGCTTGAGGATGCGCAAAGCGAAGGTCAGCGCTACCTCGCCACCTCCGACTATGTGCCGTTCTCCGGCGTGGCCGATATCCTGCGCAGGGCCTATCCGGATTGGCCGATCACGACCAAGACAGTGCCGGACTGGATCATCAAGCTCATTGCACGGTTCGGCGGCCCGGCCCGGCAGATCATCAACGACATCGGCAACGAGAAGGTCTTTGACGGCTCCAGGGGCGAGGCGCTGCTGGGGCGGAAATTTGTAACCGGTGAGGACGCGATCCTCGCGACCGCAGAGAGCGTCATCCGGCTCGGCATGGTGAAGAAGCCGGGCTGAGCTTCGGAAGGCGACAATGGCCGCGGGTCCGCTGCCCCGCTTGAGGCAGGTCAATGCGGTTCGTCCGGCCAATGGGCACTGTCGGTGCAGTTCAATCGAGCTGGAGCCGAGCGACATGTCCGTGATGAAAGCCGCCATCGTCCGCGAATTCGGGGCGCCCCTCACCATCGAGGAGGTAACCATTCCGACGCCCGGGCCGGGCGAAATCCTCGTCAAATTCGAGGCGACCGGGGTGTGCCATACCGATCTGCATGCGGCGCGCGGCGATTGGCCGGTGAAGCCGAGCCCGCCGTTCATTCCCGGCCATGAGGGCGTGGGCTATGTGGCGGCCGTCGGGGCCGGCGTAAAGCGCGTGAAGGCCGGCGATCGTGTCGGGGTGCCATGGCTGCATTCGGCCTGTGGCTTCTGCCCCTATTGCCGCACCGGCTGGGAGACGCTGTGCGCGTCGCAATCCAATACCGGCTATTCGGTCAATGGCAGTTTCGCTGGCTATGGCCTCGCCGACCCGGATTTCGTCGGCCACCTGCCAGATGGGCTGGATTTCGGGCCGGCGGCGCCGGTGCTCTGCGCCGGTGTCACCGTCTACAAGGGCCTCAAGGAGACGGAAGTCCGCCCCGGCGAGTGGGTGGTGATCTCGGGCATTGGCGGGCTCGGCCACATGGCGGTGCAATATGCCAAGGCCATGGGCATGCATGTGGCGGCAGTCGATGTGCATGAGGACAAGCTCGAACTCGCCCGGTCGCTCGGCGCGGATCTGACGGTGAATGCCCTTGCCCGCGATGCCGTGGATCAGCTGATCCGGCAGACCGGGGGCGGAGCACATGGTGCGCTCGTCACCGCCGTCAGCCCGCCAGCCTTCCAGCAGGCCTTCGGCATGCTGCGCTCGAAGGGCACCATGGCGCTTGTTGGCCTGCCGCCGGGCGAAATGGCGCTGCCGATCTTCAACACGGTGCTGAAGCGCATCACCGTGCGGGGCTCGATTGTTGGCACGCGGCAGGATCTCGAGGAGGCCCTGCAGTTCGCCGGCGAGGGCAAGGTCGCCTCGCATTTCAGCTGGGACAAGCTCGAGAATATCAACGACATCTTCGGCCGCATGGAGCTCGGGAAGATCGACGGGCGCATCGTGCTCGACATGCACTGAGTGCCCGCTTTGGAACTGTGGAGAAGGGGCGGCGTCAGCGCCGCTCCAGCGCCCAAGCCGTGTAGAGGCGATTGAGTTCCGCCATGGAGCGCAGTTCGAGCATAGGCAGGCCAGTAGCCGCGAGGCGCGCGCGGTCTGCGGCGCGGCGCGGCGGCTGCACCACCGTGATCCAGCGGATCATTTCCCACTTGATGCTGTCCTTGTCGCCGGCGAGCGAACCGGGGCGCGCGTGCTTTTCGAACAGCGTGCGGCGAAAATAGCGCCAGAGATTGGCCCAGCGGCTGTCGCCCAGCAGGATGATGCCGGTGGCGCGGGCAAAGCGCTGCGGCATCAGCTTCGAATAATTGCCCTCCATCACCCAGCGCTCGCCGGAGATGGCGTCGTCGTGCAAGGCCTGGAATTCGTCGTCCGTCCGCTGCACCCAGTCGGTGCTGGGCAGGTGGCGGAAGAGGTCGAGATGGTGCACGTCGCCGCCGATCCGCCTGGCCACGGCGATGGCGAGGGTCGACTTGCCGGCATTGGAGGGTCCGCAGATCATGATGCGGGGACCGAGCGTTGCGAGCGGCGGAAATGCGGATGGCGTGGTCAATCTATCCTCCCTCTCAAAATCTGCTGTATATGAATGGCGTCCTGCCGATCGCGAGGCACGAACGGGGTGTCGCGGCAGGTGACTGGGCCAGGGGTGGGCCGCCAGCCCTGGGGTCGTCGGGGTATTGGTTCGTGGTAGTCGCGAGCGCCGAGGCCTAAAACCAGCCGCGTCGGGCGGGGCAATAGTCCCACCTCTACATTTGCCGGTAGACCGGCATCAGGGGCAAGGCCCCGCCCACGCCGCTCCTAAAGGGGCGGCAAAGACAGAAAACCCCGGGAGCCATGGGCTCGCCGGGATTTCGGTGCGTGGCAGACTTTACCGACTACTCGGCCGGCTGCATGTCCTTGCCGGTATAGACTTCGTCCACCCAGTATTGTTCGCGGCGGTCGAAGCCGTTGAACGGCGTCAGCGAGGCCTGAGTATAGGCACCCATCAGGCCGAACTCAACCCAGTCGTCCTCGTCGATATCGGAGGGCAGGGTAAAGATCTGCGGTAGCACGTCATAGCTGTCGCAGGTCGGACCCCACACGGTGAATTCCGAGAAATCGCCGTCGTTCTCGTGGATGCGCGGGCCGCGCCAGACGCGAACCGGCGGGGTGAAGTGCATGAACTTCACTTCCATCAGCGCGCCGTAGGCACCGTCGTTCAGGTAGACCGACTGGCCGCCGCGCTGATGCTTGACGCGCAGCAGCAGCGATGTCGAGGAGGTGACGAGCGCCCGACCGGGCTCGATGATCAGCTCGGGCGCCGACTTGCCAAAGCTGTCCTTCACGGCCTGGGAGATGGTGTCGAAATAATGGTCCATCGGCGGGGCTTCGGAGGTCGGGTAGGGAGCCGGGTAGCCACCGCCGATATTCAGGCGCTTGAGCTCGATGCCGGCTTCCTCGGCAATCTTCGCCGCCGCAATGATGTGGCGCTCATAGGCATAGGCATCTTCGCACTGGCTGCCGACATGGAAGCATAGCGACGGGGTAAAGCCCATCTGGTCGACAAGCTTGACGATTTCGGCGGCGCCATCCTGCATCACGCCGAACTTGATGCCGAAATCATAGGATTTCAGCGCCTTGCCGGCCTTAAAGCGGGTGGTCACCTCGATATCGCGGCTCGGGGTCACGATGGCCGCGAGCTGGTCGAGCTGTTGCGGATGGTCGATGGTGAAGGAGCGGACGCCGAACTCCTCATAGGCGCGTTCGATCTCGCGCTTGTTCTTGATGGGGTTGTTGTAGTGCATCACCGCACCGGGTGCGTAGTCGCGCACCAGTTCCATCTCGGTATTGGACGCGACGTCGAATGCCTTCAGCCCTTCTTCGTGCAGTTGCCGAATGATGTGCGGGGACGGGTTGCACTTGACCGCATAGGTCAGCAGACCGTCGAAGCCTTTCTTGAACACCTTCACCGCCCGGTGCAGCTCCTTGGAGCAATAGAGGAAGCTCGGAAAGTCCGGCTCCACGGCGGCAATCAGCTGACTCGTATTGGCATAGATCGTATGGGCGTGAGAGGTCTGCTCGGACATTGGCGGCTAACCTTTCCAGGGGAGGAGATGGGTGCGGGCGGGTAGAAAAGAGCGCTGCATATAGGGTCGATTGCACCTGAGGGCAACGTCATATTTCGTCATGTCAATCACAGGTGACCAAAGGGTAATTCCAGCACCAAAAAGGCGCCAGATTCGCGGCGTTTCAAGGGATGGAATCGGCGCGTTGGCCGGATGAGGAAAAGCGAATGCTGAGAAAGCTCTGGTGGATGGCGGCGGGGGCCGCAGTGGCAGTGGTCGGGACTGTAGCTTGGTTCGGCGTGGCAACACCTAAGCCTCAGGCCCAGCCGGTGCCCGCGGCTGCCATCGCCCAGGAGGCGGCGCCGGCGCGAACCGTACCTGCCACCGACAGTCGGCAACTGCCGGGCTCGCGCACCCAGATGCAGATGAGTTTCGCGCCAGTGGTGAAGCAGGTGACGCCTTCGGTAGTCAATGTCTATGCCACAACCATCAGCCAGCGGGCGACATCTCCCTTCCTCTCCGATCCGTTCTTCCAGCAGTTTTTCGGCGGTGATACGCCCTTCTTCCAGTCGCGGCCGCAGAAGTCGCAGTCGCTGGGCTCGGGCGTCATTGTCGACGGCTCCGGCATCATCCTCACCAACCACCATGTCATCGATGGGGCGACCGACATTCGCGTCGCCACGACATCAGGAGACGAGTATGCCGTCAATCTGGTGCTCGATGACCCGAAGACCGACCTTGCGGTGCTCAAGGTGCAGGACCCCAAGGGGGTTACGTTTCCGGCCCTGCAATTCGCCGATTCCGATACGCTTGAAGTCGGTGATCTGGTGCTCGCCATCGGTAACCCGTTTGGCGTCGGCCAGACTGTGACCTCGGGCATCGTATCGGCGCTTGCCCGCACCGGTGTCGAGAGTTCCAACTACGAGTTCTTCATTCAGACCGATGCCGCCATCAATCCGGGCAATTCCGGCGGTGCGCTCGTCGATCTCAACGGTCGGCTCGTCGGCGTCAATACCGCCATCGTGTCGCGCTCTGGCGGCTCAGTCGGCATTGGCTTCGCCATTCCGGCGAATATGGCGAAGCTCGTCGCCGAGACCGGTATCTCGGGCGGCGCATTGGTCCGCCCGTGGTTCGGCGCGCGGTTGCAGGCAGTCACTGCCGATCTCGCCGACAGCCTCGGCCTTGGGCATGCGCGGGGCGCGCTGATCAGCGAGTTGGCCAAGGGTGGCCCGGCGGAGAGGGCCGGTTTCAGGGATGGCGACGTGATCCTCTCGGTCGACGGCTTCGATATTGAGCAGCCAAGCGCCTTCGATTTCCGCCTCGCCACCAAGCAGGTGGGCGCCAAAGCCGAAGTCAGCTATTTCCGCGATGGCCAGCAGAGAAGCGCCAGCATCACCCTCGAGGCGCCGCCCCAGGCTGGCCAACCGGTCGAGCTATCGGGCAATACCCGCTTCTCCGGCGTGACCGTCGAGACCGTCACGGCCGCGGTTGCGCAGGATCTCGGCTTGCCTTTCGACGCGCGTGGCGTAGTGGTGAAGGATGTCGTGGCCAATTCACCGGCCGATGACATGGGGCTTCGGGCCGGGGACATCATCCTCAACCTCAACGGGCAGGATATCGTGGACGCCGAGACGTTCAAGCGCATCGCCAATGACCGGCCGCGGGCCTGGCGGATCGAGTTGCAGCGCAATGGTCGCGTCGTCAGGGCGCAAGTGTCCGGCTGATGGCGGACCTGTTCGCGGCCGATCCCGAAGTCGCCGGCGCGGCAGACGCAAACCGTCCGCTCGCCGATCGCCTCAGGCCGCGCGAGCTCGACGAGGTGATCGGCCAGCAGCATTTGCTCGGGCCCGACGGCATCCTCCGCCGAATGATCGCGTCGGGCCGGCTTGGCTCGCTGATCCTCTGGGGGCCGCCCGGCACGGGCAAGACCACGGTCGCGCGGCTGCTCGCCGCCGAAACCGACTATGTCTTCGACCAGATTTCGGCAGTATTCTCTGGCGTCGCAGACCTGAAGAAGACCTTCGAGAAGGCGCGGATCGAACGCAGCCAGGGACGCCGCACGCTGCTGTTCGTCGATGAGATCCACCGGTTCAACCGCGCCCAGCAGGATAGCTTCCTGCCGGTGATGGAAGACGGCACCGTCGTGCTTGTCGGCGCCACCACCGAGAACCCGAGCTTCGAGCTCAACGCGGCGCTGCTTTCGCGCTCGCAGGTGCTGCGCTTCGAATCGCTGAAACCCGATGAGCTCGAGGCCTTGGCCCAGCGCGCCGAAGCCGAGCTTGGCAAGACGCTGCCGCTCGATGCCGAGGCGCGCGCTGCGTTGGTTGGCCTCGCCGATGGCGATGGCCGCGCGTTTCTCGGGTTGGTCGAGGAAGTGTTGCTCGCCACGCGGCCAGGCGAAGAGCTCGATCCTGCCGGGTTGCTCAAGGTCGTGCAGCGCCGTGCACCGATCTACGACAAGAAGCAGGACGGGCAC
Source organism: Hyphomicrobiales bacterium (assembly GCA_027487555.1). GTDB lineage: Bacteria > Pseudomonadota > Alphaproteobacteria > Rhizobiales > Devosiaceae > Devosia_A. Next base: position 128,691 of record JAIYDI010000029.1, read on the forward strand.
TACAACCTCATCTCCGCGCTGCACAAGACCATCCGCGGCTCCGACCCGAACGCGGCGCTCTACTATCTCGCCCGGATGCTGGTGGCCGGCGAGGATCCGCTGTTCATTGCCCGCAGGCTGATCCGCATGGCGAGCGAGGATGTGGGCATGGCCGATCCGCAGGCGCTGCCGCTCGCCATCGCCGCGCGTGATTCCTTCGAGATGCTGGGCTCACCCGAGGGGGAACTCGCACTCGCCCAATGCGCCATCTATCTCGCCGTTGCGCCGAAATCGAATGCGGTGGAAGTGGCGTTCAACACCGCGATGGCGCTGGCGCGATCGTCCGGTTCGCCGATGCCGCCGATGGTGATCCTCAATGCCCCCACCAAGATGATGAAGGGGCAGGGCTATGGCGCCGGCTATATCTATGACCACGACACACCTGAAGGCTTCTCTGGGCAGGAATATTTCCCCGAGGCCCTCGGCCGGCAGGAGTTCTACCAGCCCGTCGATCGCGGCTTCGAGCGCGACGTGAAGAAGCGGCTCGACTATTTCGACCGCCTTCGGACGCGCAAGCGGGAAGAGGGCGGGGAATAGGGGCTCACCTTGCTCGTGCTTCGTCATTCGACAGGCACACGATGTGGAAGCTTGGCATGATGAACTATCCCTGCGCAGCATGTGGGTCCGGGGTCCGCATCCCGAGCCTCGCGACCGGCGAGGACCAGAACCCAACCTTCAGGTTGCCGCCTTCCGGAAGCGCCTGACCAGGCGTCCGTCGATGAACACCAGCCCAAGGAAGATCACCGCGATGCCGGCGAAATGCACCGGCAGCAACTGCTCCTGCAGCACGATTACCCCAAGGAGGATCGCCGAGATCGGGGTGATGAAGGTGTTGAGTGAGACATTGGTTGCCCCGACCCTCGGTACCAGCCACCAGAGCAGCAGGAAGGCCAGACTTGAGGAGAGCAGTCCAATCGCCAGCAATGCTGCCCAGGTCTCAGGGCGAGTGATCACCGGTGTTCCGTGGACCAGAAAGGCCAGCGGCACCATCACGAGCGCCGCGCCTGTCAGCGATGTCGAGGCCACCGCCGCCGAGTCGACGCCCTTGAATCGCCGCGAGTAGTTGAGGGTGAAGGCGTAGCAGAAGCTGGCCAGCAGGCATGCCAGGATTGGCAGGATCTCCGCTGTGCCACCGATCGAGGGAGACGCAAGGATGGCCGCGCCGACAAAGCCGATGCCCACGCCGATCGACTTGTTCCAGGTGGCCTTCTCGCCGCCGGGCCAGAACTGCGAAACCAGGACAGTTGTCATCGGCGTCAGACCATTCAGCACGCCAACCAAGCCGCTTGCGAGGCTCTGCTCGGCATAGGGAAACAGCATGAACGGGATGCCGTAGTTCATCATCCCCAGCACCAGCAACTGGAGATAGACGCGGGGCTCGCGCGGCAGCGACTTGCGCATGACAGCAAAGTAGGCCCAGCAGCCGAGCGCGCCGATGCTGATCCGGCCCGCTGAGACCCAGATTGGACCAAGCTCGCGTATCAGAATGGCATTGAAGAGAAAGGAACAGCCCCAGAGCGCACCAAGGAAGACGATGAGCGCCCAATATCGGATCGGCATTTTTGTTCTCCGTTTGTGCTCAGACTAACGAGCGTGGAGAGTCGGGTCGAACCGTTTTTGACAATGAGCCCATCAATCGGTGTGATGGATCAGCGCTTCTTCCACTGGTTGGCGCGCTCGCCTTTCGCGGCAAGGGAGGCGGTTTCCTCGATACGGGCAGCGCGGGTCTCGGGGCGTTTCGCGAGGCTGATCCATTCGAGGATGGCCCTGCGGGCAGAGGGTGGGAAGACCGCGAAATTCTCGGCGGCGCCCGGATATCGTGCGAACGCGGCGACAAGGTCGCTCGGAAGGGTGTCGGCGTTCGCAGCGTCGAGCAGTGCCCAACTGCCGTCGCGCTTTGCTGCTGCGATCTTCTCGAGACCGGGCTCGGCCATGAGCCCGGCTCTGGTCAGCCTTTCGATCTTGTCCTTGTTGACCTTGGACCAGCCAGAGCCCGGCTTCCGCGGTGACAACCGGACCATCGAACGGTCTGCATCGAGCAGTTTCGGCTGGCTGTCGATCCAGCCGAAGCACAAAGCCTCGTCAACCACCTCCGAGTAGGCGACGTGGTGTGGCGTGTGCTTCTTCCAGGTGACCAGCCAGATGCTTTCGGTACGCTGATGGTTGGCAGACAACCAAACCCGCAGTTCTGCGCGGGAGCGGATTTCGATCTCTTCGTGTTCCGCCATCCGTTTGCCCTCAGACGCGTATCGCGGTGCCCTCGAAGCTGACCTGGCCACGCGCCACCAGCGCAAGCGCCTCCGGATAGATGCGGTGCTCTTCGACCAAGACGCGGGCGCCGAGGCTCTCCGCCGTGTCGCCCTTCAGCACTGGGACACGGGCCTGCAAGATGATCGGCCCCTCATCCATGCCTGGTGTGACGAAATGCACCGTGCAGCCATGTTCCTTTACGCCGTCGCTCAGCGCCTGCTCATGAGTGTGCAGGCCCTTGTGCAGAGGCAACAGCGAGGGGTGGATGTTGATGAGCCGACCCTGCCACTTCCTGGTGAACTCCGGGGTTAGCAGCCGCATGAAGCCGGCGAGCGCGACGATATCGGGCCGCCAGAGCTTCAGCACGTCACCCAGCGCCAGTTCGAAGCCGATTCGGCTTGGGAAGTCCTTGTGCCAGCGCCATGCCGTCGCAATACCCTGCGCTGCGGCAGACTGCAGCCCTTCAGCGTCGGGCTTGTTGGCAAACACGCCAACGATCTCAGCTGGGTAGCCCGGGGACTTCGCAGCTTGAATCAAGGCCTCCATGTTGGAACCCCGACCCGAGATGAGGATGACGACGCGCTTGCGGCTGCTCACGATGGCGGATTCCTCTCAGCGTGGTCGAACAGGGCCATTTCATCTTCCGTCGGCGCCTCGAAAGCGGCAACCCAGGAGTCGAGCTGAGCCCGAGTGATAGGCGGATTTTCGGCGTTGCGCTCCAGAATCCGGCGAAACAACTCGTCCGCAGGATAGTCAAGCCAGAAGAGTTCGGTTTGCGCGCCTGCGGCAGCGGCTTCCAGGCGCAGCCGATCCCGTTCGGACCGGCCCCAAGTTCCCCACTCGACGATCGCCGTGCCGCCGAGCCGCAGCAGGTCCAGCGCCAGCGTCCATTGCAGGGCCTCGATCCGGTCGCGCCTGCTCGAATCCCAAAGGTCAAGCGCAAGCGACTGCAGCCAGTCGTCCGGCGAAAATCGCGTCGAACCCGGCTTCGTTGCGAGCCGCATCGCCAACGTGGTCTTGCCGGCGCCGGGCAAGCCGGCAATCAGCACGAGGCGGCCCCGCTGCATGCGTGGCTCAGAGGGCAAGGCGGCCCGAAAAGGTCACCGGCTCGCCGGTTCGCTCCGTCAGCCTGCCGACAATCGCTGCCGTCTCGCCTACGGCTGTGAGATGGGTCACCAGCTTCTCGGCGTCTTCCGCCGCGACGGCGCAGAGCATGCCAACGCCACAGTTGAAGGTCCGCAGCATTTCGCGCTCGCTCATGCCGCCGACACGCGCCAGCCAGGCGAAGACTTTCGGCACGGTGATCTTGTCCAGCTCGACATGTGCCGCGAGGTGATCGGGCAGTACCCGGGGGATGTTGTCGATGAAGCCGCCGCCGGTGATATGGGCGAGCGCCTTGATGCCGATGCCCGCCTTGAGCGCTGAAAGCAGCGGCTTCACATAGATGCGGGTCGGGGTCAGCAGCGCCTCGGACAGCGTCTGCTTTTCGTCGAAGGGCGCGGGCAGATACCAGTCGATGCCGGAGATCTCCACGATCTTGCGCACCAGCGAATAGCCATTCGAATGCACACCCGACGAGGCAATGGCGACGAGCACATCGCCGTCGCCCTGGTCGGCGCGGGGCAGCAGCGTGCCGCGTTCGGCGGCGCCGACGGCAAAGCCGGCGAGGTCATAGTCCTTGCCGTGATACATGCCCGGCATCTCGGCGGTTTCGCCGCCGATCAGCGCGCAGCCGGCGATGCGGCAGCCCTCGGCAATGCCAGTGACGATGGCGGTGCCGGCCGCAACGTCGAGCCTTCCCGTGGCGTAGTAATCGAGAAAGAACAGCGGCTCGGCGCCCTGCACGATGATGTCGTTGACGCACATCGCCACCAGGTCCTGCCCGATTGTGTCGTGCTTGCCGGTTTCGATGGCGATCTTGAGCTTGGTGCCGACCCCGTCATTGGCGGCAACAAGGATCGGATCAATGAACCCCGCAGCCTTCAGGTCGAAGAGTCCGCCAAACCCGCCGATTTCGGCGTCTGCGCCAGGGCGCCGGGTGGAACGAACCGCGGGCTTGATGGCTTCAACAAGGGCATTGCCGGCATCGATATCGACACCGGCCTGCTTGTAGGAGAGCCCGTTTGATGGCAGGTTTTGCGCGTCGGACATGGGCTCTTCGCCAAGCTCTGAGGGGATCAAGGATATCGAAGCGCTGATAGCCGCTCCACTTCTGCCACGCAAGAGAGGCCCCGCTTGCTGACCCTTAGAAACCAGGTTCTGATCTGGGCAAGCCTGTCGATCACCACCATCCTGCTGATCTGGCTGTTCCGCCCGATTCTGCTGCCCTTCGTGATCGGGCTTGCTATCGCCTACCTGCTCAACCCCCTTGTCAGCCTCCTCGAGAAGTGGCGGATCAACCGCAGCTGGGGGTCTATGCTGGTGCTTGTCTGCGTCATCGGACTGATCGTCGGCCTGCTGCTGTCCATCGTGCCGCTGGTGGGTCAGCAAGTCGCCGGCCTCATCGTGCGTTTGCCGGGCTATGTGCGCGACCTGCAGGAGTTACTGCAGGTCTGGGCGCCGCAGCTCAATGCCTGGCTTGGACCTGAGCGGGCGGCCCAGCTTGAAGGCAGCCTAACCGATCTTATCGGTCGCGGGGTCGAACTGACGGCAGCAATCACGGCCACACTCGCGCAGAGCGGGCTCAATGTGCTCAACACCATTGCCATTCTCTTCATCACCCCGGTGGTCGCCTATTACCTTCTGGTTGACTGGGACGGCATGTTCCGCAAGGTCGACGAGTTGCTGCCGCGACCGCACCGCGAGGAGATCCGCGGCGTGCTTGTCGATATCGACAAGGCGATGGCTGGTGTGATCCGCGGGCAGGGTGCCGTTATCGTCGTGCTCTGCGCCTATTACGGCACCGCTCTGACGGTGGCCGGGTTGAATTTCGGTCTCGCCATAGGGCTCATCGGCGGGTTGCTGAGCTTCATCCCCTATGTGGGGTTCTTCACCGGCTTCGCCCTGTCGATGACGGTGGCGCTGGTGCAGTTCTGGCCCGACCAGTGGCTGTTCATCATCATCGTGCTGATCATTTACGCGGTGGGACAATTCCTCGAAAGCAACATCCTTTATCCCAAGCTTGTCGGCCAAAGCATCAACATCAACCCGGTTTGGCTGATGTTCGCGCTGTTTGCCTTCGCATTCCTGTTCGGTTTTGTCGGGCTGCTGCTCGCAGTGCCGCTTGCCGCCATTACCGGCGTATTGACGCGGTATGCCCTCGCAAAGTATCGCGCATCCAGCCTTTACCTCGGAACTGCGCATGTCGTTGCGCCGGAATCGCCCGAGGTGCCGCCGAGCCGGGAGACGTGATCATCGCCCATAACGCCCAAGCTCCCCGGCAAGGTGGCGCCCAGCAGCATGAGGCCGAGCGCCGTGGCGGCCAACTGGCGCTTGACCTGCCGCATGCCCCATCGCATGCCGAAGACGACTATGTCGTCGGGGACGGTAACCGGCTGGCCTTTGCCCATATCGTGGCCTTCCCCGAGTGGACGTCGCCGCTGACGCTCATCGAAGGCGCGGAAAGCTCGGGCAAGTCGCACCTGGCGCGGATATGGGCAGAGCGTTCCGGCGCAGAGATTGCGACGCCTGCCCGTGCCGAACAACTGGGCCAGGCCGGCGGGCAGGTGCCTGTGCTGATCGAGGATGCCGATCGCGCCGGTTATTCTGAGGGCGCGCTCTTCCACTTGCTCAACCAGTCGATGCGCGATCGTCGTCCCGTGCTGCTGACGGCGCGTAGAGCGGTCGCCGACTGGCCGTTCGAAACGGCCGATCTCAAGTCGCGGGCCAGGCTTGCGGCGCGGTTTACTGTTGCGCTCACCGATGACATCCAGCTGTCACAGATGCTGGTGAAACTCTTCGGCGACCGTCAGGTCATCGTCGATCCCCGCATCATTGCCTATATGGTATCCCGGATGGAGCGATCGACGGGAGAGGCCGTGCTGCTGGTTGACCTGATGGACCGACTGGCGCTGGAACGCGGTACTGCGATCACGCGCACCATCGCGGGCGAGGCGCTGGCGCTGCGTGAGCGGGCTGCCGGTACCCAGATGTCGCTGAATTTGGAAGGCGAAGACGATGAACGATATGACTGAAGTCGCGGCCGAAACGCCGGATATCGCTGGCCTGCGTCAGAGTCCGGCGCGCTTCGTCAACCGCGAGGTCAGCTGGCTGCAGTTCAACATGCGCGTGCTCGAAGAAGCGGGGAACATCAACAATCCGCTGCTCGAGCGGCTGCGCTTTGTGGCCATCTCGGCCAACAATCTCGACGAATTCTTCATGGTGCGGGTAGCGGGCCTCAAAGGGCAGGTGCGTGCCGGATTGTCGACGCTCAGTGCCGATGGCCTGTCGCCCGCGGAGCAACTCGACGAGATCACCACCCTCGCGCAGCACCTGCATCTCGAGCAGCAAGATCATTGGCAGCAATTGCGCGAGGAGCTCTTTGCCCGCGACGTGGTGATCCATGAAGCAGACGACCTGAGCCCCGAACAGGTAACCTATCTGCAGAAGCTCTTCCGGGAGGAGATATTCCCGGTTCTGACGCCGATTGCGGTCGACCCGGCGCACCCGTTTCCCTTCATTCCAAATCTCGGTTTCACGCTGGCCTTCGAGCTGGTGCGAAGCGGCTCCACCCAGACGCTCACGGCACTGGTGCGTGTGCCGTCCAATCTCGATCGCTTCATCACGTTGCCAGGCAACCTCACGACGGAGAACCGCGTGGAGGTCGTCACCATCGATACACTCATCAACATCTTCATCGGCAAGATGTTTCCCGGCTACGAGGTCTCGGGGTCGGGCTCATTCCGCATCATCCGCGATAGCGAAATCGAAATCGACGACGAAGCGGCCGACCTCGTGGTCGAGTTCGAATCGGCTTTGCGGCAGCGCCGTCGCGGGCAGGTCATCCGGCTCGAAATTGACAGGAAGATGCCGCGTGCGTTGCGTCGACATATTTCCGAGCGGCTTGGCATTGGCGACGCCGATACCTTCGAAGTTGAGGGTTTTCTCGGACTTGCCGACGCCAGCCGAATTTGTGACATCGACCGGCCAGACCTGAAGTTCCCGCCCTATGTGCCGCGTTTCCCGGAGAGGATCCGCGACTACAATGGCGATATCTTCGCGGCCATCCGCGCCAAGGACCTGCTGGTTCACCATCCATTCGAGAGCTTCGATGTCGTGGCGCAGTTCCTGATGCAGGCAGCCCGCGACCCGGACGTCGTCGCGATCAAGCAGACACTTTATCGCACCTCGCGCGACAGCCCGATCGTCAAGGCCTTGGTGCAGGCGGCCGAGGCCGGCAAGTCGGTGACGGCGCTTGTGGAGCTCAAGGCACGCTTCGACGAAGAGGCCAACATCCGTTGGGCGCGCGATCTGGAGCGCGCCGGCGCCCAGGTGGTGTTCGGTTTCATCGAGTTGAAGACTCACGCGAAAATGAGCCAGGTCGTGCGCCGCGAGAACGGCAAGCTGGTCAGCTATTGCCATCTCGGAACGGGCAACTACCACCCGATAACCGCCAGGATCTATACCGACCTCAGCTTCTTCACGACCGATCCAGCGATTACCCGCGATGTGAGCCGCGTCTTCAATTTCATTACCGGCTATGTCCGACCGACCGACATGGAAGCTATCGCCTTCTCGCCGGTGACGCTCAGGCAGACGCTGCTCGACCATATCCGCCGCGAGGTCGAGTTCGCCGAGCGCGGCCAGCCCGCGAATATCTGGCTCAAGATGAATGCGCTGGTCGATCCGGAGATCATCGACGCTCTCTATGACGCGAGCCAGAAGGGCGTGAAAATCGAACTCATCGTCCGCGGCATCTGCTGCCTGAGGCCAGGCATTCCTGGCTTCTCCGACAATATTCGAGTGAAGTCCGTGGTTGGGCGCTTCCTCGAGCATTCCAGAATCTTCTGTTTTGGCGGCGGGCATCCGATGCCGTCGCGAAAGGCCAGAGTCTTCCTCAGCTCCGCAGATATCATGCAGCGCAACCTCGACTGGCGCGTCGAGGTGATGGTTCCCATCCTGAACAAGACGGTGCATAAGCAGATTCTCGATCGGATGATGGTGACCTACCTCAAGGACAATCAGCAGAGCTGGGCCGTGCTGCCCGACGGCAGCTCCGACAAGATACGCGCCGGCGAGGGTGAGGAGCCCTGCAATGCGCATCAGTATTTCATGACCAATGCCAGCCTCTCGGGGCGCGGCAGCGCCCTCAAGCGCGACAACGAGGATAGTGACGAGTGAATCAGTATTGGGGCGTCGATGCCGATCCGACCGCGCAAGGTCGCATCAAGGGTGCCCGACCTGTGGCCGTGCTCGACATCGGGTCGAACTCGGTTCGCCTCGTGGTTTATGAGCGGCTCGCCCGTTCCTTGACCACCCTCTACAATGAAAAGACCGCCTGTGCCCTCGGCCGCGGCCTCGCGAAGACCGGCCTCATCGCCTACGAGAATATCGATCGTGCGCTGACGGCCATTCAGCGCTTTGCGCTGGTTTGCCGGCTCATGAAGGTTGGCGAGGTGCATATCCTGGCGACTTCCGCGGTCCGCGAGGCAAGCAATTCGGAGAGCTTCGTTTCCGCCGTCGAGCAGACAATGGGCACTCGGGTCCGGGTGCTGAGCGGCGAGGAAGAGGCGCATTTCGCCGCGCTCGGCGCCATTTCGGGCATGCCTGGCTTCGACGGGGTCGTGGGCGATCTCGGCGGAGGTAGTCTAGAGCTGTCGGTCATCACCTCCGGCCTCGATGCAACCGGGGAGACCTTTGAACTCGGCGTTATCCGCATGCAGGACGATTCTGGCGTTTCGCCGCCAAAGGCGCAGGCGCTGGCGCGGCAGCGGTTGAAGAAGTCCCAGATCCTCAAGGGGCAGGGCGGTGCGTTTTGCGCCATCGGCGGCACTTGGCGGTCGCTGGCCAAGGTCCACCAGGTACTGCGCAACTATCCGCTGCACATGGTCCAGCATTATGCCGTCAAGGCCAGCGATTTGCTCAGGCTCTGCGAGGACATTGTCGGCGCGGTAGAGCTGGGCAAGCCCTATCCCGGCTCCGAAATTGCCAGCTCCGGCCGGCGCGATCTCGTGCCCTATGGTGCGGCTGTGATGATCGAGGTCATCAAATCGGGCAGGTTCGAGACAATCGTTTTTTCGGCTCTTGGTGTCCGCGAAGGGTATCTTTTCGGCCAGTTGCCAGTCGACGAACGAAACGTCGATCCGTTGGTTCAGGCCTCAGAGGACCTGTCTATCCTGCGCTCGCGTTCCCCCGGCCATGCGCACGATCTGATCGCCTTCACCGGCGGCTTTCTCAAGGCAATCGATCTTCCCGAGAGCCCGGAGGAGAAGCGCTTGCGCGAGGTTGGCTGCTTCCTCGCGGACGTTGGCTGGCGTGGCCATCCCGATTATCGCGGGGAACAGGCTGTCGATCTTGTTGCTTATGGCAACTTTACTGGTGTCGATCATTCGGGGCGGGCCTTCCTCGCCGAGGTGCTGGCTGTCCGCTATATGGGCCTCAAACAGAAGTTCATCAGTCAGGAACTCCTCGATCTTTCGGGGCCGATCGCCAGCCAGCGGGCACGGCTGATAGGTGCGGCATTCCGCGTTGGCTATCCAATGTCGGCCGCAATGCCGGGCGTCCTGCCACGTGTCCGGTTCGAGCTGGAAAAGGGCGTGTTAAGGCTTATTCTGCCCAGCGATCTGGCATTCCTCGACGGGGAGCACCTGCGCTCCAGACTCGATCAGCTTGCCGGCGTAGCAGCAATCAAGGCAACTTGGGTCGTGGCAGGGTAGGTGTGACTATTCCTCGTCGTCGTCGAGGATGTCGATCTCGATAACCTCGCCATTGCCTGCTGCGAGACCGAGCTTGCCATGCTTGATGGCCAGCGCCTTGTCCCCAAACAGCTTCCGCCGCCAGCCCTTGAGCGCCGGCACGTCGGCATTGTCGTCGAGCACCAGCGCGTCGATTTCATCCGAGGTGGCGATGATGCGTGAGGCAACACCGTGCTGTTCGGAGACTGCCTTGAGCAGCACCCGCACGAGATCGCCAACTGCGCCCTTTGGCGAAGGGCCGCGCGGGCGATCCGCCACCTTTGGCAACTCGGTCTTCTGCAGGGCTTCGACGCTCTTCAGCATCGCAATGATCTCTGCTGCTGCAGACGACCGGCCATAGCCGCGCTGTACCGCACGCAACCGGTCGAAGGCCTCCGGTGTCGTCGGTCGCTGCTGCGCCAACTCGATCAGCGCCTCGTCCTTCATGATGCGGCTGCGCGGCTGGTCGCCGTCCTGTGCCCGGCGTTCCCGCCAGGCTGCCAGCGCCTTGAGCGCCGCGACATCGCGTGGCTTCGACAGCTTGGCCTTCAGTCGTTCCCAGGCGTGCTCGGGCTGCACAACGTATGTGTGGATGGATTCGAGTACTGCGAGTTCGTCCTCGACCCAATCCCAGCGTCCGGAATCGTCCACTTGCTTTACGAGGGCGAAGTATACGTCGCGCAAATGCGTCACATCAGCAAGGGCATAGATCTTCTGCTTCTCACTCAGCGGTCGATCTGACCAATCAGTGAAGCGAGATGACTTGTCGAGTTCCACCCCGGTGATCGAACGCACCAGGTTGTCATAGGATACACTGTCGCCGAAGCCACAGACCGATGCTGCAATCTGGGTGTCGAAGATGTTCGCCGGCACCTTGCCGGTGAGCTTCACGAAGATCTCAATGTCCTGACGCGCCGCATGGAAGACCTTGCGGACCTTGTCATTGGCCAGAAGTGCGTAGAACGGCGACAGGTCCAAGTCCGGCGCCAGCGGATCGATCAGTACGGCTTCGTCTGCTGTTGCGACCTGCATCAGGCAAAGTTTTGGCCAGTACGTCGTCTCTCGGAGGAACTCGGTATCGACCGTGACAAACTCGAAGTGACTTGCCCGCTCGCAGAACGCCGCAAGCTCGGTGGTCGAAACGATCATCTCCATAGTCGTCTTTCGCTTTGCATCCAGAAGGTTGTGAATAACAGGGGATTGTCTCTGCCACCAGCAGGAATGTGACGGAAAGCGGGCGTGCCGAGGCGGGCAACTTGACAAAGACAGGCATTGGTGCGCTTGTCCCGCGCCGGAATCCGCCGTCCCAAGAGATGACCAAAATGGCTGAGATGCATCGCTACAGAACCCACACCTGCGCCGCACTTTCGACCGGTGACGTGGGCAATAATGTGCGTCTCTCGGGGTGGGTGCACCGCGTCCGCGATCATGGTGGCGTGCTGTTCATCGATTTGCGCGACCACTATGGGGTCACCCAATGCGTGGTCGACCCCGACTCGCCGGCGTTTTCCGCCGCGGAACGGCTCCGGGCCGAGTTTGTCATCCGCATCGATGGCAATGTGAAGGCGCGTACGCCCGAGACGGTAAACCCCAATCTGCCGACCGGTGCCGTGGAAGTGTTCATCCGCGATCTCGAAGTGCTCGGCGCTGCCACCGACCTGCCGCTGCCGGTATTCGGCGAGCCGGACTACCCCGAGGACATCCGGCTCCGCTACCGCTTTCTCGACCTGCGCCGCGAGACGCTGCATGCCAACATCGTCAAGCGGACCAAAATCATCGCTTCGATGCGCCGGCACATGACCGATATCGGGTTTGCCGAATACTCCACCCCGATCCTCACGGCCTCGTCCCCGGAGGGTGCGCGCGACTTTCTCGTTCCGTCCCGTATTCATCCGGGCAAGTTTTTCGCGCTGCCGCAGGCGCCGCAGCAGTACAAGCAACTGCTGATGGTTGCCGGTTTCGATCGCTATTTCCAGATCGCTCCATGCTTCCGCGATGAGGACCCGCGCGCCGATCGCCTGCCCGGCGAATTCTATCAGCTCGATCTGGAGATGAGCTTTGTGACCCAGGAAGAGATCTGGGAGACGATGCAGCCGGTGATGACTGAAATCTTCGAAGAATTCGCTGAGGGCAAGCCGGTCAGCCGCGAGTGGCCACGCATTCCCTATGACACGGCCATTCGCACCTACGGGTCCGATAAACCGGATCTGCGCAACCCTATCGAGATGCAGGCCGTAACGGAGCACTTCCGCGGCTCGGGCTTCGGCGTTTTCGCCAACCAGATCGCCTCCGACGACAAGGTTGAAGTCTGGGCGATCCCGGCGGCTACCGGCGGCAGCCGCGCGTTCTGCGACCGGATGAACGCCTGGGCGCAGGCCTCAGGGCAGCCTGGCCTCGGCTATATCTTCTTCAAGGATGGTGCCGGCTCCGGCCCGGTGGCGAAAAACATCGGGCCAGAGCGGACGGACGCGATTCGTATGCAACTCGGGCTCGCCGATGGCGACGCAGTGTTCTTTGTGCTGGGCCGTCCGGAAAAGATGTACCGCTTCGCCGGCGAAGCGCGCGTCAAGGTGGGTCTGGACCTCGGCCTGACCAAACTGGACCAGTACAAGTTCTGCTGGATCGTCGACTTCCCGTTCTATGAGTGGAACGAAGACGAAAAGAAGATCGACTTCGCTCACAACCCGTTCTCGATGCCGCAGGGTGGACTCGAAGCGCTGAACGGGCCGGATCCGCTGTCGATCAAGGCGTATCAGTATGATGCCGTGTGCAACGGCTTCGAAATCGCCTCGGGTTCAATTCGAAACCAGCAGCCGGACACAATGGTCAAGGCCTTCGAGATGGTCGGCCTCAGCAAGCAGGACGTCGAGGATCGCTTCGGTGGCCTTTATCGCGCCTTCCAATTCGGTGCTCCGCCGCATGGCGGCGCTGCCTTCGGCATCGATCGCGTCGTGATGCTGCTGTGCGGCGTGCAGAACCTGCGCGAGATCACGCTGTTCCCGATGAACCAGCAGGCCGAAGACCTGCTGATGGGCGCCCCGGCGCCGGCAAGCCCAAAGCAACTGCGCGAGCTTGCCATTCGCGTCATGGCCGATCGGGCCTGATCCAACCAAGCGGCGCTCCGCCCGTATATGGGCGGGGCCGCCGATGTTGCTATCCACCCTTTAAGCTCGCCTTAATTGACGACTGCTACCACTTGACTGGTAGCTTGGGGTCGGCATGCGCGCGCGCTATTCAAATGTCCTGTTGCTGGTCGCGGCAATACTGGCCTTCCTTCCCGTCATGGCTGTCGACTTCCTTCTCGATATCTATGTGTGGGGCCGCGAGCGGACCGATCTGCAGCAACGAACCGAAACGGTCGCCTCGCGGGTACAGGCGACCGCCTACGAGGCACTCGGCGACATCCGGCAACTCATCTCCAACGGCCCGTCGCTGTGTTCGCCGGCCTTTGTCGAGCAGGCGCGGCTTCTGATCGAGCAGGGCACCGCCATACGGCAGGTGCTGGTCGAAAACATCAATGGCGTGCAGTTCTGCGATGCGCTTGGCCGCACGATGAGCTTCCGCCCGCTGTCAGAAGAGCTGGCGATTCCCGGTCGCAGCGAGAAGCTGCGACTGGTCACGGTGGGGGCCTCCAACCTGCCAATGCTGCAGGTGTCGCTGGTGTTTGGCGCAGGCCGGAAGCTATCGGTCTTTGCGCCCGCCAAGCCTGAGGCGGCCCAATCCACCATCCAAGGCTTCGCGACGGGCTCAATGGTGCGGCTGCAACTGACGGATGGCACGTTGATTTCCGAGATGGGGGATGCGGCGACCTACGATGCCCGTTCGGGCACCGAGTATCTGGAGGCCTCGGCGCTGGCGGGAGACCTGCCCATCCGCGTAAGTGCCGCCTTACCCTTCGCCAATGCCCGAGCAGGCTATGGCGTTCTCGACACGGCCTTCACACTTCTCACCTGCCTGTCCTTCGGTACCTGGCTACTGGTCGCTCTGCGTTTCGTGCGTCGCAATGAATTGCCGGCCTTCGATCTCGAGCGCGCCATCGCGCTTGGTGAGATTCGGCCCTACTATCAACCGGTGATTGACCTGCGAACCGGGCAGCTTGCTGGTTGCGAAGTCCTGTGTCGCTGGGAGAAACGCAGCGGCGAAATTGTTCAGCCAGGCCTATTCATCGAATATGCCGAGACGACGGGCCTCGCGATTCCGATGACCGTGAGCCTGATGCACCAGGTGTCGCAGGATCTCGACGAGCTCAACCGGCTCGTGCCCGGCCTCAAGGTGTCGATAAACCTCTTCGAGGGGCATTTCCGCGACAACCGCATCGTTGAGGACGTCCACAATATCTTCAGCCCATCGGCGCTCAAATTCCGGCAACTGGTATTCGAAATCACCGAGCGAAGCCCGATCGACAAACACCCGCATACAAAGAGCGTCATTGCCGGACTGCATGCGCTTGGCTGCCGGTTAGCTATGGACGATGCGGGCACAGGCCATTCCAACCTCGCCTACATGCAGACGCTCGGGGTCGACATCATCAAGATCGACCGGGTGTTCGTCGACATGATCAAGACCGGCGTGCAGCAGGTACCGGTGCTCGACGGGCTCATCAACATGTCGCGCGAACTGGGGACCGACGTTATCGCGGAAGGCGTCGAAACCGAGGAGCAGGCCGTCTACCTGCGGGCCCGGGGCGTCGTGATGGCACAGGGGTATCTGTTCGCGCCGCCGCTGAAGGCAAAGGCCTACTGCAACTTCGCTCGGGCGGTGAATGCCCACATGATCGACCAAAAGTCGGAAGCCGAAGAGCCCGCGCCGCAGCAGACCGTCACTGCGGCGTGATGCATTCGTCGCACGTTCGCAGCAGGCTGCTTTTCAAGCGCGGCGTTTAATGGCACTCACTCACCGCAACACCGGGAGCGAGACATGGCCGACGCCACTGACGCCAAGAAAGCGCTGCGCGACGCAGCGCTGCATTTCCACCAGTATCCCAAGCCCGGGAAACTGGAGATTCAGGCGACAAAGCCGCTCGGCAACCAGCGAGACCTAAGCCTTGCCTATTCGCCGGGCGTCGCCGCCCCGTGCGAGGAAATCGCCGCCGATCCGGATGCAGTGACGAAGTACACTTCGCGCGGAAATCTCGTCGCCGTCATTTCCAACGGTACCGCGGTGCTCGGGCTTGGCGCCATCGGTGCCCTGGCCTCAAAGCCGGTAATGGAGGGAAAGGCGGTCCTCTTCAAGAAATTCGCCGGCATCGACGTTTTCGATATCGAGGTGGACGAGACCGATCCCCAGAAATTCATCGAGGTGGTGAGGCCGCTCGAACCCACTTTCGGTGGCATCAATCTCGAGGATATCAAGGCACCCGAGTGCTTCGAGATCGAGGAAGCGCTGCGCGAGCGGATGAAGATTCCCGTTTTCCATGACGACCAGCATGGTACCGCCATCATAGTTGGCGCCGCGGTGCTGAACGGGCTTGAGCTCAGCGGGAAGAAGATCGAGGACGTGAAGATCTGTACGTCCGGCGCCGGGGCGGCGGCTATCGCCTGCCTCAACATTCTGCTCGGGCTCGGCGCACGCATCGAAAACATCTGGGTCGCCGACAAGGATGGGCTACTCACCTACAGGCGGAACGACGTCAACGACAAATGGCGCGGCAAGTTCTGCCGGCACGATACCGAAGCCACGTCGCTGGCCGAGGTCTTCGATGGTGCCGATATTTTCCTCGGCCTATCCGCGGCAGGTGCTCTCAAGCCCGAGATGCTGGCGCGGATGGCGAAGAACCCGCTGATCCTCGCGCTCGCCAATCCGGTGCCCGAGATCATGCCGGAGGTTGCCAAGGAATTGCGATCCGACGCGATGGTCTGCACAGGCCGGTCGGACTATTCCAACCAGGTCAACAACGTCCTCTGCTTCCCCTACATCTTCCGCGGCGCTCTCGATGTCGGCGCGACGGCGATCAACGAGCAAATGAAGCTTGCAGCGGTCCAGGCGATCGCCAAGCTGGCGCATGACCCTGGCCTGGAAGTGTCGCCATCAGGCCATCCGGCGGTCTATGGGCCTGACCACATCATCCCGAACCCGTTCGACCAGCGGCTTATCCTCCGCATCGCGCCGGCCGTGGCGCGCGCAGCCATGGATAGCGGCGTCGCCAAGCGACCGATCACCGATTTCGAAGCCTATCACGACAGCCTGAACCGTTTCGTGTTCCGCTCCGGCCTCGTGATGAAGCCCGTCATCGACCGGGTGCAGGGTTCGGGCAAGCGCATCGCGTTTGCCGATGGCGAGGACGAGCGCGTACTGCGCGCCGCGCAGGTGCTGATCGAGGATCGCCTCGCCCAGCCGATTCTCATCGGACGTCCGCAGGTTATCGAGAACCGCCTTGAGCGCTTCGGTCTCACCATCCGGCCAGGTCGCGACTTCGAGATCGTCAATCCCGAGGATGATCCGCGCTACCGTGATTATGTCACGTTGTTCCACTCTCTGGTCGGCCGGTCTGGCGTGACGCCGGACATTGCACGCACTATCGTACGCACCAACACCACGGTGATTGCTGCCCTTGCCGTGAAGCGGGGCGAAGCCGATGCGATGCTCTGTGGTTTCCAGGGGCGCTTCATCAAGCACGTTCGCGACATCCGCTCGGTCATCGGGTTGCAGGATGGCGTCGAGGATGTTTCCGCGCTCTCGATGCTCATCATGCCGCGCGGCGTGTTCTTCCTCGCCGATACCTATGTGAACATGGACCCGACGCCCGACCAACTGGTGTCGATCGCCCTTCAGGCCCGCAACCACCTGAAGCGCTTCAACATCGAGGCCCGTGCCGCACTGCTGAGCTATTCCAACTTTGGCTCCCGCGATGGCGACTCCGCGTTCAAGATGCGCGAGGTCTATCGCAAGCTGCAGGACGCGGCGCCCGACATGATCGTCGAGGGCGAAATGCAGGGCGACGTCGCGCTGAATCAGGAGTTGCGGGAGCGTTATGTGCCGGACTCGGTGCTCAGTGGCGAAGCAAACCTGTTGCTCTTTCCGAACCTCGACAGCGCAAACCTGTCCATGACCCTGCTCAAGGAAATGACCAACGCCCTCGCCGTCGGTCCGATCTTGATGGGTCCGAAGGCGCCCGCGCATATTCTTGCTCCCTCGACGACCAGTCGGGGAATCGTCAACATGGCCGCAATTGCGGCAAGTGAAGCGGTAGCTTTGGGCGAGGGACGGCAATGATACGCCACACTGTGATCTTCAACCTGCGCCATGCCGCAGGATCACTGAAGGAAAAGGCATTCCTGCGGGACGCGCAGGTGCTGGCGGATATCCCGGTGGTGCAGAAGTTTGAAGTCCTCCGACAGGTAAGCCCGAAGAACAGCTATTCCTTCGGGTTTTCCATGGAGTTCGCCGACAAGGCTGCCTATGCAACCTACGATGCGCATCCCAAGCACGTGAGCTTCGTGAAGGAGCGCTGGGAACGCGAGGTCGCGGAGTTTCTCGAGATCGACTACGTGCCGGCCTGATCGGTCGGCTTGGTCGGACGCCGTTTGGCCGCCGGCCTGCGGGGAGCCGGCGCCGGACGCCTCCGGCGCTGTGCATCGGTTGCCTCGTGCATCATCTCCATCTGGAGCTGCTGGATTTCGGCGAGCCGCTGCCATTGCCGAGAGATCAGATAATCGAGCTTTTCGTGCAGGTGGCGGATTTCGAGTTCGGCCTTGAGATTGACCCGATAGTCGTTGTCAGCGCGCAGGCGGTCCTTCGCTTCCTGCCGCTTTTGGCTCATCATGATGATCGGTGCCTGCACAGCTGCGATGGACGATAGACACAGGTTCAGCAGGATGAACGGATAGGGGTCGAAGGCGTAGACGCCGGCAATGACGTTCGCCGCCATCCAGATCGCCAGCACAGCGAGGAAGCTGAGCAGGAACCACCAACTGCCGCCGAATGCGGCGAGATGGTCAGCGACGACGTCGCCGAAGGTCCGGTGCTCCTCGAACTCTTCTTCTGTATTCTCGGCAATCGTATCTTGCCTGGCAATGCTCTCGGCCACCTGCCGGTCGAGTTCGGTGAACTCGCCATGTTCCTGCTGCAGCAGGTCCTCGGTATAGCGCAAGCGGTAGCGCGCCAGTTCCCTAAGGCTCACCATGGCGTCGTCTGGCAGATCCGGGAAGTCTCTGCGGATGAACTCGGCAAGCGATGGTCGCAACTGGTCGACGCGCATCAGATCGCGCTTCCTGTAGCGCTTGCCGCTTATGGCGGATGCGATCCGCTTCGATGGCTTGGTGCTCGGCTCGGGCGGCAGGTTCGTACCGGCGGTCGCGTCGTCCCCGCTGTCGATCACGTGGGTGCCCGGTTCCACCACAGCGTCCGGCCCAAGCTCTTCGTTCAGCGGATCTGTAGTCATTCCAGCCTCGTGCGGGTGCCAAGCTTCGCCACGTATCGTTCCATGGGCCACATGCCGATACCAGCCGCCTGACGACCATTCAGACTCATTTGTTGCGGTAGGTGCTGCTGCGCGACTGGCCGGCCAATCTCAATTCAGAAAATGGTTCGTCGCGCTTGGTCTTTTCTACCACGATCATGGAATCATATAGGTGCACGGCACCCACGTGACGCGTCAGGTATGGCGCTGGTGTCGCACCTGTCCGTGCTTCCGGCGCGGTCCGCCAGTGGTTGTGCCGTTCCATCGACCCGGTCCAGCCATGCAGCATGGTGAAGAGTTCGGCGACGAGATGCACCACACTCAGGCCCTTAGGGTGGTCGCGATAGACGCTGTGCATCCAATGCGCGTGCGTATCCTCGATAATGTACACCGCGCCATCCGGCAGCTGTGGGAACAGCACTTCGAAGGAGTTTATGATCTGCAGATTGGTGTGCCCGCCATCGTCTATGACGATGTCCCAGGGCCCCCGGCGTTGCTGCAGACTAGCCAGGACCTCCCGGTTGCTCTGGTCACCGATCTCAATGTCGATCCGGCCGGGGATTGCGTGTTTGGTGCAGTTCGCATCGACGTCGAGGCCGGTCACCCGGGTCCCTTCACCAAGCCAGTCGGCGAATAAACGGGCCGACCCGCCATTCTGAACGCCGATCTCAAGCAAACGCGGTGCCTTGCCGCGAAACCGCTCCAGATAGGCCTCGTATACTGGAAAATAGTGGTGCCACTTGTCGATCGTCAGATCGGTGCGGCTCAGGAACTGCTCGTAGAGGTCGCCCATAATTCTCTTCGCCGCTCTGGTTCGGGGCTATTGGAATGCCGTCTCGGCAAAACTTCGAAGCTTGCGTGAATGCAGCTTCTCGGGAGGTTGGTCGCGCAGGATTTCCATAGCGCGCATACCAATCTGGAAGTGGCGGGTGACCTGCGTGCGGTAGAATTCCGACGCCATGCCCGGCAACTTCAACTCGCCATGCAGCGGCTTGTCGGAGACGCAGAGCAGGGTGCCGTAGGGAACGCGGAAGCGGAAGCCGTTGGCGGCGATTGTGGCCGATTCCATATCGAGCGCCACCGCCCGGCTCTGGCTGAGCTGCCGGGTGATCTCCGCTTGGTCGCGCAGTTCCCAATTGCGGTTGTCGAAGGTTGCGACAGTGCCGGTGCGCATGATGCGCTTGGTTTCGAGCCCTTCGAGATGCGTGATCTCGCCGACGGCGCGTTCCAGCGCGACCTGGATTTCCGCCAGTGCGGGGATCGGCACCGTCACCGGCAGGTCTGCATCGAGTACATGGTCTTCGCGGAGGTAGGCATGGGCGAGCACGTAGTCGCCAAGCTCCTGTGAGTTGCGCAGGCCAGCGCAATGCCCGAGCATAATCCAGGCATGCGGGCGAAGGACAGCGATGTGGTCGGTTGCGGTTTTTGCGTTGGAGGGCCCAACGCCGATGTTGACGATGGTGATGCCGCGATTGCGCGGCATGGTGAGGTGCAGCGCCGGCATCTGGGGCACGCGAGTCGTGCGGGTTCCGGACGTGCCGCCGCCGAGCCGCGCATTGTGCGTCACGAAGCCGCCCGGCTCGACGAAGCTCTCATAGTCCGGATGCCCATCGGTCATGTACCGTTGCGCCAGCCGCGCGAACTCATCCATGTAGAAGGCGTAGTTCGTGAAGATCACGAAGTTCTGGAAATGGTCGGCATCGGTGCCGGTATAGTGCGATAGCCGCTGGAGCGAGTAGTCGACGCGCGGCGCGGTGAAATGGGCCAGCGGGTAGGGTCCGCCCATTGGTGGGACGAAGGTGCCGTTCGCGATCTCGTCGTCGGTATCGTGCAGGTCAGGCACGTCGAACAGGTCCCTAAGCGGAATGGGCAGTGCCGCAATCGCCTCGCCGTCGATCCGTGCGCCTTGCGGCAGGGCGAAGTGCAGCGGAATACGCGTTGTCGACTCGCCCACGTCGATCGTGCCGCCGTGGTTGGCAAGGATCACGCGAAACTGCTCGATCAGATAGTTGCGGAACAGGTCCGGTGCAGTGATCGTCGTACGATAAATGCCGGGTGTGTGGAGAAATCCGAAGGGCAGCGTACTGGTCGGCTTGCCGTAGCTCTTCGAGGTGACCTGTACTTCGGGATAAAAGGCACGGACGCGACCCCGGGGGACGCTGCCTTCGGTCAGCTTCAGCAACTGGTCGTGGATGAACCCTGTATTGCGCCGGTAGATTTCCGCCACATAGGTCCACGCCCCTTCCGGGTCGGTGAAGGCCTTGGTTGGCAGGGGCGTCGGGCTCAGGATTTCCATCTTGTCTCGCAATCGGCTGGACCGGTTGCCGGCGATCCTTAGGCGTTCCGGCGTGGCATGGCAACTCGCTGCCTTACGGGGATTTCATGAAGATCACTTGGCGGTGAGCCAGCCTTTTTCTGCCGCATTGTGACACCATCTGTAGAGGCAGTTCACTGGATCACTGCAAACGACCCATGCACCGGTGAACGACGGGAAGTTGCCTGCCGCTGCCCCCAAGCCCTCAACAGTGTGGCGGGCGCTTCTCTCGGCCGCAGCGTCGTTTCGGCGCTGCGGCTTTTGTTTTTCATCGCCCTATTCGTCTTGCGGGTATTGTTGCCGCAGGGCATCCGCCGACAGACGAAGCAGGTCCAGCAGGGCGGCCCTGTCGATCCTGTCGAGCCGCTTCAGGTAAAGGCACGCCTTTCCCATGCGGTGCGGGCCGAGCCGCGCGAGCAAAGGCACAGCCTGCTCAGCCATGCCTGGTAGATCCAGCCCTGTGAGATAGATCGCGAACTCGTTCGACCTTGGAGAGAACGCGGCAAGGCTGCCGTCTCCTTCTCGGCCGCTGTCGTATCGATAGTGATAGCGTCCTGCGCCGACGATCGAGGAGCCCCACATCCGGGCGGGCTCTCCTGCCACGGCCTCGATCAAACTCAACAAGGCGCGGGCGTCGTCCAAGCGATCTGTTCCCGCCTTGTTTTCCAGAAACAGTGCGACCTCATTGTCCATGGCGCCTCCGAGCCTCGCAGTGGTTAGGTTGAGCGGCAAGCTTGAACCTCTCCGATTGCCTAGGCAATCACGACGGTGCTGGAGCCCCACAGTCACTGCAGCTATATCGTTGGGCTCCGATGAAGTGATCGGAACTGCTCCAGGGGAAGCTCAATGACAATTTCGATGTACGCGCTGACTGTTCCGGTTCTCGCGCGCTACCTGACTAACCTCGACAATATGCTGGCCAAGGCCGAGGGCTTTGTCGAGGAGCGCAAAATCAAGCCCGAGGTCCTGGGCCAGGCGCGCCTTGCGCCGGACATGCTGCCCCTGACCTTCCAGGTTCAGTCGTCCACCGACCGCATCAAGTTCCTGCTGGCGCGGCTGACCGGCCGCACCCCGCCCTCGTGGGAAGATACCGAAGTGACCATCGGTGACTTGCGTGCGCGGGTGAAGAAGGCGCTCGACTATGTTGCCGAGTTCAGTGAGACAGATCTGGCTGGCGTCGAGGAGAAGACGATCGTCCTCAAGTTCCGCAACGAGGAAACGAGCGTGAACGCCCTCGAGCACGCGCTGCACAACGCGCTGCCGCAAATCTTCTTTCACATCACCATGGCTTATGCGTTGCTTCGCCACAACGGCGTGCCGATCGGCAAGCGCGACTTCACGGCCTGACGTGCGGTTTGGGGACTGGTACGCATGAGTTCGCGTGCTAGTCTTTGGCCACGGCACCGGAGACGCCGCGGGCTATGCCGCCTGCGCCTCCGGTCGACAAGAGGCAGGAGAAGAAGCCGCGCACGCCCCTTCTGCCAGGACGGGAGGATGATGTGCAGCGATTGATGGACACAGCTTTGGCCACGGCGATGGCCAGCCTGAAGAAACTTGACCAGCACGATCAGGATGTGTTCGCTCTGCGCTTCAAGCGCAGTTTCGCTGATCTTTACGGGCCGCTGCAGGTGCTCTACGGCCACTTGCCTGAATTCGAAAGCATGCTGCTGTCGCTGTCGACGCACCTTGCTGATGCCTGGGCAAAGCGCAGCCCGGCGTTGCGGCTGCACGATCTGAAGCGCGACCTTGAGCCCGACTGGTTCCAGCGGCCCGACATGCTGGGCTACGTGTTCTACCTCGACCGCTTCAACGACAACCTGAAGGGTGTGTTGAAGAAACTCGACTATCTTGAGGAAATCGGCGCCAGTTACGTGCACTTCATGCCGTGCCTGATGCCGAGGCCGGGGGATAGCGACGGTGGTTATTCCGTCATGGACTACCGGCAGATCGACCCGCGCTACGGCACCATGGCCGATCTCGAGCGCGTCACGACCGCGCTGCGCCACAAAGGCATCAGCACCTGCGTCGACCTGGTGCTCAACCACACGGCAAAGGAGCATGAGTGGGCCCGGAAGGCGCGGGCAGGCGATCCGAAATACCAAGCCTACTACTGGATGTTCGACGACCGCACCCAGCCGGACATGTACGAAAAGACGCTGCTCGAAATATTCCCCGAACATGCGCCCGGCAATTTCACCTGGTACGACGACGCGAAGAAGTGGGTCTGGACGACCTTCAACGAGCACCAGTGGGACCTCAACTGGTCGAACCCCGACGTGTTTGTCGAAATCGTCGACATCATGCTGTTTCTCGCCAACACCGGCGTCGAAATCGTCCGGCTGGATGCAGTGGCCTTCATGTGGAAGCGGCCGGGCACACAGTGCCAGAACGAGCCGGAGGTGCATCAGATTCTTCATGCGCTGAGGGCTGCAAGCCGCATCGCGGCGCCGGCGCTGATCCACAAGGAAGAGGCGATCGTCGCGCCAAAGCAACTCATCCCCTATCTGGGGGTGGGCGAGCACAGCGGACGCGAGGGAAACCTTGCATACCATAACTCACTGATGGTGCAGTTCTGGTCTGCGCTCGCAACGCGCAGCACGAAGCTGATGACGCATGTGCTGCGCAGCCACTTCCCGACGCGGTTCGAAAACGCGACCTGGGGTACGTACCTGCGCTGCCATGACGATATCGGCTGGGCAGTAACGGACGAAGACGCCGGGGCTGTTGGGATCTCCGGTGCAGCGCATCGGCACTACCTCGCGGACTTTTACGAGGGCGGTTTTCCCGGCACCTTTGCCCGTGGAAGTGTGTTCCAGGCCAATCCGCTGACTGGCGATCGGCGTACCAATGGCTCGCTGGCGTCGCTATGCGGTCTCGAGACCGCCATCGCCAACAAAGATATGTCCGCCATGTCTCTTGCCGTGCAGCGTATCTTGCTGGGGCATGCGTTGATCGCCAGTTTTGGCGGCGTGCCATTGCTCTACATGGGCGACGAACTCGGGATGCTGAACGACCCGAGCTACAAGCATGATCCGCACCTCAGCCACGACAGCCGCTGGCTGCACCGCCCGCGGATGGACTGGGAAAGAGCCGGCCATCGGCACGACCAGACGACCCTCGAGGGCCAGATCTTCACCGGCATAACCCGGATCATGGCGCGACGCAGGGCAACGGCGCATCTGCATGGCAACAACCCGACCGAGATTGTCGACTGCGGCGTTGATGGCGTCTTCGCATTTCGCCGGTCGAGCCCAACCGGAGCGCTGGTGGCCCTGTTCAACTTCACCGAGAACTGGCTGCCGGTTCCACGCCATTGGGTGGCAGAGACAGGGGCGCGCAATTTCTGGGACGAGTTGAGCGGGGCGCGCGTCGACACGCCCGGCGATGTCGTGGCGCTGCCGCCCTACGCGCGGGTATGGATCACCTGAGAGCCTCGACTCAGCTATAGCGCTCTTCCGTCCAAGGGTCGGCATGGTTGTGGTAGCCGCGGACCTCCCAGAAGCCGCGCTTGTCAGCTTCGACAAACTCTATGCGACGCAGCCATTTCGGGCTTTTCCAGAAATAGAGGTGCGGTACGACGAGCCGCACCGGACCGCCATGCTCGAGCGTCAACGGCTCGCCTTCCCAGCTATGGACAACCATCACGTCAGGGTTGGCGAAATCCTCGATCGCCATGTTTGTGGTGTAGCCGTCATTGCTGGTGAAAAGGACACGGCGCGCTGTGTCTTTCACACCTACCGCGTCCATCAGGTCGTGGGTCGTTACGCCGTCCCAGCGGTTATCGTAGCGCGACCACGTCGTGACGCAGTGGATGTCCGTAACGCGATGGGACTGCGGCATGCCCAACAGGCCCTTGAAGTCCCAGGTTTGCGGCTTGTCCACCAGGCCCGCTATGTCGAGCCGCCACACCTCCTTGGGAACGTTCGGCGTCTGGCCAAGATCGAGCACGGGCCAGTTCTTGACGAGATGCTGGCCGGGCGGCAGCCGATCGTCCTCGGGCCGGCTCTGGCGACCGGTCAGGAACTTTCCCAGTTCGGCCCACTTCGATTTGGTGCGGGTCAGCTTGCTGTCTTCAGGAAGGTCGGAGTCGGCCATGTTCGTCTCCACGATAGTCGCAGGAGTTTCGCATTGTGCCACTTCCGGTCAATGCACAAGTTCACAAGTCGCGGAGACTGTCGGATTTTCCGGGTCAGTACCATTGTTGGGAGCGCCAGCGGCGACCATCTGTCTGACATAGACACAGGTGACCATGATGCTCAACGACGATGATCGCCGCGCCATCGCGGGCTTGTTCGAGCGCCTTGCCGAGGCTGAGCGGCGGGCCCCGGATCGTGATCAGGAGGCCGAGGCGCTGATTGCCGCGGAGATTCGCCGGCTGCCCGCAGCCTCCTATTACCTCGCACAGACGGTGATTGTGCAGCAGCAGGCGCTGGAGCAGGCGCAGGCCCGCATTGAGCAGCTTGAAGCCCAGACGCGCGGGCGGCAGGGCGGGGGGCTGTTTGGGGGGCTGTTCGATCGCGACAATGGCCGACGTGTGCAGGGCGATGCTTATCCGCAGCGCGCCACAAGCCCCTGGGACCGAGATACCGAGCGCGGCCGCGGGCGCAGGGGCGGCGGCTTTCTCGAAGGGGCTGCTCAGACTGCATTAGGCGTCGCGGGCGGCGTACTGCTGGGTAGCGCCATAGGCTCGATGCTGGGAGCCGGTTCGGCTCAGGCGTCTGACACGGGGTCTGAGCCTGCGGGCGCCGATCCCGGTGGCGAATCGGACTGGAGCGGCGGTGGCGAGGGCGGTGATTTCGACTCGGGTGGCGATTTCTGATCTGCCACCTGCCGGCTGCATGAGGTGAGCGAGGTTGCGTTTCCGGGGAATCTCAGGAAAACTCCCGGCAATGACCAAGCTCGACAATCGCCCAGCCATCGACGCCGACGCTGTCGCCGCCGTCACAGACGACCAGCACCTTCGTCTTTCGGAGCTGCTTACGGCTATCGCAGCCAATGACGGCGGAGAACGTATTTCCGTTGGAGACCTTCTGGAAGCCCTGCGCGGGCGCGCGCTGGGTGCCTTGATCTTTATTTTCGCCGTCCCGAATGCCCTGCCTATGCCGCCCGGTGTCTCCGCCATCCTTGGCGCACCGTTGCTGTTTCTGACGGCGCAACTGATGCTGGGCATGCGGCCCTGGTTGCCAAGCCTCATAACGAATCGCTCACTGAGCCGAACGGAGTTTCAGCGCGTCGTGGCCACGATTGTTCCCTGGCTGGCGCGCGCCGAGGGCATCATGCGGCCGCGCTTCGCGTTCCTCGCGCGGCAGCCCAGCATCAACCTCGTTGGGTTGCTCTGCGTCGTGCTCGCGATCGTTCTGTTCTTGCCTATTCCGCTCGGCAACATGTTGCCGTCGGTCGCCCTTAGCATCATGTCGCTGGGGCTTCTGCAGCGGGACGGGCTGTGGGTCATGATCGGCGCCTTCGTCGGGCTCGCCTCGATCGTGATCGTATGGGGGGTCGTATGGGCACTTGTCTTTGCGACGCTGTACCTGCTGACGACGTTCTTCGGCTTCACGATCTAGCTTGCACTACTCAGGCCAGTGGTCTGAGACCCAAGGCGTCGGAAGGACGTAGCGTCTCAAGCGCTTGAACTAGCGTTTGCAGCGACAGCGCAAACGTCCTACGAAATGAGCAGACGCTGTCAATCCACGCGCGTCGGCATTCATCCATGCTCCCTCAAGCAATGGAGACTTTGCCGGCTAGAAGTAGGCGAGCTCCAGGAACGGGTTGTTCTCGAAGGTGCCCGGCTTGCGCTTCTCGTAGAAATTGTTGCCGCCTGCCTCAAGCACATAGAACATGTTCTTGTAGGGGAAGCTGTAGCCTGCAGTGTGGAAGTGCTTGACGTTCGGGCCAAGCGTCTGGTGCCGCGCGCCAGCCAGCACCTTGTCGGCCACGAAATAGGCACGGGCCCGTGAGGTTTTTTCGGTCATCGGTTTGGACAGAACACCCGGAGCGAATTGGTTTTTCTGTCCAACGACGCCGCAAACCGTTCGGGGATAGGCCTTGTCAGCGCTGCGGTTCATCACGACGGTGCCGACGGCCAGCATACCGTCTTCACTGGAGCGATTGGATTCGAAATACATGGCGCGAGCGAGGCAGTCACGTGATGACAGGCTGCTGAAAGCATCAAGCGAGCAGCCGCCCAATAGCGAGGCGAGGGCGGCCAGACCCAGAAACAGCCGGAACGAGCGGGACAAGGCGACACCAATACGCAGGTACAAACAGGAGCCGGCCCAAAGACCTGCCACTGCGGCACCTTGCCCCCGCTAGGGTAAAGAAACCTGTAAAGGTCAGCGTCAGCTTCGTGTCAGGAGGCGCAGCGCGCAAAGTGCCCCAACCAGTGCGACCAAAGCGGGGAGTGGGTCTTGCTTCAGCTGAAGCAATGGCAGCCTTGCCTCGTGCCGCAGGAAGCCGGCTGCTCTGACGGCCTCGTGCAGTGCAACATCGGCAGCGGACTTGATCCCGTCTGCGACGCGATGCGGAACGCCGCCGCCATGGCGACGGGAGATATCGAGAATCGAGAGAATACCGGTGCTCATGACGTCACATCCCTTGTTGTGGGCAAGGAACGACTGGCCCCGGCTTCTGGTTGCGTAGCGTCAGCAGGTTGCTGCAAACCGCGCGCGGGTATTGCGTTTTCCGAAACGCTCCCCATTTCAGCCGAGTGAGCACGGAGGACCCACGTGAGCAAGCAGACCGCCCGACTGAACCGTCAGTTCGATCGCATCGAAAAGAGCGTACCGGCGGCATCCGGATTTTTGTCCTGGATCAGGCGGCCATCGTCGCGCTTTGTCCGTGTTCCTCTCGGAATGCTGCTGATACTTGGGGGCGTGTTTAGTTTTCTACCAGTTCTCGGCATATGGATGCTTCCGCTCGGCCTCTTGCTGATTGCCTTGGATCTGCCCGTCCTGCAAGGGCCGATGAACCGTGTGACCCTCTGGGGTCAGCGAAAGTGGACCAACTGGCGAAGGTCGCGACGCGCCAAGTCCAAAGGCTAGACGAGTTGCCCAAGGGCGAAAGCGCGTTCGATCTTGTCGACAGCTTCGGACAGCTTTTCGTCGATCACATGCAGATACTGCGTCCAGTCGGTCAGGCTCTCGACCTTCTTGTCCCCGTCGGAGATTCCGCGCAGGCCGATCAGCGGGATACCGAAGGTCTGGCAGACTCGCATCACGGCAAAAGTCTCCATATCCGCCATGTCCGCCCCTATGGCCGCATAGTTCAGCGCGCCCGACATGACGTTCGCCCCGGTGGAGAGCGTCGCCTTCGGCAGGCCGGCAACCATGGGCGACAAGGGTACGATGGCGGGAAGGTCGAGATAGGGCGTGGTTCCCCTGGCAAAGCCGAATGGTGATGCGTCCATGTCGCGGTAGGATACGGAACTCACCTGGAAGACGCCAGTCTGTGGCAGGCTGTGCGAACCAGCCGAGCCAAGGCTCACCACGAGCGCTGGCAACCGGTCTGTGGCTTCAAGCTTTGCCAGCGCGCGAGTGAGGTTGAGAGTTGCTTCCACCGGGCCGACGCCGATCATCAGCGGTGTGATGCGGGTGCGCAAAGCCGGGCCATATTCCGGCTCAGCCGCCATGACGTAGAGAATGTCCGGCGCCCCTTTGGGCAAAATCGAGAAAGCCATTGCCAGCCCCAATCGCGTTGGAGAAGGGCACATCCTTGATGCTCAAGCAAGACAGATGCGGGCTACATCGACACCAAGGCGCGGAGGCTGCGGCTGCCTTCGCCGCAGGCAGGGCGTTTCCTACAACAAAGTTTCCTTCACGCGCAGGAACGGGGTAAAGGGCTCCAATGCGATTGGTTTTCATGTCACAAAAGCGACAGTAGTATGCGCGTGGTGCCGAAACGGAAGCCGGTGCCTGGGAAGGGAAGATCATGAAGACGTTTCTTGCGGCAGCGGCAATTGTCGGCGCCTTCGCAGCGCAGCTTTCGGCCGTGCCTGCGCTGGCTCAGGTTCGGACCGACGTGAATATCGGCCTGCCGCTTGAGCCTCCGAGTCTGGACCCTACCGCGGAAGCTGCGGCGGCGGTCGATGATGTGCTCTACGCCAATGTCTTCGAAGGCCTCACGCGATTTGCGGCCGACGGGACGATCGTCCCGAGCCTCGCGAAATCCTGGGATATCTCACCCGACGGGCTAACCTACACCTTCCACCTGCATGCAGGCATAACCTTCCACGATGGTTCGAGTTTCGATGCTGACGACGTCAAGTTCTCGCTCGATCGCATCAACGCTGCGGACAGCCTGAACGCTCAGAAAGCGCTCTACGCCAGCATCAAGGCAGTCACTGTCGTCGATCCTTTGACGGTGAAGGTTGATCTCAGCCGGCCCGACGGCAATCTGCTCTACAACCTCGCTTGGGGTGATGCGGTGATGGTGGCGCCGGAGAGTGCCGCGAACAACAAGGTCAATCCCATCGGAACCGGGCCGTTCTTCTTCCGCGACCGCATCGAAGGGTCGACGATTTCGCTTGAGAAAAACCAGGCCTATTGGGGCGCGCCAGCAAGGCTTGACAGCGTGATCTTCAAGTTCATCGGCGACCCCACCGCGGCCTTCGCGGCCATTCAGGCCGGCGATGTCGATGCGTTCCCGTATTTCCCAGCGACCGAAGCGATCAAGCAGTTCGAGAATGATCCGCGCTTCCGCGTGGTGGTCGGGTCCACCGAAGGCGAAACCATTCTTGCGATCAACAATGCCAAGCCGCCGCTCGACAACGTAAAGGTGCGCGAGGCGATCGCTCATGCCATCAACCGGCAGGACATCATCGACGGCGCGATGAACGGGTTCGGCGTACCGATCGGTACGTTCCTGTCCCCGGCGAACCCAGCCTATGTGGATCTCACGGCGCTATCCGCCTTCGACCCCGCGAGGTCCAAGGCATTGCTGGCCGAGGCCGGTGCGACGGACTTGACGCTGTCACTCAAGCTGCCGCCGGTCGACGGCTACGCCCGCAAGGGCGGCGAGATCATTGCCCAGCAGCTTGCGGCGGTTGGCATCAAGACACAGATCACTAATCTCGAGTGGGCGCAGTGGATATCCGAGGTGTTCACTGGCAGGGACTATGATCTCACCATTATCTCGCATGTCGAGCCAAACGACATCGGCATCTTCGCTCGTGACGGATACTATTTCAACTACGCCAACGCCGAGTTTAAGAGGATCATTTCTGAGCTCGATGTAACCGCCGATCCGAAGAGGCGGACAGAGTTGCTGCAGGCCGCTCAGCGAAATCTCGCCGAAAACTATGCGGCCGGGTTCCTGTTCGAACTCGCCAAGGTGGGCGTCGAGAACGCCAAGCTGCAGGGGTTGTGGCAGAATCAGCCCACCCCCGCGACTGACGTCACGGCTGTGTATTGGGAACCGTGAGCGCCACGCCGCGACGCTCCAAGGCGAGGTTCGGTGTGTCTCGCATGCCGAACCGGGGCTTTTTTACGTGATCAGCTATACCGTTGGCCGCCTGATGTCGTTGGCCATCAGCCTATTGCTGGCGAGTCTAGCGATCTTCCTTCTTCTTGAGGTGCTCCCTGGCGATCCCGCCCAGTTCATGCTTGGGCTTAACGCGACGCCGGAAGCTGTTGCGAAGCTCCGCAGTGCACTTGGGCTAGATGCACCGCTGTGGACGCGCTATTTCGACTGGCTGCTCGGGCTGCTGCAGGGCGACCTTGGCACAAGCTATACTTACAAAGTGCCGATCAGCGGCTTGGTGATCGACCGTATTGGTGTATCCATTCCGCTCGCGGTATTCGCGTTACTTCTGTCGATGCTCATCGCGTTTCCTGTTGGCATCATCGCCGCTACGCGACGCAACAGTCCGACTGATGTCGGCATCATGGCAGCCACCCAGATTGGTGTGGCCTTGCCGAACTTCTGGTTCGCCATGCTGCTTGTGCTTGTATTTGCAATTGGTTTGCGCTGGTTCTCCGCCGGCGGGTTCCCCGGCTGGCAGGATCCGGTGCAGGCACTGCGTTCACTTGTCTTGCCGGCTGTGGCGCTGGCCTTGCCGCAGGCGTCGATCCTTGCGCGCGTGATGCGGTCGGCGCTGCTGGACACACTGGGCGAGGATTATGTCCGCACCGCGCGCGCCAAGGGCCTTAGCCGCCGGCAGACGCTCTGGCGCCATGCGTTGCAGAACGCCCTGATCCCGGTGCTGACCATTGTCGGGCTGCAGTTCTCGTTCCTCCTCGCCGGTGCCATCATCATCGAGAACGTGTTCTATCTCCCTGGCCTCGGTCGGCTGGTTTTTCAGGGCATTACCGGGCGCGACCTGATGGTGGTGAAATCCGTCGTCATGCTGCTGGTCTTCGCCGTCGTGGTGGTGACGTTCCTTGTGGACATAGCCTACGCGATGGTCGACCCGCGGCTACGGAGGGTGGCATCTTGAGCGTCTCGGTTCGTTTCCGGCAGGCTGGCAGTTGGCTTCGATCGCCAAATGTCGCCATCGGTGGCGCCATCACAGTGGCTTTTGTCGCAATCGCGCTCGTTTCCCTGGTTTGGACGCCTTACGCGGCCGAGGCCCAGAACATACCAGCGAGGCTCAGGCCGCCTGACGCCGTACATTGGCTCGGAACCGACGGGCTTGGCCGCGACATTCTCTCCATGCTGATGGTTGGGGCGCGCACATCGATAGCAGTTGCATTCGTCGCTGTGTCGATCGCGGCGCTGATCGGTGTTCCGATCGGGCTTTGGGCCGCATCGCGGCAAGGCACGCTCCTCGATGAAGTGCTGATGCGTGCCAACGACCTTGTTTTCGCCTTCCCCGCGCTGCTGATCGCCATCCTCATTACCGCAGTTTTCGGTCCGGGAGCGATCAACGCCATAATCGCCGTTGGTATCTACACAGTTCCAGTGTTCGCTCGGCTCACGCGGGCAGGGGCCATTGCGCTCTGGCCACGCGAGTTCATTCTCGCGGCGCGCGTCTCAGGCAAGGGGGCCGTCCGCATCTCGCTAGAGCACATCCTACCCAACATCCTCAATACTCTCGTCGTTCAGGCAACGATCCAGTTCGCACTTGGGATACTGGCCGAAGCAGCGCTCGCCTATGTCGGGCTTGGCGTGCAGCCCCCGATGCCAAGCTGGGGCAAGATGCTGGCCGACAGCCAGATGCTGGTGTCAGTTGCGCCGCACGCGGCACTTGCGCCGGGCATTACCATTTTCCTCATGGTGCTTGGCGTCAATCTGTTGGGCGACGGGCTGCGGGATGCGCTTGACCCACGAACGGGGAGTTGACCCGCGTGGCAACGCTGGAAATCACAGGGCTCAAGCTCGTCATCGGTTCATCGACCATCCTCAAAGGCATCGATCTCAGCGTCGAAAGGGGTGAGGTCGTCGGTCTTATTGGTGAATCCGGCTCAGGCAAGTCGTTGACAGCGCTCTCCATCATGCAGTTGCTGCCACCGCGCTCGCAAGTCTCCGGCAGCGTCAGACTCGATGGACAGGAGTTGATCGGGCAACCAGAACCTGCACTCAATCGCCTGCGCGGCGCACGGATCGGCATGGTTTTTCAGGAGCCGATGACGGCCCTGAACCCGGTGCGCAGCATTGGTGCGCAAATTGCCGAGGCTATCCGTATTCATCGCGGGGGCAACCAACGGACCGCCGACGCGGCGGCGCTAGATCTGCTCGATCGTGTGGAACTGCGTCGGGCTGGCGTTGCACCCGACCGTTTCCCGCATGAGCTGTCCGGAGGTCAGCGGCAGCGTGTCGTCATTGCGATGGCGATCGCCAACGGTCCGGACCTGCTGATTGCGGATGAGCCAACCACTGCGCTCGACGCAACGACGCAGGCGCAGATTCTGAGTTTGCTCGACAGGTTGGTCGATGAGGATGGCATGGCGCTCCTGCTCATCAGCCACGATCTGGGAGTTGTTGCGCAGCGCGCGGACCGGATGGCGATCATGCGCGGTGGCGAAATCCTCGAGCAGGGGCCGACGCTCCCGCTGTTCCGTGCGTTGAAGCACCCTTACTCCCGGGCTTTGCTCGCCGCGGCGCGGCACGAACCGCGACGACCCCTGCAGGCCCGGTCTGCGGCCCCCCCTGCGCTCGAGATCGCCGATCTCGTCTGTACATACAAGCGTCGATCGAGGCGGGTGTTCGATCGCTCGCGGGAGTTTCGCGCAGTAGATGGGGTCAGTCTGGCGATCGCCCAAGGCGAAAGTGTCGGCCTAGTAGGGGAATCCGGCTGTGGCAAGTCCACCCTCGCGCGCGCGGTGCTCGGGCTTGAACCGGTGCGGGGCGGCCAGATAAGCCTTGGTGGCGAGGTCGTTTCCGCGGGCTTAGGACCGAGTCCAGCGCAGCGGCGGCAGGTGCAGATCGTCTTTCAGGACCCGTTCGGATCGTTCGATCCGCGCCAACGTGTTTCGACGCTAGTCGGCGAGCCATTGCACCTGTTCGGCAAGGCAGCCCCGGTGGGAACGGATCGCCGCGCACTCGTCGAGCGTGCACTTGGCGATGTGGGGCTCGCTGCGGACGCTGCGGATCGCTACATCCATGAGTTTTCTGGCGGGCAGCGGCAGCGTATCGCCATAGCTCGGGCTTTGCTGATCCGGCCCAAGCTCATCGTGCTCGATGAGCCGGTTTCTGCCCTCGATGTCTCCGTACGGGCGCAGATTCTTGATCTGCTCACAGATCTGCAACAACGGCTTCAGCTCAGCTATCTGTTCATCTCGCACGACCTGGGCGTGGTGCGGTCGATCACGGACAGGGTGCTCGTCATGCGGCATGGGCGAATCGTCGAACAGGGGCAAACGGCGCGGGTCTTCGCTTCACCGACGGACGCCTATACTGGGTCGTTACTGGCAGCGAGCCCCGCGATTGACGCCATACTCATGCGGCGTGCCACTTGATCGCAGCTCCCGACAAGGTTCAGTCCGCCCGGTTCGCACCGACTGTAGCGATTGCCGCCGCATAGGTTATCCCGCCACCAAAGGCCACCAGCCCCAATCGCTCCCCCGCCTTGCGGGACGGCAACGCGTCCATAAGTGCCATGGGAATGGTCGATGAACTGGTGTTGCCCATGTTACGGATGATCGAGTGAGCGGGCCGGCCGGAGCGTTTGGCGATGGCGTCGATGATACGCTGGTTGGCCTGATGTGGCACCATCAGGTCGATATCGTCCATGGTGATGCCTTCAGCCGCACATGCCGAGTTCAGCGTGGCGCTCATGGCGCGCACCGCGTCGGCAAACACCTCGCGGCCGTTCATCCTGACGTAGCCATCGCCCTGGCGCGGCACGCTCAGCAGGTCGCCCGGTTCGGGCGCTCCGCTCAGGGTCGGCTGAGCATAGCTGAACCACGGTGCAGCTTGGCCATCGGCAGCTTCTACAAGTGTCGCCGTTGCCGCGTCACCGAACAGGACGGCCGTATTGAAATCATGTTGGTCGAGCAGTGGCGAAAGCACCTCGGACGTGATCAGCAGCACCCTGGCCTTCGGGTTGTTGCCGATATAGTCCCGAGCCTGGGCGAGCCCGTAGATATAGCCGGAACAAGCGGCGTTGATATCGTATGCCGGCATGGTCAGGCGACCGTCGCCGGCGACCGAGGCCGCAACCCGGCAGGCGAGGGATGGCGTAATCTGATCGGGCGTGCCGGTCGATGCGATCACAAGATCAATGTCGTCCATGCCGAAATCGCGCTCGGCCAGCAGCTTGCGGGTCGCTGCTGCGGCGAGCGACAGGACCGACTCTCCCGGCAGCACCCACCGACGAGACTCGATGCCGGTCAGCTTCACGATGTCGGCGGATTCCCTGGTCTGCCAGTTGCCCTTGAGATCGGAGTTATGGATCTTCCGGCCACCGCTGATGCCGGCAATGCCGGTCACGCCCACCGGCACCGTCGCCCGGCCGATCACCGCCGATGCGACCACCTGCTTGCGGGTCAGCGTAGCGCGATCGATCCGCTCGGATGTCAAGGTTGCCCTGCGACGGACTGAAGCCGGATCCGCGTCAACGAAGAACAACGGCGCGCCAACCGCGATCTTGTCATGCAAGCTGACGGGTACCGATACCACACGGCCCGTCACGGTCGACTGTACGTCCACTGCCGCCTTAGTTGCCTCCACCACGGCCACCAGGTCGCCCTCGGTGATCCAGTCGCCCGGCTTGGCATGCAGTTCCACCACCTCTACTTCGTCGTCAGCAGGTCCCGAACCGATCGCGGCGATTGGCGAGGGACCGCTTGCGGCATCCTCTACCTGCCACTCGAGATCGAAGCCGAGCAGGTCCGCGGAGGCCTCCATGACGCGCCGGTAGGACGGCAAGGTTTCGATTTGCCGCTCGAACTGGAAGGGGACATGCACGTCGGGCCGCGTCACCCTTTTGGCCCTGACCTGCCGGTCGGCCTTTTCGAGCACCGTTGCCAGCACTTCGGCGCCAAAGCCTGCGGTGTGATTGTCCTCATGCACGACCAGCAACCTGCCGGTGCGCCGCACAGAGCGCAGTACCATCTCCTCGTCCCATGGAGAGATCGAACGCAAATCGATGACTTCGGCGGCTGCCCCGGCCTTACCGAGCGTATCGGCAGCCATCAGACATTGCGTCAGAGGGTGCCCCCAGGTGACGACGGTCAGGTCATTGCCCTTGAGCACGGTCCGCGCCTTCCCCGGCATGACGAAATGCTCTTTGACGTCACCGGATGTACGACGGTCGGACAGGTTGAGATTCGACTTTGGATAGAGGAATACGGTCGGCCGGGATGAAGCGAAGGCTGCGTTGAGCAAGCCTGCGGCATCGCCGGCGTTTGAGGGCATCACCACGTCTATGCCCGGCGTGTGAGCGAGGATCGCCTCCATGGTCTGCGCATGGAACGGTCCAAGCCCAGGTTTGTAGCCGCCGCAGCTCACCATCAGGATGACCGGTGCCTGCCAGGCGCCATCGGTGCGCCAGTACATCGACCCCATTTCGCTCAGGATCTGATTAAGCGCCAACGGGACAAAATCGGCGAACTGCAGGAACGCTACCGGCCGTTGGCCCGCCAGCGCGCGCCCGACAGCCGTGCCGACTATTGTCGATTCCGTCAGCGGTGCGTTGCGCACGCGGCCCGGAAACGCTGTCGAAAGTCCTCGAGTGACGCCGAAGACATCGCCCTTCGGATCTTCAATGTCCTGACCTTCGAGTGTCACGCGATTATCGGCTTCGAGATGGTGACTGAGCACGGCGTTCAGCGCCTCGCGCATGGTCAGCACCGGCGCGTCAGCCGTTCCCCGGTACTCCCTGGTGACCGCGAATTGGGCGGGGTAGGGCGCCTTGCTGTCCCCTGCGGTGTTTGGCGGCGAGTCGCCCCGCGCTTCCGCAGCGGCGGCTGATACTTCCGCAATCAGAGTGGTTTCGAGTTGGGCTAGGGCACTCTCGCCCATCTGCGACTCGCGCAGGTTCTGCCGAATCGCTTCAAGCGGGTCGCGGTTCCGCGCGTGGGCGATCTCCGCGTGCGAGCGATAGATCGCCTCATCGTCAGCATTCGTGTGGTCGGAAAGCCGCTCGAGTTCCATGACGACAATGGCGGGGCCGCGCGACTTCCGGGTTGCCGCAACCACAGTCTCGAACCTGCCACGCACCGCCGCGAGGTCAACACCATCGACGCGTTCGATCGGAATTCCGAAGAGTTCCTTCGCTGGTCCGCTGGGGAGATCGAACACGGTTTGCCCGGATGTGCGCGTCGAAATCGCCAGACTGTTATCTTCGATGATGAAGATTACCGGCGCATTCGAACGAACTGCCTCTGCAACTGCTTCGAGGAACTCTCCCTGTTGGGTCGTGCCGTCGCCGACGCAACAGATCACCACCGGCGCCTCGGGCAGCGCCTTCACCGCCTGGGCATTGCCGACGGCGTGGAGGGCATTGTTGCCGACCGGACCCACCATCGAGGCGACATTGAGGCCCCGTGCCGAAAAATGTGCACTCATCTGCCGACCCGCAGAGTGCGAAGGACCGGTAGCGAGTAGGCCACGAAAAAACTCGACGATCGGAAAGCCGCGCGCAGCCAGCAACGCCTTGTCACGATAGTGCAGATGCAGCCAGTCCTGCGGGCCGAGGAAGTCCGCAAGCAGCGCCGAGGATTCATGACCCGCGCCGGACACATGGAAATGCGCCAGGCCCTGTTTCACGAGGTCCTGTTCGACGCGGTCCACCTCACGCGCGATGAACATCGCGCGATGCAGCCGCAGCATGGTCGGAATGTCCGAGGTCATCAACATTGCAGGATCGAGACTAGCGACCTATGGTCAGAAATGCCAGCGGAACCGATAGCATCATCGGTGGCGCAGGGCTGCCCTGCTTGACCGCTAGTACGCTGAAATCATTGAGTCAGCCGATGTCGGGCAGGAATGGCGCCAGCATGCGGCCGGCATTCAGATACGCATTTGGATCTAGGGCACGATCGCCGCGACGCACCTCGAAATGCAGGTGGGGGCCAGTAGAGCGTCCAGTAGACCCGACACGCGCGATAGGCGTGCCGGTAGCCACGGATTGCCCGACGCTTACGATGAAGGCACTTAAGTGCCCGTAGCGCGTGACTATACC
Organism: Hyphomicrobiales bacterium; assembly: GCA_027487555.1. GTDB lineage: Bacteria > Pseudomonadota > Alphaproteobacteria > Rhizobiales > Devosiaceae > Devosia_A. The sequence goes on from JAIYDI010000029.1 coordinate 166,085, forward strand.
ACCGGCATGGGTGACTTCGACTGTGTTGCCATAGCCGGACCTTTCCCCGACGAAGCTGACCTGTCCCGAGCCGGCACTGAGAACGGTCTTGCCGCGCGGCGCCGCGAAATCGATGCCCGAATGGAATGCTCGGCCCCCGGTAAACGGGTCCGTTCGGTTGCCGAAGCCGGAACTGATTCTATACTGACCGGCCAAAGGCTTGTGGACAGGCGCATCGTCGAGTGCCTTCTGTGCTGCGCCAAAACGCCTAAGAGCTGCAAATACGGCATTCGCGTCGTCTACCAGCGAGCTACTGTCCTCGCTCGCTTCCGCTGGCAGGTACGGACCACCAAGGCCATCATTCGTCAGATCAGGCAGCTTGGTCTTGATGCCCAACCGTCCGAGCGTGTCGACAATCTCTTCGGTGGAGGCGCTTGCGGATTCGCTCAGAGCGGCCAAAGCAAGCCGGTTTTCGCTAGCCATGCGCATCATTGTTGCGCTCACTTTGTCGAGGTTTCCCACCTTGCTGTCGGCTGGAAGCGGGATGGCACTGACTGTCGTCGGCAAGGCATCGATTGCGTCGGGTGCAACGGCAATGCCCATCGACTGCGCCTTCTGGGCCAGTTGCGTGACCAGTTGCTGCTGCTCCAGCAGAACTTCCTGTTGCTGCGTCAGTTCCTGCAGTTGGATGTTGATGTCGCCAGTCTGCGCGAACTGGCGTGAGTGCAACCTGTCCACTTCTACTCGCAATTGCGCGATCCGGTCCTCATAAGCGCCAATGGTCTGCCGGTCGCGCCCATCGAGCAGGGCTGACACTTCCGGCATCAGCAAAAGCGCCAATGCCGTGAGGACATTGGTAGCGAAGAGACCAGCAAAGACGGGGTAGAACAGGCGCGGCGAGATTCCGTACACCCTGGGGGCGTGCTTCTCGGGCGGCCGACGGTAGAGCGGTACATGGTTTTTTGGTGCTGGCCTTGGACGCATGGCAGCAACTCCGGGACGCGACTGATCCTTCGATCATCGAATGTTAAGGTTAATAATCCCGGAAAGCCCTTGTCAGATAAGCAGGTTCCGCCGTCAGACGCTGGTTCGTGCGCGGAGTGTGTCCAGCACCTTCTGCGCGTGCCCCTTGATTCTGGGTGCAAGCAGGAATGCTGCAACCTGGCCCGCTGGGTCGATGATCACCGATGCGCGACGGACGCCCATGTACTCGACGCCAAACATCTTTTTCAACTGCCACAGGCCGAACGCATCGATGACGCGGTGGTCGGTGTCGCTGCCGAGCGGGACGGTCAGGCTGTGCTTGTTGCGGAACCTGCGATGCATGTCCACGTCGTCTGGTGAAATCCCGAGTACGTCTGCGCCCGCAGCGCGAAACTCGTGGTATAGGGCGCTGAACTCAATGTTTTCGATGGTGCAACCCTCGGTCCCGTCTTCAGCATAAAAGAACAGCACGACGAATCGCCCCCTGTGGGCGGAGAGATGGAACGGGTTGCCCCGATCTGTCGGGAGGCTAAAATCCGGAGCGATGGAGCCGATGGGAGGAACGGGCATGGTAGTTATCCAGGTTTTTCAGCGGCAGGGCGCGCCGGACGATATGGCCGGTGCCATATTGCAGCCGGTATCGTCCATCACGGAACAGTGAGAAACGGCGTTGTGGCGTTTGCCCATTATCAATCCAGGCGTCCGTACGGCTCAAGTTCATAAGCAGTGAAACAGACCGCCGCACCCACGAGAAAACGCAAGCGACGCACCCGGGTGGCCTTTGCCGCGCGCGCGCTCAGCTTCGCCTTCGGGGTGCCACTGGGCCTGTTGGGGCTGCTCTATCTGATTTTGCTGGTAACGCCGATCCCGCTGCCTTGGGTCAGTAGCCAGATCCGCGATATGGTCATCAGTTCCCTTCCGCCGGGCAGCAAGCTCGAACTGGGCGATATGGCATTGGCGCTAGAAGGCTTCGTGCAGCCAGTCATCCAGTTTCGGCCGGTCACCTACATAGACGCCAAGACGGGCGGCCAGGTGAGCATGGACGCCCTTGAAATCGGCTTTTCGCCGACCCGCGCCATGATGGGGCAGGCCGGTGCGACGGTGACAATCGTCGGTCCGCATATCCAGATCAACCAGGACCTGTTTGGGCCTCGGCTCGCGAAATTCGAGTATGACGAAGACTCAAGCGGTGCGCTCACGGTCAAGGTGATGGAGGGCGAGGACGCGTTTCCGCAGCTCGACCTGTCGCCCTCCGGCGTGGACGTGGTCGGCAACCTGCCGTCCGCAGCCGTAGGCATGCGCTCCGACAATGACTGGCTGGTCTACAATCTCGAAGCGACCGGCAAGAGCATCGCCGGAGTCATGGAACAGGCGCGGCTTGGCAACTTCGCCCGAGTCGTTGTCCGTGGCGGCACACTCGAAATGAACGATGCGCTGTATGGAATATTCCGCGTCTTCAAGGACATCAAGGTCGACATATCGGCCGATGCGACCACTTCGTCAGCGAAGGGGAAGTTCTCCGCGAACTATGGCGGCACCGTAATGAGCGGCATGATCGAGCGGGTGGAAGGTCCGAACGACACAGCGCGACTTCAGGCCTCCATCAACAATCTTGATCTTGGGGCGGTCGTGCCCAACATCAATGATCCTGACGCAATGGGTGGTCTGGTCGGCGCGGGCGCGGTGTCGATCGATATCGGCTTCAACTCCAGCACCAACAAACTGACGGATGGCGCTTTCCGTGTCGACCTCACCGGCACCGACTTGAGGATCGCAGAGCAGACCTTCCCCATTGCGACCTCGATCGCCGTGGTCAACTGGGACCCGGCACTCGGGCAGTTCACCATGGACGAAACGCAGGTCAGCGTCGGCAATAACACTGCCTTCCTCAAAGGCGTGTTCCGCATGGGACTCGACGACAAGTACGGTCCGACGGTGTCCATCGCCATGACGGGCCGAAATGTCTCGATAGCCTCGGACCTTGGGCCACCCGAAACGCCATTCAGTCAGATGAGCTTCAACGGCTGGTCTGCGCCGCTCTATGGCGCGGTAGGCATCGATCAGTTTGCCATTAGCAAGCCCGATGGCGCGCAGGTGGCTGCGACGGGGCGTATCGACATGCTGAAGCGCGGTTCGGGCTTCGATATGACGGTTGCTGGCAATGGGGTAACGGCCGACGACGTCAAGCGCATCTGGCCTGCCTTCGTTTCGACGGATGTTCGCGCCTGGTTCGTCAAGAACATCACGGGGGGGAAGCTCAAGGCATCCTCGATGCGCTACAACTTTCCGGCTGGGTCGATCGATCCTACAAAGAAGGATCAGCCGCTTCCACCGGGCGCCATCACTATCGACATCGTCGGCGACGGTGTGACCTTCCGCCCTGTAGAGACGATGAATCCAGTGCAGATCGACGGCGACATGAAACTCGCCATCCGCGACGCCGAAGTCACAATCTCTGCCGACGGCGCGACAATCCCAACAGACAAAGGTGCCCTTGCGTTGGCAAATGTCGGCTTCTTGATCGGGTCGGACAGTCCGGGCGAAGCGCTCTACGAGATTTCCGGGGATCTGTCGGGAAAGATTCCTGCGCTCGTCGCCTTTGCCAGGGAGCAACAGCCCGAGGCGATGCAGAAAGCGCAACTGCCGATTAGTCTCGATGCCCTCGATGGCGACCTCACTCTGTCGGTCGTGTCAACCATCAAGGTCGACAAGACTACCGGAATAACCAAATCAATGGACTACGCCATCAATGGTGTTGTCCAGGATTTCGGTTCCAGAGAACTTGTACAAGGGCGTACGATTGGTGACGGTCAGCTGTCGTTTCTCGTCTCGCAGGCAGGGTACAAGGTCAGCGGCAAGGCCCAGATCGATGGTATCGGTGCCGACGTCATGGTGGATGGCGACATAAAGGACGGAGCGCAGCCTAATATACTGCTTAGCACTACGATGGCAGCCGAGGATCTGAAGAAATTTGGTATCGATTCGACACCGTTTCTTGCAGGTGACATCACTTTCGTTGCCCGGATCATGCCCGACAGTTCGGTGCAACTTGCGCTCGATTTGGAGAAGGCCAGGGTCACAATGCCCGATCTCGGCATATCCAAGGCAGTCGGCGTGCCAGGCAGGGCGCAAGGGGCCATCCGCCAGCAAGGCGGCGATATCGAGATGAGCCAGGTCGAGATTGCCTGGGGTGATGTGAAGATCACCGGTGCCATGTCCATCGACGCCAGGGCTGGTCTCAAGTCCGCCGATTTCTCACAAGTCTCCTTGAGCCTGGGCGACTCTGCCCAGCTTTCCATTGACCAACTCGAGGATGGTGGCCTCTCGGTGCGCGTGAGCGGCGACCAGTTCGACCTGAAGCCGATGTTCAAGCGCTTCTTCAGCCTCGGTGAAGGCTCAACCGGGGGACCGCAGGCTACAGCGCTCAAGCAGACGGTGCGCGTCGTTGCCAATCTCAAGCGTGCGCTCGGCTTCTTCAAGACTACCGCATTCAACGTGAACATGGATATCACGGTGAAGGGACCAGACCTCAAGAGCGCCCAGGTCCAGGCAAATCTTGGTGGTGATCGCAGCGTGTCGGTGACGACCAACCCGACGCCTGACGGGCGCGTGATGAGCGTCGCTTTCAATGATCTCGGCACGCTCCTCCGGCTGCTCGGCGTCTACGCGAATGTCGAAGGCGGTGAGGGATCGCTGGTGCTGACGACGAACCTCGCCGAGCAGAAGGATGACGGTCGCTTCACGCTGAAGCGCTTCGCCTTCGTCAACGAAAAGAATGTTGCGCAGGTGCTGGGCAACCACTCCGAGTCGAAGGCGATGATCGCCAGATCCAACAAGCTTGAGTTCAAGAGCGGCGAGGTGGATTTTGTGCGCCGCAAGGATCGAGTGCAGATCAAGGATGCCGTGCTTGCCGGCGCCACTGTCGGCGGTACGGCGCGCGGTTTCATCTATATCGACGAGCGCAGGTACGACATTACTGGCACCTATGTGCCGCTGTTCGGGCTCAACAACGCGTTCGTGAAGCTGCTCGGACCGCTCGCCGGCCGAGAGGGCGAGGGGCTGTTCGGTGTCACATTCGCCATCAAGGGGCCGCTCGAGGATCCGCAGTTCAAGATCAACCCGGTGTCGGCATTGGCTCCCGGTGCGTTTCGTCGCATGTTCGAGTATCGCGCCAAGGAAATTCCGCGCGTCGAGTAGGCGTTGACCTGCATCAATCCAGACGTGTGCGGGGATGCTATCATCGTGCATCTCTGATCAAGGAGGTCGGCATGTACAAGCATATCATCGTCGCTACGGATGGTTCGGATCTCGCCAAGCGCGCGCTTGACCATGCGGCGCGGCTCGCACACATCGTCGGCGCGCGCGTCACGATCTGTACGATCATCGAGCCCTCCGCTATGCTCGGCTATGCGGATATGGCCGGCGCGGTCTTCGATCCGCTCCCGGAGATGGTCGAGGCGCAGCACGAAGGTGCCAAGAATGTACTGAAGGCCGCCGCCGCCGCCGCTCTCGCGCTCGGGATCGAGGCCGATACCCAGATCGTCGATAACGCTTTCCCCGCCGAGGGGATCATCGCAGTCGCTGAAAAGGTTGCAGCGGACCTGATCGTGATGGGCTCGCATGGTCGACGCGGATTTGGGCGGCTATTGCTCGGGAGCCAAACCAACGAGGTGCTGGCGCACTCGAAGGTGCCGGTGCTGGTTATCCGCTGAGCAGTGGTGCCGCAAAAGCAAAGAGCCCGCCTGATGGCGGGCTCTTTTCGTTTGCTGTCCTGCCGAATGCCGTCAGACCGGCCGCACCAGAACAACCTTCTTTTTTCCAAGCTGTACCTTGAAGGCTCCAGTGTCTTCATACAGGTCTTGCCAGAAGACAATCTCTTTCGGGTCGGAGATAAGGCGGTCATTAATCCTGACCGCTCCCTCCTCAATTTTTCGTCTAGCTTCGGACCCCGACGAAACTAGGCCAGATGCTACAATTATAGCAGCTGTAGTGCGGCCAAGCTGCCACTCCTCATTCGGTCCACGGTCAATGGTTGTAGTGGGTAGGTTTGCTGACGACGTACCGGACTCAAAAAAGGCCCGCGCGGTTTCCGCGGCCTGCTCCGCTGCCTCACGGCCATGCACGATCGCGGTGATCTCGGTGGCAAGGATTTTCTTGGCTTCATTGATCTCAGAGCCGCCAAGCGCCGCGATCCGCGCGATCTCGTCGAGGGGCAGCCGGGTGAAGATCTTGAGCCACTTCTCGACGTCGGCGTCTTCGGTGTTCCGGAAATATTGCCAGAAATCGTAGGGGCTGAAGAGGTCGCCATTGAGCCACACGGCGCCATTCGCGGTCTTGCCCATCTTCTGGCCGGATGACGTGGTCAGCAGCGGCGTCGTCAGGGCATAGAGCTGTGCGCCGCCCATGCGATGGCTGAGTTCCACACCATTGATGATGTTGCCCCATTGGTCCGAACCGCCCATCTGCAGCACTGTGCCGTAGCGGCGGTTGAGCTCGACGAAATCGTAGCCCTGCATGATCATGTAGTTGAATTCGAGGAAACTGAGCGACTGCTCGCGGTCGAGCCGGAGCTTGACGCTGTCGAAGCTCAGCATGCGGTTGACCGAGAAATAGCGGCCAACGTCGCGCAGGAACTCAACATAATTGAGCTTCAGCAGCCAATCAGCATTGTTGACCATGATTGCATCGGTCGGGCCGTCGCCATAGCGAAGGATGCGGCTGTAAACCCTCTTGATGCTCTCGATATTGGTGTTGATCTTTTCGACACTCAGCAACTGGCGCTGATCATCCCTGAAGCTCGGGTCACCAACCATCGAGGTACCCCCGCCCATCAGGCTGATGGGCCGGTGCCCGGTTTCCTGCAGCCAATAGAGCAGGGTAACGGTGATCAGGTTGCCGATATGGATCGACGTCGCGGTCGCGTCGTAGCCTACATAGCCGGTGACGATCTCTTTGGCGGCCAAAGCATCAAGACCCTCGAGATCGGAACCTTGGTGGATGAAACCGCGCTGATCGAGCACGTTGAGAAAATCGGACTTGAACTGGGCCATGATCGGTACTGCTGTTTGGGGCGCGTGCCCGCGGGGGTTGACAAGCTTACCACATGGGCTGGCGCCCGGCGGTTATCGTGGACCTCTTCCCGAGCCTGTCGAGGGACGAGGTCCGACGCCTGAGGCTAGCGCCCCTTGCCCGCCGCGATTTCCGCGCGGCGACGGTCGAGATAGTCGGCACAGCGCTCGGTCAGGTCGTCTATCTTGTTTTCGTAGAAGTGGTTGGCATCCGGCACAATCTGCTGCTCGATGGTGATGCCCTTCTGCGTCTTGAGCTTGTCGACCAGTTTCTGCACTGATTGCGGCGGCGCTACACGGTCCTTGTCGCCATGGATGATAAGGCCTGAGGACGGGCAGGGCGCGAGGAACGAGAAATCATAGAGGTTCTCGGGCGGGCTCACCGAGATGAAGCCCTCTACCTCCGGGCGGCGCATAAGCAACTGCATGCCGATCCAGGCGCCGAAGGAGAAGCCTGCAATCCAGCAGCCGCGCGATTCACGGTTGAGCGCCTGCAGCCAATCGAGTGCGGCAGCAGCGTCAGACAGTTCGCCGATACCGTGGTCAAACATGCCCTGGCTGCGGCCGACACCGCGAGAATTGAAGCGCAGCACCGAGAAGCCGCGCTGTGCGAACATGTAGAACAGGTTGTAGACGATCTGGTTATTCATCGTGCCGCCGAACTGCGGGTGCGGATGCAGCACGATGGCGATCGGAGAATTGGGCTCCTTGCCCGGCTGATAGCGGCCCTCGAGCCTGCCCTCGGGACCGTTGAAGATGACTTCTGGCATAGTATCGCTTCCCTGTCCGCCCAGCGGGCTTTGTCGCATGGCTGCTGCCATGCAGACGCCGGTCTCTCGGCTTGACGAATGATGTGTCGCCGCCTAAAAGATGGCCCGAAAACTCAAGTTTCGAATGGTTCTAAACTAGGTTTTCGGCTTAGGCGGCTGTTGGTTCTGCCAACCGCTTCCGGTTGCTGGTGAGCGCTCCTTTTAGTGAAAGAGCCAGCCCGATTTCAAGAATTGTTTGGCCCCATGTTGCGCCTAGCTGGGCTGGGGCCGAGCAAAGGCAAAGGCAAGATCAAGTTCGATGACGCGCAAGGCCGTCTATCTCGATCATAATGCCTCCGCCCCGCTCTTGCCGGCGGCGCGGGATGCGCTGATTGCTGCGCTCGACTTGGTGGGCAACCCGTCTTCGGTTCATGGGCATGGCCGCGCCCTCCGGGCAATTGTCGACAAGGCACGCGCGCAAGTAGCCGAGCTTGCCGGTGCCGAGCGAGAGCAGGTTGTTTTCACTTCTTCTGCCACAGAGGCGATCACGCAGGCTATCACAGCCGGTGCCGCCGGACTGGGCGTCGATGCCATAGTCGTCTCCGCTGGTGAGCATGCGGCCGTGCTGAAGGCTGCCGAGGCGACCGGGCTGCCGGTCCGTAAGGTTGGGCTTGATGCAGACGGGGTGATCCGCGTCGACGAGATCGCGGCGGCAGTGTTCGAGGCGAGCGCTGCCGGGGTCAAGCTTCTGGTGGCCGTGCACCTCGTCAACAACGAGACCGGCGTTATCCAGCCCGTCGACCAGATCGAAGTGCTGGTCGGCCCGACGCCGCATTACCTGTTTGTCGATGCGGTGCAGGGCTTCGGCAAGCTCGCGCTCGATTTCGGCGGACGCGCGCCCGACATGGTTGCCGTCAGCGCCCACAAGATCGGTGGTCCGATCGGGGTTGGCGCGCTGCTGATGAAGAACCATATCTCCAATGTCCGGTTGATCCCGGGCGGCGGGCAGGAGGCTGGCCGACGTGGCGGCACCGAGCCCGCGGCGTTGATTGCGTCGTTCGGCGCCGCGGCAGCGGCCTTCCCCACGGCCTACTACACTGCCGCGACGCACAAGCTGGTCGAAGCTATCGAGAGCGGAATGCGATCGGTTGCACCCGATCTCGTGATCTTCGGGGCCGGTGTGGACCGTATCGGTAATACGAGCAACTTCGCCGTGCCTGGGCTCAACAGTGCCGTCGCAATGATGGGCCTCGACCTAGGTGGATTGGCGGTTTCATCTGGTTCCGCGTGTTCGTCGGGCAAGGTCGGCGCCAGCCATGTGTTGGCAGCGATGGGCGTTCTATCGGCGCTTGGCGAGGCGGCTTTGCGGGTGAGCTTCGGCTGGTCGTCCACACGGGACGATGCCGAGGCGTTTCTCAAGGGTTTCAGCGAAATCGTGTCGCGCCATCGTGCCCGTCACGGCGTCGCAGCATAGGAAAGAGACAATGGCTGAGTACGACATCCCGACCTTGAAGGAAGAGATCGAGAAGGAGACCGTCGAGCAGGTTCTCGCGCTCGATGTCGACAAGTACAAGTACGGGTTCGAGACCAAGCTAGAGGTCGACCGCGCGCCCAAGGGGCTGAGCGAGGACACGATCCGCTTCATTTCGGCCAAGAAAGAAGAGCCGGAATGGATGCTGGAGTGGCGGCTCGAGGCCTATCGCCGTTGGCTGACCATGACTGAGCCGACCTGGGCGAAGGTGCATTACCCCCGGATCGACTTCCAGGACATGTATTATTACGCCGCCCCCAAGGGCACGAACCGGCCAAAGTCGCTCGACGAGGTCGATCCGGCGCTGCTCGAAATGTACGAGAAGCTCGGTGTGCCGCTCAAGGAGCGCGAATTGCTGGCTGGTGTCGAGCAGCCGAGGGTTGCCGTCGACGCCGTGATCGACTCGGTGTCGGTGGCAACGACGTTTCGCGCTGAGCTCAACAAGATGGGCATCATCTTCTGCTCCATCTCCGAGGCGATCCGCGAGTACCCGGATCTCGTGAAGCAGTATCTCGGCACCGTCGTTCCGGTGACGGACAACTACTATGCGACGCTCAACTCCGCCGTCTTCACTGACGGTTCCTTCTGCTATGTGCCCAAGGGCGTCCGCTGCCCGATGGAGCTGTCGACCTATTTCCGCATCAACGAGGCGAAGACCGGCCAGTTCGAGCGCACGCTGCTGATCTGCGACGAAGGCGCCTATGTCAGCTATCTAGAAGGCTGCACGGCGCCCGCTCGCGCCGAGCACCAGCTGCATGCCGCCGTGGTCGAGCTGGTGGCCCTCAAGGATGCCGAGATCAAGTACTCGACCGTGCAGAACTGGTTCCCGGGCGACAAGGACGGCAAGGGCGGCGTCTATAACTTCGTCACCAAGCGGGGCGACTGCCGCGGCGACAATTCCAAGATCAGCTGGACGCAGGTCGAAACCGGTTCCGCGATCACCTGGAAGTACCCCAGCTGCATCCTACGCGGCGACAATTCGTCGGGCGAGTTCTACTCGATCGCCATTTCGAACGGCTACCAGCAGGTGGATTCCGGCACCAAGATGATCCATCTGGGCAAGAACACCACGAGCCGGATCATCTCGAAGGGCATCGCCGCCGGGTTCTCCGACAATACCTATCGCGGGCAGGTCTCTGCACATGCCAAGGCCAAGGGCGCGCGCAATTTCACCCAATGCGACAGCCTGTTGATTGGCGACAAGTGCGGAGCGCATACCGTGCCCTATATCGAGAGCCGCAACGCCTCGGCCGTGTTCGAGCACGAGGCGACGACGTCGAAGATTTCCGACGACCAGATGTTCTACGCCATGCAGCGCGGCCTCTCCGAAGAGGAAGCGGTGGCGCTGATCGTCAATGGCTTCGTCCGCGACGTGCTGCAGCATCTGCCCATGGAGTTCATGGTCGAGACGCAGAAGCTCATCTCCATCTCGCTGGAAGGCAGTGTGGGGTGATGGCCAAGTACTGGTTTGCGCGGCAGTTTCCGCTTTCGGAGCCCAAGGCCACGCGCGTCGGCCCGGTCAGCACCGAGGGGCTGATGGTCGTGACGTTTTTTGCGGCCGCGCTGATCGCTGGTGCTGCGGGCCTGTTCCTATTCGCTTTCACATATGGAGCCCCGCTGCTCGGTTTCGGACTGTTCCTGTGCTTCGCTCTGGTAGGGACGGCAGTTCTCGTGGTTGCCGTCGCGACGCGAAGCGACAGGCAGCACACCGTTGCCGAATACAAAAGCGGACGTGTGCGCCAGCCGTGACGCGGCGCCACACCATTTGATTGCAACTGCGCTGGTCCCCTCGCGTGGACCGCCCGTAAAGAGACTGGAGAGACAAGATGACAACCCCGATGCTGGAAATCCGCAACCTGCATGTGCGTATCGAGGAGCGCGAAATCCTGAAGGGCGTGAACCTCGTTGTTCCGAAGGGCGAAGTGCATGCCATCATGGGGCGCAACGGCTCGGGCAAGTCGACGCTTTCCTATGTGCTTGCTGGCAAGGAAGACTACGAAGTTACCGAGGGCGAGGTGCTGCTTGATGGCGTGAACATCCTCGAGATGGAGCCGTCCGAGCGAGCGGTGGCCGGGCTGTTCCTTGCCTTCCAGTATCCGATCGAAATCCCAGGCGTCGCGACCATGACCTTCTTGAAGGCGGCGCTCAACGCACAACGCAAGGCCCGCGGCGAGGTCGAAATCTCGACGCCTGATTTCATGCGGGCGGTGAAGGAGAGCGGCAAGCAGCTCAACATCGATTCCGAAATGCTCAAGCGCGCGCTCAATGTTGGCTTCTCTGGCGGCGAGAAGAAGCGTGCCGAAATCCTGCAGATGGCGCTGTTGAAGCCCAAGATGTGCATTCTCGACGAAACGGATTCCGGCCTCGATATCGACGCCCTTCAGGTGGTGTCGAATGGCGTGAATTCGCTCCGTGACGGTGAGCGGGCTATGCTGGTCATCACCCACTATCAGCGGCTGCTGAACCACATCGTGCCCGACGTGGTGCATGTGTTCTCCGATGGTCGCGTGGTCGAATCTGGTGGCAAGGAACTGGCGCTTGAGCTCGAAGCCAAGGGCTATGCCGATTTCGATAGCGCAGCTGCGTAAGGGGAACCGGCAATGAACGCCATCGTGCGGCTGGGACCAGCCGAACTGACGCTGATCGAGCAACTGAAGAACCTGGGTGCGCATGCCGAGGCGGAGCGGCTGACCGCTGCCGGCCTGCCGACGCGGCGCGTCGAGAGCTATCACTATACCGATCTCAAGGCGCTGCTGCGCTCCGTGCCGGAACTCGGCACCGCTGGAGGGGCAGGGGCTCCGCATTTCGATATTCCGGGTACGTGGCGCGTGGCCATCGTCAATGGAGCGATTGGCTCGCCCATCGGCGCGCCGCATGGCGTGACGGCCGGCACCGTGTCGGGCAGCGTGCTCACCGAGCGCGATGACATGCTGGTCCGGCTCAATTCCGCGCTGACGCAGCAGTCGCTGTCGCTCGAGATTTCCGGCGACATCGCAGAGCCGCTGGTCATCGACCGGCAGTTTGCCGGCGAGGCAGCGCATGTCGCCACGGGCGCGAAAATCTTTGTCGCCGACGGTGCGAAGGTTACCATCGTCGAAGTCTATTCGGGCTCCGAAGCGGCACATTTAGGCAATCACGCGACCTATCTCGCCATCGGCAAGGGCGCGGAAGTTACCCACATCACACTCAACCTGATGGACAAGGCTGCGACACATTTCGCCACCAACGAGTACCTGATTTCCGAAAGCGCCAGGCTCCGCACGCTCGCCATCCAGGCTGGCGGCGCTCTCAGTCGCACGCAGCTGCTGCCTCGATATGTCGGCAAGGGTGCCTACGCCGATATCACCGGTCTCAGCCTCGTCGGCGATGGTCAGCATGCCGATATCACCATGGACGCGCAGCACGCGGTGCCCAACACGTCATCGAAACCGCTGTTCAAGTCGATTGCGCGCGGCCGCTCGAAGGCGGTTGTACAGGGGCGGCTCGTCGTCGCGCGCGATGCACAAAAGACCGATGCCAAGCTGATGGCGCAGGGGCTGATGCTGTCGGATGAGGCGGAAATCCTCACCAAGCCTGAACTCGAAATCTATGCCGACGACGTCGTTTGCGGCCATGGCTCGACCTGTGGCAGGCTCGACGACGATCACCTGTTCTATCTGATGGCGCGCGGCATCGACAAAATCACCGCCGAGACCATGCTTGTTCGTGCCTTTCTCGCCGCACTGGTAGACCCGATCGAAAACCAGAGCCTGAAGGCGGCGCTGACTGGCGTCATCGATGGGTGGCTGGAGAACGCTTGATCGTGGGGCACTGACGTTCCCGGACCTTGTCCTTCGACAGCCTCAGGATGAGGTCCTCAGACTTCCAATAGCCTTCTTGGTGAGCTTTTCGAACCTCGACGGCGGAGATGTACAGGTTCATGACCTTTGACCTCGCGAAAGTTCGCGCAGATTTTCCGATTCTCGCCGAGCCCATCCACGGCAAGCGTCTGGTCTATCTCGACTCAGGCGCTTCGGCGCAGAAGCCTAACGCCGTGCTCGACAAGATGGATTGGGCCCATAGGCACGCCTACGCGAATGTGCATCGCGGCCTGCATACGCTCGCAAATCGCGCTACCGAGGCCTACGAGGATGGTCGCGCCGCCGTGCGACGCTTCCTGAACGCTGCCCGCGTCGAAGAGATCATCTTCACCCGTTCTGCCACCGAAGCGATCAACCTCGTCGCCTCGTCCTTTGCCGGTCCGCGGATCGGGGAGGGCGACGAGATCGTTCTCACCATGATGGAGCATCACTCCAACATCGTGCCGTGGCACTTCCACCGCGAGCGCAAGGGTGCGGTGCTGAAGTGGGTCGATGTACGGGACGATGGCAGCTTCGACCTCGATGCGTTCGAGCGTGCGCTGAGCCCACGAACCCGCATGGTTGCAGTTACCCATATGTCCAACGTGCTCGGCACGGTGGTGCCCATCGACAAGGTGGTAGAGATTGCCCATGCGCGCGGTATTCCGGTGCTGGTCGATGGCAGCCAGGGCGCTGTGCATCTCGACGTCGACGTGCAGAAGCTCGGTGTCGATTTCTACGTGTTCACCGGCCACAAACTCTACGGGCCGACCGGCATCGGCGTGCTCTACGGCAAGTATGATCTGCTCGCCGAAATGCAGCCCTATCAGGGCGGCGGCGAGATGATCGATATCGTCACCACCGACACTATCACCTACAACACGCCGCCGCACCGCTTCGAGGCCGGTACCCCACCCATAGTGCAGGCCATCGGGCTCGGCGCCGCCGTCGACTATGTCGAGGATATCGGCCGCGAGGCCGCGCGCGCGCATGAGGCGGAGCTGACCGCCTACACGCTGGAGCGTCTCGGCCGGATCAACTCGCTGCGCCTCATCGGCACGGCGTCGGGCAAGGGTAGTATCTTCTCGTTCGAGATTGCTGGTGCTCACGCGCATGACGTCGCGACCATCCTCGATCGCTATGGTATCGCGGTCCGCGCCGGAACGCATTGCGCCATGCCGCTGCTCAAGCGCTTCGGCGTCTCCTCTACCTGCCGCGCGTCCTTCGGCCTATATACCGGCAAGGACGACATCGATGCCCTCGTCGAGGGCATCGAAAAGGCGCGGACATTTTTTGCCTGAAGGGTTTCACAATGAGTGACGACGCCAATGCTGTTGCCGAAATCGCCGCGCCGGCCGCCGAGGCCGCGCCTGCTGAAGCGCCGCGCATCACCCCCAGTGTCGGCAGCGGCATTCCAGCTGAAGAGGTCGATCGGCTGACCCGCGACCTCATCGGCGTCCTCAAGACGGTGTACGACCCGGAGATCCCGGTTGATATCTATGAGCTTGGGCTGATCTATCGGGTCGATCTTGATGACGATCGCAACCTGACCATCGACATGACGCTGACGGCGCCGGGCTGCCCGGTCGCGGGCGAAATGCCGGGTTGGGTGGAAAACGCCGCACGCTCGGTTGAAGGCATCCAGGACGTGACCGTCAACATGGTCTACGATCCGCCATGGGATGCGTCGCGGATGAGCGAAGAAGCCCAGGTCGCGCTCAACTGGTGGTAACCAGTCGCGAAGCGCCCTATATTGGCATCACTGCCACGAGGTTTGCCATGCCGCTGAAGATCATGAGCCTGACTGATGCCGCTGCGGAGCGCATCAAGGAGATCATCGCCGAAAGCGACACGCCGGTCGCAGGCGTCCGCGTCGGCGTCAAGAATGCCGGGTGCGCTGGTCAGGCGTATACGCTCGACTACGTCGCCGAGGCGATAAGGGGCGACGATCATGTCGCCGAAAAAGGCGTTCATGTTTATGTTGAACCCAAGGCAACGCTGTTCCTGCTCGGCACGGTTATGGATTTCGAGGAGGATATCCTCAAGTCAAGCTTCACCTTCAAGAACCCCAACCAGACCGGCGCCTGCGGCTGCGGCGAAAGCGTGCAACTGAAGCCCGCTGACCTCAAGGCGCTTGCTGATGCTCGTGGTGCTGGCGCCACCGCAGCCTGATCGATCTGTGTGCCAACCAGCGGTTGTGAGCCCCTCATCGTGAGCCTATCGAACGACGAGGGGCGGGGGCAAAGCTGAAAAGCGCATTGTGCCCTTTCGACTACACACCCGTCGGTCGTCTGTTGATCCAGCCTGTTGCCGACTCAATTGCGGCGCCGAACGACAACAAATTGTGCTCGCCGCGCATCGGTCCCACCACCTGTAGCCCGAACGGCATCCCCGTTGCGGTGAAGCCGCCCGGCATGGACAGCACCGGATGACCGGTCATGGTGATGCGGCAGGCCAGCCGCTGCCAGAGGAAATAGCGGTCGAAGACCGTACCATCGATCTCGCCGACCCATTCCACCTCGGCCGGTGGCGCTGTCACCGGCGTCGTGGGGGTGATGAACAGATCATAGTCCTGAAGCAGCGCCGCAGTGCGACGGAAGATCTTCGTCCGCTCGCGGATGCCGAAGGCCAGTTCCACCGGGTCGGTGGTCGAACCCTGTTTGATATTCCGCACATAATCCGGGCGGAACAGCTCCGGATTTGTTCGGACTTCGTCCGGCGAGTCTGTGAAAAACCCAAACATCTCGATCACTTCCCAAGCCCGATCGGCGGTCGACAGGTCGAGTTCGACGTCGTCGATCTGGCAGCCGAGGCCGGCCAGCGTTGCCCGCGCCTCGGCATACGCCGCGCGGATTTCGGGCGAGATTGGCAAACCGTCCGCGTCTTTGCTCCAGGCAATCCGAACTTTGCTGAGATCGACATCCGCCAGCTTCAGGAACTGCCGCGGATCGCTGTCGAGCGTGATCGGTCCGTCAGAGACGGGGCCGGACATGGCGGCGAGCAGCAGTGCGGCGTCTTGCGAAGACCGCGCCATGGGCCCGACTACCGCATGCGGTGTCCAGCCGTCGCCAAGCGCCTCGAAGGGGACGCGGCCGGGCGTTGTCCGCAAGCCCACGATGTTGCAGAACGACGCCGGATACCGGATCGAGCCGCCGCTGTCGCTGCCATCGGCGAGCGGAACAAGCCCGGCCGCAACGGCCGCCCCGGCGCCGCTCGAACCACCGCCATGTTTTGAAAGGTCCCAGGGGTTCCGGGTAACGCCGAACACTTCGTTGAAGGTCAGCGTGCCGACGCCCAGTTCCGGCGTATTGGTTTTGCCAATGAGCAATGCGCCGGCCTCGCGCAACTTGGCGACGAATTTCGCGTCCTTCGAAGCGGCAGCACGGTTGGCGAAGGCGCGCGAGCCGCGGCTGGTTGGCAAGCCGGCGACATCGTTCAGGTCTTTCACTGCTGTCGGCAGCCCATGGAGTATACCCGCTGCGTCGCCGGCGCGGAGCTTCTGATCAGCTGCTTCGGCCATGGCCAGCGCCTGGCTCACCGGCAGCATTGAAACGATGGCATTTAGCTTTGGGTTAACCTCCTCGATGCGTGCGAGAAATGCCTTCATCACTTCGACGGCCGAAATCTCCCTGCGGCCAAGGAGTCCGGCAAGTTCGGTGGCACTGCGGTAGTGAAGGGGGGCGTCGGACATGGGCAAACCGAAAATCGAGACCAGTGGTGGCAGGATGGCGCACCGCAGATAGCTTGGCATTGCCTCGCCCTGCATACAATACGTCGACAGTTGAGCATGCCCTATGCGCGCGATCTGCATGCCTCGCCTTTAGGCAGGGTGTCTGACTTGCGTTTCGCGGCTCGAGATGGCAGTTGCAAGCTACCATGACCCACCCTTCTCAGTCGCTCCGCATTGTGCCGCCCAGTCACCCGCTCGTCGGTCGCGTCACGCCACCCGGGTCGAAGTCGATCACCAATCGCGCATTGCTGCTTGCCGCCTTGGCCAAGGGCACCAGCCGCCTGACGGGCGCGCTGAAGAGCAAGGACACGCAACTGATGGCCGCGGCGCTGCGGCAAATGGGCGTCACTGTCGATGAGCCCGATGCCACGAGTTTCGTCGTCACGTCCGACGGCCGACTCAAAGCGCCCGCGGAGCCGCTGATGCTCGGCAATGCCGGTACCGCAACCCGCTTCCTCACCGCGGCGGTCACCCTGGTCGAGGGCCGGGTAGTGGTGGATGGCGACGAGGAGATGCGCAAGCGGCCGATCCGGCCACTGGTCGACGCCTTGCGGTCGCTGGGAGTGGATGCAACCTGCGAGACCGGTTGTCCGCCCGTCGTGATCAACGGTACCGGCTATTTTGGCAAGGGGCGGGTCGAAATCGACGGCGGGTTGTCAAGCCAGTATGTCTCAGCGCTGCTGATGGCTGCGCCATTCGGCGACGGACCAATCGAAGTCGCATTGACCGGTAAGGACCTTGATGCGCGTGGGTATGTGAACCTGACGCTGGCGGCAATGCGAGCCTTTGGGGCCAAGGCCGTGCAGATCGACGAGATGACATGGCGTGTAGAACCGACAGGCTACCGGGCGACGGATTTCCATATCGAACCGGACGCGTCGGCTGCGACTTATCTCTGGGCCGCGTCAGCGCTGACCAGCGGCAACATCGACCTTGGCGTGCCGATAGCGGCGTTCACGCAGCCCGACGCCGAGGCCGCCAAGCTCATCCGGCAGTTCCCCAACATGCCCGCGGTGATTGACGGCTCACAGATGCAGGATGCGGTGCCGACCCTGGCCGTTCTCGCCGCGTTCAATGCGACGCCGGTGCGCTTTGTGGGCATAGCCAATCTGCGGGTCAAGGAATGCGACCGCATATCCGCGCTTTCGACAGAGCTCAACCGTATCCGCCCGGGTCTCGCCCACGAGGAGGGCGACGACCTGATCGTCAATGCTGATCAGGGGCTGGCGACGCTGCAGCAGCGGAGCGCGATAACCCGCATTGAAACCTATGCGGACCACCGCATCGCCATGAGTTTCGCGCTTGCCGGCCTCAAGATCGGTGGACTGGTCATTCTTGATCCCGACTGCGTCGGCAAGACCTATCCCGGCTATTGGAACGCGCTACGCTCACTCGGCGTGGAGTTGGTGGAGGGGGCCTGACGGCCTCCAATCACTCAGCGGATGCGATCCGTGTTGCACGCAACAGAAAGGCCGGCACCGGGCCATCTGTCCCGAAAGGCGAATCAGCAATCACGCCTTCGACCGGACCGTTGGTTCCTGTCCACTCTTCGGGGCGATCGTTGCGATCACTCCGCCGACGCTGGCTGTCATTCCGAGTGGTCTCGCTGCGCGCAGGGCGCTCTGCGCGCTCCGTCCGCTCGGCGCGACCAGGGCGTTCAACACGTGCGGGGCGATCAGCGACCTCCGCCTCGACCGGCGCCGGACGCGATGCATCGCGGCCGCGGATGCGGCCGCGGCTGCGTGACGGGCGCTCGGAGCCACGTTCAGGCCCATGGGCATCATCTGGCGCTGCTGTGACAAGGCCTTCGATCGTCACTTCAGGAATGGGCTTCTGGATCAGTTTGCCGATCGCGTCGACATACTTGCCGTCTGAAGGGGCCGCCAATGTCACCGATACACCCGAGCGCCCAGCGCGTCCGGTACGGCCAATGCGGTGCACATAGTCTTCGGCGTGCGTCGGCACATCAAAGTTGAACACATGGCTCACGGCCGGGATATCAAGTCCGCGCGCAGCGACGTCGGATGCAACGAGTAGGGTGATCTGGTTGGCCTTGAAGCCGTCGAGCGTCTCCGTACGGCTTTTCTGGTCCATATCACCATGCAGAGCACCGACCGAGAAGCCATGCCGTTCCAGCGAACGCTGCAGCGTCGCCACGTCGCGCTTGCGGTTGCAGAAGATTATGGCGTTGGTCAGTCCAGTCTCAGCCCGGATCAACTGGCGCAGCACCGCTCGCTTGTCCTCGGGCTTGCTCGACACGCGTACGAGGCGCTGCTCGATGGTTTCGGCGGTGGAGTTTTGCCGCGCCACCTCTACCTTCACCGGATCGCGGAGAAAACGGCTCGTGAGCCGCTGTATTTCCGGCGGCATGGTCGCTGAGAAGAACAGTGTTTGCCGACGCGCCGGCAGTAGGCCGCAGATGCGCTCGATGTCGGGAATGAAGCCCATATCGAGCATGCGGTCGGCCTCGTCGATCACGAGAATATCCACACCGGTCAACAGGATACGGCCGCGTTCGAACTGGTCGAGCATGCGACCGGGCGTCGCAATGAGCACGTCGGCGCCGCGATCAAGCACCTTGTTCTGGTCCTCGAACGATACGCCGCCGATCAGCAGAGCCACCGAAAGTCTGTGGTTCTTGCCATATTTCTCGAAGTTCTCTGCCACCTGCGCAGCGAGTTCGCGCGTCGGCTCGAGAATGAGGGTGCGCGGCATGCGGGCGCGGGCGCGGCCGGATTCCAGCAGTGTCAGCATCGGCAGCACGAAGCTCGCCGTCTTTCCGGTGCCGGTCTGAGCGATGCCAATCAGGTCCTTGCGCTCCAGCACATGCGGAATCGCTTGCTCCTGGATCTGCGTGGGCGTCGTGTAGCCGGCAGAGGCGACCGCATCGATCACCTTTGCGCTCAGGCCGAGCCCGTTGAAGTCAGTTGCCAAATCTCGTGGTCCACTCAAGTCTCTGAGGAGGGTCGACAGGCTGCGACTTGAAACAGTGCGGGTCGACATCAGTCGGGTTTCGAACCCGATGTCCCGGGCTCGCAGCGGTCGTCAGTCGGCGTCATCTCCCAACGGATTGTCGTCCGGGAGGCGCCAACGCGACGCGGAACATAAAGGAAACCCCTTGGGAGTCAATGCGTTTTGTCCGAGCGATGAAGGCGTGCGAGAAATCTCCCCACACATCAAGCTATTCCGAAGTCTTGCCCAGGTCCAACAGCAGGATTTCCGGCCAGCAACCGACGCGGACGGGAACACCCGTAACCCCGAGCCCCTTCGAGACGATCAAGTGCCGTCCTTCGACTGCGAAGTGACCCGCGGGGAAACGCTTGGAACCGGACGACGCCGAGACGGGGCGCCAGCCGAGAAGATCGATCTGCCCGCCATGGGTATGGCCGCTCAAACTGAGGCTCACCCGATCGTCGAGCTTTGAAAAGATATCGGGTTCGTGCGCGAGGAGGATCACCGCGTCTTCCGCGGGAATTTGTCTCAGCGTCTTGTCGATATCATGAAGACCCTGCAGGCGTTTGCGTCCATAGGCGGCGCCAGCGAGCAAGGCGAGCTGGTCCGCGAGACCAGCAACCCAGAACGCCTTGCCATCCTTGGTCAGGCGCTTCGAAGCATTGATCAGCACCGGAATGCCTGCCGCCCGCAGCGCCTTCGCCATATGCGGCTCTATGGTGGGGTCTTTCTGGACGGCGCGGTCCGCCCAGTAGTCGTGATTGCCGAGTATCGCGAAGACGCCGAGAGGCGCCGTTAGGGGGACAAGGCGCGCCGCCACCGCCTCCGGTTCGACATGAGCGGTCACAAAGCGGGTGGTGCCAAGATAGTCGCCCATCAGCACGATGATGTCTGCGCCCAATGCGTTGGTCTGCTCGACGATTGCGCTGATGCGATCGGCGGACATCCATGGGTCACAGGCATGGATATCAGCGATGACAGCAACTGAGAGCTTCAGGCCCTCCGGCCATCTCGGTGGAACGAGGCTGTAGCGGGTGACGCGCGGCCGACCGAGCACTTCGGTAAGTGCGTAAGCAGGGGCGGAAAGGGCGGTAAGCAGCAGCCAGCCGAAAGACTTCAGTATCGTTCGACGCCTGATCAAGTCTTGCCCTCCACAGTAACTCGACCTGATCGGGCGATTGTGGCGCAGCCAAGGTGAAGTCCGCCCTATATATCCAGGTCTTTGACGAAGGCGGCGTTTTCCTGAATAAAGTCGAAACGGGCCTCGGGCCGGTTGCCCATCAGGCGTTCGAAAGCAGACTTCGTGTCCTCGCGGTCCTGACGCACTTTCACCTGGAGAAGCGTGCGGGTCTTCTTGTCCATCGTGGTTTCGCGCAGGTGCTGATACGGCATTTCGCCCAGGCCCTTGAAGCGGGTGATATCGGGCTTCTTGCTCTTGAACTCCGTTTCCAGCAGCCGGTCGCGCTGAAGCTCGTTCATCGCATAAGCGACCTTGGGTCCCGCCGTCAGCCGGAACAGCGGCGGCATGGCGAGATAGAGATGGCCGCCATCAATAAGCCGCGGCATCTCTTGGAAGAAGAACGTCATCAGCAGCGACGCGATATGCGCGCCGTCGACATCGGCGTCTGTCATCAAGATGATCTTGTCGTAGCGCAGGTCGTCCTCGCTGTAACGGCTTCCGGTGCCGCAACCCAGCGCCTGGATGAGGTCTGCGATGGCTTGACTTGCCTGAATCTTGTCTCGTGATGCGCCAGCGACGTTGAGGATCTTGCCGCGCAGCGGAAGCACCGCCTGACTCGCGCGGTCGCGCGCCTGCTTGGCGCTGCCACCTGCCGAGTCGCCTTCAACGAGGAAGATTTCAGCGCCCTGGGCCGCCGATTGGGTGCAGTCGGCCAGCTTTCCCGGCAGCCGCAGCTTTCGGGTCGCCGATTGCCGGTCGATCTCCTTTTCCTTGCGGCGGCGGAGGCGTTCCTCGGCGCGCTCGACCGCCCAGTCGAGCAGCTTGCCCGCCTGGTTGGGTGAGGCCGCCAGCCAATGGTCGAACGCATCGCGAAGGGCATTGTCTACAATGCGTGTCGCTTCTGCCGAAGAGAGCTTGTCCTTGGTCTGGCCAACGAATTCCGGTTCGCGGACGAAGACCGACAGCATTGCCGAGCACTGCACCAAAACGTCATCTGCTGTAAGGACCGCCGCGCGCTTGTTGCCGGTGAGCTCGGCATAGCTGCGCAAGCCGCGCAGCAGCGCCACGCGCAGGCCCTGTTCGTGGGTGCCGCCATCGCCTGTTGGGATAGTGTTGCAGTAGGAGTTGATGAAGCCGTCTCCCAGGCACCAGGCAATCGCCCATTCGACAGCGCCGTTGGTGCCGGGCTTGCCCACGATGCCCGAGAAGATCTCGTCGACGATGCGCGGTTCGCCTTCAATCCGGGCGGCGAGGAAGTCCTTGAGGCCGCCGGGGAAATGGAAGATCGCACTCGCTGGAACATCCTCCTTGGCGAGGCTTTCGTCACAGCTCCAGCGGATTTCCACGCCACCGAACAGATAGGCCTTCGAGCGCGTCATCTTGAACAGACGCTGTGGTGAGAAGCTAGCGCCTTCGCCAAAAATCTGCGCGTCAGGGTGGAAGCGGGTGGTCGTTCCGCGGCGGTTCTGCACCTTGCCGACGGTTTCCACACCGCCCAGCGGCTTGCCGCGCGAGAAGCGTTGGCGGTAGAGCACCTGCTCGCGCGCCACCTCGACCACCAGATCGTCGGAGAGCGCGTTCACAACCGACGCGCCAACGCCATGCAGCCCGCCCGAGGTCTCATAGGCCTTGGAGTCGAACTTCCCGCCGGCATGCAGCGTCGTCATGATGATTTCGAGTGTCGATCGGCCTGGGAACTTTGGGTGGTTCTCCACCGGGATGCCGCGGCCATTGTCGGTCACCGTCAGATAGCCGGTATCGCTCAGGTGCACTTCGATGCGGTTTGCGTGACCTGCTATGGCCTCGTCCATTGAGTTGTCGATCACCTCGGCGAACAGATGGTGCAGCGCATTGGCATCGGTGCCGCCGATATACATTCCCGGTCGACGCCGGACGGGCTCAAGGCCTTCGAGAACCTCGATGTCTGCGGCGGAGTAGGACGAGGGTGCAGTTGCTGACGGAGTTGCGGGCGGCGGTGTGTTTGCAACCGGTGCGGCTGGCGCGGCGCGGCGCGGCTGTGGCGCTTGGTCGGGTGTGCCGAACAGGTCTTCGATCGCAGCCATGAAACCTCCGTCGGGTGCGCCGATTCGCACCACATCCAACCTAGCATGTCTGGGCTTTCTTCGGGTTTAGCCGGCATTAGCGAAGGAAAACAGGCGCTGTCAACGCAGTGAACGAAAAATGAACAGATTGCTCGTTCCTGGTTCATCGAGGCGGGTCGACAGTCGTTGACGCCACCTTGGCGCCACGCTTCCACCCGAAAGCTGCCACCGACTTGAACGCTGGTTGAATGCCCCAGTCTGCGTGCATTCACCGTGGGACCCTTATGCTCCTGTTTCGCTACCCGAACTGGCGGAACACCAAACAGCAAGGAGCCATCCGATGTTCTCAACTGCAACCCTCAAGCGTGCCGGCCGCGCGCTGGTCATTGCCGCCGCTCTCGGCGCCACCGGACTTGCTACTGCGCCCGTGCAGGCGGCCTCGCAACCGTCGCTGAGTTTTCAGTTTGGCATCGGCAATGACGGCAGCATCATCACCTTCGGCAATGACCGCGCCCCCCGCGGGTCTGCCCCCATCAAGAAATGCCTGACCAATCGGCAGATCGAACGTGGCCTTGAGCGGCACGGTTTTGACGACGCCGATGTCATCCGCAACCTCTCGAAGACGCGTGTGCTGGTGCATGCGGAATGGGGCCGCTACGATTACAATCTCAAGGTGAACCGTTGCTCCGGCAAGGTCTTTGACATTGAGAGGATCCGTCGTGCGCCGCGTCCGGACCACTTCTGGCCCGATCACGGATGGGACAACCACAACCGCTTCAGATTCCAGTTCCGATACGAGTCACCAAACTAAAGCCGATTTGGTTGGGCAGCCCATGCTCGTCCATTTGTGATCCATCATCGACCTTTGTGGAGGCATCTGATGAAAAGCGCACGTCTAGTTTCTGCAGCGCTTGCGGCGCTGATTGCCGGAACCGCAATGCCTGCCATGGCAGACACGCATATGCGCTTCGGTCTCTGGCCTCATGGCTGGGCCCACAAGACCATCTGTATCGAACTCACGGATTATCAGATCCGCACGGCGATCAAGGCCAGGGGTTACGACAATGTGTACCTGAATGTACGCAGTGACCGCCGCATACAAGTTCGCGCCACCCGCAATGGATGGGTATACCTGCTAAGTGTGAATACTTGCACCGGTTCTGTCGTCGATCGACACCGTCTGCGTCGCGGATAACTGTAAATGCGGAAGTTAATTTGCCGCCCGGGGTTGCAAGACCTCGGGCGGTTCTTTTTGGTGCGCCACGTAAAGACTTCGTAAGGAGTTCCGAAAAGGTTTCTTAAGCCTGAGCCGCTAGGGTCTAGGCATACGGTTTCAAGTCTGGAGTAGCCGTATGCGTACCAGTGTCGCCGATAGCGTTGTGTATCCTGGCGCTGTTCGCGCGGTACCACGTTCAAGCAGATGGCTGCAGGCCGGATTTAAGAGTTTTGCGTACCGGCTTGCCCATCTCGCTTTGCCACGCCCCGCGATCATAGCGGCTGTCGCGGCGCTGTTTTATCTCGCCTGACCCGAAGCCCTACGATTTCCGCTCTGGCGGCTCGGCGGAGCCGCGGGCGAATGCTTCCGCGAATATGGCCTCCACAGTATCCGGCGTCAGCCTTGGCGGAGGCATCTTGGGAAGCGGTTTGCCTGCGCGAGTCTGCGAAGAACGATCGGCGGCTTGCGCTCCTGAGCCCTGCTCGATTGCTGCGGCCGCTGCATTGTCAAGTTCCGCTTCGTTGGGCGCTGGCGGCTGAGCGATCGCAGGCTCCACGATCGCGCGCTTTTCCTCCAGTACAATCGGTCCGACCGGTTCAGCCAGAGCCGGAGTAGCAGCCGGGGCAGGTGCAGGAGCTTGAGCTGCTTTTGACGCTGGAGCCGGTTTAGACGCCGGAGCCGGCTGTCGTGTGGGGGGTGCTGTCTCGATCTCGGCAGCGGCGACAATCGACGGCATCGCAGCAGGCTCGATTGCTGCCTGTGCCGCTGCTGGCCGGTCGACTGCAGCCTCCGGCAACACAGCAGGACCCTCGAAAGGTACGGTGATTTCTGTAAAGGGGCGCCGTTGCTGTGGACGTGCGGGGCGCGCTGTGCCGTCCGTCTTTGGCAGCAAGGGCCGGAAGTTTGTCGGGGCCTTGCTCCCTTCACTGGAAGCGCGGGGCGCTGTCGACTTGAGCGGAGCAATTGAAACCGGCGCGGGGCGTGTGGCGGGGATGGCTGGCGCAGGGCGTTCAGGCGGCGTTTGTGCTTTGGCACGTGCGGCTGCGGGAAGCGGCCGTGGCGGCGGGGCAGGGCGCCGTATAGCGAGGGGCTCAGGCGCGGCCTGCTGGTCATCAGTCATTGCTTTTGCTGCTTCAGGGCCGACTGGAGGCGTTTCCACAGGCTCTGGTGTGTCCATGGCGGGCGCAGCAACTGGTGCGGCTGGCAGGGCGGGCGGAGGTGTCGTTCCAACCGGTGCGTCGATGCTCGGCACGAAAGCGTCGACCGCCATCGGCGCGGCAACCTTCGGCAGATCTGTCAGATCCAATACAAGCGTAGGCTCCCGGCTGGCGCGAACGTCCGCTGCTGCCGCCTCGGGAGGCAGGCCGAAGTCAGGCTCGTGACGGGGCGTTTCTTCAAATTGTGGCTCGATCATCCGCGCATTGTCACGCGCCGTGCCGCGTGGCGGTGCATGGTCAAGATCGCGCTCAAATGGGCTGGTATCGATATCCGCCAGCCGAATGGCCTGCGGAACCTGCGTGGGAACCGAGGGTCGAGCCCTTCGGGCCTCGCCTTGTCGGCGCTGCCGGGTGATAGCGCGCCTGTCGGCAATCGATACCGCAACAAGAGCCAGCATCGCCACTGCGAGACCGACACCGGTGCCGGCGAGAAACCAAAAAAGAGAATCACCGCTCATATAAAGTCCCGAAAAAAGCCGGTCATCGCGCTCGCGCGCCGCCCGCGTCTCGCGCAACCGATGAGAAACAGCTTCATTCGCCGCCGGCTCCGGGGCGCGGTTCCAGCGTCTAGGACTAAAGCGTATAGGGCCACAGCGGGTCTTTGGCTATCGGCCGCACGCACTCATGCGCAACTTGCTGCACTGGCGCGCTGCGACATTTGGAGTTAAGGTTATCTGGTTTTCAGTACCCGAGCGACGAGGAGGGGCCCGATGTACACGCGACCCCATCTGACTTTCGGACCTGAATGGGCCCTGCAGCAGACGTTGCAGGGCTGACCGCAACGGTTCGGAACCATATTCCTTGAACGTCCGGTCTGCCCGTCACCGCCAGTCCTTTGGGCTGGTACTTGATTTGGCGCAACAGCGCCGCCTGTGACGAGATCCAAAACATGTCGCTGATTTCCCTCAGGGCCCTGAGCCTCACGCTGGGCAAACCCCTGTTCCAAAACCTCGATTTCACCCTGAATCCCCGGGACCGGGTTGGGCTCGTCGCCCAGAACGGTGCGGGCAAGACGTCGCTGATGCGCGTGCTTCTGGGCGAGCTCGACGCGACTTCCGGCGAGGTGACGCGTGCTCGCGGCCTGCGAGTGGCTTCAGTCCCGCAGGATGTTCCCGAGCGGTTGTTGGGCTTGGACATGCGGCAGGCGGTGCTCGATGGACTGCCGCCGTCGCGGCACGACACCGACATGTGGATGGCCGATGTTGCTCTCGATGCCTTCGCGGCGCCCTATGACATGCGCGAACGGCAGGTCAAGGCGCTGAGCGGCGGCTGGCAGCGCCTGATGCTCATTGCACGCGCCATTGTCGACGAGCCAGATTTGTTGCTGCTCGACGAACCAACGAACCATCTCGATTTGGGAAAGATTCGCTTGCTGGAGGATTGGCTCACTGGCGAGGGGCGCAACCGCGCGCTGATCGCAGCCAGCCATGATCGCGCTTTCCTTGCGCGGGTCACAACACGCACACTGTTTCTGCGGCCCGGCGCGAGCCGCGAGTTCCCGCTGCCCTACGCCGCCGCGCGCCTTGCCCTCGACGGGGACGACAAGGCGGTGGCGGTGCAGAACGAGCGGGACCTCAGAGAAGCCGACAAACTGCGGAAGCAGGCGGCCAAGCTCACCAATATCGGCATCAACTCGGGCAGTGACCTGCTGACGGTCAAGGCCAAGCAGTTGAAGGATCGTGCCAGTCGGATAGAGGGCGCCGTGCGCGATATGCACAAGGAGCGTTCGGGCGAGATCAGGCTGGGCAATTCCGGCACCCACGCGCGGCTGATGCTGGCGCTCGAGAACCTGGTGGTCACGACGCCAACCAGGGACAGCCTCTTCAAGATCGAGAAGCTGCATCTGTTCCAGGCAGACCGCCTGGTCCTTCTGGGGCCGAACGGAGCCGGCAAGACGCAACTGGTGAAGCTGATTGCGGGAGCAATCGGCGCCACCGAGGGCATCGCGGGCGTGCGCGTGGCCGGCTCGCTCAGGCTCGGCTATTCCGACCAGGAACTCAGCCAGTTGCCCCAAGCCAAGTCGCCATCGGAATTCATCTCGACCGCGTTCGACCTGCCGGACCAGCGGGTGACGAGCCTGCTCGCGGCGATCGGACTTCCCGTGGAGGCACAGACCCGGCCAATCGCGCGCATGAGCCCGGGCCAGAAGGCGAGGCTCGCCCTGCTGGGGCTCAGGCTGACCGAGCCGAACTTCTACCTTTTGGACGAGCCCACCAACCATGTGGATATCGTCGGGCGCGAGACCCTGGAAGCCGAAATCCTCGCGCATGGCGCCACCGCAGTGGTGGTATCGCATGACCGGAGCTTCATTCGCGCTGTCGGCTCGCGTTTCTTTGAAATTCGCGGGCGGAAGCTGGTGGAAGTGGACAGCCCGGAGGCGTTCTTCGCCTCGGCGGTAGCCTGAGCCGGCATGGGGCGCGCAGAGCGCCCCTTACGCCCCCATCTCCAACAATTGATCTGCAAGACGGTTGAACCCAGTTGCCACTGTCGTCGCAAAGCCGCGCTTCACATCGCCGTCGCGTTCGGCGATAGTCTGGAACTGAACCAGAACCGAGACTTCGGTGTCGGGCCCGGCACCCGCAAGGCTGACTGTGGTGACCGTGCGCGGTGTTGGCAGCTCCGCGATGGGGCCTGCCCAACCTACGGGACAATCGCGATAGACGAACCGCTCGGGTGCGCGGATATCGAGGTAGATTGAGCTGAAAGTGAATGTCTTGCGGTCCGGGTAGGTCCACTCTGTGAGCCAGACACCGCCTGCCTGCAGGTCGACTGTGACGCGGATCGCAACGCCACGCGGCCCCCAAAAGCGGGCCAAGTGTGGGGGCTCCGTAAAGCAGCGCCAGATCAGTTGCCGTGGTGCGCGAAACACCCGCGAAATCCTGATGATGGGTTCGGAGTCCGGCGTTTCTACCATGGTGCCGGATGAGTCCGCCGGAAGGTGCGGAAGCGTGTGTGTCATGCTTTCCCTCAGGTCCGGTTCTGGTCAATGAACGGCGAGACAAGTGCCGGCAAGGCAGGAGACATAAAGATGTCGTAGTGGGTGGCGCCGGGGATAACCGCGAAACGGTTTCGGTTCATGCCGGAGCGATCCCAGCCGGCATCCTGCCTGCCGCCGCCGAGCAGCTCGAACAAGTGGGCGGCCTTGGAGATGCGGATGCTGTCCCAATCGCCGACGACGACAAGGGTGGGGGCGGTGATGCTGGGGAGTTCGGCGGCCCAGTCGAAATCCTGGCCGACAAGCGCGGCGACCTCGCGGACCGCGGCCGGCCAGGTGTCGGCGCCGCCGGGGGCGACGGCGACATAGCCCTGGTACATGGGCGAACCCTTCATGCCTTCGGCCGTGGCGTCCGGGTTGGCGGCGATGCCGAGCATGCCGTGCTGGTTGAAATCGTGCCAGTTGTCGAAGGCGTAGGCTGTCGAGATCAGCACCAGATGCTCGACGACCTCGGGGTGGTCGATGGCGAGGCGGAGGGCGACGCCGCCGCCGAGCGAATAGCCCATGACGTCGGCCTTCTCAAAACCCAGGAACTTGATCAGTTCGGCGATGTCGGTGGCCATGGCGGGAAACGTCATGGGGCGGCCGAGCGGGCCGGTGCCGCCATGCGCCTGGATGTCGACGCCGATCACCTGCCGACCCTTTGCAAGTTCCGGGAGGATCGGCGCGAACATGCCGATGGAGCCGAAGCCGCCATGGATGAGGATCAGCGGTTTGCCCTCGCCATAGACTTCGCAGTGGATGTTGACGCCGTTGACGGGGGCTAGGCCGGAGGTGCTGGGGGTGAGCATGGCGGGACTTTCGGCGAGAGCGGGGAGGGTTGTGGCGAGGGTCACCAGAATGGCGGCGGCGAGCAAGTGTCTTCGGTGCATCTGTTGATCCTTTCGGGCAGCCGATCGCGTGGCGCGGTTGGCGCGCAGCGAAACGGCAGTGTGAGTGAAGTCAGGCGGGCAGGGGGGTGATCAGGTGAGCGCCTCCAGGTGGG
This sequence comes from Hyphomicrobiales bacterium, assembly GCA_027487555.1. GTDB lineage: Bacteria > Pseudomonadota > Alphaproteobacteria > Rhizobiales > Devosiaceae > Devosia_A. The sequence continues at coordinate 195,552 of JAIYDI010000029.1, forward strand.
CGGCGAGGCGGTCGTAGCTTTCGAGCGTGCCCTGGGCAAAGCCGCGGCGCATGGCGGCATCGCGCTGCTCGGGGGTTTCGAAGGCGGCCACCAGCGTGAGGGTTGTGACCCCGTTCGCTTCGGTGAAGGTCAGGGTGCGGACGAAACTGGGCGGCGGGTTGTTGCCCCAGACTTCGCCCTGCGGGGCGGCGTTGCGATAGACGATGCGGCCTGGCGGCTCGATCTCGAGGAAGGTGCTGTTCGTGGGGTACTCGCGGCCATCGGGGCTACGCATGACGTGGTGCCAGTTGCCGCCGACGCGGAAATCGAGCTGGCAGACCGGGTTGGTAAAACCCTTCGGACCCCACCATTGTGCGAGGTGGAACGGATCGGCGAACATTTTCCAGACCAGGGCGCGCGGCGCGGCGAACACCCGCGTGATGCTGAGGGTCGGTTCTGATGGTGAAAGTTCGACGAGCGGTTCCATGGTCGATCCGGATCAGGCGAAGAAGGTCTTGATGAGCGGCGCGATGGATGTCGGCTTGACCATGTGGTTCTCGCCTTCGAGCTCGCCATGACGGGCGTTGGGCAACGCGGCGGCGATGGCTTTCTGGGCGTTGCGCATCCAGGTCTCGCTCTTGGTCCCGCCGACTACCATGGCCGGCTGGGTAAGGCGCGACCAGCTGCCGGGGGCGATAGGCTTGCCGTACTGGAAGGGGCCGGTGAGGGCGGTGTCGTATGTCAGCGTCGGGGCAACGATCTTCATGGTCTTCCAGAACGGCATCAGCCGCATCATGAAGACGGCGAAGGCGGGGAGGCCGACGCCCTTGCGCATGAAGTGCACCAGCATGCCGGAGCGGTCGTCGGCCTTGGCGAGGCGCTCGATGGTTTCGACATAGCCGGCGGGCAGGCGGCGGGTGTCGTCGGTGATGAAGGGGGCCTCGTAGAGGAAGAGCCGCTTGATCGCCGGCGTGCGGTTGGCGGTTTCGAGCGCCAGCGCCGCGCCCGAGGAGATGCCATAGACGAACACCTCAGTGCCGGCGGCGGTAACCAGGGCCTGCAGGTCCTCGATCTCGCGGTCGATGGCATAGGGTTTTGTGTCGCCGCTCTCGCCGCGCCCGCGCCGGTCGTAGGTATAGACGGTGAAGCGGTCCCTCAACGCTTCGGCGAGCGGACGGGCCGGGCCGGAGGCGCGGTAGCAGAGTGCGCCATCGACGAGGATGAGCGCTGGCCCGGCTCCGATGCGCTCGTAGGCGATATGGGTTCCGTCGGCGGATGTGCAGAACTCGGTCATGCTGGGTGTCATCCTGTAACGTGGCAGAGCTTTCGGGCGTCAGGTCTTTGGCGCGTCCGGATCGGCAGCCTGCAACTCGGCGAGATACGCGTCGAGCCGATCGAGGCTTTCGTCCCAGAATTGCCGGTAGGCATCAAGAAAGGTCGCGAGTTCCTTCATCGGCGCGGCTTCCAGCCGGCACGGGCGCCATTGCGCATCCTTTCCGCGGCTGACAAGGCCCGCCTGCTCGAGCACCTTGATGTGCTTGCTGACGGCAGCAAAGCTCATCTCGAAGGGCTCGGCCAGTTGCGTGACCGATGCCTCACCGGATGCAAGCCGAGCCAGTATGGCGCGCCGTGTTGGGTCTGCGAGGGCGGAAAGCGTGCCGCTGAGCGAGTCGGTCGCCATGACTATCCCAATCCGTATTCAACTGATGAGTTGAGTACATCAGCTGAACCTGATAGTCAACCGGTTGGTTGAATACGAAGCTCGTCGAGCCGGCGTCACGAGCCGACCCGTTTGGCGCCAGGACGAAGCGTCGCTGAGCCGTCGTTTCGGAAAGACTCCGTAAAACGATCCGCTGCTATAGTGGCCGGTGTTGTGGGGCCCAGGGGGCACAGACTTGGTCGACGTGCAGAAGACGAAGCCAGCCAGCGAACTCGAGGGGCGTTTCATTGGCGACCTCTATGGCAGCTGTGTCTTTCCGAGCCGGACCAAGGATGAGGCTGTCGTACATGCGTTTCATGCCCGCAGCGTTTCAACACGGCAGGCGGTGGTGAGTGCGGATGTCGATGTGTCCCGCGGTGAGCCTGTGGCGCTGCGCTTCGATACACTCGGCATCAGGCACGGCGAGATCGAACGGGTGTTCAAGGGCGGCTTCGTCGTGCGGTTTCCAGAGGCCGAGGCGGTCGACGACACGCTCACCAAGAGCATTGACTGGCTGAAGCTCAAGAGCCGCGGCAAGATCGCCGAACGCCGGCGGCACAAACGTGTGTTACCGCGCGAGGGCGCTGCCAAGCTGGTGCTCGGCACCGATCACATTGTCGGTTGTACCATCCAGGACATGTCGCAATCTGGCGCAGCTGTGCTTTGTGACGACGTGCCTGCGATCGGCCGGCTCGTTGCAGTCGGTTCGGTCCCTGGACGTGTCGTTCGGCATTTCCCCGGCGGCTTTGGCATGCAGTTCGTCGAAATACAGTCGCTCGAGACTGTCGAGGCGTTGATGACATTGCGGAATGCGGCCGAAAAGAGCCTTGCGGCCCGCCGCCTAACCCAAACCGTGAAGCGGCTCGGCTGAACGCCTCAGGCAGCCGCTTTCTTCGGCAGAACGCGCCGGATGGTCTTCCAAATTGGTTTGAGTACAAACTGCGTAAGCGGGATCAGCAGCGCGCCCAGTGTGATGCCGATGGTGAAATCTGCGAGAATCACCACCAGTTCCTCCGCCAGTGCCGCAATTGCTGGCAACGCGTCGCCAACCGCATGCGCCATACCTTCGATAAAGTGCTCGATGCCTTCGAAGCCGAAACCGGCCAATCCGTGGACGACAATGCCGCCGCCGACCCATACCATCGCTGCCGTGCCGACAACCGAGAGTATCTGCATGACCCAGGGCATGGCTTTGAGAATGCCGCGCCCTGCCGCCCGTCCCAAGCCGGTGCGCGCGTTCTGCGCCAGGGCCAGGCCGAAATCGTCGGCTTTCACGATGATGGCAACCGCACCATACACAAGTAGCGTGATGCCTATGCCGACTACGGCGAGCACGGCAGCCTTCTCGGCAAAGGGCAGATCAGGCAGGGCGCCAAGGGCTATCGTCATGATTTCAGCCGAGAGGATGAAGTCTGTCTGGATCGCACCCGAAATTCGGGATTTCTCAAGGGCCTCGGGCGTTTCGGGCTCCTCTGTATCGTGTTCGAGCCCGTGCGCTTCGTGCGGCATCAGCCAGGCATAGACCTTCTCGGCCCCTTCGAAGCAGAGGTAGAGCCCGCCGAGCATCAACAGCGGTGAGACGAGCCACGGCGCAAAAAGGCTGAGCGCCAGCGCCGCCGGCAGCAGGATCAGCAGCTTGTTGCGAATAGAGCCGAGTGCGATCTTGCCGACGATCGGGAGTTCGCGGTTGGCCGCGAAGCCAGCAATGTAGTTCGGCGTCACCGCAGTGTCGTCGATGACGGCGCCGGCCGCCTTCAGGCCGGCTTTCGCTGCCTGGCCCGCAACATCATCGATAGAGGCTGCGGCGACCTTCGCCAGTGCCGTCACATCGTCTAGAAGGCCGAGTAGTCCGATGCTCATGTAAGAATCTCGCGTGTTCGCCACCACAATGCCAGTGAGGTCGCACAATGCAAACAGTGGTGGCTAGGTTCTTGCGCGATTGCGCAGTAAAGCAGCGCCGACAAACAGGAGTATGACGTGCTGCCATGGGTTGAACTGGGCCGGGCCAAAGTGCCGGGCGGCGACGAGTTCCGGCTGATGCAGCGGGGCGACGAGTTCACCATATTCGCCGGCACTATCGGGCTGATGGGCAGCCGGCAATCCGGCTCGGAGGAGGTGATGGCCGATATCGCCTTTGCTCGCGTCGGCGGCAGGGCAAAGGCACGGGTGCTGATCGGCGGGCTCGGCATGGGATTCACCCTCAGGCGGGTGTTGGCAAAGTTCGGCGCCGATGCCGAAATCGTAGTGGCGGAACTGGTGCCCGAGATCGTCAGCTGGGCGCGCGGGCCACTGGCCGGCCTGCATGGCACAAGCCTCGACGATCCGCGCGTGACGCTGAAGCTGGGCGATGTCGGCAACGTCATGGCAGCGGACGCGCAGAAGTTCGACGCCATCCTGCTCGATGTCGACAACGGCCCCGAGGGCCTGTCGCGGCCGGGCAATGACCGGCTCTATTCTGCCGGCGGTATTTCGGCAGCCAAGGCGGCGCTGCGGCCCGGCGGTATGGCGGCGATCTGGTCGGTGGCGCCCGATCCGAAATTCACCAAGCGGCTCGGCCAATCCGGCATGAAGGTGGAGGAGTTGAAGGCCCGCGCCCATGGCGGCAAGGGCGCGCGGCACGTCATCTGGGTGGCGACGCGGGGCTAATCATTCCGCAGCAGTGGCTGGGGCTTCAAGTGACCGAACCAGATTGCGGGCAATTCGCTGGGTCGCCTTCCGTAGGTCCGGCGTCACCTGCGCGTCCAGATCGCCGTGGATCAGGCGGTTCCTCAGGTTGGCGGCTCTTCGCAGGATATCGGCTTCGTTTGGGCTCACATGCCCCTCGGAGGCGAGGAGTTCCACAACCCTCCCAGGAGACTGCGGTCGCCGCGTCTGGTCCGGAGAGAGAATTCGAGCAATAGCTTCGAGAACAGGCCAGAGCATCACAAACGCGCCGGGATCGCTTTCATTCATCCCCTCGATACTCGCCAGTGTGTCCCGCACCCTGCCTTTCGATGTAGGCACTAAGGTCGGTGGAGCTACGCCAGCGTACAAGACGTCCAGACGCCATCCACTCCTGCCCGCCAAGAGCGGCCTGACTGCCTCAATCTTTCTTTGGGCATCGGTTTGCCCCTTGTACAGAACCTCCACTAGGATGTTGTCTGACGAACTGCCAGGAGCGGCCAGCAAAACTGCATCCGGCCGATAGCTTCCAAGGAACTCGGGGAGTTCCACACCGTGAGGGTTCTTGAGCAGGCGGTAGCCTTGCGAAGTCCACTTGGATGCGTAGCGCTCAAGTGCGTCATCTTCTTCGCGTGTCAACTCGGTCATAAACGAATGTCCTCCAGAGGCACCTCGTCCACCCTGATATAAACCGTTGGCTCCCCACTTACCATGGCAGCAAGAAGAACAGGACTTGGATCGGCAAAGGTCACGACTGCCATCGGATGGATTCTCTGTGCAACTACCCGGTCAAAGAGTGCGTCGTCGACGACAACGTTGGGTCGCAGGCCGTCAAGTATCGGCTTTATTCTGTTGTCCACATCGCCTTGAAGCGGTTCGGCAGGGAAGTAAAACACAGAGACTGCGAGCCTTGCTGCGTCAAAGGCCCAGCTTTCCGGCGGAATTGCCGCTCTGGCGGCTGCCCTTACACGATCTTGCCATTCCTTCTTTGACCTTGCGCTACCCTGAAGACTTACCGGAATTCCAACAACGAAGAACTCCAGAGGCAAATCCGGCCACATAGCAAACCCTCATATGCTCCGTCCACGCTAGTTGCGCTCATCACAAAAAGAAAGGGCCCCATCGGGGCCCTTCCAATTCATGACAATCGATCCGGCGACTAGGCCGAGTAGTACATTTCGTACTCGACCGGGTGCGGGGTGTGCTCGAACTTGATGACTTCCGTCATCTTCAGCTCGATATAGCTGTCGATCTGGTCGTCGGTGAACACGCCGCCGGCCTTGAGGAAGTCGCGGTCCTTGTCGAGGTTCTCGAGCGCTTCGCGGAGCGAGCCGCAAACGGTCGGGATCATCTTCAGTTCTTCCTTCGGCAGCTCGTACAGATCCTTGTCCATCGGGTCGCCCGGGTGGATCTTGTTCTTGATGCCGTCGAGGCCGGCCATCAGCATGGCGGCAAAGCCGAGATAGGGGTTCGCCAGCGGATCGGGGAAGCGCACTTCGACGCGCTTGGCCTTCGGCGACTGGCCGAAGGGGATACGGCAGGAGGCCGAGCGGTTGCGCGCCGAGTAGGCGAGCAGCACGGGGGCTTCGAAGCCGGGCACCAGACGCTTGTAGGAGTTTGTGGTCGGGTTGGTGAAGGCGTTGATGGCCTTGGCGTGCTTGATGATGCCGCCGATGTAGTAGAGCGCGTCCATCGACAGGCCGGCATACTGGTCACCAGCGAAGAGCGGCTTGCCGTCCTTCCAGATCGACTGGTGGCAGTGCATGCCCGAACCGTTATCGCCATAAACCGGCTTCGGCATGAAGGTCACGGTCTTGCCGTAGGCCTGGGCGACCTGCTGGATCACGTACTTGTAGATCTGCACCGAGTCGGCTGCCTTGATGATCGGGCAGAACTTGATGCCGAGTTCGTGCTGGGCAGACGCCACTTCGTGGTGGTGCTTTTCGATCGGCACGCCCATGGCGCCCATGGCTGCGAGCATTTCGCCGCGCATGTCCTGGGCGGTATCCAGCGGCGGAACCGGGAAATAGCCCTTCTTCAGGCCGATATGGTGGCCGTTATTGCCGGATTCGTACTCGGTGTCGTTGTTGGTCGGCAGTTCCGAGTGGTCGACCGAGAACCCGACCTTGTAGGTGGTGTTCGAATAGCGGACGTCGTCGAAAATGAAGAATTCGGGCTCGGGGCCGAAATAGACGCTGTCGCCGATCCCGAGCTCCTTGACGTAGGCCTCGGCCTTCTTGGCTGTGGTGCGGGGGTCGCGCTCATAGGGCTGGTACGTCAGCGGGTCGAGCACGTCGCAATTGATGGCGAGGGTTGAGGCCGAAAAGAACGGATCCATATAGGCCGAATCCGGATCGGGCATCAGCACCATGTCGGACTCGTTGATGGCCTTCCAGCCGGCAATCGAGGAACCGTCGAACATGGTGCCTTCTTCGAACAGGTCTTCGTCGACCATGGTCACGTCGAAAGTCACGTGCTGCAGCTTGCCGCGCATGTCGGTGAAGCGCAGATCGACATACTTGATGTCCTCATCCTTGATCTTCTTGAGGATGTCGCTCGCAGTGGTCATTCAGTTCCCCTGTATAGGTCTCGGTTACTTAGGGCGGGCAGGACGCGCGGCTGGCGCCCTAGAGCGCGTCGTCGCCAAACTCGCCGGTGCGGATGCGGATAGCCTGTTCGATCGAATAAACGAAGATCTTGCCATCGCCGATACGTCCCGTCTGGGCGGCACTGCGAATGGCTTCGATTGCCTTCTCGGCGAGCTCGTCGGGGCATACGACCTCGACTTTCACCTTTGGCAGAAAGTCCACTACGTATTCAGCACCGCGATAGAGTTCCGTATGGCCCTTCTGGCGACCGAACCCTTTGGCCTCGGTAACGGTAATGCCTTGCAGGCCAACTTCCTGCAGGGCTTCCTTCACCTCGTCGAGTTTGAACGGCTTTACTATTGCCTCGATCTTTTTCATTCAGGCCTCCACTATGGCACCGGTCAGTGCCGAACCCTCGTATGCAGGGGGCGTGCCAGCGCGCATTGGCGCGAAAAAACCGTTTGCAGCGAATGCGTTATCCAGCGAAACAAACACACCCTGATCAGCATGGCAACAGGGCGCAGTATGTTTTGTGGGCAAGTTGCACATTTTGTGAGCAGGTCTGCGCCAAAGCGTTGGCAGGGTGGGTTTCCCTACGGCCAGATTGCCCGACAATCGCTCAGCGCACGTCCATTGCGTCGCTGCCGCCCGCTACGAACTCCATCGGCCAGACCTTGTGCACTATGCCCCTGGGATAGACGTCTGCGAAGGCTGGCATCGACGCCAGCAGCGACTCTCCGAGGCCGACCCCAAGGTCGCGCAGTGACAGGCGGAAGCAACTCAGCCGGGGTGTAAGGAAGCTGGCCAGTGGGGATTCCCGAAAGCCGATGATAGCGAGGTCCTTGCCTGGCGCGAGGCCCTCCTCCTGGAGGCGCCGATATACGCCGACGGCCATGAATTCGTAAATGAGTATCAGCGCCGTAGGTCGATCGGGCAGGGTCAGCAGGTCGTGGGCGATGTGGTAGCCGCCCTGATCGGATGATGCGGCCCTGAGCACGAGCTGCGGATCGTATGCCAGACCGTGGCGCGCGAGTGCAGCCCGATAGGCATCATGAAAGACGAAACCAAGGTTGATGTCATTTCCCGGCATGCCGACGGCGATGCGTCGATGTCCCTTGGCGACCAATCGATCCACCGACCGCAGCGCGTAGCCTTCGAAATCGAGGTCAAGCCAGGCATAGTCGTCGGGCATGGCCGACCGGCCCAGGGAAATGAACGGAATCTGCGCCTTCTGCAGCAGTTCTATGCGCGGTTCCTTACGGTGGGTCGCTGAAATGATCAGGGCATCCGCGATGCGGCGCGCCACCATGCGCTGCAGATACTGGTGCGGATCCTCGACGGTGGAGCAGGGGAGCACGATCAGGTCGAGATGATGGCGGGACAGCACGATCTGCACGCCATCGAACACGCCAAGGAAGAAATTGTCGAGGTTGCCGGCGACGTCATTGCCGGACTCGATCATGAAGCCGACGGCATTGGTTGTACCCTGGCGCAGGCTTCGGCCCGACTGGTTTGGCACATAGCCGAGAGCCGCCGCTGCCTCTAGCACGCGACTGCGGGTCTCCGGGTTGACATCCGGCTTGCCATTCAGTGCGCGCGACACCGTCCCGATCGAGAGGTGCAGATGATCCGCCAATTCCCGGATTCCGGCCATGGTTCCCCCATAAGCGCTTCCCCACGCTACCAAGGGTCTACCTCAGGTGAGCGACTGGGCGCCATGTCAATTTAGATCAGGGCGTTGCATTGGCAAAAAACGTTTACGGAACGCTATTGACAGAAAACGGCACGGCACAATAGCCTCGTAAACGTTTTCGGCAGCTATGCTGACCTGTCGCAGAGCAGGCAGTTTCTGGCGTGTCGTGGAGGAGTTTTCATGAGTTTTCGCGTCGTTCTGGCCGGGTGCGGAGCTATGTCCAAGGGCTGGCTCAAGGCCCTGCGCGATACGCCTGCCCTGCACGGGCAGGTGGAAATCGTTGGGCTCGTCGACTTGAACCCTGCAGCGGCCGAGGGGCTGCAGGCCGAGTTCGCGCTGTCGTCGGCGATCACCGGTACAGATTTAGGTGCCGTGCTCGATGCGACGAAGTCCGACATCGTGTTCGACGTCGTGATCCCCGGCGGACGGCATTCGGTGGTCAAGACAGCGCTTGCCCATGGCTGTCACGTGCTGAGTGAAAAGCCGATGGCAGCTAGCCTAGACGAGGCGCGCGATCTCGTCGCTGCCGCCAAGTCGGCCGGTCGCATCCACGCGATCGTGCAGAACCGCCGTTACAACGATGGCATAAGGCGCATAAGGGCTACGCTCGACAGCGGCATGCTCGGCACGCTCAATGCCATTCATTGCGATTTCTTCGTAGGCGCGCATTTCGGCGGCTTCCGTGAAGACATGGACCACGTGCTGCTTGTCGACATGGCGATCCATACACTCGACGCAGCGCGCTATCTCGCAGGGCGGCACCCAACCGCGGTCTATTGCCTCGAAGGCAACCCGCGCTCGTCATGGTACCGGCACGGTTCGGTTGCCAACGCGATCTTCGAGTTTGGGCCCGAGCTGATCTTCACCTATCGCGGCTCATGGAGTGCCGAGGGCGCCAATACCAGTTGGGACAGCGACTGGCGCCTCGTCGGCTCGAAGGGCACGCTGCTCTGGGATGGGGAGGGCGGGTTCGAACTCAACCTCGTTGCTGGCAGCGAGGGATTCTTCCGCCCGCTGGAGCCGGCAGCGGTCGCGCAGCCGCATGACCAGCAACAGACGCTCGGCCATGCCAGTGTGCTTATCGAATTTCTCGATGCGCTCCGCACAGGGCGCGCACCGGAAACCGTCTCATCAGACAATTTCAAGAGTCTCGCCATGGTGTTCGCCGCGATCGAAAGCGCCGGCCGCCGCGAGCGCGTCGCCATCAGCCTCTAGGAAGCCCGCACGTGTCCAACCCGGCCAAATCCATTCGCATCGGCACCATGATCTCGGCTTCGTCCGGCAAGGCGCCGGAGAACATCGCCAAGATCGTCGGCCTCGGCTTCGAGAGCTTCGAGCCGTTCTTCTGGCAGACGACCAATGGTCAGGACCTTGCTGAACTCGGCAAGCGCTGCCGTGACGCGATCGGCGATCGCGACATCACCATGTCCACGCTCGGGATGTTCGGCAATCCGCTCGAGGAGCAGCCGATGGATCTCGAGACCTTCGCGGGGTGGGAGGCCTGCATCGACAATGCTCACCATTTCGGCGCGACCTGCGTTGCGGGATTCACCGGGCGGGTGCGGGGCAAGCCGCTGACCGACAGCCTGCCGCGCTACAAGCAAATTTGGAGCGAGCTGGGCAAGCGCGCCGCCGACAAGGGCATCAAGATCGCCTTCGAGAACTGTGCCATGGACGGCAACTGGGCCACCGGCGACTGGAACATCGCGCATAACCCGGATGCGTGGGAGCTGATCTTCAACGAGACCCCGGACGAGCATTTCGGCCTCGAATGGGAGCCCTGCCACCAGCTCGTCTACCTGATCGATCCGCTGCCGCAGATCCGCAAGTGGGCGCACAAGTTCTTCCACGTGCACGGCAAGGACGCGACTGTCCGCTGGGACGTGATCCGCGAGCACGGCATCTTCGGCAAGGAGAAGTTCGTGTTCATGCGCACCCCGGGCTTCGGGGACAGCAACTGGACCGATGTGATCTCCGAGTTGCGTCTCGCCGGTTGGTCCGGCTCGATCGACATCGAGGGCTGGCACGATCCGGTCTATCGCGACGCGCTCGAAATGACTGGGCAGGTCCGCGCGCTCAACTATCTCAAGCAGAGCCGAGGTGGCGACTTCATCGATTATGACTCGCTCTATGGCGGCGGCGATCCCTCGCTTGTGAAGAGCTGATTTCCTGCCCTCGCCGTGTGGGTCGCGAACCGACGCCGGTGGTCTGGGACATAGAGATCGGTTCGCCTTTTTGGGAGGAAAGGTATGATTAAACTCACGACTCTTGCGCTTGCGGCGGCTTCGACGCTTGCGCTTCTGGGCGGGATTGCACAGGCGCAAGACAAAACCTTCAACATCTGGTGGTTCGAAGGCGCCGACAGCGCGCAGGGCATCGCCTGGGCCAAGGCTCTCGACGAATTCAAGGCAGCGCATCCGGATGTAACGGTCAATTTCGAGCAGAAGACGTTTGCCCAGCTGCAGCAGTCGGGCAGCATGATCCTCAACTCGAACGAAGCGCCGGACGTCCTGCAGTATAACAAGGGCAATGCCACCGCGGGTCTGGTGGCAAGCCAGGGGCTGCTGACCAATCTCGACGACTATGTTGTCAGCCAAGGCTGGGACAAGATCCTCAACGAAGGCGATTTCGTTCTCAGCCGGTATGACGAGAGGGGCATCTATGGCTCCGGCCCCGTGTGGGGCATTCCGGCGAATGGCGAATATGTCTCGGCCTTCTACAATATCGACATGTTCGAAAAGGCCGGCCTCATGGTTCCCACCTCGATAGAGGAGTGGGAAGCGGCCATGGACACGTTCCAGAAGCAGGGCGTGACACCACTGGCGCTCGGCGGAGTCGACACGAGCGGCCAGCACCTGCTTGCGTCGCTGGCCTATACGCAGGCAGACGATACCTGGATCCAGAACTATCAGGGCCTCAAGGAGCCGCTCGATGGCGCGCCCTTCCTCTATGCCGCCCAGAAGCTCGTCGACTGGGTCGGTAAGGGCTATATCAGCAAGGACTCCACGGGCATGAAGGACCCGGATGCCGCGCTGCTGTTCACCTCGGGCAAGGCGCCGATCTATGTGTCCGGCACCTGGAACCTGGGCGGCTTCTCAGCGACCATCAAGGACTTCAAATGGGGCCAGTTCATCATACCGACGCCCAAATACTCTGTCGGCTCGACCGGTAACCTCTGGGTGATCCCGACTGGTGCCAAGAACAAGGACCTTGCCGCAGAGTGGATCAGCCTGACCCTGTCGCCCAAGTATCAGACTGAAATGGCCAATGCCGGAGGCGTTGCCATTGCGGCAGATCCCGCAACGATCACCAACCCGGTGGGCAAGAACGCCGTCGAGGTCTTCAAGCAGATTTCCGACAAGAACGGCCTCGGCTTCTACCCGGATTGGCCAGTGCCCGGCTTCTACGATGTGCTCAACCAGAAGGATACGGGCCTGTTCCAGGGCTCGCTGACCGCCGAACAGTTCGTCGAGGAGATCAAGCAGGTCTATGACGACGCGCAGGCGAACCAATAAGCGCCAGCGCTGACATCATCCGGGTCGCCGCACGGGAGGTGTGGCGGCCCGGTCCAAAGAGGAGGGGACCATGGCAGCGGCACTACCTGCCTTTCACAGCCGTCGCGGCTATTATCTCTATCTATTGCCCGGTACGATCGGTCTGACGCTGATTGTGCTCATTCCGCAGATCGCGAACTTCGTGCTGAGCTTCACGGCATGGAAGGGTGTCGGTACCCCGCGCTGGGTGGGCCTGCAGAACTATCAACGGTTGCTGACCGATGACCAGTTCTGGGGGTCGATGTGGAACACCCTGCTGTTCATGGTCTCCATGACGCTGATCCCGGTCGTGATCGGGCTGATCCTCGCCTCGGTGCTCTTCGACTATATACGTGACCAATTCGGCGAGCGGCTTTCGAGCCTGTTCCGTGCCGGCTTCTATCTTCCGCAGATCCTCCCGGTGACTGCGGCGGGTGTGCTGTGGGGTTGGATTCTCAGTCCGATCGGTATCGTCAATTCCGTTCTCGAAGCCCTGGGCCTCGGTGCCCTGACGCAGAACTGGATCGGCGATGCATCCTTTGCATTGCCCGCCGTGTCGCTCATGATCGTCTGGATCCAGGTGGGGTATTGCCTCGTCGTGTTCATGGCCGGGCTGTCACGCATCGATCCGGCGCTTTACGAAGCCGCGCAACTCGATGGCGCCGGCTGGTGGCAGCGTTTCTTCTCGATCACAATTCCGATGCTGGCCCCGGAGATCTTCGTGGTCGTTCTGACCACGCTGATCCATGCCCTCAAGGTGTTTGCGCCCATCTTCGTGCTCACCGTGGGCGGGCCGGACAATGCGACCATGGTACCGTCCTATCTCACGTACTACCACTTCTTCACAACGCAACGGGTCGGCTACGCCGCGGCGATCGCGACGGTGCAGATGATCCTGACTATGGGGCTTGCGGTGATCTTCCTGCGCTTCCAGGCGAGACAGTCAGAGGCGAGGGGCTGATCCATGGCAAACCAGGGTGTTGTCAAGAGTGCCGCCATGGGTGCGCCGAAACCTGTTTCGAGGCGCGGCCGCAAGCAAAGGGGAGCAGTCCGCTGGCTGGTTCTGGCGCTCATGCTGGCGCTGCTTGCACTGACACTGTTTCCGTTCGTCCTCGCGCTCATCAATGCCGTGAAGACCGGGCCGGATTATGCGGCCAATGGGCCGCTCTCCATTCCAACCAGCATTCAGTTCGACGCTCTCGCGAAGTTCTGGGATATGGCGGATTATTCGCGCAAGCTGCTCAACAGCACGTTGATCAGCGCGGGCGTCTCGGTGCTGGCAGTGCTGCTCAGCCTGCTCAGCGCCTACGCACTGGGCATCGGCGAGGTGCGCGGGTCGAGCGTCATTCTCGCCATGCTGCTGCTCGGCACAATGGTGCCGCAGGAGTCGATCGTCTATCCGATCTACTATATGGCGAAAGCCGTCGGCCTCTACGACACGCAACTGGCAGTGATCATTGTCATTGCGGTGCTGCAGAGCGCGTTCGGCACCTATCTGCTCGCGTCGGTGATGAGCACTTTCCCGCGCGAGATCCTCGAGGCGGCGGAAATCGACGGCGCGTCGCGTTGGGAAATCCTGATCAATGTCGTCGTGCCGATCATGCGACCGACGCTGATGGTTCTGGGGACGTTCTTTTTCATCTGGACCTGGAATGAGTTCCTGATCCCTGTCGTGATGCTGGTTTCGAACGACAACCAGACCGTGTCGGTGGCAATGGGCCTCACCCGCGGGCAGAACCTGTCGGATCCGATTTTGCAGGCGGCCGCCTCACTGCTTGGCATTGCGCCGACGGTGATCTTCTTCTTGATCTTCCAGCGCACGCTCACGCGGGGAGTCGCCGCCGGCGCAGTCAAGTAGACACCTCGACCGGCAGAGTTCGGCTCAAATGGTCCGTGCCCGGTCGCTGCGGTGCGGACCAGGGCCAAAGGCGATGGTGTCCAACACACTCACCAATCGGGGCAGGGTATTCGGCCGGTCGGCAAGCAGCTCGACGGTGATCCGCGGGTTCATTCGCTGAGCGGCGCGACAATCCGCGAGCAGACCCACAGAATGGTCGCGGCTGCGTCGCCGGTCGACACCACGGCATGACCCATGGTGCTGTCGAAATAGCAGCTATCGCCAGCCTCGAGCACCATCGGCGAATAGTGCTCGGTATTGAGCGTGATGCGCCCATCGAGCACGAAAATGAACTCCTCGCCCTCATGGCTGACGAGGTTAGGGAAGTCCTTCAGGTCGTTTGCCTTGATTGTAGCCAGCATCGGCACGAACTGCTTTCGCCTGACATCGGCGCAAAGCATCTCATAGTCGTATTGGGCAATGGACTGGCGCACGCCCTGGCCATGCCGCGTCACGGTCAATCGCCCAGTGCTCTGGCGGCGCTGGCCAGCGAACAGGTCGGTGATGTCTATGCCCAGTCCGTCCGCCAACCGCTGCATCGTGTCATAGGTGGGCGACATCTGGCCGTTCTCGATCTTCGAGAGCGCCGAGGAGGAGATATCGCTACGTTTGCCCAGCTCGGACAGTGTGAGCCCGGCCTCCCGTCGCAACCGCCGCACGATAGTCGACAGCGGCTCGGTCGGCGACACTTGCGGGAGTTCAGGGCTTGCGCTGAGATCGGCCATCACATCAATCCAGGTTCAGCCCGGCGAAGTGGCGGAACGTTTGTTCTGGTGCTGAAAATCGTCCGGAGCGCTGCGGCCCCATTCCGTTCCGGTTAGTGTCGAAATATCCGCAAGTAAAGCGTCGGAGACCCAAATGCCCAGCTCTTCCGAACGGGCACGGGCGGCATAGCGCCGATCTCCCGGCAAGCGCGCGCCCTGCGCGGCTATGTCGGCGAACATCGCCTCTGCAGCTGCGCTCCCATCCACCGTTGCTCCAGTCGCGAAGCGCGCCAGATCGAAGGCAATGACAATTTCGCCGTGCCGCGGAGCCAAGCCCTCGCCGCCGTCTTCTGCCAGCGCGTCCCGGCTCAGGAGGTCGCCAACGAGAGACGCCGCAAGAAGCTCGACCATTGCAGCCAATGCCGATCCCTTGTGGCCGCCAAAGGGCAGCATGGCGCCCGCCAGGATCGCCGCCGGATCGTTCGTCGCGTTGCCATCCGCATCCAGGCCCCAGCCTGGAACTGCGGCCTTGCCCTCGCGACGGTGCAGTTCGATCTCGCCGCGGGCGATTTCGCTCGTCGCGAAATCGAAGACAAAGGGCGCGCGCCCGGGGCGCGGCCAGGAAAAGGCGATCGGGTTCGTGCCGAACACCGGGCGTGTGCCACCCGCCGGCGCCATCCAGGCATGGTTCGGCGTCATGGCCAGCGCCGAGAGACCTTCCCTCGCAAGGGGCTCCACCTCCGGCCAGAGTGCTGAGAGATGCAGACAGTTGCGGATGGCGAGCGCCGCAATCCCTTGGGATCGCGCTGCTTCGACCAGTATTGGCATGGCGAGATGGAAGGCGTAGGGCGCGAAGCTATCTGCGGCGTCGGCCAGAACGATACCCGGCGCCACACGCCTTATCTTTGGCTCGTTACGGCCCCAGGTCGGCTTCTCGCGCATCGATCGGATCACGCCGAGCAAACGGTAGATCCCATGCGAAAAGCTCTCGTCACGCTGCGCGTCAACCATCGCCTGCGCCACGATCTGCGCCTCTGCGGCGATCATCCCTTCCGCCCTCAGGCTCGCGCTGACCTGGCTCAGCAGATGATCATAGGAAAACAAGCTGCCGCCGTGAATTTCCGCGATCCCCGTCTGGTTTTGCTCAGCCCCGATCCATTCGCGGACTTGGCGAAAGGCCTGTCTGGCAACGCTTTTTGGGCACTTCGCCCACCCAGGCATACTAGGAATTTCATTCTCCAAAAGAAAGAGAATTCACTATCGGAAAATTCCTTTGTCTTGCTGCCGGTTTCCTGCTTAGCTGCGACCCGTGACAGTTGATGGATGCGTCAAGCAGGCGGCCAATTCCCGTGGTGCAACAGGGGAGTGGATCAGCCGGCGGACCAGAAAGGGATGCAAATGAAAGGGCTTACGACCGCCTTGCTGGCTTCGGTGACGATGCTTGCATTGAGCTGCGCCACACCGGCCTTCGCCGAGCGTGTGCTCAGGCTAGACGAGGCGCCGATCGGGGAAATCGATCCGGCGAAGGGCACCGACTATGCGGATACGGTGCTATCAATCAACATCTATGACACGCTGGTCTACCCCAAGCAGGGTGGCCCGGGCGTGCAGCCGCTGCTGGCGACTGAGTGGTCCATCGACGGGCTGAACTACACGTTCAAGCTCAGGGATGGGGTGAAGTTCCATTCCGGCAACCCGCTCACGGCGGAAGATGTCGTGTTCTCATACAACCGCCTGATGGCTTTGCAGCAGGGCTTCGCAAGCCTGTTCCAAGACCGCGTGGCCTCGGTCGAGGCGGTCGATCCGCTCACCGTGAAGTTCACGTTGAAAGAGGCTTACGCCCCGTTCCTCGCCGCGCTTGTCCGGCTGTCGGTCGTCGACAAGGCCCTGGTGATGGCGAACCTTGCCGACGGGCCACACGGTGAGTTCAAGGACTATGGCAGCGCGTACCTCTCCGCAAATGATGCAGGGTCGGGCGCCTACAAGGTGACCGGGCAGAACCCGCAGTCAGAAACCACCATGGCGAAGTTCGACGGCTATTTCCTGCCGTTTGCCGAGAATGCCCCGGACACGGTGCGCTATCGCTACGGACTCGAAGCATCGACTGTCCGTCAGCTGATCTCCCGCGGCGAACATGACATTGCCGATCTCTGGCTGCCGCCGGAAGTGATTAAGGCGATGGTCGAGGAAGGCTCGGTGCATCTGGCGCTCGAGCCCGGCGCAACCGGCGAGTACATCAAGCTGAACACGCAGCGGGCGCCGCTCGACGACGTGCATTGCCGTCTCGCGCTCACCCACGCCTTCGACTATGAGACGTCGAACCAGCTGCTGAAGGTCAACGATGAGGCGGCCCTTGGTGTCTCGATGAATGGTGCCCTGCCTTCGGGCCTGCTGGGTCACAATCCGGCGGATCCGCCATTCGTCAAGGACATGGAGAAGGCAAAGGCCGAACTTGCGCAGTGCAAGTACAAGCCCGGCGACTACCCGCTGGATATTGCGTGGATTGCCGAAGTGCCGGCCCGCGAACGCGTGGCGCTGCTCATGCAGGCGGCGTTCACAGAACTGGGCTTCACGGTAAATGTTACGCGTACGCCTTGGGCGCTGGTGTCCGAGCAGGTGACACAGCCACCGACAGCGCCACATGCGGTCGAAATCGCAGTCGCCGCCGTAACGCCTGATCCCGACTCGTTGCTCTTCAACATGTACTCGTCCACCGTTCCGCCCACCTGGATGTCGGCCGAGCACCTGAAGGATGACGAAGTCGACAAGCTGCTCATCGCTGGTCGTACCGAGACGGACGAAGCCAAGCGCGGGGAGATCTACAGCCAGTTGAACAAGCGTCTGCGCGATCTGGCGCCCGCGATCTTCGCCTACGAGTTCACCGGTGTCTATGCGGTGCGCAATGGCGTGGAGGTGCACAACCTCAAGGACGCAACGACCCGCTACTCGCCCGCCAGCTTCTCGATGCTGTTCAAGGACATAAGCGTCAACGAGTGACGCGATGCGGGCGGGGCCTCCGGCCCTGCCCATTTCCGCCGGCAGGCGAGGTTTGACCCGTCTCGCCATGCCGGCGGCACCAGTTTCCTGTCCAGACCGCCGGGTTTCAGGGCGGCCCCGAGGATCCGTTCTTGCCGAAACTGTTGCTCACATTTCTGCGCCGCGTCGGTACCTCACTGATCGTGCTGTTCGGCGTATCGATCCTGATCTTCGGGATCGCGCGCATAATGCCGGGTGATCCGGCCCGTATTGCGCTTGGTCCGAATGCGACGCAGCAGCAGGTTGAGGCGCTGCGCGAGGCGCGGCACCTCAACGATCCGATCCATGAGCAGTATTTCTACTTCGTCCGAGAACTCTTGCATGGTGACCTCGGCGTCTCGCTCTACACCAAGCGACCGGTAACCACTGATGTTGCTCAATTCTTGCCTTCGTCGCTGGAACTGGTCTTTGCCTCCGGCCTGCTTATGGTGGTGCTCGGTATTCCGCTGGGCCTTCTGACGGCCCGCTACCAGGGGCGCTGGCCTGACCATGCCGGGCGGCTGATGAGCGTCATAGCGGTGTGTACTCCGGCCTTCGTCTGGGGCGTCATCCTGCAACTGCTGTTTGCCTATTTCGTGCCGATCTTCCCGATCGAAGGGCAGTTGAGCAGTGCGATGAAGCCGCCGCCGACTGTCACAGGCTTTCTGACCGTCGACTCCATCCTTGCGGGCAACATGCCGACCTTGGCGAACGCGCTATATCATCTGGTGCTGCCGGCTCTCGCGCTGGCGCTCGCCGCCATCGGGCAGACGGCGCGGCTCACCCGCTCGAGCATGATCGAGATCTACCGCAAACCCTATGTCGAGATGTCGCGCGCCTATGGCTTCTCTGAGCGCAAGATCGCCACGCGCTATGCGTTCCGACCGGCACTGATCCCGACCCTGACAGTGCTTGGGCTCGATTTCGCGGCGCTGCTCGCCAACGCGTTTCTGGTCGAGCGGGTGTTCGGCTGGCCGGGGCTCTCGCGCTATGGCGTCGAGGTGATCCTGCGTAAGGATCTGGATGCCATAGTCGGCACGGTACTGATCATCGCTGCCTTGTTCCTCATCTGCAACCTGATTGTGGATCTGCTCGTCTCGATCATCAACCCGCGCATCCGCCTCGCTGAAAAGAGGGCTGGCTCATGAGTGCGCGCCCACGCTCGGCGGCGCTGGAGAGCTTCCGTTCCAACCCCATCTCGCTGTTTGGCCTTGCGCTCGTCGCCTTCTGCGTGCTTGCGGCGATCTTTGCGCCATGGGTGACGCCGTATCCGACCCATGTCGGGCCGATCGGCGATTTCGCCGCGATCAACGCGGCTCCGTCGGCCAAGCACTGGTTCGGCACCGACACGATCGGGCGAGACATCTTCACCCGCGTCATCTTTGGCTATCGGTTGTCGCTCACCATGGCGGTGCTGGTGCTGGCGATCTCGGTGCCGATCGGCGTCGTGCTCGGACTCGTCGCCGGGTATGTTGGCGGCTGGGTGGAATACGTCATCATGCGGCTCACCGATGTGTTCCTTGCTATTCCACCGCTCGTCCTTGCCATGTCGATCATGGGCTTCCTGCCGCCCACGCTGACCAACGCGATGCTCGCCGTCACGGCGATGTGGTGGCCCTGGTACACCCGGCTTGTCTACAATGTCGTTCGTGCCGAGGCGCGCGAGGGCTATGTTCTGGCCGCCGAAGTTGTCGGTGCGTCCGTGCCTCACATCCTGTTCCGCGAGATACTGCCCAATTGCGTGCCGCCCGTGCTCACCAAGATCACGCTCGATATCGGCTTTGTGGTGCTGATGGTTGCGTCGCTGAGTTTCCTCGGCCTCGGTGTGCAGCCGCCGACGCCGGACCTCGGCTCGATGGTAGCCGACGGCGCCAAGTATATGCCCGATGCGTGGTGGCTGACCATTTTTCCCGCCCTTTCGATCATGGTGCTGGTGCTGGGGTTCAATCTCCTCGGCGATGGGCTGCGCGAAGCCTTCGACGCGGAGGTTTGAAATGGCAGAAGAGAGCGTCCTCACTATCTCCGACCTCAGCCTCACCTTCGGCAAAGGCCGAGCAGCGAGCCAAGTGCTGAATAGCATTTCCCTGCATGTGAAGCGCGGTGAGAAGGTTGCACTCGTTGGGGAAAGCGGTTCCGGCAAGTCCGTGACTGCGCGGCTCGCAATGGGCCTGCTGCAGTCGAACAAGACGACGATCAGTGGCCATATCGATGTTGCTGGGCTTGATGCCACGCAAGGTGGTGCGGCCATTGCGGCGGCTCGCGGTCGGCGTGTCACCATGATCTTCCAGGATCCGACCTCGGCGCTCAATCCGGTGTTTCGGGTTGGTCGCATCTTCCGCGAGGTGCAGCGTACCGGCGACGAAAGCCTCACTCCAGCGGAAATGGATCGGCGGTCGGCCGAGGCGCTGAAGGCGGTGTCGATCCCGGATCCGGCGCGATGCCTGCAATCCTACCCGTTCCAGCTCTCGGGCGGCATGAACCAGCGCGTCTTGATCGCCATGGCGCTGATCAACGATCCGTCGCTGCTGATCGCTGACGAGCCCGGTACCGCGCTCGATGTCACCGTACAGGCACAGACACTAGCGCTGATGCACGACCTGACCCAGCGCAAGGGCACCGCCGTGCTTTTCATTTCGCACAATCTCGGCGTGGTTCGCGAGTTCGCCGACCGGGTATACGTCATCTATCGTGGCCGGATCGTCGAGCATGCTACGACGGCGCAGCTCTTTTCCGATCCGCGCCACCCCTATACGCGCGCGCTGTTGCAGGCGGTGCCGAAGATCGTGAAGACCGGCCTGCCGGAACTGCCCGAGACGAGCCCTAGTTTCCTCGATCCGCTGATCGTGCATCCAGGCTGCGGCGAGCCCGGGACGGTGCCTGCATGAGCACGCTCCTCGATATCCAGGGCATCGGCAAGACTTTCGCATCAGACGGACACTCGGTCCGGGCGCTCGACGATGTCTCGCTCGAAGTGCGTCGTGGCGAGTGCCATGCCATAGTTGGCGAGTCCGGTTCGGGCAAATCGACGCTCGCCAATCTGATCCTTGGGATACTCGCCCCTAGCGAGGGCCGGATGGTGTTCGATGGCACTGAGCTGCCGGGCCGACGACTGGCCGAGCATCGCCGCCGCATCCAGCTGGTGCAACAAAACCCTTTGTCTTCGCTCAATCCGCGACGGAAGGTTGGCGCCTCGATCCGGCTTCCGCTCGATGTGCATAAGCTCGGCACACCGTCTGAACGCAAGTCGCGGGTCGAAAGCCTGTTGGTCGAAGTCGGGCTCGAGCCCGAGATGGCCCGGCGCTCGCCATCCTCGCTCTCCGGTGGACAACGGCAGCGCGTCGCGATTGCTCGCGCACTTGCCGCCGATCCGGACCTGATCGTGCTCGACGAGCCGACCTCGGCACTGGACGTGCTGGTGCAGGCGAGGGTGCTGGCGCTGCTCGACAAGCTGAGGCGCGAGCGTGGCCTCACCTATGTTTTCATCACCCACGACCTTGCGGTGGTGCGCGCACTGGCAGACCGGATCAGCGTCTTTGCGTCCGGCAAGCTCGTTGAGAGCGGAGCGGTCGACGATATCTTCGCCAATCCGAGGGCCAGCTTTACCCGCAACCTGATTTCGGCCGTACCGGTTGTCACCGAGGAAGAGGCGGCCTTGCGCGAACTCGCCCGACAGGGCGGCCTGCCGGGTCCAGGGCCATGACCACAAACATGACTATAGGGGAGACCTGAACATGGCTGCCAGCTTGCGTGTCGCGACCGATGTGGGCGGTACTTTCACCGATCTCGTTACTTTCTCGATCGATGCCGATGGCAGGCAGGTGATCCGCACCGCCAAGGCCGATACGACGCCGCCCAATTTCGAAAGGGGCGTACTCGATGTCATGGCGAAGGCGGGTGTCGCGCCGAGCGATGTGGCGTTCTTCGCGCATGGAACGACCGTGGTCATCAACGCATTGACCGAGCGTCGGGGCGTCAAGACGGGGCTCGTTACCACGCGCGGTTTCCGCGATATCCTCGAGATCGCGCGTGGCAACCGCCCGGACTTCTTCAACCTGGCCTATGACAAACCCGAGCCTTTCGTGCCGCGCCATCTCCGCCTTGAGATCGGCGGGCGGATGACCTATCGCGGCCAGGAAAGCGAGGCGCTGGACCTCTCTGAACTCGATGCGATCATTGCCGGGTTCCGCGCGCATGGCGTTGAAGCCATTGCCGTGTGCCTGCTCCATGCCTATGCCAACCCTGCTCATGAGCAGGCCGTCGCCGAGCAGCTGCGGGTGTTGATGCCCGAGGCGAGCGTGGTCGCCTCGCACCAGATCACCCGCGAATGGCGCGAGTACGAACGCACCAACACCACTGTGCTTTCAGCCTATGTGCAGCCCATCGCAGAGGCCTATCTGAATGGGCTCAAGGATGCCATGGTCGCAGGCGGCTTTGCCGGTCAGCTCTATGTCATGCAGTCCAATTGTGGCGTCGACAGCCTCGAAGCCACCAGCCGTATCCCGATCACGATGGTCGAGTCCGGACCAGCCTCGGGCTTCTGGGGCGCCGCGGAACTGGGCCGGCTGATCGGTGAGCCCAATGTGCTCGCACTCGATATCGGCGGTACGACGGCGAAGTGCTCGCTGATCGAGAACGCGCAGGTGCGCATCAAGACCGACTACTGGATCGAGCGCAGCCGCGAGACCTCCGGCTATCCCGTGATGGTGCCGGTGGTCGACCTGGTCGAGATCGGCAATGGCGGCGGGTCGATCGCGTGGGTCGATGAATATACCCGGCTGCATGTCGGGCCGCGCTCGGCTGGCGCCATGCCCGGCCCTGCGTCCTACGGTCGTGGTGGCACCAAGGCGACGACGACGGACGCGAACCTTGCCCTGGGCCGCATCGACCCCAACTATTTCTGTGGCGGCACGATCACTGCCGACATGACGGCGGTGAATACCTCGCTCGATGAGCTTGCCCAGAAGCTCGGCGTCGACCGCATCGAGGCGGCGCGCGGCATCGTGCGGATCGCCAACAACAACATGGTCAACGCGTTGAAGCTGGTGTCGCTCAATCGCGGTTACGACCCGCGCGATTTCACACTCGTCGCATTCGGTGGTGGCGGCGCCATGCATGCCGTTGCGCTGGCCACTGAACTCGGCTGCCCGAAGGTCGTCATCCCGCGCGGCGCGTCGGTGTTTTCCGCCTGGGGCATGGTGATGAGCGATTTGCGGCGAGACTATTTCGTCACCCGGCTGATTGGTGGCGGCGAGACGGCGCCGGCCGAAATCTCCGCGCTGGTTGCGGAAGTCGCGGCGAATGCCCGCCAGCAATTCGCAGCCGAGAATGTCTCGGCCGACCAGCTAAAACTCGTGGCGCTGCTCAAATGCCGCTATCAAAACCAGGAGCATTCGGTCGAAGTCGACGTGACCGTTGGATCCTTCGATGCGGCAGCGCATGCCGCGCTCACCGCGAAGTTTCATGACATGTACGAGCGCGAGTACACCTATCGGCTGGACGCGCCGGTGGAAGTGGTGGGGCTGCACATGGTAGCCTCCGCCGAAGTCGGCAAGCTGGAATTGGGAAAGCTGCCGGTTACCGGTGCCCTGCTTGCCTCAGCGGTCAAGGGGCGGCGGCAGGTCGACTACGCCACCGACGGGGTGCATGACGCCACAATCTACGACAGCGAAAAGCTGGAGCCCGGCATGAGCTTTACGGGCCCGGCGATCATCGAGGATCCGGGCACCACTATCGTCATCCACCCGGGCAATGCCGTGGCGATCGACCCCTATGGCAATACCATCATCACGCTGCGCGCAGGGGAGAACTGAGATGGCTGCGATCCACGACCCAGTCACCTTCGAGATCATCCAGAATTCGCTTGCCGCCGTGTCGGACGAAATGTTCGCCGCCATGCGCAAGACCGCGATGAGCGCCATCATCTACGAAGTGCTCGACATGGGCACTGGCATCACCGATGCCGTGGGCGAAATCGCTTCGTCGGGCGCCGGCATCCCGGCCTTTGTCGGCGTGCTCGACAAATCGGTGAAGGCCATCCTCAAGCGCCACCCGCTCGAGAGCATCAAACCGGGCGATCTCTTTGCCACCAATGATCCGTTCTACGGCGGCGTCACGCATCTGAACGACGTGATCCTCGCGATGCCGGTTTTCGCTGGCGACACGATCATCGCGTGGACGGCCAACATCGCGCACTGGAACGACATGGGCGGCATGGTGCCGGGTGGTATGTCAACCGATGCCTATGAGCTGTTCCAGGAAGGCCTGCGGCTGCCGGCGGTGAAGCTCATTTCCGAAGGCGTGCCGAACCAGGCGCTGATGGATGTGATGGTGGTCAACTCGCGCCTGCCGGATTTCCTCAAGGGCGACATGTGGGCCGGCATAGCGGCGGCCCGCCTCGGCGATCGGCGGCTGAAGGAACTGGCGACGAAGTATGGGCGCGACACCTTCATCGCCGCCATGGCCAATTTCATGGATTACGGCGAGCAGCGTACGCTGGCTGGTCTGCGCGCATTGCCCAAAGGCACATATTCATTTGCCGAGGAGCAGGATGACGGACTGATCTACAAGGTCTCGATAGAGATCACCGAGGACAAATTCATCGTCGACCTGACCGACAACCCGGACCAGGTGAAAGGCCCGACCAATGCCAGCGTCGACGGGGTGATGATCGCGGCGCAGATGGCGCTGAAGGCGGTTACCGATCCGTCGCTCACCGCCAATGGCGGCACATTCCGGCCCATTGTGCTCAAGACACGGCACGGCTCGGTGTTCGACCCCAAGGAGCCGGCGGCGCACGGCTTCTACTACGAGGTCGAGATGCGGGTGTTCGACGTCATGCTGCGTTGCCTCGCGCAGGCCATGCCGGACCATATGGCGGCGGGGCATTTCGCCTCGATCTGCGGCACAGTGATCGGCGGACCGCATCCCGATACCGGGCGCTTCTTCACGATTGTCGAACCTCAGATGGGTGGTTGGGGCGCGCGCAAGGGCCGTGATGGCAACAGCGCTATCTTCTCGGGGTTCCACGGCGAGACCTTCAACTGCCCGGCTGAAATCGCGGAGGCGCGCTATGGGCTCGATGTGCGGTGCCTCGAGCTCAACCCGCTGCCGGGCGGCGAGGGGCAGTGGCGCGGCGGACGCGGCATCAGGCTCGACTATGTGGCGCGTGCCGACAACAATTTCCTCACTGTTGGCTATTCGCGTGCCCGCATCCTGCCATGGGGCGTAGCCGGTGGCCGCGACGGTACCGGGAACTATGTGGAAGTGATCCGAACCTCGGGCGAGGTGACTAAGCACGCCTTTGCCACTGGTGTGGTGCTCAATACAGGCGATGTGGTGCGGGTGCAGACATCATGCGGCGCCGGCTACGGCCCGCCGTCAGAGCGCGCCCCGGAGTCCATCAGGGCCGATCTGCTGGACGGCTACCTTACGCCTGAACGTGCCGAGGAGGTCTACGGCTTCAAGCCGTAGGTCAACGTAACCGCTGGGGTGGGTCTGCTGCGTCATGCTGCTGGTCGCCTCGAAACACCAACAGGAGGCCAAAGTGGCAACCCGCATCGGCGTCGATATCGGCGGCACGTTCACCGATCTCGTCTACTATGTCGAAGAAACCGGCGAGACCTTCGAAGGCAAGGTGCCCACGGTGCCGCATGCGCCCGAAGAGGGCGTCGTGCATGCCGTCAAGGCACATGTGCCGCCCGAGGTGATCGAGAATGCAGCGTTCTTTCTGCATGGCACGACCGTTGGGCTCAACGCGCTGCTCGAGCGCCGTGGCTCGGTTGTCGGCCTCATCACTACCGAGGGCTTCCGTGATGTGCTCGAAATCCGTCGCGGTGACCGGGCGGAAATGTACAACCTGTTCTGGAAACAGCCGGAGCCGCTGGTGCCGCGCCACCGCCGCATCGGCGTGCCCGAGCGTGTCATGGCGACGGGCGAAGTCTACAAGCCGCTCGACGAAGACGCGGTGCGCGCGGCGCTGAAGCTGCAGGTCGCAGACAATGTCGACGCCATCGCCGTCTGCCTGCTCAACGCCTTTGCCAACCCGGCGCATGAATTGCGCATCGAGGCCATTCTCCGCGAAGAGGGCTATGCGGGCGGCATATCGCTAAGTCACCGGATTTCCGGCGAGTTTCGCGAGTACGAGCGCACCTCCACCACGGTGATCGACGCTTTCGTGCGCGGCCGCATGGCCAACTATCTGCAGCGGCTCGATGGACGGTTGCGCGAGCTTGGCTTCAAGGGCGCATCACTGATCACACGCTCTGGCTCGGGCTCGATGACGTTCGCCGAGGCTGAGGCGCGGCCGTTCGAGACCATCATGTCGGGCCCGGTTGGCGGCGCCCATGGGGCATCCGAACTGGCCCAGGACCTCGGCATCGACGCGCTGATCACGGCGGACGTCGGCGGTACCAGCTTCGATACCGCGCTGGTGCTGCATGGCGCGCCGCAGGTGCTTTACGAAGGGTCGATCGATGGCATGCCTGTGCAGACGCCGTGGGTGGATGTGCGTTCGATCGGCGCCGGTGGCGGTTCGATCGCGCATGTCGATCTGGGCGGGCTGATGCGCGTCGGTCCGCAATCGGCGGGTGCCGTGCCCGGGCCCGCGGCCTATCGCAAGGGTGGCACTGAGCCCACCATGACCGATGCTGCGCTCTATCTCGGCATGCTCGGGCCCGGCCGGCTCGCGTCCGGGATCGAACTCGATGTGGCGGCGGCGGAAGCGGCGCTGAAGCGCGTTGGCGAGAAGCTCGGGCAGGACGTCGAGGCGACCGCCATCGGGGTCATGCGTATCGCGGCTGCCGCCATGGGCGGAGCCATGCGCGAGGTGACGGTGGAGCAGGGGCTCGACCCGCGTGGCATGGTGCTGCTCCCGTTCGGTGGCGCTGGTCCGCTCATGGCAGCGCTGCTCGCCGACGAACTGCGCATGAACACAATCGTCGTGCCGCCCTTTGCCGGCAATTTCTCCGCCTGGGGCCTGCTTGGCGCCGACATGGTGCAGTCCTCCGCGCGGACCCGCGTGATGGATCTCGATGAGGCCGGTCTTGTCGCTTCTGGAGGCATCCTGGCGCAGTTGTTCAGCGAGATTTCGAGCCGAACCGATGCCCGCACCGATGGGGTGAAGAGCGCGAAGCTGGACCTGCGCTACAAGGGGCAGGAGCACACGCTTTCCGTAGATGTGCCGCTCGATGGCAAAGGCGCTTTCGCGCTTTCGGCCGAACAGGTGGCGGAACTGTTCATCGCTGCCTATCTCACCACCTTCGGCAGCCGCCTGCCGGCCAAGGTCGAGATCGTCGCGACGCGCGCAACATATCGCGTGCATCTGCCAAAGCGGCAGCAGAAGCATATCGTTACAACGGGTACGGGTACGGGTGCGGTGACCGAGACCATCAGCGCGTGGAGCTTCCTCAACAAGCGCCGCATGAGCTTTGACATCGTCGCACGCGAGGCGATCGGCACCGAACTGCGCGGCCCTGCCATCGTCACCGAAGCCACCTCCACCCTCTATGTGGATGACGGCTGGGTCGTCAGTAATGGCGGCCACGGCGAACTCGTCCTCAAGCGAAAGGTATGAATGCCATGCTCAAGCACGATATCGTCGTCCACAAGGCAGGCAAGGCCAGCGCTGGCCCCGTCGCTGATGCCGACCCGATCACCACCGAGGTGGTGCGGCACGCGCTCAACTCCGCTGCCAACCAGATGAAGCGGGCGTTGGTGCGCACGGCGTTCTCGCCGGTGATCTACGAAGTGCTGGATTTTGCCGTCGCAATCTATGACCGCGACTTGCGGCTTCTCGCGCAGGCGCCGTCGCTGCCGATGTTCATGGGTACCCTCAACTTCTGCGTCGACGAGGCGGTGAAGGCCGTCGGCGGGGTCGACAATCTCCATGACGGCGACATCATCATCTATAACTGGCCCTACGGCACAGGCTCGCATCCGCAGGATCTGGCGGTTGTCATGCCGGCCTTCTCGAAGGGCGAACTCATCGGCTATTCCTGCATCAAGGGGCACTGGCTCGATATCGCCGGCAAGGACCCGTACTGCACCGATACGGTCGACGTGTACCAGGAAGGCACGATCTATCCGGGCGTCAAGATCGTCAGCCGCGGTGTGATGAATGACGAAATCTACCGTATCATCCTTGCCAATTCGCGCGTGCCGAAGATGATCGCCGGCGATCTCAACGCCGAGATCGTCGGAGTGCGCACCGGCAATGCCGCTTTCATCGAAGTCGTCGAGCGCTTCGGGCTCGAGGAGTTCACCAAGGCGGTCGAGCAGATGTTCGACCATGGCGAGCGCGTCGTGCGCTCGTATTTCGAGAAGATCCCCGATGGCCGCTATGTCGGGCAGGGCATGATGGACGACAACGGCATCGAGGGGAAGCTGATCCCTTTCGAAGTCGTCGTCGAGGTGTCCGGCGGCAATGTGCGGCTGGATTTTTCCAACTCGCCCGACCAGCAGGTGGGGCCGGTGAACTGCCCGGTGCCGTCGACCATTTCAACCAGTCGCGTCGCCATTTCCATGCTTGCCGGCATGGGCGAGGCGCCGAACGAAGGGCATTTCCGCGCGATCGAAGTGGTGACCCGGCCGGGCACCATGTTCCACCCGCTGCCGCCCGCGCCGTGCTTCCTCTATGGCTGGCCCGCGCTGCAGGCAATCGAGGTGGTGTACAACGCCATCTCCAAGGCGGTGCCGACGGCCGTGCCGGCAATGAGCGGCGGCTGCATCGCATCGCTGGTGCATTGGGGTACGCGCGAAGCCACGGGTGAGCCCTGGGCCGATGGCGCGCCGCATCCGGTCGGGCAGGGCGCGTGGAAGGGCGGCGATGGCGGCACCATGCTGCATATCGCTGAATCCGCCACGCGTTTCTCGCCGGTCGAAGTGTGGGAATCGCGCAACCCGTGGGTCGTGGAGAAAATGGAACTTGCGACCGATTCCTGCGGTCCGGGCGAGTATCGCGGCGGTCCGGGCGTCGATTTCCACTTCCGCATGCTTGAGGACACCTATGTGACGACCGCGGTCGAGCGGACCAAGACGCCGCCGTGGGGGCTCGAAGGCGGAGGTACCGGCCGGCCGAATGGTGCAGCAGTCATTACGCCCACAGGCGAGGTGATCGACAAGCCGAAGGCCACCCGACTATCGGCGCAGAAAGGCGGCCTCATCCGGCTCAATACTGGCGGCGGCGGTGGATATGGGGACCCGAAGCTCAGGTCGGTGGAAGCCGTGCAGAAAGACTTGAAGGCCGGCTACATCACCGAGGCTTTCGCGCGGGCACACTATCCGCAGGCATTCGAGTAGATCGGGGCCGCCTGCGAGCGGCCCCGCCTTGATCAGCTGTTCAACATCAGTTGGTAGCCCGCCGGAACGTGGCGGAAACCGTTGCCGGCAGCTTCGACAAAGCCAAGCGCTGGGAAGGGCAGGTGGTAGCCGATGAAGGGCACCTTGTCGGTGGCGAGCATGCCAAGCACCTTGCGCCGGGTAGCGGCTGCCGCCGGTTTATCGGCGTCGAAACGCACCTCCCAATCGGGGTTGGCGAGCGACCACACAGCGTGGTTGGCAAGATCCGCCGTGACGACAACGCGCTGGCCTGCGCTTTCGATGTTGTAGACGAAGTGCCCGGGCGTATGCCCGAATGCCGACATGGCCGTGACGCCAGAGACGGCCGCGCCACCATCGTCGAGGAAGGTGAAACGATCGGCGATGGGACGTATCACCTTGTCGTAATTCTCGTTTCCGGCGCCCGCCCAGTGATTGTTTTCGATCGCACCGGTCACATATCGCGCGTTCGGATACGTTAGCGCGCCCTCGTTGAGCAGGCCGCCGATATGGTCACCATGCATGTGGGTGATGACGACCACGTCGACCTGCTCGGCGCTGTAGCCGGCTGCGGTCAGCGCCGCCAGCGTGCCGGCTGCCGAGATCCCAGCGTCAAACAACACCAGTTCCTTCCCTGTGTTCACAAGGGTCGGGGTGAAAAAATTCTGCGATCGGTTTGCCGGTATAAACGCAGCAGCCGAGGCGGCGGCGAACTCTTCCGGTGTGACGTTGAGCCCGAAGGTCTTTTGCGGCTCCTCGTTGACACTGGTGCCGGCCTGCAGTGCCGTGATCTCGAATTCACCAAGCTTGAAACGGTAATGGATCGGGGTCGATGCGCCTTTCATTTCGGCAGCGGCCTGTGCCCGAGTTGTTCCCAACGCGCTGGCGATGGGCAGGACCGCGCCCATCATCAGGGTCGCGCGGCGTGAAAGCTGAAAAGGCATGTCGTCCTCCATTGCATAACGTCCTTTACAAATACGCTGAGGCGTAGACGATGGCCCATCACGCCGCGATCACAGTCCGGTGGGCGGAGGAACCTGCGTACAGTTGTATCCTATGCTTCAATCGGCGCGGACAGGCGGCTAAGCTTGGATGATGACTGCGCCCCGAATCCTCATCGATGCCGATGCTTGCCCGGTGAAGGAAGAGGTCACCCGGGTCGGCTCGCGCCATGGCATCGAGATGGTCTTCGTAGCGAATTCGGGCCTCAGACCATCGCGCGATCCGCTGATCCGTAACGTCTTGGTGCCGCCAGGCGCCGACGTCGCCGACGACTGGATCGCGGATGCTGCTCTCGCCTCCGACGTCGTCATCACCGCCGATATCCCCCTCGCCAGCCGCGCACTCGCCAAGTGCGCGACGGTACTTGGGCCCACCGGCCGGCCGTTCACCGAGGCCTCAATCGGCATGGCGCTCGCCATGCGCGAGCTGAACCAGCACCTGAGGGAAACCGGTGAAAGCCGCGGGCTCAATGCCGGTTTCACTGCCAAGGACCGCAGCCGGTTCCTGCAGGCGCTCGATGAAGCCGTGGTGCGGCTGAAGCGGGGTTAGCCCCGCCGCTGCGCCAGATAGACATGGTCGCAGGCGAGCACGGTTTCGCCGCGCTGGTTGATGACCCGCACCTCTTCGATGATGCGGCCATAGTGCGGACGCTTCGGGTCTGGCTCCAACCCCGAGATGGTGAGTTCGGTGTGGATGGTGTCGCCGATGAAGACCGGTTTGGGGAAGCGCAGCCGCTCGAACCCGTAAGTGAAAGCGAGCGGATTGATCTCGCTTGCCGTAAGCCCGATGCCGATGGCGAAGGTCATGGTGCCATGGGCGATGCGCTGGCCGAACTCGGTATTCTTCATGAACTCGGCGTCCATGTGATGCGGGAAGAAATCCCCCGTATGGCCCGCATGCACGACGAAATCGGTTTCGGTGATGGTGCGGCCCGAGGTTTTTCGCACCTCGCCCAACTGGTAGTCCTCGAAGTGGCGGGGCCGCTCCATCAGAAGCTCTCCTCGTAGAGGCGATCGAGATCGGCGACGATCGCCGCGGGCGGCTCACCCGAACGCAGGCCGGCATTGATCCGCTTGCTCGCCTTGTCCTGGAACGCCATGTAGCCGTGATGGCGCGGGCGGACATAGGCGCGCTCGAGCGTCAAGCGCGTGTCGCGGTAGAAACCGTGGACCGGTGCGTTGACCGCCTCCGACTCCCAGCTTGAGGCGTGGCCGGGCTGCCCGCCCGATTGCGCATAAAGCGAGGCCTGCACCGCTTCGGACGAAACCCAATAGGCGTAGTCCATGGCCGCCGCGACATTCTTCGAGAATGCCGAAACGGCAATGCCGGTACCGCCCAGCGCGGAGCCGCGATGATCGGCAACCGGGATGTTGCCGAATTGCAGCCGTTTGGTGCGGAAGCCGTCGCGGGCATAGCTGACATAGCCATAGCCGAGCGGCATCAGGGCGAGGTCGCCGCTATCGGCTGCGAGCAGTTCCGAGGCCGCAATCGGGTCCATATCGAAGCATTTGGCGTCGATATGCGCTGTCACCGCGGCCAGCATTTCCAGCGCTTCAGCGCCGACCTTCGGATCGACGAAGCGACCGCGCTCGGTGTTGCACGGCGCGCCGAGGCTGGCGGTGAGGGTGAAGAAGCTCATCAGGCTGTGCGGCGGCAGCAGCGGCAGTACCACCTTTCCATCCACGGCCAGCGCCACCACTTCGCCCCACGACTTCGGCGGCGTCGCGAGCCGATCCGGACGCCAGCCCATCACTTGCGCAGCGGCATCAATGGGGAAAGCCCATTGGTGGCCAGCATAATTGTAGCTCTCGTAGGACCGGCCAACCGTGCCCTTGGCGATGACGGCGCGGTCAGCATCACGGCCCGGCACATCGAGCGCGGCGAGGCAGTTCTGCGCGGTGACTTCGCCCACATGCGGATGGTCGATGACGATCAGGTCGTAGCGGCGTGCCAGGTCCTGCACCGGATAGGCCTCGAAGTCCTGAAGGCTGCGTTTCTCCCAGGTGATCTCCACTCCGCTGCGCTTCAGCCATTCGGCCGCGGTGGCGACCATGGGATCGTAGCCGCGTGGGTGGCTCCAGGTCATGCCGAGCAGTTTCGTCACAGCCCGAACTCCTTGCGGATACTGTCGCTGTGCTCGCCGATCAGCGGCGCCGCACGGTTGGTGGAGGGGCGTACGCCATTGATGCGGAGCGGCGCGCGCGTCGTGCGAATGGTGACATCGTCATCGCGCGTCACGGTCTGCAGCATGTCTAGCGCCTTGAAGCCTTCGCTCGCCACCAGTTCATCCCAGGTCAGCACTTTGGCGCACCATATGTCCGCCGGCTCGAGGATGGCGAGCCAATGCGCTGTGGATTTGCCTGATACATGGGCCGCGATTATGCGCTTGATGGTGTCGCGCTCGGAGAACCAGCTTTTCGGCTTGTCGCTATAGGCGCCGAGTTCGCTGAGGCCGAACAGATCGGCGAGCTTGCCGATCGGGGTCATGGCGATGGCGAGCCAACCATCCGCCGTCTGGTAGACGCCATAGGGTGCCGAGAGATAGGCATGCGCGGAGCGGAATTCTGAGCGTCGCGGCAGGCGCTGGCCATCGTTGAGATATGCAGTCAGCGCCTCGAACTGGAAATCGACCAGCGCCTCGAGGAGGCTCGTTTCCACATGCGCGCCATGGCCGGAAATGCCGCGCCGCACGAGGCTCGCGAGTATGCCCTGGCACGCCGCCGCGCCCGCGAGCATATCGGCAACCGCGAGCCCGAAGGGCACCGGGCCCTGTCCGTCGTCGCCATTGAGCCACATCAGCCCGGCGCGCGCCTGTGCCAGCAAGTCCTGTCCCGGCCGCTCGACCCACGGCCCTTCGAGGCCATAGCCGGTAATCGAGGCATAGACGATGCGCGGGTTGAGCGCGCTCACCGCCTTGTAGTCGAGCCCGAGCCGCTCGATGACGCCGGGCCGGAAATTCTGCAGCACCACATCGGCCTTGGTCAGCAGTTTCCTCAGCGCGGCGAGGTCGCTCGGGTTCTTCAGGTCGAGCGCGAGACTTTCCTTGGACCGGTTGATCGCGTGGAAGTTGGTGGAATCGCCACCGATCTCGGTATCCGTCAGGTATAGGCGTCGGCTCAAATCGCCGCCATCCGGCCGCTCGATCTTGATGACGCGCGCGCCCAGATCCTGCAATCGCAGCGACGCGTAGGGGCCGGACAGGAACTGGCAGAGATCGATGACGATGAGGCCGGAAAGCGGCAGTTCTGGTTCTTCGGACATCAGGCTTTCTCGGTCTTCCCCACCCAGTCGGCTGGGTTCCTGTATTTCACGGTCTGCAGGTGCTCGCAGTAGAGCACCAGTTCGCCTTCGCCCTTGAACACCTCGTAGCTCGCCCGGATCAGGCCGAGCCCGGCATATTTCGGCCGTTTCTCAAGGTTGGTGCGAATGGTGTAGATGGTGTCGCCGATGAACGTCGGCTTGATGAAGCGCAGCTTGTCGTAGCCATAGCTGAAGGCGTTGATGCAGTTGGTGGCGACGAGCCCCAGCCCCGCCGAAAACACGAAGGCACCGGCGACGAGCCGCTTGCCGAACTGGCCTTCGCTGGTGGCGAATATGTCATCGGCCACATAGGGATGCATGTCGGTGACGAGCGCGTTGAATTGCATCGACTCGCCCTCGGATATCGTGCGTCGCAGCGAGCGGATTTTGTGCCCCACCTCGAAATCCTCGTAGAACCAGTTCTCGGCATTCCACACCGGCAGGCGGGCATGGTCCTCGGGCATGGTCTTCGGATGAGTGGAATGCACGCCGACGGTGGGCGCGAAGGGCGTGTCGCTCATGGCGAGGTCCTTACCGGTGTCGCTGGACGTGCGGCGGACTCAAAGGCTGCCTCGGCCAGCGCCATGGTGTGCCAAGCATCTTCGACAGACGTGATGAGCCTGTCGTCCTCGCCGGCAGCAAAGCGCTGCAGATTGCTCATTGTGCCAATGAAGGCATGCGGGAACCACCTGCCCGTAAGCGGCACCTCTTTCCAATCGCCGCCCATGCGGGTGATCCAGAGTTCATCCGGCTCGCCTTCGGGATAGTTGAGCAGCAGCCCGAGCTTGACCATCGCCGCGCCCTCGGTGCCCTCGAAGCGGAAGCTCGCATCCTGAAATTTCCGGCCGAAATCATGGTTGTGGTTGATCGAGAAGGTGACGCGCTGGTCGGCCGCGTAGTCGAGGATCGCGGTGGTGCGGGTCTGCGCGAGGTCGGTCGAGGGGTGGCCGAGGGTGCGCGCGTGCACGCCCACCGGGTTGCCGAGCACGGCGCGGAGCGTATCGAGGTAGTGGATCGAGTGCACGGCGATTTCGACACGCGGCATGCCCTTAAGGAACGGGAACAGGTGCCAGGGTGTCACGAGGTTGAGATGCACCTCGACATCGACCAGCCGGCCGAGCCAGCCGCGCTCGAGCGCGTCAGCCACCGCCAGCATCATCGGCGAGAAGCGGAGCTGGAAGTTCACCGCGGCCTTCAGGCTCTTCTGCCGCGCGAGGTGCAAAATCGCTGTTGCTTCGGCGAGGTCGCGGCCCATCGGCTTCTGAAGCAGCACCGCAGCGCCATCCGGCAGCCTGGGCAGCACATCGAGATGCGCGCCGGGCGGCAAAGCGAGGTCGTAGACCGCGCCCGGGACCGCAATTGCTTCTTCCAGTGTCGCAAAGGC
The DNA here is from genome assembly GCA_027487555.1 of Hyphomicrobiales bacterium. Classification (GTDB taxonomy): domain Bacteria; phylum Pseudomonadota; class Alphaproteobacteria; order Rhizobiales; family Devosiaceae; genus Devosia_A. The sequence goes on from JAIYDI010000029.1 coordinate 230,320, forward strand.
CTGCGTGTCCCAGCGCCCTGCGACCAACTGCGCTCGGGCCGCATCGAGATCGTAGACGCCTGCAACCGGCAGACCTGCCAGCCTATAGGCCGGCAAATGGGCATCGTTGATGATGCCACCCGCCCCGATGATCACGATCGGGCGCGGCGCATGCGGCGCCGGCCAACTCTGGCGGAGCGCCATCACATCGATGGGGACGGGCTCAGTCGACATGGAACACTTCGGGCAGGTCGGCCCACCACTCACCATCCTTGCGGGTCTCGAGCGGCGCCTGCATCGGCATGCACACAGCCCACCATTCCTGCGTCTTCGGGTCAGCCGCCATGGCCGCCATATCGGCGGCGTAGTCGGTGCCATGGTACTCGAAGTAGGCGAACAGCAGGTTTTCCGGCTGCTTGAGGAAAATCGAGTAGTTGCGGATATTGGAGTTGGCAATCTGCTTCAGCACCTCCGGCCAGACGGCCGCGTGGATGCGGGTATATTCGGCGATGGCGTCGGGATGGAGCCCGATCACCGATCCGTAGCGCTTCATGATGGTTTCCCCTCCAGCTTGTAGATGCGTTCGGCGTTGCTGTGGAACAGCTTCGCTTGTTCGTCGGTACTTGCGCCCGACACGATATCCCGGATTGCGACCACCCAGCGCGTCAGGTTGCCGGTTAGCGTCACCACCGGAAAATCCGAGCCCCATACGACGCGATCCCAGCCGAAGCTGTCGATGACGTGCTCGACAAAGGGGCGCAGGTCCGCAACTGTCCAGTCGGGCTTGGCATAGGCCGCTATGCCTGAGATCTTTGCGGCCACATTTGGCAGCTCCGCCAGCCGCTTGATGTCGGCGCGCCACGGGTCGAGTGCCTTGCCCGCGACATCCGGCACGCCGCAATGATCGAGTACGAACTGCGTATCCGGGCACTTGGCGACAAGTTCGCGTCCGACCGGCAATTGCCGGGCCAGCACGCAGAGATCGAAGGGCAGGGCGGCCTTGCCCAGTAGTTGCATGTTCGCGACGAACGGCGCCGACTGGCTCAGTTCATCCGGCGAGGTGTGGAGGATGCGGCGGATACCCTTGAGGCCGTGGATGCTCCGTAGCCGCTCGAGATAGGCGGGGAAATCCGGGCTTTCCGGTCGCGCCGGGGCAATGGCGCCGACAATGCGCGGGTGCAGCCCAGCTACAAAGCGTGTCTCGGCCTCCATGTCAGGCTCGGCGACGTCCACTTCCATATGCAGCGCGGCTTCTATGCCGAGTGGGCCGGCTTCGGCGAAATAGTCCTCGGCTTTCCAGTCGCGGTCGAGCGGTGGGGCTGCCGCCAGCCAGGGGTAGGCGAAGCGGGATTTGTAGACGAGGTGCAGGTGGGTATCGACTATCCGCATCTTCATTTGCTCCTCACTTTGCCGCGACGCGATGGCGTTCGGAGACTTCGCGGCTGGCGCTGCGCAACAGGCCCAGCGCCGTATCGCGGTCCGGCGCATCGACCGCGTCGAGCCGCTGGGTATAGGGGCAGGTCAGCGCCGCGATGACCGTGCCCAAGGGTCCGAAGATCGGTACCGACAGGTTGGTGACGCCGGCGATCTGCAGGCTCTGCATCGCCTCGCAGCCCTGTTCACGCACCTGGACGAGGCGGGTTTCGAGATCCGGCGTCAGCACTTCGGCGGCGCGTGTTACCGGGTCTTCAAGCATCAGTTCCCGTTCCTCCGGTGTCGCGTGAGCGAGGAATACGTGGCCCGAACCGGTGTTCACGAGGCTGATGCGCGAGCCCACCCGAATCGAAACGTTCCAGTACCCGGGCCCGTCGACCTGGGCGACGACGACGAGGATGTTACGATCATAGACGACCAGGTGCACGGCCTGCTGGGCGTCGCGGGCAAACGTCCGCAGCACCGGCATTGACTGGTTCACCAGACGCCCAACAGGGGGCGTCATGTGCGCCAGTTCGAACAGCTTCAAGGTTAATTCATAGCGGTCGCCGTCGCGGCGCACGTAGTTGCGCCGCACCAGGCGGTCGAGCATCCGGTAGATCTCATTAGGCGTCCGATCCAGCGATTTCGCGATCTCTGCCTGGCTCAGGCCCTCGGAACTCGACGCTAAAAGCTCAAGAATATCCAAGCCTTTATCCAGCGCGGGTGCTCGATACTTATCGAGTTCGTCGACCTGGCTCACCCTCAGTCCTCCCAAAGCATGCTTACCAACCCGTTGACGTGGGCTGCGTCGTCTGCTTACCTACGAATAGACTTTTCACATATGGATGATCAAGGGGCGTTTCGCTCTGATGTGAAAGGGATCTGAGGGAGGAAACCTGAATGACGAAAAACCTGTGGCGGGCGCTGCTTGCGTCCAGCGCCCTCGTTCTGCTCGGCGGTGCCGCGCTGGCCGAGGATTTCGACTATGGGAAGTTCGAGGGCTATACGCTGAAGGTGAAGCTGATCGGCGGCACCCAGTACGAGAAGCTCTACACACGCCTTCCGGAGTGGGAAAAACTCACTGGCGCGAAGGTCGAGATCGTCTCGTCGAAGAATCACTTCGAGCTCGACCGCGAGATCAAGCAGGACATCGCGTCCGGCTCGATTGCCTGGTGCGTGGGGTCCAACCACACGAGCTTTGCACCTCAATATGGCGATCTCTACATCGATCTGAAGGAGTTCATTTCGCAGGGCGAGCTCGACAAATACGTCCCTGGTACGCTCGCCTCGGCCATGGTCGATGGCCGTCTCGTACAGCTGCCGCGCGTTACCGACGTGTCGAACCTCTACTACCGGAAGAGTCTCTATGAGGACCCGGCCAAGCAGGCCGCCTATAAGGAGAAGTTCGGCACCGATCTTGCGCCGCCGAAGACCTATGACGAGTGGAAGCAGCAGATCATCTTCTTTGCCGATCCTCCGAACCTCTATGGCACGGCTTTCGCGGGCAAGGACGAAGGGCTCTCGGGCCGCTTCATGGAACTGCTGCGCGCCAATGGCGGCGACGTGTTCGATGAAAGCTGGAAGCCGATCTTCAATTCCGAGGCCGGCGTCGCCGCCGTGCAGTGGTTCAAGGACATCTACGATGCCAAAGCCGTACCCGCAGGCACGGTGAATTACACCTGGGACGATATCGGGCAGGCCATGGCGGCCGGGCAGCTCGCGACTGACCTCGATTGGCCGGGCTTTGCCGGGTACTATTCCGATCCGGCATCCTCGAAGATCGCTGCTGAGCTTGGCTTCGCTACCGCTCCCGTCGGCTCGTCGGGCAAGCGCGGCGGCTGGTCCGGCTCGCACTCGTTCTCGGTCACTCAGGCTTGCGACAACAAGCCGGCTGCAGTGTCGCTCGCGGTGTTCCTCACCAATGATGAGAGCGCGATGATGGAAGCTCAGGCCGGCAATCTGCCGACCCGTTCCAAGACCTTCGACGAGGTGAAGACCTGGTTCGTTGACAACGGCAAGCCGCAGATGGCCGAGATGTTCAACGCTTGGCAGGGCTCTCTCGCAGAGGCGCGCACGCCACCGCTGATCGCGCAGTGGATCGAAGTGTCGAATGTCATCTGGCCTGCCGTGCAGGCCGCCATCGTCGGCGAGAAGACCGCGCAGGCCGCCCTCGACGACGCTGCCGCGCAAGCGACCATAATCATGCAGGATGCAGGCCTACTCAAGTAAGCCTAGCCCCCTCATGCACGACGGCGGTCCGGCCATCCGGGCTGCCGCCGTGCCGAGTTTTCGGCCGCCTCTGGCCGCTCACCACCCGGATTGCGATGAACTTCCTACGCTTGCCCCGCGCCACGCCCTACCTGCTGCTGCTTCCGGCGATCGTTGTGATCCTTGGTGTGGTGCTGGTGCCGCTCGTCGTTTCATTCTGGACGAGCTTTACGCCCTACAATCTCACGAAGCCCGCGACGCTGTTCCAGTTCGTGGGCTTAAGAAACTACGAGCGCCTGCTCGGCAATGCCGATTTCTGGTGGGCCTTCGGTCGCACGATCCTGTTTATCACCATCGCGCTCAACCTCGAGATGGTGCTCGGCCTCGGGCTTGCGCTCCTGATCAACAAGGTCACCTGGGGCCAGCGGACGCTCCGCACCATCATGATGTTTCCCATGATGTTCTCGCCCATCCTCGTGGGCTTCCAGTTCAAATACCTGTTCAACGACGCAGTGGGCCTGGTGAACAACGCGCTGTTTGATCTCGGCATCATCCAGCAGCCTATTCCCTGGCTTGTCGATGGGTCGCTCGCCCCGCTCACCATCATCCTTGCGGAAGTCTGGATGTCGACTTCGGTCTTCGCGATCCTGCTGCTCGCCGGCCTGATGGCGCTCCCCAAGGAGCCGATCGAGGCCGCGAAGGTCGATGGCTGCAACCCGTGGCAGGTGTTCCGCCACATCACGCTGCCTTTCCTCATGCCCTTCGTCTACATCGCCATGACCATTCGGTCGCTGGATGTGGCGCGCGCCTATGACATGGTCCGCATCATGACCAATGGCGGGCCCGCCGGACGCACAGAACTGCTTTGGACACTGATGACCCGCACCGGCTACAACAACAGCCAAATGGGTATGGCCAACGCCATGGGCTACGTCTCGATCCTGACGTCCATCCTCTTCACCTACTATTTCTATCGCAAGCTGGTCTCGGCGCGCGCCTTCATGGGAGGCGCCCAGTGAGCGCCGGATCGATCGAACGGCCCTGGCAGCGCTGGGCCATCCGCATCGGCGTGTTCATCGCCATGCTTATCCTCGTCTTGCCCGGTGCCTGGGTGGTGCTCACCGCTTTCCGGCCAAATATCGAAGTGCTGGCGCGGCCTGCCGTCTGGATTCCGCAGAACCTGACGCTGCACAATTTCCTCGGCATATTCGGTCGGCTCGATACGCAGCAGGGCCTGCCGGTGGCCAACTACTTCATCAACTCCATGGTGATCTCGGTGACGTCTACCGTGGTTGCCATCGCGGTGGGGATGATGGGCGGCTATGCCTTTGCGCGATACCGCTTCCGCGGCAAGGCCGCGCTGTTCCTCGGTTTCATGCTGAGCCGCACCGTCCCGGGTGTGGCCCTGAGCCTGCCGCTTTTCATTCTGTGGTCGCGGCTCGGGCTTATCGACACCAGCGTCGGTCTGATCATAGTCTATATGGCGGTGAACATTCCCTTCACCATCTGGCTGACAGACGGGTTCTTCCGGCAGATTCCGGTCGATCTTTCCGAGGCCGCGCAGATCGATGGCTGCACGCGATGGCAGGCATTCTGGAAGGTCGAGTTCCCGCTTGCTCGTTCTGGCCTCGCATCTGCGGCCATCTTCGCTTTCCTCACCTCGTGGAACGAGTACGCACTCGCCAGCCAGTTGACCCGCACCACGGCCAGCAAGACCATGCCGGTGGGGCTCATGGATTTCACCGCGCAGTTTACCGTGGACTGGACCGGCATGAGCGCCATGGCGGTGCTGATCATCGTGCCGGCGCTGGTGCTCACCTTCATCGTTCAGAAGCATCTGATCGCCGGGCTGACGTTCGGCGGAGTCAAGGGATAGTCAAGTGGCCGAAGTTCGCCTCGAAAAGGTCGTCAAGCGCTATGGCAAGCTCGAGATCGTCCATGGCATCGACCTCGCCGTCGCCCATAACGAGTTCGTCGTGCTGGTTGGGCCGTCTGGATGTGGCAAGTCCACAACGCTTCGCATGATCGCCGGGCTCGAGGAGATCTCGGGCGGCACGATCCGCATCGGCGACCGGGTCGTGAATGAGCTGCCCCCGCGCTCGCGCAACATCTCCATGGTGTTCCAGTCCTACGCGCTCTATCCGCACATGAGTGTGCGCGAGAATCTCGGTTTCGGGCTCAAGATCGCAGGGCAGGGCGAGGACGAGATCAAGAAACGCGTCGATGAAGCCGCCGAGATCCTCGGCCTCGGCGAATTGCTCGACAGGCTGCCGCAGCACCTGTCGGGCGGTCAGCGCCAGCGCGTCGCAATGGGTCGCGCGATCGTTAGGCACCCAGATGTGTTCTTGTTCGACGAGCCGCTCTCCAATCTCGATGCCAAACTGCGCGGACAAATGCGCGTCGAAATCAAGAAGCTCCACCAGCGGGTGAAGACCACGGTCATCTATGTCACTCACGACCAGGTCGAGGCGATGACGCTCGCCGACCGCATCGTCATCATGCGCGATGGTCATGTCGAGCAGGTCGGCACGCCGTCCGAGGTCTTCGAGCGCCCCGTCAATACTTTCGTCGCCGGGTTCATCGGCTCGCCGCCAATGAACCTGATCGAGGCTGTGGTGACCACCGGCAAGGCGCGCCTCGCCGATGGCATTGAGGTTCCCCTGCCGCCCGATGCGCGTGTCAGCGAAGGGTTACCCATCGTGCTTGGGTTCCGGCCAGAAAGCTTCGCGCCGCGCGGTCATTCTCTTCACGCAGACGCACGGGCGCTGAGCCTAAGCCGCACTGTTGTCATCGCCGAACCGCTCGGTACCGAAACCATCCTGTTCACTACACTTGGCGGCAAGGACGTCCAGGGCAAGATGCTTGCGCCGCGACCAGTTTCTCCTGGCGAACAGCTGGAATTCACCCTCGATCTCGATAGGTTGCATGTTTTCGACCATGCCTCGGGAGTGACACTCAGATGAGCCGTATCGAACGTGTCGAAGTGCTGATGGTGGACCTCAAGCCCAAGGTGAAACGGGTCGACGCCATCCAGTCCTTCGTCTCGCAGGAAACTCCAATCGTTCGGGTCACCGATATCGATGGCGTCACAGGTACGGGCTACAGCTATACGATCGGCACCGGCGGTCATTCGGTGATCGAACTCCTGAAGCGCACGCTTGTCCCGGCGATCATCGGTCGCGAGGCGATGGAGATCGAGCGCATCTGGCGCGATCTGCTGTTTCTCACTCATGCCACGACGACCGGTGCCATCACGTCGATCGCGCTTGCCGCCATAGACACCGCGCTGTGGGACCTGAAGGCGCGGAAGCTCGGCCTGCCGCTGCATATTCTCGCAGGAGGCGCGCAGGAGGAGATCCCGCTCTATACGACCGAAGGCGGCTGGCTTCACCTGTCCACCGAGGCACTGGTCGAGGATGCGCTGCGCGCCAAGGCTGATGGTTTCGGCGGCTGCAAGCTCAAGGTCGGCCGGCCCCTGCACGAGGATGTGGCGCGGATTTCCGCCGTGCGCGAGGCGGTGGGGCCGGGCTTCGAGATTTTCACCGATGCCAACCAGCGCTTCGCGGTCGACGAAGCGATCCGCCGCGCGCGGGCCTACGAGAAGCTCGATATCGGCTGGTTCGAGGAGCCGCTGACCGCCGAGGATATCTCGGGGCATTCCCGGCTTGTCGCCAGTACGTCGATCCCCATCGCCGTGGGTGAGAGCCTCTACAGCGCTATGCATTTCCGCGAATACCTTGAGCGGCATGCCTGCTCGGTCGTGCAGGTTGATGTCGGCCGCATCGGCGGCATCACGCCCTGGCTCAAGGTCGCGCATATGGCCGAGGCGTTCAATATCGCCGTATGTCCGCATTTCCTTATGGAACTGCATGTGGCGCTCTGCGCTGCGGTGCCGAATGCGCGCTGGGTCGAGTACATACCGCAACTCGATGAACTCACAGGCGACCGGATGCAGATCCGCAAAGGCCACGCCATTCCATCGCCAAAACCGGGGCTCGGTATCGACTGGGATTTCGACGCTATCGCGGCGATGACAGTGGCGGGGTCGCAATCGATACATCTCTGACATATGCGCGTCACCGGGGCTTCATCGGCACCGGCTAGGAGGCGGCAATCCAGCCCGCCAACTCAGCCGAGAGCCTGCCATGACCCTGAAGTTCCTTGTGATGAGCGACCTGCACCTGATGCCGCCGGGCGAGACATCGATGACGCTCGATACCGGCGCGCGGCTCGAGCAGGCGGTAGAAAGTGTGATGGCGCGCTATTCTGATTTTGATTTCTGCATTCTCGCCGGCGACCTCGCGGATCGCGGGCAGGCCGCGGCCTATGAGCGGCTGCAGGCAATCATAAAGCGCATGCCGATCCCGACCTACATCACGCTCGGCAATCATGACGACCGCCCCACCTTCCTCCAGGTTTTCGGCGTGGACTTTGCCCATGCCGAAACCGGCAAGGTCGACAAAGCCTTCGATCACGAGGGCTACCGGATCATCATGCTCGATTCGTCGGAGCCCGGCCGCGTCGATGGCGCTTTGTCGCCGGCGCAGATCGATTGGCTGCGCGCCTGCCTGATGGAAGCCCTCGATCGGCCTGTGATCGTTGTCCTCCACCACAACGCCAATGCCCTGCACATTTCGTCTGACAGTATCCGCATGCTCGAGCCCGATGCGTTTATCGCGGCGCTTAAGACGCATCCGGATGTGCGGCAGGTTATTGCCGGACACGTGCACCTCACCTCGACGGCGTTCTGGCGAGGCCTCAGCTTCACGACGCTGGCAGGCGGCCATTATTCCGTGGGCTTCAATGTCGATCAGCCTGAGCGCCCGTTCCGCCGCACTACTGGCCCGGGCCAGATGGCTGTGGTCGTCGGCACCGAGGAGCGGACGACCGTGCTTTTCGAGGATTTCATCGACGGCAATGACGAGATCGTATTGGCCCACGCCGCCGAGTAAAGCGCAGCAGACAGCTTTGAGGTTGTCCATCCGGCCAAGATAGAGAAAGGCCTCGGTCTGCCTGTGTCTGGCAGGAGCCGAGGCCTCGCTACGCCATCAGTCCAGATGCTTGGCGGCACCGGTCGCGCTTCGGAAAGGGGCCCGCCCTCACGGGTCCAGTCCCGGAGGCGCTCCCTCACATCAGTGCGCTGTCTTCAGCGCTCTGGCGATGGCATCCTTGATGGCGAGACGCTGCTTCCGCAGAGCGGTCTCCGCCTCGTCGGTGATGGCATCCAGCCGTGTTTCGGCGCGGTGCACCTTGTCGTTCACCGCGTCATATTCGACGAGCAGTTCAGCAAACCTGACATCCTTGGCCTTCAGCGCATGGATGGCGTCGAGATCGCTCGGGAATTCCTCGTGCAGGGTGTGGGGCGTATTGGACATGTCGCGCTCCTGTTCGCTTGATGAACCCAGCATGGCCCGGCTCGCTGGCGCGTGCCTTGATCGGGATCAAGCGGGCGTGCCGCTCGGGCAGGGGTCAGGACAGATGCAAGTCGACAAAGCCGAGAATGGTTCCAGTCTCGGTGGGGCGCGATGTATCCACCCGCAACACCGGCCCAAGCGACATCGGCTCGGCGCGCGCCGCTAGGATCGCTAGCTCTTCGGCATATTCGGCGCCGGGATGGCCGGGCAGCCGCTCTCCGGAGCGGTCGCGGTAGCGACGTGCGATCAGCTCTGGCGAGGCGCTGCACCATATCTCGACGATTTCCGTCACGCCGCCCTTCTTTATCAGTTCGAGCAGAAGCTCTTTCGGCTGGAAGCCGAACCAGGCGTCCACAACGAATGTCGATCCCGCAGGCGCCGAGCCCATCACATCGAAGATAGCGCGATAGCTGGCCCGCCCGAGCACGCGGTTGAAGGGGCGGTCCACCGTCCCGATTTCCGCGAGGAACGGGTTCTTGATTGTATCGAGTGCGAGCAGAGGCCAGCGCTTCATGGCCGATATCAGCGCGGCGACAGTGCTCTTGCCGCTCGCCGGCACCCCATTGACCATCACGATCCGATTGCCGCGCGGGCGAGTGCGCAGCGCAGCCAGTCCTGCGCCGATCACGCCTGCCGCATCGCCGAGAGTCGCGGCAACAACCGGGCACTCATACCAGGTTTCCCCTTTCGGCAGCAGCGAAAGTGCCTCCGCCGCCTCGCGGCCAAGCCCACCACCGAGAATGACCCGATCCGGGTCGAGGGTCGCGACGAGCGTGTCGACGGCGCGTTGCAGAGGCCGTGCCCAGTCCGAAAGCACGGCGCGCGCCGTGGCATCGCCGGCCTGGGCCCGGCCGATCAAGTGCTCCGCGCGGGTCCCGGTCGGGAAGCCGTAATGCGCTATATGCCCGCCCAATGCCGTGCCCGAACTCAGCGTCTCAACGCAGCCACGTCCTCCGCAGAGGCATTGCGGGCCCTCGGGATCGACCACCACGTGACCCAGTTGCCCTGCGGTGGCCCGTCCGCGCAGCACCTTGCCATCCATCATGATGCCACCGCCAATGCCGGTACCGATGGTGAGCAGCACGAGGTTCCCGGCGCCTTTGCCGGCCCCGATTGCCGCTTCCGCGGTGAGCGCCATGCTGGCATCGTTGTCGAGAACGACCTTCCGGCCGGTCCGCGCGGTGATGGCCTCCGCCACATCACGCCCTGACAGATCCACATACCCGCCGGAGAGCACGCGATTGGCCGCTGTATCGACTCGACCCGGCACACCTATGCCGATAGCCGCCACGCCGGGTGCATCTACTAGATCGACAAGCGCGATCAGCCGCGTAATGACGGCATCGGGGTCAGAACTGCTCGCCTCACGGGCCTCGGCCTCGACCACTCCGGTCGTCGAAATGCGTGCGGCTCGAAGATGCGTGCCGCCAATATCAATTCCGATTGCCGTGCGCACCATCGCCTCAGGCGGCGGCTGCTGCGGTACTGCGATGGCGCGCGATAACCGCCTGGATCTCACGCAGCCGGGGTACAGCCAGCGTTTCGAGCTTCTGGCGCGTCACGGTGCGGTCGAGCGAGATACAATCCTTCCACAGCGCGCGGCCGGCGATGACGCCCGATGCACCGTTGGCCATCGCAATATCGACCTGCGCAAGAAATGTTTCGTGGTTCACGCCGGCAGAGAGGACGGCCCAAGGCACGCTGCCCGAGATACGAGTGACTTCGGCGCAGGCCTCCGCCGAGCCGGGGAAGGGAATCTTCAGTACTTTGGAGCCATGGTCGAGACATATCTGCGAGCCGCCGACGATGAGCTCACCCTGCTTTGCCTTGTAGGCGTCGTCGCTTTCCCCCTCGAGCTGGTAGGTCAGGAACTCGACGACCAGTAGCAGGTCCTCCCGGCCAAAATCCGTGACAACGTCGTCGAGGATGCGGAGGTTGTGCGCATTCGCAGCAGGCGTGTCCGAACGCAGATAAATCATGATCTTGCCGCCGGTTGCGCCAAGCTTCCGCACCCTGCGCGCCGTGATGCCATCGACCAGCTTCGACAAGCGGTAACCTTCAGGTGACGTATCCCATCCGGAGGCATCAAGTCCGATCAGCAATGCGGTGTGCCGGTCGAGCACGCCATGGTCGACCAGTTGCGGCACCGCACAGATCGGGTCGACGAGAACGCAGGAGGCCTTTGAGGCAAGATATCGGGTGATATCGGCCTTGGTATTGCCGAGCACATCGTTGCTGATCTGCTTCTGGACCTCGGGATCGGCGGAGAGCAAGGTGCGCATGCCGCCGCGCTGGTCGCAGGCGATCACCATCATCGCGCCGTCGTCGGCGCAGATCTGCTGGTAGCCGCGCCGCTCGGCCGTGGTCATGGCAGTCATGGTGTTCTCCCATCGCGATCGCCGGCGTTGCCAAGGCAGGGGCGCCGCGTGCTAAGTTCTATCTGCTGCTCGCTGTATCATGTTGCAGAAAGGAATTTCAAGCTGTCGCTTCCGTTGTCGTCCGATCGGGCCGCCACCCGGGCTTTGCTGCATAGTGTCGCCAAGATGCACTACGAGGCCGATCTCAGCCAGGTCGATATCGCCAAGCGAATCGGCGTGTCGACGGCGACCGTGTCACGACTTTTACAGCGGGCTCGTGCCGAAGGCATCGTGCGCATCGAGATCGCTGACCTGGTCTCCTCTGACGATCTCGCGACACAGTTGACGGAGCGCCTTGGACTGAAACGCGCTGCCGTGGTTGAGGCGCCGGTCAATACTGCCCTGTCCGCACTTGCCGCTCCCGCGGGTACAATGCTGCTCGAGGCGGGGCTGCGCGCCGGGTCGGTGTTGGCGCTCGGGTGGGGCAGGGCCATCGCTGCGGTCGTCGCGGCAGGATTGCCAGCCATTCCGGGTGTGATAACCGTCCCTGCGACCGGTGGGATGCAGCAGCATGCGCCGCACTTCCAGGTCAACGAGTTTGTCCGGCGCGCCGCCGAGCAGACGGGCGGTACGCCGCATTTCGTCCACGCCCCATACCTGCCCTCAGCGCAGACACGGGACGCGTTTCTATCTGATGCGGCCATCGCAGACAGCGTTGCACTATGGGACAGGATCGACGTGGCGATAGTTGGCGTCGGTCTGCCGCATGCTGTCAATTCGCCTGAGGCCAGCGCCGCCACCCCAGACGAGCAGGCGCTGCATGATGCGGCTGGCGACGTGATCCGGCACTATTTCGATGCAAATGGATGTCTCATCGAGTGGGAAGGCGAAAGCCGAATGATCGCGGTGTCCCCCGCGCAGCTCCGCCGCGTGCCGCTGGTCATCGGCGTGGCGGTTGGCGCCAACAAGGCCGCCGCCATCCTTGGCGCAGTGCGTGCCGGGTTCATCAGCGCGCTCGTCACCGACATTCGAACGGCGGAAGCTGTGCTGGCTGCGGCGACATAGTTCTGAGCATTGGCAGTGCCAAAGTTTCAGTGCGTAAAGTTTCTGCTTATCGCGCTTTAAGCGATTGACACTCTTTATGGGCGGGCGCCATTCTCCATCCTGGGTGATGCAGGGACAAACCTTGCGCGTCCATCGCGGCGTATGTTGCCGCGACAGGGAGTAGTGGGACTTCGAGACAAACGGCTTTGCCGGGCACCCGTTCTCGGGACGGTTTTTCTCGCCCTTCAGCCTGACGAAATGTCTTGCAGTAACAATTTGCACTTGACGGCATCGCGTCGTCCGCAGAATGATACGTTAACTGAGCAAACAAATTCGCTCAGCTGAGACTTCAGCGCTCAACAGGGAGGACACCATGGAGCGTCGTTCAGTATTCAAGGCTATGGCCGCAACCGGCCTTGCCGCAGCAGTCGGCGTGGCGGTGGGCGGTGTGGCCCGCGCGCAGGACAAGAAGTATACCATCGCCCTGATCCCCGGCCTCACCACCGATGCCTTCTACATCACCATGCGCAAGGGCGCGCAGGCTGCTGCCGACGCGCTCGGCGTAGAACTGGTGTTCCAGGGCGCACCGGACTTCAACCCCGTGACCCAGGTGCCGGTGCTCGATGCGGTGATCGCACGTGCGCCATCCGCCATCCTTATCGCGCCCACCGACAAGACCCAGTTGGTCGAGCCGCTGCGCAAGGCGAATGATGCCGGTATCCCGGTCATCACCGTCGACACGTTCATCGGCACCGGCAAGTACCAGACCGGCGCAGGCGATGCGGATTTCCCGCTGTCCTACGTCGCATCCGACAACGTGCTGGGTGGCCGCATGGCTGCACGCGCGCTCGCCAACGCTATTGGCGGCAAGGGCAAGGTTTACGTCTCGAACGTAAAGCCGGGCATCTCCACCACCGATCAGCGCGAAGAAGGCTTCAAGGCGGAAATCGCCGAGAACTTCAAGGATATCGAAGTGCTGGAAACCCAGTACAATGACAACGACGCCAACAAGGCCGCGAGCCAGCTGCAGGCGGTGTTCGCCCGCAATGCCGACCTCAAGGGCGTGTTCGGGGCCAACCTGTTCTCCGCTCTGGGTGCCGGTAACGGTGTGCAGCAGGCCGGCCAGACGGGCGCGATCAAGGTCGTCGCCTTCGATGCTCCCACCTCGATCGTTGACAACATCAACACTGGTCTTGTCGACGTTGCCATCGCGCAGCACCCGGCCGAAATCGGCTATTTCGGCCTCGTGTCGGCCTATGCCCACCTGACCGGGCAGTCGATCCCCGTCTCCATCGGTACCGGCTTCACGATCATCGACAAGGCGAACGTCTCTGATCCAAACGTCGCTCGCTACATCTACTCCGACTGACCTCCTGCCCTCCCGGTCCAGTGTCGGGAGGGCGTCTTTCTTGCACGCTGCATTGCATCGGGCACCGCGCTGCTGGCCGAGTTTGGCGTGGGCGCTGTCGGCCTGTTGGGCGGCCTTAGGTATATTCGGGGCCGGGGTTCGGCGCCGCGGAACGGACTGCCGCTCCAGGTGGATAGATGACATCAGTTTCAACGCCGTCCGGTACGGCTTCGCACAAGGCGCCGCAGGCTGACCACGCAGCGCAGACAAAATCGCTGCTGCAGCGCATCGCCGATCTCAGGGCGTGGCTGTTCCTTGCCGCGCTGATCGCGGTCTTCGAGATCTGGGCGCGCGCCTCCTTTGGCGGAACGTTCATCCTCAACAGCTTCAACGTCCAATCAATCGCGATTTTCGCTGTGGCGCCGCTGTTGCTCGCCACCGGCCAGACCTTCGTGATCATATCGGGCGGCATCGATTTGTCGCTTGGCTTTATCATGGGCCTGGCAGCGGTGGTTTCCGCCCACACGATCAATGCGCTGACGCCTACGCTCGGGCTCGAGTTCGGAGTGCTCGGTGGCTTTCTCGTCGGCGTGCTCGTCGCGGGGGTGCCGGGTATCATCAATGGCCTGCTGGTGTCGCGGCTGAAGGTTCCGCCCTTTATCGGTACGCTGGGGATGTTCGGCGTGGCGCGCGGGGTAGCGTTCCTGCTCGCGGGCGGCACAACTGTCCCGGTGTCGAACAGCTTCTTTGCAGCCATTGGCAACGGACGCTTCTACGGCATCCCCTACATCGTCATCATCGCGGCGATCTTCGTCGTGATCATGCATTACCTTCTGAGCCAGACGCGCTTCGGGCAGCACAATTACGCCATTGGCGCCAATGTTCAGGCGGCTCGCCGCGCCGGTATCGACATCAAGAGCCACCTGTTGAAGCTGTATATTCTCTCGGCGGCCTGTGCGGGTCTGGGCGGCGTGCTCTATTCGGCCCGGTTCAATGCCGGCGCAGCGCAAGCGGGCGAGCCGCTGCTGCTTGACTGTGTTGCGGCTGTAGTGATCGGCGGCGCCAGCCTGTTCGGTGGCTCGGGCACTATCTTTGGTACCGTCGCAGGGGCGCTCGTCATCGCCGTCATCCAGTACGGTCTCGTCTTCGTGAATGTCGAACCGTTCTGGCAATTCATCAGCGTCGGCGTCGTCATCATCATTTCCGTGCTCATCGACCAGGCCCAACGCCGGTTCAGCGGAGGCCGCCAGGATGAATAACTCCGTTCAGCCGCTCCTCGAAGTCAGCAATCTTTCCAAGCATTTCGGGGCTATCCGGGCGCTCGACGATTTCTCCATGCGTATCAATCCCGGGGAGGTTGTCGCGCTTGCGGGGGACAATGGCGCGGGCAAGACGACGCTGATCAAGACCATATCAGGCGTCTTCCGACCAACGGCCGGCGAGATCAAGCTCAAGGGCCAGCCGGTCGATTTCCAGACGCCGCAGGAGGCGCGCGACAAGGGGATCGAGACGATCTACCAGGATCTTGCGCTGGCCGATAACCTCACCATCGGCGCCAATATCTTCCTAGGGCGTGAGCCGATGAAGAAGGCCTTCGGATTCCTGCCGGTGCTGGACCGCAAGAAGATGGCGGACGCCGCACGCGATACAATGGCCCTCCTGGATTTCCATGTGTCCCGCCTTGAGGCCCCGGTGAGCAATTTCTCGGGCGGCCAGCGGCAGGCGGTAGCCATCGGCCGGGCGGTGTACTGGGATGCGCAGATCCTCATCATGGACGAACCGACCGCCGCCCTGGGTGTTCCCGAGCAACGCAAAGTCATCCAGCTCATCCATCAGTTGAAGGCACAGGGCCGCGGCATCATTTTCATCTCGCACAATCTGCAGGATATTTTTGCAGTGTCCGACCGCATCATCGTGCTCAGGCGCGGCGTCACGGCAGGCGAGCGGAAGATTTCCGAGACCACGCATGACGAAGTCGTCAAGCTGATGGTGGGCGGCTGACCTTGCTGAGGCCAGGCCCTTCGGGAGGGGCGGCGTACCGTTCGCCGCCCTCAGGCCGAGGCGCGCAGAACCAGGTCGCCGTTGAGCAGCACATGGCGCGATGGCGCTGCCTCCTGGGCGTCGGCAGCCTCGATCCGCTCGAACAGCATTTCCATCGCCAGCCGCGCCATTTCCGGGGTGTTCTGCTGCACTGTGGTCAGCGGTGGCCAGATGTACTCGGAAAAGGGCTGGTTATCGTGTCCAGCAACCCGCAGTTCGCAATCCGGCGTGATGCCGATACGGCGGCCCGCCTGCTGAAGCGCCGCCAGCACGCCGAACGCGACGCGATCGTTGCCGCAAAGGACGATCCGGGTGGGGAAGCCGCCTTCGCGCAGCAGCCGGTTGGTTTCGTCAAAGGCGTAGCGCTCAAAATCCCAGGTGGTCGAACGCTGGAGCGGAACCAGTACTGGTTCGAGCCCGCGACGCCGCATTGTCGCGATATAGGCCTCACGCCGCTCGGTGGTGTTCGAGTTCACGCCGGGCATGTCGAAGTAGCAGGGCCGGTCGCCGAAGCGTGTGAGGTAGTCGGTGATCAACGCGATCGACTGCGCGTTGTTTGTGCCGACGAACGCCTCCTCGGCGTCGAAGGGCGCGTCGACAAAGACCACTGGATTCGCCCGTGCAATGGCCTTGATCCGGTCGCGGTGCGGGGCGTCGCCGCCCACCGGCACCATGATCACGCCTGCTGCATTGAGCGAGGTCAGCGTTTCGATGGCCTCGGCTTCGAGCTCCGCCTTGCCGTCCGAAGAAAACACGAAGGGCAGGTAACCGGCACTCGTTGCCTCGAGTTCCAGCCGACGGCGCAGGCCCATGTAGAACGGGTCCATCGAGTTCGGGAAGATCAGCCCGATGATCTTGGCGCGACGCCGGTTGAGGTTTACCGCGAAGAGGTTCGGGCGGAACCCGGTTTCCTTGAGGCCGACCTCGATCTTTTCGCGGACCCGCGGGCGCACCGAGCCTGGGTCCTGGAAGAATTTCGAAACAGTCGGGCGCGACAGGCCCACAGCCTCGGCAAACTGCTCCATGGTGCGCACAGGCTTTCGGGTCATGCGGGTCGCGGGCTCCGGTCGTGGGAAAGCTGGGGTAGGGCGCGTGCTGTCGTCAAAAGCCATCGACACATGTGCTTGTCAAACGCTTCCTTGCTGCATGTAAACAAAATGCTTTACCCGAGCGAGATTTGTAAGGGGTGAATATGGCTGCCACAATCGGCTCAATGGGCGAGCTTCTTGTTGAGTTCGTATGCCTCAAGCAAGGCACGCACCACATCGTTGCCGCCACCTATGAAGGTCCGTTCCCAAGTGGTGCGCCGGCCATTTTCATCGATCAGGCGTCGCGGGTCGGAGCAAGTACGATCTTTCTGGGTGCTGTCGGTGAGGATGCCTTTGGCGAAGTACTGAAGCGGCGCCTTTCAAAGGTGGGGGTCGATATGGGCCTCGTTGCCACGATAGAGGGTGTACCGACCGGCTCGGCCTTTGTTGGCTACAGTCCCGATGGAACGCGCGATTTCGTTTTCAACATCGCGCATTCCGCTGCGGCGCGGTTCCCGACCGGCCCCGACGTGGTCGATAGGCTGAGGGCGTCGAGCCTTCGTGTCTTCCACATTTCCGGCTCGACCCTCGGCAATAGGGATATGGCGCGCGCCGCCCTCGATATCTGCCGGGCGCTGCATGCGTCCGGCGTCGCGATTTCCTTCGACCCCAATATCCGCAAGGAGCTGATGGGCGAACAGGGCTACATGGATATCGTGCGGTCCCTCACGGGTCTCGCGCGCTATTTCCTGCCCAGCGCCGAAGATGCCGAGGTGCTGTTCCCCGGCGAGGGGTTCGAGAGCTTCGCGCGACGCCTCCGCGCCGCTGGTGCCGAACATGTGGTGCTGAAGCGCGGCGCGCTTGGCTGCATGGCACTTGCGCCGGATGGCAAGGTCGTGTCCCTGCCTGCCCACGCGGTCGACGTGATCGACCCGACCGGCGCGGGCGACTGCTTCTGTGGAACCTTTGTCGCGCTCGTCACGAAGGGCCGAAGCATGGAGGACGCGCTGCGGCTCGCCAATGCGGCCGGTGCCCTTGCGGTTACGCGTCGCGGGCCGATGGAGGGCAATTCGACGCTGGCAGAGATTGCCGTTTTCCTCGGCGGTGCAGGGTGAGCGAGGTTCTCGGACAGATTGTCGCCGCCAACCGCCAAGGCGCGCCGGTCGGCATTCCCTCCTGGTGCACGGCCCATCCGGAGACACTCTTGGCGATCTTTTCCGCCTATCGCGGCGATCAAGGGCCGATCCTCGTCGAGGCGACCTGCAATCAGGTCAACCAGGTTGGCGGCTATACCGGCATGACGCCTGCCGGCTTTCGTGCCTTCGTCACCGATCTTGCCCAGCGCGCCGGAATCGAGCCCGGCCGCCTCATCCTAGGGGGCGATCATCTCGGGCCAAATCCGTGGCGCAAGGAACCTGCTGAGATTGCTATGGCAAAGGCCTGCTCCCTTGTCGCCGCCTATGTAGGCGCCGGGTTCAGGAAGATTCATCTCGACGCGTCGATGGCCTGCGCCGATGACGGTGTGCTTTCAGAGGAAACCATCGCCGACCGTGCCGCCGAACTCTGCGCGGTCGCTGAACAAGCCGCACCGGGCCAGCCGCTCTATGTCATTGGCACGGAGGTGCCAATCCCCGGTGGCGAGACAGCGGTACTCGACCACCTCGCTGTCACCACCCCGGAGGCGGTACAACGCACTTTCGCCCTGCACGAGTCCGCCTTCCGCATCGCCGGTGTCGCGGCAGCGCTCGACCGCGTCATTGGCATGGTGGTGCAGCCGGGCGTCGATTTCGGTAATGATCAGGTCTTTGCGTTCTCCTCCGACAGGGCAAGGCACCTTGCGGCTACGGTTCCCCTCTTGCCTGGTTTCGCCTTCGAGGCACATTCCACCGACTACCAATCCGCAGCCGGGCTCAGCGGTCTCGTCGCCGCGCATTTCCCCATACTCAAGGTCGGGCCGGAACTCACCTTCGCTTATCGGCAGGCAGTTGTCGCGCTTGCCCATATAGAAGCGGCCGTGGCGCCACCGGAGCCGTCGCGGCTCATCGACATTATCGAGGCCGAGATGCTGGCCTCTCCCGGCGATTGGCGCGCCTATGTCGCTCCAGGTCCGCGCGAGGCCGCGATGCGGCTTTATGGCCTCTCCGACCGGGTCCGCTACTATTGGCCTAGGCCGGCGATCCAGGCGGCGCTGGCGAAGCTGCGCGCCAATCTCGTCGCCCATCCGCCCGAGCCCGGCCTTGTGGCGCAATATCTCGGCACGCTGGTCGACGCGTCCGTTCCGCCAGCTGAACTCATGGACCGGGCCATCGATGCCAATGTCGGCGCCGTGATCGCCAAGTACCGCGCCGCCACAGGCAGCTGATCAGGTGTGGAGGTCGATATTGGTGAGGTCGAACTCTTCGTGATGCGCCATGGCTGCCGCCCCGATGGCGCATTCGAACGGCCCGATCCGCGAAATCGTCAGCCGGGGCATTGGCATGCCGGGCACGATCTGCTCGGCCAAGGGCCCGGCGATCCGGTCGACGATCGGGTCGAGTAGCGGCAGCATGGCGCCACCGATGACGATGGCATCGGGGTTGAACAAATTGGTCAGGTCGACGAGGCCGCGCAGCAGATAACTGGATAGCTCCGCGATGGCCGCCGTGGCTTCGCGATCCCCCGCCGCCAGCCGCTCCGCTACCGCGTTCGGCAGGTCGATCGACACATCGCGCTCCACCACGTCCTTGTGCGTGGCGTAGCGCTGCAGCGCCCGCAAGTTGACGAAGGTTTCAAGGCAGCCGCGCCGCCCGCAGCTGCAGAGCGGACCGTCTTCGGCAACCCGGAGGTGACCAATTTCGGCGCCAAGCCCGTTCGCGCCGCGCAGCAGCTTGTTGTCGACAATCA
Source organism: Hyphomicrobiales bacterium (assembly GCA_027487555.1). Classification (GTDB taxonomy): domain Bacteria; phylum Pseudomonadota; class Alphaproteobacteria; order Rhizobiales; family Devosiaceae; genus Devosia_A. The sequence goes on from JAIYDI010000029.1 coordinate 250,037, forward strand.
CCGCGCCGCCGCAGCCGGTGCCGATTTTCAGATACACCACCACGCCTTCGCCGGCCTGCGGGTTGGAATAAATATGCCCGAAGGCCGCGGCATGGGCATTGTTCTCGATCTGGCAGGGCAGGTCGATCCGCGCGTCGAGCAGCGTGCCGAGCGGCAGGTGCTGCCAGCGCAGGATCGGCAGGTTGATGACGAACCCATCCGAACGCACGAGGCCGGGCACTGTCACGCCGATGGCGCGGATGGTTTTTGCAAAGCGCGGATTGCTGCGCAGCGCAGCGAGCCTCGCCTCGATCAGCCCTATAGCTGCCTCCGCACCGGCACCGGTTGGAAGGTCTACCGTTTCGGTGTCCACCGGACTCGCCGTCAGATCGAGCAGCGCGAAGCGCATAACGCCGACGCCGATCTCGACCCCAAGGAAATGCGCACCATCGGGTGCAAGCGCGATATCGATACCCGGCCGGCCAACGTCCCGGCGCTGACCGTCATCCCGCGCCGGCCGCTCCTCGACCAGGCGCCGCGCCACAAGATCATCGACCATGCCGGTCACGGACGCTCTGGTCAGAGACAGTCGCCGCGCCAGCTCGGCGCGGGGCAGCGGGCCATAGACGCGAAGCGCGCTCAGCAGTCGCCGCTCATTGATGTGCCGCACCAGCGATTGATTGGCCATGTCCCCTTCGCCTTGTCGCGTACCGCAGCTGAACTGCTGGTTGCCACATCGATAGCCGCTCTTCGGCACGGAAGAAACACCTCTCGCCGTTGACAGCCAAGCGCGGCCGCCTATTATGTTTGGCAAGTTAACAAATTAGCCCAGTCGCGCCGGAGTGTTCGCCATGCCGAGGAAACAGGATCGTCTGCTCAGGGTCGGTGTGCTCGGCTGCGGTCCCATCGCGCAGGCGGCGCATTTCGAAAGCTGCACCAAGGCGGCCAATGCCGAACTCTATGCTATCTGCGACGTCGCGGACGATTTGCGCGAGCGGATGGCAGCGACCCATGCACCGCGCCGAACCTATGCCGATTACGACGCGATGCTGGCCGACCCGGATCTGGAGGCAGTGATCATTGCCACATCCGACGCGTTTCATGTGCCGGCCGCGCGCCGTGCACTCGAAGCCGGCAAGCACGTACTCTGCGAGAAGCCGCTCGCGACCAGTGTCGAGGAGGCGGAGAGCCTCCGCGCCGTCGTCGCGGCGAGCGACAAGATCCTGCAGGTCGGGCACATGAAGCGCTTCGACCCGGGGCTCGAGGCCGCACACGATTTCATCCGCGACGGGATGGGCGAAATGGTCGCCCTCAAGGCCTGGTATTGCGATTCCACCCACCGCTATGCGGCCACCGATGCCGTGCAGCCGCTCATCGTCACCAGCCGCAATGCGCGGAAGCCATCCGAGGATCCGAAGGCCGACTTGCAGCGCTACTACATGCTCGCTCATGGCAGCCATCTCGTTGATACGGCGCGATTCTTTGCCGGCGATATCGTCGCGGTCGACGCGCGCTTCACCCATCGCGGCGGGATGCGCTGCTGGTTCGTCGATGTCGAGTTCGCCAATGGCGTGCTCGGCCATCTCGATCTCACCGTCGCCGTCCGGATGGATTGGCACGAGGGCTTCCAGATCTATGGCGCGAATGGTTCTGTCATCGGCAAGACCTACAACCCTTGGTATTATCGTTCGAGCGAAGTGGATATCTTCCACGAAGCCGAAGGCGGCACGCGCCGGGTACTTGGCGCCGACGGACACTTCTATCGCCGCCAACTCGAAGGCTTCGCCCGCGCCGCGCTTGACGGCGCGCCTTTGCACGGCGCCGATATCGAGGATGGTGTCGCCTCGGTGCGCGCCATGGTCGCCATCGCGCAATCGGCACGCAGCGGCAGGCCCGTCGCGCTCGCCGATGCCCATGGAGATGTGTGATGCGGCTCGGTATTTTCGCCAAGACCTTCCCTGGCAAGACGCCTGATGCCGTGCTGGCGCAGGTCGCTGCATCGGGCTACGCCGCCGCGCAATACAACATGGCCTGCTCGGGCCTTGCGTCCATGCCCGACGCGATTGCCCCCGATATCGCGCGGGCCGTCGCTGACGCATCGCGGGCGCATGGCGTCGCGATCGCCGCCGTGTCCGGCACCTACAACATGGCGCATCCCGATCCGGCCGTGCGAGCCAAGGGCCTGGCCCGGCTCGAAGTTCTCGCGGGCGCAGCGCATGCCATGGGCACATCGCTGATCACGCTGTGCACCGGCACCCGCGACCCGGATGACCAGTGGCGGCTGCACAAGGATAATGTCACCGCGGAAGCCTGGGCCGATATGCGCGCAGCAATGGTGCAGGCGATCGCCATTGCCGAGCGGCATGACATCCGCCTCGGCATCGAGCCGGAGCTTTCCAATGTCGTGTCGAGTGCGACCAAGGCCCGGCAATTGCTCGATGAGCTGCAGAGCGAGCGCCTTGTCGTGGTGCTCGACGCGGCGAACCTGTTCGAGACCGAACCCCTCGACGCGCAGCGGCGCATCATCGCGCAGGCGGTCGACGCCGTCGGCGATCGCATTGTCATGGCGCATGCCAAGGATCGTGCCGCCGATGGCAGCTTCGTCGCGGCGGGGACGGGCGTACTCGACTATCCGCACTATATCGCCTGCCTGCGCGCTGTCGGTTTCGATGGCGATCTCGTGCCGCATAGTATCGAAGCCGATGAGGCGCCGGGCGTGGCGCGTTTCCTCTCCGGGCTCATCGCATGAATCCGGATCGGCTCGTCCGCAGCGACCTGATCGTGGGCGGCGCCAGTCTCGCCGCCTATGATTCCGGCGGCGACGGCCTGCCCATCGTCTTCCAGCACGGGCTGTGCGGCGATATCCGCCAGATCGCCGAGGCCGTGCCCGAAGCCGGCTTTCGCCTGCTTGCCATCGAATGCCGCGGCCACGGCGCGTCGCCAGCGGCTGGTCCGCCCTCCGTCGCGCGCTTTGCCGATGATGTGATCGCGCTGATCGAGGCTCGCGGCCTTGCGCCTGTCCTCGTTGGCGGTATCTCGATGGGCGCTGCGATCGCGAGCCGCATCGCGGTCAAGCGGCCCGATCTGGCGCGTGGCCTGATCCTCGCCCGCCCAGCGTGGGTGGTGGAAGCCGCGCCAGCCAACATGGCGCCGAATGCCGAGGTGGGGCGGCTGCTGGCCGCGCACTCTGCCGAACCCGCCCGCGCCGCGTTTGTCGCCAGTCCCACGCACGCCCTGCTCGCCGCGTCCGCGCCCGACAATCTCGTCTCGCTGATGGGCTTCTTCGACCGCGCGCCGCAAGCCGTGACGGCCGAACTGCTGACCATGATCTCCGCCGACGGGCCGGGCATCTCCGAGCTCGATCTCGTGCATGTGCCGACCCCGACCCTGGTGCTTGCTTCCGAGGAAGACGCCATCCACCCGATGGCCCATGCCGAGCGCCTGGCGCGGCTCATTCCGCATGCCCGGCTCGAAAGGCTCACGCCCAAGGGACGCGACAAACCCGTCTATCTTGCCGATTTCCACCGGGCGCTCGCCGCCTTCGCCAAGGATATTTCCCATGCCTAGCCCCACCTGGCTCGCCGATCTGCCGCGCGACCGCCTCCTCGCCGAGTTTTCGCTCTGGTCTGCCGACCTTATCCGCCTCGCGGACGATCTCGACCGCATCGCAGCCTTTGCCGATATCCTGCATGTCGATGTCGCGGATGGGCATTTCGCCCCGGCGCTGCTGTATTTCCCCGATCTTGTCGCACGGGTGCGGGCCCATTCGTCGCTTCCGCTCCATGTGCACCTGATGGTCGACGACAAGGTGGTGCTGTCGCAAATCGAGCAGTTCGCCGAAGCCGGCGCGGACCTGATCTCGTTGCATGTCGAGAATGCCAGCGTGATTGACGCAGCGCTCGATCGCATCGCAGCGCTCGGCAAGGCCGCAGGCCTTGTGCTGCGCGTCGAAACGCCGGTGGCCAAAGTCGCACCGTGGATCGAGCGTATCGACATGCTGACGCTGCTTGGCACCGCCATCGGGGTGAAGGGGCAGGGTCTCGACCCGTCTGCCACAACGCGCCTCGGCGAAGCCAAGGGGCTGATCGCCGCCACCGGCCGCCGCATCGTCCTCGCGGCCGATGGTGGTATCCGCGACAATACCGTGCCGCTGCTCCGCGCTGCTGGCGCCGAGACCGTGGTGATGGGGTCGCTGGCCTTCGGCGCGCCGAGCCTCGCAGACCGAATTGCCTGGATACGCGGCCTCTGAGATGGCCCCTCCGCTCGCGCTCGGGATCGATATCGGCGGCACGCGGCTCCGCGTCGCCCTGGTTGATCGCGCGGGCACGCTCGTTGCCCGGCGCGAGGTGCGCACAGCGGCGCAGGCCGGGCCCGCCGCGGTGGTAGAGCAGATCCACGTCCTCGCCGCCGAACTCATGGCCGGCCTGGCGCCTGGTAGCCTCGCCGGCGCGGGCGTCTCGTCGCCTGGGCCGCTCGACACGGTCAGCGGCATCGCGCTCGGCGTGCCGACGCTGGCGGGATGGGTGGATGTGCCGATCCGCCTGATGCTGTCCGATGCGCTGGGGCTGCCGGTCGTCATCGAGAACGATGGCATCGCCGCCGCGCATGGCGAGTGGCGGTTTGGTGCGGGACGAGGGCTGCGGAGCCTCGTCTATGTAACGGTGAGCACCGGCGTCGGTGGCGGCGTGGTGGTCGATGGTCGCCTGTTGCACGGCCGGCGCGGCATGGCAGGGCATGTCGGCCATATGACGATCATCGCCGATGGCACGCAATGCCCCTGCGGCAATCGTGGCTGCTTCGAGGCCTATGGCTCGGGCACCGCCTTTGCCGGTCGTATCGCCGCCGAGGCGCCTCAACTCGGGATTTCCCCAGATACCGGCCCCGCTGAAATCCTCGCGCTGGCCCGCTCGGGCGATGCCTCGGCGCTCCGGCTTGTCGCCGAGCATGGCGATTATCTCGGCATTGGTTTTGCGAGCCTGCTGCATCTTTACAGCCCCGAAGCGATCGTCGTTGGCGGCGGACTCGGCAGCGGGCTCGATCTGTTGCTGCCCGCCATTGCTGCGCGGATGCAGCGTAGCGCCATGCCAGCCTTCCGCGACGTGCCCGTCATCGGCGCGGGGCTGGGTGAGAATTCCGGGCTGGTGGGGGCCGCCGCGCTTGCCTTTACCCCGGATCCGGGCTGACGTTCTTTCGGTGCCAGCAGCCGGAGCCAACCGGCGGGCGCCCTGATGAGGAGGATTTCGAGATGGTGCGGCAACAGTCGCTTTCCGGCAAGGTGGCGCTCGTCACGGGCGCAAGTTCGGGTATCGGGCGGGCCATCGCCCACGCGCTCGCCGCCGAAGGCGTGCGGCTGGCGCTGGTCGGCCGCTCGGCCGAGCGCCTCGATGCGGTCGCCAGCGCCATTGGCGGCGACGCACTGGTGCTGCCGGCGGACCTCGCGCAGGCCGGCGAAGTGGATCGCGTTGCACAGACAGCACTCGCCCGCTTCGGCCAGATCGACCTGTTGCTGCCCAATGCCGGGCTCTACATTCCCGGCGACGTGGCCGATGGCGATCCGGATGCGTGGGACCAGCTGCTCGCCGTCAATGTCAATTCGGTGTTCCGCCTCATCCGGGCGCTGCTGCCCACAATGATCGCGCGGGGGCAGGGCGATATCGTCGTCACCTCGTCGATTTCGGGCCACCAGGCCATCCAGTGGGAGCCGGTCTACTCGGCCTCGAAACACGCCATCCAGGCCTTCGTGCATGGGCTTCGCCGTCAGCTCGGGCCGAAGAACATCCGCGTCGGCGCCGTGGCGCCCGGCATCGTGCTCAACGAACTCTGGGGCTATTCCGACCCCGCCCGCATTGCCGAAAAGGTAGCGGCGCGGGAAGGGCTCACCTCCGAGGATGTGGCCGATGCCGTGCTGTTCATGCTCACCCGCCCGGCCAATGTCACCATCCGCGATCTGGTCATCCTGCCGCAGAACCAGGACCTCTGAGCGGGTCGCGGTTTCGAACCGGAAAACCGTTGCCACCCTTGCTCGAAGCGCTCTAGCTAGCGCTCCGGGCGGCCTGAAACTTGCGGCGTGGCCGGCCCGTTGCTGCCGGTGCATCAGAGAAGGTGAGACACGATGGACAAGAGCTTTCCCGTTACCCGGACCGATGCCGAGTGGCGCCAGCGCCTCAGCCCCGAGCAATATGCCATCATGCGGCGGCACGGCACCGAGGCCCCCGGCAGCTGCGCGCTGCTGTTCGAGAAGCGCCCCGGCACGTTCCATTGCGCCGGGTGCGATACGGCGCTGTTTGCGGGCAAGGTGAAGTTCGAGAGCGGCACAGGCTGGCCGAGCTTCAACGATCCGCTGCCCGGCGCGGTGGCGGTCGAAGTGGACCGCCGCTACGGCATGGTGCGCACCGAGGTGCATTGCGCCACCTGCGGCAGCCACCTGGGCCATGTGTTCGAGGATGGCCCGCCGCCGACCTTCCTGCGCTACTGCATCAACGGCATCGCGATGAGCTTCGTGCCGGAGTGAGCCGGGGGGCAGGCTACTGGCAGCCGGAGGTGCCGGCGATCTGGTAGGTGGTCATCCCCACGCCCTCGGGCGGCTCGGCCACGAGCCACACTTTCAGGTCGCATTCCTGAGTTCGCACCAGCCATTCGTCGGCGCCATCCTTGCGGGTGCCGGTGTTTTCAACCGAGCGGATCGGCGCCTGCCCGAGCGCATCGGCCACCTCGGGGCTCGAGAGGATGGTGTCGATCTTTTCGCCTGAATCGTAAAAGGGCGAGAGCGCCGCGAGGGCAGGGGTGGCGCTGAGCGCGGCGAGGGCGGTGAGGGCGGCGATGGAAAGCTTCATTTGGGTCTCGCTGGTACTTGCAGGCATTTAGGCCAATTCGAGCTTCTCCTGAAACAGCGAAATGGCCCAAGGCTTTGGTCCGGCGCGCTTCCGAACCGGAAAAGTGCCGCGCTTGCGCTGGACATGCTCCGGCCCGACACGCGACCAAGCCGAAGCGCCCGCCGGCCGAATGGCCTCGGGGTGCTCGGGATAGGAAGCGGGCCGGCGGGGCATCAGCCCGACGCGGTTAGTCCGCAGTGTGTGTGGGCGTTTGACACGCCGGCCGACCAGGATTTTTGGCCTGACAATCGCACAGGCACCCGACGCATCGGACTGCCCACGAGGTTTTCACATGGCGGGATTGCGCCCGCCAGATGAGGTGCTCGCGGCAGCGGGGCCCTTTTGGGGCGCCATGCCGTACGATGGCGGCCCGGAAAGGGACGACTCCCCCTCCGCCCGATCTCCCCCCGCCGAACCGTTCGTCGCGACCCCGCTTCCCGCACGGTGAGATGGCGGGGAATATAATGCAGGTTTTGAGCGCGGGGATAAGTTTGGGCGATACCCAGTTGCGACCTCACCCTGAGCCAGTCTCCGGCGTTACTTCACGCGGGCCAAGAGCGCCTTGATCGAGGTCTTGCCGCGCGGCAGCGAGAAGGGCACGTTGCCGCGCTTGGCGAGCCCGAACACATCGCCCGCCACCACGTCCTTCACTTCTTTTTCGAAGCCCGATGCGGTGGTGCATTCCCAGTTGGAGCCGCTCGCCCCGGTCATCGGGTTGTAGCTGTTGGGCGTGTACTTGAAGCAGAGCCTGTCGCCCTCGGCCTTCCAGCGGCCCGGCAGCACGATGCGGTTGCCCGGATACCAGAGCCAGTTCCGCCCCTTCGCGTCATAGTACTCCACCTGCGAGCCATGGCCCGGTCCGTAGAAATAATAGGTCTTGTTCGCCAGCTTCGGCGCGGCGAAAGCCGTGGCGGTGAGGGCGAGGGTGACAAGGCCGGCGAGGACTAAACGCATAATGGGCTCAATGTTCTGGAAGGCCTGCTGACTGTCGCATGGGTGGCGTGACGCAGGCGTGACGGCGTCTGTGGTCCCAGCAGTGCGGCGCAACTCAGGTTTCGCTCGACGGCCGGAGCTTGCCGCGTTGGCGGGCCTCGGCGCGCCAGAGCCTGCGGCGGGCGTCGGCAGGTTCGAGATGCCGGTATTTGCCGCCCGAGAATTTGGGCCAGTCGAGGGCGTGGCCGGAGCGGACCAGCTCAGCGGCGAGGTCGCGGCCGTCGGGGAGGAAGCATTCGGCGACGACGCGATCATAGGACAGTTCTGGCCGGATCCGGGCTGTGATCGTCTGGCCCTTGCATAGGGCGACCAGTGCCCATTTCGCGCGCTCGCCCCAAGGGTGATCGAGTTCGGGCGCATCGATGCCGGCGAGCCGCAACCGTGTCTCCCCGATCACGATGGTATCGCCATCGATGACCCAGCACTTGCCCTGCAGCACGGTGATCGTCTGGGGCGATGGCTCGGGTAGAGTTGGCGGCAGTGGATAAGAGACGGGCGCCCTATCATAGAGGGGCGGCTCCGAGCGCACTGGTGGCGGCGCGGGCCTTCTCCTCGGAGCGGAGAAAAGCCGCAGCAGTATTCGAAACAGCCTCATGGTCCCCCCAAGGCGCGGCATGCATCGGTAGCGCGTCCAAAACCGACGCGGGTTCAGAGCTTTACGGAAAATGTCGGGCGAGGAAAGGGGGCGAGCTCCGCGTTTAATCTAGTTGGCCGAAGACTGGACGAAGGGCCAGGCCCGACAGTTGTAGCCTCCGCATTTCGATGCTGGCATTGCGCCAACTGGCTACGCTTAGCCCCCCTGCATGAATATTTTAGCGGCGTTTCTGCCAAGCGTTCTGCCCAACGAAAAGTCCGGCAGAGCGTCGCCCAAGCGATCTTTCGGCAACTCAAAGCCGTACCCCACCCGGCGACGAAGTATTTCGGATGCTCGCCTCGGAGTAATGTTGTCATGGTCACCCAGTCGTTCAACACGGCGCCGGTCAAGCCAGTCTCCGCATATTTCAAGGTTCCCGTTAGCAAATATAGCAACGCTGAAGTCAATATATGCATCTATCAATTTTGCTGACGCGCGGATTGTAGATGACAGGTATTTATCCCAATTCGAAAAGTCATCGATTGAGGGGTGTGTGGTGTTTCGCACCGATTCGCACAAACGGCGCACTGACTTCAGATGGCTCTCGATGTGATCGATAGCCGCCGCGCCATCTACGGAGGGCAGGCTAATTATAATATTCGTAAGCGAAAATGCGCGGCCCGAAACCCCTGCATGTTGCGCAGATTGGGACGCAAAAACATCTTTAGTCTCAATTAACTTGCCCCGATTCTTGATAATTGCAGAAATTAGTTCTTCTGTCATAGATTCATGATGTGTCTTGAGCGCTCGCCATGCGTCAGCCAGCCCCCTCACTAGGTGGTCGTTGAGTTCAAGCCATTTGGTAGTGCGGCCTATGTGGTCCCTGATCCATCGACCTCGATATTCTTCATTCGCGCGCTCAATGTTGGATTCCTGCAAGGTTTCCATCTTGCTCCATATGTCTGCACCAAAGTATTCCTTTGCGCACGCCGAGCCAAACAAGATGGCAGTTCCATCTGGTAACGCTCCAACCATACCCAAATTGTGACGATGCGCTCCGCAGAGGTGGCAGAAAACTTTCTCGCCTTTTACTTTGTAGTAACTCTGCGGCGTCACGTGAAATGTGCTGACTTCTATCCGCTCCAACGGCGCCATATTGGGCACTGTGTAGGGGGAGTCGATCAGAAGGCCTTTTTCGCGCAGGTAATTTGTTGCGCCGCTAAGGTAATCGTTGCCGTCCGGTTCATAGGTGGTCACTGGATTCACCGTTTGTTCTTGCGGACACTTATCTCGGAGCTTGCGCTCCGAGATTTGTTTAGTTCTCAACCGGTAAGGCCCTTCTCGCCTCAACTGCACCCCGTCGTCGTGCCGCAATCCTCGCACACCATGCAGTGGCCGGAGACCTTCATCCGCATCGAATTACAGTTGCTGCACTGGTCGCCCGTATAGCCCTGGAGCTGGGCCTGCGTGCGGCGCTGGCTCAAGTCCGACGAGGGCGGCGGGCTCGGGATCGGGTGCAGTTCGCCCGCATTGAACGCCGCAGGCGCAATATCCACCTTGAGCGCGGTTGCGGCACGCAGCGCCGTCACCGTCGAGGTCGACGCGCCCATCGCCGGCACATAGGAGGGCGAGGCGAGGCCGCCCGGCACCAGCATCAGGTTCTGGTCCTTCATTTTGCCGCGCGTCATGCCGCGGGAAACGAGGTTCTGCGCCGGAACCGGGGCAGGGCCCGGGCGCGTGCCTTCGCTGTCGCCCCGGCTCAGCGCCGTGGGGCTATCGGAATGCACATGCGCCAGATCTTCGCGGTCGAGATAGGAGACCGCCAGCTCGCGGAAGATATAGTCGAGGATCGAGGTCGCATTCTTGATGCGATCATTACCCATCACCATGCCGGCCGGCTCGAAGCGGGTGAAGGTGAAGGCCTCGACATATTCATCGAGCGGCACGCCATATTGCAGGCCGAGTGAAATCGAGATGGCGAAATTGTTCATCATGGCGCGGAAGGCGGCGCCTTCCTTGTGCATATCGATGAAGATTTCACCCAGGCGCCCGTCGTCGAACTCGCCGGTGCGCAGATACACCTTGTGCCCGCCGACATTGGCCTTCTGCGTATAGCCCTTGCGGCGGTTGGGCAGCTTTTCGCGCTCGCGCGAGACACGCTCGACGATCTTTTCGATGATGCGCTCGGTGACGACCGGCACGCGGGCGGCCGGGGCCGCGGCGAGCAGGGTGTCGACGTGATCTTCCTCGTCATCCTCGTCATCGGTCGAGAGCAGCGAGGAGTTGAGCGGCTGGCTGAGCTTTGAGCCATCGCGGTAGAGCGCGTTGGCCTTCAGCGCCAGGCGCCAGCTCAGCATATAGGCGTTCTTGCACTCATCGACGGTGGCGTCGTTCGGCATGTTGATGGTTTTGGAGATGGCGCCCGAAATGAAGGGCTGCGCCGCCGCCATCATCAGGATGTGGCTTTCCACCGACAGGTAGCGCTTGCCGATCTTGCCGCAGGGGTTGGCGCAATCGAACACCGGCAGGTGCTCGGCCTTCAGGTGCGGGGCGCCCTCGAGGGTCATGGCGCCGCAGACATGGATGTTGGCGGCCTCGATATCCTTCTTCGCAAAGCCGAGGAACGGCAGCAGCTCGAAGGAGAAATCGTTCATCTGCGCTTCGGTGACGCCGAGCGACTTCAGGAAATCAACGCCCAGCGTCCACTGGTTGAAGACGAACTTGATGTCGAAAGCGGCCTTCAGCGCGCCATTGACGGCGGCGATCTTGTCGTCGGTGAAGCCCTTGGCGCGGAGCGTTCCGGGGTTGACGCCCGGCGCCTGGTTGAGATTGCCATGGCCGACGGCATAGGCCTCGATCTCGGCGATCTGGCTTTCCGAATAGCCGAGCGTGCGCAGCGCCGGCGGCACGGCGTTGTTGATGATCTTGAAATAGCCGCCGCCCGCGAGCTTCTTGAACTTCACCAGCGCAAAGTCGGGCTCGATGCCGGTCGTGTCGCAATCCATCACGAGGCCGATGGTGCCGGTGGGGGCAATCACCGAGACCTGCGCATTGCGGTAGCCGTGCTTTTCACCGAGGCGCAGTGCATCGTCCCACACTGCCCTGGCGCGGGTGGCGAGCACCGGATCGGTGAGCGAGGCATGGTCGAGGGCGACGGGGGCGATCGACAGGCCCTCATAGCCCTGCGCCTCGCCATACGCGGCGCGGCGATGGTTGCGCATGACGCGCAGCATGTGCTTGGCGTTGCGCTTGTAATCCTTGAAGGCACCGAGTTCGCCTGCCATTTCGGCCGACGTGGCATAGGCGACGCCGGTCATCACCGCGGTAATGGCGCCGGCAATCGCCCGGCCTTCCTTGGAGTCGTACGGAATGCCCGAGGTCATCAAGAGCCCGCCGATATTGGCGTAGCCGATGCCGAGCGTGCGGTATTCGAACGAGCGTTCGGCGATGGCGCGCGAGGGGAACTGCGCCATCATCACCGAGACTTCCAGCACCACCGTCCACAGCCGGCAGGTGTGTTCGAACGCGGCGACGTCGAAGCTCGAATCCGCATTGCGGTAGGGCAGGAGGTTGACCGAGGCGAGGTTGCACGCCGTGTCATCGAGGAACATGTATTCCGAGCACGGGTTCGACGCGGTGATCGGGCCGGCTTCGGGCGAAGTGTGCCACTCGTTGATGGTGGTGTGGTACTGGATGCCCGGATCGGCCGAGGCCCAGGCGGCATAGCCGATCTGCTCCCACAGGTCCTGCGCCTTCAGCGTCTTGGTGACCTTGCCGCCATTGCGGGCGGTGAGGTTCCAGTCGGCATCGGTTTCGACGGCCTTCAGGAACTCATCGGTGACGCGCACCGAGTTGTTGGAGTTCTGGCCGGAGACGGTGAGATAGGCCTCGGAATCCCAGTCGGTATCGTAGACGGGGAAATCGAGGTCGGTATAGCCCTGGCGGGCGAACTGGATGACGCGGCCGACATAGTTCTCGGGCACGAGCGCCTTCTTGGCGTCCTTGACGGCGCGCTTCAGCGCCGGGTTCTTGCTCACATCGAAGCAATCATCGCCCGAGGCCTCGCAATTGACGCAGGCCTTCATGATGGTCTTCAAATGCTTCGAAACCACCTTTGACCCGGTGACGAGAGCGGCGACCTTCTGCTCCTCCTTCACCTTCCAGTTGATGTAGATCTCGATGTCCGGGTGGTCGATATCGACCACCACCATCTTCGCGGCGCGGCGGGTGGTGCCGCCCGACTTGATGGCGCCCGCGGCGCGGTCGCCGATCTTGAGGAAGCTCATCAGGCCCGAGGACTTGCCGCCGCCCGAGAGCTTTTCGCCCTCGCCGCGCAGCTTCGAGAAATTCGTGCCGGTGCCCGAGCCATATTTGAACAGGCGCGCCTCGCGGACCCACAGGTCCATGATGCCGTTGTCGTTCACCAGGTCGTCGCTGACACTCTGGATGAAGCAGGCATGCGGCTGCGGGTGCTCATAGGCGGATTTGGATTGCACCAGCTTGTGGCTGAAGGGATCGACATAGAAGTGCCCCTGGCCGGGGCCATCGATGCCATAGGCCCAGTGGAGCCCGGTGTTGAACCATTGCGGCGAATTCGGCGCCACTTTCTGCGTCGCCAGCATGAAGCACAGCTCGTCGAAGAAGGCGCGCGCGTCCGCCTCGGCGTTGAAATACTTGCCCTTCCAGCCCCAGTAGGTCCAGGTGCCGGCGAGGCGCTCGAAGACCTGGCGGCTGTCGATCTCGGACCCGAAGCGCTCGGCCTCGGGGAGCTTGGCCAGTGCCTTCTCGTCGGGCACGGAGCGCCACAGCCAGCTCGGCACATCGTTCTCCTCGACGCGCTTCAGCACCTTCGCGACGCCGGCCTTGCGGAAGTATTTCTGCGCCAGAATGTCGGCGGCCACCTGCGACCAGGTGGTGGGAACCTGAATGTCGTCGAGCTTGAAGACGACCTTGCCGTCGGGGTTGCGAATCTCGCTCGTCACCGAGCGGAATTCGATGCCGGCATAGGCGCTGGCATTGGCAGTGGTGTAACGGCGTTCGATGCGCATTCGCTCTTTAATCCCCAATAACGCGGACGATACGTGTCCGCTTGCCACCCAAGGGGCGGCCCCAACCTGTTCTGTTTGACGCTGCCAGTCGGTTTCCCGACTCCCGCCTCTGCGTGCTTGCCGATCTCAATCCGCCGGGCGTCACGCAAAGTCGCCGCGCCAACCGGGAGGAGGGCGGCGCGACGGCCAAATGAATGTCGCCTTGCTCCGAGTCGGTCAATCGGCAGAACCACAACCTGTAGTGTCGCATCCGTTCGGCCCCGTCTAAATCCAGTGTGTCATATGTGAATTCCGGGGAAAAGCCGAAAGGGCGAATCGGTCGCGCCAATGGTCAATTTCGTGCGCGGCTTCGTGTGATTCCGCTCCCGCTTCTGCTGCTAAAGGCGCGGGATTCCGAAGGACTCCGCCACAGCTTCAGCGGCGCGTGAAGGTGAGGAGCACAGGCTAAGTTCCGGCGGGGAATGTGTGGGAATCCTGTCAAGCGCATTATTTCTGTCACATTTCCCCAGTTGGGCAGTGACTACCCGATGGTGCTTTGCCCCATGTCGTGTGTGTGCCGGGAGGGGCCGGACCCCTAGGCGAGCGGGGGGCGGCGTGCTAAGGGCACTTTCGGTTCGGCGGCGGGTTCCCGCCGGATAAAGAATGGACGGATGAGATGGCTCAGGACGCGCGCGACAACTTCAGCTGGAAGGATTTCCTGCTCGAAATCCTCACCTGGTGGCGGGGAAACACCTGGGGCACGCGTCTGTGGATTGCGCGCCACGGCGAGTTCGTCGGGGCTGACGAGAGCGGCAATCGCTATTTCCGCTCGCGCAAGGGCGAGAAGGTCGGCCCGAACGGCTATGAGCGCCGGATGGTGATCTATGCGGGTGGCGCCGCCGAGCCGTCGACCATACCGCCCGGCTGGCACGGCTGGATGCATTATCGCAGCCACCTGCCGCCGACCGAGGAAACCTATACGGCGAAATCCTGGCAGAAGCCGCATGAGGCCAACCTGACCGGAACAGCGGGTGCCTATCGCCCGTCCGGCAGCCTGCTCGCCTCGGGTGAGCGCCCGCGCGTCTCTTCCGACTACGACGCCTGGTCGCCCGAATAAACCCGGTGTTCCGCCCGACCCAACTTCGCGCAATCGTGGCCGGCTTGTTGCTGGCGATGGTGCCGTTTTCGGCCTTCGCCGATACGATTTCCAATCCGGTCGCCACCTTTTCGGGTCTCGACAAGATCACCGGACGCATCACCACATTCGACGTCTATATCAACGAGACCGTGCAGTTCGGCGCCCTGCAGATCACGCCGCGCGCCTGCTATACCCGCCCGCCGACCGAGACGCAGCGCACATCGGTGTTTGTCGAGGTGGACCAGGTGAGCCTCAAGGGCTCGATGACCCGCATCTTTACCGGCTGGATGTTCGCCGATTCCCCGGCGCTCAACGCCGTGGACAATGCCGTCTACGATATCTGGCTGATGGATTGCCGGCAGTCGACCGACGTGCCGCCACCGACGTCCGACGGCGCGTAAGCGCCCAGAACCGGCCCAGCGCGGCGGATCCCTTCCCGATTGCTTCGCGGCGGCTGCGAGGGCTTGACGGTGCTCTGCCCAGCATTTAACACTCTAGTTAATTAACGTGAGTGTTAAATATGCAGGCCGACCAACTGAGCCTTACATTCTCGGCGCTTGCCGACCCCACCCGGCGGGCGATCCTCAGCCGACTGAGCGCCGGCGAAGCCTCGGTGAATGAACTCGCCGCGCCGTTCGAGATTTCGCTGCCCGCCATTTCGCGCCACCTCAAGGTGCTTGAGCAGGCTGGGCTCGTCAGCCGCACCCGCACTGCGCAATATCGCCCGGTAGAGCTCAATGCCGCCCCCCTCAAGGACGTCGCGAGCTGGGTCGAGCGCTACCGCCGCCACTGGGAGGGGAGTTTCGACCGGATGGATGCCTATCTCGCCGAGTTGCAGAAGGGGAAAGCCGATGCCGGCAAGCAGTAACGCCACGGCCGAGCAAAGGGCGCTCGTGCTCGAGATCGACCGCATCTTCGATGCCCCGCGTGCCCTCGTCTGGCGGCTCTGGCGCGACCCCGAGCACATGGTGCGCTGGCATGGGCCCGAGGGCTTCTGGCTTACCGAGTGCGAGAGCGATTTCCGCGTCGGTGGCAACTGGCGCCGCTGCATGGCCAAGGATGGCGACAACGCGCACTGGATCCATGGCACCTATCTCGAAATCGTCGAGCCGAGCCGCCTGCGCTTCACCTATATCAACGGATATGACGGGTTCGAAACCGAGGTTTCACTCGATTTCAGCGAAACCCAAGATGGCCGCACACGTATGCAATTCCGGCAATCGCCCTTCATTTCGAAGGCGGAATGCGATGGCCATGGCTGGGGTTGGAACAGCAGCTTCATGCTGTTTGCCGAGTACATGCGCCGCTTCATCGATGCCGACCTCAGGCCCAAGGGCCAGCCGCGGCGCGACGGCGTCGCCGAGGACATCATTGCGGCGCGTCGCCGCCTTGCAGACACACACCGGGAGGGCAAGACCCATGCTGACACTGCCACGCATCATTGACCAGAAGGCCCGGCCTTACGTGGCCATCCGGCGGCGGCTGAAGATGCCCTTCGATGCCGATATCGGCCCGGCCATGGGCGCGCTGTTTGCCGCCATCGCCGCCCGCAACATCCGCACCACGGGGCCGGCCTTCTTCAAATACAAAATCATTGCCATGCCTGAGCTCGAGATCGAGTTCGGCATGCCGGTGGCCGAGCCTGTTGCCGCCGACGGCGACCTCGTCTCCGGTGTGCTGCCAGCCGGCCGCTATGCCGAAACCACCTTCTTTGGGCACTACGATCACCTGATGAACGTCAACGCCATCCTGATCGGCTGGGCCAAGGAGATCAACCTCACCTGGGACGCGACCACCGAGGCCGATGGCGACCACTTCGCAGCACGCCTCGAAATTTACCACAATGACCCGGACGAAGAGCCCGACCCGGCGCGGTGGCAGACGACGCTGATGATCAAAGTGAAGGACTGAGCGCGTTCAGAAGAACTCGTCGAGCAGCCGGTGCCAGTCGCGCTTGTCCACATCGAGGGGCGTGCCGTAGCGGGCAAGGAACGGGAGCACATGGGTGTCGCCAAAATTGTAGGCGATGCTCTCCATGGCGATGGCCAGATCCTGCCAGCGGTCGGCGACACCGAGCCGACCACAATCGATGAAGCCCGTGAAGGACCCGTCCGCCGAGACCATCAGGTTGGGCATCGAGGCATCGCCATGGGTGACGACGAGGTCCAGTTCGAAGGGAATGGTCTGGCAAAGCCGGGCATAGAGCGCCTCGAGATCGCCGCCGGGCTCATCCAAGTCGTCGGCATCCACTCGCCCCGCATCGAGCCGCTGCCGCGCCAGCCTGACGCGCAGGCCCGGCCGGTGGTCGAACGGGCAGTGCTGCGGGTCGAGCGAATGCAGACGCCGCAGTGCGTTGGCCGCGAGGGCAACGAGGTGTTCGGGCGCGATCTCCGGCGCGGAGGCGAAATCGCGGCCGGGCAGGGCGCGCATCAGCAGCCAGTGGCGGCCCGCCTCGGTGGTGAAATCGACCACCTCCGGACACGGCATGCCCTGCGCCCGGAGCCAGCGCAGCCGCTCGGCCTCGTCCGGCACTTGCGACAGCGGGTGCATGGCTTCGGACTTGAGGAATAGCAGCGGGACAGCATCGCGGGCGAGGCGGACGACGTCATCGCCGGATTTGCCGATGGTTTGCGGCGCGGCGTCATGCCCCGCCAGACGCTCGCGCCAAGCCAAGGGGCCGACATTCATCTGATGGGCGCACGCTCGATGGCGCGCCAATCGCCGTGATATTGCAGCGCGTCGGCGAGGCGGAGCTCGTAGAGTTCGCGCGGGATTTCGATGCCGCCGAAGGTGCGCAGGTGATCGGTGACGAATTGCGTGTCGAGCAGACGGAAGCCGCCGGCCGTGAGCCGCGCGAGCAGGTGCGCCATAGCGATCTTCGAGCAATCGGTTTTCCGATGGAACATTGATTCGCCGAAGAAGGCCGCCCCGAGCGCGAGGCCATAAAGCCCGCCGACCAGTTCCCGCCCATCCCAGACTTCCACCGTGTGCACGAGGCCGCGGTCGAACAGCGCGCCGTAGAGCCGGCGGATTTCGGGGTTGATCCAGGTGCTGTCACGATCGACGCCGGCGGTGGCGCAACCTTCAATGACGCCGGCAAAATCCGTATCCACCCGAATGCTGTAGGGGTGAGTCTTCAAGCGTTTCCTGAGGCTCTTCGAGATGTGGTAATCGTCGAGCGGGATGATGCCGCGCAGCGGCGGGCTCACCCAGAACAGGTCCGGCGAATCCTGATCTTCCGCCATGGGGAAGATGCCGGCGCGATAGGCGCGCACGATCAGTTCGGGTGTCAGGTCCAGGGCGAATGGGTCGGTCTTGCGGGACATGGCGGAAATATGTGGTGGGCAGGCGCGCAAGTCCATCACCACCAGCCCCGGCGCCCCTTGCCAATTGTCGCTGCGGCCTTACAGGTTCATGTCCATGCGCTGGTTGAAACGTCTGCTCAAGCTCTTCGTCACCCTCGTCCTGCTGTTTCTCGTGGGCGGGCCGATCGCCGTTGCGCTGTCGCTGTATATCCAGCTCACCCCCGGATATATCGATTGGGCCGGGCCGTCCGAGACCGATCCGATGGTGGTTGGCTATCGCGGCGACCCGAAGGCCGGGCTGGGGCTCGATTTCACCGAGGTGAGCTACGAGACGCCGCTCGGACTGGCACCGGCC
Source organism: Hyphomicrobiales bacterium (assembly GCA_027487555.1). GTDB lineage: Bacteria > Pseudomonadota > Alphaproteobacteria > Rhizobiales > Devosiaceae > Devosia_A. The sequence continues at coordinate 268,280 of JAIYDI010000029.1, forward strand.
TGGGTCATTCCGGCGCCGGACATGACGCGGCCCTGGGCGATCTTCGTGCATGGCATCGGTGGGCTGCGCTCGAACGGCTACCGCATGGTCCAATATCTGCATGCGGCGGGTATTCCGGTGCTGTCGATTACCTATCGCAACGACGCGGGCGCACCAAAATCCCCCGAGCAGCTCTACAGCTTCGGGCTGTTCGAGTGGCCGGATCTCGCGGCGGCGGTGACCTACGCCCGTGCACAGGGCGCGCCAAAAGTGCTGATCGTGGCGGAATCCATGGGTGGAGCAATCACAGCGCAGTTCCTCGCGCAATCCGCCGAGGCGGTGCATGTCGCGGCCATCGCGCTCGATGCGCCGGCGCTCGACCTGCCGCTGCTCCTCAAGATCAAGGGCGAGGACTTGGGCATTCCCCTGTCGGGATATCTCGTCGATGGCGCGCTGATGGCCTGGGGGCTGGTGAAGCCCGATCTGCGCGGCGCGGTGGTCTATCAGCCGGTGGTGGATTTCAAGGGGCCGGTGTTCCTCGCGCATAGCCGGCCCGATCCGCTGGTGCCGTATGAGACGAGCGCAAACCTGATGGCGATGCGGCCCGATATCCGCTTCCTGGCGACGGATTCGCCGAAGCACCTTGGCAGCTATTCCGCCGATCCGGCGGCATTCGGCGCGGCGTTCAACGCGTGGATCGCGGATGCCGAGGCCGCCGCGAAGTAAGGGTCAGTGCCAGCGCCGCAGGTACATCGCGATGAACGCGGTTGCGAAGGCCAGCATCAGCAGCGCGGGCGTCAGGTAGATCGCGGCATCGATAATTTCGTAGCTCATGGCCCAGGTCCCTCAACCAGTGTTGCGAACCTGCGCCATCGCGGCTGAACCCGTCGCGAAGGTGATGTTCATCTGGCGTTAACCATAAGCGGACGGAAACTGTCGCGGACGTGCCGCTTGCGCGATGTCACCCCGGCGGAGGCCGGGGCCCATCCTGAGGTGCAAAAGCAGCCACCTGGCGGCTGCGGAACGACCTTGAGCTGGATCCCGACCTGCGTCGGGATGACATCGAGGGTGTTGCGCCTACACGTTTCGAACCTGACGTACCGGCCCAAAAACAACGAGGCCGGGATCGCTCCCGGCCTCGTCACGTTCAAGGCTCAAACACGCTCAGTGCTTGTCGCCCTTGAGGTATTTTTCCAGCCAGTGGATGTCGTAATCTGCCGCGATGATCTCGGGTTCCTTGATCAGCCGCTGGAACAGCGGCAGGGTGGTCTTCACCCCATCCACCACGAACTCATCCACGGCGCGGCGCAGGCGCTGCATGCACTCGGCGCGAGTGCGGCCATAGACGATCAGCTTGCCGATCAGCGAGTCGTAATAGGGCGGGATCACATAGCCCTGGTACACGGCGCTATCGACGCGCACGCCGACACCACCGGCAGGGTGGTAGAAGGTGATCTTGCCCGGCGAGGGCGCGAAGGTCTGCGGGTCCTCGGCATTGATACGCACTTCAATGGCATGGCCGTTGAACTGCACCTGATCCTGCGACAGGCTGAGCTTTTCGCCCGAGGCGACGCGGATCTGCTCGTAGACGATATCGACGCCGGTGATGCGCTCCGTCACCGGATGCTCCACCTGCACGCGGGTGTTCATCTCGATGAAGTAGAACTCGCCGTTCTCGTAGAGGAACTCGATGGTGCCCGCCCCCGAGTATTTCAGCTTGCGCATGGCGGCGGCGCAGATTTCGCCGATCTCCATCTGCTTGTCGAATGGCACGGTCGGGGCAGGGGCTTCTTCCAGCACCTTCTGGTGGCGGCGCTGCAGCGAGCAGTCGCGGGTCCCGAGGTGCACCGCATTGCCCTGGCCGTCGCCGATCAGCTGCACCTCGATATGGCGCGGCTTGCCGAGATATTTTTCCATGTAGACGGCGGCATTGCCGAAATTTGCCTTGGCTTCGGCGCGCGCCGTCGACCAGGCGGTCAGCACGTCCTCTTCGGACTGCGCGACCTTCATGCCTTTGCCGCCACCACCGGCGGTGGCCTTGATCAGGACGGGATAGCCGATTTCGGCCGCGGTTGCCTTGGCCTCCTCTTCGGTCGCCACTTCACCGGCAGAGCCTGGCACCACCGGGATACCCAGCTCCACCGCGGTTTTCTTCGCGGTGATCTTGTCGCCCATGATCTCGATATGGTGCGACGAGGGGCCGATGAAGGTGATCTTGTGCTCGGTGAGGATGCGGGCAAAGCGCGCATTCTCCGACAGGAACCCGTAGCCCGGGTGCACGGCATCGGCACCGGTGATCTCGCATGCGGCGAGGATCGAGGGAATGTTGAGGTAGGAATCGCGGGCCGGTGGCGGCCCGATGCAGACGCTTTCGTCGGCAAGGCGCACGTGCATGGCGTTGGAATCGGCGGTCGAATGGATCGCGACGGTCGAAATGCCCAGTTCCTTGCAGGCCCTGAGGATGCGGAGGGCGATCTCGCCCCGATTGGCGATGAGAACCTTCTGGAACATGACCACGGCTCTACTCGATCACGACGAGAGGCTGGCCGTATTCGACCGGGCTGGCGTTCTCGATGAGAACGCGGGTGACGGTGCCGGAGCGATGCGCCGGAATCTGGTTCATGGTCTTCATCGCTTCGATGATGAGCACCGTCTGGCCTTCGCTGACCTTGGTGCCCACGGGCGCGAACAGCGGCTTGCCGGGCTCCGAGGCGAGATAGGCGGTGCCGACCATCGGCGACGTCAGCGTGCCCGGATTGGAGGCGAGATCCTCGGCAGCTGGGGCAGCCGGTACGGCGGAGATCGGTGCAGCGGCTGGCGCAGCCGGCGCCAGCGCCTGGGGTGCATAGGCGGGCATGGCCACCTGCTGCACGGCCTGGCTGGGATAGGTGCGGGTCACCCGGACGCGCAGGTCCTCGCGCTCGATTTCGATCTCGGCGAGGTTCTGCTCGTTGAGCAGCTTGGCGATAGCCTCGATGAGGTCCTGGTCATTGGACGAAGACGCCTTGGTCATGTGTCGAGCCTCTTATCGTTTTTCGGCCAGTGCGCGGAGCGCGAGCTTATACCCGGTAGCCCCGAGCCCGCAAATCACCCCGGTTGCGACGGCCGAGACATAGGAATGGTGACGGAACGCCTCACGGGCGTGGATATTGGACAGATGCACCTCGATCACCTTGATGCCAACAGCGCGGATGGCGTCGTGGATGGCGATGGAGGTGTGGGAATAGGCGCCGGGATTGAGCACCAGCGCATCGAATTGTCCGAGCGCCTGCTGGATCCAGGTGACGAGTTCGCCCTCGATATTGGATTGGCGACACTCCACCTCGAGGCCCAGTTCGCGCCCCTCGGCAACGCACATGGCCTCGATGTCCGCAAGGGTCTGCGCGCCATAGGTCTGCGGCTCGCGGATGCCGAGCATGTTGAGGTTCGGGCCATTGAGGACGAGAACGCGATAAGCCATGGTCCGTGCCTTTTGCACCGGGGCCCCCATGGGCGCAAGCGCGGCGCGGAGTAATGCACGAAAAAGGGCGGAAATGCGGCGCGGTGCCTGACCTATCCTGATCTATCTTCAGCTGTTTGGTGGCATTGGGCATTCGGTCGCGCCGCATGCGCGCAGATTTGCGATCTTGCGCTGCAACACATCGAGCCCCACCGCCCCCGCAATCACGTCGTCGCCGAGGATGTAGGTGGGGGTGCCGCCGAGGTCGAGCGCCTTGGCAATGGCGTAGGATGTATTGAGCGCGTCGGTGACCGAGGGCTCGTTCATCCGCGCGGAGAGAACCGCCGGATCGAAGCCGAGACTCGCCGCTGCCTTCAGTGCCTGATCCTTGCCGATCCGCCCGCGCGCGGTGAACAGCGCCTGATGGAACGCCCAGTAGTCGCCGCCCAACTGGTTGACCAGCACGCCGACCCGCGCCGCCTCGACCGATTCGGCGGACAGGATCGGGAATTCCTTGAGCACGACACGGAGGTTCTTGTCGCTGTCGAGCAGCGCGGCGATGTCGGGCACCACCTGCCGGCAATAGTGGCAGTTGTAGTCGAACATCTCGACCAGCGTGACATCGCCATTGGGGTTACCGAGCACCACCTGGTGCTTGTCGTCATAGATCTGCGGCTTGAGATTGCTGAGCGCGGCCTTGGTCGCCTCGGCTTTCTTCGCCGTCTCCTCCGCCCGATAGGCGTCCGCGACGCGGTTCAGCACGGAGGGGTTGGCCATCAGGTAGCTCTCGACCAAGGGCCCCACGGTCGCCTCGTCGAGCTTCGGCTGCTTCGCCAGTTCCTTCTGCAGCATCTCGGCAAAGATCGCCTCGATCTCGGCGCGGCCGAGTGACGGCTGCACCGCCTCCGCCGCGAGCGCGGCTGTAGCGCTCAGGCGCGGGGCGGATTGCCCGAGCAGACCCATGCCCATCGCGCCCAGGAGGGCACCAGCGGCGAGCGCGATTGCGAGATTGAGGCGGGCCATGGCAACTCCGAAGGCACTGGTCGGCCCTCTGACTAAACCCGCGCGGCGCTCAAGGGAACCCTGGCCATTGTGCCAATGTCCATCGCCGCTTCAATTCTGGTTGAGGGGGCGCGGGCAAAGCGCTAGCCAAGGCGGGTCCTTCTTCTGTTCCGAGGCCCGATGACCTTGTCCCCTTCGCCGTCTGACCTCACCGGCCTCCGCCCCTTTTATGTGATGGAGATCACCGCCCGCTCGAAAGTGCTCGAAGCGGCAGGCCAATCGGTCATGCATATGGAATCCGGCGAGCCCGGCGCACCGCCCGCGCCGGCCGTCCGCGCGGCCGTGGCGGCTTCGCTCGATCTGCCGCAGCACTATACGCCATCGACCGGCACCATCCCGCTTCGGCAGGGGCTCATCGGCTACTACCGCGACCAGCATCGCGTCACCGTGCCGATGGAAAGCCTGATGGTGACGATGGGCTCGTCGGCGGCCTTCATCCTCGCGTTTCTCGGCGCGTTCAAGCCGGGCGCGAAGATCGCGGTGACCCGGCCCGGCTACCCCGCCTATCTCAACACGCTCGACGGCATCGGCTTCAAGGCGGTGGAAATCCCGATCACGGCCGAGAGCGGCTGGCGGCTGACCGCCGAGGATGTCGAGCGGGCCTACAGCGCCGAGCCGTTCGACGGGCTGCTTTTTGCTTCGCCCGCCAACCCGACCGGAGCCGCCGTCACCGGCGACACGCTGCGCGCGATCGTCGAGGTCTGCGCGCGGCTCGGCGTGCGCTTCATCTCCGACGAGATCTACCATGGGCTCGATTACCGGGCGCCCTCGGTCTCGGCGCTCGAGTTCACCGACCGGGCCATCATCATCAACAGCTTCTCGAAATATTACTGCATGACCGGCTGGCGCGTCGGCTGGATGGTGCTGCCCGAGGATGTGCGCACGCGCATCGGCATGCTGCAGCAGAACATGTTCATCTCCGCGCCGACCCTCAGCCAGACGGCGGCCTTGGTGGCGCTGAGCGAGCGTGCCTATTCCGAAGAGCAGAAGGCCATCTACCGACAGAACCGCCACACGGTGGCGGACGCACTGGCGCAGTTCGGCCTCGCGTCCGCCAACGAAGGCGACGGCGCCTTCTATGCCTATGTGGATTTCTCGCGCTTCACCAACGACTCGCTCGGCTTCTGCATTGAGTTGCTCGAACAGGCCGGGGTCGCCGCGACGCCGGGCATCGATTTTGACCGGCACAACGGCAACCGCTTCGTGCGGTTTTCCTATGCCGGCACGCCCGCGACCATCGCCGAGGCGATGAATAGGCTCGGGGATTTTCTGAAGCGAAGGTGAGGGGCATGATGTCGGGCATTCCAACGCTTGAAACGACACGGCTTCGACTTCGTCCGCCGGTCATCGCGGATTTCCTGGATTATGCCGCCTTCCTCGCCTCCGATCGCGCTGTGCATATGGGCGGACCTTACGACGAGCGCGCCGCGTGGGGCCTGTTCGGACACGATATCGCGTGCTGGCACTTGTTCGGCCATGGCGCGCTCATGATCGAGCGCAAGGCCGACTGCGTCTGTATAGGGCAGGTGGGGATCAATGCCGGCCCGCTGTTTCCCGAGCGGGAGCTGGGTTGGTTGCTCTATGCCGGTTACGAGGGGCGGGGCTACGCGACCGAAGCCGCCGCCACGTTGCGCGACTGGGCCTTTGGCACGCTCGGGCTCGAAACACTGGTCAGTTACGTCGACCAAGCCAATTCCGCCTCTGCAGCGGTTGCACGACGGCTCGGGGGCGCGGAAGACTTGGCGGCCGTGCGCGGTGACCCGGTCGATATTGTGTATCGCTACGCTCGGCCCGCAGGCAGCCGACAGCAACCTCTAGATATTGAACAGGCCTTTGCACCGTTGATCGGGTTGCCCGCCTGGCAGGTCAGGCGCGGGCACGCCAACTACCTGACCTTGGAGTTCGGCGAGCCACATTTACGCACGCGTGAGGCCTTTCCGGATGCGCGGGTCCCCATCATGCGGCGCCGCCAGGTCTCCACTATGGGCGATTATCACTTCTGGGTGCATTGCTGCCATTGGACGATCTTTGAACACGGCGTCGCCATCGCCCATGAAGAGGCCGAGGACAACAAGATCGACGGCGCGACGAAGCGCCTCGACTCCCAGACACTCATGAGCCTCGCTGGGCCGGACGGAGCTGGGACCCTCCGGTTCGTCTTCGAGCACAACCTCATTCTCGAACTTCGCCCGTACGCCAGCTATGCCGATTTCGGAGAAGAGGGCGCCGAACTCTGGATGCTATTTCGGCCCGATGGTCAGGTGGTCAGCAGCATGTCCGATGGGAGCCTGACCATCGAGAGTGCCAAACGTAGCGAGTGAAGGAAGCCCTCCTGCTCACACATTATGTGGAGTTCGGTCACATGCGCCTCGTCCTTCGACAGGCTCAGGATGAGGCGCGAGGGTGCTGTGCATTTGACCTGCGAGCATCGGCCACAGCGTTGTCCGTCCCGACCTCATGGTGAGCCTGTCGAACCACGAGGTCGGAGACGCGAGACGTCGTCTTGCCTCACATCCCCGGCACAAACGGCCGCAGGCGGTGACCGTCGGAATCCTCGGCGGTGAAGGTCAGGCCGAAATCCATCCGCGTCGGTTCCTGCAAAATACTGAGGCCGTAGCCCGCCCATTCGTCGCGGAGTGTCCGAAGCGCCGCTTCGTCCGGAACAGTGAGCGATAGCTCGACCCCTCCGGCGGGCTTCGCCGCCGGAGCAATCTCGTTGGCGACCCACAGCCCGAGCTTCAGCCCGTTGGGCAGTACGAACAGCACGAAAGTCGAGGCCTTTTCCACCGGCTCGCGGCCGAGGATACGGGCATAGAGGTCACCACTCGCGAGCGGATCGCGGACGGCGAGAAGCATGTAGTCGATATTGGCCATGGCCTGTCTCCTGTTTGGATGGCGACAGGATGGGCCGAGGGGCTGACAGTTTGTGGCAGCAGCGGTGCCTCAGATCGCCCCCGGCGCGATGCCCTCCCGCTCGCGCCAGCGCTTCAGCAGTACCGCTCGCCGCGTCGGATAGCGCGCGGCCAGCACCTCCATGCCAACGATCCGGTCGACGCGAAACGAGCGGAAATCGCCACGCAATTCGCACCATGCGCTGATCACGCGGGTGCGCTCGAAGAACGCCAGAGCGAAGGGCCAGATGGTCCGCTGCGAATCGTCGCCCTCGCCGGTGCGGTAGGAAATCGAGAGCTTCTTTTCCTGCCTTATGGCGACACGGATGGCGCCGAGGTCCACTGCGGCGGGAATCACCTCGCCCGCCGGCATCAGCAAAGTCGCCTGCTCGACCGAATCGCGAAGCTCGGCCGGCAGCACGGCAGTGATCTTGCTCAGGGCATTCCCGGCCGCGTCACCGAGCCGCGCGTCATCGGCGCGGCGCGAAACCCAGCGCATGCCGAGTACCAGCGCCTCGATTTCATCGGCGGTGAACATCAGCGGGGGCAGGGTGTAACCGGGCCGCATCACATAGCCGACGCCCGCTTCGCCCTCGATATCGGCACCCTGTCCCTGCAGGGTTGCGATGTCGCGATAGAGCGTCCGAAGCGACACGCCGAGGTCGCGCGCGAGGGCAGGGCCGGTCACCGGCGTGCGGTGCCGGCGCAGCAATTGCAGAAGCGCCAGAAGGCGTTCGGTCCGCGACATCGGTTCACCCCCATCGGGAGAGCAATAGGGCAGGCGGGATCACATTTGCAAATGCCCGGGGCCTTGGGGCCCGGTAAACCGCAGCGCGCATCATGTTGCGTGCGTGTCGCATCCTTCGCAAAAGGCTGCGCCTCGGGCCTTCGTCATACGCAAAGCGTCGCTTCGAAGACCAGTTCGCCGCGCAAACTGGACTCGTTGTCTCAAGTTTTGTTTCCCTTGAAACCACCTCTGCCGTGGGCTAATCCCGACCCACACAACATCGTGTCGCCAATAGGGCCCGAAATCGCCTTGTTGACCGCACGAGCCGGTTCCTCCCGACCGGCCGACCATTAGGCTGCACAATGACCGAGTTGCTGAGCAACTACCTGCCGATCGTGATCTTCGTCGGCATTGCCGCGTTTATCGCCCTCGCCCTGCTCGTCGCCCCCTTCATCGTTGCCTTCAAGCGCCCCGACGCCGAAAAGGTGACCGCCTTCGAAGCCGGCTTCGACGCATTCGACGATGCCCGCATGAAGTTCGACGTCCGGTTCTACCTGGTGTCGATCCTGTTCATCATCTTCGATCTCGAAGTTGCGCTGCTGTTCCCCTGGGCCCTGGCGTTCAAGGATATCGGCTGGTTCGGCTTCGGCTCGGTGATGATTTTCCTCATCGTGCTGACCATCGGGTTCATCTATGAGTGGCGCAAAGGAGCCTTGGAATGGGATTGAGCGAATCCACTCTCGTCGCCCCGCAGCCCAAGGGCGTCATCGACCCTCAGACCAACAAGCTGGTCGGCGCCGATGATCCGTTCATGGCCGAGGTCAATGCCGAACTCGCGGACAAGGGTTTTCTTGCGACGACGGCCAGCCATCTGATCACCTGGGCGCGCAACGGCTCGCTGATGTGGATGCAGACCGGCCTTGCCTGCTGTGCCGTCGAGATGATCCACATGTCGATGCCGCGCTACGATATCGAGCGCTTTGGCGCTGCGCCGCGTGCTTCGCCGCGGCAGGCCGACGTGCTGATCGTGGCCGGTACGCTGACCAACAAGATGGCTCCGGCGCTCCGCAAGGTCTATGACCAGATGAGCGAGCCGCGCTACGTCATCTCGATGGGCAGCTGCGCCAATGGCGGTGGCTACTATCACTATTCCTACTCCGTGGTGCGCGGCTGCGACCGTGTGATGCCCGTGGATATCTATGTGCCCGGTTGCCCGCCGACGGCAGAGGCACTGCTTTACGGTATCCTGCTGCTGCAGAAGAAAATCCGCCGTACCGGCACGATCGAACGATAGGACCGGCCATGACCGATGGCGCTATTGAGACACCGCTCGCGGCCCTAGCGGAGCGTACGCGCAACGCGCTGGGGGAAAAGATCCTCGATCACGCGGTCGCCTATGGCGAACTGACGCTGGCGGTCGCGCGTGAAAGCATCGTCGATGTCGTGCATTTCCTGCATGACCACGAAGCCTTCACGTCGGTGATCGATGTGTGCGGTGTCGACTATCCCGAGCGCGAGGAGCGCTTCGAGGTGGTCTATCACCTGCTCAGTCTCCGGCAGAACCTGCGCATCCGCCTCAAGCTCGCCACCGACGAGAGCACTCCGGTGCCGTCGATCACCGGGCTTTTCCCCGGGGCGGACTGGTTCGAGCGCGAGACCTATGACCTGTTCGGGGTCATGTTTACCGGGCATCCCGACCTGCGCCGCATCCTTACCGACTACGGCTTCGACGGGTATCCCCTGCGCAAGGACTTCCCGACCACCGGCTATGTCGAGGTGCGCTACGATGAAGAGCGCAAGCGCGTGGTCTATGAGCCAGTGAAGCTGGCGCAGGAATTCCGGCAGTTCGATTTCCTTTCCCCCTGGGAGGGTACCGAATACGTGCTGCCGGGCGATGAGAAGAAGACGCAGTAAGCCGATGACAGCAGAAGCACGCAGCCTGCCGATTGCCGATAGCGCGGAGCGCACCAATGTCCGCTGAAGTCGAAGTCCGTAATTTCACCATTAACTTCGGTCCGATCCACCCCTCGGCCCACGGTGTGCTCCGCCTGATCCTCGAACTCGACGGCGAAGTCGTCGAGCGCGTCGATCCGCATATCGGCCTGCTGCATCGGGGCACAGAGAAGCTGATCGAGCAGAAGACCTATCTGCAGGCCGTGCCCTATTTCGACCGGCTCGACTATGCTGCGCCGATGAACCAGGAGCATGCCTTCTGCCTCGCGGTGGAAAAACTGCTCGGGCTTGAAGTGCCGTTGCGCGGCCAGTTGATCCGCGTGCTCTATGCCGAGATCGGCCGCCTGATGTCGCATGTGCTCAACTGCACGACGCAGGCCATGGATTGCGGCGCGCTGACGCCGCCGCTGTGGGGCTTCGACGAGCGCGAAAAGCTGTACATTTTCTACGAGCGGGCCTCCGGCAGCCGCATGCACGCGGCGTTTTTCCGGCCCGGTGGGGTCCACCAAGATCTGCCACAGGACCTGATCGACGATATCGAGGCGTACTGCGACCCCTATCTCAAGGTGCTCGACGATCTCGAGGCGCTGCTGACGGGCAACCGCATCTACATGCAGCGCAATGTCGATATCGGCGTTGTCACGGCAGAGGACGCGCTGAAATGGGGCTTCTCGGGCGTCATGGTGCGTGGCTCGGGTGTCGCGTGGGATCTTCGCAAGTCGCAGCCCTATGAGTGCTATGACCGTTTCGATTTCGACATTCCGGTGGGCAAGAACGGCGACTGCTATGATCGCTACCTCGTTCGCATGGACGAGATGCGCCAGTCGATCTCGATCATGAAGCAGGCGATCGCGCTGCTCAACTCCCCCGAGGGCCAGGGCCCGGTTGCCTCGACCGACAACAAGGTCGTGGCGCCCAAGCGCGCGCAGATGAAGCAGTCGATGGAATCGCTGATCCATCACTTCAAGATCTATACCGAGGGCTTCAAGGTCCCGGCGGGCGAGGTCTATGCCGCTGTCGAGGCGCCAAAGGGCGAGTTCGGCGTCTATCTCGTCGCCGATGGCACCAACAAGCCTTATCGCTGCAAGATCCGCGCTCCGGGCTTCGCCCATCTTCAGGCCATGGATTTCCTGTGTCGCGGCCACATGCTGGCCGACGTCGCGGCCATCCTCGGCTCCCTCGATATCGTGTTTGGTGAGGTCGACCGGTAATGTCCGTCCGCCGTCTCGCAGATGATGCCGTCCAGCCGCAGGGCTTCGCGTTCAGCGCGGAGAATCTGGATTGGGCGCAGAAGAAAATGGCCGAGTATCCGCCGGGGCGGCAGCAATCGGCCGTGATCCCAGTGCTGTTCCGCGCGCAGGAGCAGGAGGGCTGGGTCAGCCGTCCGGCTATCGAGGCGGTCGCCGAACTGCTCGGCATGGCCTATATCCGCGTGCTCGAAGTCGCCACGTTCTATACCCAGTTCCAGCTGAAGCCGGTCGGCACGCGCGCCCATGTGCAGGTGTGCGGCACGACGCCCTGCATGCTGCGCGGCGCCGAGTCGATCCGCGAGGTGTGCGAGCACCGCATCCACCCGCATGCGCAGGAACTGAATGCCGATGGTACGCTGAGCTGGGAAGAGGTCGAGTGCCTCGGCGCCTGCGTGAACGCACCGCTGGTGATGATCGGGTCGGACACCTACGAGGACCTGACCGTCGAGAGCTTCAATGCCATCCTCGACAAGTTCGCCGAGGGCAAGGGCCATGAGGTGAAGCCGGGGTCGCAGACCGGCCGGCTCAATGCGGCGCCTGATGGCGGCCGTATCGTGCTGCTCGAGACGCCCACCACCGAGCGGACCTACAAGCCGTTCCCGCCGCCGCCCCCGCCGGCACCCCCCGCCGCACCGGCTCCTGCCGCACCGGCACCGGCTCCTGCCGCCGCTGCACCGGCTCCTGCCGCTCCCTCCGCACCGGCTCCTGCCGCCGCTGCACCGGCATCGGCCGCTGCACCGGCTGCTGCCGCTCCGAAGGCGCTGTTCACGGCTCCCGCCGGCGCGGCAGACAATCTCAAGCTTATCTCGGGCGTTGGCCCGGTGATGGAGCGCAACCTCAACGCTGTCGGCATCACGACCTGGGCGCAGCTCGCCAAGCTCACGCCAGATCAGATCGCTGCGGTCGAGGGTGAGCTCGGGTTCAAGGGTCGCGTCGCGCGCGATCGCTGGATCGAACAGGCCGAGGCCCTCGCTGCCGGTGGCGTCGAGGAATACATCAAGCGTTTCGGGAAGGATCCCCGCTGATGCTGCACGACAAGGACCGCATTTTCACCAATCTGTACGGTCATGGCGACTGGGGCCTCGACGGGGCCCGCGCGCGTGGTGCGTGGCAGGACACCAAGGCTTTCATCGATCGCGGTCGCGACTGGATCGTGAACGAGGTCAAGGGTTCGGGCCTGCGCGGCCGAGGTGGCGCCGGTTTCCCCACGGGTCTCAAATGGACCTTCATGCCGAAGGAGGGCGCCGGTGACGGCCGCCCGTGCCAGCTGCTCGTCAATGCCGACGAGTCCGAGCCCGGCACCTGCAAGGATCGCGAGATCCTCCGGCACGATCCGCACCACCTGATCGAGGGGTGCCTGCTCGCGGGTCGCGCCATGGGTGCGCATATCGCGTATGTGTATATCCGAGGCGAGTTCATTCGCGAGCGGCAGAACTTCGAAAGAGCCGTGCAGCAGGCCTATGATGCTCGTCTGATCGGCAAGGACAATGTCCACGGCTGGGATTTCGAGATCGTCGTCCATCACGGCGCCGGTGCCTATATCTGCGGCGAAGAGACCGCCCTGATGGAATCGCTCGAGGGCAAGAAGGGTCAGCCGCGCCTGAAGCCGCCGTTCCCGGCAGCCATGGGCGTCTATGGCAACCCCACCACGGTCAACAATGTCGAGTCGATCGCCGTCGTCCCGGAAATCCTGCGTCGCGGTGGCGCGTGGTTCGCGGGCATCGGCCGGCCGAACAATGTCGGCACCAAGCTGTTCATGGTGTCGGGCCATGTGAACAAGCCCTGCACCTTCGAGGAAGCCCTGGGCGAAAGCTTCAAGGATATCATCGAGAAGCATTGCGGCGGAATCCGCGGCGGCTGGGATAACCTGCTCGCAGTGATCCCCGGCGGCGCGTCGTGCCCCATCGTCAAGGGCGAAGACATGATGACCGCCATCATGGATTTCGATGGCATGCGCGAGAAAAAGAGCTCGTTCGGCACCGGCGGCATGATTGTCATGGACAAGTCCACCGACGTCATCAAGGCGATCTGGCGCATCTCGGCCTTTTTCAAGCACGAGAGCTGCGGCCAGTGCACGCCCTGCCGCGAGGGCACCGGCTGGATGATGCGCGTCATGGCGCGCATGGTCGAGGGCCGTGCCCAGAAGCGCGAAATCGACATGCTCTTCGAGGTGACCAAGCAGATCGAAGGGCACACCATCTGTGCGCTCGGCGACGCTGCGGCCTGGCCGATCCAGGGCCTGATCCGCAACTTCCGGCCCGAAATCGAAAAGCGCATCGACCAGTATACCTGGTCGTCCACCAGCGACGGCGCCGTGCCGTCGATCGCGGCGGAGTAAGATATGGCCGAGGAGGCCGAGAGCCTCACCATCGAAATCCTGCGGCAAATCCAGTCGCGGCTCGTCGACCAGGAACGTCGCTTCGAAGTGGTCGAGCGTCGTCTCGAGCGCATGCAGGATCAGATGGATCATCGCTTCGATGGCGTCGAGCGTAAGCTCGGCGAAGTTATTGATGCGACGACAAGGGCGCTCGGTACGGCAGCAGTTTCAAATGTCCGTCACGACGGTGTGCAGGTGCATCTGGCGGAAATGGAAATCGAGTTGCGCGATCTGCGGTCGCGTGTTCGGCAACTCGAGGAAAAGGTCTAGGCGATGGCTAACATCAAAGTCGACGGTAAGCTCGTCGAGGTGCCGGATTACTACACGCTGATGCAAGCGGCCGAGGCGGCAGGGGCGGAAATTCCGCGCTTCTGCTGCCACGGGCGCCTCTCGGTGGCCGACAATTGCCGCATGTGCCTCATCGAGGTGAAGGGCGGACCTCCGAAGCCGCAGGCCAGCTGCGCCATGGGTGTGCGCGACCTGCGCCCCGGCCCGAACGGCGAGCCACCGGAAATCTTCACCAACACGCCGATGGTCAAGAAGGCCCGCGAAGGCGTGATGGAATTCCTGCTGATCAACCATCCGCTCGATTGCCCGATCTGCGATCAGGGCGGCGAGTGCGACCTGCAGGATCAGGCGATGGCCTATGGCGTGGACAAATCC
>JAIYDI010000039.1 GCA_027487555.1 Hyphomicrobiales bacterium
AGGGTGCAGCCGTGTCCCGGCGCCGCCTGCGAGTATGATCCCCTTGCGGCTCATGATGCGTCCTTGGGCAAAAGTGTCGACAATGTTGGCCATGCGTCGTCCCGCCAATCTGGCAGGTCGATCCCGAGCCCGTCACGCAGCTTTTGCGTTGCAAGCCGCGAGTTGAGCGGCCGCTTCGCCGGTGTCACGAACGCACTGGTCGGCACCGTCTCGATCGCGTCGTCCGCAACCTTGATCGGAAAACCCCTCTGCCGCGCGGCGTTGATCGCAAAGCGCGCATAGCCATGCCAGCTCGTCTCGCCCGCCGCCTGCAGGTGATAGATGCCATCGCTGAGGGGCCGCGCGCCGCTCAGCGATTGGAGCGCCTTCACCGTCGCCTCGGCGATCAGCGCCGCGCTTGTCGGTGCGCCGATCTGGTCGTTGATCACTTTGAGGCTGTCCCGCTCCTGCGCCGCCTTCAGTATCTTGGCGATGAAGTTGTTGCCGCCCGGCGCATGCACCCAGCTGGTGCGGAACACCCAGTGCGGCGCGCCCGTTGCGGCGATGGCCATCTCCCCGGCGAGCTTGCTCGCGCCATAGGCATTGAGCGGCCCGGTCGCGTCGGTCTCCACCCACGGGGTTGTCCCGGAACCGTCAAACACATAGTCGGTGGAATAGTGCACCAGCCTCGCGCCAACGGCCTTCGCCGCGTCCGCCAGTTCCGCCACGGCGCCGGCATTGATCCGCAGGGCGCGGACTTGTTCGCTCTCTGCCTTGTCGACGGCGGTATAGGCGGCGGCATTGATGATGACGTCGGGCCGCACCCGCTCGACGATTGCGGCTAGCGCGCCTTCCACCTCGAAATCCGCCCCCGCGCGGCCGAGCGCAACCACTTCAGTGGCCACTTCTGGCAACCGCGCCGAAAGCGCGGTCCCTACCTGGCCATCCCGGCCGAACAGCAACGCCTTCATGTGTATTGCCTCGCGACCCAGTCCCGATAGGCGCCGCTCGTGACGTTCTCCACCCAGCCGGCATTCGCCAGGTACCAGTCGACCGTCTGCCTGATGCCGTCCTCGAAACGCACCGATGGCTGCCAGCCGAGATCGTGGGCAATCTTGCGCGCATCGATCGCGTAGCGCCGGTCATGGCCGGGCCGGTCGGTGACGTGCTTCATCTGGTCGGCGTAGCGCGACCCGTCCGCCTTCGGTCGCCGTGCGTCGAGCAGGGCGCAGATGTGCCTGACCACGGCAAGATTGGTCATCTGGTTGTCGCCGCCGATATTGTAGCTCGCCCCCGGCGCGGCCGTCTCAAGCACCTGCCGGATCGCCGTGCAATGGTCCCCCACATAGAGCCAATCGCGCACCTGCAGCCCATCGCCATAGATCGGAAGATCCTTGCCCGCCAATGCGTTATGGATCACCAGCGGAATCAGTTTCTCAGGAAACTGCAAGGGCCCGTAA
Source organism: Hyphomicrobiales bacterium (assembly GCA_027487555.1). Lineage (GTDB taxonomy): Bacteria > Pseudomonadota > Alphaproteobacteria > Rhizobiales > Devosiaceae > Devosia_A. Next base: position 1,440 of record JAIYDI010000039.1, read on the forward strand.
TTGTTCGAGCAATTGGTGAGCAGCACTGGCAGCCCATAGGTCTCGTGATACGAACGCACGATATGGTCCGAGCTCGCCTTGCTCGCCGCATAGGGGCTGTTGGGCCGATAGGGCGTTGTTTCGCTGAAGGCCGGCTCATCCGGCGCGAGCGTGCCATAGACCTCGTCGGTCGACACATGCAGAAAGCGGAACGCGTCCTTCACTGCACCACCAAGCCCGCCCCAATAGGCGCGCACGGCTTCCAGCAGTCCGAGCGTGCCCATCACATTGGTCTCGAAGAACCGCGTCGGCCCCTTGATCGAGCGGTCGACATGGCTCTCTGCCGCGAAATTGATCACGGCCCGCACCTTGTGCGTCGCGAGCAGTTCGCCCACCAGCGCCGCATCGCCAATCTCGCCATGTACGAAATGGTGCAAATTGCTGCCTTCGAGGCTCTGAAGGCTCGCCCGATTGCCGGCATAGGTCAGCGCGTCGAGGTTCACCACTGGCTCCCCCGTTGCCTTCACCCACTCCAGTACGAAATTGGCGCCGATGAACCCCGCGCCCCCGGTGATCAATATCGTCATGGCCCTGACCCTGCTCCGAGCGTTTCCATACGCGATTGGCGGCGGAACTCAAACCTTGCCGAACAGCGCTGCCGCATAAAGCGCAAATTGCCCGCCCGGCGTCTGCCGAAACAGCCCTGCCGCCCGGATCATGCCTAGCCGCTCGGCAACGGAACCGCCGCGTGCTGAACGAAACAGATCGAACTGCGCACGCGCCTCCTTTGTCAGCAGATCTCGGCAGGCGAGCAGGGTCCTGCAATTCTCGTCGTTCCACCTGGTGAAGCGCCCGCCGAACGCGGCAGCAAGTCGGGCGAGCAGAGGGCCCACGCCGCGGTTCGCGCCCACCAGGTTGCCCCCGTGCTGGCGATAGCGAACAAGTGGCCGCCGGGAGAAGATCACCTCGCCGCCCGCGCCCGAGATCAACTGGTAGGCGAACCAGTCGTGGCTGACGAAGCCTGTGCGCCGCGCCGCCTCCGCGAGCAGCCGATGCGCGGCGCGGTTGAACACCATCGTGTTGCCCCCGGCAAGCGATTGAACCAGCGCGTTGCCGAAGCTCGGCGCCCTGCGAAAATCCGGCGATTCACCAACCACACGGTCTGTCTCGTCGATCAGCAGCGTGCGTGAGCAGAACAGCGCAGGGCGATCCCCGAAACGGGCGAGCTCGCGAACCGCGATTGCGAGCTTATCCTGTTCCCACAGGTCGTCCTGATCGCAAAACGCCAGGAAATCCGCCGACACGGCGGGGTCAGTCAGCAAGGCACGGAAATTTTCGGCAAATCCCTTCTGCGGCCCCTGGCGCCAGCGGAACGCGCCACTGCGCCATGCCGCGCCGAGCTTGGTGAGCAACGCGCCCGTGTCGTCGGTCGACCCGTCATCGGAGGCGACGATATCGATAAGCGGATGGTCCTGTACGCCAATCGAGCCAAGCTGGGCCGCAAGGAAACGCGCGCCATTATAGGTCGCCATCAGGATGGCAACCCGCGGCGCCGATCCGCTGGCAACGTCACGCGGCATCGTACTGCTCTCTCCAAAAAACCCGCCAGACCGCAGCGCGCTGCTACGCTTGCTTAAGGTCATGGGTTCACTATTGCTGCGGGCAGGGAGGGTGCAATGGCTGTTATTGCGCTTGCGCTGGTTATACCGGTCTTTTGGATCGTGCTGTCGGCCATCAAGCTTGCCGGCCATGTGCAACGCGCTTGGCGGCCCCTGCTCATTGGCGGTCTGCTGCTCGTCGGCGGAGCCGCGCTCGCCGCATTTGTTTTGCAGACAGACGGTCCGCCATCCTATTACGAGGGCGATCGTACGCTTCGCGCCATGCTCGGCCGGTAGGTCCTGCCGGCAGTCCGAATTTGGCCTTTCGGCAACACGTCGTCTTTAAAGCAGAATGTATCGGCGACTTTTGATGCGCCTCCCTTGACTATGACCACTTTTGGCCCACTCTTCCAGCGCGGTAACTTTACCTTCAGGAGGCCACATGTATCGCGCCATAGCTTTGTCAGGTCTGGTGCTCGCACTGGCGATGCCTCCAGCATTCGCGGCGTCAACCCAGCAGGAAGTCATTGCGGCCTGTTCCGCGGCCAACGCGACCACGACCGCCTGCAGGCAGGCGATCGCGAGCTACATTGCCGCCACTGGCAAGACGGGCGCTGACCTGGACAAGTTGCTGGGTGAACTCGCCTATAAGCTCGTTACCTTGCCGAACATTGCGCCGGTCGCCTCCGTCGTGGCCGATGCGCTGAAGGAAATCGCCGTTAAGGCAACCAGTACCACGCTGAAGAGCACCATCAACAGCTTCGCGGCCGATGCCGAGGATGGCGCTATCGCCAGCATCCCGCCCAAGGCGCCGTCGGCCACAAACCCCAGCGGCAACTGAGCCCCGCGCGTTTCGCGTTATTAGGCGGGTACGAATTGGCAGGACTCTGCGTTGGGGCGAGTGCTGCGGTATAGTGATTCGATTCTCGATGTTGATCTGGGGCGAATTTGGCGCGGCATAGATTGACGGCTGCATTGTCGGCCGTGACGTCAATTGGCCTTACGATTGCCGGGCTTGCGCTCGGGTTCAGGGAACTCGCCCCGTATTTTGCCTCCGGCTACAACGAGGCGGACCGCTTCGCGGTTTTGTCCGGCGGCGACTATTATCCCGGCATCTCCCGTTTCGGCCGCGACATGTATCTCGACGAATGCACCAATACCGGCGGCGGTGCCTTTGCTCTGTTCCAACCGGTGGAGGAGCGAACGCGGCTGATCGACAACTGCCTCGTGCAGGCCTTGGCCTTGCAACAGGCGGCGCCGCTCGATTCCCGTGTCTGGATCGTCACAGCCGAACTTCAGGCGGCGGCCGGCCGACTCGACGAAATGCACAGCGCCATCGAGCGCTCGCGCCAGGCCTCGCCCGGCATTGTGCCCTACGCCATCAGGCGCCTCAGCCTGCTCGCCAGATACGACATGGCATCGCGCGACGAGGCCGGTCGCCTGTCGGATCTCGCAACGCTGTTCAACTCCGACTCCGGTCGGCTCTATCTGTCGAACCTTTATGCCGGCAATGACGACGACAGGGCCCTCGTGACCGAGTTGCTCGCCAAGCAACCGCTTGAGGTGCAGGAGAAATTCGTTGCAGCCCTCCAGCGCAACCAGGGGGGGAGCGGCTCGTGACCGACCGCATGCTGAACTCCGATGCGCCTGACGCCTTCCCTCGCGAGGCAGGACACGTCGTGCCGGTGGCGGGGCGCACACGGCAGTCGGCGGCCCGCGCTGGCGGCCAGCAGCATCGGCTCAATGGCGTTCTCGCCTTCGGGCTCGGGCTGGTCATTGTCGTTTCCCCGATCCTGCTCGCCAGCAACCGTCCGGCATTCTGGACGCTCTGGGCGAGTGTCGTCGGCATTTCAGGTGCCGTTTATGCCATCAGGCTCTACATGCTCGACGTGCCTGCGCGCGCGCCGCTCAGCCGCATGTGGTTCGAAGCCACACTTTTTGCTCTGCTCTGCCTCTTCATCTTCATCCAGATGCTGCCGGTTGCCGACCTGTTTTCGCGCCTTGGCATCGATGTCGCGCGTGTGGTCGCCTACGACGGGGTCAGCATCCCCACTCGCACCATCAGTCTCGATACCGGCGCGTCGGCCATGACGCTGCTCAACTTCGTCACCTATGGCGTGTTCACTTTTCTTGCGGCGCAAGTACTGGTCAACCGAGGCCGCGCCCGCTTCTTCGTCGTGCTGCTGTTCACAGTGATCACGGCCGAGGCGGTCTATGCGCTGGTCAGCCTGACCCAACTGGGCGATACGCTGCTGTTCTTCGACAAGGAAGCTTACAGGGGCGTCGCGACAGGCACCTTCATCAACCGCAATTCCTTCGCTACTTTCCTCGCTGCAGGTATCTGCATCGGCACGGCGCTGCTGCTCACTCTCAACAGCACGACCCGCACCCTCACCGTGTCGCAGCGCATCAGCCGCATCGCCGCCTATGTCGGCGCGACGTTGATCCTCGCGGCCGCCCTGTTGGCGACGGGCTCGCGCATGGGGATGGTGGTTGGTTTCGTTGGACTCATTGCGACAGCCGCCTCCTGGGCGCTGCTGAGTGGCCAGCGGGGGCGGCTGAAGGTCGTGCTCTACATCGTCGGGGCAGCCTTGCTTGCCTTCGTGGCGCTTTTTGGCATGTTCGGTGACACGGTGCTCACCCGCCTCATCTTCGATGGAGGCGAAGAAGGGCGACTGGAACTTTACCAGCAGGTCTGGGGCGTCATCCTGCAGCGCCCGTGGACCGGCTACGGCGCCGGCAGCTTCGCGTCAGTCTACCCAGCCTACCAGTTGCTCTTCAACCAGGGCGATTACCTATACGACCGCGCGCATTCCACCTACCTTTCGCTTTGGTTCGAGCATGGGCTTGTCGCGGGCAGCCTTCCGCTCATCATCATTCTCGTCGCCTGCCTTCGCGCCATCCGCAGCATGCGCGAGCCCGAGGATGGGCTCGGGGCGCTGGTGACGCTTGGTGTGACCGCGGTCTTCGCAGTACATTCCCTCGTTGATTTCAGCGCTGAAATGCAGGCCAACGCCTTTGTGGTCTGCCTCGCCATCGCGCTCGCTATAGCGGCGGGAAGACGCGGCAAGGTGACTTCTGCCAATGTCTAGGGACTGGCTGTCTTCCATACTGTCGCGTTTGCGCGCCCCTGAGGCAGAACGCGAACCAGGGGGTGGCCTTGGCGCGCGGCATCTTGTCTTCGATGTCCAGCCAGAACTCATCTATGCGGTGGGCGATCTGCACGGCAGGCTTGATTTGCTGCGCCAGATGGAAGCGGCCATTCTAGCGGATGCTGAAGGCGCTGCAGCGCCGCCATGGGTCATCCTCCTCGGCGACCTCGTTGATCGTGGACCAGAGACCGCTGCGCTCATCGATCATGTGATGTCCGCGCCACCGCCGGGGATGCGGCGCATCGTCCTCGGCGGAAATCACGAGGCGCTCATGCTCGATGCCATGGACGACCCGCGTGCGCTTGGCGACTGGATCGACATGGGTGGCCGCGAGACGCTGATCTCTTATGGCGTGTCCTCAGGCTTGTTCGATCGGGGCCGCGCCGACCTCAAGGCCGTGCGTGCTGCCATCGCGGCCTGTGTGCCTGACGATCATCTGGATTATCTTGCCTCCCGGCCGCTTGTCGTCGAGACGCCTGACGCAATCTTTGTCCATGCCGGCCTCATGCCCGGCCGCCCGCTCGAAGCGCAGCGGGCCGACGACCTCATCTGGTATCGCGACAAGTTCGATGCCGATTATTCCGAGTTCGGCCGGGTGGTCGTCCACGGCCATACAATTGTGCGCGAACCTCTGGTCACACCCTTCCGCATCGATGTCGATACCGGGGCGGTCGGAACGGGCCGGCTCACTGCCGTGCGCATTGCGCCCGCTGCGCCACCCGTCATCCTCACGGTCACCGGTTCGCGCTCGTGACTGTGCGAGCCATGCCTTTTCGCTTGCGCCTTCGGGGAATGACTGCAAATCAGGGAGCCGGGGGCATGGTCCCGGCGCGGCGGTTACGGATTCGACCTCATGGATGCTAATGCGTTCGATCTCAGGAACATCCTGCAGCTGTTCAGGCGGCGCTGGCTGTTGATCGTGGTTGTTACGGCGGTGTCGCTGGCCACG
>JAIYDI010000017.1 GCA_027487555.1 Hyphomicrobiales bacterium
CGTGTCAGTCACCCAGCAGTTCAATACCACGACCTCCATGGGTCGGCTGATGCTCAATGTGCTGCTGTCCTTCGCTCAGTTCGAGCGTGAGATCACCGGCGAGCGCATTCGAGACAAAATCTCGGCATCCCAGACGAAGGGCCTGTGGATGGGGGATGTGCGGCCCATGGGCTACGACATCGTTGGCCGTCAGCTGGTGATCAACGAGGCGGACGCTGCCACTATCACCCGTATCTTCGCCCTGTACCTGGAGGAGGGTAACGTCCCTGCCCTCCTGGAGCGTTTGGAACGGGAAGATATTCGAACCGCGGCTCGATACTCGGCCAAGGGCAACCACTACGGCAACCGACCTTTTACGCGCGGCCACCTCTATAAGCTCTTGTCCAGTCCCATCTACATCGGGCGGGTTCCGCACAAGGCGATCTCGCACCGCGGGCAACACACGGCCATCATCGAGAAGTCAACCTGGGACGCAGTGCAGGCAAAGCTTGCCGAGAACACCCAGGGCTCCCGGAGCCGTCGCCGCCGTGCTGCTCCGCAGGCCCACCTCCTTGAGGGATTGCTTCACACACAAGCGGGATCGCGGTTCATCGCAAGTAGCGCCAACAAGGGCGCGAAGCGCTATCGGTACTACGTCGAAGACCAGGCCGGCCGGACGTCCAATCTTCCGGCAGCGCGGCTCCCGGCAGCCGAGATAGAAGCCGCCGTCATCACTGGCCTCAGGGGCGTTCTGGCCGATCAAAAGGCCCTGCTCGCTCAAGTCGAAGTTGCGAGTTCGGCCGAGGCACCTGCTGCGGTGCGAGCTGCCAGCGTGTTCCAGAATGCACTGGCCAACCGCATCGACCAGGACCTGATGGCGAAGGCCCGTCAGATCCTCCGTCGCGTAACGGTTGGCCACGACCGTTTACTGCTGAGCTTCTCAATCGGCGGACTCCGGAGTGTTCTTGGAATCCCAAAGGCGACCGCCATCTGGGCAACCAATGAACCCGAGGCTGATGAGGAGTTCTCGGTCGCAGTGCCATATCGACCCGCACGGCGCGGTCGGCAGATGAAGCTGGTCCTGCCGAACTCAGCCAATGTCGGCCCTGTGGACCGATCACTGGTCACAGCGGTGGTGCGCGCGTGGGACTGGGCAGAGCGGCTCAAGTCGGGCGAGGTTGCCTCGATGGCGGAAATCTGTGCGACGGAAGGCTTCACGGACAGCTACGTTGGCCGGGTATTGCCGCTGGCCTTCCTGTCGCCGGAGATGGCTGAGAGCATTCTTTCGGGTACTCAACCCGCGTCCCTTACCGCCAATCGGTTGATTTGGGGCGGGCGTCTATCGGCGAATTGGACTGAGCAAATGGCAACAATCGGTGCCTAGAGTGGGCTCCGAGCTGCCACTTAACCTCGCTTTGAATGCGCTCCATATCGCATATTATGCGAATCTAACGGTGGGCTCATGCTCAACGACCCCTTCAGAGGATAATCCTCATCCCTGCCCTCCACGTGCGCCGGCGTTGCCACAGTTGAATGTGCGACTGCAGCTCTTCACTGACACCGATTGGGAAGAGCGCCTGTCACCAGCTTTGCAGCAGGAGGTGGGCGTCCCACGCCACCAGGGGATTTGTCCGTCCCAGGCCCCTGGTGCCGCGTCCGACGGCGGTCAAGGCCGCAGCCGCGCAGCGGGCCGCAGGCGCCTTAAGGGCCGGTGGCGCGTTGCCAGTATGGAGCCGGACAAAACCTCAAGCGGACGTGCACGGGTCTGGCGGGCTGAGAAGCCTCCCCGCCGCTGGCAGCGCCAGGTCGCCGAAGGGCGCAAATTGACGACCGGTTAGTAGCGGGTTGGACCTATGTTCCCCGCATAGCTAGCAAGTCACTGGAGACCACCCTCGCGCGTTTACTCACTTGTGATCGCGAAAATTGAGCACCGATGCGCGCACGTATTGCGGGATATTGAGGTAGGCAAACCAGAACGCCTTGCCCAGATTCCCCCGTAGCTTAACCTCGCTGCTCAAAGGGTTCTCGGCCGGATTGCCGCAGTCGGGGACGATGCTCGCCGCAGAAACCATCTTGCAAACCCCCAATTAGTTGATAACGTTTCAACTGACTTGATAAAGCGATGGCCATAATGGCCGCGTCAAGGGAGGAGGAAACCAATGACCATCACCGGTGGAACTATGTCTGCGATCACCCGGCGCACAGCGCTGGGGGCGATCAGCCTTGCGGCGCTGCTGATTGCGTCGCCGGTCTTCGCACAAGACCTGACAGGCGAACTCGTCATCCTGCAGTGGCAGGGCGGCACTGATGCCGAAATGTGGAAGAAGGTCGAAGACGCTTTCGTCGCCAAAAATCCCGGCGTCACGATCCGCGAACTCACCATCACTGCCCAGGGCGACGCCCGCGGCGGGATCCGCACCGCGCTGCTCGGCGGCGAAGTCGTCGACATCCTCATAAATACCTGGCCGGCCTTCCGCGCCGAGCTCGCTTCGGCCGGAATCCTGCGTCCTATTGATGATCAATGGGCCAGCTACGGATGGGACAGCAAGCTCAACCAGTCCTGGAAAGACCTCGGTTCCATCGACGGCAAGGTCTATGGCCTGACCTATACTTACGGCGACCGGTCGGGCGTCTGGTACAAGACCGAGCATATGGCGAAGGGCGGCATTGCCGAGACTCCCAAGACCTGGGAGGACTTTCTTGGCAGCTTCGAAAAGCTGAAGGCCGCGGGTTACGCCACGCCGGTTGCCATCGGAGCCAAGTACTGGGCCCATGCCGAGTGGTTTGAGACACTACTGCTGCGCACTGCCGGCGTCGAAACTGCGGCCAAACTGGCGCGGCACGAAATCCCGTGGACCGACCCTGCGGTCAAGGGGGCGCTCAGGAAGTTCGCCGAGTTGTTGGCCGCCGGATGCTGCGGCGACTCGGCCACCATGTTCGCCAATGACTGGGACGGTGCTGCCGATCTGGTCTTTAAGGCCAACACCTCAAACTACATGATGATCGGTATGTGGAACAATGCCCGTGCCAAGAACGACTATGCGCTGACCGAAGGCAAGGACTACGGGATCTTTCAGTTCCCCGCCCTTGGCATGGGTCATGACGATACCTCGAGCGTCGATACCAAGGAACTGAACGTTACTGCCAACAGCGCCAATCCCAAGGTGGCCGACGCCTTCCTCGACTTCATTGTCAGTGCGGATGCCGCCAACCTGATGGCTGGATACGGCTATGCTTCCCCGTCGTCATCGGCGGACAACTCGCTGCTCGGCCCTGTGCAGCAGACAGCTACGGCAGCCGTTGCCGCCTCCAAGGTGCAGTTCGTCCTCGGTGACCTGCTCCCTGGTGACCTCGTCGATGAGTATCGCGTCCAGCTTCAGAAGTTTCTTCAGGACCCCTCTGACGCCAATATCGATGCCGTGACTGCGGCTATCGAAGCCAAAGCGGCGGAAGCCTACTGATGCAAAACACCGTCGCTCCTAGTGCGACGGCTACGGACGCCGAGCGGTCCTCCCGCGTGGCCGGCGAGCAGCGAAAGCTGCTCGCCACCCGCGGCCGGAGGATCGGTGATTGGCCCGCAGCCTGGTTGCTGATCGCCCCAGTCATCATCCTGTTCGGGATCTCGGTGGTCTTCCCGCTTTTGGAAACCATTCGGCTGAGCTTTTTCGACATCAAGGGGCTCGGTAAGCCCAAGTACGTCGAGTTTGGCAATTACATCCGACTTTTCGCTGATCCGGCCTTCCGCAATACACTTTCGACTACACTCATTTTCACGCTCGCGACGACAGCCGTGTCGGTTAGCATCGGCTGGCTGCTGGCCATGCTCTGCTCGTTTGCACCGCGCCAGACCGCCGCGTTCCGCGTCATGATCTTCTGCGCCTTCGGGATTTCCGAAGCGGTCGCAGGCTACATGTGGATCGGCATCCTCCGCCCCGATGCAGGCGGTTTGCTCAACACAGTGATTGGCCTGTTCATCCCGGGTTTTTCCCATCCCTGGCTTGGCGACGCCAACACGGCGCTCTGGGCTCTGGTGGCGACGGCATCATGGGGTGGCGTTGGCTTGCCGCTGATGCTGTGCTTTGCCTCGGTCCAGGCCATTCCACGAACCGTGCTGGAAGCTGCCTATCTCGATGGCGCAACGCCGACGCAGATCATGTCCAACATCATGGCACCGCTATCGCTCCCGGGCGTGCGCGTTGCGATCTTCATCAACCTGCTGGGCGCCCTGCGCGCCTTTGACATCATCTTCATCCTCACCGGCGGCGGCCCCGTGCGGGCCACCGAGACGGTGGGCTATTTCATGTACCGGGAGTCGATGACCCAGTTCAAATTGGGCTACGGCGCGGCTGCCACAGTGATCCTGCTGGTCGCGGTTCTAATCGTTTCGGTCCCCGCCATCATCCAGCGCACTGCAGGTGCACGATGATCGGCCGCGTTCCCGCCTGGACCGTCTGGGTCGTCGGCGTCATCGCCGTGATCTGGGTCATCCCGATCATTGGCATCGTGGTGACCTCCGTGCGCCCCCCCAGCGAAGTCGCCCTAGGCTGGTGGCGATTGGATGATCTGAGCTTCACGCTCGATGCGTGGTTCAAGGTCTGGGACGAGTATCCGCTCGCCAAGGCCTTCTGGACCACCGCAGAGCTGGCAGCGATTGCGACCGTTGCGACCATGCTGCTGACGCCGGCCGCGGCCTATGCTTTCCATTTCCTCAAGTTCCCGCTCCGGCGCACGCTGCTGATCATCATCATCAATGCGTTCGTCTTGCCGCAGCAGGTGGTGATCATCCCGCTGTTCCAGCTGTGGCGCGATCTAGGGATGATCGACAATATCTTCTCAGTGCTCATCCCCTATGTCGGCATGAGCTTTGCCTGGTCGATCTTCCTCGTGAAGAACTTCCTCGAGGACTTCCCAAAGGAGCTAGTCGAGGCCGCCAAGATCGATGGCAGTGGGCCGCTGACGACCTTCTGGTACGTGGTGCTGCCCAACGCCCTGTCGCCGGTCTTTGCGGTCGGTATCCTGCAGTTCCTGTGGACCTGGAACGCCCTGCTGCTGCCCATGCTCTACCTGAGGACCAATATCCCGCTGCCGGTCATGCTGGCACGCGTCTCGGGAACCTATGAAGTCAACTGGGACCTGCGATCGGTGGCTGCGATCGTCACCACGACTGTCCCGCTGGTCGTCTTTCTCATCTTTCAACGTCAGTTCGCCGCGGGTGCTGAAACCCGTTCAGGCGCCAAGGAATGAACATGCCCGCACCTACCAACAAGCCGATGCGCTACCGCCAGATCCACCTCGATTTCCACACCTCCGAGCATATCCCCGGGGTTGGCTCGGCATTCGACCCGGATGATTTTGTCGCAACGCTGAAAGCGGCACATGTCGACTCGATCACCATCTTTGCCAAGTGCCACCACGGTTGGTCGTACTATCCGACCAAGGTCGGCGCCCCGCACCCCAACCTGGCGCGGCCGGACCTGCTCGGCGACATGGTCACCGCCCTGAGTGCTGCCGATATCGATTGCCCGATCTACATCTCGGTGCAGTGGGATGAGCGCAACGCGCGCCTCCATCCTGAGTGGCGACTGCGCAGCCCCGTGCCGTCGCGGTTCGACCCGGACCAGTTGGAGGCGGGATGGCACACGCTCTGTCTCAACCACAAGGCCTATCGCGAGCAACTTCTGGCCCATGCTCAGGAGGTCGCACGAACCTATCCCACCCAGGGGCTGTTCTTCGACATTGTGCTCTCGGCAGAGTGCGTCTGCGCCGAGTGCCTTGCATCCATGCAAGCGCACGGACTTGATCCGGAAAACCCCGCAGATCGGCTGAAGAACATCGAATGGGTCAACGAGGTTTTCCGCAGCGAAATGAGCGCGGCGCTGCGAGATGAGTTCCCCGGTCTGCGCATTTTTTACAATTGCGGCCATATCCATAAGCAGGGCCCCAAGCGCTTTGCCTCATATACGCATCTCGAACTCGAAAGCCTTCCCACTGGTGGCTGGGGCTATGATCACTTCCCGCAGAGCGCCCGCTACGCAGCAACGCTTGGCCTCGACTTTGTCGCCCACACCGGCAAGTTTCACACCTCATGGGGCGAGTTCGGTGGCTTCAAGCATCCGGACGCGCTTGAGTTCGAGGCCGCCCAGATGGTGGCGCTTGGCTCCAAGTGTCTCGTCGGCGATCAGCTGCATCCCGACGGTTCGATCAATCCTGACACCTATGCCTCGATTGGTCCCGCCTATGCCCGGATCGAGAAACTTGAGCCCTATCTGGAAGGCGCCCGCCAGGTCTCCGATATCGCCATTCTGTCGGCCGAGTTCTTCCACCCCGTCGGTGCCCGCAACAACCTCAGCGACGACGGCGCCGCTCAGGTTCTGCAGGAACTGAAGCAGCCATTCGACGTCATCGACCCTTCGGCGAGGTTCGAGGACTATCGGCTGCTGATCCTTCCCGACGAAGTGCCGGTGGATGCTGGCCTCGCAACCCGGCTCAATGGCTACGTCGAGGCGGGCGGCAAGTTGCTGCTCAGCGGGTCGTCCGCCATGTGCGAAGACGGCAGTTTTGCCGTTGCCGCCGGCGTCAAACGGGCAGGGCCGCCGGTAACGTTTGATCCCTCCTACATGCGGGCCAGCCCCGCGCTCGACCCATCAATCACCAAGACTCCGTTCGTAATGTACGGTATCGGCCAGACCATTGCCGCAGATGGCGCCGAGGTGCTGGCTGAGATCGGGCCATCCTACTTCAATCGCACCTACAAGCATTTCAGCTCACACCAGCATGCGCCGGATGACCCGAAAGCGGCGGCGCTCGGCGCCGCTGTAACGGTGACCGACGCGGTGGGCTACATCGCCTATCCGATCTTCCGCATGTATCACGCGATGGGCCAGCCGCTTTACAAGTACATCGTACGCGGCCTTCTGGCGCGGCTGCTGCCCGATCCGGTGATCGTGTCGGATATGCCCTCTTCTGCGCGCGCTACATTGACCCGGCAGACCAATGAGCGTCGCCACATCCTGCATCTGCTCTATGGCGCGCCGCAGGTCCGGGGCAAGCAGGTGCCGACGGGCGATGGTGGCTATCGTGTCATGGAAATGATTGAGGATATCCCGACCCTCGGCAGCATCACCGCCAGTGTCAGGCTTCCACAGAGCCCGACGCGCGTTTATGACGCGCTGACGGGGCAGGACATTGCCTTCGGCGTCGATGGACAAAGGGTTGAGGTGACAGTGCCCAGCCTCCGCATCCATGCGGCGCTGGTATTCGAGGGAACAGCTTGACCACAGGCGACGATACAACCCGGAAGCGGCAGGCGACGATTGTAGAAGTCGCCGACCGCGCCGGCGTCGCCATCGGCACGGTCTCGCGTTACCTCAACGGCCATCCGATCCGCCGCGGCAACCGCGACCAGATCGCACTGGCGATCGCCGAGTTGGGCTATCGCCGCAATGCGCTAGCGGCGGCCATGAAGACTGAACTGACCAACACCGTCGGGTTCATGGTCCCTTCGCTGTCGGAGTTTCACGCGGCAGTACTTGAGCGGCTGAGTTTGTCGATGCGGAGGGCCGGATGGGCGCTGATTGCTTACTGCCACAACAATGAGCCTTCGTCAGTCGTCGAGGCGCTCGACTTCTTTGACGCGCATCGTGTCGATTGCCTGGTGATGGATGGACAGGTGGGGGCAGGCGAGCGAGTCCGCGAACTCGTGAACACTGGTATGCGGATCATACTCTACGACAACGACATCCCCGGACTGCCGGTCGACCGCGTCCTGGTCGAAAACAAGGCCGCCAGTTTCCGCGCTGTCAGTCACCTGCTCGACATCGGTCATACTCGCATTGCCGTGCTGACCGGCGATGACCGAACCTTTACGGGCCTGCAGCGCTACGCTGGGTATAGGGAGGCGCTGGCGGGCCGAGGGATAGCGGTGGACGATCGCTATGTTCTTGATACCCACTGGAATGAGAACGAAGCCTATTCCGGCATGCTGCAGTTGCTGTCCCTCGCCGATCCACCGACTGCCCTTTATTGCTGCAACTACAATATGACGCTGGGCGCGCTGCGCCTGCTCAAGGAGGAGGGTCTCAAGGTTCCCGACGACCTGTCGTTGATGAGCTTTGACGACGTGCCGCTGTTCCAACTGCATGAGGCGGGCATCACCGCCGTGGCGCAGCCTGTCGACAAGATCGCCGAGACCATCACCAGCATCATGTCCTCCCGCCTCTCCGGGCGCGGTGCCGCACATGAACCGCATGCCATCACCCTCAAATGCGAGATCATCCTGCGCGGCTCGACCCGGCGCCTGCTGACCCCGCGCGACATCGAACAAGGCCACAAATAATGTCCCAGCATCTGCTCTGGTATCGCGCCCCGGCCACCGTGTGGACGGAGGCCCTTCCGGTCGGCAATGGCCGGCTTGGCGCGATGGTGTTTGGCGGCACGGCTCGCGAGCGGTTGCAGATCAACGAGGATACACTCTGGGCCGGCGGGCCCTATTCGCAGGTCAACCCCGAGGCGTTGCCCAATCTGGAGCGGGTCCGGGAGCTGATCTTTGCCGGGCGCTTTGCCGAGGCGGAGGCGCTGGCTGAGGCGAAGCTTATGGGCAAGCCGATCAAGCAGATGCCCTATCAGCCGGCCGCCGATCTCTGGCTGGATTTCGATCTCCCTTCTGCAGTTGCGGACTACCGCCGTGAACTGGATCTCGACGCCGCCATCGCCACGACGCGCTTCAGCGCGGGCGGCGTGACGCTCACCCGCGAGGTATTCTCGACCGCCGCCGATGGCGTGCTGGTGGTGCGGCTTTCAGCTGACAAGCCGGGCGCCCTGTCGTTTGCGCTGTCGCTGACTTCCGAGCAGCCGGGGGCGGTGGCAAGGGCCGCTGCTGGCCACCTGCGCTTTGAGGGCACGAACCGCGAAGCCGAGGGTATTGCCGGTCGGCTGAAATTTGCGGCTGAGGCCCGGTTGCTCACTGACGGCCAGCGCACCGATGCAGCCGAGCGGATCACGGTCTCGGGCGCCACCGAGGCGCTGATCCTCATCGATGTCGCGACCAGCTTCCGCCGCTTCGATGATGTGTTGGGCGATCACATCGGCCCGCTGGAAGCTCGGCTCGATGCTGCGACGGCCAAGTCGTGGACCGACTTGCACACCGCGCATCTGGCCGAGCATCGCCGGCTCTATCGCCGGCTCGCCATCGGCCTCGGGCATACGCCGGCGGCAGACCTGCCGACCGATGAGCGGATTGCCGCCAATGTGACGCTGGGTGACCCGGCGCTGGCTGCGCTCTATGTGCAGTATGGCCGCTACCTGATGATCTCGTCGTCCCGGCCGGGGACGCAACCGGCGAACCTGCAGGGGATCTGGAACGACCTGACCAGCCCGCCCTGGGGCAGCAAGTATACGGCGAACATCAACCTGCAGATGAATTACTGGCTGCCCGATCCGGCAAACCTTGTCGAATGCTTTGAGCCGCTGATCAAGATGGTCGAGGACCTGACGGTGACGGGCGCCGAGATGGCGAAGGCGCATTATGGGGCGCGGGGGTGGGTGCTGCATCACAACACCGATCTCTGGCGCGCCACCGGGCCGGTTGATGGCGCCAAGTGGGGGCTGTGGCCGACGGGTGGGGCGTGGCTGTGTGCGCAGCTGTGGGACCATGTCGCCTTTGCGGGCGATGATGCGCTGGTCCGCCGGGTTTATCCCCTGCTCGCAGGGGCGGCGCGGTTTATCCTCGATGTGCTGGTGCCGCTGCCGGGGACGGATCGGCTGGTGATCGTCCCCTCGCTCTCGCCCGAAAACGTCCACCCCGAAGGCGCGGCGCTGGCGGCCGGGGTGACGATGGACAACCAGCTGGTGCGCGATCTGTTCGACGCACTTATCGACGCCACGACCCGCCTCGGCACGGACCCGGCGCAGGCGGCCGAGGCCGCTGCCGCGCGGGACCGGCTGCCGCCGCACCAGATCGGCAAGGCCGGGCAGTTGATGGAGTGGCTCAAGGACTGGGACATGGAGGTGCCGGAAATTCACCACCGGCACGTCTCGCACCTTTATGGCCTCTACCCCAGCCAGCAGATCAGCCTGAGCAAAACCCCCGAACTCGCCGCCGCCGCGCGCAAAACCCTTGAGATCCGCGGCGACGATGCGACGGGCTGGGGCATCGGCTGGCGTATCAACCTCTGGGCCCGGCTGGGCGATGGCAACCACACCCATGAGGTGGTGCAATTGCTGCTGACGCCCGAGCGCACCTACCCCAACATGTTCGACGCCCACCCGCCGTTCCAGATCGACGGCAATTTCGGCGGCGCGGCAGGCATTCTGGAAATGCTGGTGCAATCCACCGCCGACGAGATCCACCTCCTGCCGGCGCTGCCCGATGCCTGGCCGAAAGGTTCCGTCACAGGCGTGCGCGCCCGCGGTGGCGTCACGGTCGACCTGAGCTGGCACGACGGCAAACTCGCCGAGGCGAGCCTCACGGCCAAGACCGCGCGCCAGGTGCTGGTGCGCTTTGGCACCTCTGGCCAGACCTATACGCTGTCGCCCACGCCCACGGTGATCGCTCCGCTCTAGAGCGTTTCCAGGAAAAGTGGCGACGGTTTTCCGGTTCGGAAACGCGACAATGCAAGGATCCAAAGGCCCATCTAGGCGCCCGTCAGGCACGAGGCTGCGGGTCGCGGCCACTAGCTGGGGCAACGGCGTTGTTCGCATTGAGCTGGGAACCGACCTTCAAACCGACTGCCGCCTACCAATTAGTCCTCCCGCGAACCGGTGGTGGAGTGAAGCGCCCCAATGCCAAGTGCCAATTGGCCTAGTAGAGAATGACGCCAATGCATCGCGAAGTCTGCATGCGAGTTGGCCGTCTCCAGTTGGGTTCGCGTGAACGCCACCGCGAATAGACGCGACCTTCCCGGGGGTTAGCTGACGCACCCTCGAAAGACCAAACACACCATTAATATCAATGAGTTAGTGGCGGTGGATGTAGTCACCGCAAACCAGCCTCCGTTTTCCCTGTTCGTCGGGAGAATACAGGGATTTTGGCCGTTTTCTGGCCTTCTCGCACCTGACGGGACGCCGATTTTCTCAGTCTCTTCATTGCATTAGCGCCTTAATTCCCTAAGCCGCTGAACAGGGAACCTTGTCGTCCGAACAGGGAATTTATGTCCTGAACACCTTTCGCGATCAGGGTCGCTGGCACGACGAACTTTGAAGCTCGCGGTCCAGGTTCTCCGACTGCGTTTTGCACCGGGGTTCATCTGCCTCGCGATGAAAATTGGTCCCTCGGCTCCGGCTCGCACCAGCCGCGCGTCGTTCGCTCTGAGGGGTGCCGACTTTTAGTTTGAACCCCCAATTCCCTCATCCGTCAGCAGCGGCAATCCTGCTCGGGTCGCAGCCGCTCACCGTTCTCGGGGCCGGCGCGACTGACCAGTCACCGTTGTGGTGCTGGCTAGATAGGAGCGCCAAAGTGCGAAAGACCCGACCACCCGTGCCCAACCGCAGGAACAACGACCGACAAATCGAGTACTGGCCGACCGCAAACCTGCGTCCCGGTCCACGAGTTCGAAAGCACCCCGAGGCCCAGATCGAACGCATCCGGGCCAGCATTCGGCAATTCGGCTTTCTGTGTCCGCCACTGATTGAACCCTCCGGCGAGATCATCGTCGGCGTTGCTCGCGTCGAGGCGGCACGACGGGCGGGATACGACGAGTTGCCGGTGCTCGTGGCAAGCAATCTGTCTGTAGCCGAGATCAAGGCCTACCGCATCGCCGACAACAAGCTCGCCGAGATGTCCATTTGGGACCGCGATGTCCTGAAGCTGGAGTTCGAAGCGATCCTCGAGATCGATAGCAGCTTCGATCTTCAGTGGTCGGGTTTTGACACAGCGGAGGTCGACCTGGTTCTCAATCCAGTTGACGCCACGGAAGAAGACAGCCCTGACGACGACACCCCCGCCCCGGGTGCCGTCGCGGTCAGCCGGGTTGGCGATGTATGGATGCTGGGGGAGCATCGGCTGGTCTGCGGTGACGCATTGTCCGACGAGACCTTTGATCTCCTCATGGGCGGTGAGACGGCCCGGCTGGTTCTAAGTGACGTCCCCTTTAATGTGCCCATAGCTGGCCACGTGGGAGGGCTCGGCCACACGCACCATCGCGAGTTCGTTCAAGCCTCCGGAGAGATGACCCCCGACGAGTTCGCGGACTTCCTGTGCAAAGCCATCATAGTGATGGCAGCAAACGTCGTAGATGGCGGCATTGTCGCCTTGTTCATCGACTGGCGCAGTGTTGAGACCATGCTGCGAGTCGGGCGAGAGCTTGGGCTGAAGCTGATCAATCTCATCGTTTGGAACAAGTCCAACGGCGGCATGGGCAGCCTCTACCGTAGCAAACACGAGCTGCTTCTGGTTTTCAAGAAGGGCAAGGCTCCGCACGTCAACAACGTGATGCTTGGCGCCAAAGGCCGGTACAGGACGAACGTTTGGGACTATGCCGGCGTGAACACTTTCGGGGCCGGTCGCATGGCCGACCTCGAGGCGCATCCAACCGTCAAGCCAGTGGCCATGATCGCTGATGCCATCATGGATCTGACCAATAGGAACGAGTTGGTCATCGACAGCTTTGTCGGATCGGGCACCCTGATCGTCGCAGCCCAGAAAACCGGACGTATCGCCCGGTGCACCGAACTCGATCCGCTCTACGTCGATGTGGCTGTCCGGCGGTTCAAGGCACGGTTTGGCATAGACGCGATCCATCAGGAAACTGGACTGACGTTTGACGCGCTGGCTGCTCGGCGCGCCGCGACCAGCCCGGAAGAGACCTCTCCGCTCGTTGAACGACCCGTTCGCACTCGTGTGCGCCCGAGCGCCGCATCAGTGAGGGAGGTTTGACATGGTCAGTGGCCCAACCGCCAAGCCGCCCTCTCCTGCCGTTCGCCGGCGAGAGAGACCACAGCCACCGATAGGGGCTCCGGTTCCGGCGCCCTCCCCCACTCCGGAAGAACCCTATGAGGTCGGCTACGGTAAGCCGCCACGACATGCTCAGTTCCAACCGGGGAAGTCCGGAAATCCGAAGGGTCGACCAAGAGAGTCCAAAAGCCCGTTCACCCTTCTTCGCGAGGAACTGCAGCAGAAAGTCACCCTGCGTGAGGGCGACAAGGTGACGACCGTTACGAAACAGAAGGCGATCATGAAGCGGATTGTGAACGACACGCTCAGCGGCAAAGTCTCTCCGACCAGGCTGTTGTTTCCGTTGTTGCAGGTCTTTGAGGCGCAGGACGCGTCAGCGCCAGACGATCGTAATCTGTCGCGCTCTGATGAGGAGCTACTGCGCAACCTGCTGAAGGGCTTTGCCGATGAATGAGATTCCAAAACACCCCCTGCCCGTTGATGATCAGGCGGCGGTGCTCGAGGTGCTGCTGACCAGACGCCTCGACGCCTTCATCGCAAAAACATTCCAGCACCTCAACGATGGCCAGAACGTCAAGCCGAACTGGCTCCTCGGCACGATGGCGTGGCACCTTGATCAGGTCGAACGGGTCGAACTGAAGCGCCTGATCATCAACGTGCCACCGCGGCACCTGAAGTCGATCTCGGCTTCGGTGGCCTTTCCGGCATTCGTCCTCGGACGGAGCCCTGGCACCACGTTCACGCTAGTCTGCTATTCTCAGGAGCTAGGCGAGAAGATGATGCGAGATCTGCGCAGCGTTCTCGGGAGCCTCTGGTACAGGCGGGCGTTCCCGGTCGTCCGCCTCACCAAGAACACCTCCTCTGAGATTGTCACGGATCGCAACGGCGGGGTGAACATGACCTCGGTCGAGGGCACACTGACGGGGCGTGGGTCCGACATCATCATCGTCGACGATCCGATCAAGCCTGGCGATGTTCAGTCGGAAGCCGAGCGTAAGCGCGTCAATGAGTGGTTCTCCAACACCCTGTTCTCTCGGCTCAACGACAAGAAGACGGGCCGCATCGTCGTAGCCATGCAGCGCCTGCACGAAGACGATGTGACCGGCTACCTGACCGCATCACCCGGCCACGGCTGGAGCATCCTAAAAGCGCCGGCAATTGCTGAGCTTGAAACGGTCCATCCACTGATCGGAAGGTCCAAGCCTTACATCCGTGTCTCTGGAAGTGTGATCGATCCTGACCGTGAAGATCACGAGACCCTTGCCCAGCTCCAGCGCGACCTCGGTTCTTTGGTCTTTTCTGCGCAGTACCAGCAGGACCCGATCCCGCGCCTTGGCAACCTGGTCAAGAGTGCCTGGTTTAAGACCTACTCTCTCGATGAACTGGATCGGGGGTTCGATGCGGTGGTCGTCAGTTGGGACACCGCCTCCGCGGCCAATGAAAACAACGACTTTTCCGCCGGGTCCGTCTGGGGCGTTAAGGACAATCGCTACTACCTTCTGCGCGTCTACCGCGAGCGGCTGGAATATCCCGCACTTCGGAGACTCATACTCGAAGTCATCGACCGACACAGCGCCGGTCGCGTTCTGCTCGAGAAGGCAGACAGTGGCCGCAACCTCTATAGCGACCTGATCGAGCGCGACCAATACAGCCGCTACCGCACGGTCAACCCCAAGGGGAGCAATGAACCGCACCGGGAGTTCCGGAGGCTGTTTGGTTTAAGTTACGCAGCCATGGCCGGTTGTTCCAGTACGGCGTAGAAATTTGCCTCAGCTTCCGCTGGAGGTATGTTGCCGATGGGC
>JAIYDI010000023.1 GCA_027487555.1 Hyphomicrobiales bacterium
CCGTCATCGAAGCGTTCGGGCTGCAGTCGCCAGCCTTCGTGTTCCTGGGACCGCACATAGGCTTCGCAGGCCTCTCGCTGGGCATCGAGCGAATTGAAGTCCTGCTCCAAACCCTCCTCGGATGACTTGCGGGTGTAGATGGCGCAGCGAAAGGTCGTCTTCTCAGCCATCAGAATGACTCCAGAGCGGGTCTTGCAGCGCGCTGTAGTCCGGAGCTGGTCTGGTCTTTGGCGGGGGACCGTCCATTTGCGGTAGCGGTGAGCCCGAAGAATTTCGGGCCTGACCATTTCGTGCCAGTGATGGCGACGGCGACGGCCGATAGCGTTCGGTAGGTAACTCCCCGCCACGTGTAGCCATCGGTGACGACATCGACGACCTCAGTGGAGCCGTTCCACTCGCGCAGGAGCTGGGTCCCCGGAGAGAGCAACGTTCGCTCGGCGGGCCAATGGGGAGCTGGAGCATCGGTGCCGTCAGACCCGACTTGTTTCGATGCCCGCTCAGCGCGTAGTTCGGCAGCGAGCTTTCGTAGGTACCGAATGGTTTGTGGCTTGAGCCCACCGAACGCCTTCTCCTGCAGGCCATAGGAGATACCGAGCCGGAGTAGACCGCCCCTTATGCGGGATGGGGGCTCCTTCCCATAAACTTCGAGCCACCTCACCTGCAGCGCCTTGATTCCAAGGGCGTCGAGCGCGACAATCTCGCGCTCGACCTCTTCTATGGTTGCTAGCTTCATTCGGACGCCTCTTCGGTCGCGATGCGATAAGTCCGTCCTCGGCCCTCGACCATTTCAGAGATCACCACCAGGCCGCGCTTCTTCTTGAGGTTGCCGCTGATGGCGCCGCGCACCGAATGGGCCTGCCAACCCGTAGCTGTCATCAACTCGGGGATCGTTGCGCCGTTGATCTCGCGAAGTGCGTTGATAAGAGCGTCGAGCTTGCTGCCCGCCTTGGGAATCTCCTGTTCAGCGACTGCGGCCTTCTCGGCCGTACCGTGGAGGCGACCCTTTGTCGCTGTTTCATGCGTCCCATCAACCAGCTGCGAGCTGTCACTTTTGTGCCGGACATGCTCGTTGGGGTCGATCCCCATCTGCTCCAGACCCGCCGCGGAGATCACTAGAGTTGTTCGTCCGAGCTCGGCAGAATCCCGCCACAGCATCTCATCAGGCATGATCGGTCGCTCGGTGATCAGCTCCCGTGTCAGAAGGCTCTTGAGGATGACGCCGAGTGTTCCTCGGTTGTCTCCGAGCGACTTTGGCGTTGGCAGAACCAGGCCGCTATCGCGGGCACCTGCGGTTGCAAGAATGACGCGCTGGGCATCGGTAAGTGTTGGTTTGGGCAATTGCCCCTCCTTCAGTCAGGCGCCCAACGATGATCGCTGGGCTTGCACTGAGTGAAGCCCGGGGCGGAACCGGGCAGGGAGGTAGCGACACACTTTCGGGTCGATGAGCAACAGCAATGCCTGCCGTGGGGACGGAGTCCAGTCGGTTCTGTGCAAGCTGAGCGTTGTACGCAGGCGCATGGCTCCTCTTAGGTGGGCGTCGCTGCAGCCGGTCGTAGAGAAAGCGATGTTCCTGAGACACCAGATTGGATTGCCCCTAGCCCCGTAGACAGGCCCCGCCTATCATTTACCGCCCCTGTGCCATGGCAGTTGGCCGCTCCTTGAGCCGCGACAAAGACACTATGCCTGTGTCGGTCCAAAACACCGCATTCAGTGGAGTGATCGACCATGGATACGAATGCAGGCCGGCAGGCAGTTTCCCGCCCTGCCACCCCCAAAAGAAGTGCGACGGCCGGGCCGGCCATCCTCTCATATGGATTTAGGCCGTTCTTTCTCGGGGCGGGTATTCTGGCAGTCGTCGCCATGGCCGGCTGGATCGGTGCCTTGACCCTATCGTGGCGGGTCGGTGGAAGTTATGGCGCCCTCAATTGGCACGCGCACGAGATGCTGTTTGGCTACGCGGGGGCAGCGCTGGCGGGCTTCATGCTCACGGCGATCCCCAACTGGACCGGACGACTGCCGGTCTCCGGATTGCCGCTCCTGGCGCTTGTCGGGCTGTGGCTCGCCGGTAGAATGGTCCTATTCGCGCCAGATGTGCTCGGAATGCCGGCCTCGATGATCATAGAGGCTATGTTCATGCCGTTGCTCGCCGCCATTGCTGGTCGAGAAATCGTCGCCGGCAAGAACTGGAAAAACCTGAAGCTCCTCTTCGCCCTAGTGGCCCTGTCCGCCACGAATATCGCATTTCATATCTCCGTCACCAAGACAGGAGCCGCCCTGGAGGTATCGCGCTTCGGTGTGAGCACTTTCGTGGTGCTCGTCGTCATCGTGGGTGGTAGGATCATCCCGAGCTTCACCAGAAACTGGCTGGTGAAGGCAAAGGCATCTGCCCTGCCCAAGCCCTTCGGCCAGTTCGATACTCTGGCAATTGCGATCCTCCTGCTGGCGCTCGTCGCCTGGGTGGCTCTGCCGGAAGACCCGTGGTCCGCCGCCTTGGCCGCCACGGCCGCCGCTTTTCATCTGCTTCGGCTTTTCCGCTGGCAGGGATGGCGGACAACCAGCGAGCCCCTCCTGCTGGTTCTCCATTTGGCCTACGGCTTCGTCCCGCTGGGGATGCTTTGCGTTGCGCTCGCCGAGTGGGGCATCTTTTCGCAACCGTCGGCCCTGCACGTCCTCACGGTCGGCGTCATCGGCAACATGACCTTTGCGGTGATGACCCGGGTCAGCCTCGGACACACGGGACGGGCTCTCAGAGCATCGCTGACCACGAGGTTTGCTTATGTGGCTCTGCTGCTTGCCGCGGCTTTGCGGCCCTTGGCGGAGCTCTATCCAGACACTTACGACCTGATGCTCTCGGTCAGCGGCGCCTGCTGGCTCGTCGCCTTTGTGCTGTTCCTGCTTCACTACGGGCCAATCCTCTGGTCGCCTCGCGCTCTCCGCGGGTAACGCAGGGCTGACCAATCGTTGGCGAAGAGGCAAACGAAGAACAACGCTTCCCCGCGGCTCGTCTGAAAGCCTCCGGACGACCGTTTCGCCGGTCTCGATCCGACCTGCCCCAATCAGGTCGAGGCAACAGGGGGCCGCGGGAAAGACGGCGCGCAGACAGGCCCGATCGATCCCGGTTTCTCCGGCAGGTTGATTATGAGTGTTTTTCCGCGAATTCCCGCGATCCACACGACAATATTGCGGTGGACACCGTCTAGACTGACGCGGCGCAACAATTCGCAGAAGCCGGGCGACGGGTAGTTCTACCTGTCGTCAGGAGTAGGTCTGTGGCGGCGCATCACAAAGGTCGAGAAGCGCATTTCTACGGAGAAGAATTCCCCGCCGCAGTGCGGCACCTCAGCCGGCGGCGCTCGCAACCCGAGTCGGACGAGACCACAGCGATAGGTCTCCTCTTTGTTGGAGCGCAACGAAGCAGGCCCGTCTTCCTGTTAGCAAGATGTCCGGGAGGAGAACAAACGATGCGTCGTCACAAAGTCTGCGACATCCCCGTTTCCAAGATCATGCGCCAGTGGCCCGGGACGGTCAGGGTGTTCATCGACTTGCATCTTCACTGCATCGGATGTCCCATCGGAGACTTCCATACTCTCAGCGACGCCGCGATCGAGCACGGACTTTCTGCCGAAGATCTATGTCACGAGCTGTCGGCGGTTCTTGCCGAAATTGCGCGGGCAGGCCGCGGTGGCGCCGGTCGCCGTCACCGATCGTGAGCCGGCATTTGTGCTGGCGCAAAGAGCGCATTGTCGGGCCGACGTAAGGTGACGGCTCAGGGATCGGATGAGAATGACGCTCCAGCCAACGACCATGGACGCAGAGCTTTGCGACTGCCTGAAGGCAGTCAACGATCCCGAATTGGGAATCAATATCGTCGACTTGGGTCTGGTCTACTGCACCCGCCGCACGGAAGCGGCGATCGCGGTGGAACTGACACTGACCAGCCGAGCCTGCCCGCTCGGGGACCTTGTGATCGCGGAGGTCCGCGAGTGCATCGCGGCGCGCTTCCCCGACACCGATCGGCTCGACGTCAAACTGGTCTGGGATCCGCTGTGGACCCCCGACAGGATCACCGACAGCGGCTATGCCCAGCTCGGTCGAGAACGAAAAACGGAGATGATCTAGTGTGCAGCGACTGTGAAAACACCGGAACAACGATTGACGTGCGCACGATCGCGCCGCGCCTAAGGCATCCGCTGATCTTCAGCACCTTCGAGAACCTTGGCGGCGGCGAGAGCTTCCGGATCGTCAACGATCACGACCCCAAGCCGCTCTTTTATCAATTCAGCGCCGAGTATCCCGGGATCTTCGAGTGGACATACGAGCAGCAAGGACCGGACGTGTGGCAGGTCCGGATCGATCGCCTGGCGGCCTGACAAGAAATCGGCCACTGCGGCTAGCACTTATTGCCGGAGCCGGCATTCTGGGCGCTGCGGGTCTCTACGGCGGCCTCGTCCGGCTCGGGCTGCCGCTGCCGTGGGGAACGCAGGTTGCGGGTCTGCATGGCCCCATCATGGCTGCTGGCGTTTTCGGGGCGATCATCAGTCTTGAGCGAGCTGTGGCCATGGGCGTTGTCTGGGCGTATCTCGCACCGCTGCTCTCGCTCGTGGGTGCGGTGGCATTGGTCGGTGGCCTTCCCATCGCTATCGGGGCGCTCCTACTGGTCTTGTCCGCATCGGTGCTTCTGGCCGCATCGGTGCGGATCGTCTTTCAGCAACCAGCCCTGTTCACACTGCTGCTCGCCATCGGCGCAGTGGCTGCGGTGCTTGGGAATCTGGTCTGGGCAGTGACGCAGTCGGGTCACGACGCGGCCGCGTGGTGGGTGGCGTTTCTGGTGCTCACCATCGCCGGGGAGAGACTGGAGCTCAGCCGCGTCCTGCGCCCGGGCAGAATGGCGGGCTACGGTCTTGGCTTAATTCTCGTGGGAGTCCTAGCGGGTGCGGCCCTGGGCATCGGTTCGGACACCGGTCGCGTGCTGTTCGGCGCCAGTCTGATCGTTCTGGCGTTCTGGTTGCTTCGATATGATGTGGCAATGCGGACGGTGCGGCTCGGCGGTCGGTCGCGCTTTTTCGCTCTGGCGATGCTGGCTGGTTACCTCTGGCTGCCGGTCTCGGGGATGATCCTGCTTCTGGGCATCGAAGCGCCGTTCGCCTATGACGCCTTGCTGCATTCGATCCTGATCGGGTTCGTGATCTCGATGATCTTCGGGCACGCCCTCATCATTTTGCCGGCGGTATTGGGGATCAGACTGACGCACCACCCCGCGCTCTTCGTGCCGCTGGCCATCCTGCACCTTTCGGTGCTGCTGCGGGTGACCGGCGACCTGCTCGAACTCGAGGGACTTCGCCAATCGAGTGGCCTTGTCACAGTTCTGGCCCTCTTGGGCTTCGCTCTGACCAATGTGGTCGTCTCACGCAAGCGGTGAGGGCGCCGACACTAGAGCCCGTCCCACGCCACCGACTGCGCAGAGGTCGCCAGATCGAGCAGATCGATGGCGCGCGCCGCCAAGGCATCGACAATGTCCTCCACCGTTGCGGGCCGCAGGTAGAAGGCAGGCACAGGCGGGGCAATGATTGCGCCCATTTCGGTCGCCTGCAGCATCGAACGGATGTGCCCCAGGTGCAGCGGGCTCTCCCGCGTCAGCAACACGAGCCGCCGCCGTTCCTTTAGCTGCACATCGGCCGCGCGCGTCAGCAGGTTGTCGGTGATGCCGTGGGCGATGGCAGACAGGGTCCGCATGGAGCATGGGGCAACGATCATTCCAGCGGTTCGAAACGAACCACTGGCGATGCGGCTGCCCACCTCCTCGATGCCGTAGCGTGCATCGGCCAGATCCCAGGCCTTGGCCAGCGCCGACTCGCCGACTTCGTGGCGCAAAGTCTTCTCGCCGGTGGTTGAAATGACGAGGTGCCGTTCGACGCCGTCGATCGAGCCGAGCCGTTCAAGGATGCGCAGACCCAGGGCTGCTCCCGAGGCGCCGGAAATGCCAACCACGACATGGCGCGTCATGCGACCTTTCCTCCAGGTCCTAGCCCAAGGCTATCCCAGATTGAATCCACCCGTGCGGCGATATCGGGGCTCATGGCTAGAACCTTGCCCCACTCCCGGTCCGTCTCCGCCCCGATCTTGCGGGTCGCATCGAGACCAAGCTTGCCCCCCAGCCCGGGGCGGGGAGAGGCGAAGTCGAGATAATCGATCGGAGTGTTGTCGATCTGCAAAAGATCGCGTGACGCATCAAAGCGCGTCGAGACTGCCCAGATGACGTCGATCCAGTTTCGTACGTCGATGTCGGGATCGACGACAATGATCAGCTTGGTCATGCTGAACTGCGGTAGGAACGACCACAGCCCCATCATCACCCGCCGGGCCTGTCCCGGATACCTCTTGCGGATCGAGACCACGATGGCTCTGTAGGAGCAGGCTTCGGGCGGCAGCCAGATCGCCTCGATCTCGGGAAAGGTCAGCTTGATCAGCGGCGCAAAGAGCTCGGTCATCACCTCGGCCACTACCGATGGTTCGTCCGGGGGGCGTCCGGTAAAGGTCGACAGATAGATCGGCTCTGCGCGGCTGGTGATGGCGCTCAGTTGCACTACCGGGAATGGCTCGACGGCGTTGTAATAGCCGGTGTGATCGCCATAGGGGCCCTCTGGCGCCACCTCGGTCGCAGAGACCGTTCCCTCGAGGACGATTTCGGCATCCGCCGGTATTGGCAGGTCGATCGTCAGTGCTTGCGCGATGCGGGTCCGGCTGCCGCGCAGCACGCCCGCGAAGGCCAACTCGTTGATGCCATCCGGCACCGGCATGACGGCTGCCAGGATCGTCGCCGGATCGGCACCGATTGCGATTGCCACCGGCATGTCCTGGCCGAGGGCCTGCCAGAGGGCGTGATGCCGCGCTCCGCCCCGGCTCGGTAGCCAGCGCACCAGCATGCGGCTACGGTCGAGCACCTGCATGCGATAGACGCCGACATTGACGTCGGCAGGGTCGTGCGGCGAGCGCGTGATCACCAGCGGCCAGGTCACGAGGGGCGCCGGCTCACCCGGCCAGCACCACTGGATCGGCAGCCCGGCGAGGTCGATGTCGCCGGCCTTCCAGTGCCGTTGCTGAACGGGCGGCCGACCGACCCGGCGTACCCCCATGGCCAGAGCGGCCTTGGCGGTGGGCAGATGGCGGAGGGCTGCACGCAGGCTGTCGGGGGCATTGGGCTGGCGCAGGAACGCCAGCGTCTCGCCGACCCGGGAAATCCCATCGGGCTCAACGCCGAGGCCGAGCGCCACCCGCCGCGTGGTGCCAAACAGGTTGACCAGAACGGGCATGGCTGCCGGCTTGCCGTCGCGTCCGATGACGTTTTCGAACAACAGCGCGGGGCCAGCCTGACAGATGACGCGCCGATGAATCTCGGTCAACTCGTGCACGAGGCTGACTGGGCGCGAGACCCGATGCAGTTCGCCAAGACGGTCGAGTTGTTCGATGAATGGCCTGAGGCCCGTTGCCGTCATGTCCGCCGAGCCTGATAAAGGTCGGGCAACTCATGCGCCGACCAAACGCGGGCGTCTTTGTGCCAGCTCAAACAGCGAAGAGGAGGGATGGCCTAAGGTTGAACGCATGCAAGGCGAGGAAGAGCAATTTATGAACCTGCCACGTGTCGTCCGTTTGCTGGCGCGGCCCATGCCGGTCGCCGCGATTCAACTCGTCGCCCAGGCGAGCCTCGACGGTGTGGTCGCGCGGCATCCGCAACTGTTCGACCGATTGAGTGAATACGAGAACAGGCGCTTCGCCATCATCGCCACTGACCTGGGGCTCTGTTTCATCATTGTGCCGCACTCGCGCCGTCTCAGCGTGCAGCGCGACACGAGTGCACCGAAGGCGGACGTTCGCATCGCGGGCAGCCTGCTCACGCTGCTCTCGCTGGCTGAGGGCAGGCTCGACGGCGACGCCGAATTCTTTGCCCGCGGACTCAACATCGAGGGGGACATGGAGGCGGCTTTGGCGCTGCGCAACGCCATGGAGGACTGCCGGCTCGACCTGCCCACGGACCTCGCATCCATGGCAGGCCCACTGCGCCGCCCGGTGGAATGGGGGCTGAGCCGTATCCGCTCCCACCTGCTGTCGCGCGGAGGGGCCCGATGGAACTGATCTGCCCGGCCGGTACACCCGCCTCGTTCCGCGACGCCGTCGAAGCCGGCGCCGATGCCGTCTATTGCGGGTTCCGCGACGAGACGAATGCGCGCAACTTCCCCGGACTCAATTTCAACGCCCAGGAGCTGGCGGAAGCGGCGGCGCGCGCGCGCTCCAATGGCGTTTCGACCCTGGTCGCCATCAACACCTATATGCGCGCCGGTGCGGAGGAGCTCTGGTATCGCGCGGTCGACAATGCCGCCGTGGCCGGCGCTGACGCCATCATCGTCGCCGATCTGGGCCTGCTCGCCTACGCCGCCGAACGGCACCCGGCGCTGCGCCGACACCTGTCGGTACAGGCGGCGGCGGCCAATGCAGAGCACATCAACTTCCTCGTCGATGCGTTCGGCATCAAGCGCGTCGTGCTGCCGCGCGTGCTGACCGTGGCCGAGGTCGGCGCGATCTGCCGCAAGGCCAGATGCGAAACCGAAGTGTTCGTGTTCGGCGGGCTCTGCGTCATGGAGGAAGGCCGCTGTTCGCTCTCGTCCTACGCGACCGGCAAGTCGCCGAACATGGATGGCGTCTGTTCGCCGGCAAGCCATGTCCGATACCGCCAGGATGGCAGCGACATGGTCTCGGAGCTTGGCGATTTCACCATCAACCGGTTTCCAAAGGATGAGCCGACCGGCTATCCGACCCTGTGCAAGGGCCGTTTCGTTGCGGGAGGAACTGCTGGCTACGTCTTCGAGGACCCGGCGAGCCTTGATGTGCTTACGCATCTGGAGGCCCTCGCGAGGTTCGGTGTGTCCGCACTCAAGATCGAGGGGCGACAGCGGGGACGCGCCTATATCGCCCAAGTGGTGCGCGAGATCCGCAATCGACTCGATGGTCTCGCGGCAGGTGAGCAGCAGGAGGATGAAGCGACGTTGCTCAAGCTCAGCGAGGGCCAGCGCACGACCCAGGGCAGCTACGACAAGCGCTGGAGGTGACCATGGCTGCCGGAAACAGGATCGGGCTGACGCTTGGGCCGCTGCTCTATCTGTGGGACCAGCCCGGCTGGAGTGATTTCTACAACCGCATCGCCGACGAGGCGGACGTGGATACGGTGGTACTGGGTGAACTCGTGTGCTCGAAGCGGGACCACTTTCACGCCGGTGCGAGCGAGCGGGTCGCCGAGCGGCTGACCGCCGCGGGCAAGAGGGTGAGACTGGGGTCGCCGGCCCTGGTCACGATCGAGCGGGAGGCAAAGACCGTTCGCCAGCTCGCCGCACGGTCGGACTACGAGCTGGAGGCAGGCGAACTGTCGGCACATGCGGCGATGGATGGGCGCCCGCACGCAATCGGGCCGCTGGTCAATGTCTACAACGCCCCGACCGCCAGAGTGCTCGCGGCACGGGGGGCGACGTCGATCTGCCTGCCCCCTGAACTTCCGCTCGCGTCGCTGCGCAGCATCATCACCGGCGCGCCGGACATCGCCTTTGAGGTCTTTGCCTTCGGCAAGGTGCCCCTCGCCATCTCGGCGCGGTGCGCCCATGCGCGCAACAAGGGATTGGTCAAGGACAACTGCCAGTTCGTGTGCGGCGAGGATCCCGACGGGCTGCCCGTAGACACGCTTGATGGCCAGCACTTCCTGGCGCTCAACGGAGTCCAGACCATGTCGAGCACATGCCAATCCTTGATCACCGACGTGCCGGCACTTGCCGATGCTGGTGTCCGCTCGCTCCGCCTCTCGCCACAAGTGTGTGACATGGTTGGCGTAATAGGGCTGTTCCGATCGGTTGCCGAAGGGCGCATGGAGCCGAAGGAGGCATATCTCCGGCTCAGGGAGGTCTATCCCACCGCCGAGTTCTCGAACGGCTTCCTGCATGCAGTGCCGGGTCATCGCTTCGTCGATGGCGGTGGTTCGAGGATACCCGTCATCGGAATGTAGCGGCCAGCGGCGGGGGGCCGCCGCTGGCCATGACTGTCGCCAGACTAGAACTCGTTCCAGTCTTCCGCCAGCGCAGTGTTGCCGCGGGCGAGATAGGACCGAGCCGCAGCCGCGGTCTTCTGCTGCACC
This sequence comes from Hyphomicrobiales bacterium, assembly GCA_027487555.1. Classification (GTDB taxonomy): domain Bacteria; phylum Pseudomonadota; class Alphaproteobacteria; order Rhizobiales; family Devosiaceae; genus Devosia_A. Next base: position 10,172 of record JAIYDI010000023.1, read on the forward strand.
GCACGCGGACCCTGGGGCGCCCCTGCCCGCGCTGCAGGAACGCTGCTTCGTGCCGGCTCATGGCTATCGACGACAAAAACGTCGACGATCCGATCCAGTTCGATTGCCTGCCCTTCCGTCTGCTCGATGGCGGCATTGGTCTGTTCGACTAGCGCCGCATTATGCTGGGTCATCTCGTCCATCTGCCTGATGGCGGTGCTGACCTCGGCGATGGCGTCAGACTGTTCGCGTGTCGCCTGGGCGATACCTTCGATCAGGGTGCCGCTTTCCTTGACGCCTTCGAGCATGGAGATGAGCTTGTCCGTCGCTTCGGCGACCAACCGGCTGCCGCCGGTTACCTCCGTCGCCGACTGCTCGATGAGCGCCTTGACCTCCGACGAAGCGCCGGCGGCCGATTGGGCAAGCCGTCGCACCTCAACGGCCACGACCGCAAAGCCCTTGCCCGCATCGCCGGCTCGCGCGGCTTCCACCGACGCGTTGAGGGCAAGCAGATTGGTCTGGAAGGCAATGTCATCGATCATCCCGATTATGTTCGAGATCTTCGACGATGAGTTCGAGATCTGTTCCATCGCCGAGTTCGAGAGGCGCATCACCTCGCCTGTCTGCGCCGCGGTCTCAGTCACACTGCGGGCTTTGGCATTGGCCGACTCGGCTCGCTTCGCGTTATCATTCACGGTGGTGGCCAGTTGCTCCATCGCGGCGGAGGTCTCCTCGATCGCAGCCGCCTGCTTAGTGGTGCGCTCGGCAAGATCATTGGCCCCGGACAGTATCTCCCCGGTCGCGACTTTCAGCGTCCTGGAGGTCGAGCGGAGCTGGCCGACGACCTGGGTCAGGTTGTCGACGACCGCGTTGGTATCCGCCTTGAGTTTGGCAAAGGCACCTCGATAGTCCCCAACCACGCGAGCCGTGAGGTCAGTCCGCGCCAACGCAGCAAGAACGGTGCCCGTTTCTCCAATCCCGCGATCGACCGTTTCGACGAGGTTGTTGATGCCACTGGCAACCCCAGCAAGATCCTCGTCCTTAAAGCGCAACTCGATGCGGCGTGAGAGGTCGCCATCGATGGCCGCATCCACCACCTCGCCCAGGCCGCCGACGAGGGAAGCCATGGCCGACGCCCGTTCGCGGGTCACTCCGTTGCGCACCTCCTCTGCAGCGTTGAGTTCACGCACCTTGATAGCGTTCTGCTTGAACACTTCAACTGCTTGCGCCATACGGCCGATCTCGTCCCCTCGGTCACGGGCAGGCACGTCGCATTCGAGATCGCCATCAGCGAGCTGGTTCATGGCGCCGGTCATGGACACCACCGGGCCAGCAATTGCCCGCACTGTCACCAAGGCGATCCAGCCAGCCAGAAGCAGGCCGACGGCGAGCACAGCCCACTGCGTCAGCAGCAGGTTCGACGTGCTGCTCGCGATGATGGCATTGTCTGCTTCAAGCATCTGGGTCTGGTTATCCACCATGCCGCCGCTCCGTCGTCCCTCAGCATCAGCCGGCCCCAGCAAGATAGTGAGCAGCGCGTCAACCCGTGGGGCAGCCTCCTTGACCAGGAGGTCCACAGCGGGCGTCGGATTGGCGGTATCGGCGATCGCCTCGACCGCAAGCTGCGCTTCAGCGAAGGCATCCCGGATGCCCTTGAACTCCGCCCACGCGGCAATGTTGGCGGCGTTCGTCCACCGGGAGGAGAGTTCGTCCATACGGCCGCTTGCGTCGGCGATGTCGCTCCAGGCCTGTGCGCGATCCGACTTGAACGCCATCTTGCCGGTGAGGATGTATCCACGCAGTGCCGCGAGCGACGCCTGCACGTCGGCGGTGAGGGCCTGCGCAGTAAGCGCGGTCGGCGCGCGCAAAGTCGCTATCCGCGCGGTAACTTCAGATATGCTGCTGACTTGCCAGATCGCGGTTCCAACCGCTCCGCCGAGCAGCAAGATCAGAACCGCAAAACCACCATATAGCCTTTGAGAGATCGTAACTCGTTTGAATATCGACATAGTCCCCTCCTGGGGTCACGTGCAAAGCGCGTCCCTTGTTGAATGGCGCGCGCTCCCGCAATCTCCACGCGCTACTCACAAATAAGTGATCAAATAGAATATTCCGTTAACCATGGGCATCCAGGTTCTGATTTTCGTCAAACGCCGGGGCGAAAACTGGCCACTATTGCGCTGCGCGTCTCAATGCGCCCCGCCCCGATCAGATCGAGGCAGTAGGGTATGGCTGGAAACACTGCAGCAAGACAGACCTCTATCGCGCGCGGCTTGCCAGGCAGGTTCACGATCAGCGTGTTGCCGCGCGTTCCAGCAGTCTGCCGCGACAGGATCGCGGTCGGAACGGTCTCGAAACTGATCCGCCGCATGACTTCGCCAAATCCCCGCAACTCCTTGTCCAGCACCCCGGCCATAGCCTCCGGCGTCAGATCGCGCGGTGCAGGTCCAGTTCCTCCGGTCGTCAGCACCAGGTCAACGCGATCGCGGTCGCAAAGATCAATCAACGCGTCTTTGACCTGCTCCACCCCATCGGCGACAATACGACGCTTGGCTTGCCACGGGCTGGAGATCGCAAGTTTCAGCCAGGCTTCGATCGCTGGTCCGCTCAGGTCCTCATACTCGCCACGGCTGGCGCGGTCGGAAATGGTCAGAATCCCGATCGTGACCATGCTCACCCCCCTAGGACCGACATGTGACGGCCTATGCCATTGACCCCTGCCTGACCGATGCGGAAGCCGTGGCGCTCGGGTTTGCGCATCAGCGCGTCGCGGATCGCCAAATCCAGCTGTCTTGCCGGTTCGGTACCCGCAAGCGCTGGCCGGAGGTCAACCGACCCCTCGTGCCCCATGCAGGTGTAGAGCCGCCCGTTGCTTCCCACGCGCACGCGGTTGCAGGTCGCGCAGAAATTGCAGGACAGCGGTGTGATAAATCCAAGCAGCCCGCCGGTCTGCTTCACCTCGACATATTGCGCGGGACCGCCGGTCTTGCGCTCGAGTGCCGATAGGCTCCACTTGTCGGACAGCTGCTTTCGGAACTCGGTCAGAGAAAGATACTGATTGACCCGGGAAGTGCCAGTTTCGCCCAGCGGCATGGTCTCGATCAATGCCAGCGCTATTTCGCGACCGTGCGCGTAGAGCAGGAGCGGCTCGAACTGCTCTTCGATGATGCCACGGAGGGCGACCGAGTTGATGCGGATGGAGAGACCGGCGCGTCGTGCCGCCTCGATACCCTCGAGGACGTCCGATAGCTCTCCACCGCGGGTGATTTCCCGATACTGGTCAGGATCAAGCGTATCCAAAGACACATTGATCCGTCTCACACCGCAGTCGGCCAGCGTCTCGGCGAGCCGGGCCAGTTGCGAGCCGTTGGTGGAGACTGTGATCTCGTCGAGCCGTCCCGCGGCCAGGTGCCTCGCAAGACCTCGCAGCAGTTCCGGGAGGTCCTTGCGCACCAGCGGTTCACCGCCTGTCAGCCTGATCTTGCGCACGCCACCGGCAACGAACGCCTCGGCGATTCGATCCAGCTCTACCACTCCGAGCAAGCTCTTGCGCGGCGTAAAGATCATGTGTTGCGGCATGCAATAGGTGCAACGCAGATCGCAACGATCGGTGACGGACAGCCTCAGGTAGGTGACCGGGCGGCCAAAGCCATCAACAAAGGGGCGCGTATCAGTGGTCATGAGGTTCCCGCTGCTCAAGCGTGCCGGCCTGTGCGGGGCCAAAGTCGCACTTCAGATCGCGGAGCAACCCGTCCGAGAGCCCATAGATCCAACCATGCACCTCGACCATGCTTCCCCGGCTCCACGCTGAGCGCAGGATAGGCGTTCGCGCCAGGTTGTTAACCTGAGCTCGCACCGACAGTTCGCTGAGCCGATCGTTCCGATCGTCGACCGACCGCACTTCTGTGATCTGCGCGGCAGAGTCCTCGGCAATGTCCCGGACGGGTTGCAACCAGTGGTCCACGATTCCGTGTCGATGAGGTTCCATCGCGGCGCGAATGCCTCCGCAACCATAGTGCCCGCACACGATGATGTGCCGCACCTCGAGCAACTCTACTGCGAACTCCACCACTGACAGGAGATTGAGGTCGCTCCGGTGCACCAGGTTTGCGACGTTGCGATGAACGAACACCTCACCCGGCTTCAGGCCGGTGATGACGTTAGCGGGGACGCGGCTGTCGGAGCACCCGATCCACAGGTACTCGGGCCGCTGCAGCGCGGCGAGGCGGCTGAAGAACTCCGGGTCCTCCCGACGGCGTATCTCGCTCCAGTTGCGATTGTTATGAAGCAGGTCAGTGAGCACGTTGGACCACTCGTGAGGACGCGCCGGCGGAGCCGGTGATCATGATGGCAAAGCCGCGCGCGGCGAGCGTGCCCGGTGGTTGTGCATCACATTGCCCAGCCATTTGAGGTCCTCCCCGCTTAGCCTTCGACGCGCTACCGGAAGAACGACGACATTCTCGATCGAAATATGCTCTCGTTCGGCGGCAACGAAGGTCCGAATGACCCCCACCCCGTTCCGGACAGCCCAATGCCCCCCTTCGAGGCGTGTCAGCTCATCGGCCACCCGGTTGACGGTGGCGAAGCTGGTCCGCTGCCTTCTGATCACATCCTGAACCCCGTCTTCCGGGGTGGTGCGCTCGAGCAGCAAGGGAAACAATCCCTGTCTCTCGTCGGCTATGTGGGTGAGAAAGTCGCTGAAAAGGAAGGACCGGCACGTCTCGAGCGCCGCTGGGCCGACTTTCGTTCCCGATCCGACAACATCCAGTACATTGCACAGAACACGGCACCGGAAGTTGTCAGCGAAGATGAACGCGAGTGGATCTGAGAGGTGTTCGGACGGCACCTCTTCGCCCAACATTCGCATCAGCGAAGAGAGGTCGCGCGTCATCACCGGAACCCGCCGGACTGATGCGCACTTCCATCCATGGCGACGCCCTCAATGGTAGCGCGGCTGGCAAGAACGCCAATGAATTGAGCCACCGCGCGGCTCCAGCTGGCGGCTTGAAGATGTAGCGAGATACGGTCCTTGGCCACTTCGAACGGCAGCCGTCGCCCCAGGATTCGACGATGGAGTTCGATGATGTGAAATCCATACCTCGATCGTACCGGCTGGCTCGACAGTTCACCCTCGCGCATCGCAGCCAGCGCGCGTTCAAACTCCGGCACCGTACTGCCAGCAGTCAGTTGCCCCAGCGCTCCGCCATTCTCCCGCGATGGGCAGGCGGAGTGAACCCTGGCGAGTTCCCCGAACCGTGTCGGTTCAGCCACCAGCTGCCGGATGAGCTGCAGGGCGAACGTCTCCTGGCGGGCTACCTCGGCAGGGTCGGACCCTGACGGAACGTGGATGAGGATATGACGGGCCTCCCATATGTCCTTGCTGCGCAGGGCTTCGGGGTGGGCATCGTAATATCGCCGGCACTCGACGTCGGTGGCTACCGGCGTCACGATCCGGCTTTCGAGCAACGCCCGAACAAGGGCGTCCTCTTCGGTCTCGAGACGTCCCTTGCCATCCCGCGTCGGCGTGCAGGGAACCTCTTGTGCTCTGGCCTCGGCTAGAAGCAGCTCGCGAACCACCAGTGCTTCTGCGGCAACGCGGTACGCCTCGGCGGCAGAACCGGCGGGGTGCTGCTGCGCTTCTGCGCTGATGGCAGCATGGGGGATCTCGACACCGTTCACCGAGACAGTCGTTCGCTGACGGACCGGCGGGGGCGGCACTTTCACTCGAGCCGCCGGGACCGCGCTGCTGGCAGGACCTTCAGCGGGACGGCCAAACTCGATCAGGGGAGTTGTCATGGTCGGTGCCTCACTCGGCCGGGTTGCGCTTGGTGCGGACGACCTGATAGCCGGGGCGCCAGAGATAGCGAACCGGCGCACTCAGCATGTGGACGAGCCGCGAAAACGGGAACAGCACAAAGATCGTCAACCCAAGCGTGATGTGCAGCTTGAAGAGCAGGTTGGCATCAGCGACGTAGCTTGCCGCGGCAGGATTGAAGGTGAAGATGCCTTGCGCCCAGTTCATGAATTTGACCATCTCCTCGCCGTCCAGATGCTGCATCGACACAACAATGGTGCTGAGCCCCAGCGCGAGCTGCAGCCAGAGGATGAGGATGATCAGGTTGTCCGAAACGCTGGATGCCTTGCGCACGCGCGCATCGAAGAAGCGGCGATGCACCAGCAGCGTGGCGCCAACGATCCCCATCACGCCAGCAACGCCGCCCAGGCTGATGGCGATGAGCTGCTTGGCGCCATGGGTGACCCCAAGCATTTCCCAGAACCACAGCGGCGTCAGCAGGCCCACCAGATGTCCGGCAAAGATCAGCAGCACACCGACATGGAACAGCAACGAGCCCCACATCAGCTGACGGCGACGCAGCAACTGGCTCGACCCCGACCGCCAGCTGTAGGGTTCGCGATCATAGCGGATTACCGAACCAACCCCCAGAACCACGAGGGCAATGTAGGGATAAATGCCGAACAACAGCGTGTTGAGGAACTCGCCCATCTCAGAGGTCTCCTATGATTTCCGGACGAGGCGCCGGGCGTTTTGCAGCCCGCAATTGCGTGCGCAGCCGGTCGGGACCGCAGGCATCGTTGCCCGGCCCGCCACCGAAGGTCACCGCTTCCTCGTTCCAGACGGCGTCCAGCGCCTTCAAGTCGTTCGGATCGTGCTCTGGCAGTTGCAGCAGCTCTTCGACAGCCTGCGCATCCGCCGTCGTTCCCGCAATAGCCTCCAGCACGAGGATGGCATTGGCGTAGATACTGCCGCGCTTCTCTAGCCGCGCTCTCAGTGCCGAAAGGATGTGCAAGGTCTGTCCGAGCAGATTGTGCACCTCCTCGGACGACTGTGTAGACAGGTACTCAAGGAAAAGCGGCAGGAAGTCGGGCATCTCCTCGGCGCTTATATCAAGCCCCTGCAACTCATACATTTGCGCAAGGTCGACCATGGCCTGGCCGCGATCGCGGCTTTCCCCGTGAACATGCTCGAACAGATGCAGGGACAGCGTCCGGGTGCGGTCAAAGAGCATCACATAGCGTTCTTCGGCATCATACAGGTCCAGACCGGCGAGGTCGTTGACCAGCGCATCCAGCCATGCCTTCTCCCGCCCCCCTGTCATCAGATCGCTGCGAATGGCGTCGCGCAGCTCCGGGGCGGCCGCCAGCAGATCGGCGGTCGGATAGGAAAGCAGAAGGGAGACGATCTTCAGAGCATTGGGCATCACGCGCCTCCCTTCATGAGGTCGACCGGGGTGATGACGCGGGTGCGCTTGGCGCCGAAGAGGTCCGGCGCCGAAGTGCCACCCGAGCAACCATTGCCGAACGAGAAGCCGCAGGACCCGCGCTCATCATAGACATCCTCGCCAAGCTCTCGATGGCTTGTCGGAATGACGAAGCGGTCCTCGTAGTTGGCGATGGCCATCAGTTGGTACATGTCCTCGATCTGCTGATTGCTGAGGCCGACGCGCTGGCCCATCGCATCATCGATCACGCCATCGACGGTCTTGGCGCGCATGTAGCCGCGCATTGCCAGCATGCGTTCCAGCCCGAGGACAACCGGCTCCTCTTTGCCCGCTGTCAGCAGGTTGGCCAGGTAGCGCACTGGAATTCGGAGCGAGCGGACGTCCGGCATGTTCTCGCTGTCGACGCCGATCTTGCCCGAGGCCGCAGCCGACTGCACAGGCGAGAGCGGCGGCACATACCAGACCATCGGCAGCGTGCGGTACTCGGGGTGGAGCGGGAACGCCACCTTCCAGTCCATCGCCATCTTGTAGACTGGGGAGTTTCGAGCGCCTTCGAGCCATGCTTCGGGGATGCCGTCCTTGCGCGCCTGTTCGATCACGTCCGGATCGTGGGGATCGAGGAAGACCGAGAGTTGCGCCTCGTAAAGATCCTTTTCGTCAGGCGTTGCCGCCGCTTCGGCGATGCGATCGGCATCATAGAGCAGCACGCCCAGGTAGCGGATACGGCCTACGCAGGTTTCCGAGCATACTGTCGGCTGACCCGCCTCGATCCGCGGATAGCAGAAGGTGCACTTCTCTGACTTTCCCGACGACCAGTTGTAGTAGATTTTCTTGTAGGGACACCCCGAGATGCACATGCGCCAGCCACGGCATTTTTCCTGGTCGATAAGGACGATTCCGTCCTCCTCGCGCTTGTAGATGGCACCCGACGGACAGGACGCAACGCAGGTCGGGTTGAGGCAGTGCTCGCACAGCCGCGGCAGGTACATCATGAAGGTGTTTTCGAACTGGCCGTAGATCTCGGCCTCGACACCCTCGAAGTTGACGTCCTTTGAGCGCTTGGAGAACTCGCCGCCGAGGATTTCTTCCCAGTTGGGACCCCACTCGATTTTTTCCATGCGCTCGCCTGAGATCTTCGAGCGCGGGCGAGCGGTCGGGAACGCCTCGAGTTCCCCGGCGTTCTGCAGGTGCCCATAGTCAAAATCGAACGGCTCGTAGTAGTCGTCGATCTCCGGCAGGTCAGGGTTGGCGAAGATCTTTGCCAGCACCCGCCATTTGGCACCGATCTTCGGCTCTACCTTACCGTTGGGCTTTCGGATCCAGCCGCCATTCCACTTCTTTTGGTTCTCCCATTCCTTGGGATAACCGATGCCGGGCTTGGTTTCGACATTGTTGAACCAAGCATATTCAACGCCTTCGCGATTGGTCCAAACGTTCTTGCAGGTCACCGAGCAGGTGTGACACCCGATGCATTTGTCGAGGTTGAGCACCATGCCGATTTGCGCGCGGATCTTCATTCTGCTGCCTCCACCTTCTCGGTGTAGGGCCCTTCGAGCCAATCCACCCTGTCGACCTTGCGGACGATGACGAACTCGTCGCGGTTGGACCCAACGGTACCGTAGTAGTTGAACCCGTAGGATTGCTGTGCGTAACCGCCGATCATGTGGGTCGGCTTGATGATGGCGCGCGTCACTGAATTATGAATGCCGCCGCGGTTGCCGGTCATCTCGGAGCCGGGTGTGTTCACGATCTTCTCCTGGGCGTGGTACATGAAGAGGGTCCCCTCCTTCATGCGCTGCGAAACGACGGCCCTCGCCACCAGTGCGCCGTTGGAATTGTAGGCTTCGACCCAGTCGTTATCGACGATGTCGGCCTTGGCCGCGTCGACCTCGGACAACCAGACAACCGGCCCACCCCGATTGAGGGTCAGCATCAAAAGATTATCGGAGTAGGTGGAGTGGATGCCCCACTTCTGGTGCGGCGTGATGAAGTTGAGTACCACCTGCCTGTTGCCGTTGGGTTTGCTGTCGATCACCGGCTTGATGGTCTTGGTGTCGATCGGCGGACGATAGAGGCAGAGCGCCTCCCCGAAGGCCCGCATCCACAGGTGATCCTGATAGAGCTGCTGACGCCCGGTCAGCGTGCGCCAGGGGATCAACTCGTGCACGTTGGTGTAGCCGGCATTGTAGCACACAGTCTCACTCTCGATGCCGGACCAGGTCGGCGACGAGATGATCTTGCGCGGCTGCGCGACGATGTCCCGGAAGCGGATCTTTTCGTCTTCCTTGGGCCGGGCCAGGTGGGCATGTTCGCGACCGGTGGCCTTGGACAAAGCTTCCCATGCCTTCACCGCCACCTCGCCATTGGTTTCCGGAGCAAGCATCAGCACCACTTCGCTGGCGTCGATGTCGGTATCGATGCGCGGCATGCCCTTGGTCGGACCGTCCTCGGTGACGGTGCCGTTGAGACGGCCCAGCGCCTCCACCTCGTGCGCGGTATTCCAGCCGATACCCTTGCCGCCATTGCCGAGTTTGGCGAGCAGTGGCCCCAGGGCAGTGAAATGCTTGTAGAGGTTGGGGTAGTCGCGCTTGACCACGGCCACGTTAGGCATGGTCTTGCCCGGGATCGGATCGATAGCCCCGGTCTTCCAGTCCGCGACGTCGAACGGCTGCGCCAGCTCGCCCGCCGTGTCGTGCAGGATGGGCACCAGAACAGTGTCCTCTTCGATGCCAAGCACCTCGGGCGCTATGGTCGAGAACGTTTTGGCCAGTCCCTTGAAGATGTCCCAGTCGCTGCGCGCCTCCCAAGCCGGATCGGCCGCGCTCGACAGCGGGTGGATGAAGGGATGCATATCGGAGGTATTGAGGTCGTTCTTTTCGTACCAGGTGGCGGTGGGCAGCACGATGTCGGAGTAGACGCAGGTGGTCGACATCCGGAAGTCGAGCGTCACGAGCAGATCGAGCTTGCCCTCCGGCGCCTCGTCATGCCAAACGGCCTCCTTGGAGCCGGCGCGGCCCTGCTCGCCGAGATCCTTGCCCATCACGCCATGCGTCGTACCGAGCAGGTGCTTGAGGAAGTACTCGTGGCCCTTGCCCGAGGAGCCGAGCAGGTTTGAGCGCCAGACGAACATGTTGCGCGGCCAGTTCGCCGGATCGTCGGGATCCTCGCAGCTGAGTTCGAGCTCGCCCGATTTTAACGCGGCTGCGACGTAGTCTTTGGGCTCCTTGCCTGCCTTGGCTGCTGCTGCGGCGATATCGAGAGGGTTCGATTTGAGTTGAGGCGCCGAAGGCAGCCAGCCCATGCGCTCGGCGCGGATATTGTAGTCGATCAGGCTGGCGTTCCAGTCACCCTTGGGGGCAGTGGGCGACAGGATTTCACTGACGTCGAGGGTCTCATAGCGCCACTGGTCGGTATGGGCGTAAAAGAACGACGTGGAGTTCATCTGGCGCGGCGGCCGGCTCCAGTCGAGGCCGAACGCCAGAGGCTGCCAGCCGGTCTGCGGCCTGAGTTTTTCCTGGCCTACATAGTGGCTCCAGCCGCCGCCGGACTTGCCGACGCAGCCGCACATCACCAGGAGATTGATGATCCCCCGGTAGTTCATATCCATGTGGTACCAGTGGTTCAGCCCCGCGCCGACGATCACCATCGAACGCCCCTGGGTCTTTTCGGCATTCGAGGCGAACTCGCGCGCCACCGAGATGATCTGCGCGCGCGGCACGCCGGTCACCTTCTCGGCCCAGGCCGGCGTGTAAGGCACGTTCTCGTCGTAGCTGGTTGCGACGTTGGCGCCGCCCAGACCGCGTTCCAGCCCGTAATTGGCCGCGAGGAGATCGAACACCGTCGCGACCAGCGCCTCTCCAGAGGACAGTTGCACGCGTTTGGCCGGAACCGAACGAACCAGGACGCTGGCATGGTCGGTGCCCTCGAAATGGTCGTGCTCCCGATTGCCGAAATACGGGAAGGCCACGGCCGCCACCGCGTCGCGCTCCTCCTCGAGGATCAGCGACATCTTCAGTTCCACGTCCGCTCCCAAGCCGTCTTTCTGCTCGAGGTTCCATTTGCCGCCGCCGTCCCAGCGGTGCCCGGCTGAACCCTGTGGCACGACCACGTTGCCGGTCTTGCCGTCGATCGCGACCGTCTTCCAGTCGGCATTCTTGTCCTCACCCAGGCTGCCGGCGAAGTCCGACGCCCGGAGCAGCCGCTCAGGGACCATCTGGCCGTCTTGCTCGACAAGACGAACCAGCATCGGCATGTCGGTGTAGCGGCGACAATAGTCCTCGAAATACTCCGCCTGCCGGTCGAGATGGAATTCTCTCAGGATCACATGCCCCATCGCCATCGCCAGAGCGGCATCGGTGCCCTGCTTGGGGTGCAGCCAGAGGTCGGCGAACTTGGCCGCCTCAGAGTAATCCGGCGAGACCACCACCGACTTCGCGCCCTTGTAGCGGGCCTCGGTATAGAAATGGGCATCGGGCGTCCGCGTCTGCGGCACGTTCGAGCCCCACAGCATCAGGAAGCCGGCATTGTACCAGTCTGCCGATTCCGGGACATCGGTCTGCTCGCCCCAGGTCATGGGCGAAGCCGGCGGCAGGTCGCAATACCAGTCGTAAAATGACATGCAGACGCCGCCCATCAGCGACAGGTAGCGCGAGCCGGCCGCATACGAGACCATCGACATAGCCGGGATCGGCGAAAAGCCGATGACACGATCCGGCCCGTGCTTACGCACCGTGTAGGCGTTCGCCGCGGCAATGATCTCGTTGACTTCGTCCCAGCGGGCCCGCACGAACCCGCCGTGCCCGCGCACTTTGGTGTAGTCGCGACGCTTGGCGGGGGTCTCCACGATCGAGGCCCAGGCGGCGACTGGAGCCAATGTCGCTCGCGCCGCTCGCCACAGCCTGAGCAGCCGCGACCGGATCAGCGGATGCTTAACCCGGTTGGCCGAGTACATGTACCACGAGTAGCTGGCGCCTCGGGCGCAGCCGCGCGGCTCATGGTTCGGCAGATCGGGACGGGTGCGGGGATAGTCCGTTTGCTGGGTCTCCCAGGTGACGATACCGCCCTTGACGTAGATCTTCCACGAGCACGAACCGGTGCAATTCACCCCGTGGGTGGAGCGCACGATCTTGTCGTGCTGCCATCGCCCACGATACGCCTTCTCCCAGGTGCGGCTTTCGGCTGTGGTGACGCCGTGCCCGTCAGAAAAGCGCGATGGCCGGGTAAAAAAGTTCAGTCGATCCAGCAGCAGGCTCATCACACTCTCCGTTCCGAACGTCGTGCCTCGCCGGCTGCATCGCCGCCTCGGCTTCTTTCGATGTCATGCAGCAGACCGCCGCGGCGCGTATAGACGAACCAAGTGAGCCCCAGACAGGTCACGTAGAAGATCAGGAACCCCCACAGTGCGGCCGAGGCATCGCCGGTCATTTGGATCGAGGTGCCATACGCACGGGGAATGAAGAACATTCCGTAGGCCGCCACCGCCGATGTGAAGCCGATGATCGCCGCCGATTCCTTGTCGGCCTGACGGACACGATCCGCTGGCGCCAGGTCCGGCATGAGCCGGTCGATTTCCTTGCGCATGATCACCGGGATCATCTGGAAGGTCGAGGCGTTGCCAATCCCGGTCGCGAGGAACAGGACCATGAACATCGCAAAGAACCCCCAGAACGCCCCGGGCTGCTCCTTGGTGGCCATGAAGTAGAGCACGCCGCCAACCGCCGCGATCATCAGCACGAATGTCCAGAAGGTCACTCGTGCACCACCCCAGCGATCAGCAATCCAGCCCGTTCCGGCCCGTGCGAGCGCTCCCACCAACGGCCCAAGGAAGACGTATTGCAGCGAGTTCACCTCTGGGAAGGCGATCTTGGCCAGCAGCGGGAAGCCGGCCGAATAGCCGATGAACGAACCGAAAGTACCGGTATAGAGCCAACACATCAGCCAGTTGTGGGTGCGCCCGAAGATGACTGCCTGGTCCTTGAACGAGGACTTTGCGGCGGCGAGATCGTTCATCCCAAACCAGGCGGCCAGCGCCGCCACGACTAGGAACGGTACCCAGATGAACCCGGCGTTCTGCAGCCAGAGCCGGGTCGTTTCATTGAGAGGTTGCGACTCTCCGCCAATGGCACCGAACACACCGACGGTGATGACCAATGGTATCAGGAACTGCATGACGCTGACGCCCAGATTGCCCAGCCCCGCGTTCAACGCGAGCGCATTGCCCTTCTCCCGCTTGGGAAAGAAGAAACTAATATTGGACATTGAGGAGGCGAAATTGCCGCCACCAAGGCCGCAGAGCAGCGCCAGCACGAGGAAGATCAGGTACGGCGTTTCCGAGTTCTGCACCGCATAGCCGATGCCCATCGCCGGGATGATTAGCGAGGCCGTGGTCAGCGTGGTCCACAGACGGCCACCGAAGATCGGCACCATGAACGAGTAGAATATCCTCAGCGTCGCGCCGGAAAGGCCGGGGAGCGCCGCTAGCCAGAACAGTTCGTCGGTGGTGAACTTGAAGCCAACGCTTGGGAGTTTGGCGATGACCACGCTCCACACCATCCATACCGAAAAAGCCAGCAGGAGGTTCGGGATCGATATCCACAGGTTCCGCGCCGCGATCGCCTTTCCTTTGGACTGCCAGAACGCCGGGTCTTCCGGCCGCCAGTCGTCGATCGCCTTGGCGGCCGTCCCCGCCATGTCTGGCTTGTGCAACGCCTGCATCTCGGGCAGTTGCGGAAGTCTGGCCCAGGCGTCCTGGGACGCCGCCTTCTCCATTGTGCGGATTGAGAAGTGCATCCACAGCAGCGACACCACCACGACGCCGAACATCAGCATGAAGCTGCTGGTCCACAGGCCGGTGACGTCCAACAGCACGCCGAACGCGATCGGCAGCACAAAGCCGCCGAGGCCGCCGATCATGCCGACAAGGCCACCGACGGCTCCGACATTGCCGGGATAGTAGACGGGGATGTGCTTATAGACCGCTGCCTTGCCCAGCGACATGAAGAACCCGAGCACGAACAGCACCATGACGAACGGCACCAGACCCATCTGGGTCGAGAAGCTGATCGTCCCGTGGACCCCGTGGATAACGTAGTCGGTGTGGGGGTAGGCCAGCATGAAAGTGCAGACCGCCGAAACCGCAAAAGTCACATACATGATCGCCCGTGCGCCATAACGGTCCGACAAATGACCGCCATAGGCTCGAAACAAGCTTGCCGGGATCGAAAACGCCGCAGCGAGGACGCCGGCGACCTTGATGTCCAGTCCGTAGACACCGATCAAGTACTTGGGTAGCCACAGCGACAAGGCGACGAACGCGCCGAAGACGAAGAAATAGTACAGCGAGAAGCGCCAGACCTGGATGTTCTTGAGCGGCTCAAGCTGCAGCAGCGTGCCCTTGGCCTTGATCCCCTTGGCGCGACGCTCGACCAGTTCGGGGTCGTCGGAGGTGGTGAACCAGAAGATCACCGCCGTGACCACCAGTGCCGCGGCCCAGATCTGGGCAACGACCGGCCAACCAAAGGCAACCATCACAAACGGTGCTGCGAGTTTGGTGACCGCCGCGCCGATATTGCCCGCACCGAATATCCCCAATGCAGTGCCCTGCTTCTCCGGGGGAAACCACTTTGACACATAGGCTACGCCGACCGCGAACGAACCACCGGCAAGCCCCAGGCCGAGGGCCGCCAGCAGCATCATCTCGTAGGTGGCGGCATATGAAAGAAGGAACGTCGCTACGGCCGCCAGGACCATGGTGAGGACGCTCATGATCCGGCCGCCGATCTGATCGGTCCATATGCCGAGCAGCACCCTCGACAGCGAACCGCTCAGGATGGGTGTGCCGATGAGCAGTCCCAGCTGCGCATCACTCAACCCCAAGTCCGCCTGGATCTGGACGCCGATGATGGAGAAGATTGTCCAAACAGCGAAGCACACCGTGAAGGCGAAGGTGCTCATACCAAGAGCGGTGTTTTGTTGCGCCTTCGAGACGCGTGCGATCTCGGCCATCGGTAATCCCCTCTGAAAACAGCAGCGCCCTAGAGGAGCTGAGCTCCAACTCAGAGTTCGCTAGGGCGGAGATTTTAGGCTTGATCCAGATCAACTGGGTCGACCGAGCCCTCCAAAAGAATCGCCAATCCAAAATCCATCATCGGTCAGCTCCGCGGGCCGGTATTGACACTGCAAAAAAGATCAAGCAGACCTTTGATCTCAATCAAGTCGAGGAGGAAGGGCCGTGCGTCCCGACGACCTGACGAGCCTCAGGGGCTTGCCCCTGTTTGCGGGTATGAGCGAGCCCCATTTTGACGCGCTGTTTCGTGCGGCATACCTTCAGTCCTTCCCCACCCGCGTCGAGCTGTTCAGCGAAGGGGATCGAGCCGACTTCCTGTTCGTCGTCGTGGGGGGCTGCGTCGAACTCTACGCATCGTGGAACGGCCGTGAAACGACCATGGCAATAGTCGCCCCCTACGGCACCTTCATCCTGGCAGCTGTAGTCAAGGATGCAGTATATCTCATGGCGGCTCGGACCGCCGACAAGTCACGCATTTTGATGATCCCGTCCGAAGACGTCCGGCGGGCTTTTGAGCAGGACGATGCATTCGCAAGGGCGATCGTCGTCGAACTGGCAAGCTGCTATCGCGGGGTGATCAAACACCAAAAGGAACTCAAACTGCGTTCCGGGGTGGAACGGCTTGCGGCATATCTGCTCCGGTGTCGCAGCGAACAAGG
>JAIYDI010000013.1 GCA_027487555.1 Hyphomicrobiales bacterium
AGCCCATCGGCAACATACCTCCAGCGGAAGCTGAGGCAAATTTCTACGCCGTACTGGAACAACCGGCCATGGCTGCGTAACTTAAACCAAACAGCCTCCGGAACTCCCGGTGCGGTTCACAGCTCACGAAGCTGCGCCGTCAACATTTGCTGGGTTACATCTGGCATCAGTCGGCGCAGTTCTCCGAAACGCCGCGTCCCACCCATCAGGTGGTAGACGATGAACAGCTTCCATTTGCCGCCAATCGTCGACATCGCTCGGGTAACGGGACATCCGAAATGCGTCAAAACAAGGGGAGCGCCCATAGTATGATTATCCTGAGTAGGTCAGATAATTATGCGTTCTTGATGAATTCATAGCAAGCGGCAACCTAACGAGCGAGACATTTCGCTCGAAAGGAAAGTTCATGTCCAAAATCCTGGTGACCGGCGCATCCGGCGTACAGGGCCGTCCGGTCGCACGCCAACTGCTGGAGGCCGGTCATGCCGTCCGGCTCCTTGTGCGCGATCCGGCAAAGGTAGCCGATCTCGTTGTCCTTGGCGCTGAGGTTGTCGAAGGCAGCTACGACGACGATGCCGCAATCACGGAGGCAATGAATGGGCGTGAAGGGCTGTTTCTGATCCTTCCCTTCCTCGGACCAAATGAAGCTCATGCCACCGCACTCATTGAGGCAGCGCGGAAAGCCGGGGTTGGGCGCATCGTCTGGAACGCTACTGGCGGCATTCCGCCTGTCAGGACCGGTGCGCCTGGCGTCGACATTCGGCTGGCCATTCGGGAGATGCTGGAAGCCAGCGGCCTCGAGTGGGTTGCCTTGCAGCCGACGCTCTACATGGAGAACCTGCTTGGGCCGTGGACCGCACCAGAAGTGGCGAGCGCCGACCGGGTGGCCTACCCAATTCCCGAGACCCTAGCGCTGCAGTGGATCAGCCAGGAAGATGCAGCTGCGTTCGCGGTGGCTGCGTTCGCCCTTGCGGATGCACCGGGTGAGGCGATCCAGATATCGGGTCCGGAAAAGCTGACCCTTCCCGAGATCGCTCATTCGTTCACTCGGGCGCTGGGCCGGACGGTCTCGTTCCGCCCGATGCCACCGACTGAGTTCGGTCAGATCATGGATCGCACCATGGGTGGGGGCGGCGATGCCGTTGCATTGTTGTACGCGGCCGTCGCAGAAAATCCCGACCTGATGGCAACCCGCATCGACCATGCTGCACTCCTGTCCAAGTTGCCTATTCGGTCGACGACGATGGAGGCATTTGCGAGGCACTACAACCAGGCATTCAGTTAGGCGGCTCGCTCGCGCAGCGGACGGAACTAGGCGCGGAGGGCTGGCGTTTTCCGCGCCAGAAACCAGTTGGCACTCAATCTACCTCGCTGGACTTCTAGCCCACAGCAAGCATTGCTGTCCTCGTCACGCCACCCACGGCGCCCGCCCGGACCCACTCCGGGCTTCGGTCAGTGCAAGCCCTGCGGTCCGCGCCGGGCTTATGATCGAAGGAGGGCCCGATGGCCAACATCAAACTCACCGACGCCCAGCGCGTCATCCTCTCCGCCGCCGCAGCCCGGCAAAGCGGCCTCGTTCTGCCACTACCGAAGTCGCTTGGCGACAACCGCGGCACGCTTGGCGTCATCCTCAAGAGCCTGCTCCGCCGCGAATTGGTGATCGAGCGGTCGATCATGCCGGCCGAAGAGCTTTGGCGCGACACGGCGGAGTTGGGACGCACCACCCTAGTCATCTCGACCGAAGGGTTGAAGGCCATCGGGATTGACCCGATCGAGCACGTCGTCCACGAAACCGATGGCACCCTGCCCGTCGACGAAGCCCGCGAAACGGCCATCACCGGCCGGCTCGGGGGCAGCGTAGAGCCGCCCAAGGTTGACCTCGCGGACAGTAGCCTCCCAAAGCCAGGCACAAAGCTGGCTTCCCTGATCGCAGCCCTGCGGCGGCCAGAGGGCGCCACGATCACCGAGCTGATGGAAGCCACCGGCTGGCAGGCGCACTCGGTCCGAGGCGCGATGAGCGGCAATCTCAAGAAGAAGCTGAACCTTGAGGTCACATCCGAGATCGTCGAGAGCCGGGGCCGAGTCTATGGCATAGCCACCGAGGGAGCCGACGAGTGACGAAGCGGCCGAGCAAGGAAGCAGTCGAGCGCGAGATTAGCGCGCTCGACACTCTCGACACCAAGGCGCTGCAGCAAAAGTGGTCTGCACTGTACGAGCGGGATCCGCCCTTGCGCATCCGGGCTGGGCTACTCCGGCTTGGTATTGCCTACCGGCTGCAGGAGAAGGCGTTCGGCGGGCTGACGCCAAAGACCATCCGCCACCTCCAGAAACTCGCTGCCGAGTTGCGAGCCGCCCGAGCGACGGCTGAGACCCAGGTCGATGCAGAGGTGCCCGTCCGACCGTCGGTCGTGCAGACTCTGACCCTGACCCCAGGCACACGCCTGATGCGCGAGTGGAACGGCATGACGGAAGTGGTCGATGTCGCCGCCGACGGTCTGGTGTGGCGGGGGGCGACCTATCGAACGCTGTCGGCTGTCGCGGTGGCGATCACCGGCACAAAGTGGTCGGGGCCAAAGTTCTTTGGCCTCACCCTTCCCAAGCAAAGGCTTCGGGGTCCCCGAGTAGGCTCCCAAGCCGAACACGCGGCTGAGGTGTCGTGATGGGTGAGAAGAAGACGTTTCGCTGTGCGGTCTACACCCGAAAATCGTCGGAGGAAGGTCTCGAGCAGGACTTCAACTCGCTAGAGGCGCAGAGGGAAGCGTGCGAGGCCTATGTCCGCTCGCAGGAACATGAAGGCTGGAAGCCGCTGCCCGACCGATTTGATGATGGCGGTTTTTCGGGCGGCAACATGGATCGTCCTGCCCTCCATCAGCTGATCGAGTTGGTGAAGTCGGGGCGCGTCGACATCATCGTCGTCTACAAGATCGACCGGCTGACCCGCTCGCTGACCGACTTTGCCAAACTCGCCGAGGTGCTGGACAAGCATGGCGTATCGTTCGTCTCGGTAACGCAGCAGTTCAACACCACGACGTCGATGGGTCGGCTGATGCTGAATGTGCTGCTGTCGTTTGCCCAATTCGAGCGGGAGATCACAGGTGAGCGCATCCGCGACAAGATCGCGGCATCCAAGAAGAAGGGCATGTGGATGGGTGGGGTGCCACCCATGGGCTACGACGTTATCGGCCGGCAGCTGGTGGTCAACGACACCGATGCCGCAACCATCCGTCGATTGTTCTCGCTCTACCTGGAGGAGAAGACCGTCCCTGCTCTGCTTGATCGACTTGAGCGCGAAAGCATTCGAACGGCAGCCCGCTACTCGGCCAAGGGTAACCACTACGGCAACCGGCCCTTCACCCGCGGGCACCTCTACAAGCTGCTTGCGAACCCCATCTACATCGGTCGGGTGCCGCACCGCGACACTTCGCATCGCGGTCAGCATGCCGCGATCATCGACAAGGTGACCTGGGATGCGGTTCAGTCCTTGCTGGCAGAGAACACCCAAGGGTCTCGGTCCCGGCGCCGACGTGCCAAAGCACAGACGCATCTGTTGGAGGGACTGCTGCACGCTGAGTCAGGCGCTCGCTTCATTCCGAGTGCTGCCAAAAAGGGGTCGAAGCGCTACCGCTACTATGTCGAGCAGCCCGACACCGGCGAAGCTGAAACTGATCGACTTCCGCCGACCCGCTTGCCGGCCACCGAGATCGAGGGTGCCGTGATCACCGGGGTACAGAGCGTCCTTGCCGATCAGCGCGGTCTTCTGCACCGTCTGAACTCAGATGGCGCCACTGAAGCGCCGGTGGTGATGGATGGCGCGCGCCGTCTGCTGCAGGCGCTGGGTGTCCGGGTCGATGCGAACCTACAATCCAAGCTTCGCCAGATGCTCCGAAAGGTGATCGTAGGCCACAACCGAATACAGCTGGTGTTCTCGGTCGCCAGTACGCGAACAGTGCTTGGCCTCGCCCGCCCAACTGGCATCTGGCCGACCAACGCGCCTGACGATAGCGAGTTCGCAGTGGCGGTGCCCTTCGTCACGGCACGCCGCGGACGGCAGATGAAGCTGGTGCTGCCCGGCGCCAGCAATGGCGCGGCGCCGAACCCGTCACTGGTCACTGCCGTTGTGCGCGCCTGGGACTGGGCTGAACGGCTGAAGACCGGAAAAGTGGGATCCATGGCAGAAATTTGCGCCGCCGAAGGCTTCACCGACACCTATGTCGGTCAGGTGCTGCCGCTGGCCTTCCTGTCGCCCGAACTGGTCGAGCAGATTCTGGCGGGGCGGCAGCCGGCTGGCCTAACGGCGAACAAGCTCATCTGGCGTGAGCGGTTGCCAATGCGCTGGGACGAGCAAATGGCGATGCTCGGGGCAGCTTAGGTCTACGGGCGATCAGTCGAGGCTGTCGCCGATGCGCTCAGCCGCGAGGCGGCAGCGCTCGATGGCGCGCAGCAGCCGGCGTTGCAAGTTCCTCTGCTCGGCGCGGGAGAGGCGGGAGCTTTGGCCGAGAGTTGCGATGCTATGAGCGTCTTCCAGGCGGGCGGTGGCGAGAGCGAACAGGTGTCCGACTTGATTTTCTTGCTTCCGGCGACCCATTCTGCGTTGCTCCCTAAGGTGAGGGAGTACCGCTTGGTCGTCGCAGCAAGTCCAGGTCGGACCCCGGTGAACTCACTGCAACAATTCAGGGCGGCCCATAACGCCTGTTGTGCGAATGAGGCGGCGCTGGTGCGGACGGGGCCCCTGCCGCGAGGTCCAATTAGAGGTAGCGGCATACTGCACGAATTGCGAGGATTGCGGGACGACAACGCCGACCGTAAGCGTGGCGAATGATCTCACTTGTTGCTGCTAGCTTCTAAATGATCTTTCCTGATGGTCAGCAAGAAGCCCGGATTTCCGGGCTTTTTCGCATTCTGGGTCTCGGTTGGGATTTTCCTGATTGACGCGGGGTAACTGGGCCTATGGCCTGCGAGGCCCCCGGAGCCTTCCGGCCAACAACGGAATGAGCCCCAAACTTTGAACGGATCCAAGTTTAGCCAAGCCTACAAACGTCTGGTGACATCTGTCGTTAATCGGCGCCGGTCCGCGTCGAATGATGACCTGCCGCGTAGGCGGCTCATAGATTCGGGCACCTTCACCCCCGAGCTGGAGTCGGGCACCAGCCGCCTGCGCGGCTGAAAGGCCGATGCCAGTCCCGGCCTGTCGACTTGATCCGTAACCGGTCAGTTCGCCGCTGGAGCTGGAGCTGGCTCTGCGAGAGTGAGGATACTGGCCTTTTCGAAGAACTGACTTGCCCCTTCGACGGCCAGCTTAACATCGCCGTCTAACACGTACATGACAACCGCCAAGTCGCCAACCGCGCGCGAACAACACACACGTCGAAAAATCGGGTGGTCCGATCGAGGGCAGACTCCTTGCGTTCGTCGAGCTTTCCCTATCCGTGGCAGAGCCGTCCTAAGCGCCATAGATCCGGACCCGTCGAAGCGATTCGCTTCGGCGATCGCAATGCGGGGGGCGCTGGAAAAGTTGTCCTTCGCCGGCTTCTGGACCGTTAATGCGGCCGGGGCACAACAGGGCGAGGACAGCAGGCACACGTAGAGTTCGAACATGGTCCCGGAGCGTCATCGAACGCGTCCTTGTCAGCCTTCAAGACCAACCGGTCCTCGGGTCGGGAAACTCCGATATGCAGTTTACCCAGAAGGGTCTAGCCATGGCCGCGGCCAACAAGCTGATGGTGAGCTTCATCCGAGCCGTCGTAGACTGTAAAGAGGCCTAGGCAGCGGCTTCAACGAGGACTAGTCCATGGATCGAACATTGCGGGTTACGATCGACCGAACGACTTGGCCGAAGCCAGGGCCACCAGTCTATCCGTCAACGTTCGGGGCCTCTCCGGCATCGTGCACCATCAACATTCCCGCATTGCTACTGACGATCGGCTACCTCACAACACCATCGCATTCCTCAGGCGTTTCCCTGAGTGAGTTCTGGGCTTGGGTGCGTTATCTGCACGCCATCTCGGGAGACGCGGACCTTCGGCTCACAACGGCGTTCCACGAACTGGACTCGCATCAGAAGACCATCTTGAGCGACGACTTTGGCATGGGTCTACCCATCTATTGGTTGCTCGGAAAACTCGATGTCGCAACCGTCGCGGACGGGCGCTACTTCGCCCAACGGCTCGCCTCATCAGCCGGAGCGAGTGCGGTGAAGGCCAAAAAGCGTGGGCCTGGGAAATCGCCGGACTTTGTCGCCAATTATACCAGCGGACTCTGGCACGTCATCGAGTGCAAGGGCACGCAGACCTCCTCCGCGTATCGAGCTCTGCAGCTTGGAACGGCTGGTTCCAATCCAACCGGCGCAGTTGCGCAGAAGCGAACGATCAATTTTCCAATCGGGTACACCGGACAGCGACTGGCGAGCGGCCTCTTCATTGGTGTTGAAGGCGGCGCTCACACAAGCGGCTTGCATGTCATTGACCCGCCCGGAGATGAGGAGGCGTCGGTCCCAGATGACAGGATGGCGTTCGCCGATGACGCCATCGCACGTGCAGCCGGCGCGAGAGCCCTCAGGCTGGCCGGCTTTTCTGCCACCTCATCGGCCCTGTCGGCCCCATTGGGTAGAAGTCCGGACGCCGCACCAGGCAAGGGCCGCTATGAAGACGCCAGACTCCAAGTTGTAGCAAGGAAGCGTGCCCAGGCAGCGGAGGAGCTTGCCACCCGCGGAATCCGCCCGCTGTTTCGGGTGGACGGTGACAGCTTTCGCGGAAGAAAGGTGGAGATCGCGCTCCCGGTTCCCGTGCACATTGGAACTCGCACCGCTTCATCGGTCGTTATTCGGTACGGCGTGGGGACAAGGTTCCTCGAGGAACTCCGGAGCAATCCGATCATCGACGAGCCAATTCAAGAGGTCTTGCCTGCCTTCGACCAGATACAACGCGGCACCAAACTTGAAGGCGATGAAGGAAGCGCACGAATGCGTATCGGCAGGTCCTTTGTGGCGGACATTGAGTTCCGCTGAGCTGTCGATGGTGGGCAATCGTCATTCTCGCAGGCGGTTGCGCGGGACTTTCTTCAGGTGCGCGTTCAAGCCCAAGAAGGCTTTCTCGATGGCCACGCAGGCTTCGCCCAGCGTCTGGTAGGCCGGTTCTCCACCAGGTCCACGACAATCATCCAGCGGCACAGGTGCATCGCTGCCAAGACCCCAAACCTGGTAAGATCGTAGGTGAGCCCAATTAGCCGGGTCTCATCAACGAAAGGTCCGATTTGGACGGCGCCTTCCGGGGCGATAAGCCCAACCGCCTCCGAGTTTGGGTGCGTACCGTAGCGCGAATAGAAGGTGTACGGTGCCTGCCGGGCGGCCCGTTCAATGCCATCGATCGCATTCAGCAGGTCCCGGACTTGGCCCGGCTTGAATTCTTTCAGACCGGCTCCCTGCCCGAGCGCTATCCACTTCGGAAGATGCTCAGGGGCCCGGCTGAACAAGTCGAGCAGATAGGCGCACTCCACGATGTCCCTGATCATGATGCCGGCAGGCTGGTAGAAGCCCTGAAGGATCAACTCGTCGGCGGCTCCCATGCTGTTGAGCACGCGGATACCGAGAACCTGCTGCGCAACCAACTCGCGTGCGGCCTTACCGTCGTCTTCTCGAGGCGTATGCGTCACCGCGGCGGCGGCAGCGAATAGGTCAACGGCGACTGTGCAGAGGCGCATGCACTTTAGCTGCCAAGGGTCGGCGTCTCTCAGCTCGGCCATCTCCGCCTGGACGGCTGTCGCGCTTACCAGCATCCCGATGACGCCTCCCCGATCAAGTTAGTCATCGCCCTGTCGCCTCGACAGCGATCTTTAGGAGCACATGTTTGTCTGCCCCTGCCCCGATCACGACCTGCCACTCCATGAACCCGACACCGCCCTCGTCGGTGGCAGGAAGGTCCGTGATCAGGGAGCCGCCCGTGCGCGACCGAACGAACGCTCGGTCTTAGCGTAGACGCCGAGAGAAGTGTTTGCCCTGACCACCGCGCCCAGCGGCTTGCCGTACCCAGAATCGAAGGCCGTCGTTTCGTCGACCTCGATCCGCACGTCAGGAACGATGAGGCCAGACCAATTCTCAGCTCCAGCGGTCGGGAAAAGTGGTACTGGAACTGGCCACTCAGGATCACGACGGCTGGGGCTGCATCGATGATACCGACTATGGCTGCTACTTCGCGGTCGTTCCGGGGAAGGATCAGGCTACCGGCGGGTGCCGAGGCAAATGTCCCGGTCGTGAATTCTTCGGGCGCGAGCATGGATCACCACCTCTCCTGCAGCGGACGAATGAGGTTCTCCCAGTAGAGCTCGGCGCCTCCCTCCGGAGACAGCTTCCTGTCGTCCTGGCCGTAGGACATCATGCCCATCGTCTTCAGGTAGATCGTCTGGTCGTCAGCGTAGACAGTGAGGGACTCGTTCATCGTGTTGCCGGCGGTGGTGTGGCCCTGCACGTAGTTGATGCCGCGCCCGAAGCTGTCGCCACCCATGTAAATGGTTGCCTTGGCTACGTCCTTCCCATCTCGATAGATAGTGGCGAAGAAGCGGTTGGCGTCAACGCGCCGGAAGTCGCCCTCGATGCCCGGATTTCGTTCCGCCAGCTCCGCCAGAGAGTTCTCGAAGAAACGGGCGATGAACTCGAACGCCTCTGTCTGGAAGCGATCCTTGTCCCGCTGCGTGAAGGACTTCGCCAGGCGCAGATTGCTTGAACGCGGCGCCTGCCCGGTCCGCGGCACAGGCTCGGAGAGAACCACCTTCGCCTTCGCGGCCGCCGAGGCTGGCGAGGTCGTCTTCGCCAGCCTTGAGACGGCATCCCGGACCGCTTTCGCGACCTGCAGGAACGCCTCGTCGATGTCGGCCCATTGGGTGATCGGCTTGCCGTCCCGCGGCACGGCGTTGAGCTTGCCAAATGGAGCATGATGCCAGTCGCACGCCCGGAGGATGACAGGAATGACTATCGCCTCCCCGGCCTCATGACGCTCCATCGCCCGTTTCATCTCTATGTCGTAGCAATAGTCGGACGCCAGGAAGTCGGGGCTAACGAGTAGCAGGATAATTTCGTCCCGATTGATCTGCTCGTCGATCGCCAGGGCGATTTCCTGCCCTGCCCCTATCCTGCGATCATGCCAAGTCTCGATCACGCCCTGGCGCTTGAGCATGGAGAGCTGCTTTTCGAGCTGATCCCTCAACGCTTCGTCGGCGTGGGAGTATGAGAAGAACACACCAGCCAAGAGACACCCCTTCGATCTTGTTGGACACGACAGGTACTTACCGGGGATCGCGATGTACAACGCCAGCCGGTCACGCAATGAGGCGGCTCGAAGGGCGAATCGCAACAGCGGTGGGTGGGCCCCGATGCCGTCTTGCCTGCATCGGAAAGGTGTAAGCGTGCAACACCAAGGCGCCCCCAGGTGCCTGGGCGCGTATTGCACTAAGTGACACACCCACCGATTTCTCGGCCGCGGCTCTTTACCCGCCCGCGGTCCTGCGACACCCATTGGCTCGGCGGTCATGCATTGCAAGGAGATACCGATGTCGAATGCCAAGGAACCTGAATACCCGTCCCTGACACCCTCCGTGGTCCAGATCCGCTGGAAGGTGCCAACCGAGTTCCCGGCATTGTCCCCCGTCAGCATCTGTGGCGCAGATTTGAGGTTGTGATTTAGGGAGGGTTTTGGCCTCGTCGCAGAGACGAAGGAACGAAGATGAGCCCTAAATCCACGACTACCAAGAAGCCTGCAGTGCCGGTGATCAAGGACATCCGCCGGGCGACCCAGCGGCACTTATCGGCCGAGGACAAGATCCGAGTCGTGCTGGACGGCCTGCGCGGCGAGGACAGCATCGCTGAGTTGTGCCGCAAGGAAGGCATCGCGCAGAGCCTCCATTACACCTGGTCCAAGGAGTTCATGGAGGCTGGAAAGCGCCGTCTGGCGGGAGACACCGCCCGCGCCGCCAGCAGCGACGACGTCAAAGGCCTGCGCCAGGAGGCCGCCGCGCTCAAGGAAGTCGTGGCTGACCTGATGCTGGAAAACCGGCTGCTCAAAAAAAGCATGATCGCGGATGGGGGCGACGAAGAATGAGGTATCCCGCATCCGAAAAGCTCGAGATCATCGGGATCGTCGAGCAGTCGCACTTGCCGGCCAAGCGCACCCTCGACCAGTTGGGCGTCGCGCGACGAACCTTCTACCGCTGGTATGACCGCTACCGCGAAGGCGGGCCGGAAGCGCTAGCGGACCGGCCTTCGGCGCCAGGCCGAGTGTGGAATCGCATCCCCGCCGAGATCCATGAGCAGATCATCGAGCTGGCGCTGGAGCAGTCCGAGCTGAGCCCCCGGAACCTGGCCGTGCGGTTCAACGACGAGAAGCGCTACCTCGTGTCCGAAGCCAGTCTCTACAGGCTTCTCAAGGCCCACGACCTGATCACCGGCCCGGCCTTCGTGGTGATTAAGGCCGCAGACCGCTTCCACACTCCGACCACCCGGCCCAACCAGATGTGGCAGACTGACTTTACCTACTTCAAGATCATCGGCTGGGGCTGGATGTACCTGTCGACCGTGCTCGACGACTTCTCGCGCTACATCATCGCCTGGAAGCTGTGCAGCACCATGCGGGCCGAAGACGTCACCGACACGCTGGAGCTGGCGCTCACCGCCTCAGGCTGCGATCAGGCCCATGTGCACCACAAGCCGCGTCTGCTCAGCGAGTTCGAGAGAACAGAAATCGATCCGGTGGATCAATTTCCTCGAAGAACGGCCCCAGCTACATTGCCGGCGAACTGGCGGAGTGGATCGAGGCCCAGAACATGAGCCACGTCCGGGGCGCTCCGATGCATCCCCAGACACAGGGCAAGATCGAGCGCTGGCACCAGACCCTCAAGAACCGCATCCTGCTCGAAAACTACTTCCTGCCCGGCGATCTAGAACGCCAGATCGAGGCCTTCGTCGAGCAGTACAACCATCGGCGCTACCACGAGAGCCTCGACAACGTCACCCCGGCCGACGCCTACTTCGGCAGGGCCCAAGCCATCATCAGCCAGCGCGAAAGGATCAAACGCCAAACCATCGAACATCGACGCTTGCAGCACCGAAAGATCGCCGCATAACATCAACCACAGGACGAGCCAGACACTCCGCTAACCCGCGGCCCACCTTGAGCCAAATGTTCTGACGACGCACAGTGGGAAGACGAGAGCTAAATCAAGCGGACGGTTGTGCAGAAGTGCCATAATCGGCAGCGGCCCTATCACGCCGAACCGGAGCTCGGATCATCTGCTGCGCGACCTGGCTCCTATAGTCGCTGGCGTCTCGCGTGGGGGTTTCGGAACGCTCTTGAAGGGCGATGATATCGAGTACGCCAAAGTAGCTCGCTCCTTGGGGCTTTGAACAGCTGCACACTGGCGCGCCTAAAGTGAAGTCCGGCAGCCTAGATTTCGTAAAGGCCCTGCTCGCGACGGATCTCAACGAGCAGCGCATCTCGACGCACCGGTTGCTGTCATCCTCGTTTTGATCCCATCGATCATGGTTCTGCCGTTGGGTGCTGGCGTGGCTTTGGCTCTGATCGCTTCGGAAGTTCAAGTTCCGTAGCATGAAGCAGAGCCAGAAAATTCCCGGACATCTACCGAGGAGCTTGTGCGGATGACGTAACCCTCGCCGTAGGCGTTGGGAAAGGCATAGAATGCACTGGCCGTCTCTATATGGGGCGTACCGATTGTTACTTCACAAATTTGTCATAATATTGCCTGGTCAAAGTCAAAATCAGTCGCTGAAAGTTCAGTCAATCAGTATTCATCTCCTGTTCAGGATCGATCAGTTAACAGATCGTTACACCTTGGAGGAGGTGAAATATGCGCCATCGCGTTGTGTCTGCTCTGCTTGTGTACTCGATGCTGGCGACAGCATCGCCCATCCTTGCCCAGGAAACGACAACTGACCCGGCGCCCAAGGGAGAGACCCAGGGCGACGTAGGCGTCGACTCGAGCGTCCTTCTGGATCTGCTGGAGACCCTTCTGATCGAGAAGGGTATCGACATCATCGAAAACAACGTCAAAGCCGCGGAGCGTGAAAGCGGGGACTTGGACAAGGCTATCCGCGCCGTTCTCGGCGTCAGCGTGAAGGATATCCGTGAGCACGGTCTGCTCGGTGGGCCCAACTCGGAGATGCGGAAGCTCTTCAAGGCTCTGGGCCTTGACGACTAGGAGGAAATATCATGAAGAGAATTACTTTCGCGCTCATGTTGAGCTCCGCTGCATTCGCCGTCTCACCGGCCTTCGCAAGCGTCGACCCCTGCGAACGTCAGGAAGACAAGTTCATCTCGACGACCGACGCGCTGCGCGGTCAGGCCGACGCATCGATGGCACAGCTCGCCGCTTGGGACGCTGACCCTTCGACGATCCCACAGTCAGTGCTCGACCCGATCCGCGAAGCCATCCGCACCCACCTGTACGACAAATGGAAGGACACCAAGCAGGGCAAGGGCATGGTCGCGTCGTGGGAAGTGACCGTCGACAATCCGATCGCCTACGACAAATTCATCGCGCACGTTTACTCGGTCGACATCTCGCCTGAAATGGAGACCGAGATCGCCAAGGGCCTGTTCCAGCAGAAGTACCGCGCGGAGTGGAAGCCCAAGATGGATAGCGATCGCGCCGAGCTTGAAGGCCAGATCGCTGGGCAGAAGGCAAGGCTCGACGAAGCCTGCTCGCCGACGGTGTTCAGCCAGATCATGCGCTCCACAATCGGCAACGCAATACTTATCGTGAACGGCAACTTCGAGGCCGCTAAGGATGAGAGTGGCGACATCGCCAAGGCCGTCCGCGCGATCTCTGGTATCAGCCTCACCGATATCGGCAAGTACGGCTTCGAAGGCGGCGAGAACAGCGAGGTCGCGAAGATCAACGATGCAATAGAAGGGGTACTCGAGCGCAACGGCATGGGTTCCGAGACGGTCGTCGGCCAGGTCTTCGCAGCGGTCAACCCCACGAAGTGGAGGATTGAAGTCGAGATAAAGGCTCCGGACCTGCCACTGCCGGAACTCCCCACGCCCAGCGAGACCGAGACGGTTGTGCGTGAGTTCTTCAAGAAGCCCTTCGGCTGAGGGCTCCAACTACCACTCTTGGCGACAGGGAGGGCCTCGGCTCTCCCTGCTTCACTTTGCCAGAAGAGCTTGGGCTGGAGTGGACAAGGCGGTCCCTGGGTTTGGCCAATTGAGGCTTCGTCTCTGTCACTACAGACGCTGCCCTGCCGGAGGCATCGTTCGAATGAGTTCGCGGCTTTCTGGATGTTGATGCCGAGGTTCAGTTTCCGCTGAAGGGTGTGAGCGGCGCCAAACTTGCGGGGGATCCACTCGCTCACAAGCTGTCAGCTCTGATCAATGACGGAACTATGCGACCGAGCGCGTCAACTCTGGGTCAATAGGGCCCCACAACCTACCGCCGTAGGGCGTAGAACCCTCGGCGCGGGTGTGGCCGGCTCCGCTGGAAGACCCAGCAGCCCGGGCCTTGGCGCGAGCAACCCGATCGGCCAGGCCCTCCGTCACGCTGACCTCAACGCTATCCTTGAACGCCTGAACGCCAACATGCCTACCAATCAGCTCCAACCGCTTGATGCGATCGGACTGCTTTACCTTGCGGACGACACCCACCTTGGAGCCTTCAACTTCAAGATCCTCAGTCTCGATCGCCACCATGAGGCCAGTTCGCCAGATCAGCGGCCACTCATCGATCGGCCGCAGCACTCCATGCTCACTGTAGCAGTCGGCAATGTCGGCATCTGCCTCATCGCGCAGCCGCTTGAGCACCCAATCCGCATTTGTCTCGGTTCTGGCGGCGCGCTCATCGGCGGACTGCTTGATGGCAACCTGAATGTCAGGAACTGTCAGGAGGTCGGACGCCTGCGATCGCGCTGTGTGCCTGCTGTATCCTGCCCGAATTGCCGCTTGCGTTGCGTTGAGATCGATCAGGTATTCCGCCACGAAGCGGCTTTGTTTCGGCGTGAGTGCCATCGGTCTTGATCTCGCATCTCGAATGGATCGCGAGGCCAAATGCCAATGGTTCAGTTGGTCGCATCGATCGGCTGGCAGGCACGGGAGGTCGGGAGATCAATGGAGGTCTTTCCCACTACGGCGGCCCTGATTTCTTTCCCCCACTAGCCGGAAACAACTCCCGCATCTCCCGACCTCCCGTTTGTGGTTTGGTCGCATCGATCAGGGGTTAGTGTAGCAAGTGCGCGATTAGTGTAAGTCGTTTTCACTTTTTTATCTTTAATATCAATGACTTATCATCCGGTGTAGCAGTGTATGTCAAAAGTCCCTATCCGCGCGCGCCCACACACACGGCTCGGCCAAAATGTTCGCATACACTGGCACACCTGAAGCTAAGTGTTTGATTTTGCTGATAAACCCCCTAAACAGAGCGCGCACTAAACCGCTGAAATCGAGCACTAGCCCGATGCCTATTGCCTTAGACGTTGCACTCATCGCGTCTAGGCTCAGGACTCATTGATAAGAGCCAGCAGATGACGGCTGCTGCGATGCAGATGGCGGAGATGAAGGTGTGGGCGCATCGGTCGTAGCGTGTGGCGATGCGTCGCCAGTCCTTGAGCTTTGCGAACAGGTTCTCGACCTTGTGTCGCTGTCGGTAGATGGCCTTGTCGTATTCGAATAGCACTTTGCGGCTGCGGCTCGACGGGATGCACGGCTCGATGCCCCGTGCTTCCAGTTACTCTCAGTACCAGGCGCTGTCATAGCCGCGATCGGCGATCAGATGGGAGGCCGGCGGCAAGGCGTCGAGCACGAGCCTTGCGCCCTTGTGGTCGCTCATCTGGCCTTCCGACAACAGCGGGATGATCGGCCGGCCGTCACCGTCGCAGACCGTGTGGAGCTTGGAGTTCAGCCCACCCTTGGTTCGCCCGATACGACGGGGAACATCCCCCCTTTTTAAGCAGGCTCGCCGCCGTGCGATGAGCCTTCAGATGCGTCGCATCGGTCATGATGCGCTCAGGTTTGGGTCCTTCCCCGGCAAGGCCAGCGAAGTTGCGATCGAACACGCCCATGAGGCTCCAGCGGATGAAGCGATTGTAGAGCGGCTTGTGCGGGCCGTAGCCGGTTGGCGCGTCCTTCCACTGAAGCCCGTTGCGGATCACGTAGATGATGCCACTCACCACCCGCCGGTCATCCACCCGCGGAACACCGTGCGAAAGCGGGAAGAACGCGATATCCGAGCCATCTGGCGCTCGCTCAGCAGAAACAGATCACCCATCACAGCCTCCGTTTGGAAACCGTGAATCACATCTCAAACAGGATAAACAGGTCCTGAGCAAATTGCCTTTGAACCTAGATGAAACACGGATCATCCCCGCGGGTGCGGGGCACGCTGCGTTGCTCCATTGCTTCAGTGTGCCTGTAGCGGATCATCCCCGCGGGCGCGGGGCACACGCCGAGGTCGTCATGACGCGGTTCGGGACAACCGGATCATCCCCGCGGGTGCGGGGCACACGCTGCTGTGTTCCGGGACGCGGGTGAGCGCAGCGGATCATCCCCGCGGGTGCGGGGCACACGCAGCCATGGCGCGGGCGACTCGTTGCTGATGCGGATCATCCCCGCGGGTGCGGGGCACACCAGCAGCGCCCCGCGCCAGACAGCGGCGACTACGGATCATCCCCGCGGGTGCGGGGCACACTCGATGATCCATACTTCATCGATACCGTCGAACGGATCATCCCCGCGGGTGCGGGGCACACATCTCGTCGAATGGATTTACGGGCTGGGCGTGCGGATCATCCCCGCGGTGCGGGGCACACTCCATGAGGTTCGCGGCGTCCGACGCATACCGCGGATCATCCCCGCGGGTGCGGGGCACACCTGCGCGACTCCAACATGATGATGGCCGAGGCCGGATAACCCCCGCGGGTGCGGGGCACACCGGACCATCTTGTCGGCCAGCAGCATCGGCTGCGGATCATCCCCGCGGGTGCGGGGCACACTAACAGCAGGCACAACCGCACAGCTTGTTGCGCGGATCATCCCCGCGGGTGCGGGGCACACCTTTGCGGCCGGGTTTGCCGCCCGCCACTCGCCGGATCATCCCCGCGGGTGCGGGGCACACGATGCGGGACCCCGCCTGGATGGGCGGCCAGGCGGATCATCCCCGCGGGTGCGGGGCACACGTTGTGCTATCTGCCAGCATTGCCAATCGCCGCGGATCATCCCCGCGGGTGCGGGGCACACCGCCATAGGCGTTCCGCCATTGGGCGACGTAGCGGATCATCCCCGCGGGTGCGGGGCACACCTCGCGCGGCGATAGCGCCTGCTTTGCATACGCGGATCATCCCCGCGGGTGCGGGGCACACAAGCCACTGATTGTGGCGCGAACGAAGACGGTCGGATCATCCCCGCGGGTGCGGGGCACACCCTCGACGCATGGTCAGGGAGTGCCCATGCGCCGGATCATCCCCGCGGGTGCGGGGCACACGATCAATTGTGCTCGATAGGGTTGACCCAAACCGGATCATCCCCGCGGGTGCGGGGCACACGACCAGCATCATGCTTTGCTCGCTGGCGAGAACGGATCATCCCCGCGGGTGCGGGGCACACGTTCAAAGCTCATCGAGCGCCCCCCGGCGTGCCGGATCATCCCCGCGGGTGCGGGGCACACTCATCGAGGTTGCCGGCGTCGGAGGCGTAGCGCGGATCATCCCCGCGGGTGCGGGGCACACCTTTCATGCACAAAGCGCTCATCGAGCACGTGCGGATCATCCCCGCGGGTGCGGGGCACACGTGGGATGGCGGAAACCGATCATTCGAAGGCCCGGATCATCCCCGCGGGTGCGGGGCACACCAATCACGCGCAAATTGCCGCTGGTATCCAGGCGGATCATCCCCGCGGGTGCGGGGCACACGCGTTTGCGCGGATCCGCGAACAGTATGTGGGCGGATCATCCCCGCGGGTGCGGGGCACACGAAGCCTCCAGCGCCTGCTTGCGCGTGCGGTACGGATCATCCCCGCGGGTGCGGGGCACACATGTTCTCATTCTGTTCGTTTGGCCGCAAGGGCGGATCATCCCCGCGGGTGCGGGGCACACTGCCGAGTGCGGCTGTCACAGCGGCGATGGCTTGGATCATCCCCGCGGGTGCGGGGCACACTCGAGCCCATCCATGCGCAGCCAGCGGCCATCCGGATCATCCCCGCGGGTGCGGGGCACACGTCCATTCGGCTGCCCATCACGCCCATGCGCGCGGATCATCCCCGCGGGTGCGGGGCACACCGCCCGTTCCGCCTTGGCTGGGATGCATATCACGGATCATCCCCGCGGGTGCGGGGCACACGTGACAATCGACTTTTCGGCAAACGACCTGAACGGATCATCCCCGCGGGTGCGGGGCACACGGTTCCCAGGCAAGTGGAGCAGCCCGCCCGTTCGGATCATCCCCGCGGGTGCGGGGCACACCGGTTCGGATTGGGCGCGACGGACACAATGCGCGGATCATCCCCGCGGGTGCGGGGCACACGTGATCAAGGGTAGGGCCTCGCCATTGCCGGTCGGATCATCCCCGCGGGTGCGGGGCACACAAACTCAATGGCTTAGCGCCTTCTGTGTCCCACGGATCATCCCCGCGGGTGCGGGGCACACGAGGACGTGATCGCTGCGGGGCTTATTTACCGCGGATCATCCCCGCGGGTGCGGGGCACACGCGTACCGCACGCCATTGCTGATGCTGGTACGCGGATCATCCCCGCGGGTGCGGGGCACACCCGTGGTCAGGGCCCGCCATCGGCCCTCGGCTCGGATCATCCCCGCGGGTGCGGGGCACACCCGTTGCCAGCCGAAAGGCTCGAGGGCCAGGCCGGATCATCCCCGCGGGTGCGGGGCACACTTCTACTATACGTCCGATGGCGACACAGTCGCCGGATCATCCCCGCGGGTGCGGGGCACACGCTACCTGCCCGCCTTGCCAATCGCGGCAGTTCGGATCATCCCCGCGGGTGCGGGGCACACTGCCGGATGCATCTTGGCCCAGCCCCAGACGTCGGATCATCCCCGCGGGTGCGGGGCACACGCGATCGGCTTGCGCCGCGCGGTCGCGCAGCCCGGATCATCCCCGCGGGTGCGGGGCACACAGCGTGTGAGCCGTGAGCGTGTGAGCCGTGAGCGGATCATCCCCGCGGGTGCGGGGCACACCCCGGTAAACCAGACTCGCCCCATTACTGGGACGGATCATCCCCGCGGGTGCGGGGCACACCGCACCTCGTAGGTGTTGGAGGTGGCGAGGCGCGGATCATCCCCGCGGGTGCGGGGCACACGCATTGCTGCTGGCATTGTGCTACCTGCCCGCCGGATCATCCCCGCGGGTGCGGGGCACACTCGATGATCCACTCTTCATCGATGCCATCGAACGGATCATCCCCGCGGGTGCGGGGCACACTTTGATGGCATAGACGACCGGCTGGCAACGCCCGGATCATCCCCGCGGGTGCGGGGCACACGTCGATGGCCCAGGCGAACATCGCGCTCAGCACGGATCATCCCCGCGGGTGCGGGGCACACTTTGCGCCGGAAATTGACGATCTCATTATAAGCGGATCATCCCCGCGGGTGCGGGGCACACCGCACCCCGACAGCGTAAGCAAATTCAACCGCCGGATCATCCCCGCGGGTGCGGGGCACACGGTGGCATGCGCAAAAAAAAAGCCCCGAAGGGCGGATCATCCCCGCGGGTGCGGGGCACACCGGCAAATCAATCGGCAAAGCTTTTGGAAGTTCGGATCATCCCCGCGGGTGCGGGGCACACCTGCCTTTCGTCTTGTCCCAACAGGCATAAAGCGGATCATCCCCGCGGGTGCGGGGCACACCATGGCCCACCGCGTCGCGCAGCTCGGCGACGCGGATCATCCCCGCGGGTGCGGGGCACACGTACGACGCCGAAGATCATGGCGACGATGGGGCGGATCATCCCCGCGGGTGCGGGGCACACCCGTTGGGACAGTGAGCGTAGCTGTGACAGCGCGGATCATCCCCGCGGGTGCGGGGCACACTCAGTCGTGCCGAGCGTTTCGGTCAGCTTTGCCGGATCATCCCCGCGGGTGCGGGGCACACTCAGGTGAGGATGGCGGCATGACTACGCTGTCCGGATCATCCCCGCGGGTGCGGGGCACACGTACGTTCTGCAGCGTCCCACCAGAATGCCAACGGATCATCCCCGCGGGTGCGGGGCACACTGCCATGTCGTCGTCGAATCCGCCGAACCTGTCGGATCATCCCCGCGGGTGCGGGGCACACCGAACGGCTGATGCGTCAACCGCCAGAGTGATCGGATCATCCCCGCGGGTGCGGGGCACACCCGTGGCTGACAAGCTCGACGCTCCCCAAGTCCGGATCATCCCCGCGGGTGCGGGGCACACCACTATACCAGAATTCAGGACGTTTTCCCGCGCGGATCATCCCCGCGGGTGCGGGGCACACTTGACATGCCGAAAGGTTTCACACTGGCGCTGCGGATCATCCCCGCGGGTGCGGGGCACACTGCGCCGCCTGCGGCACGCGCGCCACTATGGGCGGATCATCCCCGCGGGTGCGGGGCACACGGGCTGCGATAGGCCGAAAGCACGATCATCGGCGGATCATCCCCGCGGGTGCGGGGCACACTCCATTGTCCAGTTGATGAGGCGCGATCGGTACGGATCATCCCCGCGGGTGCGGGGCACACCCAACATTGCCGATGCGGAGGGCCGTGGTGTCCGGATCATCCCCGCGGGTGCGGGGCACACTCCTCGGGCAGCACGGCACTGTCCGCCAGGTCCGGATCATCCCCGCGGGTGCGGGGCACACGAACTCATCACGCCAGCCGGCGACACGTTCCGCGGATCATCCCCGCGGGTGCGGGGCACACGTCGTCCGCTCGATGGCGGAGCAAACGCAACGCGGATCATCCCCGCGGGTGCGGGGCACACCGTACCTCAGATCCGCTGTCGCCAATCAAGGTCGGATCATCCCCGCGGGTGCGGGGCACACGGGCTTCCTGCTCGCGGGAATAGTTCCACCAGCGGATCATCCCCGCGGGTGCGGGGCACACGCGGTTCGGCACCACCGGTTCCCTCGTTGGAACGGATCATCCCCGCGGGTGCGGGGCACACATAGACCAAGGGACGAGCCCCAATACATACCCCGGATCATCCCCGCGGGTGCGGGGCACACTTCTTAACGAAATCCGCCAACATGACGGCCCCCGGATCATCCCCGCGGGTGCGGGGCACACGGGCAATCCCTGACCATGCGTTAGGCTCGTCCCGGATCATCCCCGCGGGTGCGGGGCACACGACGTTGACGTTAGTCAGGAGCTGCGGAAGCGCGGATCATCCCCGCGGGTGCGGGGCACACTGCTCGGCAGGTGGCGGCATGACTACGCTGTCCGGATCATCCCCGCGGGTGCGGGGCACACTTTTCCCATCACACCACGGGATGAAATCCCGACGGATCATCCCCGCGGGTGCGGGGCACACGCTCCGTCTCCTGCGCCTGCATTCGCAGCAGCCGGATCATCCCCGCGGGTGCGGGGCACACTGCCCCTGCCGCAGATCAACAACAAGGGCGCGCGGATCATCCCCGCGGGTGCGGGGCACACGCTCAATTCCCAAACGCAATTGGCCGCGTCGGCGGATCATCCCCGCGGGTGCGGGGCACACGACGTTGATGTCAGCCAAGAGTTGCGGAAGCGCGGATCATCCCCGCGGGTGCGGGGCACACCCAGCAGCTCGGCTGCACTGCCGCCCCTCCATCGGATCATCCCCGCGGGTGCGGGGCACACCCAGCCCGCGCCGATGCGACGAATGCCTCGACCGGATCATCCCCGCGGGTGCGGGGCACACCCGACCAGCAACAGGCACAGGCCAAGATGCAGCGGATCATCCCCGCGGGTGCGGGGCACACTGGGTGATGCGCTGCGCGCGCTCCTCCAGTGCCGGATCATCCCCGCGGGTGCGGGGCACACCAGCTGGTGCTGATGCCGCGCTCTTCAAACCCCGGATCATCCCCGCGGGTGCGGGGCACACGAGTTGGTCTGGCCCAGCGGATTGGCCGGACGCGGATCATCCCCGCGGGTGCGGGGCACACGCGACCATTGGCTTGATCGGGCAATCCTAGCCCGGATCATCCCCGCGGGTGCGGGGCACACCCCGACCAGTAGTCCTTCTTGACCCATGTCAGCGGATCATCCCCGCGGGTGCGGGGCACACGTCCATTCGGCTGCCCATCACGCCCATGCGCGCGGATCATCCCCGCGGGTGCGGGGCACACGGCGAATGGACCAACCGCAGCG
>JAIYDI010000043.1 GCA_027487555.1 Hyphomicrobiales bacterium
AAGAACTAAGCCAGAGTCTCGTCCGGCCTTGATCCTTTCTTCTGTTTCGCGCGCTTGCGCGCCGCGGGGAGATCAAGGCCGGCGCACTGGTCGACAAGTCGAAGAGCCAGCAAGCTGCCGACGAACTGAGAAGGCCCCGTGGCAGACGCTTCGGGGTCTTTAGTTTCACCCCGCCCGGCGAAACACTCTCGCGGGCGCAGCAGCTTCAGCGGCAACGTCGCCTGCGAAGCGCAGGAACAGGTCGCCGAACGCGCCCGGCAGATCGATGAAGGGCGCATGACCCGCGCCTTCCATTTCGTAGCAATACCCGTCCCACAGCCGCCGATAGAGCAGCGACCGCACATAGGAGAGCCGCGCGAACGGCTCGTCGGCGCCATTGATGATCGCCAGCGGCACTGACGTCTCCTCGACGACGCGGCGCTGGTCGACACCTTCGCCACGCATCATCGAGCGCACGAATACCGGCCTAAGGCGCCCATCGGCCCGCTGGACGGCCGCCAGGTCCTCGGGGCCGCCATTGCCATGGAAGCAGAGCTCGAAGAAGCGCTGCGTGTCGCGCTCGGTGAAATGCTCCTTGGAGGCGAGCAGCAGGTCGAAATTGGTCTGGAAAGCCCGCAGCATGCCCAGCGGGCCCGGGGACACAGGCGGCGCCCCGACGACCATCAGGCCCTTGACCCGCGCATCGCGGCCGAGCACCTCGATACCCAGATGCCCGCCCAGCGACCAGCCGAGGAGACCGAATGCCGACAGGGACAGCGCATCGATGACGTCGACGACGGCTTCCGCAAGGCCGGCGATACCGTAGGCCGCTTCGGGATCCACCGCGTCGGCAGAGGCGCCATGACCGGGCAGGTCGATGGCGATGATGCGGGTATTGGATGTCACGCGCTCGGCCAGCAAGGGCGCGAAGATTTCCTTGCGGCTGCCCGAGCCATGCAACAGCACGAACGGAAATCCCACGCCGCCGCTGTCGATCACCGAGAGCGTGCCGTGTCGCGTGGCAATGGATCGGATGGAATGCATGTCGCGCCTCGGGCGGATCGTTGACGCACGATCTTGTCGTGTAACTCCTAAGTTTCGGTTGGAAACATGAGTGAACAATTCATTGCTTGTTTCCAATTGCGGGTTTCTGCAGACTAGGTCGTCGTAAGGATGGGGTGTTGCGGTATGATCCTCGACGTTTTGCAGACTATCGTGGGCTGGGCGACAGTGGGCGTCTATGCCTGGGCCTTGCGGGCGCATTTTCGCTCCGCCGAAGTGCCGATGGGCACCAAGGTGATCTCGGTAGCGGTCTCTGTGACGGCAATCGTCTATACGGCCCTCACCTGGACGGTCGACCAGCCGGACCTGCCGGTGGTACTGGGGCTCGCCATACAGCTCGCCAGCCTCTGGCTTTTCCGCGAGACGATGGTCGCCTCGAAGGCGGCCGCGCTGCGGCTCGCTTTCGACAAGGAACTGCCGCACTCGCTGGTGCAACAGGGGCCATATCGCTTTGTGCGGCACCCGTTCTACGTCTCCTATCTGGTGTTCTGGACCGGCTGGGCGCTGGCCACCCTCAGCTGGTGGAGCGTGCCATCACTCCTGCTGATCTTCGCGATCTATGTCACAGCCGCCCGCGGCGAAGAGGCGAAGTTCGCCCGATCGGACCTGTCGGGCAGCTATGCCGAGTATCGCAGCCGCACCGGCATGCTGTTTCCGCGCCTCGGCCGCTGATCCGACCTTCTCGATCCTCAGCGCTTCAGGGCGCAAAGCGGCTTGCACGGGCCGGTCATTTCCGCTCTTATGGTTGCGATTTCAACCATTGAAAGTGGGATAAACGCAATGGCCGAGCTCCATCCGATCCTGCCTTTTTCCGGCACCGTACCAAGGCACGATACCGCGCTGCTCGTCATCGACATGCAGCGCGCGTTCTTCTCCGATACCGATTCGCTGGGGCGCGCCGGCATCGACATGGCGCCGTTGCGGGCCGCCATCCCGGGCACGGTGACATTGGTCAACCTGGCGCGGGCCTCGGGGGTGCCGGTCATTTTCACCCGCTATGTCTACATGCCCGGCATGGTGGATTTCGGCGCCCTGGTCGGCGTGGCGCCGGAGGCCCGCAAGCAGGCAAACTCGCTGGGCTACGGTACCGACGAGATCGAACTGATCCCCGAGCTTGGGGTCCGGCCGGACGAGATCGTCATCGACAAGTCACGGCCCAGCGCCTTCTATGGCACGCGGCTCGAGCCGGTGCTTACCGGCCTCGGCATACGCAATCTCGTCGTTTGCGGCGTCACGACGAACATCTGTGTCGAAACCACCGTGCGGGATGCGGGCCAGCGCGACTATGGCGCCTATGTGGTCAGGGACGCGGTGGCGGAGTTCCTGCCGGAGCGCAACCATTATGCGCTGTTCGGCATGGCATGGATGTTCGCCCATGTATGCGATATCGCGCAGGTGGAGCGCGGCTGGGCCGCCGTGCCAGCCACCAGGGCGGGGTAAGGGAAGGGGGCTTCGCAGCCCCCAAGCCCGTCACCAGGCGTAATCTTCCGGTGCCGTCTTGTGGCCGGGGAAGATCGCGTCGAGCTTCTGCAGCGTTTCGGGCGACAGCTGGAGCGCGACGGCGCGCTCGGCGGCGTCGAGGTGTTCGGCGGTCCGCGGCCCGATGATCGGTGCCGTCACCGCGGGTTGATGCAATAGCCACGCCAGTGCCACGTCACCCGGCTCGGCACCGAGTTCCGCGCAAAACGCCTCGTACTGCTCGATCTGCGGCCGGAGGCGGTTGAGCGTCTCGACGGCGCGCCCTTCAAGCCGGCGCGCGCTCTGGCCCTCCTTGCGCAGAATGCCGCCGAGCAAACCGCCATGCAGCGGCGACCACGGGATGATGCCCAGACCGAAATCCTGCGCCGCCGGCAGCACTTCGAGCTCCACCGTCCGTTCGATCAGGTTGTAGATCGATTGCTCGGAGACAAGGCCGGTAAAGTTGCGTTTCGCGGCCACGGCCTGTGCCTTGGCGATGTGCCAGCCGGCGAAGTTCGAGCTGCCGGCATAGAGGATTTTCCCCTGTTGCACGGCAACATCCATCGCCTGCCAGATCTCGTCCCAGGGCGTACCCCGGTCGATGTGGTGGAATTGGTACAGGTCAACATAGTCGGTCTTGAGCCGCTTGAGGCTGGCGTCCAGCGCCCGTCGAATGTTGAGTGCCGAGAGCTTGCCCTCGTTGGGCCAGTCCCCCATTTCGCCGTAGAGCTTTGTGGCGAGCACGGTTTTCTCGCGACGCCGGCCGCCCTGTGCGAACCATTCGCCGATCCATTCCTCGGTGACCCCCCATATCGGCCGGCCATAGCGGTTGGCTGTATCGAAGAAGTTGATGCCCTTGTCATGGGCCATGTCCATCACACGAAACGAGTCGGGCTTGTCCGTCGTCCAGCTGAAATTCATCGTGCCGAGGCACAGGCGGCTGACCTTGAGGCCGCTGCGGCCAAGATGGGTATACTGCATTGGGTTTCCTCGCATTGGCGGCGACAGGCGAGGCGTTGCCGTCGGCCGTGGCAGGCACGAAAGGTCGTGGGAAATGCGCCGCGACGCAACCCGTTTCTAGGTTTGATGATCGGGGCGTGCGTCAATCTGTCGACGTTCGGGGTGCAGGGACAGGCGCTCCCGCCGGCACGGCATGCGCGATCTCCCGCCGTGATGGCCGGGCGACAGACTCGGCAACCGGAGAGGATGGTGAGTTCGGCACTGGGTCCGCGGGTCAAGCCCGCGGATGACGGCGCGGTGTTTCTCGCGCGGTCTCAGGTCCGGCCCAAACTTATCCCCGTCCCCAAAACCTGCCGTATATTCTCCTCATCTCACCGTGCGGGAAGCGGGGTCGCGACGAACGGTCCGGCGGGGAGAGATCGGGCGGATGGGGAGTCGTCCCTGTCCTGGCCGCTATCGTACGGCATGGCGCCCCAAAAGGGCCCCGCTGCCACGCGCACCT
>JAIYDI010000033.1 GCA_027487555.1 Hyphomicrobiales bacterium
AGGGTGCAGCCGTGTCCCGGCGCCGCCTGCGAGTATGATCCCCTTGCGGCTCATGATGCGTCCTTGGGCAAAAGTGTCGACAATGTTGGCCATGCGTCGTCCCGCCAATCTGGCAGGTCTATCCCGAGCCCGTCACGCAGCTTTTGCGTTGCAAGCCGCGAGTTGAGCGGCCGCTTCGCCGGTGTCACGAACGCACTGGTCGGGACCGTCTCGATCGCGTCGTCCGCAACCTTGATCGGAAAACCCCTCTGCCGCGCGGCGTTGATCGCAAAGCGCGCATAGCCATGCCAGCTCGTCTCGCCCGCCGCCTGCAGGTGATAGACACTACCGACCCAGATCACGCCACACACAATCAGAGGGTGCGACGACATGCGCACAAACCGCAATAATAAACCTAGGCATGATCACCCCCCAATCACAATCAAACTAGCCTAATCTGGGCGCCACTATACAGTTCGCTCGAAACGCGTCATCACTATGAAATATCTCCCCACTCCTACAATCACGTCAAAACCTATTTATTGTTTATTTGCATATCAATAAAATACCCGAAAGAAACCAATGATTTCGCTATCTCGGAATCAGTTGGTGAAAGGACCGAATTTGGCGAACCTGGTAACCGAAATTTGCTATATCCGGGCGGCAGAGTATTAACATCCGAAATAACAACTTCCACCAATATTGATGGTCTGTATGCGTTTATTGTCTCTTTTGCACCATTTAAAATCGCACCTTCGGCTCCCTCAGCGTCGATTTTTATGAAATCAACGCGATTCAATTTCTCGCGAAAAACCAACTCATCTAATGTTGTAATTTGCACAGACATCGTTCCAGCAAACTCATCAATTTTATTCAAACTAAAACTATTCGGTTTTCTATAGTTTGTGTAAAGATCGGCTATCCCTATAGATTCCCCCAATGCAAAATTGCGAATACGAACATTACTGAAATTGTTTAGTTCAACCGATCTTTGGAGCCATGACGCCATATGTACATTCGGCTCCACCGACAATACGACCCCCCGTGATCCGATGGTTTTCGCAGCAGACAATGAATACACGCCTGTATTTGCACCTACATCAATAAACACATCTCCTGCCCGAATTATACTCTGTGTTATTGGACACAAATCTGCCTCAATGCAGTCTCTGTAAATATAGACCCCGCGCCCCCCATGCC
The DNA here is from genome assembly GCA_027487555.1 of Hyphomicrobiales bacterium. Lineage (GTDB taxonomy): Bacteria > Pseudomonadota > Alphaproteobacteria > Rhizobiales > Devosiaceae > Devosia_A. The sequence goes on from JAIYDI010000033.1 coordinate 1,180, forward strand.
CTTTTCTATTGCTTCCGAGCACTATTGCACCGTTCGCCAATTTTGAACTAAGAGTCAAGCCAGTTGGCAAAACCGCGACTTGAAGTGTACGTAACATCTGCGCAGCGGATTCGTACAGACTTCGTTTCATGTTAGGTCCTCTGAGCTTCCTATTCTCGATAGCATGCATATGCCCGATAGGCAAAAAAGTAAATGCTCACAATGTATAGTGCGTCAGTGAGTTGGCCGACAACGTGGAAACAAGCCACTTTGAACTCTGATTTCTGAGAGTCGACCGGTACTCGTGCTGGATCACCCTATTTCAGTCTGGCGATCTGTTGAGCCATAAGTGAGGCGACGGCCTTAGAGTCTGATTCAAAATTATCCTGCATGATTTCGTAGCCTTGCGATGTGCCTGGTGAAGAGTTGGACGGAAGCGATGAACAGCCATGCGGTTTCGGATGCGATGGTGTGCTCGAAGTCCTTGGCGAGGCGGCGGTTTCGGTTGAGCCATGCCAGGGTTCGTTCCACCACCCAGCGTCGGGGCAGTACCTCGAAGCCTTTTGCGGTGTCCGAGCGCTTGATGATCTCGATGGTCCACTTGCCTATGCGACGCAGGGCGTCTCTGAGTTTGTCGCCGGCATAACCGCCATCGGCGAAGACGTGCCGAAGCCAAGGGAACCGTCTGACAATTTCGCACAGCACCAGCGGTGCACCGTCACGGTCCTGAATGTCGGCGGTGTGGATCACGGCATGGACGAGATTGCCCTCGGTGTCGGTGAGGATATGGCGCTTGCGGCCCTTGATCTTTTTACCCGCGTCGTAGCCGCGAGGCCCGCCGGATTCGGTGGTTTTCACGCTCTGGCTATCGATCACGCCTGCACTGGGCGAGGCCTCGCGGCCCTGCGCTTCGCGTGCCATCATGAGCAGGGTGTGGTTGAGCGTCAGCCACAGGCCGTTGTCACGCCACAGGTAGAACCAGCGCCGCAGCGTCGAGACTGGCGGAAAGCATGGCGGCAGCATTCGCCACGATAGCCCGCCACGCAGCAGATAAAGGATCGCCTCGAGGATCCGCCGGATCGGCCATTTTCGAGGCCGCCCCACCGGCGAGGCCGATGGAAGCAGCGGTTCAAGCACTGTCCACTCGGCATCGGCCAAATCGCTTGGCAAAGCCAGTCTGGTTCGCGCATGAAGGGCTCGAGTGGTATCGGTCCACATCGTTGATCCATCGAAGTTTTTAGCAAAACCCCTGAATCAGCGCCAGGCAACGCCGTCAAGCTAACCTGCTGATAACACTCAACTTAATTTCGGATCAGGCTCTGAGAAACGCGAGGCCTATGAACAACTCACTAGTGCGATAAACGAGGCCCGTGACACCGGCAACATCAACCTATTGCGCGAAATAGAAGCCGATCCGTCTGCATTCATGCAGAAAAACGGGTGGGTCGATCTTGAATTTGGGGAAGAGCGCAATCTCAACTCAATGCGCAAGTTGTATGCAACCCTGCAAGTTCAAATTCTTGATTTAATTGGGCTTCTTGATGCCCTTAAAGAGAGCCCAGACTATGAACTCGTCGTACTGAAAAGAACGCAACCTGATATCCTAAAACGAGTTGCCGCGGATCAGATCAAGGCAATGACTGAGGAAATCAATTCTCTTAGGGAGCAAGCTGCACGTCTTAAAGAAGAAATCGACAACATAAGCTCAGTTTCGACCTCTAGCTCCATCATCTGAGTGTTCCTGTCGGTAACATGAAATCCTACAGATTTTGGTTGGGCCGGTTTTCGACGTATCAACCACACGAGAACGAGGCTTGTAGCGGTGTCGACACACAATTGGGGACAGCTGACCGGTTGGGTTGGAACGATTGTACTGTCAGTTGGCGTAGCCTTCTGGCTGCTGGGGTTTGCCATCGATCTGCACGTAAACGAGATGATCTCTTCCTTAAGCTCCGCTGATACACCACCCAAGATGGCTGAAATAAACGTCCAGTGGGCAAGAAAGACCTACTGGCCTGCACCCTACTTGCTGTGGATTGGTGGATCACTGGTCTTCGTTGGTGGTTTTCTCGCTATCTCAAGCTACATCATCGCAAACAGGACAGATGACAAGGACCACTAATACGGACCCCCGAAATTCCATTTAAGTAAATTTATTTCTTGCCGCTGAACAAAGAACGCATTTTTTTGACTATATACAAGTGAAGAGACATTTCTTTAGACTTGGTGCGGTCATAACTTCGGCACCCCGCAAGGTACGAATTGGTACCCAAGGTGGAAAGAACGCGGAAACGTTCGACGCAGGAGGTGAGCGCTTCACTCACTTCAATATACCAAAGGGTAGATGTCATTCATCGACCCACGAGAGGGCAACGTTGAATTGCGACCCTCAAGAAACCAATTGTTGACGAACAGGCTTTTGGTTTCTGCGCTGATTAAGCAGAACATAAAGGGAGACCGCTCAGCCGCCCCTGTCCTTGTTCAAGGTCGTTCTTGTTCGTTGTGTTAGGGGTCATTATACGGACGCTGGATGCATTTATAGTCAACGGCATAAGTGTGTCCAAAATCATAACCGGACAATACATTTCAATACTATACGGAAAAAATAATTGAACCATTTGCGAAGCAAATGCATTCGCGTAGCGAATGATTCCTGTCGTATTTGCATCAAAGTAATTTTTGCATATTTCACTATAAAATATGCCAAAGCTCAAATGTCACTTCTGGAAACAGCACCTTCAGAAACCTCTAGAAACTCCATACCGAACCCACCACGCATCATCTCGACAGGGTCGTAGAACCGTAGGGTCTGCAGTCAAACCCATGATCATCAGTAATCGAGCTAGGCGATGCACGAGGTCCCCCTCTATGACCACATGCCGTACCACTGAGAGGATCGCGAACTGAAGCGATCCGCATAAGGACCCATCCGGAACAATATTCTGAAAGAAAGAACTCCAAGGAATCAATGAGTTCCGACAGGTTGGTGGCTCGTGGATCAGCTATCGATCCCCAAATTGAACATACTTCCCTCCCGACCCAACCCGATTTCTCTTAGAAATGCACGTCGTAGAATTAACGCTACATGAGGCACTGCTTCCTCAGTACCGGAGCATCGTTACCACATATTTTTCAACATTGTTATGTCTTGCGGCACTTGCTTCTAATTTACCCCCTCCACACGACACGCACTACTTACCCAACTTGCAATCCATGGAGCAGATTTCATTCACAGAGGGCTTGGCCGGATGTCTCGTTTTTCACTAGTCGAAAATATAATGGCATGTGAATTTCCCTGTGCTGCTAATTCCCCCCGAAATGGTGTCCGATGAGATGAGTTATACATTCACAAACAACTGGTTTAACGTTGCACGCGGCATTTGGGATCAGCTGCTACCAAACATCGCACCACGAACTGTGCTTGAGATTGGTTGCTATGAGGGAGCAAGCACAGTGTACTTGATGGAAATGCTAGGCAAATCTCCGAGAGGAGAAATACATTGTGTCGACACGTGGGGTGGTGGAGTCGAACACGGCACTACCGGCTCCTTTTCATCTGATATGCGCGCAGTGGAAGTGCGATTTCACGAAAATGTTTCGTGCGCTGCACGAATAATCCAAAATTCTGTTGATCTGACAATACATAAAGGCACCTCAGCAAAAAAGCTCGTAGAATTGCTCGCGGGTGGAAAAGAGGGCTATTTTGATTTCGTTTATGTTGATGGATCGCATCAGGCACCTGACGTAATCTGTGATGCCATTCTTGGCTTCAAGCTCCTACGGATAGGTGGCATCATGGCTTTTGATGACTACTTGTGGGCAGAGCAATCACGAAACGGCATCGACCCGCTGAGGTGTCCGAAGCTTGCGATAGATTCTTTCACGAACCTCTACTGCAGGAAACTGCGAATTATATCAGCACCGCTTTATCAGTTGTATATTCAGAAGACGCATGATTAGAGTTTTTTATTAATGACATACATATCTCATGAGCTATTTTTGTGAATATGACTGATTTTGGGTATTTTATTCTTCTATGTGTTGATGGACTGATCCAGCAAATAGCTTTTTTATGATTGCAAAAGGCAAGTTGCCAGAGAGACTAAATAACCGGTCGGCACTCAAAGATATATACATAAACGGTTCAGGACGGATTTGGTGGTGCATTATGGAAGGTGTACTGCCACTTTCATCACCAAAACATCGTTACGTAGTTATCGACGCACATTTTAATTTGAAACATACCAAATTGGAGCCTTCTTTTGTTGACGACCTGATGGTTGTTCCTAAGTGTTTTTCCTAGAATTCGTTGACGGAACAACACAAGGCTCAAGCCAATGCTAAAGTCGTTTCTAATTTCGAGTGTGTCTGTCCTGCTCATGTCCGGAGCTGCCTACGCGGCGACTCCCTGCCAGAAATATTCATGGCCTCAGGACGTTCCAGCGCAACCCATGGACCAACCCGAGTTTGAGGATCTGCTTCGGTGCTATGGTCTCGATGACCCCGGAGCCACTGAGTTTTTCGGCAAGTTCTACAACTCGGTCCCAGAGGATGAGGGGTCGCTGCTGCGGTGGTATCGCATCCTCACCACCTCCGTCGGCACACTTGCGCGGTCCGAAAACATCCAGCGCAACCTTGCTGATCAGTTTCTTGATCGTATCGACAAACTCACAGCTGAGCGTAAGGCCCTCGAAGCGACGATCACTGCACTTGAGCAGAAGCTCGCTGATGCCGCTGCCGCTGCAAGTGCTCTTGATGGACAGATGTCGAGCCTGTCCGCAGAGCGTGATGTGGCTCGTGCGAAACTCGACGATCACAAGCGCGTCGTCGACACTTTGGAGCAGGAGCGACGCAGCATCGCTCAAAAACTCGAGGCAGCGATCAAGTTCGCGTCTGACGCTAAGGGTGAGATGGAAAGTGCTATCGCAGAGCGCGAAGCTGCCTTCACTGTGAATGCCCGTTTGCAGCTGCAGCTTGATGCCCTTCAGAAGCAGGTCGAAGCGGCAACGAGCGAGCAGGCAGCTGCCAAAAAGCAGGTGTCAGACCTCGATGCGGCCATTGCAGCCAAACACACCGATCTGACTGTGGAGCAGAGCAAGGTTGCGGATCTGCAGCTGCAGCTCTCGAATTTGACCAGCGATCTTTCCTTGAAGGTCGAGGTCGCTGCAAAGCAGGTTGCCGAACTCCAGCAGCTTTCCGACGAGATCGAGGCCCTTAAGCAGTCCCTGTCGGTCATGACGGAGGAGAAAGCAGCACTGGAGAAGAGCTTGAGTGAGGCAAACTCAGCTCAGGAGGAACTCCTCAAGACCCTTGCTGCTCGGGAATCCAACCTGAAGGCTGCGACGGCTCAGGTCGCGACCCTTGAAAAATCGACCAAACAGCTCACTTCGACCAATGCAGAGCTATCGAAGAGCCTCAAGGACACCACAGCCCAACGTGATGGTCTCGAACAGCAGTTGCATGATGCTGCTGCCGAAGTCGAAGCCAACGTTGCGAAGATTGCGGGCCTTGAGCAGAGCATAGCTGACCAAACCGCTGACATGGTCCAGAAGCAGGGCATCATCGAGGCCCTTTCAAACGACAAGCAGAACTTGGAGCGGCTCGAACAGGAGCTGAAGCGGCACAATGAGGAGATCGAGGCCCGTCTTAATGCCCTTGAGCTGGACAAGACGAGCCTTGAGCAGATCATTGCAAACCTGAACGGGATCGTGAAGTCGCTCGAAGGCGAAAACGACACCCTCGAAGCCAATGTCGCTGCCCTGTCGGGTGAGAATGAAAAGCTGACCGGAGAGATCGGTCGGTTGTCGACCCAGAACGATCGTCTCGCACAAACGACCGACCTGCTCTATGCCTCAAGGCTGTACTTTGCGGAAGCGTGCAGTGAGTTGATGTCGACCATCCTTGCGGAAGAAGTTGACCATAACACCTGCCTGTTGCCCAACTCCGTCACGTTCGTCACCAACTCTGCTGACCTCACTCCCGAGGGTTCAGAGATGGTGCGTCAGCTCGCACGTACCCTGATGGAAGTGACGGCAGAGTTTCCTCCGCTTGACTGGCGTATTGAGGTTGCAGGGCACACGGACAGTCGACCTGTCAGGGGTGGACCCTACGCCACCAACTGGGAACTATCTTATGCACGCGCTCTGGCTGTAACCCGCATCATGATCGACGAGTATGATGTGGCAGTTGCAGCTGGCATAGCCACAGTTGACCTGCCCAAGCGTCTGGCACCCGTAGGATTTGCAGACCTGCATCCTATTGATCCGGACACGACACCAGACGCTCTCGAAAGGAACCGTCGCACCGAGTTCCGGCTGGTCAATTAAGCGGGCCCACTGGTCACAACCAACCGGGACTGAAAAACCAAACCAAGGTCGACACAGCATCCGTTGTGTCGACCTTTTTCCTCCCTAACCGATGATTTCCGACTCATGTTCACTTTCGACCCAGATGCGGAGATACAGACCGGTGACATTATCAATGGTCGACTGGTCGAATTTGTACCGATCTCGACATTCGGGCAGTTTCTGGGAGCTATATGGGCGCTTTTATTTGTACTCACCCTTCAATACACTGCAAATATCGTCTGCTGGTTTACAGATTTTTCCATCTATGAGAGCAGTCTGAACCTGTCACTCGCCGTGTGGCAGCAGCAGTCTCCACTCTCAACATGGGCAGTGGCTTTTTTGGTGCCATTTGGTCATGCCAGCAGATTCCACTTCATCATTGAAATGATCCTTCTGGTCTTCCTAATTGTCCACACGTCCAATGTTCTTGGACAGTTCACCACCCTGTTGGTGACGATCGTCACCCCGTATTTCGCACTGATACTTTTGCTTGTTTTGGGAGAACCAAGTGTAGCCGTCGGAACCATTTCGGCATCGGCAGCACTTCTAGCGGTGGCAATGATCGCGAACCGGCAGTACGTCTTTAGGCTGGGATGGGCCCAACAAGCTATTTCGCTTAGCCTTGGTGTTGCCTATCTTGCCATTGCTCCGCTCGGTGCGATCCTCACGGCAATGAGCGGCATAGCGATTGGGGTGCTCGTTTCATATCTCAGCAACATCAACCTCAGCGGCTCAGAGCGGCCGCTGTCGCGACCTCTGCTGTCAATTACATACTACTACGTGCCACTTCGCTTCGCCCTGCTCGCAGTTCCCGTGGCGCTTGTGATGCTGGTCGGTGCTGTTGTGTTCGGAAGGAATTGACTGATCTCGGTGCCATTCGACGACAGGTCCGTCCCATTGCCTGACCTCTCGCAGATGTCGCACTTTTTGGGCGCTTCGCGATGAGGAACGGTTTGAAAACAACTTAGCGTTTCTGTTTCTGCTCCATTGTACACGCACTCTCTCTTAACAGTCATGGATGATTGTAGTCATTTACTATCAGCGTACTATTTACACCCTCAGCAGATCTGCTTCTGAAATAATTGTATTGATACTTGTCAATTCACATGCCGCAGCACTGAGCAGTTTATTTTTTGGCCTGCCAGTGCGCGACTTGTTGTTTCTGGTAGATTTTTCAGCCGAAACGTGATAACATACCAGCTATGGCACACTGTATACATACCTGACCGGCAGCAACGCACCAGTTGTTGTCGCATATTGCCATACCGCAACACACATAACAATCAAACCGGAGTGTTTATTGAAAACCAGTGCGACGCATCCCCTAGAGATTGCAACTATCGAGCTTGGTCATGGCCACGGCTCATTGGGTGTCACGTTCTGTCCCGGCAAGAAGCAGCTCAAAAGCACGACCGGCCCTTGGGATCGGGACCTCGAAGCCGATCTCGACACCATAGTCGGATGGAATGCAGCTGTGGTTCTGACCCTCGTCGAGCAGTTTGAACTCAACAATCTCGCGGTGTCGCATTTGGGACAGCGGGTCATCGACAAGCATATGGAGTGGTTCCACTTGCCCATCGTCGACGTTTCCGTTCCGGATGCCGCATTCGAAGAAGCATGGTCTACGTCCGGTGAGTCCATCCGCTCAACGTTGCGCAGCGGCTTCAACGTGCTGGTTCACTGCAGGGGTGGCATTGGTCGCGCAGGGACAATTGCGGCTCGTCTGATGGTCGAGTTGGGCTTCGATCCTGAGTTGGCAATGGACCGGGTGCGTTCTGTGCGTCCCGGAGCCATCGAGACAAGGGAGCAAGAGGATCATGTCCGATCGGTCGTTCGAGTGCCTGAGGCATCAGTGTCGCAGCATTCATGCGCTCAGCGAGACAGGGCAGTTGGTGCTCTCATTGGCCTTGCTGTGGGTGATGCCATTGGAGCGACGCTTGAGTTCGCTCCTCGAAACGACAGAGCGTCCCGTCTCACCGACATAGAGGGTGGTGGGCCCTTCGCACTCAAGGCAGGACAGTGGACAGACGACACGTCACTCGCATGGGCCCTTGCGGATAGTCTCTTGTCCACGCAGACCTTCGACCCGAACGACCTCGCTGACCGTTTTGTCTCTTGGTGGCGCGACGGCACCTACTCTAGCAGTGGCCGCTGCTTCGACATCGGCATAACCACCCGGCACGCACTCAAACAGTACGAGCTGAGTGGCAAGGCCTTTTCTGGTCCCGTTGATCCCTCAACCGCAGGCAACGGATCGCTGATGCGCGTCTCACCAGTCGCAATTCGGTACTGGAACGACAAAGACGCACTGGCTCAGGTTGCTGCCGACCAGAGCCGGGTGACCCATGGGGCCCCTGAAGCCGTCGAGGCCTGCGTACTGTTTTGTGAAATCCTCGCTGATGCCATCGCGGGAAAAGCTCGGACTGAGGTCCTGCGTGCCCGAACCGGCACCTACACGAGCACTGTTGGAAAAATCGCGTCTGGAAGCTGGAAAGGGAAGCACCGTAGCGACATTCGCGGCAGCGGCTACGTTCTCGATGCTCTTGAGGCCTCACTCTGGTGTGTCGGTCGCACAACCAGCTTCGCAAGTGCGGTGCTCATGGCCGCAAATCTGCGCGACGATGCCGACACGACAGCAGCGATCACAGGACAGCTGGCAGGTGCCCTCTACGGCAACGCGGCAATTCCTGTCAGGTGGCGAAACCTGATCGTACAATACCCTGACCTTCATGCAGCTGCTGAGCAGTTATTCGAGAACTCGCAGAAGCGCGAGTGATCTTTGCTGCAGCGACTATGCCCTGCCATTGGCAACAACACACAATCCAATAGCTCAATAAGAGCCTAGCTGCCTCATGACCAAATATGAAAAGCGCAGAGCAGCCTACATTATAGACTGTCTGGACACGGAGCCAGTCAAACCGTCCGGAATGTGCGGCCATATCTAATACGCTTCAATTAAAGGTCGTGAGTTCGATGATATTCTACGAACGACAATGACCGCAGCGGAATTTCAGGCTTATGCAGCACCTCCCGTGTCGCAAGCAAAGCCGTCATCATTTGCTGAGTTCTGGAGACGAACATCCGCAAGCGATCCGAAGACCGAATAACGACTACAACATCACCTTCCCTAAACAGAGAGACCTCATGATACACAACGCAGACACACCGTTCAAATACGAGGCAGCAATGCAGGCATTTCTAGCCGAAATGGAGTGGACTGACACTCTTGATTGCAATTTTGATGATGAGTTTGTCTGCCTCAATACGCAGATCTCTATAGGTGGAAACAATCATCAGCTCATTGTCGAATGTCGCGAGAATGATCTCATCGACATATACGTATATCTGCGGCACCTGAGCGTGAAACCGTCAAAAGACGATCAGATGCATATTCTCCTGTCTCATCTCAACTCAAGGATACGCGTTGGAGCGTTTCAGTTTGTTCGAGAGGCAGATTGGCACTTTATCAGGTGGCATCATGCAACTGATTTTGAAGGCAGCAACCCTACTGGTACGACCATACGTCTTCAGGTGGTTACAGGCCTAAACACGGTTCATGATCATGCTGATCCCATTGCCGCAGTTGCCCTGACCAATCAGACAGCTGCCACCGCAATAGACGAGTTCAACCAGTCCCGTCAGAAGGACGGTGAAAACACACACTAACAAACGTTTTCGGTATCTGTCCTCACATCTTCTATGAATGTGACTAGACCGACCGCACTTAACGGCATCAATCAACCTGAAGGAGATATAATGGTCCCAGTTGGCTCCAGAACCGAAACGAACATTCCGTATTTTGCAATGCCGGTGGAACGCAAAGATAATCGTGCCTCTGCCACCGATGACAAGACGACAATCACAAAGACCATCGGTGGAAACACGTATCGATGGTTACATGCCACACCAGAATATCGCAATGCATGGCGCTTGATCCAGACACGCGAGTTCGTGCCCCCAAAAACTGCAGTCTACTGTACGTGGTTGCTCTTTGCGAACGATGAGCTGGAGCAGCGTTTTCTCGACCAGTTTCCCGGAATGTCCTTCGTCGTGCGGACACAAATGCTGTCGCAGAAACTCGACGAACTTCGTGCATCACTGGAAAAGGGTTTACTTGCAGGTGGTTATGACCTGAGCAAGGCCTCGCCACAGTCCCGTCGCGACGTCGCGGCAGCTTACATAAAAAAGCACGATGAGATCAAAAGCATGCTGAGTGAGCTGAACGGCCTAATAAAACAACAGCAGGATTTGGATAAGTGGCATCACCTGTCCATGTCGGACTTCACATAGAGCTGGGACGCTGTTCTGACACTCGAAATGCGATTGCAGTGCACCATCGAGAAACCAAGTGCCACGTCGCATTGTAAGGGCTGAACGAGACGCCAGTCCGATGATCGACTACATGGTGATGAACGGGATTCCCATCACGGGACAGGCCCATTTTGGACCTGTCCATGCCCCGTATGACAGACGAGGACAGAGGCCCCGAACTGGGACCTGCGGGGACTGGGATATCCTAGCGTGCTTACGAGCCAGAGACCCCGAAGCCTCGTCGAAAGAAGCGGTAACAGATCAGCTACCCTTACCCGACCAAAGCTTTAGCTTAGGCTTGGAGTGATCGCTGACATTGGAGTGGACCAGCAGCGGTGCGCAAGGCACCAGACCAAACGGCTCGGTCACGCGTCAGATTGTGGTCGGCATGCGAAGAAATGGCTTGTGTGGGTGTGTGGGCCATAGTGGTTCGATCCTTCATCGCGACGACGAAGCCGATCTGGATGGGACTGTGGATTTCCATTCACCCCGTGCCCATGCATCAATTTCACTAGCCCTGTATGCCTTGCGACCCGGAGAAATCGCCACCGGCTCAGGGAAAGTCCCCTCACGTCGCATTCTGTAGCGCGTGACGCGACTGAGTGTCGTAATTTTGCGGCAATCTGCCTCGTTTATGAAGTGACTGATCCTCGTGAGTTCCATTAACGCTCCTATGTGTGTTGAACGCAAACACCATAGCAGAAACTGCCTGAAACAGCAATCCACCCCGTCATGTCCGAATATTGGTGAAATGCGAGTATAGGCCAAAATGAATCGCTGTCTGGCTCTTGTATTATTGTGCTTATCGCGTACGGTAGGCGTTTCACTGGCTTTTTGCGCATCAGTCAATTTAGCCAATGCTGAAGAGCGCTTGACTTATAGAAGCATTGCCGAGCCCGGAGATGTCCCCGAATGGTGCGGCATTATGTCGCATTATCCATGGCGTGGACATGATTTCGATGCCTGTCGAGCTATCGGAGCCGTGTTTCGAGACGATCCGCGACTTCCAGAAATGGTTGTCGTCATGGGTCCCGATGCGGTCCCCTTAGCTGTGGGTCGCTTCGAAATTACATTCGAGGACTGGCAGCTCTGCCGGCAGGGTGGCTTCTGTCGCGACGTGCCTGACGACAACGGTTGGGGCCGAGGCCGCAGACCTGTCATCAATGTGCCACCCATTGAGGTCGAGCGGTTCCTTGCATGGATGAGCAAGGTTTCGGGTATGACCTATCGTGGCCTGACCGATGCAGAGTGGGTTCACGTCGCTCAGTCAGACGAAACAGTGACGCATCAGATCGCACATTTCGATGCAGACCGGACGATCGAGGTCGGCAGTTTGAGGCCAAATGCTGCAGGTCTCTACGATGTTCTCGGAAACGTCTGGGAAATGACGTTTGACTGCGATGTGGCGAATGGGAACCTTCGAAGGCTCCGCTGTGAGGTCGTCAACTCACGTGGGGGATCATGGGCAAATGACATCGCTTATGTGAGCGCTCAGAGTGTCAACGATCTGAGCCCTGATAAAGGGAACCGACTGACCGGGTTCAGGGTCGCACGGGACATGCGTCTCTCTTCGTCTCCTCCGGACGGTCTGGATATGCCCTTTCAGGCCGTTCCGGCATCGACACCAGACCTTGTTCGGTGAACCGGACATTCCAAGGCAATCTGGTTCGCTGTTGCCGATGCCAAGTGCAGCCTGTAGCCTCGCTCAGTGGCCCCGTAAGTCCCATAGACTCTAGGTGTTTTCCCGTGAGGTGACTGTGACGGACATCAAGACACTCGGATCATTCGTCTGGTCGATCGCTGAGACGCTTCGCGGTGACTTCAAGCAGTCCGAGTACGGCAAGGTTATCCTGCCCTTTGTCGTGCTGCGTCGTCTGGCCAGCATCCTTGCGGGCTCCAAGGAAGCGGTCCTGAAGTTGGCAGCGACCCTGCCAGAGGACATGGATGACACTGCCCGAGACACGATCCTTTTCGGCACCGTCGGCAAGGGGATATCGGTCTACAACCTGCCTCGGTTCACCTTTGCGATGCTCAGAGGTCAGAATGCGGGAAACGAGGACCATAGACTTGATGCGATTGAAGCGGAGTTAGGGGCATGACTCGTCTGTGGAAGGTCAGTCTTGGTCGTTACGGTGAGTTCGAAGCATCCGCCCTTGAGCACAACATTTTGACCATCGATTTCGGGATCAAGGAAGATGTGTCCCATGCGAAGGATCGTGATGCCTTCGTCAAGGTGATGGAGGGAATCTTTCCAAACGAGAAGCCGACGATGCTCCTGAATTTTGCAGCGCAGGTGAACCAGTTCGTCAATGTGATGTCGATTGGTGATCTTGTCGTTTGCTCAGTCAAATCTTCCCGCACGATTTCGATTGGTCGGGTTGCAGGACCCTACACCCCTGCTGAAGGATCAGGTTTACCAAGTCGCTCTATCGAGTGGCTCAAGAAGGACCTTCCCCGCGACACCTTCAAACAGGACCTGCTGTTTGGCTCTGGTGCCTTCGTGACGGTCCATGAGATCACCCGAAACGATGCTCTTACGCACGTTCAGAGCGTCATAGGAACGGATAAAGACCTTGGATATGAGCCTACCCCTGTCATGACAAAAAACCCAACCAACACTGCAAAAGTCATTGCGCGAGACAAAGTCGATGCATTGAATCAACTTTCCCATCTGGAGCAGATTGCCCGAGAGCAAATCGAGAAGCGTCTCGCATACCACTTCACAGGTCATAACCTAACGAAACTGGTTGCATCCATCCTGCAGGCCCAAGGGTTGAAGGTATATGTGTCACAACCGGGTGCTGATGGTGGCATCGACATTCTGGCAGGAAGTGGACCATTCGGATTAGAAAGTCCAAGATTCATCGTGCAGGTGAAGTCTGGCACCTACGTCGTTCAGCATACAGACCTTGAAACGCTCATAGGAACTGTAGAAGGTTTCAAGGTTGACTATGCCCTTTTGGTCAGTTGGAACGGCTTCAGCGCCTCCGCTAATCAGCGACAGAACGAGCTTTCATTACGCGCTCGGTTTTGGGGTCGAGAGCAGATTTTGGATAACCTGTTCTCAGTTTATGATCGACTTCCAGAGGAAATTCGAGCAGACCTGCCTCTGCGAAGGATCTGGATGCTGGTTCCCGATCAAGCTGAAGATGCATGACCGAACCAGTCCACACCATTGCTGATACCCACCGCGAACGGGTGTTCGAGGAACATCTGGTCAGTTGTCTGGTCACTGAAAAGGGCTATGTCGAGCGCGACTGTGCAGCTCACTACGACCCTGAGGCAGCGTTACCTGACCAACCGCTGCCCGCATCATGTTTGCATTGCCGGTGGGCTCGACCTTGTGCTCATCCCAGAAGCGGGCTCGTCCCCCTTCGACACAGTAGATCACGAAACCGCTGTGATCGGCAGGTTCTTCGTTGTGTCGGGGTCGTTGCCCTTCAGAATCGAGCGCTGGGAGAAGCGCTATCTCAATGCTTCTTGGCTGGTCGGTCTGCTGCCATCTCTAGACGTTGAGACGTTCCTGTCGGCATCGTCATGACCGACATGGTGGCTCGGGAACAGGCAACCCGGCACTTCTTCAAGCGGGCTCAGGGAATGGTGTGAGTTTCTGCCGTGCCAGATGGCATTCGCAGAAATCTCGCTGCCCATTCCAAACCATCAGGACCCAAAGCGCAAGCAGAGGTTCAATTCATTTCTTCTTCAGCAGCTTAACAAAAAATACTCCAACACCGAATATCAATGCAAAGTACGTTATTCCAGAACATATCCACTTCATCATGACAAAAAATGATGCTGTTCTGACAAAATATGACGGGATAGCCCCCGTCATTAGATACTGATCTGCGATATGCACTATGGAAAGATTCTCCAAAAAATCAAATGCGACTTGTAGAAAAGGTATAAGGTTTATAATGCCAAAGCGTTTTTCGGATGCCTTGAGCAATACTGATAGCCAAACGACATACATTGTGCCATATATAACAGCAAATATGTTATCCCAAATCAAGTTAAATTGCATATACGCAGCAATCATTGTTTCAGTGCGTCCCTGAAAGAACGCAATTACTGCTGCGTCGTCAAAACCAAACGTCATGCCAAGCGATTTTAAATTGCTTTCCGCAACCTCAAATGAAATTGCCTGACGAGTCATTACTAACAATAAGTAGGCAACAAAAATCGCAGTGCAGGCTATAGATATTCTAAAATTTGACTTGTTGTAAAAGAAATCTGAAATGCGCCTGAGCAGATTTGCCTTTTCGATCTCCTGCATTTCATGATTTCCCAAATTTTTTGTTTTAGTTTGTCATTTATTGTTCTAATTTCAGCATTTCATTCGTTCGGATTAATAGATACTGAGAACGACAATCATTTCGCAGTATCATGCGACCTTTGTTTTGGAACAGTTTCATTTCGTGACAACTCCGACCTTGTTACCACCGTATGCGTCAATGAAATTGGACCACTTCTCCATCGCATCGAGACGTGCCTCAATCAGATCAGTGCGCTTGTAGGCAGCGACAACGGCATTGCGTTCCGTGTGAGCAAGGATCAACTCCATGACGTTCTCAGGGATGTCATTTTCTGCACCCCAAGTGCGAAAAGACGACCGAAACCCGTGAACGGTGGCACTTCGGCCCGGTGTGTCACTTGGGACCTTGTGATCCCTGAGGAACTTCGACAGCGTGTTGTCGCTGAACTCACCATCGCGAGGTGCAGGGAAAACAAGCGCTGTACCCCGACCATTCTCAGACTGCTTCTTGAGGATTTCCTGCATTCTGAGCGTGAGCGGTACGCGATGTTCCTTCCCAGCTTTCATACGGGTGCCGGGAATGGTCCAGATGTTGGTCTGCATGTCGACCTCTTCCCACAACATGCCGCGCACCTCACCAGACCTGCACCCGGACAGAATGAGAAATTCCAGTGCCTCACGGCAAGTGCCAATGGGTCCATTTCGAAGAACTTCATGCACGAGCTGTGGCACATCCTTCCAAGGCAGCGATGGGAAGTGGACCCTTGTCGAACTCGCACTCTTGCGCTTCGGCAACAGCTCGCGGGTGATGTCAAGCGGGTTGGTTGAGACCATCCGCGTCGAACGGGCCCACAACATGATCTTGTTGCACCGCTGGAAGAGCCTTGTGCTCGTTTCGGGCTTCTTGAGCCAGATGGGCTTCAAGACATCGCGAAACTGCTCGGCAGTGATCTGATCGACCGGAAGCTTGCCAATCTTTGGGTAGGCATAGGTCTTCAGGGAGGACTCCCACTGGTCGGGGCTCTTGGAGCCCTTCTTCCAATTACCCTTATTGAGATCGAGATATGCGTTGCAGGTCTCTTCGAAGGTCTTGACAGCTGCCTTGGCCAGTCTCTCCTTCTTCGCTGCCTGTCTCTTCTCAAGCGGATCAATGCCCTTTGCCAGCAGTCCAAGGCACTCGCGCGCGGCATCTCTGGCAAGGGCAATGGTGGTTATCGGAAACGTTCCAAGGCCCATGTCGCGACGCTTGGCCTTACCGCTGGGGCCAAGAACGGTTGGGGATACGTAACGAAAGACCCACATGCCGCGACCAGCTTTGCCATTGGATTTCAGCATCAGGTTGGGGACCACACCGTCCATTAACTGGCCCCCTCTTGCCTTGATGGTTTTGGCTTTTTTCTCTGTCAGTGGCATAAAAAAGACCCTCAACTTTCTCCCACATAGCCTACCACAATTTTTCGGAACACGCCATAACCACATGAAACAGCTTTCAGATGAAAGCACACTAAAACAATGGTTTAGACCTATGCCAGAACACGCAAGTTCACGCCTGAACCTCAATAGTGGGGGACATCCTCTCCGCCACTTCCTCAAGCAAACAATTGATATGTTTGGCCCTTGACGCTTTTGCGTCGGTGCTGCCCGAGTTGCGGCCAAAGCGCGCTGACGCGCCTGCGATCGCGCACGCAAAATCGTTGCCTTTAGTTGGTCGACGATCGGCGGCGAGCTTGGCCCATAGGAATCCCGACCGATCTCGAAAGTCAGGCACGGCAGTTCTGGTCCGCAGCCTGTTTCTGTCGCGGAGCGCAAGACCGCTCACAAGAAAATGCCTTGCGAGTCCTGCGGCACTTGGCGCGGAGGCGGCAGCCGGTTACGACACCGGGCCTCGGCCGTGCTTGGCCTCAGTTAAAGCGCACACAATAACCCCGTGCCGTGCCGGGCAGACTGGAAGTGCCGCAAAGCGCGGTGCGGGGTTGTCGCAACGCCGCTGGTTGGCAGTTGGGTTGCAGCAAAGTGCTGGCGTACGCCCCGCAAAATCCGCTCCCGGCCCGTCCAAGACCGGAGAGCACATCACTATTCCGCCCGGGTAGACGCCGCGCTGGATAGAGGCTCGGGACACTGCCACTGGCTCCCCGGCGGCTACCGGCTGTTGAGTGCGCCGGAGCACGGCGCCGGAAGGGGCGCACCTCCTGGCAAGCGTAGCGGCACCTGCCGACACGGGGCGCGACCAAAGGCGGCCCGCGACCTCCGGGCGTCCATGCAGGATCTGGTGCGCGAAAACCGGGAACTTCCCGACAACCGTCGCGTGAAGCGCTCAGCTGGGCTCCACTTGGAAGACCCGACGATCAAGAATGGCAGGAACGGTGCTGCCATCCACAGCAGGACTAGCCCTTCTGCAAGGCGCGTTGGAGAAGCGCGGTTGAATAGAACTCGTACGAGGCCGCCTTGTCCGGGAAATCGATCAGATGGACCGTGAAGCGGCACGGAACGCCATTTTCGGGAAGGGTATCGGCGAAGAAGGATGAGTAGGCCTCGGCATAGGCTTTCCGCAGGCGATCCTGCTCAGCGGCATAGCCGGCGGGGTCGGCGAGGATGTTGGGGGTCTTTGGTTGGGCACCGAACGCGTGCATCTCGATGAAATCGATATCCCGCAAAGACGAGCAGATTCCCGCCTCGACCAGCCACTTCTCCCAGCACCTGAAGACCAGTGCGACTTCCTGATGGGGATCCATCGACACAAGCTTGTCGAGTCCCAATACGCCCTTCGCCGAGTAGCCACCTGTCAGACCAGCGAAATGAATCTTGAGGTCGCCATCCGTCTGTTCCTCGGTGACCAGCGCGGAGAAGACCGGGCGATCGCCTTCATAGTAATAGGTGAGTTTGCCGCGCTTCCTGACGTTGAACGCCATCGATTATCTTCCTCGGGACTTGATCAGCTTGTCAGAACCTGTCGCAATCGGGCGGCAACGACATCGGCCTCTTTGCGCGTCAGCGTCTGCGGATTCAAGGCAATGGTGTTCGGTTCATCGGCGAGTAGACCGACCTCGATCCAGACATCGCCATTTCTGAGCTCGTCAACGACCTGCTCCCGCGGCTTCCTGAATCCCGCATCGAGACGAACCAAGGTGCGTGCGTGAGGTTGACCGGCCTCACTTGGGAAGCCGCGTTCCGTCGTCACTCCGGCGATCCCTGCAAGGCCTTCGATCCAGTTCTGTACGATCGCCTCGTAGCCTTCGAGAACGGCGTCCTCGTCCTGATCCAGCGTGTACTGGACGGCGGCGAGCATTCCGGCGAGTTCTTCCTTTCCGACTTTCAGAGGTCGACCGATGCCCTGCGTCGGTGGTGAAAGTCGGCGGCATCCAGCGATCAATTCCCTGGTCCCAAGGACCAGACCGGCAGCTTGCGGCCCACGGATACCTTTGCCGCCACTGAAGACCACACCCTCGCAGCCGAGGACCTTTGTGTAGTGCCAGAGATTCGAAACCGGTGGAATCTGGGCAGCCGCGTCAACCAGAACCGGGACCCGGTGCTTCCTGGCGATCGCGATGACATCCTCGATCGCCGGAGAGTTCACTGCCAGCGCACCAGCAAACCAGACCAGGCACGCGGTACGCCCGGTTATGGCCGACTCAAACGATTCGAGGGTGTCTTCGCACTCAACGACAGAGGCGCCGGTCTGGACAATCGCGAAATCGTAGCCGTTGCGCTGCGACGTGAAAACGATCACTTCGTTCCTCGTGATGCCCTTGAGCATTGGATACGCCATCGGATCGGGTTGGCTCGGCGCTGCCATGAAAGTGGCGACCGCGAACACGATCCCACCTGCTGCGCCTGAGGAAACGAATGCGGCATCATTGCGGGTGAGCTCGGCGATACGGTCGCCCACCCGCGCTTGCAGGAGTGGCACATCGACAAACGAACCAGCGGCCGCATGCATTGCCTCGAGGACTTGCTCGGGCATGCGCGATCCACCAAGCTTGGTGAGTGTTGCTGACGCGTTGATGATCGGCTTGATGCTCAGGTCTTCGTAGATACTCACCCGCAGAACTCCTCCCAAAAACTGCGAACCCATCCGCTGGGCGCCAGCCTACCTAATCCGGACGGATTCTTCCTGAAATTCCGGGGTAAATCTCTGTGTACCCACAGGCTGCCGCCCATGCTCGTGGCATAGTGAGGGCCCCCAAGCCTCGATCCGGAGATGTCGCCTCGGGTCCTTGGTGAAGTGCCGCGGATCCCGCTCACCGGCAATGACCAGCCAGTGCCCCCGCGGCGGACGCAGTCCTGCGGCGCTTCGAACTGGTAGTCGCAGCGCCAGAAGGTGCCGGCCTTCCGCTGGATTTGCCAGAAGCGCTTTTGGGGCAAGCCGCCTGGCTTTCCCGGCTCGAAGGCGCGACACGGTCCGGCGTCTGTTCGCCAGTGACGCGTGTGTGTCGGGCCCGCCAGACGCGCTGACGCGGTTCACACATCCGGGCCGAAGGCTTCGACCCAAGTTCTGCTCACCTGGCAAGCGCGGTCTATGCCCCAACACCAGTCCTCAGGGCCTGGGCTTGTCACCCCCGTCCGGAAGATCGAACTTTGGCAGCTCTATCTCGGGCAACTCGATCTTGATCTCTGGTTCGAGGCAGCGATTGCCGTCGCCGATCATCCCCTTGGGGCACACGCAGGCAGTACCTCTCCGGTTGGGTACTGCCGGGGGACGGCACTGAAGCGCCTCGTCCGCCTGCTCGTCCACCACCTCAACGCACTGCTTGCCCTGAGCCACCGTGCCCTTGGGGCAGACGCAGGCGGTGCCAGCCTTGTTGGGAACCGCGGGCGCATTGCAGGAGATCGGGGCGGGTTTGTCCGGCGCGCAGCCTCTGGGGCCGGCGATGGACTGGTCCGGACAGATGCATGCCGTACCGGTGCTGTTGGACTTTGCGGGCGCGTTGCACTGCCGGTCGGGAATACAGACGCCCCGCTTGTTCAGCACCTTGCCATCGCCGCATTGCGGCTCTGGTTCGTCCGCACCAGGCTGCACAATCTGCTGGGGCGGGGCGGCGACGCTGAACGGCGCGCAGTTGCCCCAGGCTCCGCCATAGGGGGAGGTCGATGGATTGACATCGATCATGGCCGCATTGAAGTCCGCCGGCTGCGGTGTCTTGCCGTCGGCGACAAAGCAGTTGGTGTAGCCGCTACCGGCGGCAAGGGGCGCCGCCAGCGTGACCGTGAACGTGACGCTCTGGTTGACCGGCAACGTCAGGTTGGCGGCGCAGGTAGCGGGCGATGTCGTGCCGCTCCAGCCTGAACTCCAGGCGCAGATTGGTGGTGCGGCGGTATTGGAGATCGAGCCGATCGTGGCGGGAACCGGAGTTGTGCCGTTGCTGATGCCATCGCCGAACAGCACCGGTCCGTCGAAATCCTTGCACTGCGCCGTGACGGTGATGGTGAATGTGCAGGCGGGGCTGCCACCGGGTACGCAGACTTCGGGGAAAGTCGTCTTCTTGGTCACCCACAGGTACGAACTGCCACAGTCCGTGGGGACGGTCGGCTCCCTGTCCTGGAAGCAGATGTTGCTCGAGGCCTCATCATGCTCGTGCACCGGGCCGGTCACCGGGTTGGCCATGTTGTTGGGCACGGAGTTCACCGGGCTGTCCGACGCTGTAACCTGCGCAAAGTTGGAGAAGCAGCGCCATTGCTCGGTTGGCGCAGGACTGGGCGACACGGTGACCTGGAAGGTCAGCGTCGCCGTGGCGCCGGCCGCAAGGCTGGGAATGGTCCAGCTGATGGTGCTGCCCGTTACCATGGCCGGCTGGCTGAACCCGACGGGGGTGTTCAGTTCCGGCGGCAGAGCGTCCTCGACCGTCACGTTGGTGAGGGCGACAGAAGCGGTGTTGGTCACCGAAAGTGTGACGGTCACCTGCGGATCGGCCGTCAGTCCGTGGAAGTTGATGTAGCTCGGGCCAATCTGCTTGGTCAGGTAGAGGTCGGGACACAATCCCTGCCCCAGCGCCGTCAGGTCGGCCGCGAGGCCACTATAGCTGCTCGCCTGTGTGGTGGTGCCGAGCAGTGCGTTGAGATGGGTCGAGACGTTGCCGATGCCGATGCCGACGATGGGCGTGCCGGTGGCATAGATGGCGTTGACGGCAGAGATCGCTTCGTTGGTCGCGAGCACGGAGTCGGTCGTGTAGGTGACGGCGTTGCCGCCATCGAGATAGGCCGTCGGCGTACCATCGGTGATGAAGACGATGATGGTGTTGGGGCTCGGCAACAGGCCCAGCGCCGCGTTCATCGCCGCTTCCCAGTTGGTGCCGCCGCCGGCGTTGGGATTGTAGCCGACATTGACCGATCCGTATGTCGCGCTCGCCATCGGATAAGACACCGTGGCGGTATCGGAGAAGCGGATCACCGCGGCTTGCGAGCCGTTGGTGTTGAACACGCTTGCTGCATTGGCCAGCGCATTGGTGACGTACCAGGTGGCATTGGCGTCAGCGATCGAGCGGGACTCGTCGACGACGAATATGACGTTCACGCCGCAGGTGGCGTTCAGCGGCGGCGGATCGTCCACGTCCTCGAACGGATCATCTGGGCCCTTGACGCTGGCACAGCCGCGGTTGTTGCCGGGTTCCGTATCCTCATAGCCAGAAGCGAGGGCAATGCCGATCTCGGCGCAGTTCTCGAACGGTCCCGCGCCCTCGGTGGAGGCGGTCAGCACCACCTGGCTCGTCGCGCCCGTGGCCATCACCCCGGTGCCGGTATACTGGCAGGTGAGTGTTGCCGGTCCGGTAATCGGAAGCGGCGTACAGGTCCAGTCGGTACCGGTCGCGGCGCTGATGGTCATGCCTGCCGGGACAATGTCGGTGATTGCAAGCGCCGCGGTGGCATCGAAGGGCGCGCCAACGTTGGTCACCACCAGCGTGAAGGCCCCGACGCCGTCGACCGGTCCTTGCGTTGCCTCGAAGCTCTTGGTGATCGAAACGTCAACGGGATCCGAATCCTCACCGGTGAACTCCGTGCAGCTCTCGTCCAGCTCGATGCCGTCGAGCAGAAGCGTGGCGCAGTTGCTGGTTTCAACCAGAAAGCCGGGATCGGGGAGTTCCACTTCCACATCGATGGTCGAGCTGTTGCCGGCCACGCCCAGGCCCGGCCAGTCGATCGCGCAGAGGGCGGGATCGGCAGCAGCGAATGGCGGCTGGTCACAGGTCCAGGCATCGGCTGACCCGACGGACAGGATCGTGTCGTTGAACGGCGTGCTCGAGCCGAACACCACGCCCTCGTTGACCGATAAAAGGCCGGCGAACGGGACGCCGTTGGACGTCACCTCGATCTGGCACTGGCAGCGTGGCTTGCCGGTGAGCGGGTCGATGGTACAGGCTTGGCAGGTCTTTTCGATGGTGAATTCCGGCTCCGGGCACACGTCCAGATCGGTGCAGAGTTCCGGATCGTCCGGTCCATCCGGCGGATCGCCGCTGATATAGGGCGGATCGAGCGGATAGCCGGCGCCGCCATACTGGGACACATAGGGCAGGTCTCCCCCACAGCCGGTGCGATAGACCGCCACATCGCCGACATGCCCGTTCACTTCGGCGTCGTCGGCGCGCGGCTCAAGGTCGACCATGTAGCTGGCCCAGGGCGGTGTGTTTTCAGGCTTGACCGGTCCGGCCGGCATCACCTGCAGGCCGTCGATCGCCAGCGGCCCTCCGGCCAGCAACTCATCCGCCAGATCGGGTGCCAGCCGCAGATCGTCCCCGGTTGTGAGCAGCGATGCCTCGCAATAGCCCAGGTCGAGCAAGCCGTCGCGGTTGAAGCCGTAGTCGAGATCGACGCCGCCACTGGTCTGGCGATGCTCACCGCCGAAACCGATCGGATACTCCTCCGGTTCCTCGATCCAGCGGCTTGGCGTTTCCGGATCGTCCGGGCTCTCGAGCCAGTAGCGATAGAGCCGTGACTGGCCGGGATCGGCAAAGCCGGAGTAATCGTAGGTCGAGGTGATCGCGCCGCGTTGAGCGAGAATCATCGCGCCCTTTTCGGTGAAGACAATGTCGCTGACCGGCAGTTTCTCTGGGCGCTTGGGGACATCGAGTTCCCATTGGGGGTCGTCGCCAAACGCGCCGGTCTCCGCGTCGAGGCCAATGGACCAGATCTGGCTGTCGTCAACCACAGCGTAGTACAGGCGGCCGTCATGGACGGCGAGGCCCCAGACCTGCCGGTCGGGCGCAGCATAGCCCCAGCTGTCCGGATCTTCGGTGTCAAAATCGCTGCGGGTGATGTCGAGCGCGCCGGCAGCGTCGTATTCGACGATGGGCAGTTCAGCCGCGGCCCGGCCAGTGGTGCCGTGGTCGAAGTATTCGAGTTCGTCTCCATCCAGATCGAAGCGGTGGATCATGCCGGTGCCACGATCCGAGACAAAAAGCTGCCGGTGCACCGGGTCAAAGGCGAGATTGCCGAGGCCTGCACCGGTGTTCTCGTCGCCATCGAGGATCACATTGGCAAACAGCGACACCTCCCCGGTTTCGCCGTCGATCTTCCAGATGCTGCCCGGTCCGCCATCCGGCCCCGGCCCAAACAGCCCATCCATGAACTGGGCATCGGCATCGCCGGTCTCGAGCCGCTCTGGCCGGCCGTCGCCGTCGGCGTCGGGCGCGACAATGGGCAGGCCGTATGCGGAAGTGGCCGCCAGATAAATATTGGGCATCTCTGCGTCATCGAGGGCGACCCCGAAGACCTGCCCAACGTCGCGAGCCAGCACCTCGTGCCGCCTATCGCCCGCCCAGGCGCGCCCATCCCAGATGAAGCCGGGAGCGGCGACGCCGAGCACCCGCGCCGAGATACCGTCTAGGTCGATCAGGGTCTCGTCGATCGCCTCGGTGCCGGGGAGCAGGCTGTCAGGGTCAGGTGCCAGCGTGCCCGAGAAGCCGGTAACGACCGCGTCGCCCAATTCAAGGAGTGGTCGCTGCGCGTCCTGCCCTTGCGCAGCGAACGCCAGGAAAAGCGAGAAACCGACTGCAGCGATGGCTTTGAGCACGGCTCACTCCTGACCCAGTGGTACGAACATTGTCACAGAACGACCGGCCGGCATCCTCTGTCCGGAGACATCCCGCATAGGGCGGGCGTCCGACCAAATATCCGTTGCACGAAGTACGCGCCGATATTTGACTGTCCGCAACAGGAAAGTTCCTGGACTGGAACAAAAGCGCCTATTGGTCCGGCCCTTGCCTTCGTTTGCATGCCCCTGCCCCACGAAACATCGGCAGCGCACCTGCTTGCGGCAATGCAATCCACCATCGTCGCGCCATGGCGTTCGAGTCCATGCATGCGCCTGTCGCCGAGCCGGCCTCGCCACGCATCGCCCTGCTACCGGAGGCGGACATGCCCAAGACCCGCTTCAACGCCGGCAAGCCAAAGCAAACCATCCACATGCCGACGGACCTGCCGACCTGCTGCGCGTTCGGTGGCCTGAACCTCGATGTCCTGTAAGTGACGACCGCTGGACTGAAGCGGCCTGAAAGGCACTTCGTGGGGCAGAAAGCCGCGGCGGTCTCTTTGCACAGGATTTCGGCGTCGAGGGCCCCCCTCCCTGCCTTCGGCGGCGAACAGTCAGTTCGCCGGCAGGGGAGCCCGAGGGATATTGCCTTTGGGCCTGACCGAGCCATGTCGCCTGCCGCAAGAATTGCGTGGAGCTTGCGCCTTGACAACGTATAGCGTCGGGCCGGCAGGAGGACATTGATATGCGCCACGCAGTGTTGCAGCGCTTCGCGCTGGACGGGAAAGTTGCCGTAGTGACAGGCGGCGGCGACGGGATCGGTCGAGCCGCAAGCCACCACCTCGCATCGGCTGGTGCCATTGTCGCCATACTCGACACCAATGGGGCGAAAGCGGACGCGGTCGCGCAATCGATTGGCGACGTCGGAGGCAAAGCCACCGCGTACCAGGTGAGTGTGACCGATGAAGCCGGCCTGGAAGGCGTGCTGACGGCTGTGATGAAGACGCATGGCCGCCTCGATATTCTTGTCAACAACGCCGGCGTCGCCATCCGCGCCAAGGCATTGGAGATGTCGATCGAAGACTGGAACCAGGTTCTGGCAGTCAACCTGACGGGTATGTTCCTGGCTGCCCGGATCTCTGCGCGACACATGATCGCCGCCGGAAATGGCGGCGCCATCGTCAATACCGCGTCGATCATGGGGCTTTCGGGTGGGCTCTATCCCAACGTTGCCTATCAGACGACCAAGGGTGGCGTGGTCAACATGACCCGTGCGCTCGCCCTCGAATGGGTGAACAGCAAGATTCGTGTCAACGCAGTGGCGCCTACGTTTGTCCGCACGGCGTTTATCTCCGGGCTCATCAGCAATCCCGAGGTGCTTGCGACGATCGAGGCGGCGACACCGATGAACCGGTTGGCCGAGCCTGAGGAAATCGCCGACGCCATTCTCTTCCTCGCATCGCCGGCCGCCGCGATGATCACGGGCGCAATAGTTCCCGTCGATGGCGGGTACCTGGCGAGGTAATCGCATGCGAACCGCCCCCGGGAGAGTTGGCTGAACAGAGGCGCCGCCTGGCACTGCGCTCTTGATCGACCGCATGTGGAAGCAACGCACTCGAGGCGGTCGGCTGGCTTGCGCACCGCCTTGCCCGCTAGCGGGCCGGGCGGCTGCGTTCCTGGGCGGTGGTGCAGCGGCTGAGGTAATCGCCGAGTTCGATGAGCTTGAAATCCGCGATGACCGCGTCAAGCGACAGGTCGGGATCGAGGCGTGAAATGACGAAGAGGTGCTCCTCGCCACGCGTCTCTACAATCAGTCGGTTCCCATAGCGGGATTGTACTGCGAGCAGTTTTTCTGCCTGGCCATCGGTATGAAACCAGCGCTGGTCGAGGTCCAGTGTGGCGCTGGCCAACCTGCCCCAGCGACTCGTGGTCGTCAGCACCTTGCCCGACCGGTCGATGATCTTGCCGGTATAGGACTGGACAGCGGACACGACGACGAAATCATGCAGACAGGCATAGGCCTGTAGTGGAAATCCTCCCTCATAGGCTGAAATCCAGGCGACAATATCGGCTCCTTCGGCCTTCATTCCGGCCCATAGCTCCCGCCAGTTGAGGTCAAAGCAGATGGCGAGGCCGATGCGGCCGATATCGGTATCGAATACACCCACCGCGTTGCCGGGTGTCACGCCGCCGTCGATCTCGCCCTCGGTTGGATGGCGCTTGGAATAGGTCCCGACCAATTCGCCGTCACGTCCGAACAAAACCGAGACGTTCTCGATCGCTCCGGCCCGCTTGAGGAAGGCACCCGCAACGAGATTCACCCTGTTGGCGCGCGCGCGTTCGGAAAGCGCAGCAAATGAGGGCCCATCGATCGGCTCAGCCACGTCAGCGATGCGCGCACTCGGCAGACCTGCGGCCGCAAATGTCTCAGGCAGACAGACGAGATCGGCGCGCTGAGCACCGGCCGCATCGATCAGTGCCAGACTGCGGGCGAAGGTCTCGGCGGGGTCCGGCTCGGAGAGATTGTAGGGCGGTGCAAAGGGCTCGAGTGTGGCCAGCGATGTTGTGGCGATGCAGGCGAGTTTTCTCATTTATCGGTCCCCTAACGCCGCAGGAGCGGCACACTTTGGTCTTGCAGACACTTACATCTGCTCCTTTGGGGCTGGTCAAATGTCACCTATGGAGTGGGCATGGTCGCGCTTGCGCTGCCCCCTGTCTGGCCGACATTTCCCCGCCTCGCGGCATGGCCGTTTCGAACGCCCCGAGACTGACGCCACCAATGTGATCGTGGCGGAGGGGCCGGCCTGCGGTCGCAAGCGCGGCGATCGCATCCGGAACGGAGCATTCTCCACGGCCCGTGCCGTGTTCACCCTGCCGGGCCGCCGATAGACTGCGGGATCTGTGGCGACACCGGACCGAGGGACATCGAGCAGTGGTAGTTGAGGCGATCCGGCGCTGGGCGGAGGGGCGCGGTCGTGTGGCGCGTACCAATCCCCTCGTCGTCCTGGGCTTTATCGGCGTGAACGACGCCGATCTGATGCCGCAATTCCTCGCCTGGTATCGGCGACTCGGCGTCACGTCCTTCCGGCTCATTCTCCACGGCGACTGGCCGACGGCCGCACGCGCGGTGTTGGACGCGCCCGACATCGCCATCGTCAGGGAAATTGACGGCCCGTTCTCCGAAACGCGCAAGGTCGCCGAACTCACCGCCGAAGCGCTGAAACACAAGCGACAATGGTGCATTGTCGTCGATGCCGACGAGTTCATCGAATTCCCGCTCGCCTCAGTGGCAGAAGTCATTGCCGAAATGGAGGCGATGGGGATCGACGATCTCTATGCGCTTCTCGTGCAGCGCGTTGCCGCGGATGGAAGCCTTGCCGCGGTCGACCCTCGGGGTACGGTCGAGGCGCAGTTCCCGCTGGCCAGCGTCACGCTCGCCGACCAGATGGGCCTCGAGGTACCGATCTGGAAAAGCAAGTATCCGCTGACACGGGTAGGCCCCACGTTCAGCATCAAGCGCGGCAACCATCTGCCCCCCAATGGCAGGTCGGTCGCCCACTTGCCGCTGCGGGCGGTCCTGCATCACTTCAAATGGCGTGACCGATTGGTGCACGCCTTCGCCGCGCCGCGGGGCCCGCTCAGCAACCAGGCCGAGATGGACGCCTATGGCCAGTGGCTCGGCGAAAATGGCAACCTGCTGCCCGTGGCGCATGCGCGCCCGGCGTCGCGGCAGATGCTGGTCGAGCGCGGCTGGCTGGTCGCGCCCGACGCTGGCGCGAGGGGAATTGCCGCTGAACTGGCCGCAGCACGGACCCGCCTGCTGACGCGGCAGCCGCGCGTCGCGTTCGTGACGTTCGAAATCAGCGAAGCGCGGCATGGCGGCGGCATTGCCACGGCCATGTCGGCGCTGGCGAAACTGCTGGCCAGCCACGGCTTCAGCGTCGAGATCATCTATTGTCCATGGCGCAACGACGAGCGGCTGAACCGGATCTGGCACGATTACTGGGCGAGCTTCGGCGTGCGGCTGACGTTCTGTCCGGTACGGCCGAAGGAGGCGCGGTCGAGCTTCCGGCAGCGCCTGATGCGCACCGTCGACGAACTGGGGCCCCTCGACGTGCTGCATGTGCACGAGGTGCAGGGCTATGCGGCCTGGTTCCTTGAACAACGGCTGCTTGAGAAGCGCCATCCGGCGCCAGTGATCGTCTTGACACTGCATGGCGGGACGCAATGGCACAACGAACTCAACGGCACGCCCTGGCTCGTCCATGAGGCAGAGCGCGAGAGCGAAGCCATCAGGATGGCCGATCTCGCGATTTCGCCGAGCCGCTACATGCTCGACTGGTATGCGCAGAACGGCGCCGTCCCGAGGGTGGCCAGCGTGGTGGCGAACCCGCTCTCCCCGGAAGGCAAGAAATTCGGCGCCAGTTCCGTCGCAAAGGCGATGCCGCAGGCGGTGGCGTTTTTCGGTCGGCTGGAGAGGCGCAAAGGCATTGAGCTCTTTATCGGGGCGCTGAGGCTCCTGGCCGAACAGCATGCCCTGCGCCCGAAAGTGCTGTTCCTTGGCGGCTTCGGGCTGGGATACGCGCGCCCTGACCTCGACCGCGCCATGAAAGGCCTCGGGCTCGACTACGAGGTGCTTTCCACCCTCGACCCACAGAACGCCATCGAAGTGCTGCGCGAACGCGAAGCGGTGGCGGTGGTGCCATCCCTGCGGGAAAATGCTCCCTATGTGGTCTATGAGTGCGCCGAGGCGCGAATTCCACTTGTGACCACGGCGCCCGGCGGCGCGCCGGACATGCTGGACGAACCAACGCGCGCCAGTGCCATTGTCGCGGCCAATGCTGAAGCCATCGCCACGAGGCTGGCCGTAGTGCTCACCGAGGGCGTCGTCCCGGCCCGGCTCGCCTTTTCGGCGCTCGCGGTGGACCTGCAACATGTGCGGCTGTGGGAGGGGCTTGTTGCACACCGGGCGCCGGTCCCGGCCGAGCCCGCCCGCGTGGTTCGGGTCGAGACGCCCCTCGCCACCGACGCGCAACGCGCCAGGAACGGTGGGCTCATCTGCGTCGCGCCAGCTACCTGCCCGGTCGATGCAGCCACGCTCGATGCGCTCGGTCAGTTGCTGATTGAGTCCGGCGCAGATCTGCTGGTCGCCAATGCGCGGATCGAAGCGGACGGAGCCGATACGCTCGGCCTGATCGAAGCGGAAAGGCCCGATTGGCCGGCGTCCTTTTCCGGGCTGCCGGTGATCGGTCGGGCGGAAACATTGCGACGGCTCAGCCGGGACCTGCCGCAAGGCGATGATCCTGCAGTTGCGCTGTTGCGGGCAGCACTTGAGCTGAAGAAATCCATCCTGTGCCCGGCCGTACCGCAACTGAGCATCCCCGCACGCAGACCGGCGGCTTCCGCGCAGGCCTCCCCGCAGGGACTGGCCGCAAAGGCGCAACCCTCCGTGCCAGAGAGGGGAGGCACCCTGATCGATGGTCCCTACCCCCTCGGCGAGAACGACGTGCTGCGTGGGCTGGTGCTGTCCAACCGGCCCTACGCAACCCTTTCGATGTTCACCCCGGCCTGCCCCTTCGGTGCCATACCCCTGTCGCCGCGACGGGACCGCTCGGTGCACTTCATCCACCACGATTATTCCCTGGCAGGCAGGGCCGAGGACCTGCGCAAGCGGCTCGACGAAATCAAGTCGCTCTGGCCGCTTGCCCGCACGGTGATGCTCGCGGCCGACCCCGCGGAACTCCAGGACCTGCGGAGTGCAGGGCTCGACGCCATGCTGGGCAACATCAACATGTTCGTCGACGAGACGATCTATGCGCCGGGCATGGACATGCCGCCGGGCGAGCGGGCCTTGTATGTGGCACCGCCCGTCGCGGGCAAGCGCCACGACCTGGCGTCGTGCGTCGAGGCGCTGGATCTGGTGTTTCTCACCTATCCAGGCATGCCCGATCGGAGCACGGATATCCGTGCCGGGCTGGCAGCCGCCCGCATCATCAACCAGAACGCTGCGGGTGATGGCTATGACCATCTCAGCGAGGAAGAGATGGCCCGGGCAATCGCCTCGGCAAGCGTGGGGCTGTTCCTCAGCGCCGAAGACGGCAGTTGCCCCGAAAGCCTGATGTTCCTGCTCTCGGGGGTACCGGTCGTCTCCGTGCCGAACCGCGGCGGTCGGGGGCTGTTCCTTGACGCGCCCCTCGCGATCGAGGCGGCAGCAACGCCCGAGGGGGTGGCAGATGCCATTGACCGTCTGCGAGGCATGGGGCTCACCCGCGCGGCCATTCGCGGGCAGGCGCTCGACCGGCTGCACGCCATGAGGGGGCGCTTCGAAAGCGATGCCGGCGACATCTGGCGGCACTGGCTGGGCGACGCCCTGCCGCCGCTCGACTGGCCAAGCCTCAAGCCTGCCCTGCGATACCGCCGGTTCGGTTTCGCCTTTCCTGGCGCAGCCAGCCGCCTAGCGGACCTGAACACGACTGCTCGAACTGAAAGTGACTCGACGACATGATGCCTAAGCCCCTCGCCGTCATTGGTGCCGCGCGCACCGGCACGAACCTGCTGCGGGATATCCTTGTCGGCACGAAGGCCTACGCTAATGCCGGGGAAATCCTGCTGCCGCCCGACGAGACACAGGCGTTCCACCTGCCCTTCAACTACTGGCACGTGATGCAGGAGACGGGCCGGGCGACCGTGTGGCGCGGATCCGAAGAGAAGGAAATGGCCAATGTCGCTGCCTATTGCGCGCTTATCGGGGAGCGGGCCGGGGAGCGGCTGCCCTGCATTGATCTGAAGCCGAGTTACATGTCCGTTCTCGACCGCGCCTTCGGAAGGCGCATTCCAGTGATCATCAAGGCGCTTGCGGCTCAGGGCTATCATTTCATCCATGTGCGCCGCCGCAACCTTCTCGAACAAAAGGTCTCCCTCGACCGGGCCCAGCTGACGCGCCAGTGGATCAGGAGCGCCGACGAACCCGCGAATGCGGGGACAAAGGTCACGGTAGATACGGCACTGCTGGTGTCGCAGCTCGATTTCCTCAAGCGCTCGGCCGAAGCGGTGGAGACAATGCTCCGCGATTTCCGGCCCACCGAAGTGTTCTACGAGGACTTGCTCGAGAACGGCCATCCGTCGGCCGATCTCCGCGACCGCCTGAAGAAGGGCTGCGGCGTTGCGGTCGCAGCGGATTACGTGCCCCGCATCGGCAAGATATCGCCGGAGCCGGAGGGACTGATCGAGAACATCGCGGCGGTGAGAGCCTGCCTCAAGGGCACGGCATACCAGGCCTTTGCCGAAGCAGCCGTCCAGCCGCTCAGCGTGGTTCCCTCGACGTCGACGCCGAGCTACAGGCGAACGGTCAGCTACCCGCTCTCGCGCCTCCCGCGCTTGCCGCCTCGCCAGCTTGTCCCTTCGGCCACGCCAGCGGGACTCCGGCCGGAGGGGATCCACCTTCAGCCAGAGACCCCGGAAGGGGGGACTTTCGCCCTCTATCTGCCGCCAGGGGGGCCGACCGCCGAACAGATACACCTCATCCATGCCACTGGTGAACCAGTGTCCCTTGCGCCGCGGCCCGACGGCAACACCGGAGCGTCAATGGCGCTGTTTTCGGCGGCTGCCGGGTTTCGGCTCCGTGTCAACGGTGGCGACCCGGCACCCGATCCCCGCATGGCGCTCTTCCATATCGCCCCGGTCGAGCCGGCTGCGGGCTCGCAGCGGGTTGGCGACCTGCCGAGAATTCTCGTCATCGGCGCGGAGAAAGCCGGGACATCCTGGCTGTTTTCTACGCTCCGGCGCCACCCACGGGTGGGGGAAGGTATCGTCAAGGAAGTGTGCTTCCAAACGTCCCGGTTGAACCGCCAGTTCCGGTTCGAACAGATGGTTGCGCGGAAAACGAAGGTGATCGAGGATCCCGTCAAGCTGGCGGTCGCCCTTGATTTCGCCCTGGCCGACGTGGCGGACGTGGGCTGGTACCGGAGCATGTTCCGGCTGGCCACGCCCGGCAGCATCCTCATGGATGCCACGCCGGAGTACAGCTCGTTTCCAATCTCGAAGATTCTCACCTTCCGCCAGATGAGCCCGGATGCACGGATCGTCTTCTTAATGCGCGACCCAGTCGATCGGGCGATTTCCGCAGCCCTGATGATGACCCGGCAGAGCGGCATTGATGCGCCCTCCCTGCCGCACTTGAAAGCCGCCCTTGCCAACCCGGTCACGCTTGAACGCGGCGATTACCGCGGCACCCTCGAACGCTGGACAGGCGTGTTCGGCCCTGATCAGGTCCGCCCATTCTTCTTCGACGACATCAGGGACCGCCCCGAAGCGCTGCTCAACAGCATCTGCGGCTTTGTCGGCCTCGACCCCCGCTTGCTTCCCGAAATCGATCGGACGCCGGTGAATGCCGGCACCAATCCATTCAGCGAAACTGAACTCGCGCCGCTGCGCCGAGAACTGTCGCGCCACTACCTGCCGCAGCTCGAGTGGCTGAGTGACACGTTCCATGGCCCGGCCGACACATGGCTGCAAACGGCACGTGAACAGCTCACCCGCACGGAGAGCGCCTCATGATCCGCACACAGCTGGAAGACCAGCTTGCCGCACTGGCTCTGGCGCTCATCCTCGCTGTTGCCTTCGGGCTGCGCATAATTGATCTCGGAAGCCAGCCGATAGGCCTCCCCGAAGTCGCCGCGTGGCGACAGGCCGGTAACGCATTTATCGAAGCGATCGCCCAGGCCCTCCAGGGCGGGATATCGCCCGTTCAGGTCACCGTGCTGAAAGGGGTGCAGGCCGTGGCCGGCGACAGCGCCTTTGCCCTGCGGCTGCCTTCGGTGCTGTTCTCGGTGGCCTCGGTCGGGCTCGCCTTTCTGCTTGCCCGGCGCGTCGCCCCGGCAAGTGCGGCCCTGCTCGCGGCGATCCTGCTGACGCTCCACGGCAGCGACATCGCTGCCGCACGGCAGGCGACCGATACGGCGCTGCTTGGCTTCTGCACCCTGCTTTTCGGGCTCTATGCAGTCGGCTTCGTCAGTGACGGCAGCGGGTCGGAGCGTACCCCGAACCGTCGGCAATTGGCGTGGCTCACCATGGTCGGCACCGCGGCCGGACTGCTGCTGCTCTACAGCCATCCGGCCGCTTTGATCTGCTGGCTTGCGCTGCTGTCCGGACCGGTCATCATCCGTTTCAGCTACGCGGGGCAACATCCCATACCAATCTGGCCGCTCATCGTGTCGCAGGGCGTCGCCGGAATCGGCTACCTGCCCTATGCGCTGGCGCTGTTCCTGCCCTCCGATGCGGCGGCGATCGTGGCACAGTCTGATCTCTGGCGGCACCTGCTTGCAGCCAGTTCGGGTTGGGCCGGTCTGCTGGTACTGGGTACCGGCATGGTACTTGTCATTGCCCACTCGCCGGCAACGAGGTTGCTGCATCTGTCGCCCCTTTCCGACAGGATGGTCCTGGCTGCCATATGGACAGTGACGCTACTTGTGCTGTCGCTTGGTCTTTCGGGTGTGGCGCTGCCCATCTCGGCGCGGGAGGCACTCCTGACATTCCCCGCGGCGGCCTCGGTCATGGCCGGGCTCGGCTACATGCTCATCGTGCCGCACCGGTGGTACCGCTATGGCCTCCTTGCGGTCGTCACCATTGCCATGGGGCTGGCGCTGGTTCCGTTCAGCCGCCCGACCGGGCCGGACTTTCGTCCGCTGGCGCAAGCCATCAGGACCGAGCTCAAGGCGGGCGGCTGCGTTCTGGTCGGACCTAGGCCGATGCTGGCGGCGCTGAGGTACGAGCTGCGGGACCTCGCCCCCTGCCTCAAGGCCTACACGACCGATGCGGTGATTTCGACCTTGGTGGGAGCACGGCAACGGGTGGTCGTGGTGACCGACAAGGCGGTGAAACCGAGCCTGACGCCCGAACCGGGCGTGAGCTGGGAGCAACGGCGCGAACTGGCCCGCAAGGATGCCACCATCACGATCTACCGGCGCAAGGCGGCCTCTCCTGACGCGTCACCGGCGCAATGACCCCGCCAGCCGCCCGAGGATATCACTCTCCGAGCCGGGCCTGAACGCGGCCAACGCGTCGGCGATGTCGGCATAGCCGAACCGAGCGATGGCTTCGAGCCCGCCGCCCCGCGGCGGCGGGTTGGCGCCATCTCGCCAGAACAGCGTATGGGCCTCGTCGGAACCGGTAATGGTACCGAAATCGAGGTCGGGCATGAAATGCGCGAGAAAGGGCACGAGACGGAACACGTCGCCCTGCCACGCGCCTGGCGGCAAGCCCAGCCGGTCCCGCTCGGCGCGCGCCCGGTTCTCGTCCGGCAAGGCAGCGATCGCGTCGGTCGGGATCGTGCCGGTCACCAGCCACGCGGTGCGCGCATGCGCATGGCCGAGCGAGGCAAGAAAGTCCCGACAGGTGGCGTCGAACCCACGCCTCCCGTCGAGGCAGATCAGATCGTAGACGCCGCCCTCTTCTGCGCGCCAGAACGCATCACTTGTGGTTCGAATGAGCCGCACCGTCTCATTTGGGCGCATGGCGGCAACGACGTCGACGTCGGGGTCCACCCCGTCGCGCAGCGGGAACCGCAGGGCGTTGAACCGCGCTCCGTCTCGAACGCCTATTTCGAGATAGCGCGTTGCCGCGACCAGTTCGCCAATCCGCTGCAAGCGCGCCACCAGTCTTCCGGCGGAATCGAGGGGGGTGAGGGTCGCGTCGGGTCGGGCCAAAGCCGCGGGGCCGGGGCGGCCAAAGGCCGTGCGGGTCCAGTGACCGGCGGATTTATAGGCGGCATGACAATGAATCGAGATGGTGCGGCGCAGTTCCATATGCGGCAGCACCCGAAGGTTGGTCGGCCATGCCACCGCGTCGGCAAGGGCGGCGGCAACCACGCGAGTCAGCAGTCCCGGACCCGTGGCGAGCCAGATCAGTTCGGGGTCCGCCCGGCGCAAATGGGCGCGGGCCTGTTCAAATGCCGCCACTATCAACGGATGGCCGGGCACGGCGGCGAGGAAGTTGTTGCCGATGGACCCCAGGTCCTCGCGATAGAGCACCAGATCCACCCCGGCGAGCAGCGGCCGGATATCGCCCGTCACCCTGTCGTCGGCGTCGATATAGACCCCGCCCCCATCGGCAAGCCAGGCAAGCCGCAGCAGATCACTGACCTGAGCTTCGCCAGAGCAGCGGAAAAGCAGGTGGGCGGTCTGTGGGCCATACGCCTGTTGCAGATAGGCGAATGCGCTCTCGCGATCGAGGATGCACAGCTCGAAACCGGACAGCGCCTCGCGGTTGGCCGCCAGGATATCGGCGATATCCGGCGGGGGCTCGGTGGTGCTCCAGTACATGAGTGCGCGACGGGGGATATCCCGGGTCGCGGCCGTGGACGCGACTGGCTCGGGCCCGGCGGCGGGGGGCAAAGCACCGAGAAAGGCGATCGCGGCGGCCGTGTCGTCGGGGAACTGCCGAACAAGCGCCCGCCTTTGCATGAGGTCGCCTGCACCTTCATCGGGGCGGAGCGGCCTTTGGCACAGGCTGTCGTTCAGAAGCTGCCCGGGGATCGAGGTCCGCATCCCGCCGCGTCGCTGCCGGGACGCACCCGCCGGGGCGGCAGTTGCCACGAGCGCGGCAAGACGGGGGCGCTCTCCCGTGCGGACATAGCACCGGGCAAGCATCGCCACCGCTTCAGGATCAGGAACCTCCTCCGCCTCAAGCGATCGCAGGGCGCTATCGCCATCACCGGTCCACTCGAGCGCCAAAAGGCGCATGCGCTCGCGGCGCCGCGTTTCGGCGGGCGTGCGCGCGGCCATGTTCTCTGCAACGGCAAGGGCGGATTGCGCCTGTCCGCTTCCGACCAGCACCCGAACGAGGACGCCCTCCAGCTCAGGGTCGGCCGGGAACCGCGCAAGCCCCAACCGGCAGAGGTGCTCGGCGCGCGCGGCATAGCCGAAGCGGGAGAGGAGATTGGCCTCGCGCGACACGGCGCGGGCCGTGTCGAAGCGCGGCCGGATATCGGTGTCGAAGAAGGCGAGTGCCGCCAGTACCGACACCTGGTCGGCCAGCAGTTCTGCATGAATGAGACACAGCTCCTCGCGGGAGTCACGGGCAAGCAGGGCCGTGGTCAAGTCGAGGGCCTCGCCGCTGCGGTCAAGTTCGCGCAACGTCTCCGCGCGCCGAATATCGAACCACGGCTCGCCCGGACAGGCCGCACTCGCCTCTTCAACGACGGCCAGCGACGCTTCGTGGTTCCCGCTATCCCGGATGGAGTCGGCAAGGCATATCCATGCCGGAATGCGGGACGCATCCTCCGCCAGAATCGTCCGGCAGGCCTGTTGCGCGGCTTCGAGTTGCCCCAGCCCGCGCAAAAGCCAAGCCCGCTGCACCGCAAGGCCCAAATCCGTCGGAGCCAGCGCCAGCGCCTTGTCCATATACAGAAGCGCAGAAGCCGCATCGCCGCTGGCGCGCGCCAGCCGGGCCTCGGCGACGAGAAGATCACGGTCCTGTTCAAGGCGCGCCTGCGGCAGCGCAGCGAGCAGCGCCCTGGCCTCCCCGTACTCGTGCAGGTCAAGCCGGGCCCTTACAAGCGCGGCAAGGAAGGCATTGTCCTCCGGGCATACCGCCAGGGCGTGCCGGGCCCGTTCGGCGAGTGCAACGGGCTGGCGACGGCGCTCCGCCAGGTCGATACCAGCGCGCAGCAGCCCGCGGGCCCCGGGGAACCTTGCGAGGCCATCGGCGAACTCAACCTCCGCCTCGTCCAGCCGATTGAGTGCCATCAGTTCGCGAAGCACTTCGAGCCGGGCATTGAGCAGGTCGCCAGCGGCGCGAAAGGCCGCGAGCGCCTGGTCGTGGTCGCCTGTGTCACGCGCGGCAAATCCCCGCTGCATCTGCACCTGCGGCGACCCGACGGCGGATTGGGGCCGCTGCGCCAGCAGGGCGTCGATCTCATCGGCGCGGCCAAGCTCGCGCAGCGACTGGCACACCGCCGCGAGGAACCCGCCATCGTCGGGAAAGCGGTCGCTGGCGGATTGCGCCAGCGACAGTGTTGCGCGCTGGTCCTTGCGGTGCCGGGACAAGTCAATCCCCAGCCGGATGACGGGCCGCTCGAGCGGATGGCTCAGCGCCAGCACCGCATGGATCCGGTGAGCGCCATCCATATCGCCCGCAACGACTCGCCGGCGCGCCTCCTCGATATCCTGACGCAGAAGCATCTGGGGCACATGTCCGCCTTGAGGTGGGCCTGTCACCCTGCTCTGCGCAGCCCATGCGGGCCGAACAGGGCCTGTTTCACAGCGATTGGCAATTGCCGCTGCGAATGGGCGCGCGGCATTTGCATCTCGGCAATCGGCCTCTCCTCAGCGCCGAACAGCGCGACATACTCGGCCCAGTTGTCGAAGCCGCGACGCGACACATTGTCAATGAAGGTTTCGGCGGAAAGACCTTCGGCGAGGATCAGCGCGTGGTCGTCGGTCTCGATGTGGAAATATACGAAGGTCTCGGGACAGTCGCGCCAGCCGAGCTGCCGGATCGTCGTCCCGTTCACCAGTGCCTTGGCCTGCGCCAGGATCGAGCCGACCTGCACCGCGTGGTCCGGCGAGACGCGTAGAGCCCGCTGCGGCAGGTCAGGGGCAATCGCCCCGGGGCCGATCTCCACCGGCAGGTTGCGTCCGGCGAAACGCGCCGACACCGTCTGCCGCCCGATGAACTTCACGGGTATTGCCGCCCCGTCGGCGGTGCTGACGAAATCGCCGATCCTGAGCGCCTCGACCGGCCGCTGGCCCGAAGGCGTGCCGATCTGCGTCCCGGCCATGAAGCAGAACACATAGCTCGTGGAAAGCACTGTCAGGGATTCGCCGGTTTCGAGAGGCTGGTTGGTCAGCACGAAGTATTTCGATCCTGACATCAGTATCGGGTCGCCATCTGCCGTGACGCCGACCACTGTGACACTGCCGATCTGCGACCAGACGACCGGCTCGCCCAGGTCGCCGGTCCCGTCGTCCGCGCTGGGGTCCGCACCGTCCGCGACCGTGGTCGTCACCCGGCCACTGCTGCCATTTGACAGCACGATACCGTCTGGACTGATCTCGTACCAATAGTCGTAACTGGCGGTATTGTCGGCTGGCATGAGCGCATCCCCTCGGTGTACGAACTGTCCATCACACCCGCCTCACATTCAAGAAAAGGCTGCTTCAATGAGGTGGAATAGCCTGGCCGTTGCGCCACCGCTGCAGGCACGACGGGAGGCCGTTCAGCCAGACAGAAAGGCCGCGAAAGGGGATCCTGCCAGCGCCCTCTCGACCGCGACCAGATTCGAGATCGACTCCCGCATGGATCGCCCGATCTTTACAAAGTGCGGCACATAATCCTGCGGCACCGCGCAGGAAAACCGGGCCCGAAGCGCCGCCACGAGTTTGGGCGAGGGGTGAATGCCCTCCATCAGATCCTCATAAGCGAACTCGAGCGGATCCCAGGGAGTGAGCAGGTCGGCAATGCGCGCGCGCTCGGCCGCCATGCGCGCGAGGCGCGCAACCAGCGTGGTTGGGTCCAGCGCGACTACGGCTGCACTGGAATTGCCCCGCGGCGCGCGGCTCCGTACCCATTCCTGCGTCTTTTCGGCCCGGACGATCGAGACCAGCTGTGCGAGCAGATTGCGACGCGTAAGGTGAACAAATCGGCCGCCCTGGGCAGCAAAGGCGCGTATCGCCTCGACCTCCGGGTTGGCCGCCTCGGCGTGAAGGAGCGGCAGATGGTAGTACTTTACGTCCATGCAGAGCCGCGCCTCGGGTTTTTGGTCGAGAACCCGCCCAAGATAGACGGCCAGCCGCGCGTCGGCCAAACTCGTCTCGCCCCGTGAGGCCGCGGTGAATCCGGCCGTCCGGTGCCAGAAATTCAAGGGCAAGTGGGGTGGATAGCACCGCTCCGGCGGCAGGAAGAGCTCGTCGGCGTTCAAATGGCGCCCGGATGCGGCAATGATGTCCCGCAACAGGTGGGTGCCGGTTCTGGCACTCGCTACGACCACGATATGAGGCAAGCCCTGTACCACCGACCATCCTCACGTCTGCGCGCCCAGGCTCCCAGCCTTTAGCCCGAGGCGAAGGGACTGCCTCACGCAGAATGCGTTCAAACTGGATGCGCTTGTTTGCCGGTTCGAGGCAACGCGCCCTGTACATTCATTGGGTGCGTGCGGTCTTCGTTCATTTCGTGCAGACGGCGCCACCCTTTGAGAGGTGCTCGACGTGATTGACCCCTTCACCAGCGCAGGTGTCGATCTTGACGCCCGGGCACTTGGCCGGGCGATGACGGACATCGTCATGATCTGGTTTGCGGCCGAGACGGGGGCCAGGGGCGCACGGGTGAGGCGGTCGGGGTCCCAGACCTCGCCCGGCATGTGCTCATCGGCCTTTCGGCGACCACCAGTCCCGCTAGACCGGAATGATGCCGCCGCGCGCCGCAACCGGGAAGCAGATTCTGTTCGCCTGGGAGGCGGGAGCCAATCTTGGACACATCATGCCGCTGATGCGGCTTGCGTCGGCTCTTGAGGCTGAGGGTCATGCCGCAAGCTTCGCTGTGCGGGACCTGCTTGCTGGCGCCACCGCCCTCAGATCCAACCGGGGGCCACTTCTTCAATCGCCGATCTGGCCGCCGCACGTGCATGAGGGCAATGAGGACGGTGCCGGCGGCTACCAGGATGTGCTGGCGCTCTTGGGATTCGGCGACGCGCGCAAGCTTTCGGCGATGTTGCGAGGCTGGCACGACCTGTTGCGGTGTATCGGACCCGACCTGATCGTGGCCGAACACAGCCCGGCGCTGCAGGCGCTCGCCCTGGCCATGCGCCTGCCGCTGGTGGTTGTGGGAACGCACTTTACGGTGCCGCCGGTGGTGAGAGGGCGCTTTCCGCCCCTGAGGGGGGATCGGACCCCGCTTTTGCCGGACCGGCGGCTTATCGACAGCCTGAAGGAGGCGCTGGAGCGACTGGGTCTGCACCCGGCGGCCGACAACCTGCCCGGAGCCCTGTTTCCCCAGGACGCCTTTGCCCTGGGGCTGCATGACCTCGACAGCTATGCGGGCTTCCGAACTGCGCCGATCTTGCGGCCGCTGGAGCCGTCGCCCGAGCTTGTACCGCCGCCGGATCGACCGCGGCTTTTCGCCTATCTGGGAGGCGAACTTCCCGGTCTTGCCGACTGGGTGCGCGCCCTGGCCAGAACCGGCATCGAAGTTGAGTGCTATTTGCGCGATGCACCGCGAGCGCTCGGCCGATTCCTTGAAGCGACGGGGGCAATCGTCCATGCCGAGCCGCCCGATCTTGCCGAAGTGCTGCCGCGCGTCTCTCATGTCGTCTGCCAAGGCGGGGCCGGGCTTTGTCAGGCCGCCCTGCTGGCCGGGCGTCCGGTTGCAATCCTTCCGCTGCACGGCGAGGCGGAGCGGAACCTCGCTTCCCTCGAACGTCTCGGGATGGCCGTGAGGCTCGCTTCGGGCGGCGGTGACGAGGCTCATGCCCAGGCTCTGTCAGGCTTTGTGTCGGACCACCGGCTGATCGTCGCAGCCCTGTCGCGCGCAGCCGGGATTGCGCAACGCGACCAGCCCGACGGGCTGTCCGCAATTGTCGGACGCATCGGCGCATGCCTTTCTGCCCCGGCCTCTACACCCGCCGCCTGACGCGCAACGCAGCGCGAAGGCCTGCCAGGTAGGCAATGTCCAGAGCGCAGGCGGCCAGTGCTGACGCGAACGCCACACCTCCTCTATGGACGCGCCGGGCCTCGTGCCATCGCCGCTTGACGATACGGACCAAGAGGGCGCGCAGTTGCCGACCTGCAGCGGCATTGGCGTGAGCGTCATGGTAGGGTGGCGAACTCGTCAAGCCGTGCAGTATTCCGTTCGCGTAGCCGTAGCGCCAGTACCGGCGCAGGTTGACGCGAAAGCCATCGCCAACATCATGATGCACATACCAATCCCACTCTATGCGGCGGGCGCAGGCCGAGCGCGAAACCCGCGAGGAAAGCTCCGTGTCTTCCGACGCATTGGGATAATCCGGTCGCACGCGAAACCCGCCAAGGGCGCGATAGGCCTGAGCCCGTATGGCGAGGTTCGCCGTCACAAACCGCATCTGGTCGCCAATGCGCTCCGGATGGGGATGGAGCCGGTGTGTCACCTGCACCCTGGCAAAAAAGCCCGCGCGGCTGGGCAGCAGCGGCTTTATCGCCCCCACGACAAGGTCAAGCTCGGGAGAGGTGTCGATCACCGCGTCGAGCCAGGCAAGCCAGAAGGGCGGCGGCAGGCAATCGTCATCGATGAAGACCAGCCAGGTCCCGCGCGCCGCTTCTGCCGCGAAATGGCGGGCAAAGGACACACCACGATTGACCGGAAGCGCCTGGTAGCGAACGCAGCCCGGCGTCAGCGCGAGAACCGCACGATACTCGGGACCATCGCTGCCATCGTTGACAACAACGATCTCCCGGTCCGTTCGGCCACGCATCTGTGGTTCGAGCGCGCCCAGCAGCCGGCCGAGCCCTGCAGGCCGCCGGTGAGTGACGATGCAGACCGAAAGCCGCACAGGCACGGCCTCGTCGGGGAAGTTGCGCGTTCCCTCGATCCCGGCCACCGTCAGCCCGGCGGGAGATAGCCGGACGACTGCATGCTGAGCAGGCGATTGCGGCCGGCATAGTCTGTGTCGGCCGTATCCTGCCGGTCGCGATCGAGCAGCGTGCGGCTCTGATCGCCGAAATGATACTGCAAGCCCAAGACTACGGACTGGCGGGCATCGTCGCCGAATTCGCCATCGGCAAACACGGAGAGGCCCGGAAACGCTTCGGCGGCCGGGCGCCACTCGGCCTCGATCCGCCCGACCGTGAGATCGGGGAGAAACTCGGCTTGCGCCTT
Source organism: Hyphomicrobiales bacterium (assembly GCA_027487555.1). Lineage (GTDB taxonomy): Bacteria > Pseudomonadota > Alphaproteobacteria > Rhizobiales > Devosiaceae > Devosia_A. The sequence continues at coordinate 42,872 of JAIYDI010000033.1, forward strand.
CAGCAACAGGTCCGGCGTGGCATAGAGCTTGACTTCAACCTGGGCGAAGGAATTGTCGGTGTCGGTGCCCGTTTCGCGGCCGAAATCGGCTCCAAGCGTAACCATGCCGAAATAGATCTCGGCTTCCGCCGCAGTGCGCACCAGATAGATGTCATCGAGCGTCTCAAAAGACGTTTTCAGCCCAAGAGACCCCAAATCCGGGTTACGGGCAAACAACTTGCCTTCGGTGCCGATATAGGCGTCGCTCCCCACGAGAGCGGACATCTGCACCCCGGCAAAATCGCCGAGAGGCAGATCGACCTTTGCCCCGATATCCACCACACCTGTTTGCTCGCGCCCGCCCGAGGCCATGACGCTGATGCCGGGTTGGGAGACCGCATAATTGTCCGCAGCCGCGGCAGCCTGATAGCCGGCACCCAGAACAGCACCGGTGGCGATGGCGCCCACCCAACGCAAGGCGGCGCGCACTCGCACATCGATATTTCCGGCTATGGACCGGTTGTCGATGGCAACGAGGCGTGCGCCCGGCGGCACACCGTCTCCGACAAACAGCGAGATGTCGAAATCGAGCCGCACGGCCTTGCGCCATGCATCCACGACGGAGCTGGCCTCGGCCAGGGCCTTCTCAAGCGCCCCCTGCCCGGCAACCGCCGACACCGACAGCACGGCAAAGACCGACCTGCGGCGGGGCTCGAAATGCAGCCCGACGAGCTTGCCGCCAAACACGGAGCGCATGCGCAGCGAAAGCTCGACAAGTGCTTTCGCACGCTCGAAAATACATGTCGGATCGAACAGAATTTCCGTGCCGCTGACGAGCCGGGTGAGCGCCTGAAGCGACCGGAGGCGCTCGAAGCGGCGCGAAGCATGCACGGTAAAGCGTATCTGCGTAGCAAGATCGCGGGACAGAGTCTCCGCGGTTTCGCGGGGCACGCGACGCGTCACGTGCAGCATAATGGCTCCGTCCGCCGCCCGCGTCCCGAGAAAAGCCCGGACCTTGGTGCTCTTTATCGCCATCGCGAGACGAGACTTCAAATCTGGCATGCGACCCCCCAGTGTCCTCGTTAACAAAGTGATAAGGGACGTGCGGAGATACGCCACGCGCAGATTTCGCCGTTCTGACCTCATCGACCCCAGCGGGCACACCAAGGGCGCTGATGACAGGGACAAGAGGTCAAGCGTCAGTCGGTCATTCTGTCGGGCGACGCAGTCGGTGCATTCATCGTTCCGGCTGGTAGCGCACCCTGCGGCGGGCCGGGTTGAGCGGCGCCGTCCCTATGGCGGAACATTGCCTGCCGCATCACCAAAGAGGCGCCTCCTGCCGGGCAATCCCTCAAGGAAATGTCGCCGGGCGAGGCGTGGGAAGAGTTCGTGCCTCTCACGCCGGATGGCGAGGGTCGTGGCGTCCCGCCGCGCGCCGCGCGGTAATGTCGGTGTGCACCGGCCAGATCACCCTAAAGGTGCTGCCTGCCTTGCGTCTCGCGCAAGAGATCGACGGCAATCCGTTGGCACCCCTTTGCGGAAATGCCGAAGGCCAGCCAGCCATAGCCGGGATGACGGACCATCAGGACCCGTTCCCCCTCCGCCTGACCATCGATCACCGAATAGGCCGCAAGGGGATTGAGGTCGAGGCGGGCCCTTGGCTCCAGCGAATGGGTTACCGGCTCGGAAAACCGCGTGCGCAATTGTCCGAGGTGGCGCAGCAGCGTGCGGAACTCGGGCAGCTCCAAAGTCATGTGCGCGCGCGTCTCTCCGGCCTCGCTGATCTCGAAGCAGGCCTGTTGCGACTCTTCGTCGAACCATGACCTGAGTGACATATGCCCTGCCAGACGCTCAGTCATACGCTTCCCCCCAAGCTCGAGAACGAGGGTATCCGCAGCCTCATCTGCCCTCAAACGGCATTGGCGCCAGAATGGAGCAAGCAAAGCCACGGTGGCGCCAAATCTGCTTAGAGGCTCCAGGCGATGTGCGGCTCGAGCCATTGCCGGTTTCGCTCGAGCAACCGGTTGGGAGCCGCGCCGAGCGCGGTTGTCTTGCGCCGCGCGGTAACGGCGTGCCGCCCGCAGGCCAAAGTCATCGAAGCAGCACCACGAGGACAATGTCCGGTTATGCGGGTGAGACGCATCCCGCGCAACAAGGCCTACTTCCTCAGCCGTACGTCGCCCGGCGCAGGACAAATTCCAGCGGCCCCATTCCAAGGTATTTTGCCATCTGGCCGACGATCAGCATCGCCGCGAGCGCGATCAGGACCGAAACCGGAAGCAGTGCAGCGAACGAGAACGCGCCAAACAATCCGAGCCCATAGCTGCCAAAGAGGAGCCCGGCAAGAACGCCCTGAAGCACATAGGCCGACAGGGAATTGCGACCCGCGAGGACAAGCACGGGTGGCAGCTTCCAGCGCGCGGACAGACGCAGGATGATCGACAGATATACCGCCGAAAGCGCCGGCCCGCCCAATGCGATCATGAGGGTGCCGATGGCCATCGGCCCGGGCATGGGATCACGGCCGGCAGATGCTGCCAGAACGTAGAACAGGTTGCAGACGATGCCGACGCCAAGCAGCCAGGGCTCGGCACGGGAGAGCCAGCGGCGGCCGCTGCTCCCCGGTTCGAAAAAATCAGTCCGGGCGGCCGCGATGCCCACCAGAATGGCCGCAAGGGCCAGATGTCCCTGAAACAGGACGAGAAAGACGAAGATGGCCGGCCAGTCGCGAAGGCGTGCCTGCACGGTATCGACATAGCTGCCACCCAGCCCGGGTTCGAGTGGAGTGGCGGGTATTTCGTTGAGCAGCAGCCCAAGCGCGAGGATGGAGACGGCGGCGAGCGGAACCATCGCAGCGGCGACCTGCAGCAGGCGACGTGGACTGGACTTGCGCAGCGGCCATGCAATGAGGCCCAGGATTGCGTAGAGGAGCAGGATGTCGCCGGCGAAAACGAAGAGCGCATGCAGCGCTCCCAGCACGCCCAGGGTCGCAAGTCTGCGCCCGTAGCGGCGCGCGAAGGATGCCCCCGCCCTCTGCGCGGCACGGGCCTGGATCTCAATCCCCCAGCCGAAGATGAAGGAGAAAAGCAGGAAAAACTTGGCCTGAAACAGAAATTCCACGGCCAGGCCGATGGCGGCGTCTGTTGCGCCGGCGGGGGGTGACAGCAGTGCCTTGGGCGGCATCGCCATGAAGGGGATGTTGACAACGCAGATGCCCATGAGCGCGACGGTACGCACGGCGTCGACACTGTGGTTGCGGTCGGGCAAAGACATCTGGTACCCCTTTATTGAGCGGCCGCTCAAAATATGTTGAGCAACTGCTCAATTGTCAACGGGCACATGATGGAACAGCACGCGAAAGCATCCGCGGCACGCGCCAAGATTTTCGAGGCTACGATCGCGCTCCTGCTCGAGGGCGGGATACATGGGACACAGACCCGCACCGTGACGGAGCGCGCAGGCGTCGGAACAGGCTTGCTCAACCACTATTTCCGCTGGCCTGAACTCCGCGCTGCCGCATGGTCGTCGATCTTCGAAGCTGTGGCGCGAGATACCCGACGCGACGGTGAGACACCCGAGCAGGCGCTGGACCGCTTCTTCGCCGAGACGTTCCTGGAATCGGCGCACCCGATCTGGCGTTTGTGGATCGAGGCCGAGAATCTGTCCAGCAGCGACAGCTATCTGGCGTCGGCCCTTGCCGGCGCCCGGACCGCGCTGCGCGTTGCCATGACAGATCTGCTTGTTGCGGGCCGACTGTCGGGCGCTTGGTCCGTCGCGACTCCGTCTGAAACGGCGATCCGTCTCGAAGCGATGCGCGATGGGCTCGCGGGGATGATCCTGTCGTCGGATCCCGAAGTGGATGCAGCAGCAGCCGAACGCCAACTCCGGATGCTGTTCAAGCTGGAATGCAAGGGCGATGAGAGCGGAAACGCCAAGGGCTGAGGGTCCGTCGGGGCATAGCGACACCCGCTCGATCAGCCCTTGTCCGAGACGGGCGCGGCGGAAAGATCGCACCGGCTGTCCGGTTCGCACCCGCAACACAACAAAGACCCGGACCATTTCGACGGCGGAACTCAACCGTGAAAGGCTGCGGGTCTCTGGGTGTCAGGTCCGCGCTCGCGCCGCCGGACGCAGAAAGACGGGCCGGCGGCCCGTCTTTCTTGCGCGGGCAAAGCCGATCAGGGCTTCGGTTCGTAGGGCAGCGAAGAGTGCTGGAGGAACAGTTCGAGGTGGCCGTCACCAGGCGCGCGCTTGAAGCCCATGGTGAAATCGACCTTCACTTCCTTGCCGGTCTTTGCATCGGTGAAGTAGTAATTGCCCATCGCGATGGCGCTATCCTCGTCGATATAGAACCCCTTGTTGTCGAAGCGGACGTTCGACCACGGGTTGATTGCGAAGCCATGATCCTCGGGCTCGATGCCACCGACGAAGTACGAGAGTGCCTGCTGCTTGTCTTCACGGAATTCGTCGACAGCCGCCTTGGTGGGCTTGAAGAGCACGACGCCATCCTTGAACGCGTAGTGCGCGTCGATGAAGCTCGACGCGGCAGCCTTGTAGTCACCGCCCTTGGTGAACACGTCGCCGATCTGCACCAGTCCGGTGCCCCAGGAGGACTCGGCGGCCAGGACTTCCGCCTCGGTGATCGGCGCCTTGGCGCTTTCGGCGAACACAGGCGTGATGGCGCCCGCAACAACTGCCAAAAGGGTAGAGGCGACCAGGTGCCGTGCCAGCCGGGACTGATTGATCTTGCTCATGATGATGCGCTTCCTGGAGTGTGTTGGTTTTGTCGTGACCGTCCGGCCACGGCGATTGGTCTAGCCCCCCGGGTTTTCAGCCACATTTGCCGCGCCTTACAGATAGTTCAGCTTGCGCGGCCGCGACTGAACGACATGAGCGGGATGCAGCGCCTTGGGCATGTCTATGAGCCGGTTTGCTCCCGCGCGGGCGAAAGCGCGACGGAGCGCTGGTGGCTGGAGGCGAGCGCCACGGCTCGCGGCGGCGGCGGCCGAGACCATCCCTATATGCGACCGCAGCAAGCCGAGATTGGCACAAGGCCTGTCGTCAGGGCGTCAAGCCACGCCGTGGATGCGGGCAAACCGCAGGGTCACGCGTAGCCCTGGCGCGGCGTCGGTCAGCGACAGCCCTGCCCCATGCAGGTCGGCCACTGCCTTGACCAGGGCAAGCCCAAGGCCGGTGCCTTCGGTCGTACGGCTCTTTTCCAGCCGATAGAGGCGACGCAGCACTTTGTCGCGTTCGGCCACAGGTATGCCGGGCCCGGTGTCGCTGACAGAGGCGACAGCGTGGTCGCCCTCTGCCTGGACAGTGCATGATATCGTAGTGCCGGACGGGCAATGGCGAATGGCGTTCTCAATCAGGTTCGCACAGGTCTGCGTCAACAATTCCCTGTCGCCCATGACCCAGACGGGGCCATGCGTGTCCCACGCCAGAGAGATGCCGGCATCCTCGGCGACGTCGGCGTAGACATCAGCAACATCCGCCACCAGCGCAGCCAGATCGAGAGACGCAAACTTCTCGCGCCGCGCGCCCGCCTCGATCTGGGCGATCCGCAGCAGGGCGGTGAAGGTCTGGTCGATTGTCTCACCTTGCGCAAGGGCAGCGGCAAGGTCGTCCTCCGGATCCCCTCCCGAAGCGGCCTTGTGGGCGGCCTCCATGAGATGGATTCTGAGCCGGTTCAGCGGAGTCCTGAGGTCGTGGGCGATGTTCGAGCTGACCTCCTGGCTCGCCTCGACCACGGACGCCAGCCGTTCAAGGGCTGCGTTCATGGCCCCGGAAATCCGGTCCAGATCGTCGCCCTTGCCGGTGACCGGCAGACGCGCCGACAGGTCCCCCTGCGCGATCCGGGCGGCGGCTGCCTCGGCCACTGTCATCCGGGCCTGCACCCTCGCGGCGAGGGCCATGCCGGCGGCGAGTGCCGCCACAAGGGTCGCCAGTGCCGCCCAACCGAAGGAGCCCAGCACATCCGCCTGCAGGACATCCTGCTCCGCATTGGAGAGGCCGACCGTCAGGCTGTAGCGCGCAACACGACCCGAAAACACCCGATAGGAATGGTCCGCTGCCACCGCGAGCCGGGCAGCGGGTAGTGTGGACCATCCGTCCGGGATAGCCGCGTCAGCGATATTGCTTGCCAGAATCCCGCCATTCGGGGCCACGAGCCGATAGGCCGTTGCCCGGCCGGGGCTGGCCTTGATGCGGGACTCCACGGCTTCGATCAGATCGGCCTCGTCGCCCAGCTCGCCCGTCTCCTCGATAGCTGCGAAGATCTCCGTCACGCGGGCGTCCTGCCGCACCGCCACCTGCGATTGCATCAGCCCATAGCCAACACCACCAGCCAGCATGAGCGTTGCCAGAACAAACAGCGCCACGCCCAGCGCCAGACGGAACGAGGTGTGCCGCCAAAGATCAACGAGGCGCATGAAGCGCATATCCCATGTTCTTGACGGTGTGCAGCAGGGCCACGGGGAACGGTTTGTCGATCTTGGCACGCAAGCGGCTGATATGGGTTTCGACAACCGAAGTCCGTGGGTTGAAATGGAAATCCCACACCTGCTCGAGCAGCATCGTGCGCGTCACCACGCGCCCCTCGTTGCGCATCAGCACCTCCAGCAGCGTGAACTCCTTTGGCAGCAGGTCGATCATCTGCCCGGAGCGTGAAGCGGTGCGACGCAACAGGTCCAGTGTCAGGTCCGCGACCCGCAGCACGCTCTTCACGTCCTGAACCGGGGGACGACGCGCCAGCGCATTGACCCGTGCCAGCAACTCGGCAAAGGCGAAGGGTTTGGTGAGATAGTCGTCGCCGCCCGCTTCGAGTCCTTCGACACGGTCATCGATGCCGCCGAGCGTCGTGAGGAAAAGGACAGGCGTCTTGCGCCCCGCAGCACGCAGGGCGCGCACCACCGACAAACCGTCCAGCCCCGGCAGCATCCGGTCCACCACCAGCACGTCATAGCTTTCGCGGGTGGCCTGGAACAGCGCATCCGCGCCGTCAGCAAGCACGTCACAGACGTGCCCCTGCTCGGTCAGGCCACGGCAGACATAGGAAGCGACCGAAGGGTCGTCCTCGACCAGAAGGATTCGCATGACGGGCTTTCGACTGTGAACACGCCTGATAAGCCATGCGCATCTAGATCAACCCAAGCGCGCAGCAAACATACAAATCTGTAAGGACAGGCAAAGCCTGCCTGCTGCCGAATGACACAATGACGCCCGTGCCGGGACGAAACGCTCATCGGCATAGGCGCCTCGCTTGCGGCCAGTGCGGATGGCTGCGGTGCGGGCCGGTCGCCCGCTGCGGTCAGGTCCATCGCCTGTACCGGCGCAAAACGATCCCATGGCCTCGCCCCGTCGCGAAAATCCGCTCGCAACGGGTGTGACAAAACGCAAAGGCAGATGGTTTCCGGCCGCGCATATGCTTATAGAATAGGGGAAGTTTGGCGGCTTCGGCTGTCACTCGATTGGGAGCCATTCATGATTCATGCCTTCAAGCACACGGCGCTGGCCGCGCTGACCGCGGTGACGCTGGTCGCCGGGCTCGGCCACGCCTTCGCGCAGGAAGAGACGCCGGCAGATCCGCGTCTGTTCACCCCCGGCAAGCTGACTGTCGCGACCTCCGACCCGAGCTATCCACCGTGGGTACTCGACAACAAGCCCGAAGACGGCAAGGGCTTCGAAGCCGCGCTGGTCTACGCGCTCGCGGCCGAACTCGGCTTCAAGAGCGAGGATGTCGTCTGGGTCGATGCGACCTTCGACCAGGCCATTGCGCCGGGCGACAAGGCCTATGACTTCTCCATCCAGCAGATTTCGGTGACGCCGGAACGCTCCAAGGTCGCGACTTTCTCGGATGTCTACTACCAGGCCGACAAGGTGGTGATCGCGCTCCCCGGCTCGGACGTGACCAAGGCCAAGAGCTTCGAAGACCTGCGCAAGGCGCGCTGGGGCGTCGCCATCGGCACCACCGACAACGACTATGTCGAGAAGATCCTCGGGGTCGAAGCTCCGGCGGTGTTCGACGACCAGGCCGGTGTGTTCCAGGCGCTGCAGGGCGGCCAGATCGACGCCACCATCGCAGCGCTGCCCACCGCGCTCTACGCGACTGCGGTGCAGGTGCCGGAAGCCAAGATCGTGGCGCTGCTCCCCAAGGACCCGCGTGACGAGGGCCTCGGACTGATCTTCGAGTTCGAGAACCCGATCGTGCAGTGGATCAACAAGGGCCTCGCGGCGGTCAAGGCCAAGGGCACAATCGACGAGCTGGTGCAGACCTATCTCGTGGCAGACCCGAATATCCCGACCATCAGCGAATGACCGGACGAAAATCCCGCCCTCGGGGCGGCAAGCAACGCGAGGACCGGCTTGTGCCGGTCCTCGTCAGTGTTTTGAGCATCGTGGTCGTGTTCGGTATCATTGGCTGGGCCGTGGGCTCAGCCGAGCAATGGCCGCGCATCCGCTCGCAGTTTTTCGATCCCGCCGCCATCATGGATGCCTTCCCCGGCGTCTGGCGCGGCTTCCTCACCAATATGCGGATCTGGGTGATCTGCCTCGTCGCGACGGCACTGCTGGCGCTGGTGCTTGCCGTCGGCCGCACCTTCGAAGGCCCGTGGTTCACACCGATCCGGCTGTTCGTCACCGTCTATATCGATCTCTTGCGCGGCATTCCGGCCCTGTTGCTGGTGCTGCTGTTCGGCTTCGGCATTCCGGCGCTGCAATTGCCGGGGGTCAGCACGGACGGCGTGGTGTGGGGCACGGTGGCGATTGTGCTCAGCTACTCGGCCTATGTGGCCGAAGTCTACCGCTCTGGCATCGATTCGGTGCATGATGGGCAGCGGCTTGCCGCCAAGGCGCTCGGGCTGACGCAATGGCAGGCGCTCATCCACACGGTGCTGCCGCAGGCGCTGCGCAACGTGTTTCCGGCACTGCTCAACCTCACGATCGCGCTGCAGAAGGATGTGGCGCTGCTCTCGGTGATCGGCGTGCGCGACGCGGTGCGCGAGGCGCAGATCTATACCGCGCGCACCTTCAACTATTCCTCGCTGATCGCCGCGGCGATCCTGTTCATGCTCGCCACCGTGCCGCTGTCGCGCCTTGCCGACCACCTCTCCCGCAAGGATCGCGAACGCCGCCTGCAGGGGGGCAAGTGATGGACCGGATTACGATTTCTGGCCTCACCAAGAGCTATGGCGACAAGCGGGTGCTCGACGGCATCGATCTTGTCGTGCGCCCGCACGAAGTGGTGTCGCTGATCGGTGCGTCGGGCTCGGGCAAGTCGACGCTGCTGCGCTGCATCAACGGGCTGACCGACTTCGAGGCGGGCAGTGTCACGCTCGACGGGGTCGACATCTTCGACGAGAGTTTCGGGCGGACCGGGCTTTACAAGCGGATCGGCATCGTCTTCCAGGCCTATAACCTGTTCCCGCACATGAGCGTGCTCGACAACGTGACGCTCGCCCCGATCAAGGCGCACAAGGTTCGCCGCGCCGAAGCGGAAGCGCGGGGGCAGGAACTCCTCGAGCGCTTCGGCCTCGGCGGTTTCGCGCGCACCTATCCCGAAAAGCTCTCGGGCGGGCAGCAGCAGCGCGTCGCCATCGTGCGCTGCCTCGCGACACGGCCGGATGTGCTCCTGCTCGACGAGGTCACCGCCTCGCTCGATCCCGAACTCATCGGCGAGGTGCTCGGCATCATCCGCGAGCTCCGAACCGAAGGGATGACCATGGTCATCGTCACACACGAGATGAGCTTTGCCCGCGACATTTCGGATCGTGTACTGTTTCTCGACCAGGGCCGGATTGTCGAGGAAGGGCCACCCGGCCAGATCTTCGGCGCCCCGCATGAGGAGCGGACCCGCCGCTTCCTCGACCGCATCATCGCCTCTGGCCGCCTCGGCGGCTGAGGTCACCGGCGGACCCTAAGGGAGGCATTGCATGTCTGGCGAATTCGACGCGGAGCGCCTCGCCGCCTATGCGGCGCTGCGGCAACACCTGCACCGCCGACCCGAGCTTGCCTATGGCGAGCACGAAACCAGCGCGCTTGTCGCCGAAAAGCTGCGCGGCTGGGGCTTCGATGTGGCAACGGGCATCGGTGGCACCGGCGTCGTCGCCAGCCTCGTCAACGGTCCGGGAGCAGGCAGCATCGCCATCCGCGCCGACATGGACGCGCTGCCGATCACCGAGGCGACCGGGCTGCCCCATGCCAGCGAAGTGGCTGGCAAGATGCATGCCTGCGGCCATGACGGGCACACGACCATCCTGCTCGCCGCTGCCGAGGAACTGGCGCGCACCCGTGATTTCTCGGGCACCGTTCGGCTGATCTTCCAGCCCGCCGAGGAGGATGGCGCGGGTGCGCAGCGCATGATCGACGAGGGGCTGTTCGAACGCTTCCCCGTCGATGCGATGTACGGGCTGCACAACTGGCCAGGCGTGCCCGCAGGCGCATTCCGCTTCATCGATGGCCCCGCCATGGCGGCGGTCGAACTCATCATCATCCGGGTGCTGGGGCGGGGCGGACATGGCGCCAAGCCGCATCTCACCGTCGATCCGGTGGTCGCGGCGGCCTCCATCGTCATGGCGCTGCAGTCGGTGGTGTCGCGCAATATCGACCCCTCCGAGACGGCGGTGGTCACGGTCGGTGCCATCCATGGCGGCATCGCACCCAATGTCATCCCGGACAGCGTCGAGCTGCAGCTTACCGTGCGCAGCTTCACGCCCGAAATCCGCGACCGGATCAAGGCCCGCATCCTTGCCATCGCCGAGGCGCAAGCCCAGAGCTTTGGCGCCACCACCGAGATTTTCGCGCCGCCGGGCTACCCGGCGCTCACCAACGACCCCGCCCACAATGCCATCGCCCGCAATACGGCGCTCAGGCTCTTCGGACCCGATCGCGTCGCCGCCCTGCCACCTCTCGCGGTGAGCGAGGACTTTGCCTATTTCCTCGCGCACAAGCCCGGGGCCTATCTTTTCGTCGGCAACGGGGCGAGTGCCGAACTGCACAGCCCCGCCTATGACTTCAACGACGCGATCATCGGCGATGCCGCCCGGTTCTGGGTGGGGCTCGTGCGCGACTTCCTGTCGGGGAATGCCGGGCCCGTCTGAGCCTCCGCCATGACCATCGGGGCGCGCGCGAACCCTATTCCACAACGGTGGGCGCAGCACGACCATCGCCGAAGCGGATGACCGAGCGCAGGGCCGCAAGGATGCCCGCCGCCGAGACGATCACCATGCCGCCGATCGACAGCAGGTCGGGCACATGCGCGAACACCAGCCAGCTCAGCAGCCCGGCCCAGACCAGTTCGAGATAGAGCACCGGAGAGAGCAGCGAAGCCGGCGCGAAGCGATAGGCCGCCGTCAGCAGGAAGTGCCCCACCCCGCCGGTGATGCCGAGGCTGACGAGCAGGGCCGCTTCCCACAGCGTCGGCACATGCGCGCTCGGAGTGAACAGCGCCAGCACGGAGAAGGCCACCGCGCCATAAACCGCGGTCTGGAAGAGCATGGCGACCACGCTTTCAGACTTGGTCAATTGCCGGCTCAGCAACTGGTAGAAGGCTGCGGCCACGACATTGAGCCCGAGAAACAGTACGCCAAGCGGATCAAGATTGGCGCCCGGCCGGACGATGAGCAGCACGCCGCCAAAGCCAAGGATGACCGCGACCCAACCGAGCACGCCGACCTTTTCCTTGAGGAAGGGCCGCGACAGCAGCACCACCACCATGGGGGCGAGGAAGCCGATCGCTGCTGCTTCCGCCACAGGCAGGCGCTGCACGCCGAGCCCGAGCAGCAGCGACGAGAAAATGAGGCAGGCGGTACGCAGCCGGACCAGCCATAGGTTCGAAATCCGGAACGCGGCACGGCCACGCGTCGGCAGCACCACGCCCGCCATCAGCAGCGACTGCACGATATAGCGCACCGCCATGATCAGCGGCACGGCATAGACCTGGGCCAGCGTCTTGGTGGTGGCATTCATCAGCGCAAACAGGAACACCGACGCGGCGGCGAGCCCCACCCCGAGCAGCGCCGACATCGGGTTGTGGGCCGCGGAGGCAGAAGACACCGCGGACGTGCCGTTGGTCGAAGTCACGTTGCGCGGCCTTCCGGAACAGTCAGCAGGCGCTTTACTGCCATTCCGCGACAGGTGGCAACGCCTTTCCGGCGCGGGTCAGCGATGCAGTATGGGCAGCGGCCTTCCCTCAGCATGCGATGATACGCGGATAGCCCGATGCTGGCGGCGCTCATCTCCCAACGGGCCCTTTGCCAGTGGCGCGTGGCCCGGCACCGGCCGACGCTCTGCCTCGTGCTTGCACTGCCGTACCGGCGATTCGAATATCGTTCCGTCCTTTTCCAAATATAACAAGTTTGACTCTGCCTAGTATTGCGCCGTCCATGCGAAGAAATTCTAACCGGTACCCGATCAACAATATTCGTGATGGCGGTCCTTCAATTTCGGCCAGAGGCAGGGAAAAGCAGATGCAAATTCGCAAGTTCAGCCCGCAAGTGCGCTCGCGGTGGCATCGTTTCACGCCTCTTGGGCTGATTGTTGGGCTGATACTCCCCACGGGCGCCCTGGCAGCACCGGATCTCTCAAGCTTCGCCATCCTCTCCGGCTCCACCATCACCAATACGGGCACCACCACGATCAGCGGCAGTATCGGCCTCGATCCAGGCACGGCCTTTACCGGCCAGGGCCCTGGTGCCGACGAAATCCTGCAGAGCAACGGCAGCATCTATATTGCCAATGGTGTCGCGTCACAGGCCAAGAACGATCTCACCAGCGCCTTCAACCTGCTGATGGGCCGGCCGGCCAGTGCTCTGTCCGGCGATCTTGGCGGCATGACGCTTTTCGCCGGCGCCTATGCCTTTTCGAGCTCCGCGCAACTGACCGGTGTGCTGACCCTCAGCGGCAATTCCAACGATATCTTCATCATCAAGGTGGGCAGTTCGCTCACTACCGCCAGCGCCTCTTCGGTGGTGCTGAGCGGTACGGTCGACGCGCGCAACGTGTTCTTCGTCGTGGGGGAATCTGCCACTTTGGGCACGGGGTCGGCGCTGAAGGGACAGATCCTCGCCGGCACTAGCATTTCGCTCGGCACCTCCGCCAGCGTCGATTGCGGCGCGGTCTATGCCCAGATCGGGGCGGTGACCCTGCAATCGAACACGATCAGGATCTGCACCTTCGTGGTGGCGCCAGGCGAGATCGCCGACATTCTTGACGACGACATCACCAGCAATGGCGGCAGCATTGCCGATGCCATCGACGCCTATATCACCAGTGGCGGTACGCTGCCGCTCAGCTACCAGCTGCTCAGCCTACTTTCGCCCACGGAACTGGGCGCGGCGCTCGACCACTTGAGCGGCGAGGTCGGCACCGGCGCGGCTCCCGCCAGCTTTGCAGGTACCAATTCCCTGCTCGACCTCGTGACTACCGGCACAGCTGGTCCCAGGGTGCTGGTCTCGCGCCCGCTCGATGCGCCGCAATCGGGCCAGAGCGTCAGCGTCATGGGCTACAGCGCACCGTCGCCGACCGTCGCCGACCCTTTCGGGCCGTCGTCGCTGCAGGGTCCGACGTTCGGGCTGGCGCTTGAGCCGGAACCGGCGCCATGGACAGCATGGCTTGCCGGACTTGGTTCGGTAACCCACATCGAAGGCGATGGCGCGATCGGCAGCCATCACCTCGATATCAACACGGCCGCGATCGCCATCGGCATCGAACGGCATTTCGGCAGCGATGCCAGCCTCGGACTGGCTGTATCGACCGGCGCGACGCAGTTCTCGCTCAGCGACGCCCTGGGAAGTGGCACAGACACGCCATACCAGGTGATGCTCTATGGCCGGGCCGACAGCGATGCGGCCTATATCACCGGCGCGTTCACAGCGGGGCTGCACCATATCACCACTGACCGTACCGTCGACTTCGCCGGGTCCGATCGCTTGTGGTCGGAGTACGATGCCATGGGCGTCGGCGGCCAGGTGGAACTCGGCTACCACTCAGGCCCGCTGACTCCGTTCGTCGCTCTGCGCGCCAACAGTCTTTCCAGCCCCGCCTATAGCGAAACCGTCAAGTCGGGCTCCGGCAGCTATGCGCTCGACTATGCGGCGCATACAACGAGCCGGCTCAACAGCCTGATCGGTGTCCGGGCCGAGATGTCGGCGCTGCTTGGCGACAACGGCACGGTGACGCTGTTTGCCAGCGCTGCATGGAGCCACGATTATCTCAACGATCCTGCCCTCGAGGCGTCGTTCCAGATGCTTCCCGGCTCGAGTTTCGAGGTGGAGGGTGCTTCAGCCCCCGCCGACAGTCTGGTCGTGTCAGCTGGCGCGGATTTCGCCTTCGCCTCCGGCCTCAGCCTCTCCGGGCAATTGACTGGCACCCTCTCCGAAAGCAGCTATGCCTATGGCGGAAACGCGCGGCTCGGCTCCACGTTCTAGCATGCGTGGGGCTTGCCCCGGCGCGCTCGGCAAACGGGACGTGCCGCAAGGCCGGCCGACATGGCGGCTGGCACCGGGCTTCGGCATGCTTGTCGTCATCGCGGTGCTGGCGTTGGTTGGTCCGGCGCTATCGGCGGCGGATCTGGTTGCCTTTCACCGCCCTGGCGGGGCAGGCACCATTCGGATCGAAACCGGCGCCCGGTTGCTCTACCTCATGCTCGGCAATCATCAGGCGCTGCGCTACCGGATCGGGGTGGGCCGCGCCGGCCGGCAATGGGCCGGCCGCTCGGTGATCGCGGCGCGCCTGCTCTCGCCGCACTGGATTCCACCAGCCGAAATCCGGCGCGACAATCCACTACTCCCCGCCGTCATTGCGGGCGGTAACCTGGCCAATCCGTTAGGCGCAGGCGCCCTGCTGCTGGCCGGAACGCGCTACGCCATCCACGGCACCAACGCGCCGGGCTCCATCGGCGGGTTCGTTTCATATGGCTGTATCCGCATGCTCAACGCCGATATCCTCGATCTGATGGCGCGCGTCCGCATCGGTACGCGGGTTGATGTCGTGCCATGAACCACATGCCTGAATCGCCATCGCCCAGCAATTTCCGCCCAGAGGCGCCCTGCTCGTCACCACTGCCCGTTCAGGGATACCTTGCCAGCCAAGGCGGAATACCCCTCGGCAAGCCCGGCATCGAGCTTCACTCCGAGTGTCGCCCCGGTGCCAAGCGCCATGGCGGCATCCGCCGAGAGCAGCAACTGGTCGGTCGGCTGCGTAGCCGGGGTCACACCAAAACCATAGCCCTCGAGACCCGCGAACTCGGTGACCACAATGTTGTCCGCGCCCAGCACGTGGCGATAGGCAAGGCTGCCGCCGATGGTGAGAGCATCGGCCGCGCCTGAGGCGAGGCGAACACCAAGGTCCATGCTGCTGCGGGTGCGGAACGCGTCCCCATAGACCAGCGCCGCGTCGCCCAAGCCACCCGACACCGTCTCGGCATAGCCGGCCGTGCCGGTGCCGGCCCAGGACAGGGCCGCAAAGGGCGTCAGCGCGGTCTCGCCATTGAGCGGGAGATCCGCCCCCAGTTCGGCGCGGAACCCGAGATAGGCCTGCGCCAGATCGCCCGATGCCGTGGCCGTCGTGTCGAGGGCAAGCGCGCGGCTCGTTTCGCCAAGCCCGGCGCCGGCCATCGCACCCAAGGCGAGATAAGCGCTCTGCCAGTGCTGCGTGAGACTTGCGCCAAACCGCACGCTCGCGACCTCTGCATCGCCGAGGCCGTCGATCGCCGCGCGCGACTGGCTGATCGACACCACGCCGCCCAGCAGGGTGTCCGCGTCAACCCGCGTTGTCGCGGCGACGCCGAGCGTCACGCCAGACTGGGTCGTATCGTGACTGCCCTGGTCCGGATCGCCAGCGAGCACAGCGGCCGAGCCGCTGGCGAAGGCTTGGGTACAGAATACCCCCGTGGGCTGAGGCGCGCAGCCATCGGGATCGGTCAACTGATCGAGGACTGCTTCGGTAGCCGACCAGCCAAGCTCGGTTGCCGCATAGGCGTTGATTTCGCCCGACAGACTCGACAGGGCACCTCCAAGATCGACCGGGTCGATCGCGAAGAGTTCGGCAAGGCTGCCGGCCAACGACTCACCATCGTTGAACGCCGCCGACACAGTATCGGCGATAGTGCGCTGATTGTCGGCAAGGTCCGTGGTGCCCGCGAGACTGGCGACGAGCACGAGGTCCGCGCCCGTCGCGTAATAGTCGACTGACACGGCGATGCCGGGCGCAAAGCCGGCTGTGTCGACAGTGGCGAATGTGCCGCTTCGCGTGCCCGCCGTCAGCAGGTTGTAGCGGTTGGCGATGGCGCCACCCGACCAGTTGACGTCGAGATTGCCGGAGAGTGTCGCCGTCCCTATCACGTCAACATCGATGGCGTTGCCGGCATCGACATCGACCACCAGGGTCGCACCGGCATCGAGGGTGAAAACGTTGGCATCGACAATGGCACCGCTCGCCAGCGAGATCGAATTGCCGGACCTTGCCCGGATATCGCCGATCGACACATAGCCGCCATCCGACACGACGAGGCTGTTGCCGCCGGGGCCGCCATTGGCGCCAATGCGGGTATTGCCGGCATAAAGCTCCGAACCCGCGCCGGTGACGGTGACAGTGTTGCCCCCCGAGGTGTTCGTCTGGCCGATGGCAAGGCGGTCGCCTATGGTGAACACAGCGCCATCCGACACCATCAGGCTGTTGTTGTCGCCTGCGCCGCCGACATTGAACGAGGACAGGTCCGCATTGATGTTGACGCCGGTGAAGGTAGAGCCCGCGCCAGTGACGGTCAGCGAATTCCCATCGGCACCCGCCAGGCCACCGAGCGAGGTGGTGAAGGTGGTATAGTCGGCGCCCGACTGGATCAGCATGCTGTTGTTCGAGCCACGATATCCCACTGCTGTCCCGGTATCGGCGGTGAGTTGCGCGCCTGACGACAGGGTGAAGCTGTTGCCATCCGAGCCGGCTTCGTAACCGAGGATCACCTGCTGCTGGACATAGGCGCTGGCGCCGTTCTGCACGGTGACAGTGTTGTTGTCGCCATTATTGCCGACGATCAGGTTGTTGTTCAGGAACGCCGACGACGTCGCCGTGGTCAGCTCCAGAAGGTTACCATCCGAACCGGCATTGACGCCGAGCACGATGGAATAGGCCGAAACCTGGGCATTGCTGCCAACCGTGATGCGGTTATTGTCCGAGCCTCCACCAATGAAGATCTGGTCGCCCCCATGGAGGGAGGCCGCATGGGCGACATCGGGGCCGGACAGCAGCACCACAGTGCCATTGGCCGTGCTGTTGATGCCCAGGTGGATGCTGAAGCCGCCATCGGTGCTGAACGACGCCGTTCCCGGATCGCCGGCGAGTGACAGCGTCACTCCAGGCGTATCGAGGCCGATCCAGGCATCGGCCGAGGAGGTGTCGTTCTCGGTGATGGTGTAGGTGCCGGCCGTATCGAGAATCCAGGGGTCACCATTGCCGGGTGCCAAATCGACGGCAAATGCCGGCATCGATAGCGCCAGCGCGAGAACACTTGCTCCAGCACGCAAGGCCGCCTTGCCGCGACAAGAACCACGGGATCTGGCCGCGAGGCGGCCATACAATTGCTTGTCCATATGAATAGCCCGCCACAACTACCGCACATCGCGCGGCCCGCACTGCATAGTGACGTGATTCCCTGCTGCGGGCGATTGCGGATTTAGCGGGATATTTGGCTTTATGCCGGTGTCTGAGTTTGCCGGTTGGCCGTATCGCAATGGGCGGACCGGACCGGTGCCACCGCGCATCGTCCGGCGTGCCGGGCATGTCCTTGACTTCCTCGTCCATCCGCTCGAAGCCTTGGTATGAGGGATGGAGGAATACCATGCGCAGGTTTGTCGCCGCACTTGCGGCAGGGCTGGCTTTTGCCTCCGCGCCGGGCCTCGCCACCGATCGGCAACCCATGCTGTCCGGCGATATCCGCATCCACGATCCGAGTGTCATCACGCTGCCGGATGGCAGTTTCGTCGCCTATGAAACCGGTCGCGCCGGCATGACGCGCGGCGCCATCGGCATCCGCACTTCGCCCGACGGTCTCGTCTGGACCGAGGCGGGCTCGATCGGCAAGGGCGTGCCGAAATGGGCGGCCGAAGTGCTGGGCTACCGCTCGCAGAACATCTGGGCACCCTCGGTGTCGAAGCACGGCGACACCTATTTTCTCTATTATTCGGTGTCGTCCTTCGGCATCAATGCCAGCGCCATCGGACTGATGACGGCGACAGCCATCGACGCCCGCGCGCCGGGCGAGGGCTGGGTCGACCACGGGCTCGTGCTGCGCTCCACTGTCAAAGACAATTTCAACGCCATCGATCCGTGGCGCATCGATACCTCGGATGGCCGCGCCTTCCTTGCCTTCGGGTCGTTCTGGGATGGCATCAGGATGCGCGAACTCGATCCGGTTTCGGGCAAGCTTGTCGCGGAAGATACGCCGATGCTGCCGATCGCCTCCCGTCAGGGCGCGGGCATCGAGGCACCCTCGATCATCGAACACCAGGGCAAGTTCTATCTCTTCGTGTCCTTCGACCAGTGCTGCAAGGGTGTCCAGAGCAGCTACAACATCCGGGTCGGCCGCGCTGATGCCGTCACCGGCCCCTATCTCGATCGCGATGGCGTACCGATGCTCACGGGGGGCGGCACATTGCTGCTCGGCGGCACAGGGCGCTTCATCGGGCCGGGCGGGCAGGAAGTCATACACACCAGCACGGGCGCCATGTTGGCGTTCCACTATTACGACGGCGACGAGCGGGGCATCTCGAAGCTGCAGGTCTCGCCCCTCGATTGGACCGAAGATGGCTGGCCGAAACTCGCCCCCCTCCCCGAGTGACCGTGCGTTTCGCGCGCAGGATCTCGATCTTCTGAAGACGCTGCTCGTCGTCGCCATGGTCGGCGCGCATGTGGTGCAACTCATCACGTTCCGCCCGAAACCCGAGGCGGCGATCTTCGCCGAGTACGCCAATATCGTCAGCTTCTCGGGCTTCATGTTCGCGTTCGGCATCGGGCTTGGGCTGCCAAAGCCCTCTGGTCGCACCCGCAGCCTCCTTCATCGGCTCCGGCCGGTCGGGCTCCTGCTCCTGGCCGTCTATGCGTCGTCCTTCGGCTTTGCGCTGCTTGTCGAGCGGAAACCGCTGACTCCAGAGCTGATCCTCGATGTTACCACCATGCGGCGGCTCTTCGGCTGGAGCGAGTTCCTCGCCAGCTTCTTCGTCCTTGCGCTGGTGCAGGTATTCGCGCGCGACGGACTGCTGCGGATCGGGCGCAACCCCTGGCTGCTTGTGGGTGTGAGTGCGCTGTGCCTCTCCAGCACCTTCTATGTCACCGGCGCGATCGTGCCGCTGCTGCCCACACTTGTCAGCCATAGCGGCTTCGCGAACTTCCCGCTCCTCCCATACCTGCCTTGGTTCTTTGTCGGCATCTGGTATGGGTCGCACAGGGTGCGGGCGTGGCACTTCCTGCCCGCGCTCGCGGCCACGGGCTGGATCGCGTGGGGCCTGTACCAGACCGGCGCGCTGCCGCAGCGCTTTCCGCCCTCCATCGCCTATATCCTCGGCCCGGCGGCGATCCTGCTCGCCTATCTCGCCCTCAGCCGATTCATCAGCGCGCGCATCCGCCTGCCCGATCTGCTGCTGACGCCCGGCCGGCATGTGCTGGGCTTCCTCGTGCTCAGCAATCTGGGGTTTTTCGCCACGCGCTATTTCATCGGCAAGCCGGTGCGCAACACGCTTACCGACGTGCTGGTGACGCTGGGTATCCTCGTCGTGCTGAGCCTCGGCTGGTCCGTGTGGGAGCGCCTCCGCGGCGCGCCGCTCAGCCGCGCCGCTTCGCGACCGGCCCGATAGAGGCGCGCTCGACCAGCGGGCATTCGATCTTTATCCGGCGCGGCGAAGGCGCGGGCAGATGCTCGTCGAGCAGCGTACCCACCGCCCAGCGCGCCATTTCCTCGTGCGGCAACACCACGGTGGTCAGGGGCGGATCGAGGTTTCGGCTCGTGTCCTCGTCGTCGAAGCCCACCACCGACATGTCGTCGGGCACGCGCAGCCCGCGGGCCCGCAAGGCATCATAGGCCGATACCGCCATGCGGTCGTTGAAGGCGAAGATCGCCGTTGGCGGGTTCGGCATGTCGATCAGGTTGAGCGTCAGTTCGCGGACGGTGGGAAGGGTCCAGCCGCGCATGATCAGGCTCTCGTCCACCGGCACGTCCCAGCTGGCGAGCGCCTGCCGATAGCCCCTCTCGCGGTCTTCCGCCGCATCGATCCAACCCTCCCCCGCCAGATGTGCGATCCGCCGATGCCCGGCCTTGAGCAGGGCTTCCGTGGCGGTATAGGCGCCGGTGACATCGGCGGGCACGACGGAGGGATAGCGCCGGTCCCTGTCATAGCAGTTGACCATCACTGTGGGCACGTCGCGCAGCCGTTCGGGCGGCTCGGCAGGGCGGGTGATGAGGCTCGTATAGAGCACACCGATCACCTTGCTGCCCAGCAGCATGTCGAGCGCCAGCCCCTCGAGCTTGGGGTCGCCGCGCGTGGAAAAGGTCGCCACCACAACGTCCTGCAGTGCCGCTTCCTCGCGCGCGCCCTCGATGAAGGCGGTGGCAAACGGCGTTGTGGTGATCTCGTCGATCAGGAGCCCGATGGCGCGCGTCTTGTTCTCGGGCACCCGGTGCTGCGGGCCCTTGCGATAGCCGAGCGCCTCGGCGGCGTCGAGCACGCGCGCGCGCGTGGTGTCGGACACGCGCGCATTGGCAACACGGTTCAGCACCAGCGACACCGTCGCCTGCGACACGCCGGCCCGCTCGCCGATATCGATCATGGTCGGCCGTTTCGTCACGGCGCTATCCTTCTTCACTGCTCCCGCTTTAGCAGGACGGGAAGCCGGTGTCGATGCAACTCCGCTAATATCATTAGCAGCGCAGCAGCGTGCGATTTGAGAAGAAATCCCGCTTGCCCAGGCTGAGTGGAAGCGCTAGCCCTATGGGCAATGCTAATAAATATTAGCGCATGGGAGGAGAGTTCGATGAGTGAGGCAGCCGCTTCCGGGGCCAACACAGGCATGCGCCATGAAATGTCACTCGATGGCGTCTGGCGCTTTCAGCACGAGACCCAGAGCGGTTGGCGCGAGGCCAATGTGCCCAATCCGTGGCAGGCCGAGTTCGCCGATCTCCGCCACGCCACTGGCCGCGCCATCTATCAGCGGCAGCTCAGCATTCCAGCGGCCTTCAGCGGCCGCGAACTCGCGCTGCGGTTCGGCGCGGTGAACTACCTCGCCGAGGTGCGGCTCGATGGCCGCGTGCTCGGCCTGCACGAGGGCGGCTACCTGCCCTTCGAGATCATGCTGCCGGATGATGTCGCGTCTGAAGCGCTGCTCGAAGTGCGCGTCACGCTGCCCAATGGCGACAGCTCGGAATACCCGGAGACCCCGTTCGGCGAAGTGCCGCATGGCAAGCAGAGCTGGTACGGCCCGCTGGGCGGCATCTGGCAATCCGTCACGCTCGTCGCCCGCGACCGGCGCCACGTCGCCCATGTCGCGATCGACGCCGATATCGACGGCAGCGCGACATTCTCCTTCCGCCGCTCTGCCGCCGCCGCCGGCGCGACCATCCGCGCCACCATCGCCGGCATCAGTGAGGAAACCACGTCCGACGGGCTGACGCTGACCATCCCCGGCCCGCGCCTCTGGTCGCCCGAACACCCCGAACTCTACAGCGCGACCATCGAGCTCGTTGTGGGCGGCGTGGTTGTCGACAGTACCGCGCACAGCTTCGGTTTCCGCCGCATCGAGACGCGCGACGGCAAGTTCTACCTCAATGGCGAGCCGCTTTATCTGCGCGGCGCGCTCGACCAGGATTACTACCCCGAGGGCATCTGCACCCCGCCCTCGACCGCGTTCATCGAGGATCAGGCGCGCAAGGCCAAGCATCTCGGCCTCAACCTGCTGCGCTGCCACATCAAGGTTGCCGATCCGCGCTACTACGAGGTGGCTGACCGCCTCGGGTTGCTGGTCTGGACCGAAATCCCCAATGTGCAGTATTTCAGCGCCGAGGCGGGCCGCCGCATGCGCGACACCATGGCGGGCATCGTCGCCCGCGACGGTAACCATCCCTCGATCATCTGCTGGACGCTGATCAACGAGGATTGGGGCACCCGCCTCATCGAGAATGCCGATCACCGGCAATGGCTCAAGGATACCTATGACTGGCTGAAGGCGCTCGATCCCGGCCGGCTGGTAGTCGACAATTCCGCCTGTATCCCCAATTTCCATGTGAAGACCGATATCGACGACTACCACTATTACCGCTCGGTGCCGGAGCGCCGGACCGAATGGGAGCAATTGACCAAGGAGTTCGCGTCGCGCCCCGCCTGGAGCTGGACGCCGTTCGGCGATGGCGCGCAGCGTGGCGACGAACCACTGGTGGTGTCGGAGTTCGGCGTCTGGGGCCTGCCGCATCCGGATCAGGTCAAGACGCCGTCAGGTGAGGAGCCGTGGTGGGCCGAGACCGGCAGCAACTGGGGCGACGGCGCCGCCTATCCGCACGGCATCCGCAACCGCTTCGTCACCTATCACCTCGCCGATGTCTTCGGCTCCTTCGATGCCTTCATCGAGAAGGTGCAGTGGTACCAGTTCGCCAACCTGAAATATGAGATCGAGTCGATGCGCGCCCATGCGCCCATCCAGGGCTACGTCATCACCGAGATGACCGATGTGCACTGGGAGGCCAATGGCCTGCTCGACATCAACCGCAACCCGCGCGTGTTTCATGATCGGTTCTGTGAGATCAACACCGATATCGTCATCGTGCCACAGACAGCCAACCACGCGCTTTGGTCGGGCGAGTCGCTGCCACTCGGCCTCAAGGTCGCGACCGGCGGCCGCGCCATACCGGCGGGTGCCACTCTCACCTGGTCGGTCGACGGCAAGTCCGGCAGGATCGCGGTGCCAGCCGCCGCAGCGCTTTCCGTGGCGGATCTCGGCGTCACCGCCATCCAGCTTACCGGCCATGGCCATGTCGCCAGCATTGCGCTCCGGCTCGAGGCCGACGGGGTGGAGCTTGCCCGCAATCAGATCGAGATTTCGGTTTATGCGCCAAGAGCCACTCCCCTCGTCAAGATCGCGACAACCGACCCTTCCCTCGCCGCGTTCGCCAGCGGCCTCGGCTATACCGTCACCGACGCCAAGAGCGCCGATATCGTGCTCGCTCATGCACTTGGCCCCGATGATATCGAGGCCATGCGCCACGGGGCCCGCTATGTCGTGCTCGCCGATGGCTCGGTCGCAACGCATCGCAACCTCCGCATCGATCCGCCCAACCCCGAACCGCCGACCATGCCGGCCAGCAAGGAGCGGGCGCGGCATCTGGGCAGCGAGTCGCAACTGCCCAATATCGGGCTGGTGCTGCGCGACGGCACGCTGTGGCGCGGCGACTGGATCGCGAATTTCTCCTGGATCCGGCGGTCCGGCGCCTTTGCCGCCCTGCCCGGCGGCCCGCTGCTCGATATCTCGTTCGACCGCGTGGTGCCGCATCATGTGCTCAGCGGCTTCCGCTCCTGGGAGTATGACGGGCTGGTCGATGGCGGAGTCGTTATCGGGTGGGTCAACAAACCTGCTGCTACTATCGCCGAGCGCCGTGTTGGCATGGGCGGGCTGGTGGTCACGACGTTCAGGCTCACCAACGATGCCCCGCTGGCAGATCCGGTGGCCACGACATTGTTCGACGGGCTGGTGGCCAAGGCTCGTGCACTTCGCATCGGATGAGTTCCGTATCGGATTTTTCGGTACACACTCACCCCAAGCGATGGAATTCTGATTGCATTTCACGCTAGTGCGTTGAAATATATCAGAAATGGTCCGAGGCGGTTCAAAACACGATTGACAATACGCAACAGGTCAATACGATGCCCCTCAGAACTGGGAAGCCGCACGGGCCCAACCCGGTCGAAGGGATGCAAGGGAGAGGATCGCCCGTAGCGCTGACGACGATGCGGCTTCATGGCTGCAATGTCACGAAAGACCCGGGAGCAACCCGGTCGCCGCGGCGCTGTCCGGTATCCGGCACCTTCTTCCAGACTCCGCCCGCCTTGTCGGGCCAAAAACCTGTTCCGTACGCCCGCAGACTGCTCACTGCGTAGGGCCACGGGACACCGGCGACGCACTGCGCCGGACGATGCCACGCATTGAGCGCACCATTTGGGAGGATATGAATGAAGAAGTTTCTGAAGATCGCAGCGCTGTCCACAGCCCTGCTGTCGCTTGCCGGCGTCGCGTCGGCAACCGAAACCGTCGTGTGGTGGGATTTCCTCGGCGGCGGCGACGGCGTCCGGATGAAGAAGCTCATCGAGGACTTCAACACCGCGAATGCCGGCAAGATTGAAATCCAGGGCACCACGCTCGACTGGGGCGTGCCGTTCTACACCAAGGTGCAGACCTCGGCCGCCGTTGGCGAGGGTCCGGATATCATGACCTATCACGCCTCGCGCCTTCCGCTGGCCGTGAGCCAGGGCACATTGTCCGAGTTCACTGCCGAAGACTGGGCGGCGATGGGCCTTGGCCCGGACAGCTTCGCCAAGGAAACCTTCGATGCGGTCAATGTCGATGGCAAGCAGTATGCCGTGCCCTTCGATACGCACCCGATCGTTCTGTACTACAACAAGGACAAGCTGGCCGCTGCCGGACTGATCGGTGCCGATGGCCTGCCCACCGGCCTCGACGGCAAGGATAACTTCCAGGCCGCACTGCAGAAGCTGAAGGATGGCGGCAGCCAGTACGGCCTCGCCATGACCACCGCCGATGGTGGCTTCGCGTTCCGCACCATCTACTCCTATCTCTGCCAGCAGAATGGCGTGCTCGGCACCGATGGCGCCTGGCTCGAGGGTGACAATCTCGGCAAGCTCGCCAATGCCGTTCAGGTCGTGGCCGACTGGGTGAAGGCCGGCGTGACGCCGGAATATACCGACTATCCGTCGGCCGTGGCGCTGTTCACCTCGGGTGAAGCTGCAACCATGATCAACGGCGTGTGGGAAGTTCCCACCATGGTCGACCTCGAAAAGCAGGGCAAGCTGTTCAACTGGGGCGCCATTGAACTGCCGGTGCTGTTCGACCGTCCGTGCACCTATGCGGACTCGCATGCCTTCGCGATCCCGAACAATGTCGGCAAGACCGTGACCCCGGAAAAGCACGCCGCCGTGCTCGCCGTGATCAAGTACATGGCTGACAATTCGCTGTTCTGGGCAACTGCCGGTCACGTTCCGGCCAACGCCGCAGTGCAGGCTTCGGCCGAGTACAAGGCGATGCAGCCGCAGGCGACCTATGCCAAGCTGACTGCCAACCAGGTCTTCGACCCGAAGTCCGTCAATGCCGGCGTGGCCTCGCCGCTGTTCGACGCTGCCGGTAACGCCTTTACCGCTGCGATGAACAACGAAGTCGACGCCAAGACGGCCGTGGACGAGATGAAGGCCTCTCTCGACGCACTCTGATCTGACGATCCTGCCGGCCGGTTCACCCGAACCGGCCGGTTCTTTATTCAGGACGCCGAGGACGACCCATGACCAAGAACCGCCGGGGCGAATACCTGGTGGCAGCCGTGCTGGTTGCCCCTTTCGTTCTCATCTTCGGGTGGATGTTCATCTACCCCACGCTGCAGATGGTGCAGCTGAGCTTCACCAAGTCCCCGCTTATCGGCGCCGGTACCTGGGTCGGCTTCGACAACTACGTCCGCATGTTTGGCGACAAGCTGTTCTGGACCGCTATCTGGAACACCTCCTATTTCGTGCTGCTCACCGTGGTTCCAGGCACTGCCGCCGCTCTCGCCATCGCGCTGATGGTCAGCCGGCTGGGCGGCTGGGTGCAGAGCTTCGTGCTCGCAGCATTCTTCCTGCCCTATATCCTGCCCGTTACCGTGGTCTACCTGATCTGGGACTGGATGCTGAACGTGCAGTTCGGTATCGCGCAGTTCCTGATCGAGCCCTTTGCCGGCAAGCGCGTCAATGTGTGGCGCTCGGCGCCCTGGTTCATGCCGATGGCGGCGCTGCTTACGATCTGGTGGACCAATGGCTTCTCGATCCTGCTGTTCCTTGCTGGCCTCAGGAACATTCCGCGCGAGCTCTACGAGGCCGCAGCCCTTGATGGCGGCACGCGCTGGCAGGTGTTCCGCTCGATCACGTGGCCGCTGATCTGGCCGGTCACCGTGCTTTGCCTCACCATTCAGCTCATCCTGCAGCTCAAGATCTTCGATCAGGTCTACCTGTTCGCACAGGGCGGCCGCACACAGAGCACCATGGTGCTGGTGCAACTCATCTATGAGCAGGCCTTCCAGAAGAACTCGAGCGGCTATGCCGCGACCGTTGCCGTGGCGCTTTTCGTCATCGTGGTGGCGTTCTCCGTGCTGCAGTTCCAGCTGCTGCGCAGCCGTGGGGGTAACAAATGACCGACGTCCTCAACGCCACCCCAATCAGGGTAGTGGGCAGCAGGGCCCGCTTCGTCGACCCCGCCTACTGGATCCTCAATCTGCTGACCGCCATTTTCGCGGCCATCTGGTTCTTCCCGGTCTATTGGGCGCTCGCAACCAGCTTCAAGACAGACGACGAGGCCGTCAAGAAGGGCATAAACCTGCTGCCCGAAGGCCTCCATATCGATGGCTATGCTTTCGTGATCCAGAACTCGGACCTGCCGATCTGGTACGTGAACTCGATCATCACCTCGGTAGCGGTGACGGTGCTCACCGTCATCATGGCTGCCTGTGCCGGCTATGCCATCTCGCAGTTGCGCTTCCCGGGCAGGAAGATACTCTGGTACCTGGTTCTGGCCAGCTTCATGGTGCCGGTCTCGGCGTTGATCGTGAACCACTTCATCATCATCGCCGATGTGAAGCTGCTCAACACCTATGCCGGCATGGTGCTGCCGATGCTGATCAGCCCGGTGACGGTGATCATCTACAAGAATTTCTTCGACTCGATGCCGCGGGAATATCGCGAAGCGGCACTTATCGACGGCGCGAACGAGTTCCAGCTGCTGTTCAGGATGTTCATTCCGATGAACTGGGGCATCACGACCGCGCTCGCCATCATCACCTTCATCGGCGCGTGGAACTCGTTCCTGTGGCCATTCCTCGTCGCACAGAACGAGAAGATGATGACCGTGACTGTCGGCATCACCGCTGTTCAGGATGCGTTTGGCGTCGCCTATGCCCGCACACTGTCGGGCGCGGTGCTCGCCAGCCTGCCCGTCGCCCTTGCCTACCTCATCTTCCAGAAGAAGGTGACGCAGGCCATCACGCTGTCAGCCGGCATCAAGGGCTGATCTCCCGTGCGGCGCGGCCTCCCCTTTCCTCCCGGGAGGTCGCGCTGACCGGGACCCTCAAGGAAATCGTGTTCGATTGCCGCCACCCGGCGGTGCTGGCCCGCTTCTGGGCCAGCGTGCTTTCGGGATATGCATTGCGCGCGTATGACGATGCCGAGATCGCGCGGCTCGCAGGCTTGGGGCGCACCCCGGAGACCGATCCGGTAGTGATGGTCGATGGCCCTGGGCCCACATTGTGCTTCCACGAAATGGACCGCGGCCGCGTGCAGGGACGCATCCATCTCGATATCCGTGTCGCCGACATCGTTGCCGAAAGCGCACGGCTCGTGGCTGCCGGGGCCATCATGGTTCGAGAGGCCGGGGGATATATCGTGATGGCCGACCCGGAGGGCAATCACTTCTGCCTCGTCGCCCCGTAACAGGGCTGCGCATTTGCGCATCACTGCCCAGATTTTCATCGCACGGCTTGGAAAATCCGCAGGGGACTTGAGCGTCTGATTCCGCTTGGGCACTCAACCTTCTGATTTGATTGATGTCCCGGCTTTGGCACAGGGCTTGCAAATATGCATGCAGAGAACAGGCGCTAGGGTTCCGGCATCGCCATGGTGGCATTGCGACTGGTCCGAGAGCGTCAGCCATGCGGGAGACATCCGTATGGGACACGGCGGGACAAAAGCCCGGGAGACCTCGTAGGCCAAGGGATTGGCGGTGCGCAGGTGTCCGCCATTCCCCTCAATGATGACAGGGGATTGGACATGACCTTCAGCAAATTCGTATCGGCGCTGGCCGTTTCGGCGCTTCTTGTGGGCAGCGCGGGCCACGCCCTCGCCGCGGAGAAGAAAGACTTCAAGGTGGCCTGGTCGATCTATGTCGGCTGGATGCCCTGGGGCTGG
Source organism: Hyphomicrobiales bacterium (assembly GCA_027487555.1). Taxonomy (GTDB): domain Bacteria; phylum Pseudomonadota; class Alphaproteobacteria; order Rhizobiales; family Devosiaceae; genus Devosia_A. Next base: position 71,038 of record JAIYDI010000033.1, read on the forward strand.
GCCTCGGACAATGGCATCGTGAAGAAATGGGCCGACAAATACGGCATCGCTATCGAGGTGACGCAGTTCAACGACTATGTGGAGTCGATGAACCAGTACACCGCCGGGGCCTATGACGCGGTGACCCTCACAAACATGGACGGCCTGTCGATCCCCGCCGCCGGCGGCGTCGACACCACCGCCGTCATCGTCGGCGATTTCTCGGCCGGCAATGACGCGGTGATCCTCAAGGACAAGACCAGCCTTGCCGACATCAAGGGCCAGAAGGTCAACCTCGTCGAGTATTCCGTGTCGGATTACCTGCTCTCCCGCGCGCTCGAAAGCGTGGGGCTGACTGAGCGTGACGTCTCGATCGTGAACACCTCCGACCCCGACATGGTCGGCGCCTTCCAGACTGCCGATGTGACGGCGATGGTGACCTGGAACCCGATGGTCTCCGAAATCGCCGCTCTGCCAAACGCCCACAAGGTGTTCGACTCGGCGCAGATTCCCGGCGAGATCATCGACCTGATGGTCGCCAATACCGAGGTGCTGAAGGACAACCCGAGCTTCGGCAAGGCGCTGGTCGGCATCTGGTATGACACAATGGCCGTCATGACCTCCGATACCGCGGAAGGCGCTGCCGCCCGCGCCGCGATGGGCGCCGCCTCGGGCACCGACCAGGCCGGGTTCGAAAGCCAGCTCGCGGCAACCAAGCTGTTCCCCACCGCGGCCGAGGCCGTGGCCTTCACCACCTCGCCAGAGCTGAAGGGTACAATGGACAAGGTGCGGAACTTCCTCTTCGTCAAGGGCCTGCTTGGCTCCGGCGCGGCCTCGCCCGACTTCATCGGCATCGAGTTGCCCGACGGCTCGATCCTCGGCGACAGCGCCAACGTCAAGCTGCGCTTTACGGCGGAGTACATGAAGGCCGCCGCCGACGGGGCACTCTGAGGCAACCCGGGCGCCCGTCCGGGCGCCCTCTCCGCCATCGGAGGCAGGCCATGCGCTTCATCAATCTCAAGCCCAGCCGCACGACGCAGCTGATGCTGGCTGTCCTGCCCTTCGCCCTGCTCGTCATCGCCTATGGCGTGGGCTCGGTGGTGCGGCTTGCCGAGAACCCGTCCGACAAGCTGCTCCCGGCGTTCGCGAGCCTTGTCGACGCCATCAACCGCATGGCCTTTACCGCTGATGTGCGCAGCGGCGAGTATCTGTTCTGGGCCGATACCCTCGCAAGCCTCGGCCGCCTTGGCATGGCGCTCGGCATCGCCACGGCCATCGCGCTGGTTTTCGGCATGCTGGTCGGCATGTTCCCCTATATCCGTGCGCTGCTCGCGCCGTTCCTTGCCGCCATCTCGATGGTGCCGCCTCTGGCGCTTTTGCCCATCCTGTTCATCGCGCTCGGCCTTGGGGAAACCAGCAAGGTCACCCTCATCGTCATCGGCATCGCCCCGATCATGGTGCGCGATCTGGTGCTGCGCGTGCTCGACCTGCCGCGTGAACAGCTGATCAAGGCGCAGACACTCGGCGGTTCCTCCTGGCAGATCGGCATCCGGGTCGTGCTGCCACAGATCCTGCCGCGCCTCATCGACGGGCTCAGGCTGCAGCTCGGCTCTGCCTGGCTGTTCCTCATCGCCGCCGAAGCGATCTCCGCCGACTCCGGGCTCGGCTACCGCATCTTCCTCGTCCGCCGCTATCTGTCGATGGACGTGATCTTCCCCTATGTGGCGTGGATCACGCTGCTTGCCGTCGTGGCGAACGTCGCTCTCGACCTGCTGCGCAGGCGGGTCTTTCCGTGGACCGAACTGGGCAAGGCGACATGATCCGCGTCGAGAATGTCTGGAAGGAATATGGCGAGCAGGTCGTGCTCGAGCGCATTTCGCTCGATATCGCCGACCGCGCCTTCGTCGCCCTGGTCGGGCCATCGGGCTGCGGCAAGACGACGTTCCTGAAGCTCCTGCTCGGCGAGGAGCAGCCCAGCGAGGGCAGGATCACCCTCGATGGCCAGCCGCTGGCGCCCGAGCCGACGCCCGAGCGCGGCGTGGTGTTCCAGCGCTATTCGGTGTTCCCGCACCTCTCGGTACTCGACAATGTGCTGATCGGCCGCGATTTTTCCGGCTCGCCCTTCCGTGGCCGGCTCGGCCGGGTCTCGCGTCGCGCCGCAGCCGATGAAGCCCGCGCGCTCATCGCCGAAGTTGGGCTCTCGGGCAACGAGGACAAATATCCGGCGCAGTTGTCGGGCGGCATGCAGCAGCGGCTGGCGCTCGCGCAGGCGCTGATCATGCGGCCACGCGTCTTGCTGCTCGACGAGCCCTTCGGGGCGCTCGACCCCGGCATTCGCGCCGATATCCACGTCTTGATGAAGCGGCTCTGGAACGAGACCGATTTGACCGTGGTGATGGTGACGCACGATATGCGCGAGGCCTTCACGCTTGCGACCCGCGTCATCGCCTTCGAGCGGCCGCGCAATGCCCCGGCCGATCGGGTGCGCTATGGCGCGTCGCTCTCGAGCGATATCGCCGTGTGGCCGCCGCGCGTCGCGGGCCTGACCGACCCCGACAGCACGCCCTATACTTTCGCCAGCCCCGGCGGGGACGACCCCGCCCAAGCCACGGGCCCGCGCCGGGACGACCCGGCTCCCCCACTCGCAGGAGCCAAGCCGTGAGCCGCACACCAGAGCAGATCGCCGCCGATCGCGCGCGTTACGAGGAACATCAGCGGAAGGGGCTGCAATCTGCCCCTCGCGCCCTGCCCCCGCCGAGCGCCCTGCCAGCGCCACCCATCGCCGACCCGCTGCATGTCGAGGTCATTCCCGGCGGCTGGTACTGGTGGGTCCGGCTTCAGAAGGGCGAGATGCTGCGCATCCAGCAGTCGCATGGGCCGGCCACGGTCGCGCTCGTCGCGTGGAGCGCCGCCGATCCGAGCGAACGTCTCAACCTGCCCGATACGGTGAAGGTGCAGTGGAACACGCTGATCCAGAAGGGCCGCGTGCTCTTCTCCGACATGGGCCGCGTGCTGCTCTCGGTCACCGAGGATTCGACCGGCGGCGCGCATGACGTGCTGATGGGTGGCTCTACCGCCCTCTCGAACGCCGCGCGCTACACTGGCACCACCCGCAATACCCGCGACAATCTCGTGCTCCTGGCCGGCAAGCTCGGGCTCACCCGCCGCGATATTCCCTTGGCATTGAGCCTCTTCGCGCCGGTGCGCGTCGGCGACGATGAAACGCTCGGCTGGCAGCCCGCGCTGCTCGATCCGGCCTCCGGACATTTCGTCGAGCTCCGCGCCGAGATGGACCTGCTCGTCGGGCTTTCCAACTGCCCGCATCCGCTCGATCCGAACCCGGATTATGCGTCCGCCCCGGTCACCATCACGCGTGTCGCAGCGAAGCCCGTGCCGCCCGACGATCCGTGCCGCACTGCCAGTGCCGAAGCCATTCGTGGCTTCGAAAACAACGCCCTCGCGGAGGCCTGAGATGCGCACCCTAGAGAACGCCATCCAGAACCATCTGATCCCCGCCGAAGCGCCCTGGTCGGGCCTCGTGAAAACGGGCCAGGTCATCCGCATCATCGACAGCGAGGGCCAGCAGGCCGTCGACACGCTGTTCTACCGCGCTGACAATTACGCCGAGCGCTATTCGGCGCAGGATACGCTGCGCGTGCAGGGCTCGGCCTATGTCGGAGTGGGCACGAAAATCGTCTCCAACGAAGGCAATGTCATGCTGACGGTTACGGCCGACAGCTGCGGCCGCCACGACACCATGGCCGGCGCCTGCTCGTGCGAGAGCAACATTGTCCGCTTCGGCCACGAGACGCGGTACCTGCACGCCTGCCGCGACAATTTCCTGCTCGAAGTGTCGCGCTACGGCATGGGCAAGCGCGATATCGTGCCCAATATCAACTTCTTCATGAACGTGCCGATCGCCCCTTCGGGCGTCATGACCATCGTCGATGGCCTCTCGCGCCCCGGCGACCATGTCGAGCTCGTCGCCGAAATGGACGTGCTCTGCGTCATTTCCAACTGCCCGCAGGTCAACAACCCCTGCAACGGCTTCAACCCGACGCCCATCCAAGTACTGGTCTGGGAGGGGGAGGAATGAGTCTGTCGCACAGGCCCACCACCACCTCGATGTCATGCCGGCGAAGGCCGGCACCCATCCTCGAAAGCCTCCACCATCACGGCACGCGGTCATATCCCAGGTTGGGCCCCGGCCTGCGCCGGGGTGACTCCGTGCATGTGCCGAACATCGCTGGAGCCCGCTGATGTTCACCAAAGTCGTGATTGCCAACCGCGGCGAGATCGCGGTGCGCATCATTCGCACGCTCCGAAAACTCGGCATCGCATCCGTCGCGGTCTATTCCGATGCCGATCGCTTCACCCGCGCCGTGGCGCTGGCCGATGAAGCGGTGCGGCTCGGGCCGGCGCCTGCCACCGAGAGCTACCTCGATATCGACGCCGTGATAGCCGCCTGCAAGGCAACCGGCGCAGAGGCGGTGCATCCCGGTTACGGGTTCCTGTCGGAAAACACCCGTTTCGCCCGCCGCCTCGCCGAGGAAGGCATCGCGTTCATCGGGCCAACGCCCGAAAACATCGAAGCCTTCGGGCTCAAGCACACCGCCCGCGAGATCGCGCAGGCGGCGGGCGTACCGCTGCTGCCTGGCACCGGCCTCCTCGCCACGCTCGAGGACGCGCTCGCTGCCGCCGAAACCGTCACCTATCCGGTGATGCTGAAATCCACCGCGGGCGGTGGCGGCATAGGCATGTCGCTCTGCGCTGATGCGGCGGCGCTCAAAGCCGCGTTCGAAAGCGTGCAGCGCACGGCGAAATCCAGCTTCGGCGATGCGCGTGTCTATCTCGAACGCTTCGTCTCCGACGCGCGGCATGTCGAAGTGCAGATTTTCGGCGACGGCAAGGGCCGCGTCGTGGCGCTCGGCGAGCGTGACTGTTCGCTGCAACGCCGCAACCAGAAGGTGGTCGAGGAGACCCCCGCGCCCGGCCTCTCCGCCGCGGTGCGCGCCCGCCTGCACGATGCCGCCGTGCGGCTCGGGCAAGCCGTCGGCTACCGCTCGGCAGGTACGGTCGAGTTCATCTATGATCCGGTGCGCGAGGAATTCTACTTCCTAGAGGTCAATACCCGCCTGCAAGTCGAGCATCCGGTGACGGAAGAAGTGCTCGGTATCGACCTTGTCGAGTGGATGATCCGCAATGCGGCGGGCGAGGACGTGATCCCCGCGACCCTGCCCCAGCCGAAGGGCGCGGCCATCGAGGTGCGGCTCTATGCCGAAATCCCGCATGCGAGTTTCCAGCCGAGCGCCGGGCTGTTGACCGAGGTCCGCTTCGGCCCCGCCCGCATCGACGGCTGGATCGAGACCGGCACCGAGGTCACCTCGTACTACGATCCGATGCTGGCGAAGATCATCGTCCATGCCGCGGATCGCCCGGCCGCCATCGCGAAGCTGCGCGCAGCGCTCGCGGAAACCTCGATCTCCGGCATCGAGACCAATCTCGACTACCTCCGCGCCATCGCCGCCTCCGAGCTGCTGGCCTCGGGCCAGGTGGCCACCACCGCGCTCAGGACCTTCCCCTTCACGCCCGATGTCATCGAGGTGCTGGTCCCCGGCGCGCAATCGAGCGTGCAGGAACTGCCGGGCCGCCTCGGGCTCTGGCATGTCGGCGTGCCGCCTTCGGGCCCGATGGACGAAAAGCACTTCCGCCGCGCCAACCGGCTCGTCGGCAATTCCGATACCACCACCGCGCTCGAACTCACCGTCAACGGCCCGACGCTGCGCTTCCATCAGGCGGCGACCGTGGCGCTTGCCGGCGCGACCATGCCGATGCGTCTCGACGGTGTGGCCGTGCCGCATGATGCGGCCGTCAGCATATCGGCGGGCCAGTTGCTTGCCATTGGCGCTGTCGAAGGGCCCGGCCAGCGGTCCTACCTTGCCATTGAGGGTGGCATCGCCGCGCCCATGGTGATGGGCTCGCGCGCCACCTTCGCGCTCGGGCAGTTCGGCGGCCACGCCACCGGCACGCTCCGCACCGGCGATGTGCTGCACATGGCCCGCGCCCCGCAATCTGCGGAGCCGGTTTCGGCCCCTGAGCCCCTTACCCGCGAGTGGCAGATCGGCGTGGTCTATGGCCCGCATGGCGCGCCGGATTTCTTTCTCGACGACGATATCGAGACGCTCTTCTCAACGGCCTACGAGGTGCATTTCAACTCGGCGCGCACCGGCGTCCGGCTCATGGGTCCGGCCCCGAAATGGGCGCGGCGCGACGGTGGCGAGGCGGGGCTGCATCCCTCGAACCTCCACGACAATGCCTATGCCATCGGCGCCATCGATTTCACCGGCGACATGCCGATCATTTTGGGCCCTGATGGTCCGAGCCTTGGCGGCTTCGTCTGCCCGGCGGTGATCGCGCGCGACGAGTTGTGGAAAATGGGGCAGCTAAAGCCCGGCGACAGCGTGCGCTTCGTGCCCATTGCCCGGCCCGGGGATGCCTTGGCCGGCCCCGCCGTACACCGCTTCAGGGAGGCGCAATCGGCGATCGTCGGCCGGCGCGACGATGGGCCGGTACCGGTGGTCTATCGCCGGCAGGGCGACGACAATCTGCTCGTCGAATATGGCGACATGCGCCTCGATATCGCGCTGCGCCTCAGGGTGCAGAAGCTGATGGAGGCCCTGCGCGCCGAGGCGCCTGACCTCGCCATCGATCTCACCCCCGGCATCCGCTCGCTCCAGATCCACTACGATGGCACCTCGCTCGGCCGCGGCCGCCTGCTCGGGCTGCTTGGTGAGATCGAGCAATCGCTGCCGCCCGCCGAAGCCATGTCCGTGCCGAGCCGCATCGTGCATCTGCCGTTGTCGTGGGATGACCCCGAGGCGCAGCTCGCCATGCGGAAATATCAGGAGCTGGTGCGCCCCAACGCGCCCTGGTGCCCGGACAATATCGATTTCATCCGCCGCATCAACGGCTTGCCCTCCCGCGAGGCCGTGCAGCAGACCATTTTCGATGCGTCCTATCTGGTGCTGGGTTTGGGCGATGTTTATCTCGGCGCGCCGGTCGCCACCCCCACCGATCCGCGCCACCGGCTCGTCACCACCAAGTACAACCCAGCCCGCACCTGGACCCCTGAAAACGCCGTCGGCATCGGCGGGGCCTATATGTGCATCTACGGCATGGAAGGTCCGGGCGGCTACCAGCTGTTCGGCCGGACGATTCAAGTCTGGAACACCTGGCGGCAGACACCAGTCTTCGGGCCCGGCAAGCCCTGGCTGCTCGATTTCTTCGATCAGGTGCGGTTCTTCCCCGTCTCGCATGACGAGTTGATGGATGCCCGCGCCGCCTTCCCGCATGGCGCCTATCCGATCCGCATCGAGGAGACGCAGTTCCGCTATGCCGATTATGCCGCCGAGCTCGCGCGCAATTCGGGCGCCATCTCGGCCTTCAAGGCGGGCCAGCAATCGGCCTTCGAGGCCGAGCGCCAGCGCTGGAAGGACGAGGGGCTCGACAGCTTCACCGTCGACGATCGTGCCATCGCCATCTCCGACGACGCGGTGCCTCCGGGCCATTCGGGCATCGAAAGCGCTGTGCCGGGCAATATCTGGAAGATCCTCGTTGCCGAGGGCGACAGCGTCGCTGCCGGCCAGCCCGTCGCCATCATCGAGTCCATGAAAATGGAAATTACCCTCGCCGCGCGGGAAGCCGGCACCATCCGGCAATTGCGCGCCGGTCCCGGCCGAAACATCAAGGCTGGCGACATCATCATGATCATGGAGAACCAACAACAATGACCACCGCACAAAGCGAGACCATGATCCCGATCGTCGTCGTCGGGGCCCACCTCACCGGGCTGCCGCTCAATCACGAATTGTCGGGCAACGGCGGGCAGATGCTGAAAGCCGCGCGCACCGCGGCCGATTACCGGCTCTTCGCACTCGCCAATACCGTGCCGCCCAAGCCCGGCATGGTGCGCGAGCCGGGCTTTGCCGGGCCAGGGCTCGAAGTCGAGGTCTGGGCGCTGCCTGCCGATGCCTTCGGGCGCTTCGTGGCGAAAATCCCGGCGCCGCTCGGCATCGGCAAGGTCACGCTCGAGGATGGCACAAGCCATTCGGGCTTCCTCTGCGAGGCCCATGCGGTGGACTCATCCACGGAAATCACCAGCTTCGGCGGCTGGCGCGCTTACCTGAAGTCGCTGCAGGGGTAGTTCGGCGTCGGTGTCGCAGGCCTGAGTTCGCCGCACCCAGAGCCTGTCGAAGGACTTCGAGCCGGCCCGGAGGGCAAAGTCATGCCAGTGGCATGACTTTGGGAAAGAAGGCCAACGGGCTGTGCCCGAATGGCTGGCGCTGCGTACACACTGTCCTCGTGGTTCGACAAGCTCACCATGAGGACGGTCACGTCACCGCGAACCCGCTCATGCCGCGAGGGAGGCGCCCGGCAGCCTTACCTCAGCCAGCCCTTCAAAGCGCGGCTTGGCAAAGAAATAGCCCTGCATCAGGTTCACCCCGAGCGCACGCAGAACCTGGTACTCGCCTTCTGTCTCAATGCCCTCGCAAACCGGGGTCACACCCAGTTCGCGCAGCATGTTGAGGATATTGGCGACGATGATCCGTGCCTCGGGGCGGCTGTCGATATTGCGGATGAGCTCCATGTCGAGCTTCACGATGTCGGGGGTGAACATGCTCAGGAGCCCGAGCCCCGACCAGCCCGCGCCGAAATCGTCGATGGCCGTACGAAAGCCCATGGCCTTGTAGGCGGTGAGGATGTTGAGCACGTGCTGGACGTCGAGCTTTTCGGCCTCGGTGAACTCGAAGATGATGGCGCCGAGTGGAAAGCCGCGCCGCATCGCGGCGCCCAATGTCGCGCGGATGCAGGCGCGGGGCTCGTAGACGGCGTTGGGCAGGAAGTTGATCGAGAGTGCAGCGCCCTTGTCGGCGATACCGAGGTCGGCAGCCATGTCGATGGCCTTCACCCGGCAGGCCTGATCGAAGGCATAGCGCGAGCTCTCCGATACCGCGGCTAGAATGGTGCCAGCGCCCTCGCCTGCCGCGCCGCGCACCAACGCCTCGTGCGCGAAGACCTTGCCGATCGTCACATCGACAATGGGCTGGAAGGCCATGGAGATCGCGAGCGGAAAGCCCTCGCCGTCGGCACATCCCTTGCAGTTCATCAAGCACGCCTTTGCCCAAACGGGCCCTGTTGGTCTGTAGTATCGTCACCAAGCTACCGGGCGGCCATGAATAATCCCTTGCGCAGGGCGAGCGGATTACCTTTCCAGAAAAAGCAACGCGCCGGACCCGAGGGTCCGGCGCGCGCAATACTTCAACCGGTGAGGCTTACTTCGTGGTCAGGTTGTAGTACGTCACGTCCGAGGACGAGCCCTGCACGAAACCCGCGACATTGGCACGGTCGGCACGCTGCGAGGTCGACTGGAACATGATGATGTACGGGCCCTGGTCGAGCACGGCCTTCTGCAGCTCGATATAGGCCGCCTTGCGCTTTTCCTCGTCACGTTCCTTGGCGGCATCGGCGGTGGCCTTCACCAGCGCCTCGTCCTGCCAGGTATTGCGCCATGCCAGCGGCTTGCCGCCGGTCGCTGCATCGGTGTTGTCGATGTTCGTCACGAAACCATCGGCATTGGTGTGTGGGTCCATGTAGTCGGGACCCCAATAGACCATCAGCGCCTGGTGTTCGCGGGCACGGTACTTGGTCAGCATCGGCGCCATTTCGGACGACACGATGTTCACCTTGATGCCGGCCTGGGCGAAGGTCGACTGCACGGACTGGGCGAGGTTGGTGAAGGGCGCGAAGTTCGGTGCGTCGAGGTCGAGCGAGAAGCCGTCCGGATAGCCGGCTTCGGCAAGCAGTGCCTTGGCCTTGGCCACGTCGAAGGTGTAGGGGTTCTCGTCATAGGCGGCCCAGAAGCCCGAAGCCCAGAACGACTGGTGTACCTGGGCTGCGCCCTTGAAGAACGAGCCGGCAATGCCGTCATAGTCGACGAGATGGCGCAGCGCCTGCCGGACCTTGGGGTCCTGCAGTTCCTTCACCTTCTGGTTGAGGCCGACATAGTAGAGCAGTGCCTCGGGGATCGCCGTGACCTTGACATCGGCATTGCCCGAGAGGGCATCGATCTGGTCGGGAGTCAGGTTGCGGGCGATATCGATATCGCCTTTTTCGAGCAGCAGGCGCTGCGCCGACGCTTCCGGCACGTGGCGGATGATGACGCGCTTCAGGTTGGCTTCACCACCGCGGTAATTCGGGTTGGCCTCGAGCACGACGGCTTCGTTGGGCGTCCACGACTTGATGACATAGGCGCCCGAGCCTGCCGAGTTGGTCTTCAGCCAGCCATAGCCGAAATCGCCATCGACGGCGTGCTCCATCGCCACCTTGGAATCGACCACCGAGCCCACCACGGAGGAGAGCAGCGCATAGACGAGCGAGGGGGCGAAATCGACGCCGATGGTGACCGTCAGGGTCGAGTCATCGGTGGCGACGACCATGGTGTCGATATTGTCCTTGGTCCAGCCCAGCTGCGAGAGCAGGAAGACCGGGGTCTTTTCGAGCTTGATCACGCGCTGCAGCGAGAAAGCTGCGTCGGCGGCAGTGAGTGGATTGCCCGAAGCGAACTTCTGGCCCGGACGGATCTTGAAGGTAAAGGTGCGGCCGTCTTCGGAGACAGTCACGCTTTCAGCCACGCCACCGACAAGCTTGGTCACGTCGGTCGGCTCGAACCGCATGATGCGGTCATAGGTGTTGGCGAGTACTTCGATACCCGACAGTTCGTATGCTTCCGCCGGATCGAGCGAGATCAGGTCGTCGATCTGCTTGGCGATCACCAGTGTGTCTGCGGGCGTCGCGGCCTGCGCCGAGGGCGCCATCGCGACGAGCGCGAGCGCCACGAGTGCGGATTTCATTGCTTTCAGCATGCAGTTCTCCTTCGAACAACAGCGTGTCGCGCCCCCAAGCCGGAGTCACGGCAGCTAAACTGGGACACAAGCGGATTTGTCAGACAATTGCAACATGCAGCTTGACGACTGAGATAAGTTTGGGGGGTGACGGGCGTATTCTTGCCAATGTGCGGCGTATTGCGAGGCAGGACTTGCCTCCTTCACCGGCCCACCCCGATCTGCGTCGGGCTGAAACCGAGGGACTGGCAAAGCACGGCGCGCGCGATCACGCCACGCGGGTGAACCCGCGGCTCGCGGCAAGGAGCTTCCGCGTATAGTCCGCGCCCACGTCGCCGTCGCGCAGCTGCTCCGCCGTCACGATCTCGATCAGCTTGCCGAACTGCATAATGGCGATGCGGTCACACAGATGCGCCACCACCGCAAGATCATGGCTCACAAGAATGCTGGTGAGGCTGTAGCTGGCGCGCAGCCGCTTCAGGAGGTTGAGGATTTCCGCCTGCACCGATACGTCGAGCGCCGAGGTCGGCTCGTCGAGCAACAGGATCGGCGGCGCCAAGATCAGCGCCCGCGCGATCGCCACCCGCTGCCGCTGCCCGCCCGAGAGCTGGTGCGGAAAGCGATAGCGGTGGATGGGCAAGAGACCGACATCGGACAGGGCCCTGCCCACCCGCGCGTCGATATCGCTCTCGCGGTGGATTTCGAGCGGCTCACGCAGGATATCGTCGACGGTCTTGCGTGGATGCAGCGAGGCATAGGGGTCCTGAAAGACGAATTGCAGCTTCCGCCGATCGGCCCGGCTGCGCCGCGCCGCCGCCTCTTGTCCATCGACCTCGAGCCTGCGGCTGATCGATGGCACCAGCCCGGCAATTGCCTTGAGCACGGTGGATTTTCCCGAGCCCGATTCCCCAACGATGCCGAAGCTTTCGCCCGCAGCCACCTCGAAGGAGACGCCCTGCACCGCCCGGATCTCGCGGTTCTTCACATGGAAAGTGACATCGAGCCCGTCGATCGCGATCATTTCAGCCACTCCGGGTCGCGCACCACTGTCGCCAGTTCCTCGCGCCGCGCATCGAGCGACGGCGTCGCGGCCACCAGCGCGCGGGTATAGGGGTGCCTGGCATTGTGCAGGTCGGCGGCACGGCATTCCTCGACGATCCGGCCGGCATACATGATCAGCACGCGGTCGCAGAAGCTCGAGACCATCGTCAGGTTGTGGCTGATCATGATCAGACCCATGCCGCGCTCGCGCACCAGGTCGTCGAGAATGCGCAGCACCTCGTTCTGCACCGTCACGTCGAGCGCCGATGTCGGCTCGTCGGCAATCAAGAGGTCCGGCTCGGCCACCAGCATCATGGCGATCATGACACGCTGGCCCATGCCGCCCGAGAGCTGGTGCGGGTAGAAGCCATAGACCAGGTCCGGGTCGCGGATCTGTACCGCCTCCAGCATGGCGAGCGCCCGGCGCTTTGCATCCTTGCCGTCCGACTTCAGCTGCAGCCGGCAGGTCTCCGATACCTGCTGGCCGACGGTCTTCACGGGGTTCAGCGAGTATTTCGGATCCTGCATCACCATCGACATGCGCCGGCCGCGCATATGCTGCCAGTCGCGCTCGCCGAGGTTCAGAAGGTCCGTGCCCTCATAGGCGAGCGTCTTCGCCGTAACGCGCGCCGAGCGCGGCAGAAGCCCGAGCAGCGCCCGGCCCATGGTGCTCTTGCCCGAGCCACTCTCGCCCACCACACCCAGCCGCTCGCGACCCAGCGTGAAGCTGGCGTTCCTCACCGCATGGGTGAAGCCCGTGCGCGTCGGATAGGTGACGTTCAGGTCGTCGACCTTCAGCAAAGTGTCGCTCATGACGAGGCCTTCGGGTCGAACACGTCGCGCAAGCCATCACCCAGAAGGTTGAAACCCAGCGAGACGATGAAGATCGCGACACCCGGAATTGTCGCGACCCACCACTGGTCGAGGATGACGTCGCGCCCGGAGGACACCATCGCGCCCCATTCGGCGGTCGGCGGCTGCGCGCCGAGGCCCAGGAACCCGAGGCCGGCCGCTGTCAGGATGATGCCGGCCATGTCGAGCGTCAGCCGCACGATCACCGAAGAGAGGCAGAGCGGCACGACATGGCGGAACAGGATGCGCCAGGTGGATGCCCCCTGCAGCACCACCGACTGGATGAAATCCGACTGCGCGATGGCCATGGTTTCCGAGCGCGCGATGCGGGCATAGGCCGGCCACGCGGTGAGCGAAATGGCGATCACGGCGTTCTCGATGCCCGGCCCCAGCGCCGCCGCAAAGGCGAGCGCCAGCACCAGCCGCGGGAAGGCGAGGAAGATATCGGTGATGCGCATCAAAACCGCATCGACCCAGCCGCCGAAATATCCGGCGACCGTGCCAACGGCGAGCCCGATCGGCACCACCACCACCGACACCAGCGCCACGATGGTCAGCGTCACCTGCGCGCCATAGAGCGTGCGGGCGAAGATATCGCGGCCCAGTTCATCCGTGCCGAACCAGTGCTCGGCCGATGGCGCAGCGAGGCGGACGGCGAGGTCCTGCGCGATCGGGTCCTTTCCCATCGCAAACAGCGGGGCGAAGATCGCCATGAGCACGAGGATGGTGACGATCACCAGCCCGGCCATCGCCGTTGGATTGCGCAGGATGGAGGTCAGCCCGCGATAGGTGCCGCCGAGCACCGCCTGCCGCCGCGAGGCCGGCGCGTCGGTGAGCAGCCATTGCCTGAGGGATTGGCTTGCCATCGTCACGAGGTCCTGAGGCGCGGGTCGAACAGCCTGTAGAGCAGGTCCGACACGAGATTGATGGTGATGAACACGGCGCCCACGAGGATTGTGCCACCGAGCACGGCGTTCATGTCCGAGTTGAACAGCGCGCGGGTGATGTAGAGCCCGAGGCCCGGCCAGGCGAACACCGTCTCGGTCAGCACGGCGCCCTCGAGCAGGGTCGCGTAGCTCAGCCCGATCACGGTGACCAGCGGCACCATGATGTTGGGGAAGGCATGAAACCACACCGTGCGCCAGTAGGAGTTGCCCTTGATGCGCGCCGCGGTGATGTATTCCTGGCTCAACTGGTCGATCATGAAGCTGCGCGTCATGCGCGCGATATAGGCGAGCGAGAAATAGCCCAGGATCGACGCCGGCAGGATCAGATGGCTGAAGGCATTGGCGAAGATCTCCCAATTGCCCTCGATGGCCGAGTCGGTCAGGATCACGCCGGTCCGCCGCGTCACGATATCCTGGTAGAAAATGTCGAGCCGCCCCGGCCCCGAGACCCAGCCGAGCTTGCCGTAGAAGACGAACAAGCCCACGAGGCCGAGCCAGAACACCGGCACCGAATAGCCGAACAGCCCGATGACGCGGATCACGTGATCGGCGAGCCGGCCCTTCCGCGCCGCTGCAAGCACGCCCGCCGGTACGCCGATGGCCACACCGAGGAGGGTGGCGATAGTGGCAAGCTCGAAGGTCGCCGGGAATACCCGCAGCAGGTCGGTCAGCACCGGCCGCGCCGTCAGCACCGAAACGCCGAAGTCCCCGCTCAGGAGGCGCCTGAGATAGATCAGGTATTGCATGGGCAGCGGCTGGTCGAGCCCGAGCGCCAGATAGGCCGCGTCATAGGCGGCCTGGGTTGCCTTGTCGCCCACCACGGCCAGCACAGGATCGATCTTGGTGAGGCGCGAGATGAAGAAGGTCACCGCCGTCAGCCCGACAAAGGTGATGGCGAGCGTCAGAAGGAACGACACGACGCGCCCGGCGAACCGCAGCAGCGGGGAACCCGATCGGGTGGAATTCGGCATCGCGGCGACGCTCACGCCGCCGTCTCCGCCTTGCCGTCAAGGATCATGGCAACCGCCGTCGCAAGCCGCGCCGGCAGCGCCAGCCGCTCCTCGGCCGCCGCCACGCGCTCCTTGGTATAGTGCCCTTCGGCGTGCAGCATGTTGATCGTCGCCACCAGTTCGCCCCTCAGGAACACCGGCAGGTTCCACACCGAGCCGCAGCCCAGCGAGGCGATCAACTCGTAGTCAGGGAAGATCTGGGCGATGTCGGCGATGGTGTTGGCGATGAAGCTCTTGCGTTGCACGTGCACCACCTCGAACCACGCGTCGTGGTGGATGGGCTTGGTCCCCGACACGGGATATTCCGCCGGATGGCTGGTGTAGGCGCGGCGCGCCAGGCCCTCCACCATGTCCACTGTCATCACGGTGAAAAGCTTGTGGCCAACAACCGCGCCGGTCAGATCCTCGAGGGCAGCCCAGGCGGCGGCGGGGAAATCGGCCTCGGACACCGCGTCCAGATATGTCGCATCAACCAGATTCATGCCCGTGCCGCCCGACCCTGTAAAATCAGGCCGACGTTTACTCATTTACACGGCGATGCCAAGCCTGCCGAACAGACGGGCAGGTTTTCGCTGTGGTGAAGGAATGGGCGGAGGCTTCCTCCGCCCCCCTCACCTCACGCCCCGCACCCGCATATGTGGTTCGCCGTCCGATGTCTTGGCCGGTGAAATCCCGCGCTTGTCCACTGTCGCCGTCACCCGTTGACGGAAGGCCGAGAACAGCTCGCTCGTCACCACATCCACCGGCGTGTCGAACTGCACCGTCACCTTGATGTGCTGCATGTCGGGCATGAGCGCGAGGGCCAGCACCGTGCCGGTGAAGGGCTGCTTCAGATAGCTGCCCGCCACGCGCTGGCCGATCGCAAAGCCCTGCTGCGCGCCCGTCGGCAAGGCCGCCACGGCGGTGTTCCAGTCGCGATAGCCGTGTTGGCGCGCCACCTGTTCGAGCGCCGCGCCATGGGTGATCGGCGCACCGTTCCGGGCGGCCGCATCGCGCAGCACCTTCGCTTCCGCCTTGAGCGTCACCGCGCTCGGAATATCGAGAGAGAAAACCATGTTGTCCTCGTTCCATCACACGAGACGGGATTGCCATGGGGTCCGCATTGCCATGTTCCGCCTCGCGACAAGGGAGCGAAAACGAACAGCGTCAGGGCTGGGCTTCACCAACGGAATTATCCGGCGGACGGCGGGTGCCAGCAACCACCGGGCTTTTCCTCCCTTTTGCGCGGTTTGGCAAGCGCAGGACGCAATTCGGTGCCAGCTCACCGCCGAGCGAAAGGTCAGGAATTTTGACCATTCGATCCAAAATCCGCTTGCGCTTCGCCAATTTGGCTTTAGCGCTATTGGGTCATGAGCAAGCGAATCCAGCGTCAGGCGCCCCTTCGGAAGGAGGCTCCTGGAATCGCGTCGGGCTACCAGCTGGTTCCCGGCGTTCCGGACGAGATGATGGAACCGGGCGGCACCCTCCGCACCGGCTGGGCACCGCTGATTGCCGCGCTCGATGCCCTGGGGCCGACCGCCGTCGCCGAACGCTTCGAGCGTGCCGATCAGTATCTGCGTGATGCCGGGGTATTCTATCGCAAATATGACGGCGCCGAGGGGAAGGAACGGCCCTGGCCGCTCGCCCATCTGCCGCTGATCGTCGAGGATCGCGAGTGGCAGGGCCTGTCGCGCGCCCTGGTGCAGCGCGCCGAACTGCTCGAAAAAATCGTCGCCGACATCTACGGCCAGAACCAGCTTGTGGAGCGCGGCCTGCTGCCGCCCGAGCTCGTGGCCCGCAGCCCGGAATTCCTCAGGCCCGTAGTCGGAATCGAACCGGCGAGCGGGCATTTCCTGCACTTTATTGCCTTTGAACTCGGCCGTGGGCCGGATGGCGGCTGGTGGGTGCTGGGCGACCGCACCCAAGCCCCTTCGGGTGCCGGTTTCGCGCTCGAGAACCGCGTCGCCACCACGCGCGCGCTGGCCGATATCTATGGCAAGATGCATGTGCACCGGCTCGCCGGCTTCTTCCGTGATTTCCGCGATGCCTTGAACGGCGTCGCCCGCGCGCATGATGGCCGGGTCGGTATCCTGACGCCGGGCATCCACAACGACACCTATTTCGAGCACGCCTATATCGCGCGCTATCTCGGCTTCATGCTGCTCGAGGGCGAGGATCTCGTCGTCGATCGTGGGCTGGTCATGGTGCGTACCGTTGCCGGCCTCAAACCGATCAGCGTGCTCTGGCGCCGCATGGATGCGAGTTTCGCTGATCCGCTCGAATTGCGCTATGACAGCCATATCGGCACGCCCGGCCTCACCGAGGCCATCCGGCAGGGCTCGATCTCGATGATCAATGCGCTGGGCTCGGGCATTCTCGAAACCCGCGCCCTCGCCGCCTTCATGCCCAGCCTCTGCCGCGCGCTGCTCGGCACGGAGCTCGAACTGCCCACCATCGCCACGTGGTGGTGCGGCCAGCCGCGCGAGCGGCAGCATGTGGTCGAGCAGTT
Source organism: Hyphomicrobiales bacterium (assembly GCA_027487555.1). Lineage (GTDB taxonomy): Bacteria > Pseudomonadota > Alphaproteobacteria > Rhizobiales > Devosiaceae > Devosia_A. The sequence goes on from JAIYDI010000033.1 coordinate 88,256, forward strand.
CGACCAGATGATGGTCGGACCGGCCCTCGCCACCGGCCTCGCCATGGATGATCCCAAGGCAGCCGTACTCGGCAGCCAGCTGTCCGCCAAGGAACGGGCGAGCCTGCTTGAGCGCGTCAAGGCCGATGGCGTCAATTTCGTCGGGCAGGAGCGCGTGCAGCTTGCGACCGCGCCCGTCTATATCGATGGCAAGCTCGAGCCGCGACCCTATACGATGCGCGTCTTCGCGGCCCGCACCGACAAGGGCTGGACCATCCTGCCGGGCGGTTTCGCGCGGATCGGCTCGTCGCCCGATGCCTCGGCCATCGCGATGCAGCGCGGTGGCCAGGCGGCCGATGTCTGGGTGGTCAGTGACAAGCCGGTCGAGCGTGTGACGCTCCTGCCGCAGGCCGGCGAGCGGCTGGTCCGCGTCTCTGCCGGGAGTCTCCCGAGCCGCGCCGCCGACAACCTCATCTGGCTGGGCCGCTATGCCGAGCGCTGCGAGGCGACCGTCCGCATCCTGCGCGCCTATAACGCCCGTCTCGCCGAGGTGCCCAACCCCGACCAGCCGCTGCTGAAGGATACCCGCGCCTATCTCGAACGCATCGGGGTCGATGCGACCAAGGCGCTGCCCGAGGGGCTGCTCGCCGCCATCGACAGTGCGGTGAACAGCGCCGGGCAGATTCGCGACCGTTTCTCGCCCGATGGCTGGCTGGCGCTCACCGATTTGCGCAAGACGGCACGCAATTTCGCCGCGCGCGTCCAGATGGGCGATGACGCGACCCGCGCCATGACGGTGCTGTTGCGCAAGCTGGCGGGCTTTTCCGGCCTCGTGCACGAAAACATGTATCGGTTTGCCGGCTGGCGCTTCCTCGAGATCGGCCGCCGTCTCGAGCGCGGCATCCAGATCGCCGGCATCGTCGCCTGGCTCACCCGCAAGGATGCGCCCGAGGGCTCGCTCGACATGCTGCTCGAAGTGGCCGACAGCGTCATGACGCATCGCCGCCGCTATGCGGTGAGCGCTGGGGTCAATTCCTATATCGACCTGCTTGTGCTCGATCCGCTCAACCCGCGCTCGGTGCAGTTCCAGATCAAGGAACTGCGCGAGCAGATCGAGCGGCTGCCGGGCGGCGTCGAGGACGGGCACCTCTCCACCGTGGCCAAGGCGGCGCTGCAGATCCATACCGAGCTGCGCGTCACCGAGCCCGAGGACATGGCAACCAAAAAGCTCAATCGGCTGGGGGTGGAGATCGGCAATCTCGCCAACCTCATCGCCGACGCGTACTTCGTATGAGGGGATGCGGCCAATGCTCTACGACGTGAAGCTGGGCCTCCACTACGATTACGAAGCAAGCGTGCATGGCGACCGACACCTCGTACGCGTCATGCCGGTCAGCATTCCCAATGCGCAGCGGGTCATCGTCTCGTCGCTCAGCTTCGACCCCAAGCCCGAGCAGGAGACCACCTATACCGATTTCTTCGGTAACCAGGTCACCACGATCGCCTATACGGGCCATCACTCGCATCTCGACGTGACGCTGTCGGCGCGCATCCACGTCGAGGATCAGCCGCATGCCGCCGATCTCTCCCCCAGCGTCGAAAAGCTGGGCGACGAAGTCAGCCAGATCTGGTCGGTGAAGCCGGATTCACCGCACCATTTCCTCGCGCCCTCCCCGCGCATTCCGCTCGACAATGCCATCACCGCCTATGCCAAGGCCAGCGTCGAGCGCACGCTTTCGGTGCGGGCGGCAGCGATGGACCTCTGCCTCGCCATCCATCGCGATTTCAAATACGACAAGGACGCGACCAAGGTGGATACCGGCCCGGTCGAGGCCTTTCAGCTGAAGCGCGGCGTCTGTCAGGATTTCGCCCATGTGATGATCGCGGGCCTGCGTGGCGTCGGCATCCCCGCCGCCTATGTGTCGGGGTTCCTCCGCACCATTCCGCCCAAGGGCAAGCCGCGGCTCGAAGGCGCGGATGCCATGCATGCCTGGGTGCGGGTGTGGTGCGGCAAGCTCACCGGCTGGGTGGAGTTCGACCCCACCAACGCCATGCTCGCGGGGCCCGATCACATCGTCATCGGCCATGGCCGCGACTATGCCGATATCTCCCCCATTGTCGGGGTGCTGCGCACCTCGGGCTCGCACCATACCAAGCAGTCGGTCGACGTGGTGCGGGTGGAGTAAGGCGGCAGCGCACCGAAGCTCGCAGTCGAGCCCTCCTCCGCAAGCGGTGGAGGCGAGCCGCAGGCACCGCGCAGAATTTCCCTCCCTGCCCCCGCAACCAATCCGGCGGCCTCCCGTTGTTGCGCCATACACCGCCCAGGACGGCGGCTGCAGGCGGGACCCGAAGCCGCCGTTGAAGCGAGGGACACATGACACACGCAGAATTGGCGCATGTCGAGGAAGCAAGCCGTACTGCCACGGCTTGGCTGCCCGATTATCCCGAACACCGGGCGCGGTTGGTGCCACGCGCGCTGCGCGCCGTCCTGATGGGTGTCGGCCTCGCCGCTACGGCCACTCTGCTCCTCCTGACGGCGATTTGAGGAGCATCCCATGTCGCTCAGTACCATTCTCATCATTCTGCTCTTGTTGCTTCTCATCGGCGCCGTGCCGGCCTGGCCATACTCCCGTTCCTGGGGAGCTTACCCCTCGGGCCTGCTCGGCGTCGTGCTCGTGATCGTCATCGTCCTTGTGGTGATGAGGGTCTTTTAGCGGGCGAAGGCGAGCCAAGGTCGCCCCGCTTTGCGCTCGCATGCTGCACCCCGGTTCGCGCCCGAACCGGGGTGCACTCTTTTGCGCGTCTGGTGTGGCACACCGCTGAATACTTGATCGGGATCAAGGCGCGAGCGCCGAATACGGCCAAGATCAGGGAACCCGCTATGCACCTTGCGCGTTTTCACGAGCATCAACAGGAGGCATGAATGGCCATTTCCCGCTCGATTTCCGAAGTCGCAGTCAATGATCGGCGCGCCGAAGAGCAGCGCCACGAGGATGACCTCAAGGCGCAGATCGCGCAGTTGCAGGCCGATCTGAAGGGCATTGCCACGTCACTTGCCGCGCTCGCCGAAGACAAGGTCGCCGGGGCCAGGCACGAGGTGAAGCAGGATGTCGCCGAGATCGCCAAGGCCGGACAGAAGAAGATCGACGAAGTGCAGGATGAGTTCAGCGATCTCGAAAAGCAGCTGAAGGACACGATCCGCGAAAAGCCGCTCACCGCCGTTGCGGGCGCCATCGCACTTGGCTTCATCCTTGCGGTTGTGTCGCGCTGATATGCTCGCGCTCCTCGCTCCCCTCGCGTCCTTGCTCGGCCTCGAGGTCGAGGAACTGGTCGCGCGCGCCCGGCGTGACGCCGCCATTGCCAGCGCGATCGCCATCTGCCTCGTCGTGGCGCTCGTGTTCCTCCTCGCCGCCGCCAATGCCGGGCTCGCGCTTGTGGTGGGTCCTGTGTATGCGCCACTGTGCATCGGGGGCGGCTTCCTGCTGATTGCCGGAGTCGCCGCCCTCGTGATGAAGCTCAGGCACGATGCCGAGGCGCGGCGTCGCGCCGAACGCCAGCGCGAGCAGGATCGGACGGCGCTCGTCACAACGGCGCTCCTCACCTCCGTGCCGATGCTGCTCAAATCGGGGCTGATGAAAAAGCTCGGGCTGCCGGTCGGAGGTGCGCTGGCCGCGGCCTATCTCCTCACCCGGCCCGGCCACGGCGATGACGACGCCCGAGCGGAATAAACCCGCTCACGCGGTGACGGGCGCCGCGGCCTTGGGTACCACCACAAGCAGCGCGCCTGGGTGGATTTCGAGATCGACCTCCCCCGGCAGCGGCACAAGTTCGCCATCGATCACAGCAAAGTCCTTCGCCTTCCGTCGCCGGAAGCGCAGCGTCACATGCGCCACCTCGGTTGCGGAAAACAGCGGATGCGGCTGCCACTGGCGAAAGAACAGCGCCTGCAGTCCGAAGCGCAGTGCCTCCGTCATCGGCATGGGCGAGGCAACCAGCACGCCCAGCACACCGCGATCCGTCGTGGCGGCATGCAGCACCGGCCCGGGCACCAGCGGGTTGTTCGACACCGATATCGCCATTGCGGGCCGGTGCTCTTCCCGTCCGCCGACGAGGATCTCCGCATCGAAGACCAGCGGCCGGGAAAACGCGTCGAGCATGGCGCGGCCGCTTGCGGCGATCTTGCCCAGCCGCGAGCGGTAGCTCATCCCGTCGCGCAGCCGCACGAGGCGCGAATGCATGCCCACCGAATACTGGTAGACGAAGGGCCGGCCGTTCGCCGTTGCGATATCGGCGGGCACGATTTCGCCCTCGGCGATTGCAATCAGCGCCGGCTCGAGCTCGAGCGGCAGGCGCAGGGCACGGGCGAACATGTTCATTGTGCCGGCGGGCAGTATGGCGAGCGGTTTGTGCGTACGGAAGCAGACCGCCGCCGCTGCCGAGATCGTGCCGTCGCCCCCGCCCGCCAGCAAGATGTCGGTGGTCGGCTCGGACGCCGCGGCTTCAAGCGCCGCCACCAGCTCGCTTCCCGCCACGACATGGCAGGTGAGGCTATGCCCCCGCGCCGCGAAGATCGCCTCCGCCCTGGCGCAGAAGGCCGCCAGATCGATGGTGCGAAAGGTACCGCCATCGCGGTTGAACACGCCAACGAAGTTCATGTCTCAAGCTCCGTTCCGCAGCCGATTTCAACGCAGGCATCGGCGCGCGCGCTGCCCCCGCCATGGAATATGGGAACTCGCGCCGCCTGGGCGCAATTGCCTCGGGCGCGGCCAGCAAAGGTAGCAATGGTTTTCCGGTTCGAAAGCGCAACACGCCAAACAGCTGGAGCCTTCCGGCGATCTGGCTGAAACACGAAAACGTCTAGCGCCTTGGGACAGTCCCGTCGAGCCGGCATCCCGTGCCGGGACGATTTGCTCATTGCGGGGCGATCTCGTCCATCAGGTGGAATGCGTTGAAGCGGTGACCTGCGCCGAAACCGCATCGGGCCCATAGTCGGATTCGCCCGTTACCTGCAGCACCTGCTGCAGGCGTGTCCTGGCGCGGCTCACCCGGCTCTTCATGGTGCCTACGGCGCAGTGGCAGATCTCGGCCGCTTCCTCGTAGGAAAAGCCCGACGCGCCAATCAGGATAATCGCTTCGCGCTGGTCCGACGGCAGGCCATCGAGCGCTTTCTTGAAATCGCCAAGGTCCATCATGCCATATTGCGCCGGGTGCACCGAAAGCCGCTCGGTGAAAACGCCGTCGGTATCCTGCACCTCGCGGCCGCGCTTGCGCATCTGGCTGTAGAATTCATTGCGCAGGATGGTGAACAGCCAGGCCTTGATGTTGGTGCCCATCTGGAAGCTGTCCTGCTTCGCCCACGCCTTCATCATCGTATCCTGTACCAGGTCGTCGGCCTTGTCATGACGCCCCGACAACGACACCGCGAAGGCCCTGAGGCTGGGGAGCGTCTTGAGCAGTTCGCGCTTGAAACTGGGCGGTTCAGCGGTCATCGGCTTGCCGATCCCCGGCGCCGTCCGGCGCCACGACGCCCACGCCACTGGCGGTGTCGATGGCATCGCGCTGCGCCTGCTCGGCGGCATCGAGCCGGTCGAGAAGGTCGAGCAGCGGCGGCGGAATTCCTTCATCCTGCACGGCGCCATAGAGCGCGCGCAGTTTGTTGCCGATTTCCGAGTTCGGTCCGAGACCATCGTCCCGCCGCCGACGAATGCCGGTCATGTCGTTCATTGCCTTGGTATCTTGCATGAAGTCGCCCCACGAGAGGTTCGTCGCCTCTCCAGTCTGTGCCGAAGAATGCTTGGCGGGAAAAATAGTTCCGACGAGTTGCAACCTTAACTGCAAACCGTCGTTTCCTGATCGGTAAGCTCTACAGCGTCACGGGAGTAGCATATCGATGTCCTTGTCCACGCGGATCGCGCCGCACCTGCCTTATCTGCGGCGATTTTCGCGGGCCGTCACCGGATCGCAGACTTCCGGCGATGCCTATGTCGCCGCGGCGCTCGAAGCGCTGATCGCCGACCTGTCCATCTTCCCGGACGCCAGCAATGACCGCATTGCCCTCTACAAGCTGTTTTCGGCGCTGTTTTCGACTTCGACGGTCCGGGTGCCCCAGCCCGCCTCGGCGTTTTCATCCAGCTTCCCGTGGGAATCTCGGGCGGCGGCCAATCTCGCCAATCTCTCCCCGCGCCCGCGGCAAGCCTTCCTCCTTGTCGCCGTCGAGGGCTTCAGCCATGGCGAAACGGCGGAAATCCTCGGTGTGAATCCCAGCGAGTTCACGCTCCTGCTCGACGAGGCCAGCAAGCAGATTTCGCGTCAGGTAGCGACCGATATCCTCATCATCGAGGATGAGCCGCTGATCGCCATGGATATCGAGCACATGGTCGAGGACCTCGGACATCGTGTCGTCGGCATTGCCCGCACCCACAAGGAAGCGGTGGCGCTTTTCAGCGAGAAAAAGCCACGCATGATCCTGGCCGATATCCAGCTGGCCGATGGCTCCTCGGGTATCGATGCGGTCAACGACATCCTGCATTCGCATCAGATCCCGGTGATCTTCATTACCGCTTTCCCGGAGCGCCTGCTCACCGGGGAGCGTCCGGAACCGACCTTCCTCGTCACCAAGCCATTCAACCCCGAAATGGTGAAGGCGCTGATCAGCCAGGCGCTCTTTTTCGACGAGGGTTCCCGCGCGGCAGCGTAGAACCCGCGAACCCCGGGCAGGCATCGCCCCCCGCCTCCTGCCCCATTGCACCGACCTCCAACGGGCCGCCTTCGGGTGGCCCATTTCTGTGGTTTACGTGGCTGTGGGGGGATCGTCCTCGAATAACCCGAGCCCGAAGATCGCGCCGAATCGTTCGAGCACGTCCGAGAACAGCGCTTCAGGCAGAACGTCGCCGGAATTCTCGCCGTTGCGGGTGCGCCAATCCATGGATTTCACTTGGTCGAGCTGAATCACGCCCGTCACGCCAGTGCCCGCGCCCGTTAGGCTCACGGCGAGACCGTTGCTGCGCGAAGCATTGCCGACCGTGGTGATCGGGGCAAAACAGGCAAAACCCCTCGCCCTGTGGAAGCGAAAATCCGAGAGAACAAGGCCCGGGTGCCTGCCGCGCTGCTCCCTGCCGGCCGCTGGCACCAGTTCCAGCCACCAGATTTCGCCAGCCGCCGGGATGTTCGGCCTTACCAAAGCTCGCGTGCTGCTGGCTCGGCATCGCTCCAGGCACTTTCGTCATCGGTTCTTGGGGTCGGGGATTGGACGCCTTCCAGCAAGTCTTCGAGCGTGTAGCGCGGTCGCCGAACCCGCGAGGCTTTTGCAGCCGCTGGCTGCGGAATAAGCTCCATCACCACCCTGTTGCCTTCGACCGAAACCGCGAGGCTCTGCCCCTCGGTGAGGCCAAGGAGATTGCGCGCCGCGGCCGGCACCGTCGCAATCAGCGAACCACCGGCGCGCTTCAGCGTCGTCTTGCCCAGCATGCGGGGCTTCGCCTCTGCCGCAGGCAATTTGCCTGAAACGGTCTCGTTGGTTGCCATCGCGCGCCGTCCGAATGTTTGACATATATTCAACATCCGTCGGTGCCGTCGACAAGGCTGCGGCGCGTCTGGTTCCCGCTCGCCACGAAACGTTCGCCAAGTCTTCGACCGGAACCGACTGCCTTGCCGCGACGTTTCCTGCGCACTCTGTGCCATGGGAGGCAACCACAATGCTGCAATACGCCCTTCTCTTCCTCATCATCGCCATCGTCGCCGGCATCCTCGGCTTTGGCGGAATTGCCGGTGCCGCGTCCGGCATCGCGCAGGTGCTGTTCTTCATCGTCCTCGCGTTTCTGATCATCTCGGTGGTCATCGGCCTGTTCCGCCGCGCGTCCTGACAGCTGTGCCGACACAGACGCCACGAGGGCCCGGCGCAAGCGGGGCCCTTCGTGTTTGCGGGGCAAGGCTGGCATTTGGCCCGGCTTTGTCCTAGAGGGCTGGGACACTGCGCTGGGATGCCCCGATGAGCCTTGCCGAATTCGCCGACGAACTCTTCACCGTGCGCGATCTCCTGCGCTTCGGCGTTTCGCGCTTCACCGAAGTGGGGCTCACCTATGGCCACGGCACCACCGGCCCGCTCGACGAGGCGGCGTTCCTGATCCTCGAGGGGCTGGCCCTGCCCATCGATGACATCAACCCCTGGCTTGATGCGCGCCTCACCCGCGTCGAGCGCGAGGATCTGCTCGAGCTGTTCTCCGACCGCATCGAAAGCCGGAAGCCCGCGCCCTATCTCGTCGGCAAGGCCTATATCCAGGGCATCCCCTTCATCATCGACGAGCGGGTGATCGTGCCGCGTTCCTTCATCGGCGAGTTGATCGTCAAGGGCGCACTGGGGCCGGAAGGTCTGAGCCTGATCGCGGACGCCGGTGCCGTCGAGCGCGCGCTCGACCTCTGCACCGGGTCAGGCTGCCTCGGCATCCTCGCCGCCATGGCCTTTCCGAACGCGACGGTCGATGCCGTCGACCTGTCCGCTGATGCGCTCGAAGTGGCGAAAATGAATGTTGCCGCCCATGAGATGGGCGACCGCGTGACCCTGCATCAAGGCGACCTCTTCGGCCCGCTCGGGGCGGCGAAATACGATCTCATCATCACCAACCCACCCTATGTGGCGGCAGCAGAGGTCGACGCTTTCGCGCCCGAATATGCCGCCGAGCCGCAGATGGCGCATTTGGGCGGGGCCGACGGGCTCGATCTCGTGCGCCGCATCCTGCGCGGGGCCGGGCAGCACCTTTCGAAGCATGGCGGCATCATCTGCGAGATCGGCACCGGGCGCGAAATCCTCGAAGCCGAGTTCGACACCCTGCCCTTCACCTGGCTCGATACCGAAGACAGCGAAGGCGAGGTATTCTGGCTCTCTGCACGCGATTTGAAGCATGTCGGCTGAGGCCGCTCCGGCCCCTAATGCCTACGCAGAGGTCCTCATGCCGAGCCTGCCGAAGCACGGGGACCGCGTGCCCTCTCCATTCCTGAGCCCCGCATGGTGAGTTCGTCGAACCACCCGCCCCCGGAGGGCGCCACGCATCGCGGCCTCTGGCTCGTCGCGGGCCTGCTGCTGGTGCTCAAGCTCATCTATGCCCTTGTCGTGCCCCCAAACAGTGACGAGGCCTATTATTTCGTCTGGGGGCTCGTGCCGCAGGCATCCTATCTCGATCACGCCCCGATGGTGGGCTGGACCAGCGGACTGAGCCGCCTGCTCACCGGGTTCTCGCCTCTTTCGGTCCACCTTCCGGCACTGGTCAGCTTTTCCGTCATTGTCGTGGTGCTGCATCGGCTGCGGCCGTCAGCGGGCATTCACGACTTCGTCGCGCTGGGTGCGGTGTTTCTTGCCTCGCCGCTCCTCAACATCCTGACGACGCTCAACTATCCGGATCATCTGCTGATCGTGTTCGGGCTACTTGCCACGCTGCGCTTCGTCCGCCTCCTCGAAGCGGTCGCCTCCGACCTCGCACCGCCCTGGGGCAATCTCTATGCCGGCGCCTTCTGGCTGGGCCTTGCGGGTCTCAGCAAGTACAGCGCCGTAGCCCTGGCCCTCGGCCTTGTGCTCACCTTGCTGGTCGTGCCGAAGCTGCGGGTGCTGTTCTTTCGCGTCCAGCTCTACATCGCCGGCGCGCTGACGCTGGTTCTCGTATCGCCGGTCCTGCTCTGGAACATCGAGCATCACTTCGCATCGGTCGCTCTGCATGGCGGGGCCCGCTACAAGGCCAGCGGCGGCTTCGATGGTGCAGATAGCCTGCGCTTTGTCCTGCAATGCGTGGTGTTCCTGTCGCCCGCCTTTGTCGTCGCGATGGTGCGCTTTCTGCGCGGACCGAAACAGGCGCCACCGAGCATGCTGGTGGAGCTCGGGCGCTGGACGCTCTTTCCCATCGGGCTGTTCATGCTCGCCCTGTCCAGCTGGGCGGGTGCGCGCGGCCAGGTCGCGCCGCATTGGCTCACGATCGGCTTCGTGCCGTTTCTGCCGGCCATGGTCGACCTCATCGGCCGCGGCTGGCTCCGCCGCCTGCATCTGGGCTACGGGCTCGTATTGATGACGGCGTTGACGCTCTACTACGTGCTCGCGCCATTTTCCTATACCTGGGCGGTGAAATCCGACGGCGAGGCGGCGGTCACGTTCGGGCATGCGCAGGTCGTTGCGGCGGCAGAGGCCCGCGCCGTCGAAACCGGTGCCACGGCCTATGTGTTCAAATCCTACTGGAGTGCGGCGAAATTCTCGGCCGCCCGCGGCAGCATAGCGGACACCGTGACGATCTCGCCGATCCCCGACCAGTTCCGGTTCTGGACATCGCCCACCTTGCTCCTGGGGCGCGATGCCATCCTCGTGCTCGCGCCAGGCGACAGGCCCGATGCCTTCGCGCCACATTTCTGGGCGCTCACCGAACTCGAGCCCATTACCACCACGCGGTTCGGTCAGCCGCTCGCGACCTGGCGGCTGTTTCTGGGCAAGGGGTGGAAGGGCTAGCGGCCAGCAGGGAAGCCGCGGTCGGCGCCCCTCTCCCGCCTGCGGGGTCTGAGTCGGACCCGCTCAGCTCGCCGTCACCCACACGGCGGCGTCGTGGAAACCCACGCCGCCGAATGGTCGCACCGGGTCCGAGCCGATCAGCGTGTTGATGCCCTTGCCGCCTGAATGCGCGGCATTGGGGTGGATACCCTCGGCGATGACCACGCCACGATGCATGCCATCGAACACCTGCGCCTTGAGCCGCACCTCGCCGCGATGGTTGCCGACCGTCACCTCGGCGCCCTCTACCACACCCAGCGCTGCGGCATCATCGGGATGGATCAGCAGGTTCGGCGCCGGATGCCGCTTCCGGCTCCCCGCCGTCTCCGCAAAGCTCGAATTCAGGAAGGCCCGCGCCGGGCTCGTGGCCAGCCGGAAAGGCGTCGTCGCGTCCACCCGCTCCGTCACGTCCCAATGGTCGGCGAAGCGCGGCATCTCCGCCGGATCGCATACCCAGTTATAGCCCTTCTTCCTCGCCACGCCGTCCCAGTCGGGCGCAAAGCGGAACTTGCCATCCGGCCAGGCGAAGCCCTTGCGGAAATGCGCGTCGTCCTCGGCCGGTCCGCGCGTCACGAAGCCCTTGGCCTCGATCGCGTCGAGTTCGCCGAGCCCCGAGCGCCGCCAGGTTTCTTCCACCATCTCGCGGTCGGTCAATCCAAGCGCCGGATCGTCCACCGTGCCCAGCCGCTGCAGCAGCTCGTTCACCACCGCGAAATTCGAGCGCGCCTCGCCCGGCGCCTCGACGATCTTCGGCCCGAACAGGATGCGGTTGTGGCCGCCGCGCGTGTAATAATCATTGTGCTCGAGGAACATCGTCGCGGGCAGCACGATGTCGGCATAGCGCGCCGTATCGGTCAGGAACTGCTCGTGCACCACGCAGAACAGGTCCTCGCGGGCGAAGCCCGCACGGGTCAGCTCCTGGTCGGGTGCGACATTGACCGGGTTGGTGTTCTGGATGAACAGCGCCTTCACCGGCCCGCCGCCGCGCAGCGCCGCCACATCGCCGGTCAGCACCTTGCCGATCTCGCTCATGTCGAGTTCGCGCGCATTGCCCTGCTTCAACTGCGGCCCGGTGATCAGGCTCTTGTCGAGCTTCCATGCGCCGGAATTGGAGTGGAAGGCGCCGCCGCCCTTGTGCTGCCAGGCGCCGATCAGTGTCGGCACCGACAGCGCCGCATGCATCGCCGTCGCGCCGTTCCGCTGCCTTGTGAAGCCATAGCCGAGCCGGAAGAAGCTCTTCGGGTTGCGCCCCACCAGATGCGCGAACGCCTCGATTTCCGCGACCGTGAGCCCGGTGGTTTCTGCCGCCCATTCCGGCGTCCGGCCCATCACATGCGCTTCGAAGGCGGGCGAAAAATCCGTCTGTTTTGCGAGATAGGCCCGGTCCGCCAGCCCATCACGCAGCAGCACATGCATCACGGCAAGCGCCAGCGCGCCATCGGTGCCTGGCCGCACCAGCAGCGCCATGTCGGCCTGCTCCATGGTCGATGTCCGATAGATATCGATGGCGACGATCTTCGCGCCCCGCTCCTTCCGCGCCCGGATCGCGTGCGTCATAACGTTGACCTGCGTGACAACGGCATTGGTGCCCCAAATCACCACGACGTCGGCGTCCGCGATTTCCTCGGGGTTCGGCCCGGTCAGCAAGCCCGTACCGGCGATGTAGCCGGGCCAGGCCGTTCCGGTGCAGATCGTGTCATATTGCAGCGCATAGCCGCGCGCATTCCGCAACCGCTCGATGCCGTCGCGCTGCACATGCCCCATCGTCCCGGCGTAGAAATACGGCCAGATCGCCTCGGGCCCATCCGTCGCCTCGATTTCGAGAAACCGCCGCGCGATCTCGTCGAGCGCCGCGTCCCAGCTGATCGGCTCGAACCTTCCCTCGCCCTTTTTCCCAATGCAGCGCAGCGGTTGCGTCAACCGGTGGGGGTGATGAATCCGCTCGGCATAGCGCGCCACCTTCTCGCAGATCACGCCCGCCGTATACGGGTCGTCCTTCGCGCCGCGCACCCGGCCGATGGTGCGCGCATCGAGCACATCGACATCGAGCGCGCAGGCCGAGGGGCAATCATGCGGGCAGACGGAGCGGGCGACACGCTGGGGCGCTAGGGCATTCATCGGGCGTTTCCTTCAAACTCCCCCGTTTCTAGGCCGTGTCGCGGGCTTTGTCAGGGCTTCCCGCAATGAAAGCTCGTAATGGGATGGGATCAGCTTTGCTCGGCCCAGCCTTACCCACCGGGTCACCCCGGCGAAGGCCGGGGCCCATCCCGTGATGCTGCCACCGCCGCAAGGCGTCCCATGTCAGGCTGGACGCCGGCCTCCGCCGGCACGGCATCGAGGCGATCGGTCCATCTATCACGGCCCTGCCCGATTCAGCGTCACGGTGAATATGGCGCCTCCGCCCTTCCTGTCCTCCACCCGCACGCTGCCATGGTGCCGGGCGACGATCTGCTGCACGATGGCGAGCCCGAGGCCGGTGCCGCCGCTTTGCCGGTTGCGCGAGGTTTCAAGCCGATAGAAGGGCTCGAAAATGTTCTGCCGCTCCGCCTCGGGGATGCCCGGCCCGCGGTCGGCGACCGATATCTCGACACGCTCTGCCCCGACCGCGAGCGCGATATCCGCCACCCCGCCATACGCGAGCGCATTGCCGACGAGGTTGTCGAGCACGCGCCTGAGCGGCGTCGCGCCGATCGCCACCGCCACACTGCCTCCCGGCGAAGCGAACCGGACGAGGCCCGGATGCGATTCGGCCTCCACCGCCGCCAACTGCTCGAGCACCGCCACCGCATCCGCACTGCCACCATCCGCCGCCGAACTCGCCGCGGCGAATTCAAGCGTCTCCTCGATCAGCGCCTGCATGGCTTCGATGTCGGCGATCGCCTTGTTGCGCGCCGGACCTTCCTCCAGGAGCTCGAGCCGCAACCGGAGCCGTGTCACCTGCGTGCGCAAGTCATGCGACAGGCCGGCGAGGATCAACGCGCGGTTGCGGATCAGCGCTGCGATCTGGTGCTGCATGGCGTTCGTCGCCTCGATCAGCCGCATCAGCTCGGGCGCGCCTTCGGGCTTCAGATCCTTCGGCACCGCGGAGCGCGCGAAGGCCTCGACATTGGCGGCCAGCGCCCCCAGCGGCCGCGTCTCGCGCCAGGCGAGCAGCACGGCAATCCCCACAACCACCAACCCCAGCAAGCCCGCGAGAATGCCGAGCAGATTGGCGTAAATCCCTGTATCGACGTCGTTATTTGGGTCGATCACCAGATAGCCGCCGCGGCTCAGCGCCACCGTCACCTCAAGATGCCGGCCGATGAAGCGCACAAGTTGCGCCCGCCCTTCGCCTTTCCGCACCGCGTTGGGCACGAAGCTCACGGTCAGACGATCCGCCGCGATTCCTTCGCTGGCGAGCCGTGTCTTTACGGCACCCGCCACCGCCGAGAGCAGCGGGCCGCCCGTATCGGCCGGTGGCGCCACATCCGTCAGTTCGAGGTTGAAGCGCCCCTCGTTCAGGAGTTCCAGCGCGGCGGCACGGCGCAGCGGCGGCAGCCGCTCGAACAGCCTGACCAGCCCGGCCACCTCGCGGGCAAAGGCCGGCCGAATGCCGGAAAAGTTGAACCCGTCGTCACGGCCAAGTTGCACGCCCACCGCCAGCGCCTGCAGCACCAGGATTGTGCCCGCAAGGATCAGCACCAGCCGAAGCGGCAAGGACATCCGACGCATCAGGCGGGCTCCACCTTGAGCCCAAAGAGGTAGCCGCCATTCCGCACCGTGGTGATCGCCGCCACCAGGTCCGGCGCGTGGCGCGCAAGGCTCCTGCGCAGGCGCGATACGGTCACATCGATGGTGCGGTCGAGCGGTCCCGCTTCGCGCCCGCGCGTCCAATCGAGCAATTGGTCGCGGCTCAATACCCGGCGGGGATGGGTGATGAACGCGGCCAGCAGGTCAAACTCGGCGCTGGTCAGTGCCACCGCGATTCCGGATGCTGTCGTCACCTGCCTTGCATCGAGGTCGACAAGCAGTTCGCCAGCCCTGAGGCGCTGGCGAGACGCCTCCGACGGTACCACCGCGCTGATGGCGCTCCTCCTGAGCAGGGCCCGCACCCGCGCCAGCAATTCGCGCGGGTTGAACGGCTTGCCGAGATAGTCGTCAGCGCCCAGCTCCAGCCCGACGATCTTGTCGATATCGCTCGACTTCGCCGTCAGCATGATGATCGGAACCTGGCTCGTGGCACGGATACGGCGGCAGATCGAAAATCCATCCTCGCCGGGCAGCATGATGTCGAGCACTATGGCCGACGGGTTGAAACGCGCCGCCACGGACAGCGCGTCACGGCCGGTATCGAGCACCTCCACCGCATAGCCCTCTCGGCCGAAGAACTCGGCCAGCAGCGCGCGGATATCCGCGTCGTCCTCGATGATCAGCAGGCGTGGTGCATCCATGCGCTTGTTGTCCCTGCTCCGCCGCCGGGCGCCCAGATGGCCTCATGGTGAGCCTGTCGAACCACGAGGCCACGCACGCCTCGCCCTTCGACACGCTCAGGGTGAGGCGACCGAGGCATCGCTTCTGGAGGCAACCTAAGGGACACAACCGCCGCCGTCACGCTGGCATCCGGGTGCCGTTACAAATCGTTACACAAGGGCCGCCTCCTGCAAAACCGGCGTTACAGGCGGGGCGGAGTCTCTGGTCATTCGCAAACACCGGAGGTTCCGATGCGACTGATCCACTCTATTGGCCTTGCCCTCACCCTCGCCGCCCCACTTGCCCTTGCGGGCGCCGGCGCGGCCAATGCCTGGGACAAGACCGTTACCGTGCACACGAAGAACGGCGACGTCACGAAGCAGGTCGACCGCTACTGCTTCGAGGGGGCCTGCTATCGCGAAAGCCAGATCACCCTGCCCAATGGCAAGGTCTTCAACCGGCAGAGCATGTGCGTGAAGGCGGCGCCGCATGAGTGGACCTGCAAGATCACCACCACCGGCCCCGAGGGCAAGCACCGCACAAAGATCCGAACCGGCAGTGTCAGCGCGAACTGAGGGGCCTTGCATTAGCCACCGCTTCCCTCTCCCGTTTACGGGACTTCGAGCCGGTCGCGCAGCGGTCGGGCGCTCCGGTGGAGCGACCGAAGGCGATGAAGGTGGCGCGAAGCGTCGGGTGAGGGGGGGCCGCTTGCGCTAAACCTCTGAAATAGCGAAACGTTAGGCGACAAGTGACGCAGGGTCTGCTCGAACGTCACCAACGCAGTGCAAGCGGCTCCGCCCACCTCCGCCTGACGGCGGCTTCCTCCCCCGTAAACGGTGGAGGATCCCGACTGAGAGCCGTGCTCCCCTATTCCGCGCGAATGCGGGCGCGTTCGGCGGCGTAGATCCTGAGGCTGAGATAGATCGCAAAGGCGAAGCAGACGATTCCGGCCAGTTCGCCAAGCGGCAGGCCGTTCGCGACAGGCAGCTGCTTTGCTCCGATCAGGGCCGCCACGAGCACCAGCACGACGAGCACTTCGCGGGAACGAAACAGCCTGGTTTCCACGTGCAAATCCTTATGTGTCGCGCAGGCACTGCGCCGCAAAACGCCTGCCAGATCAATCGGCGGAGCCAAGCTACGCCAAACTGCGTCCGGTTCCATCACTGTTTCGCCCTTTAGGGAATTGCCTCACACGACAAATCGACCGCATGGTTAGCGCGACAACGCGCGGATCTCCGCATTGGCGCGCCGCAGCCGCTCGGCGAGGCTGGCGCCCACCGCCAGCACCAGCGCGGCCTTGACGTCGGGAGCATGGCGGTCGAGGTCGTCGAGCGCATCCCGGTCGAGCACCATCACGGTGCCATCGCTCGCCCCGAGGACATCGGCAGTGCGGGGGCCGGCGCCGAATATCGCCAGTTCCCCGAAGATCGTGCCGGGCTCGACCGTGCTGACGCGATGGCTCGGCCCGTTGCCGGTGCGAACTGCGACATCCACCCTGCCCTCGGTCAGGAAGAACAATTCGTCCGCCCTGGAATTCTGGACGATCAGCGTCTCGCCAGGGGAAAAACGTCGCGGCTTCATTCGACGCGACAATTCCAGCAGCAAGCGGCTTTCGAGTCCCTGGAAGATGTCGAATTCCTCGAGCGGCACCTTCTGGACGGCGAGCTCGGCGCCCGCCTGTTCCAGGAGCCGCTCCTCGTAGAACTCCAGCGCGCGGTCGATGGACGGAAAGTGCAGGTCCTGCCCGAAGGTCTCCGGCAGGGTCGCGGAGTGGCTGACGATGGCGAAGCTCTTGCCGGCTTTCTGCAGTGTCTGCCGCGCGGTATTCAGCAGGTCGGTCGCCACCGCGTCCATGCGCAGCACCCGCGTGAGGTCGACGATGAAGGAGTACGCCGTCGCCTTGTCGTCGATCAGCCGCCGCGTCACACGCTCGGCCTCGACAAAGCCGAACTCCCCCTGCAGCTCGTAGATCGAGATCAGGTGGCCATAGCGGTCGAGCTTCTTCACCTGGTCCTGCCGGCGCACGCGTTTCGAGCGCACCTCGTCGCCGCGGTACATGCGGCGGAACGGCACGAGCCCGCTGCCGCGATCCTCGAACAGGTGCAGGTTGAAGCGCCGCGAGATATCCTCGCACACCGCGACGCCACGGGCCGAATTGCCGACAGCGTCGAGCCTGGGTGAAAACGTGCCGATGCCGAGCTGACCCGGCAGAACGGCGGTGATCCCGCCCCCTACCCCACTCTTCGCGGGCAGGCCGATATTGAACTGCCAGCCGCCCGCATAGTCATACATGCCGCAGGTATTCATCACGCTCAGTACCGCACGGACATTGGCGGCCGACATGGCGCGCTTGCGTGTCACAGGATTGACACCACCATTGGCCAGAGTTGCTCCAATCAGCGCCAGATCGCGCGCTGTGACCAGCAGCGAGCATTGCCGGAAATAGAGGTCGAGATGCTCTTCGACATTGCCGCCGATCATCCCCGAGTTGAGCTCGAGGTAGGCGATGGCGCGGTTGCGGTTGCCGGTCAGGCTCTCGGACCGGTAGACGCCGTCGTCGAGCGCAAGCTTGCGGCCGGTGAAGCGCTGGAAGAACTCGATGATCCGTTCGAAGCGCTCCTCGTGCGAGGTCCCGCGGATCAGCGCACTGGCCGCGATCGCGCCGGCATTGACCATCGGGTTGAACGGGCGGTTGTTCTTGTCGTCGAAGGTGATCGAGTTGAACGCATCCCCCGAGGGCTCGACGCCGATCTTGCGCAGCACCTCCTCCGGGCCGTGGTCCTCCAGAGCCAAAGCGTAGATCACCGCCTTGGACACCGACTGGATGGTAAATTCTGCGTCTACATCACCAACGGCGTAGACAAAGCCATCAGTTGTGGCAAAGGCTATGGCGAAACGGTCAGGATCGACTGCCGCAAGTTCCGGGATGTAGCTGGCCAGCTGCCCGCTGTAATTGGTACTGTGGCGTTCGAAGAGGTGCTCCAGGTACTGCCGCACCGGCAGATCCTGTACGTTGTCGGGCGTGCCTGACGGCGGGGCAAGTTGCATACATTGACTCTATATAGCCTAGTCTCTATGCAATCTACGCATCAGGCTAAAACTTGGGCAATAGGAATTCCGTTCGCGTGCAGCGGATGATCCGGAGGGAAGTGAAAATGCGGTTTTCTCGATCTCGGCTCCTGGCGAGTCTGCTGGCCAGCACCATGATGGTGTGCCAGCCGGTTCTGGCAGCGGGCGGTACGGCGCTCGGCGTCAAGCCACAGGCCGACCTGCTGTCGGCCGGGCAGACGGTCGTGCTGGTTGTCGGCAAGGATATCCAGATCGGCGACGAAGTCTCGACCGGCGAATATGGGCAGGTGCAGATCAAGTTCGACGATGCGACCGAGCTGGTCGTCGGGCCCAATTCCAAGCTGCTGATCGAGGATTATCTTCTTCGCGCCGATAGTTCGGCCGGCAAGTTCGCCATCAATGCGCTGGCGGGGACCTTCCGCTTCGCTACCGGCACCGCCGCGAAGGATCGCTACCAGATCACCACGCCCACCGGCACCATCGGCGTGCGCGGCACTGAATTCGACTTCGTCGTCGACGAGGACGGCACCAGGGTGCTGCTGTTCGATGGCGCGGTGAAGATCTGCAGCGCCTCGGGGCAGTGCACTGAAATCTCCGATCCGTGCAGCCTGGGCGTCTATGACGAAGATGAGTCGAGTGATACGGGCGCCACGACGTCGATGACGCGCAAGCAGCGCGATGCGCTGCGAACTGCGTTCAAATACGCGCAGGACCAGTCGCCGCTGATGCAGGAATTCTGGTTCGTAAATGCGCGCCAGTGCCTCAACCCGCCGCCGGATCTAACGGGCATCCCGCGTTCTATCCTGCCGCCTGGCGAGACCCCGGTCGTCGATCGTCCGCCGCCGCCGCCGCCGGAGTGCGATGACTATTACTGCGAGTGCGAAGGCTATCGTTGCCCCGGCTGAGACACCGCCGCGGCCGCTAGGCTGTGCGAGAGCGCTTTCAGGGAGAGTTGCAGGACTTTCCCGCCTCTAAAGCGCGACAAAACAACCGGTTAGATCATTTCGGCGTTTCAGCCAAAACGTGAAATGATCCAGTTCCGCCCCGCCGCCGGTCAGTCCGGCCGGCGGGGTTTGCTTTTGTAGGTCTTCTTGGCCGGCTTCGTGTCGGCGGGGGCGCCGGCCCCAGCATCAGTGCGTGGCTTGAACGGCTTGCCAAAGGGCTTGCCGCCGTCCTTGCCCGCGCCGCCCTTGTCATAGGCCCGCTTCTCATGAGCCGGCCGCTCTTGGGCCGGCCTCTCTTGGGCCGGCTTTTCGAAGCCCGGCTTGCCGAATGGCTTCTTGGCGTAGGGCTTACCTTCATAGGGTTTGCCTTCATAAGGCTTGCCCTCGAAGGGCTTGCCCTCGGCCTTCTTCTTCCATGGTTTGCCGGCATCGGCCGCCGGGGCCCCGCCCTCGGGGCGCGGAGCGCGATCGGTCCATTCGCGCTTTGGCGGCTTGCCGGGCATTTCGGTGGCGATGATGCCGTTTTCGATCTCGCCGCGCTTCGATTTCAGCGCCTGGTTGAACTGCACCGCCGCCTCGGTCGATAGCTCGAAGCGCGTCTCATGCGTCATGATCTTGATCGAGCCGACATCCTTGCGGTTGATGTCGCCGGCCTTGCAGATGAGTGGCAGCAGCCATTTGGGGTCGGCGCGCTTGGTGCGGCCGATCGACAACGTGAACCACACGCTGTTTTCGAGCTGCACGCGTTCCGGCCGCTCGCCGCGCTCGGCAAAGTCGGGCCGGTCGAAACTGCCCTTCCGCGCCGGCCGTTCGCCGAGCGGCGGAATATGCTCTTCCGATACTTCCTCGGGCGCCGGGCGGTCGGCGAGCTCGCGCTTCACCCACAGCGCCGCGAGCTGCGCGGCCGTCACCTTTTCGAGCACGCGGGCGACGAGTTCCGCCTCGTTGCCCTCGGCGGGGGCCGGCAGTTCGGCGAGCTGCTCCAGCATGCGCGTCGCCGCATGCCGGTCGAGTTCCGCCATTGTCGGGGCCTGGCGCGAAGTGAAGCTCAAATTCGCGAGCTTCAGCACGCGCTGCGCCGCGGCGCGCCGATGCGTCGGCACGATCAGCGCGCAGACGCCCTTGCGGCCGGCACGACCCGTACGTCCCGAGCGATGCAGCAGCGTCTCGGGGTTCGAGGGCACATCGGCATGGATGACGAGATCGAGGCTCGGCAGGTCGATACCGCGCGCCGCGACGTCGGTCGCAACGCAAATCCGCGCCCGGCCGTCGCGCATCGCCTGCAACGCGCTCGAGCGCTCCGCCTGGCTCAACTCGCCCGAAATCACCACGGCGGGGAAGCCGCGGTTCAAGAGCCGCGCCGCGAGGTGCTTCACCGCCTCGCGCGTGTGGCAGAACACCATGGCGTTGGCGTTGTCATGCAGCAGCAGCATGTTGATGATGGCGTGCTCGCGCTCGTGGTTGGGCACCAGCACCACCTGGTAGTCGATATCGGCGTGCTGGCCCTCGGCGCTCTTGACCGATACGCGCAGGGCATCGCGCTGGTAGGTGGCGGCGAGTTCGGCGATCGAGTTGGGCACGGTGGCCGAAAACATCAGCGTCCGGCGCTCGCGCGGGGCAAGGCCCAGCAGGAACTCAAGGTCCTCGCTGAACCCCAGGTCCAGCATCTCGTCGGCTTCGTCGAGCACCGCCACCTTGATGGCGGAAAGGTCCAGCGCGGCCTTGCGCACATGGTCGCAAAGGCGGCCGGGCGTGCCGACGAGAATGTGGCAGCCGCGTTCGAGCGCGCGCCGTTCGGTGCGGATATCCATGCCGCCCACCGCCGTGGCGATTACAGCGCCCGCGCCGGCGAAGAGCCAGCTCAATTCGCGCGCCACTTGCATGGCCAGTTCGCGGGTGGGGGCAATCACCAGTGCCAGCGGCGCGCCCGGCTGCGGCAGGTTGCCGCCCGCGCCCAGCAGGTCATGCGCCATGGCGAGGCCGAAGGCGACAGTCTTGCCCGAGCCGGTCTGCGCCGAAACCAGCAGGTCGCGGTTGGGGGATGCCGCCACCATCTGCTCCTGCACCGGCGTCAACTCGGCGTAGCCCTTCTTGTCCAGCGCGGCGGCAATGCGGGTGTCGATTTCGGCAGGCAGGGTCACGGGCGTTCTTTCAGCGGACGGGTAGCGCTTCGGGGAAAATCGGGATCGGTCTTCCGGTTCGCAAAGCGCGACAGACAGGGACTTGGACGCTTTCACCGTTTCAACAGAAACGCGAAATGGTCCGGATGCGGGCAGGCGGTCTTGCGGGTGTCGGGTCAATCAAAAAAGCAAGGAGGGGCCGCCCCGAAGGCAGCCCCTCCCCTAACAGTCGAATGCGGCGCTTAGCCGACGATTTCGGTGTCGGCGAAGAAGTATTTGATCTCCTGCGCGGCGGTCTCGGGCGCATCCGAACCGTGCACCGAGTTCTCGCCGATCGACAGGGCGAAATCCTTGCGGATAGTGCCCTCGGCGGCATTGGCCGGGTTGGTCGCGCCCATGATCTCGCGGTACTTGGTGATGGCGTTCTCGCCCTCGAGAACCTGCACCACAACCGGACCTGCGCTCATCTGCTCGGTCAGCTCGCCGTAGAACGGGCGGGCGGCGTGCACGGCGTAGAAGCCCTGCGCGACCTTGAGCGACATGTGTATGCGCTTCGACGCCACGACGCGGAGGCCAGCCTCCTCGATCTTGGCGATGATCTTGCCGGTGATGTTGCGGCGGGTCGCATCGGGCTTGATGATGGAGAAGGTGCGCTCGATCGCCATTTGGGCATCCTGAACTTGAGGGAAAAAGGTTGCGCCTTGTATCCAAGCCCCGTGACGGACGCAAGACGGCGGTGCGATGCGGGCTCAGAATGGTGAACTTCGCATCCGGTCGCCGCAGGCGATGAACGTCTCCGGTGGAGACGTTCAAGGCGCGAAGGCCATGAGGGCTATGCCCGAATGGCGGGAAATAGGTAGCGAGCCAGCAGTCGGGATTCCTCAAAGCCGCAGTCGGCGCCCCTCCCCTGCTTGCGGGGGAGGGTGCCCGAAGGGCGGGTGGGGGGAGCACCTTGCGCTGAATTCCTCACCAGTTCAACGAGTTAGCGCGAGCGGCCCCCTCACCCGGCGCTCCGCGCCACCCTCTCCCGTAAACGGTAGAGGGTCGCCGACTGAGAGGCCACTTCCCATCCCCCCTACTCCGCCGCTGCCGCCGCCACCCGCACAATCCCCCGCTTCTCTCCCACCCAGATCGCGATCAAAGCTGCCCCGGCGCCGCACCACGCCAGGAACAGCGTGGCACCTTGAAACCTCGGTGAGATTTCGAAGACCAACCCGAACGGCGCGGAAGACGCGGCCCCAATCAACACCGCCTCAATCGTCCGCACGGGCCGCCATTCGGCGAGTATCCTGATCAGGAAGCAGGCGATGAAACCGGGAATGAACCCGGCAACCACCGCGAGGGAACAGCAAGCGGCAGGAAAATGAGCGCTCCTGCTCCGGTTTCCAGCAGCCGCCCTGCCCACTCAACGGCTGGCGGCGCGGCCTCAGGCCATTTTGACCAATTGAGCGCCGCCGCAGCGGCCGAGTAGATCAGCGCCGGTATCGCCGTCAGTGCCGGAGCGGTCGCCATGCAGAGCGTCACGAAGCGGACCGGATCGGCAATCACCCAGCGATTCATGTGCCCACCTCGCCCCCACTCGAAGTCATGCGGTCAATGACCCTGTCACAATCCGCCATGACGGCGTTCCTCGTCATGCCCCCCCGGCGCGGCCTCGATATGCGAGAGCGGGCGCTTGCCAGTTGTCGCCGCATGGTGCTGAACTTGGTTTTCCCCCATCGGCGGGGCGGCTATGTGAGGCCCGACCCTGACGAAGGCCTCGGCCGCATAGGCGAAACCCATGGCAACCAGCGCGCTTAGCGCGCCTGTCCCGGCGAAAAACGCAAGCATTATGACAACGTAATCCTGCCGTCCCTGCGTCAGGCTCGGGCCAGCCCATACCACAAGGACGAGCCCCCAAACGGTCGATGTCAGCGCGCCGATCAGCAGGCCGACAGCCGGGTTCAGCCGGCCTCTGTCACTCAGTTCATAAGTCAGTATCAAGGACGCGAAGGCCGCAGGGAAACCGAACACGGGTGCACCCAAGGGACCGGCGACTATCCACTGGCCGCCCATGCTGTTCGGCATCACGGCGGCCGCCACAATGGCCGCCACAATGAAGGTTAAGAACGCACCGATCATAGGCGCGAGCACAAGCACGATGCCCGCGAAGAAACACGAGCGCTCTACTACCCAGACTTTCATGCCCCGCTTCGATCCCTGATCTCGGTCGCCATCGCTTTCACGAACACGACACTATCACCCACTATTGATCAAAAGCTGCGGCATATTTACTTGCGCGCGACATCTTGAGGTCGAGCGACGTCTCACCTCGCCGGGCGCAGCATGCGCATCAGCGTGCCATCCTTGCGCACGAACTGGTTGAACAGTGCGCCACCGGCATGCACGAGGATCAGCACGATGAAGGCAGGCTTGCCGAGTTCGTGGATTTCGCCCATCGGGTCGCCGAAATAATACGCCATGAGCCCGCTGATCGGCACGGCGAAAAGAAGCACGTAGAACGCCCAATGCACGATGGAGGCAATCATATCGAGCGCCGGGTTCGCCGTGCCAGCATGGGCCGGTACACCAGTAGTGAACCGCACGGCAATGCGCGCCACGGCCAGCACCAGCACGGCAATGCCCGCCCAGTAATGCAGCGTGCCCTGGAACAACACGCGCGCCGCGGCGACCTTGCCGTCTTCGCCGGCCTCGATCATCTCGGTCATGCCGTCGCCGGAGATCAACTGGACAACGATCAGCACGAAAATCGCCCAGTGCAGTCCAATCTGCAGGGTGCTGTAGCCATTGCGGGTGCTCGCCATGCGACTCTCCTCAACCGATGGCGACGATGGTGGCACGCCCAGCCTTACGCCAGCCTGACAGCCGGACACCGCGCGCAACGCATTGCAGGTCGCAGGGCACGCTGGTCCGCAAAGCCCCCGACCCTCGCTCGGTGTCACCCCGGCGAATGGCGGGGACCATCCTGAGGTACCACCCTACCGACCTGGCGGCTGCCATGTTCTGCGCCCGGCGGCCCCGTTCAGATTGCGTTCATCAATATGGAGTGGAGCCATTTCCGGCCTGTTCCGGGCCCGAGTTTCGTTCGGAAAACCCGCCTCCGCTGCGCGCAAATCCTCGCCGAGGCGGCCTGCAGCGCGGTGTCGGGGCATAGCCAGCTCCACCTGCCCCGGGCCAAATCCCCTTGGCGCCAAAGGATTTTCCTCAATCCCCGCGCCCTCAAGCCGTGCGATAATGGCTGTGTGGAAAGTGGTTCGGGCAATTGTGGCAGCAGCAAAAGCAAAAACCGGCGTTCATCTTGAGATTCGGGCCATGCGTCGGGGGCGCTTGGCGCGCCGCTCCGGCTCGCGTATGGCAGGGCCATCATGTTGACCATCACCGATCTCTATTATCGCATCGAAGGCCGCCCGCTGTTCGAGGCCGCGTCCCTTGTGCTGCCCCCCGGCGCCAAGACCGGCTTTGTCGGCAAGAACGGCACCGGCAAGTCGACGCTGTTCCAGATCATCCTCGGGCAGCTCGCGGCCGAGAGCGGCACCATCGAGCTCGTCAAGAAAGCGCGGATTGGCGCCGTGGCGCAGGAAGCGCCGGCCAGCGAGATGACCGTGCTCGACATGGTGCTGATGGCCGACAAAGAGCGCACGTCGCTCCTCGCCGAGGCGGAGACGGCCACCGATCCGCACCGGATCGGCGATATCCACACGCGGCTGGCCGAAATCGACGCGCATACCGCCGAGGCTCGCGCCTCGACCATTCTCAAGGGCCTGGGGTTCGAGAACGACCGGCAGGCGGCGCCCACCTCCGAGCTTTCGGGCGGGTGGCGCATGCGCGTCGCGCTCGCCGCCGTGCTGTTCAGCCAGCCCGACCTGCTGCTGCTCGACGAGCCCACCAACTATCTCGATCTCGAAGGCACGCTCTGGCTCGAGCGCTATCTGCAGAATTATCCCTATACCGTGTTCATGATCAGCCACGATCGCGACCTGCTCAACAAGGCGGTCACCTCCATCGTGCATTTGGAGCACAAGAAGCTCACCTTCTATCGCGGCAATTACGACATTTTCGAAGAGACCCGCCGCCTGCAGATGGAGCTCAACAACAAGAGCCGCGAGAAGACGCTCGACCAGATCGCGCATCTGCAGAAATTCGTCGATCGGTTCAAGGCCAAGGCCACCAAGGCCAAGCAGGCGCAGGCCCGCGTCAAGATGATCGCGAAGCTGAAGCCGCCGGCGGCGATGGTCGACGAGAGCTCATCGCCGTTCAGCTTCCCCGATCCCAAGAAGATCCCGGCGGCGCCGATGCTGAGCTTCGACCGGGTGTCGGTGGGCTATGGCGACAAGGTCATCCTCAAGAACATCTCCAACCGCATCGATCCGGAAGATCGCATCGCGCTGATCGGCGTCAACGGCAACGGCAAGTCGACCTTTGCCAAGCTGCTGGCAGGCGAGCTGAAGCCGATGGCGGGCGAGATGCTGAAGGGCAAGGGGCTGGAGATCGCCTATTTCGCCCAGCACCAGCTGGACAAGCTCAAGCCCGAGCAGACGCCGTTCGAGCATGTTATCGAGCTCATGCCCTATGACAGCGAGGCAAAGCGCCGCTCGCGCGTGGCCCAGATGGGGCTTACCACCTCGCGCATGGATACCAAGGTCAAGCACCTGTCGGGTGGCGAGCGGGCGCGGCTGCTGCTCGGCCTCGTCACCTTTTCGGGGCCCAGCATGCTGATCCTCGACGAGCCCACCAACCATCTCGATATCGACAGCCGCGACGCGCTCGTCGCCGCGCTCAACCAGTATTCCGGCGCGGTGCTGATCATCAGCCACGACCGCCATCTGATCGACGCCACCGTCGACAAGCTCTGGATCGCGCAGAACGGCACCATCGAGGAATTCTCAGAGGATCTCGATTTCTACCAGAAACAGCTGACGCAAGGCGGCAATACGCCGAAGTCCGGCGGCAAGGCCCCTGCCCCCGTGGTCGACGACCGCAAGACGGCCCGGCAGGATGCGGCGGCGAAGCGGCTCGAAGTCGCCCCCTTGCGCAAATCCATCAAGGAGATCGAGCAGAAGATCGCCCGGCTCCGCACCGAACTCGCGCGAGTCGAGGGCTTCCTCGCCGATCCCAAGACCTATGACGGCGCACCGGAGCGCATCATCGTGCTCAACAAGGACAAGGCGCGGTTCGTCGCGCAGATCGAAACCCTCGAGGAAGAGTGGCTCGAAAAGAGCGGCGAACTCGAAATGGCGGAGAAGGCCTGATGGCAGCAACAGCAGACGAAATCATCGCAACGCTCAACCTCGCGCCGCATGTCGAAGGCGGCTATTTCAGCCAGACCTTCGCCGATGTGCCGGGTCCGGACGGACGCCCGTTTTCCACCCTCATCTACTATCTGCTCACCGACAACCAGGCCGGCACCTGGCACAAGGTCGATGCGGCCGAAGTCTGGCACCATTATTCCGGCGCGCCGATGCGGCTCCGCATCAGCCTCGATGGGCAGACCGTCACCGAGCTTATCCTCGGGCCCGACCTCGCCGCCGGGCAGCGCCCGCATGCCGTGGTGCCGCGCGGCGCCTGGCAGGAGGCTAAGGTCGAGGGCGACTGGGGACTTGTCGGGTGCACTGTCGCCCCGGGCTTCGATTTCGCGCATTTCGAGCAGAAGCCGCGCGGCTGGCAGCCGGGCTGATTTTGCGCTTCTCTATGTCGGTATCGCTGGGGGGACATCACTTGCGACAGGTCATCGCCGCGTTTTTCGCGCTCGGGCTTTTAGGCGGCGCCATTGCTCAGGATGAAACCGTGACGCCCGAAGGCTTCGCGGTCAGCAATGCATATGGTGCGCTCTACCACGAGTTCGGCCACCTGTTTGTCGACCAGTTTCAGCTGCCGCTGCTGGGCAATGAGGAATATGCCGCCGACGCGATCGCAACGCTGCTGATCGTCAGGTTCGGCGGCGACGCGGCCTACGATATCTCCTTCGACACGGTCGACGGTTACCTGCGGTCCGCCGATATCTATGGGGCTGAAAAGCTCGACGAAGTGGATTTCAACTCCGAGCACGGCATGGACCAACAGCGGGCAGCGCAGATGACCTGCCTGCTCGTTGGCGCCAATCCGGCCGACTTCACCGATCTGGCGAACCAGATGGGCATGGAGGCCGAACGACAGGAGGCCTGCGCCGGGGAGTTCGACCAGGCGAGGAGCGGCTGGGAGCGGCTGGTGGCCGACCATGTTCGCGGGACCGGGCCCGAAGGGGCGCCGCTGACCATTACCTACGAGGACGCGGGCAGCTACGAGCCGATGGCCAGGCTGCTACGCGACAACAATGTGCTGGAGACCGTCGCGTCGGTGATCACCACCGAGTTCCGACTTGTGGCGCCCGCAACTATGCGCGCCGCCCTGTGTGGGGAGGAGAATGCCTTCTATGACCCCGCCGACCGATCGGTGACCCTCTGCTACGAGTATGTGCAGCTCTACTTCGACATGGTCGCCGACCCTGCAAATGCGGGGCTGGACACGTCCGGCTAAGACTGCCGCTCAGGCCTTCTTCACCCAGCGTCCGCCTGAGTCCTGTTGCCAATAGGTCAATTGATGACTCGCCGCCTTCAGCGTCTTCCATGCGGTACGGGCCTCCGTCACCGCATCGGGGTCGTGGCCCGAGAACATGTAGACCACCCGCTCATAGCCCTCGACGATGTCGGGTATGGCGCGGTCGACATAAAAGCGGACCTCGGCATCATTGGGGTTGTGCGGACGGGTAGTGATGAGAACAGGCTGCAGGTGGTCGGCATCGCCGCCCGCCAGAGCGTGCGGCAAGAAGCTCTCGTCCGAATAGGTCCAGAGCTTGCTGTCGAGATCGGCGGCGCGCTCCTCTGACCCGGCCTCGACGATAGCCGACCAGCCGCGTTCGAGGCTCTTCTCCAGAAGCACGGGCAGGACCTTCTCGAGCGGCTGCGCTTCGAGGTGGTAGAACAGGATCTCGGTCATTTGCCCTCGTGGCTCGCTCGTACAAAGGCATCCAACACCGCGACACCGAAGCCCGAACTCCAGGCAGCGTTGGTCTCGGTGTGCGGCGAGCCGAGCGCCACGCCTGCGATATCGAGATGCGCCCAAGGGGTATCGCCGACGAAATGGGCGAGAAATTGCGCCGCGGTGATCGAGCCACCTGGACGCCCACCAGAGTTCTTGATGTCGGCAAATCGGCTTTCGATATGCTTCTCATATGCCGGCCCCATAGGCAGGCGCCAGAGCTTTTCGCCCGAGGCGAGTCCGGCAGCCAACAACTGGCTGGCCAACGGCTCCGAGTTGGAGAAGAGTCCCGCATGGTCGTGCCCCAGCGCCACGATGATTGCACCGGTCAGCGTGGCAAGGTTGATCATCAGCTTGGGCTGGAAGCGTTGGCGGGTGTACCAGAGCGCATCGGCGAGGACGAGGCGCCCCTCCGCATCAGTATTTACCACCTCGATGGTGGTTCCATTCATGGCGGTGAGGATATCGCCGGGCCGCATCGCTGTGCCCGATGGCATGTTCTCCACGAGCCCGATGACGCCGATGACGTTCACAGCCGCCTTGCGGGTAGCGAGTGCGTGCATAAGGCCCGTGACGGCAGCTGCACCACCCATGTCTCCCTTCATGTCCTCCATGTTGCCGGCTGGCTTGATCGAAATGCCGCCCGAATCGAAGACCACGCCTTTGCCAACAAAGGCGAGCGGCGCGTCTTCTGGCCTGCCGCCCTGCCATTGCATGATCACGAGGCGCGGCGGGCGGGCCGAGCCCTGCGCCACGCCGAGCAACGCGTTCATGCCGAGGGCACGCATCTGCGGCTCGTCCAGTTCCTCTACCACCACACCCAGCTTCGCAAAGTCCTTAGCTATAGCCGCGAACTCCAGCGTCCCAAGCACATTGGCCGGTTCGTTGACCAGATCGCGCGCCAAGAGGGTGCCTTCGACAGTGCTCATACGGTCGACCAACGCTACCTCGGCTGCAGCGACGTCGGCGACATACAATTGCAAGGTGGGCGTAGCTGCGGCGTCATCCGGCTTCTTCGCCTTGTAGCGATCGAACCTATAGGCCCTCAGCAGCAGGCCAGCGGCGACATCCGATACCCGCGCCGGAGTAGCTCCGGGCTCATCGAGCAACACGGCAGCATCCTTTACCTTGAGCGCCGCCAGCTTGGCCGCGAGCGAGCCACCTCGGTCGGTCCATGCGGGCGCTGTGTCCTGCGGCTTCCCCGACCCGAGAATCAACAAGCGCCTACTCGGAAGCCCGGCGGGAATGAGATAGTCGATCGCCTGTCCCGCCTTGCCCTCGAAGCCGGTGGCGTCGACCAGGGCGGCCCAATCCGCGCCGGTTGCAGAGAAAAGCGTCGCTCCTGCGCCCGCGGGCTGTTGCCCCTCGCCTATGTAGATCACGATCGTGTCGGCGGAGTGCGGCTGCCCGGACCGCATAGAAATGGCAAGGCGCTTAGACATATGGAACTCCGGCGGCGCATGGTTAGGCGCCATTGCCTGAGTGATCACACAGCGGGATTTCGCGTCAATCCCGCAACAGGTTGCTCCTACTCACCCTGTAGTGGGTTGCGCAACCTCGCGGCTGTCGGCAAGAGTCAATCCGTCGCCGAAGCGCACCGAGGCTCCGCCTGCCTTATGTCGAGACTGAGACTCTACCTGCTGCGGCTCTTTGTGCGCAACGCGCTGATCCTCGTCGGTCTCGCGGCAGCGGTTGTGCTCATGGTGCAGTGCCTGAGGGTCATGGAGCCGTCGTCGCTGCGTGGCAGCAACCTCGGGCAGCTAGCTTTGCAGGCCGCCCTTGGCATCCCTGGCCTCGTTCTGGTCTTCCTGTTCCTATGCATCGCTATTGCCCTCGCGACTGCCTTGCGGCAGTTGGCAGCAAGCCGGGAATTGCATGTCATCCATGCGGGGCGGCGGGTGAGTGCCCTTTGGGGCGCGATCCTCACATATGCGCTCGGGGGCGCCGCTCTAGCGCTGGTCCTGGCACATTTGGTTGTGCCAGCAACTATTCACCAGGCCAGCCAGATCCGCGCTCAGCTAGCGGCTGAACTCCTCGGCCGGGCGCTTGTCCCGAATCGCTTTGCAACTGTCGCCAAGGACGTCACAATCACAGTCGGCGGACGAGGCGCAAATGGACAACTTCGCGCGTTCTTCGCCGACGACGCTCGCAGTGCGTCGGTACGGCGGACATATGTCGCGGATACCGCGGTCCTTACCGCGGATGACCGGGGCTATGTCCTGCAGCTCTACAAGGGCGCCATGCAGTACCGCACCGACAAGCTGCAGTTCTCCGAGATCTCATTCGACCGCTACGACATGGTTCTCGACAACCTGATCAATACCCGTTCGTCCGCTGAGCGCGTGGAGGAAGTCACAAGCCTTGAAATTTTCACCCGGGCGTTGGCTGGTGTTGGCCCGGACCGACGAGACTTGCAAGCCTTGGTCGAGCGTACGGTCGAAGCCCTTCGGGTCATTGCGCTATGTCTTTTTGTGGCGTCACTTGCCTCACTGCCATCCAGTCAGCGGCGCAGGTACAACCCGCCGCTTGAGTTGATCACGTTGATGGTTGCGTTCGTCGAACGGGGCATCTCAACATACACGAGCGCTGGTGAGATGGCGCCCGCAACAGGTGTGATGCTACTCATTGGCGTAAGCACCGTTGTCATCGTGGTGCGCACCGGCATCCTTGTCGCAGTACCAGGACGGCTGGCGCGGCGATGAAGAAAATTGACCTCGTCATTCTTTCCCGTGTCCTAGGAAACATCGGTGGCGTCCTGGCCTTCGCGTACGCCATCTCCTGCATGGTGGAAGGCTTGAATGGCGACCGATTCGCTGCGCTGAGCGCAGTGGGCGGCCCTCCTCTGGCCATAGTTGGCGCCGCTGCCGCAGCAGCCCGTGGCGTGCTCGATCTCTTGCCCCTGCTGGTCCTCATTGGCACGATACTTGGGTTGCTCGCGCTGCAAAACTCGCGTGAGATGACCATTGTCAAGGCGAGCGGCTCGTCGATTTGGCGAGCGATGTCGGCGCCTCTTGTCGCGATGCTGGTGCTTGGCTTGGCTGTCGGGCTTGGTGTTGATGGCGGTGTCACCTTGCTCACTCGTTCCCTCGCCCCTTCGGCGCTACAAGGCAACTCGGGTGAGTCCAGGCCCATCTGGCTCGAGGAGCGTGGGACCGGGCCAAACTATCGTATGGTTGCCAACTTCGTTGACCCCAGTGGGGCGCAACTTCGGGACGTGACGATCTTTATGCTGGATCCGCCACGACTCAGGATCGAGGCACCGGTTGTACAATTGGCAGACAGGCACTGGGTCGCACCTACGGCGCAGATTTTGCGCTCGAACCAAAGCCCGCAACTCGTCACAGACTACCCTCTACAGAGCAGTTCGACCCTTTCCGACCTTCGTGCCAAATTGACGGCACCGAATGACCAAACTGCTTTCGAACTCGGAAATGTGCTCAGCGGCCGTCTGACGGACCCCACCGAACGCCCACAGGCGCTGACGCGTTTTCTGAAGCTGGTGTTCCTGCCGGTGACGCTTGCGGGCGCAATGGTCCTCGCATTTGCGTTCACCGCGAGCTATCAAAGGACCAGCAGGTATGGCAGGGCAGTGCTTTCTGGCATCATGCTCGGCTTTGTGTTTTATGTTGTGGCGGAAATGGCGAGCAGGGCCGCATATGTCGGAGTTCTGCCGCCGCCAATTGCGGCTCTGGGGCCGAGCCTTCTGGTGCTTGTCGTCGGAGCGACAGTGCTGTTGTACAGGGAAGACGGTCGAGCGTGATGGGACGGGTGCATAGCAAGACAATGGGCAAACTACGCTTGGCTATGCTGGTCGGGTCCTTGTTGGCCCTGTTTGCAGCCACACCTGCTTGGGCAGAACTTATTCCGCGCAGCTTCTTTGATAATGTGCCGACACCTGGCGGCCCGGCGCGAGTGGAGGCCAACACGCTGGCATATGACGCGAAATCCGATGTCATTACCGCCAGCGGTAATGTCGTCATGCTCTATGGCGGCTATGTCCTCGAGTGTGACCGGCTTCGCTACGAGCAGGGCTCAGGTGCACTCGTGTGTATTGGTTCCGCAAAGATGACCAGCCCCGAAGGTAATGTGGCTCAGGCTGATACGCTCAACGTGACCGGAGGAATGAAGGAAGCCTTCCTAGAATCCCTCACCGTAACCACCCCAAGTGGTGCAATGATCACGGCGAGCGAAGCCAACTACTCCAGCGAACTGCAGAACATCCTGCACGATGCCTCATACTCCCCGTGCGGCGAATGTATTGACGCAAACGGGCGACTGATCGGCTGGCGCGTGCGGGCCGACAAGCTAACTCAGAATGCAACAACTGGCGCGGTAGAGATCCAGAACGGCCGGCTTGATATTGTCGGTGTCCCGATTGCGTGGCTTCCGTGGCTTTCGATCCCGGACCCCACGAAACCATCTACAGGCTTTCGTCTCCCTACAGTCGACTACGATGCTTCCCGTGGGCTCCGTGCAGGGCTACCGTATTTCGTCAGCTTGGATCAGGAGAACAGTCTACTCTTGACCCCTCAACTTATGACCCGGCAGGGTTTTCTGTTTGCAGCCGAATGGGAGCACAAGTTCGCCTACGGTGCCGTTTCTGTCTATGGCTCGGGCATCTACCAACTCGACCCGGGCGCCTATGCGGGATCGGTTGGAGATCGTCACTGGCGGGGCTCTGTGGGCACCGAGGGAGACTTTGAGCTTCCCGAAGGTTGGACTGCCGGCTGGTCGTACACGGCCTTCAGCGACGCTGCTTACCTTCCGGATTACAGCTTTGAGTTCAACGGGGCCGACGACGTACTGATCAACGAGGCGTACGTTGGGTTCCTAGATGACGACACCTACGCTGATGTTAGGGTGCAGCATTATCAGGTTCTCGGCAACTACACCGACGCCGATGAGGCTAAGCAGGCGACTACGATGCCAAACGCACGTGCCGACCAGTATTTCAATTCCGAAACTGGCGACCAGATTCATATATCCGCACGCGTGCTGTCAGTACATCGCGGAGACGACGCGCTCGACATCCTTAATACCGTTCCTTATGTATTCGGCTATTCTGGTGACAAGACACATTTGGCGCTTGAGGGGACCTGGCAGAAGCAACTCCTTACCTCATCTGGCCTAGTGGCAACGCCACTGATGGGGTTGCGTGCAGATGCGGCATCCTATTCTGGCGATGCGCCGGTCGAAGAGAGCAGTTTTTCCGTTACCCCGCTGGCTGCAATCGATCTCCGCTACCCCCTCATCTCAAGTGAAGGAGACCTGACACAGGTGGTGGAACCAATTGCCCAAATCGTCTACAGGGGCAGTGACGAAACATCGCCTGGCATAACAAACGATGACTCCCACAGCTTTCTACTCGATGAGAACAACCTTTTTGCTTTAAACAAGTTTGCCGGCGGCGATCGTCAAGATACAGGGCTTCGGGCAAATATTGGCGCTCGGTATCTCGCCACGCTGTCAAATGGCAGTTGGTTGGAGTTGACAGCAGGGCAGAGTTTTCTGCTCGCCGGACAAAACGGACTGCTCACCGATGATGAAATGCATTCTGGCCTGAATAGTGCGTCTTACATAGTACTTGGTGCGCAAGGCAATATTGCAGACGCCCTGAAGCTCGGCGCCAAATTACTTGTTGATCCTACCGAAGGCCAACTGGAACGGGCCGGTCTGGGCGGTGACATAGCAGTTGCAAAGGGGGTAACCTTTGGCGGAGACTACATCTTCCTTCCGGCCGATGCAGACCACGGAATTGTCGAGGACCTTGAGGAAGTTACTCTACGCGCCAAGGCACCTCTTTCGATAGACTATTGGTCGGCGATCGGCAGCCTCTCCTGGGACCTATCGCGAGGGGAATGGCTCGAAGTACGGGGCGAGCTGGTTTACGACGACGGCTTTGTGGAGGCCGGAGCGTTCGCGAAGGCTACCGGAGATACCCATGACAACGCCAATGACCTTACGGTGGGGTTGAGTATGAAGCTCAAAGGACCGGATGGACTGCCTGCTTTCTAGCCAAACGACAGCGGTTCAGATTTTAGCCTCATTCCTCAGTGAATAGTGCATTGTGCTCATGTGTTGGGCACCCTGCAAATAGAAGGTGCCTGCATGCTACGCCTGATTGCCATCAGCCTGGTGACCATGACCTTGTTTGTCGCGCCGGTACTGGCGGCGACCAAAGTGACAGTGAATGGCGTACCGATCAGCGATGTTCAGATCTCTCAGCGGGTAAAACTGATGGCGCTCGAAGGCGGTGGTGACCTGAAGAAGGCACAGCAGCAGTTGATAGATGATCAGTTGAAAATCCAAG
This sequence comes from Hyphomicrobiales bacterium, assembly GCA_027487555.1. Classification (GTDB taxonomy): domain Bacteria; phylum Pseudomonadota; class Alphaproteobacteria; order Rhizobiales; family Devosiaceae; genus Devosia_A. The sequence continues at coordinate 122,660 of JAIYDI010000033.1, forward strand.
AAGGAAAGCGCATCGGTGTCGATATAACGGAACGACAAATCGACGGTGCGTTCAACAATGTTGCCCGCAATGTAAAGTTGTCCACGGACAAGCTGAGGCAAATCCTTAGCGCGCGCGGTGTGAATGTTGACACGATGCGTCTACGTCTAAAGGCGGCTTTAGCTTGGCAAGCGGTACAGGAAAATATCGTCAAGGCCCGCGTGGACCTGTCCGAAGCGGAACTCGACAAAGAAGCCTCTGCGGCTCTGAAACAGGACCAGAGCTTTGACTACATTGTCACAGAAGTGCTTTTCATCAGTGCTGGTAAGAGCGGCGCTGGGCGTTCCGGGGACGCGAACAGATTCCGTTCGCAGTTCAAGGGTTGTGAAAGCGCAGTGGACTTGTCTCTGAAGTTCACCGACGTGGCGGTCCGGTCCATCGGCCGCCGTCACGCGACTCAATTGCCGGATGCGCTGGCCGCTGAACTCGCCAAGCTTCCAGTCGGCGGCATCAGCAAGCCGCGGGCAGTGGACGGTGGCCTCTCCATGCTGGCGATTTGCGAGAAAGAATCGGCCCGCGATCTAACCTTTATCAAGAACAAGCTTCGCAACGAGCAGGGGAACGAGGCGATGAAGGGTGAGGCCGACAAGTATCTCGAGGAACTGCGCAAGAAGGCGACGATCGTCTACGGCTGATATTCGTTTACGCTTTGTACAGGACGCTGACTGTAGGCGGGGATAGTGCGCGCCTCTGAATTATAGATTTCGAATGCCGCGCCTTGGCGCGGCATTTGTGTCTCCGGACCCTGCCAACACAAGTGCGACAAGGTAGTTTGAGGAGTGTAGATGAGCCAATCTGCGCAACTGCCGATCGCGATCACCATGGGCGAGCCCGCCGGCATCGGTCCCGACCTGTTGCTCAGGCTGTACGCGACGCGAGAGGAGCACCGCCTTCCCCCCTTCATCGTTTACGGCAATGGCGATTTCCTGGCGGCGCGAGCCGAGCGACTTGGTTTGCGTTTCGACCTCGGCGAGGTTGCTCCGTCGGAAGCAGCCGAAATGTTCGCCAATCGACTCCCCATTCGTCATGTCGAAGGGCTGGTGCCGGACAAGCCAGGGGACCCAAGCCCTCTATCGGGCAAAGTCGTCATCGAGGCAATAGCCGCCGCAACGCATGACACGCTGACGGGTTTGTGCCGCGGCATCGTCACCGCGCCGATACACAAGGCGGTGCTCTATACCGCCGGCTTCAAGTTTCCCGGCCATACGGAGTATCTGGCTGCACTGTGCGCCACTGGCGGGCAGACACCCCTGCCCGTGATGATGCTGGCGCACCAAGACTTGAGGGTTGTGCCAGCGACAATTCATGTTCCCATCGCCGATGTGCCAGGTCTGATTACCTTCGACCTCTTGACCCGGACCGGCCGAATTGTGGCCCGTGACCTCAAGTCGCGCCACGGCCTGCCGGCGCCGCGCATCGCATTTGCCGGTCTCAACCCGCATGCGGGAGAAGGTGGCGCAATCGGAACCGAGGAGCTCGGTGTCATTGCGCCCGCAATTCGGCAACTGGTCTCAGAGGGAATGGACGTTGTCGGCCCAATCCCTGCCGACACTCTTTTCCATGTGCCCCATTGGCGCACCTATGACGCCGTGATTGCCATGTACCACGATCAGGGGCTGATACCGATCAAGACAGTTGCCTTTGACGAGGCAGTGAACGTGACCCTTGGGCTCCCGATCGTTCGCACGTCACCGGACCATGGCACCGCTTTCGATATTGCGGGCACGGGCTATGGATCAGACCGCAGTTTCCTCGCGGCGATACGACTCGCGGACAAGCTCACCCGTGGTATCTAGTCCATTACATCTGGGTGTCTAGCCAAGCCAGCATCTCGGATATTTCCTTTTCCTGGGCCGCAATGATCGACTCCGCCAGGCTTCGGGCAAACGGGGCATCGCCCTTGTCCAGCTCGGCTTTTGCCATGGCGATGGCACCCCGGTGATGTGGGATCATGGCACAGACAAAGGCGACATCAGGATCACTTGCACCAGCACCAGCCATCATCTCGGCATTCATGTGGTCCATCCCAGCCATCAATTCCGGGTGGCGCTCAGGCGCGGACACCTGCCCGCCCATCTCCATCGAGCCAGACACTGCCTGGCTATTGGCTCCGTTTGCGAGGCAAATGTGCGGAAGGTCAATTGCCGGTGCCATGTGGGCGGAATGGTTCTGAGCCCATGTGGGCGCAGAGGCAAGTACCAAAGCGGCAGATAGCAAGAATGTGCGCATGACGAACTCCTAAGTCGGTGCGCCCTACCGGCGCAGAGACGCATTGCTGCACCTTCCTACAATGACAAGGTCAAGACGGCTTTGCCAAAAGTCGCCAATCGGATAAGTCGGACGGATGCAGATCGACAATCTCCCCCCATTGCGTGACGTCATTGCGCGTCACGGCCTAAGCGCCAGACGCGAACTGGGCCAGAACTTCCTTCTCGACCTTAACCTCACGTCGCGCATTGCCCGGGTAAGCGGGCCGCTTGAAGGGATTACTGTCATTGAAGTCGGGCCGGGCCCTGGCGGGCTCACCCGCGCCCTGTTGGCAGCTGGTGCTGAACGGGTGATCGCCATCGAGCGTGACCCGCGCGCCCTGCCGGCTTTGGCAGAAATCGCGGCCGCCTATCCCGGTCGTCTCGAGGTTATCGAGGGCGATGCGCTAGAGGTGGACTTCCATCTCCTGGGCAATGGCAAGCGGCGCATCATTGCCAACCTGCCGTACAACATCGGCACGGAATTGCTGACGCGCTGGCTGAGCCTGGAACCTTGGCCGCCTTTCTTTGAAAGCCTTGCACTGATGTTCCAGCGGGAGGTAGCGGAGCGCATTGTTGCCGCTCCGGGCAGCGACGCATATGGCAGGCTCGGCGTTCTCTGTGGCTGGCGAACCGATGCCCGCATTGCATTCAACGTCGACAGAAATGCGTTCACTCCGCCACCAAAGGTTACATCCAGCGTGGTCCATCTTGTGCCGCGATCAACCGACCCGACGATCCCCTCCAAATCTCTTGAGCAGGTCACCCGCGCGGCCTTCGGTCAGCGGCGCAAGATGGTTCGGCAAAGTCTAAAGAGTTTGGGGCGCCCCGTGGATGAACTGCTTGAGGCGGCAGGCCTAAGGGGAGACGAGAGGGCTGAAACCCTTGCGATTGACGCATTTCTCAAACTGGCGAGGGCAATCTCCTGATGGAGGGTGTGCTCGCGCTGTTTGCCAGCTTGCTGGCTTTTGTGGTGCCACTTGCGCTGATGCTGTTCCTGCAGCGTTGGCGTACTTTTCTCGTCGCGGTCGCCGCGAGCGTTGCGGTCTTTATGGCAATGACTGTGGATTTCGTCAGTGGCGGCACGGCAATTGTCGGCCAATTTCTTGCCGGGTTGATGTTGTTCGGCTTCGCGGCCGGCACGATCGCGAAGTTTGTGATGTTGCTCACCCGCCGCAGAGGATAGCAGGGCAGTCCGGCATCGGCTTTCAACCGACTACCCTTCGGTCTTGGGCAAGGAGTCTATCTGGTTCTGCAGGTCGGACACGAAGTTATCCAGCTGCAAGAAACGGCTGCGCTCGAGCCGTGCAGCCGCGAGGATGGTTCGAACGCGGCTGGTGGAGTCTTCCAAGTCTTCGTTGACGAGCACGTAGTCGTACTCGCGATAGTGGTCCATTTCCTTGCGGGCATTGCGCAGACGCTTCTCGATCGTCCCCACCGAATCCTGCGCTCGGCGCTCCAGCCTGCGGCGCAGTTCCTTGATCGACGGGGGCAGAATGAAGATCGTCACCATGTCGGCGCGGCACTTTTCGTAGAGCTGCAAAGTGCCCTGATAGTCGATATCGAAGAGGATATCGCGGCCCGAAGACAGCCGCTCCTCGACCTTGGCGCGGGGGGTGCCGTAAAAATTGCCATGAACCTGGGCGCTTTCCAGTAGCTCTCCATCCTCCTGCATACGCTTGAAGGTCGTGACATCAACAAAGTGATAGTGCTTGCCTTCGATTTCGTCTGTTCGACGTGCACGGGTCGTCACTGAAACTGACAGCGCAATATTGGGATCGTCCTCGAACAGGGCCCGCGAGATCGATGATTTGCCGGCTCCAGAAGGGGATGCAAGGACCAGCATAACGCCACGCCGGGTGAATTCCATTTTGTGCCCCATGAAACTGGCCCGCTCCCTTGGTCCGAGCCTAGGGGCTACTCTATATTTTGAAGCTGCTCGCGAAGCTGGTCAATTGCCGCCTTCAGGTCGAGGCCAATCGCCGTAAGCGCCACGTCATTGGATTTTGAGCATAAGGTATTCGCCTCGCGGTTAAATTCCTGTGACAGGAAGTCAAGCTTGCGTCCGACTGGGCCGCCAGCTTCGATCAGCTGTCGCGCGGCGATTGTGTGGGCGTTCAGACGATCAAGCTCTTCGCGTATGTCCGCCTTTGTGGCGAGTACGAGCGCCTCCTGAGCCAGCCGCTCTTCGGACAGACCGCCGAGTGCTTCGGAGATTTCCGCCACCTGCAGGCTTAGGCGCAAACGGATCGCCTCTCGACTGCGGCCTGGGTGGATTTCGGCAGCATGTGTCAATTGGGCGATCTCAGCGATCCTGAGGGATAACACATCGGTGATGCGCGCTCCCTCGTCCTGACGTGCCAGCCGAAGCGCTAAAATCGCACGATCGACGCACCCGAGAATCGCCTGGTGGAGACGGTCCTCTTCATCGGGTGACAGCGGACTATCGCGCTGCTCCAGAACGCCCTTAAGCCCGAGCAAGCCATCCAGTCGGGGTGGCGCTCCGTCGACGCGGGACTTCAGCCAGCCGAGAGCGTCGACAACAGCTTCAAGTGCCTGATGGTTCACAACTACCCGTCCGCCTTCGCCGTCACGCTCGACAACGACAGAAATGGCTATGCTTCCGCGGGAGAACGCAGCCGATACTCGTTTCCGAATCTCCCCCTCAAGAGAATCGAAGCCGGGGGCAATGCGAAGCCGAAGGTCCAAACCTCGGCCATTCACCGACTTGATCTCGACGGCAAATGAGGCCCCATGAACGCTGCCATTCGCGCGGCCATACCCAGTCATCGAGGCGAGCTTTGCCCGGCTCCCATTCGACGCGTCGGCCATATCAGGGCGCATCAACGCTCTCGCCTGCTTCCTTCGCCTGCTCGGCTTCCAGAGCCTCCCTGGCCGCCTCGGACTCGGCACTTGCTGCGGCCTTGCGGTAGGCCGCAACATTCCTTCTATGCTCTGCATAAGTGACGGCGAACAAGTGCCCGTCCGCCGGGTTTGCGCTCTTGGCTACGAAGTACAGGTCTTTGGTCTGGGTAGGACGTGCAACCGCAAGCAGAGCGTCTTCGCCCGGATTCGCAATGGGCCCCGGCGGCAGACCGTTGATCTGGTAGGTATTGTAGGGGTTTTTGGCCTTGAGCTCCGCCGATGTCGGGCTGCGATTGATCACCACTTTGCCTTCGGAGACGCCATAGAGAACGGTCGGATCGGTCTGAAGGCGCATCTTCTTCTTGAGCCTATTGATGAAGACCGCGGCCACCTGCGGCCGTTCGGAAGCAAGGCCGGTTTCCTTCTCGACGATCGAGGCCAGCGTCACAAGCTCAGCCGGGGTCTTGATGACGGCATCTATCGTGGGGTCGCGCATCTTCCAGATTTCGTCGAGCTTGGCCCTCATCTGGGCCTGCATCTTCTCAAGAACCGACTGCCGGGTGTCCCCGGGGAAATAATCATAGCGCACGGCAAGCAGCGAGCCTTCCGCCGGGACCCCTATTGGGTCGCCCGTGAGGTTCGGGTTGGCAGCGTTCAATTTCTCGGCCACGGCGAAGGACGTGTCGCCGGGTATGACATTCACAAAGAAATCGAGCGGTTCCCCCTCGATCAGTTGATGGAGGACCTCGGCCATGGACGAGTTGGCTTTGAGCTCGTAGACGCCCGCCTTCAGGCCGGCTTCTTTTCTCTGCCCGTAAGCCCCGATACGAAAGATCCACTCGGATGGAATCAACTCATTTGGCGGGATAAGCCCCTGCTCTTCGAGCCGCTGTGCCGTCGTTCGGAGCGAAGACCCCTTCTCAACGGTGAAATTGGTGTCGGCTCTGACGGCGCCGGGCGCGTAGTAGCGATTGGCCCCGTACAGGAATAAGCCGACCGCCGCCAGGAGACCGAGCACGACCAGAGTCAGGAGGGCGTTGACCACGTCAACGAACCCGCTGCGTCTGCGACGACGACGAGTACGCCTATCTTCATCCCTGGCCATGATCATTCCCCTCCCCGCCGTCGCAATATCACGCGCATGGCCTCAGGCGGACCGTTGTGCGCCGGTCTATCAGGCGACCTTGCGGAAGATCAGCGACGCGTTTGTGCCGCCGAAGCCAAAGGAGTTGGACAGCGCGACGTTGATTTCCTTCTTCACCGGCTTGTGCGGCGCAAGGTTGACAGGTGTTTCGACGGACGGATTGTCAAGATTGATCGTCGGCGGCGCAATACCGTCACGCATGGCAAGGAGACTGAAGATCGCCTCGACGGACCCAGCGGCGCCCAGCAGGTGCCCTATGGCCGATTTGGTCGAGCTCATCACCACATTGCTCGCTGCATCGCCAAGCATGCGAGTCACAGAACCGAGTTCGATCTCGTCCCCGAGAGGAGTCGAGGTTCCATGGGCATTGATGTAGTCGATATCGGACGGCGCTATACCCGCGCGCTTCACGGCCATCTGCATGCAACGGAAGCCGCCATCGCCATCCTCTGACGGTGCGGTGATGTGATACGCGTCACCTGACAGGCCATAGCCGATGACTTCGCCATAAATCTTTGCGCCGCGCGCCTTGGCACGGTCGTAGGCTTCAAGAACAACAATGCCGGCGCCCTCGCCCATGACGAATCCATCGCGATCCTTGTCATAGGGGCGAGACGCCATCTCCGGACGATCGTTGAAGCCGGTGGACAGCGCGCGACAGGCTGCAAAGCCGGCGATCGAGAGCCGGTTCACCGGAGACTCGGCACCGCCTGCAACCATCACGTCGGCGTCCCCCAGCATGATGAGGCGTGCAGCATCACCAATCGCATGTGCTCCCGTGGAGCAGGCCGTCACGACGGAATGGTTGGGGCCCTTCAGCCCGAACCGGATGGAAACATTGCCCGACGCCATGTTGATGATGCGACCCGGGATAAAGAAGGGACTGACGCGACGCGGCCCCTTCTCATGCAGAATGACGGAGGTTTCGTAGATTCCTCCAATGCCACCGATACCGGAACCTATTAGGGTTCCGATGCGGTGCTTTTCTTCCTCGGTCCTAGGTGCGACACCCGCATCGTCGATGGCCTGCGTCGCGGCCGCCATGGCGTAGATGATGAACGGATCAACCTTGCGCTGCTCCTTCACATCCATCCATTCATCGGCGTTGAACTTCCCCTCGGCATAGGCGCCAAGGGGAATGCGGTGCGCGATCTGGCACGAAATGTCATCGATCTGAAAATCGTCGATGCGCTTCGCGCCACTCTTGCTCGCAAGGATGTTGGCCCAAGTGGTTTCGACACCGCAGCCCAAAGGGCTGACGATACCCATCCCGGTAACGACGACGCGGCGCAATTCCATCAGTCAGGACCCGAGGCGCGAAAGATCAGCCAACGGCCTTGGTGAGGTAGGCGACAGCGTCGCCAAACGTCTGGATCGACTCGGCAGCGTCGTCCGGAATCTCGACGTTGAACTCTTCTTCAAAGGCCATCACGAGTTCGACCTGGTCAAGCGAGTCGGCGCCCAGATCGTCGATGAAGCTCGCCTTGTCGACAACCTTCTCGGCATCGACGTTCAGGTGTTCGACAACGATCTTGCGGACGCGATCGGCGATGTCGCTCATATTTGACTTCCCTTGTTACCAGACTGGTTTTGGCTTCGTTCGTTACGCGGCGCTGGACTGCCTCGGCTTAGCCTTGGGCCCCGTACTGTTGATCTAACAGTTTAGGCACGGTTCCCAAGGCCTGCAAGTCCGGGTTCGCCCCCGAAATCAGGGCGGACCTATCATATCTTCAATTGCAACGCCATATCGACGCTGACTGGGTTTCCCCAGGCTTCAGAGCATCACCATACCGCCGTTGACGTTGAGCGTGTGGCCGGTGATGTAGGCGGATTCGGTGCTTGCAAGAAACACGACGGACGCGGCGACTTCCTCGGCGAGGCCCAGACGGCCCGCCGGGACCTTGGCAAGAATGGCTTCTTTCTGCTTCTCGTTCAGCTCGTCTGTCATCGCCGAGCCGATAAACCCGGGTGCCACCGTGTTGACCGTGATGTTGCGCGACGCCACTTCATAGGCCAGCGCCTTCGACATGCCGATGAGGCCTGCCTTGCTGGCCGCGTAATTGCCCTGACCCGGATTGCCGACGACGCCCACGACCGATGTGATGCCGATGATGCGGCCATAGCGCTGCTTCATCATGCCCCTGAGCACGGCACGGGTGAGGTGGAAGGCCGAGGTGAGATTGACCGCAAGGACCTGATCCCACTCCTCATCCTTCATGCGCATGAAGAGGTTATCGCGCGTGACGCCGGCATTGTTGACGAGAATGTCGATGCCGCCCAGCGCAGCTTCGGCGGAGGGCACAAGCTGATCAACGGCGGCGAGGTCGGAGAGGTTGCACGGCAGGATGGGATGATCGCCGCCGCCCAGCGCGTCCCTTGTCTCCTCGAGCGCGGCGACGCGGGTACCGCTCAGCGCGACACGGGCACCTGAAGCGGCGAGCGCCTTGGCAATCTCGCGGCCGATGCCGCCAGATGCGCCGGTAACGAGGGCGCGCTTGCCGGAAAGATCAAACATAGGGGCGCTCCTTTGGCGGCCGGGCCTTAAGATGAACGGGAATTTTCTTCCCGGTTTTCGTGTCGTTCTTGCCGGCGATCACGCGCCAAATTCCGCCACAAAGGCGTCGATGTCCGCCGGGGTGCCGATCGACATCGTGGCGGTATCGGGGACGATCCGCTTGGCGAGGCCCGAGAGGACCTTGCCGGCACCGAGTTCAACCAATTGCGTCACGCCACCCTCCTTCACCAACCACCCCACACACTCCGTCCACCGCACCCGGCCCGTCACCTGCTCGACGAGGCGCCGCTTGATCTCGGTCGGGTCCGAGATCGGCGCCGCCAGCACATTGGCGACAACCGGCACCACGGGCTGATGCACGGCGACAAGATTGAGCGCCTGCTGCATCGCCTCGGCCGCGGGCCGCATCAGCGCACAATGGAACGGTGCGCTCACCGGCAGCGGCAGGGCACGCTTGGCGCCCTTGGCCTTCAAAATCTCAATGGCGCGGTTCACCGCCGCGACATTGCCCGAAATCACCAGCTGGCCCGGGGCGTTATCGTTGGCGAGCTCGCAGATTTCTCCCTGCGCCGCCTCCTCGCACGCGGCCAGAACCGCTTCGAGTTCGAGACCGAGAATGGCCGCCATCGCCCCCTGCCCCACCGGCACGGCCTGCTGCATGGCCTGCCCGCGCGTCTTGAGCAGACGGGCCGCATCACCAAGGCTGAACGCCCCGGCAGCCGCCAGCGCGGAATACTCGCCCAGCGAATGGCCCGCGACGAACGCCGCTTCCTTTCGAAGCACAATACCACGGCTTTCGAGCACGCGGACAACTGCGACGGAAACGGCCATGAGCGCGGGCTGCGCGTTTTCGGTCAGACGCAGGGTTTCGTCGGGCCCTTCGAACATCAGCTGCGAGAGATTTTGGCCAAGCGCCTCATCTACCTCGGCAAAAACGTTGCGGGCCTCCTGATAGGCGGCGGCGAGATCCTTGCCCATGCCGACGGCCTGGCTGCCCTGTCCGGGAAAGGTAAATGCACGCTTGGTCAAGGCTGCCTCCGCTTGGTGACGTCTTTTGAATTGGGGCCGAAACTAGGCCGCGCCCAGGCGGGCGTCCAGTTGCGGCCGGCGTTTGCCCAAGGGATAAGGCGAAGTCAAGGCAGGCTGCCGCGCCCGCTCCGTATGGATGAACGATTTCTGAACCCGCAATCGGGGCCGGGCGCCAAGGTTGGTGAAGACCCAGGCCCAAGCCCAGAAGCCAATCCTTGCATCAGGGGCGGTTTTCCCCTATAGCCCCGTTCGCATTCGTTCGGCCGGGGGCTGAACGGAGGGCTTTGGCATTTCCGGTACGCTCAATGGCGCTCCGGACGTTTCGAAGTAGGGCTTGTCCCGGCCTCCCGTGTTCCCGCTCTTTAGAAGACTGCTTTGGCGCCTTGATCGGCTTCAAAGGGGCTCCGCGCCGAGTGAAGCGTAGGTAAAACAGCAAGGAAGGCGCCCATGGCCCTTTACGAACATATTTTCCTCGCGCGGCAGGACGTCTCGCCGCAGCAGGTCGAGGAACTGGTTGCGAACATGACCGAAGTGCTCGCTTCGGGCGGTGGCAAGATCACCAAGAACGAGTACTGGGGCCTGAAGTCGCTCTCGTACCGCATCAAGAAGAACCGCAAGGCGCATTACTCGCTGCTGAACATCGACGCTCCGGCCCCGGCCGTTGCCGAGATGGAGCGCCAGATGCGCATCAACGAAGATATCCTGCGCTTCATGACCGTCCGCGTGGACGTGCTCGAAGAAGGCCCGTCGGCGATGATGCAGAAGCGTGACCGCGACGACGAGCGCGGTGGCGACCGCCCCGGCGGCCGTGGCGACCGCCCGGGCTTCGACCGCGGCGACCGCCGTCCGCGTCGGTTCTGATAGAAGGATAGCGACAAATGGCCATCAAGGACCTTACGACTTCCCAGGCGCGCCGTCCGTTCCAGCGCCGCCGCAAGACCTGCCCGTTCTCCGGCCCCAACGCGCCGAAGATCGACTACAAGGATGTGCGCCTGCTCTCGCGCTACGTCTCCGAGCGCGGCAAGATCGTGCCGAGCCGCATCACCGCCGTCTCTGCCAAGAAGCAGCGCGAACTGGCCCAGGCCATCAAGCGCGCCCGCTTCATCGGCATCATGCCCTACGCGGTGCAATAAGACGTCAGCTCCCTGGATCATTTCCCGTTTCAGGTGAAACGACGAAATGATCTAGCTGTTTGCTTGGTCGCGCTTTCGAACCGGAAAAGTCATGCAACTTTTCCTGAAAGCGCTCTAGGCGAGCTGACTTGTTGGGGCGCTGGAATGGTCCGGCGCGCCTAACTGCCCGCAATGGGCAGGACAGCCAAGGAAAAGATCAATGAAAGTCATTCTGCTCGAGCGCGTCGGCCGTTCCGGCCACATCGGCGACGAGATCTCGGTGAAGGACGGGTTTGCCCGTAACTTCCTGTTGCCGCAGGGCAAGGCGCTGCGCGCCACCGAAGCCAACCGCAAGCGCTTCGAGCGCGACCGCGCGGATATCGAGAAGCGCAACCAGGAGCGCCGCGAGGCCGCTGCCGGCGTCGCGTCGGGCCTCAACGGCCACATCGTCACGGTCATCCGCCAGGCGGGTGAAACCGGGCAGCTCTATGGTTCGGTCAGCTCGCGCGACGTCGCCGAGGCGCTGTCGGCGGCTGGCTTCAGCGTCGCCCGCTCGCAGGTGGTGCTTGCCGACCCGATCAAGGCCGTGGGTGTGCACACCGTGCCGCTGCATCTGCATGCGGAAGTGGAAGTCACCATCCAGGTCAACGTCGCCCGCTCGGAAGACGAAGCCGCCCGCCAGCAGGCCGGCGAAGACCTGACCGCGATCAACTACGACGACGCTGCCAACGACGCCTTCGCCGCCATCCAGGCGGAAGTGGGCTCGGCAGCCGCCGATGGTCTCGGCGACGACGAGTAAGCGTTTTTCGCTGCCGTGAATGAGAAAGGCCCGGGAGCGATCCCGGGCTTTTTTGTGTCCAGAGCGCCACAGCAGGTACAATTGCGTGGTTTCCAGAGCTCTTCCGTCTCATTGGACTAGAATGTATGCAAGGACTCTGCGTCCTTGAGCTTTAGCGTGTCGATAGCGGAGAAGACACGCTGGCTTGGGTGTGTTGGATCAGAGGGGCTCGACGGTGTTGACCAACAAGGCAGCAACGGCAATTGCGGCGATTGCGGCGGTTACCCTTGGGGCTGCGTCGGCAACGGCGGCGGCCGATCTGGTGGTTGAAGAGCCGTCGGCAACGGTGACCCCATCCGAGCCGGGCGATTGGTATGTCAGCTTGTTTGTCGGGGCTGCAAAGACCGACGACACCTACTCCACCTTCTACGGCACCCACTATGTCGGAACGTTTGACACCGGCTACAATCTCGGCCTGGCTGTCGGCAGATCACTCGGAGACAGTTTCCGGGCCGAGATCGAGTTGTCCAATAATCGCGTGACAGCGGACTATGTGACAGGCTGGGCTGTGACATTTCCTGCGTCTGGTAGTTTGAGCACGGCCTACCTCCTCGGAAATATGTGGTACGACCTCCCAACAGGCTTCAGTGTTACGCCCTATATCGGCGGAGGCATTGGCGCAGGGTACGCCTCGTCCAATACATATTTCGGGTTTACCAGGTATGGTTATGGCCCGGGAAATTTGGGCTTTGCCTACCAACTGGGTGCTGGCGTGAAGTTTGATGCCAGCGAAGATATCGCGCTCGATCTTGGCTATCGGTACAAATCGATCCTCGGGATAGATTACAGGGACACGGATCCCCTCAGCGTCTTTGAAGATCCCGACATTCACACCCACGTGCTGCAGGCTGGCTTGACCTTCAAATTCTGAAGATCGCTGTTGAATAGCTTACGACAGGAGCAACGTCCTGGCGACGTAAGGAGACCGGGATTGCTTGCAGGCCTCAATGTGTCCGTTGCGCCACAGGCACGCGAAATCCCGCCGTTTCGCAAGCGAGGCCGAGATCTCGGGTCTGGCTTGTATGCAATTGCTGGGGTATTTTACGTGTAAACACTGGAGTTCGTCGTTGAATCGCGCATCAGGTGTGAGGGTGAAGGGACTCTTTTGGAAATGAACAAAACACTTCTGGCAGTGGCTACGATCGCTGCGGTAACCGCTGTTTCGTCCCCCGCCCTCGCAGCGGACCTTGTGGTCGAGGAACCCGCAATAGCGACGGCTGCTTCCGGACAGGGCGACTGGTATGTCAGCCTCTTCGCCGGAGGTACTATCACGGAAGATGTTGTAACGCTCTACAACGTTTACGACTACACGGTCGGCATGAAGCCGGGATATGTGCTCGGGCTGGCCGTCGGTTTCGCCCTGGATGACACATGGAACGTTGAAGTCGAGCTTTCGCATGGCGAGGCTGATGCGGACGATTATAGCTGGGATTTTGGATCCGGGGCGGCCCGTGGCACTTTGAGCACCACATATCTGCTTGGGAATATCTGGTTCGACCTCCCGACAGGCAGTGCGTTCACGCCCTACATCGGCGGCGGGCTCGGGGCAGGATATGCCACTGGCGACATGCTTTTCGGTACGACCCCGTATGGCTATGGAACGGGAAGCTTAGGGCTAGCCTTTCAAGTTGGTGCGGGCGTGAAGTTTGACGTAGCAGACAATATCGCTCTGGATATTGGTTACCGCCATAAAGCCATCTTGGACGTTGACTTCACGGATAGCGACGGCGGCGGGACTTACGAAGATGCTGACATCCACAGCCACGTGCTGCAGGCGGGCTTGACGTTCGAGTTCTGAGCGAACCGTCGACGGCCATCACCCTTGGATCGGCGGCCGCGTGCCGCCGATTGGCTTTATGGACGGAGCACGAATGCCGAAGCGTGGACCAGTGCCGTCGCGCGCACTGCCGGTGAAACGCACGCCAGCCGCCGACACGCATCGTGTGACGCTCGAACGTGGCGCGGCGATGCAGCTGCGCGGCGACTTCATCGGCGCCGAGCGCGCCTACCAGACCGTGCTGCGCGACGAGCCTGAGAATCCGCTGGCGCTTAACTTGCTCGGTACGCTGGCGATCGAGGCAAAGAGGCTCGACGTCGCGGAGAATCTGTTCCGGCGCGCGCTGGGCCATGAGCCACATAATATGACGTTTCTGGGCAATCTCGGCTCGGTACTGGTCCATCAGAAGCTCCATGCGGCTGCGGTCGAGGTTCTGGAAAAGGTGGTGGCGGCTGCGCCTCGCCAGCAGGATGCGCTCGTCAACCTCGCGCTGACTTATCGCGCGCTCAACCGGCCGGAAGATGCAAAGAGCGCGTTCGAGCGGGCCCTGCGGCTGGCGCCCGGCAACGAAAAGGCGGAGCTGGGCAGGGCCGAGCTGCTGGTCGACCTGGGCGAAACCGACGCGGCGACCTCACGGTTCCGCGTGCTGATAGCGAAAAAGCGAAGTGTACCGCAGGCCCTTACCGCGCTTTCGGTGGCGCACAAATTCAACCTGGACGACCCGGAGCCGGCTTTGATGGAGGCGGAGCTAGCGAACCCGAAGCTTCCGGATGGCGCAAGGATCAACCTGCTGCATGCTCTGGGGAAGGCGCGCGCCGACCTGAAGCAATATGATGCGGCATTCGCCGCGTTAAGCGCGGCCAAGCGGCTTTCGGGCAATGGCTTCGACCTTGGCCAGACCGAGGCCTATTACACGGCCATGCAAGCGAAGCTAACGCCGGAGTTCTTTGCCGCGCGAAGCGGGTTCGGGCTTCCGACGGAGGCGCCTGTTTTCGTGGTGGGGATGCCGCGCTCCGGCACGACGCTGACCGAGCAGATCGCTTCAAGCCACAGCGAAGTGACGGGGGTAGGCGAAGTGCCCTCGATGTCGCATATCGCGCGGCGGCTCGGCTGGCGGAAGTCGAGCCCGGAGCAGCTCATCGCGACGCTCGAAAAGCTGACAGCCGAAGACACAAGGCATTTGGCTGAGGCCTATCTCGTAGATATCGCCCACTACGGTCCGCCTGCTCGGCGCATCATCGACAAGGTGCCGCATAACTTCGAGTTCCTGGGGTTGATCGCGCTGATGTTCCCGAACGCGCGGATCATCCATTGCCGGCGCGACCCGATCGACACCTGCGTCAGCTGCTTCACGCATAGTTTCAACGAGGCGCATGGCTATAACGCCGACCTCCAGGTGCTGGGGCGCTATTACCGAGCGCATGAGCGGCTGATGGCGCATTGGCGCGAGGTGCTGCCGCTCTGGATGTTCGAGAACAGCTACGAGCAGCTGGTGGCCGAGCCGGAGGCGCAGAGCCGAGCGCTGATCGCGTTCCTCGGGCTCGAGTGGGAAGATGCCTGCCTCGATTTCCAGAGCAACGAGCGCCTGGTGCTGACGCCGAGCCGGTGGCAGGTACGCCAGCAGATCTACACGTCGTCGGTGAAGAGCTGGGCGAAATACGAGACGCATCTCGGGCCCCTGTTTGAGGCGTTGGGGGACCTGGCCGACACGGCGCCCGGCGTGGCGGTAGACTGAGGCCGGCGGGCCCATCCCACCCCGGCCGCATTTGCGCGTTATTCACAGAGTTCACAGGGCAAAGTTCCCGAAAAGCGCGGGTGAAAGATGGCCTCTCGCGGCGGGTGCGTGAGGGGCTATTAGGAAATGATTAACGTATGACGGGCTGAGTCCACTGCCCTCATTGCGCGCATGGGGCGCGAGTCGCCGAAAAGCGAAGGCGAGAACGCTCGCGCGAGAAGAACAGAAGGTTGCCTGATGGCCGAGCCCACCAACGTCCATCGCCTGCGTCCCGAGGACGAAAAGCCGTTCCGGCTGGCGCCGCAGAACATCGAAGCCGAGCAGGCACTGCTGGGCGCCGTGCTGGTGAACAACGAGGCGTTCTACCGCGTCTCGGACTTTCTGATGCCGGAGCATTTCTACGAGCCGGTGCACCGGACGATCTACGAAGTGCTGGGCAAGATCATCCGCGCGGGCAAGACGGCGACGCCGATCACCGCCAAGACCTACCTGCCCGACCAGCTGACGCCCGAAATGACCATGTCGCAATATCTGGCGCGGCTCGCGGCAGAGGCGACGACGGTGATCAACGCGGCCGATTATGGCCAATCGATCTATGACCTCGCCATCCGCCGCAACCTGATCCTGATCGGCGAGGAAATGGTGCAGGTTGCCTATGACTCGGCGGTAGAGGCGACCGCCGAAAAGCAGATCGAAGAAGCGGAGAAATCGCTGTTCGACCTCGCGGAAAAGGGCCGCTATGATGGCGGCTTCCAGAGCTTTTCGCAGGCGCTGACCGAAGCCATCCGCATGGCGAGCGAAGCCTATGGCCGCGATGGATCGCTATCGGGCCTTGCGACCGGGCTGACCGACCTCGACAAGCTGATGGGCGGGCTGCAGCGCAGCGACCTGATCATCCTTGCGGCGCGCCCCGCCATGGGCAAGACCTCGCTTGCGACCAATATCGCCTTCCATGTCGCCCGCACCTACAAATCGGAGGTGCAGGCCGATGGGCACATGAAGACCGTGGATGGCGGCCATGTGGGGTTCTTCTCGCTCGAAATGAGTTCGGAGCAACTGGCGACACGTATCCTCGCCGAGCAGGCGGAGATCTCGTCATCCGACATCCGGCGCGGCAATATCCACGAGAGCCAGTTCAACCGGCTGGTGGACACATCGAACCTGATGGCGCAGGTACCGCTCTATATCGACGACACGGGCGGCATCTCGGTGGCGCAACTGGCAGCGCGGGCGCGGCGACTGAAGCGGCAGAAGGGGCTCGACCTCTTGATCGTCGACTATCTGCAGCTGCTGACGGGCTCGTCGAAGAAGGCGAGCGAGAACCGCGTGCAGGAACTGACGGAAATCACCACGACACTGAAGGCGCTGGCGAAGGAACTCAACGTGCCGATCATCGCGCTCAGCCAATTGAGCCGCGCGGTGGAGAACCGCGACGACAAGCACCCGCAGCTGGCCGACCTGCGTGAATCGGGCTCGATCGAGCAGGACGCCGACGTGGTGCTGTTCGTCTACCGCGAGGAATATTACCTCAAGAACAAGGAGCCCAAGGAGGGGACGCCCGACCACCTCGCCTGGCAATCGGAGATGGAACAGGTGCATGGGCGTGCCGAAGTGATCATCGGCAAGCAGCGACACGGACCCACGGGCACTGTACAATTGAGCTTCGAGGCGCAGTACACGCGATTCGGCAATTTGGCGCGTGCAGACTACCTGCCCGAGAGGATGGAATAAGTGATGCCGGTTTCGGCCATTGCGAGCGGCTACAGCGGACGTCTGACCGTCAATACCGGCGCGCTCAAGCGGAACTGGCAGGCGCTGGACAAGGTCAGTCGTGGCGCGCTGACCGGCGCCGTGCTGAAGGCGGATGCCTATGGCACGGGCCTGCCGGCGGCGGCCAAGGCGTTCTACGAAGCCGGGGCGCGCTTTTTCTTTGTCGCAACCCCGGACGAGGGCATTGCCGCGCGCGCTGCCCTGCCGCAGGACACGCATATCTTCGTTTTGAACGGGCTCTATCCGGGCGCGGCGCCGCTTTATGTGGGCGAGCGGCTGATGCCGTGCCTCGCCTCGATGCCGATGCTGGAAGAATGGCTCGAAGCCTGCCTCGAGAAGAACCAGGCGCTGCCGGCGGCGCTGCATTTCGACACCGGGATCAACCGGCTCGGTTTCCGCCTGAACGAGGCCCCGGCCGTCAAGCGCCTGGTGGATGGCGTTGGCTACCAGCCGCAGATGATCATGAGCCACCTCGCCTGCGCGGACATTCCCGGACACGAGAAGAACCGCACGCAGCTGGCGCTGTTCACCGCGGTGATGGCGCAATTTCCCGGCGTGCCGGCCTCGCTCGCCAATTCGGCGGGCCTGATGACGGCGCGCGAGAACCATTTCCAGATGGTGCGGCCGGGCATTGCGCTTTATGGCGGACGGGCGGTGGCCGGACGGCGCAACCCGATGTCGCCGGTGGTGACGCTCGAAGCGCCGGTGCTGATGATCAAGGAAGTGAAGACCGGCGAATCCGTCGGCTATGGCGCGCTGCAGACCATGGTGCGCGACACGCGGCTGGCGATCGTCGCCATGGGCTATGCCGACGGGTTCTCACGCGCGCTGTCGGGCGCGAACAACCATCGTGGGACCTATGTGGCGTTCGGCGGCGTGCCTTGCCCGGTGATCGGGCGCGTGTCTATGGACATGATCGGGGTGGACGTAACGGACCTGCCGCGCCTTCCAGGCCCCGGCGAGATGATCGAGATCCTCGGGGCGCATATCGGCATCGACGACCACGCCGACGTGGCGAAAACCATCGGATACGAGATCCTGACATCGCTCAAGGGTCGCTACACGCGGCACTATGTCGACCTGAACCCGCCTGCCGCCGGGTAGGCGGAACCGCCCGCACAACGGGCAAAGTCGTTTGCAATCACCAAGGCAGGCAACTATGGTGCGCCGCGCATACGAGCGGAGCCCGCACAGCCTTGTCCATGTCCAACGACAACTTCATCAGCGAGATCAACGAAGAGCTGCGCAGCGATCGGCTCCGCAAGTTCTGGCGCAGCTTCGGTGTCTACGTGATTGGCATCATGGTGGGCATCGTGCTGCTGGTGGGCGTGCAGGAAGGCTGGACGTGGTGGACATCGACCAACTCGGCCAAGAGCTCCGATGAATTCTATACGGCGCTCGAGCTGGCCGATGGCGGCGATTTCGCCGGGGCCGAAAAGGCGCTGCAGCAAGTTGAGGCCCAGGGCTTTGCCGGATATCCGCAACTGGCGAAGTTCCGCTCGGCCGGACTTCTGGCACAGCAAGGCAAGACTGCCGAAGCCGTCGCGGCCTATGACACGCTTGCCGGCACCGAAAAGAACGTGAGGCTGCGCGAAGTGGCACTGGCGCTTGCCGGCATGCTGCTGGTGGATGGCGGCGACGTCGCGCAGGTCGAGCAGCGCGTCGGTGCGCTCGCGACCGGAGCTTCGGCGATGCGGAACCTGGCGCGCGAGGCGCTGGGGCTGGTGAACCTCAAGGCGGGCAAGCTCGACGAGGCGCAAAAGCAGTTCCAGGCGATTGCCGACGACGTGGCGACGGGCAGCGAGCAGAAGACGCGGGTCAGCCTCTATCAGGCGCAACTCGTCGCACAGGGCGCGCCGATCCCAGCGGCGCCGGTTGCCGAACCGAGTGCGGCACCGGCTGATGGCGCGGCTGCGCCTGCTGCGGCGACGACCGATGCTCCTGCGGCAGAGACGAAGCCGGCCAACTAACCGCTGAAACTCTTTGAGGCGGGGCGTCCCTGTGGCAAACAGGGGCGCCCTGTCGCTTTTACCGAATTGCCGGCCCGAAGACGGAGCCGCGACCACCGAGGACGTGGACCATGAGCGTAGTTGTTGCGATTGTCGGCCGGCCCAATGTGGGCAAATCCACACTGTTCAACCGACTGGTGGGCAGGCGGATCGCCATTGTCGACGATACGCCGGGCGTGACGCGCGACCGTCGCGAGGCGGAGGGCCGGATCGGCGACCTGCGCTTCACCGTGCTCGATACGGCCGGCTACGAGGACCGCACCGATGGCAGCCTCGAGGACCGGATGCGGCAGCAGACCGAGATCGCCATCCGCGACGCCGACGTCATTCTGTTCATGATCGACGCGCGTGCCGGCGTCACACCGCTCGACGAGCGCTTCGCGCAGGTGCTGCGCAAGGCCGGCAAGCAGGTGCACCTGATCGGCAACAAGGCCGAGGCGCGCGGGGCGGAGCCGGGCCTGATGGAGGCCTACTCGCTGGGCTTCGGCGAGCCGGTGCCGCTCTCGGCGGAGCATGGACTGGGGCTCGCAGACCTGCACGCCATCATCGGCTCGGAAGTGGACAAGGCGGCCGAGCGCGCTGCGGAAGCGCGCGGCAATCTCGACCAATTGCCGGAGGTGGACGTCGACCTGCCCGAGGACGACGGCTCGACCGAGGACGGCCCGGCAAAGCGCTGGGACCCCAAGCGCTATCTCAATGTGGCGATCATCGGGCGACCCAATGCCGGCAAATCGACGCTGATCAACCACATGGTGGGCGAGGAGCGGCTGCTGACCGGCCCGGAGGCCGGGATCACGCGCGATTCGATCCTGGTGCCGTGGGAATATGGCGGGCGCGTCATCAACCTGGTCGACACCGCCGGGATGCGGCGCAAAGCGCGCATCACGGAAAAGGTGGAAAAGCTGGCGGTGGGGGATTCGCTCCGCTCGATCCAGTATGCGGAAGTTGTGGTGCTGCTGCTCGATGCGGCGATCCCGTTCGAAAAGCAGGACCTGACGCTGGCCGACCTCGTGGAGCGCGAAGGCCGGGCGATGGTGATCGCGGTCAACAAGTGGGACACGATCGAGGACAAGCCCAAGAAGCTTCTGGAGTTGCGCGGGGAACTCGAGCGCTACCTGCCGCAGCTCAAGGGCATCCCGATGGTGACGATATCAGGCCTGCAGGGGCGCAATATCGACAAGCTCATGAACGCGATCTTCGAGGTGGAAAAGCGCTGGAACAGCCACGTTTCCACGGCGCGACTCAACCGCTGGCTGAGCGGGATGACCGAGAGCCATCCGCCTCCGGCCGTCTCGGGCCGCCGCCTGAAGTTCCGCTACATGACGCAGGCGAAAATCCGGCCGCCAAGCTTCATCATCTTCTGCTCGCGGCCAGACGTGGTGCCGGGCGCCTACCAGCGCTATCTGGTGAACGGCTTGCGCGAAGCGTTCGACATGCCGGGCACGCCGATCCGGATGTGGCTGAGGGGCGGCAAGAACCCGTTCGACAAGAGCGATGATTAAGTGACGTGGCCGGGCGTGGCACCAGCCCGGCCAAGATCGCTTTCGCCGGGTCTTCGCATCGGCGCAGGTAAGCCTTATAGTCAACAGCCTGAAAGCGACCCGATGCTGAGTGCGGGGCCGCAACCAAGACATTGCAGTGCATCTAGAAATCCTGATTGTTGCCGTGCTGACCCTGGTCAACGGCGTGTTGTCGATGTCCGAGCTGGCTGTGGTATCGTCGCGCCCTGCCCGGCTCAAGGTGCTGGCCGCGGAAGGGCGCAAGGGCGCTGAGACTGCGCTGAGGCTGCAGGACGACCCCGGCAGGTTCCTGTCATCGGTACAGATCGGCATCACGCTGGTGGGTGTGCTGTCGGGCGCATTCTCGGGCGCGACGCTCGGTGAACGGCTCGGGCTGGCGCTTGCCGGCACAGGCATGGATCCGTCGATCGCCATGCCGCTCGGGGTGGGCCTCGTGGTCGTGATCATCACCTATCTGTCACTGATCATCGGCGAGCTGGTGCCCAAGCAGATCGCGCTGCGTGATGCCGAAGGTGTGGCGTCGCGCGTCGCGCCAGCCATGGCGCTGATCGCGGCGGTGGCATCGCCGGTCGTGTCGCTGCTCGACCTTTCCGGCAAGCTGGTGCTGCGCCTGCTCGGCCAGAGCGGCGAATCGGAAGAGACCGTCACCGACGAAGAGGTGAAGACGATCATCGCCGAGGCGGAGAGCGCCGGCGTGCTCGATAGCGAAGAGCGGCACATGATTTCGGGGGTGATGCGGCTCGCCGATCGCTCGGCACGCGGCCTGATGACGCCGCGGCTCAATGTCGAAATCATCGACCTTGCCGCCTCCGATGAGGAGTTGCGGGAGACATTGCGCAACACCCGCCACTCGGTGCTGCCCGTACAGGATGGCAATGTCGACGACATTGTCGGCGTGCTGGTGCGGAAAGACCTCGCCATCGCCTATTTCGCCGGCGTCCGTCCGGACCTGCGCAGCCTCGTGCGGCAGGCGCCGGTGGTGATGGACCGCTCGAGCTCGATTGACGTGCTGAAGGCGATCCGTGGCTCGCTGGTGCATATGGCGCTGGTGTTTGACGAATACGGGCACTTCGAGGGCATTGTCACGCCAGGCGACATTCTCGAAGCCATCACCGGTGCCTTCCAGGAAGAGGAAGGCGACGAACAGGCGTTCGTCGTGCGGCAGGATGGCAGCTTCCTCGTGTCCGGCTGGATGCCAGTCGACGAGTTCGAGGACAAGATCGGCGTGCCGATCCCCAATGACGCGAAATATGAGACTGTTGCGGGCTATGTGCTGGCCGAGCTGAACCATCTGCCGGTGGTCGGCGAGCGATTCGAGCGCGGCAGATGGCGGTTCGAGGTGCTGGACCTCGATGGCCGGCGGATCGACAAGGTGTTGGTGGAACGGCTGTAGGCCATTTCACACGTGCGGAAATAGGACTTGAGTGGCCGGGGTCTTTGCGTCGTCGCGCTACCGAACCGGACGGACGCAATGGCTGTTCTGTGCTCGGCTTCAGAGCCAGTCCGAGAGCGCGGCGCGGTAGGCGGCGCCCATATCGGCGCCCAGATCCCTGCCGATATCGGCAACAAGCCGCGCGAGCACCGGACGCATATCTGGGACGACCATCAAGCCATCGGGACGGACATCCTGATTGCGCGCCCTGAACCGCAAGATGGCGAGTTCCCTTTCCTCGAATGACAGCCATGAGCCCACCTCGCTGAAATGCGAGGCCGGACCGCCCCAGGTGTAGACGAAGGGGGGCAGCCGACCGGACCGCGGTGCAACGACGTCGCCACTGGCGGCGAGTGCCGGATAAAGCGGATGACTGAGATGCTCGGGATGCCGGGACAGCGGGACGGTGGCGGGAAGGCCCCGCCTGATGAGCCAGGTCGATTCGAGCCAGTTGCTGGAGCGCTTGACCGTGCCAAGCTCGTCCCACATCAGCGCTTCGGCGACTTTCCAAGCCCGGGCACTGCCGATGCCTTCAAGCCCGTCCTCAAGGAACCAGGGCAGGTAGAGATCATCATCATCCCATTTGTGCACCAGATCGGCATCATCTGACGCCAATTCAAAGGCCCGATTCTCGATTTCGCGCATGCCGCCCGCCGGCGGTGGCTCGTTGACGACGCGCACCCTGGGATGGTCGAAACGCAGCGGCACTTCGTGCTGGTTGTAGACCACCATCTCGGCGTTCCGCCCGGCGGTCTGCCACAGGAAAGTCGCGAGCGAACGGCACGCGAGCCTGTAGCGACCATATGTCGGCAGGATGCAGTTTATCTTCATGTCCGCATCCAAACAAATGCCGGCATGGCGTCGCAAGTCGCTTTGTGGACATCCTGAGTGTAGAGATGGGGAGATTGGACTTGTAACGGGCCTTGCCGTTGCTATCATGTGGGTGTGTAAATTGAGGGCTTCGTGATGTCCACCTTCGACAAGACCCTGCCGAGTGGCGTGGGACTGATCGATTTCAGCGTCTACGCCGATCCTGATGATGTTCTTGCCTATAATGGCTGGCCGGCGCGACTGGTCGAACAACCGCTCATAAAGGCAGCTATCGAGATCGAAGCACAGCTGGAGTCCGGCTGGCTGCCTGGCGATACTGAGCTGAGAAATGCGCCGAAACTGAGCGAATGGTCCATCGCGAATCGCCGGAGCCGTGGGCAGGGGATCTATCTTCTTGGATACACCAGCGGACATCCGCGTTTCGGTGGTGACCGTACCTTCGTGGAAACATCGCACCTCGTCGCGATAGACACGGCAAACTTCGGGTGGGCGCGCACCTTGTCGCGCTGGTACCGCCTCGGGAAGCGCGGATAGGGCGGGGAGAACAGACATGACAGATTCAAGAGATAATGACGTCGCGCAGGGTCGGCGCAGGTTTATCAAGACGGCGGCGGGAGCCGGCGCCGGCGCCGTAACAGTTGCGCTGTTGCCGCAATGGATTCGGCCTGTGGCCGAGTTTGTCGTGACGCCGGTGCAGGCGCAGGGGAGCTTCTTTCTTGCGGACGTGTTCCGGAGATCCTTCATCGCGGACGAGGCCAATTCGGATTCGGACGAGACCGAGGAAGTGAGCACCACAGAGGCGCCGACGACGACAGAGCTGGCGACGACCGAGGGGCCGACGACCGAGGGGCCGACTACGGTGGGGCCGACGACTGTGGGGCCGACAACGCTGGGGCCGACGACGACCTTCACGACGACACCACGTCCGACGACGACCTTCACGACGACAACGACGTCCACAACGCCGGAGCCGACCACAACGCCGGAGCCGACCTCGACTATTGGAACTACCCCCCCCAATTGATGGTGTGGATGGTAGTGGCACTGTAGCCAATTCATCGACGAAAAATTCGGGGCCGGTCCGCTTCTATAAAGCGTCCGGCCCTCGCTATTGGGGGCAGAGTTTGCTCGCGACACGCCATATCCGCTTTGGCGGTAAATCCGTTGCCATCAGGGTGCCGGCATCCGTATCCGACAGGATTGGGATGTTCCTCCCGGAGGCAGATTCCGAGGGTAGCCACGACATCGCAGCGGAGTTTGAGCTTGCAGGGTCGGATGCCGAGGGCTGGAGCGTTCTGGTCCCCGACAGGGTGGTCTTTGGCCCCAGCGGACTTGGAGATGCCCTCAACGAAGTGCTGATCCGCGCGCATGGCGCGCTGGCTGCGGACACCCAGAAAGGCCATTCGGCGCTGCATGCCGCCGCACTGGTGGTGGGCGACCATGGCCTGCTGATGCCCGGGGCCAGCCGCGGCGGCAAATCGACGCTCGTTTCCCGCATGCTTGGGTTGGGTTTCGGGTACCTGACCGACGATGTGTGTCTCGTCTCGCGCAGTGGCGATGTCTCCGCGCCGTTCCGACCGTTGACCGTGCGCGCCGATACCTGGGCGGAGATGCAGGTGCGCGGCAACACCCGGCCCAGCCTGACGCTCGGCGATGGTGCGCGGCTGGTGGCGGTGCCGCAGCCGGCTGTCGCCAGCGCCAGGGTTGGCCTGATCATCTTTCCGCGCTTTGTATCGGGCGCCAGGCTCAGCCTCGAACTGGTGTCTTCGGCGAAGGCCGCAATGCTGCTGATGCAGCACAATTACAGCGTGCACGACAAGGAGAGCCTTGGCCTCGAGACCATCAGCCAGCTCGCCGGACAGGTGCCGGCGCTTGTGCTCACCTATGGCAAAAGCGAGCAGATTGGCGGGCCGGTCCAGAAACTGATCGAGAGGGCGATGGCCGGCCTTTCCCGGGAAGAGATCGGCGCGGACCTGCCGCGCGTTGCCGAGCAGGTTCTTCAGGTGACGAATGCGCTGGCGACCACGCCCAAGCCCTTGCCGGCGCCGACGCCGCGCAAGGGACCGGTGCGACTGACGATCGGCATGGCCACCTATGACGACTATGACGGGGTGTACTTCACCATACAGGCCATGCGGCTCTATCATCCCGAGGTACTGGAGGATACCGAGTTCGTGGTGGTGGACAACCATCCCGAAGGTGTAGCGGCCCCACACCTGAAAGGGCTGGAGCACGCGATCGGCAATTACCGCTACATACCGTTCACCGACACGGGGGGAACGGCGGCTCCTCGCGACAGGATCGTCGCTGAGGCGGACGGACGCTATGTGCTGTCGCTCGACTGCCATGTGATGCTGGTGCCGGGCGCGGTACGGCGGCTGCTCGCGCATTTTTCCGCCAACCCGGAGACCAGCGACCTGTTGCAGGGCCCCCTGCTCTACGATGATGCGCGATCGATCAGCCCCTATTGGAAACCCAGCTGGGGCAGCGGCATGTATGGGCAATGGGCGAGTGACCCGCGCGCCGACGACATGGACGCCCCGCCCTTCGACATCGAGATGCAGGGGCTTGGGCTCTATGCCTTTCGCCGCGACGCCTGGCCGGGCTTCCATCCGAAATTCCGCGGCTTCGGGGGCGAGGAATTCTACATCCACGAGAAGTTCCGCCACCGCGGGGACCGGACGCTCTGCCTGCCCTTCCTGCGCTGGATGCACCGGTTTGGCCGGCCCGGCGGCGTGCCCTATCGCAACAAATGGGAAGACCGCATTCGCAACTACCTGCTGGGCCACGCGGAGTTCGGCATACAAACCGAAACGATGGAAGCCCATTTCAGGCAATTGCTGGGCGCGGAGACCGCGACGAGGCTTTTCCGCGAGGCGCGGGCGGAACTCGGGCTTGAGGGGCCCGCACCAGAGGCCTGATCAGGCCAGAACGCCGGCTTCGCGGAACTGCGTGACAGTGGCGGAAATGTCGGAGAGAAGCGTCTCGGCAGGGACGCCAACCAGGGCAGCGAGCTCGGCAGCGATATCGGCCTCGGAGCGCGAGCCGTCGCAGAGCTGCCAGATGGCGGCGGCACTGGTGTTGAGATAGCCTGCCTGCCCGCCCTCGGCGTCGAACAGCACGATCTCGTTGTCGATGACGCGATACTGGATGTCGGGGCGACGCAGCGGATTACTGTTTCCCATGCGGGTCCTCAGCCAATCAGGTTGGTGGCGCTGCCGGTGGGGAAATCGAACAGGGTGCCGTGAGCGGCAAAGGCCGGCGCGATGAGCCGCGCGATCTCGGGCGCGAGCGCCGAAGGGTGCTGCAGCTTCTGGGCATCTTCGCCCGGAAAGGCCTTGTTGCGCATGGCGGTGCGGAGCGGTCCGGGATTGACGAGGTTCACTCGCACGGACGTGGACTGCATCTCGAGCGCCCAACTGGTGACCAGCGCCTCAAGCGCGGCCTTGCTCGACGCATAGACAGACCAGTAGGGCAGCGGGTTGCGGGCCGCGCCGGACGTGACAAACAACGCCCTGCCCGCATCGGACTGGCGCAGCAGCAGGTCGAGCGAGCGGATCAGCCGATAGTTCGCGGTGACGTTGAGCGCGAAGGTCTGCTCGAAATCCTTGGGGGCGATATGGGCAACGGGCGACAGCACGCCCAGCGCGCCGGCATTGGCGACAAGCCCATCGAGCCTGCCCCAGCGCTCGAAAATGGCGGCGCCGAGCCGATCGATCGACTCATATTCGCGCAGGTCGGCAGGCACCAGTGTCGCCGAGCCCCCCGACGCCTGGATTTCGTCGTCAAGATCCTCAAGACCGCCGACGGTACGGGCAACGGCGATGACATGGGCACCCTGCGCCGCGATTTCGCGAGCCGCGAAATAGCCGATGCCGCGCGAAGCGCCGGTCACGAGAACGATACGGCCGGCCAAGGGCTTGTCAGTCATCTTGAGGATCCCGTTGCGATCGGCGGCTTGATAGCCGCAACAGTCGCGACTTGGAAGCACAGAAGCGCCTGGGCGCTCAACTCGCTTCCTTCATCAGCGACACGGACTTGGCGTCGCCACGGCGACGGCCGTTGAGATCAACCAGCGCGGTCGGGTAGTCGCCGGTGAAGTAATGGTCGGTAAATTGCGGCGCCTTGGGGTCGCGCTTTATGCCGCCGACGGCATCGTAGAGCCCGTCGATGCTGAGGAAAGCCAGGGAATCGGCGCCGATGAACCGACACATGGACGCCAGGTCCTCGTGCTGGTTGGCGAGCAAGTGCTCGGGATCGGGCGTGTCGATACCGTAGAAGTCCGGGTAGTAGATCATCGGGCTCGCGACACGGATATGCACCTCGCGGGCGCCAGCCTCGCGCATCATCTGCACGATCTTGACCGACGTGGTACCGCGCACGATGGAATCGTCGATGAGCACCACGCGCTTGCCGTCAATTTCGGCGCGGTTGGCCGAGTGCTTCAACTTGACGCCAAAGGCGCGGATCGACTGCGTCGGCTCGATGAAGGTGCGGCCGACATAGTGGTTGCGGATGATGCCGAGCTCGAACGGAATGCCGCTCGACTGCGCAAAACCGATGGCGGCCGGCGTACCGCCATCAGGCACGGGCACAACAACATCGGCCTCGACGGGCGATTCCTTCGCCAGGTTGATGCCCATGCGCTTGCGCGCCGAATAGACCGACCGGCCGGAGACGACGGAATCCGGGCGGGCGAAATAGACATATTCGAACAGGCAGGGCCGCTCTGGCTGTTTGCGCTGGGGTTTGCGCGCTTCGATGGAAATCGAACCATCGGGCTGGATTTCGCAGATGATCACTTCGCCGTTCTCGACGTCGCGCACATAGGTGGCGCCGATGATATCGAGCGCGCAGGTTTCGGAGCAGAAGATCGGCTTGCCGTCGAGATCGCCCATGACCAGCGGGCGGATACCAATGGGGTCGCGCGCCGCGATGAGCTTGGTGCGTGTCATGGCGAGCATGGAATAGCCGCCCTCCATCTGCCGTATGGCATCGATGAAGCGATCGGTGGTGGAGGAGTGCCGCGAGCGCGCGACGAGGTGCAGCACAACCTCGGTATCGGAAGTGGATTGCGCGATGCCGCCGGTGGCGATGATCTGGCGGCGCAGCGTCAGTCCGTTGGTGAAATTGCCATTATGCGCGATGGCGATACCGCCCTCCTCCAGCTCGGCAAAGAGCGGCTGCACATTGCGCAACGCCACTTCGCCGGTGGTGGAATAGCGGGTGTGGCCGATCGAGATGGAGCCGGGCAACCGGGCGAGCGTCGCCGGATCAGTATAGTGGTCACCGACCAGGCCCATGCGCTTTTCGGTGTGGAAATGCCTGCCATCGAAACTGACGATGCCGGCCGCTTCCTACCCGCGATGCTGCAGAGCGTGCAGGCCGAGCGCGGTGAGGGTTGCCGCCTCGGGATGGCCGAGAATGCCGAAGACGCCACATTCCTCGCGCAGAGTATCGTAGTCCCACTCGGCAATCGCCCTTGTCGGGGCGGAGATGGCGGAGTTATGCGCGTCAGAATCGGACATGGACAAATCCTTCGAGCGGCAAAGGTTCAGTTCAAAGACAATGGGACCGCATATGCGGTCCCATGAAGGCTGAGATATGGCGCAGTTGCCGCATCATGTATTGGTGCCGGCGGCCGGTGCCCCATCCTGCGGCGCGTCATTCTCAAGGCCGTCGGTGGAGTTGTCGTCGGCCGGCGGCGTCTGTTCGTTGGAGCCGGCCTCCTCAGGCGGGTTTTCGTCCTCGGCCTGGCCTTTGCCCTTCTTGAGGATATCGGTGACCTGCTTTTCCATATCGGGCGGCAGCACCGCGATGAGATCGTCGCCAAGACGCTGGAGGATGGGCAGACTCTTCGCTTCCGACGCCCAGGAGGGCAGGTTTGGCATCAGCCAGGTGACGAAGACCACGGCAACGACGCCGATCAGCACGCCACGGGCAACGCCGAAGACGAAGCCCAAAGTGCGATCGAGCGGACCGATGCGGCTATCGACGACGAAATCGGCAATGCGCATGGTGATGAGGTGCAGGATAATGAGCGCCACGAGGAAGGTGCCGCCGATGGTGACGATATCGGCGACGATCGGCTCGTCGATATAGCCGCGCGCAATTTCCTTATGGAAAAAATATGCATAGGCCGCGATGGCCGCCGAACCGGCCCAGGTGGCGAGCGACAGGATTTCGCGGGTGAAGCCACGCGCGGTAGCAAGAATGGCCGAGATCAGCACCAGCACGCCGACCCCAACGTCAAAAGCCGTCAACATTGCGAAATTCCGCCATTCCGTAGCGACATTGGTTTCCGTGTAGCTTTTAACGCTGCCGATTCCAAGCCGCGCCGGCCGCAACCCACCGGTGCAGTGTCACAACATGTCGACAGCGTGACCAAAGCGCTACTCCAGAGTGCTCCCCGGCTTGCAACATACCAACCATTTGGTATGTTACTCAAATGTCTCGTCTTACGAAACGCCAACCGGAACGCGGTTCTGCCAGAAGTCGGCTCCTTGGGGCCGCTTGCGACATCATTCGCCAGAAGGGATTTGCGGCCACCTCGGTGGACGACCTCTGCACGGGCGCGCAGGTTACAAAGGGGGCGTTTTTCCATCACTTCGAGAGCAAAGAAGCACTCGGGGTGGCGGCGGCGGCGTACTGGCAGGAGACGACTGCTGCGCTGTTCGCGGGCGCGCCCTACCATGCAGCGGCGGATCCGCTGGAGCGGGTACTGGCTTATATCGCGTTCCGCAGGGCACTGATCAGCGACAACATCGCGCGTTCCTCGTGTCTTGTCGGAATGATGGTACAAGAGGTTCACAACACCGCACCCGCCATACGCGACGCTTGCGCCGCAAGCATATTCGGCCATGCAGGAACGTTGGAGGCCGATTTCGACGCAGCCTTGCGGCAGCACGGTATCAGTGACGTGACCGCGGCGAGCCTTGCACGACACACGCAGACAGTGATTCAAGGCGCCTTCGTTGTCGCAAAGGCCGCACACAATACCGACCTAGCACGCGAGGGGCTCGACCATCTTGAGCGCTATGTTCGGCTGCTTTTTTCAACCACGATCAACGGAGCGGACAAATGATGCATAGGACCGTCAATTGCCGGTGCGGCGCGTTGCGCGTTGAGATCGACGGCGCCCCGATGATCGGCGCTGAATGCTATTGCACCAGTTGCCGCACCGCAGGGGCGAGACTGGGCGCCCTGCCCGGCGCACCGCAATTCCACAATGCCGATGGCGGCACGCCATATGCGCTGTATCGCAAGGATCGCGTTCGCTTCACACACGGAACAGACCTGCTACGCGCGTACCGGCTGACGCCGGAATCCAAGACGCGGCGCGTTGTGGCGGTGTGCTGCAACAGTCCGGTTTTCGTCGAGTTCCAATCAGGGCACTGGCTGAGCCTGTATGCAAGCCTGTGGCCTAAGGCAGAGGCACCGACCATGCAGTTGCGCACCATGGTTTCGGACCTACCGGAGACTGTGCACCTAGATGACCGGCTGCCCAATGCGAGGCATCAGACGCTAGGCTTTTTTGCCGCGCTGCTCGGTGCATGGGTGGCAATGGGTTTCAAAGTGCCGAAGCTGGATTTCGTCAAGGGGGCCATCGATGCATGACGGCGACAACCGGACTTCCATCGAAAGCATAACTTCACCACAAGTTTACCGGGTGGACCGCGGCAAGGACATGGCTATGCGCGAGGCCCTGCTCGCGGTACTGCCGGCGGAGCCGCCGGGCCTCAGTGTTGCGGCTGCGAAGGCGGCGCTGCTCACGCATCTGTCTGCCGAGCAGTTTCCAAATGGTGAAAAGGCAGGATGGTGGCTCAAGGCTGTGCAGCTTGACCTCGAAAAGAAGGGCGTCATCCGTCGCGCCCAAGGCGCACCAGTGCGGCTATACCGAACCGAGCAACCTCGGAGGGACTGGTAGCATAGGCTACTCCGCCGACTGCTTCCGCCCATTGGCAGCGATGCGGCCGACCAATGCGCCAAGCTCGCCAAACTCCGAGATGTCGATGCCGCGCGGCTCGTCGCCCGGCCCGAGACGGCCAGTGACGGCGGCGCGGAAGCCGAGTTTTTGTGCCTCGCGCAAGCGAAGGCCGGCATGGACCACCGGGCGAATGCCGCCCGCGAGCGAGATTTCGCCGAAATACACGGCGTCATGCGGCAGGGGTGAACCGGTGAGGGACGAGATCAGCGCGGCCGCGACGGCAAGATCGGCGGCGGGTTCGGCGATCTTCAGCCCGCCCGCGACATTGAGGTAGATATCGTTGGCGCCGATGCGAACGCCGCAGCGGGTTTCAAGCACGGCAAGCACCATGGCGAGGCGCGACGCATCCCAACCGACGACGGCGCGGCGGGGCGTGCCGAGCGGCGACGCTGCCACCAAGGCCTGGATTTCGCAGAGAACCGGCCGCGTGCCCTCCATGCCGGCAAAGACGGCGGAGCCGGCTGCATCCTTGTCGCGCTGGTCAAGAAACAGAGCTGACGGGTTGGCGACTTCGCGCAACCCGCCCATCGACATTTCGAAGACGCCGATTTCGTCGGTAGCGCCATAGCGGTTCTTCACGCCGCGCAGGATGCGGAAGGTGTGGCTGGAATCGCCCTCGAAATAAAGCACGGCGTCGACCATGTGCTCGACAACGCGTGGGCCGGCGATCTGCCCGTCCTTGGTAACATGGCCGACAAGCACCACGGCGGCGCCGGACTTCTTCGCAAAGCGGGTAAGCGCCTGTGCCGACGTACGGACCTGAGTGACCGTGCCGGGCGCGCTCTCGACCCGGTCGGTCCAGAGGGTCTGGATGGAGTCGATGATGACGAAATCGGGCGCCGGGCCCTTCTGCAGAGTAGCGAGGATAATCTCGACATTGGTTTCGCTGGCGAGCAGCACGCCCTGATCGGCAAGGCCGAGCCGCTGGGCACGGAGGCGGACCTGGCCCACGGCCTCCTCGCCCGAGACATAGATCACCCGCCGGCCCTGCCC
This sequence comes from Hyphomicrobiales bacterium, assembly GCA_027487555.1. Lineage (GTDB taxonomy): Bacteria > Pseudomonadota > Alphaproteobacteria > Rhizobiales > Devosiaceae > Devosia_A. Next base: position 154,502 of record JAIYDI010000033.1, read on the forward strand.
CGCCATGGACGCGGCCGCCTGCAGCAGCAGTGTCGACTTGCCGATGCCGGGGTCGCCGCCGACAAGGCTGGCCGAACCCATGACGAAGCCGCCACCGGTGACGCGATCAAGCTCTGCCATGCCGGTTACCAGGCGCGCCGCGGTTTCGGTTTCACCGTCGAGTGGCACGAGTTCGGCCGGACGGCCGCCGGCGATGGCGGATTTCGGGCCCGCACCGACGCCAGAATCCACGAGCTCCTCGACGATGGTGTTCCACTCGCCACAGGATTCGCAGCGCCCTTGCCAGCGGGCAGAAACCGCGCCACAGGCCTGGCAGATGAAGGTGGATTTCGACTTGGCCATACGCGCTCCTCAGCCGAGATTGGTAGCGCGGATCAGCTTGACGCACAAGAACAAAATGAGAACATCAGCCGCCAGGTGGATCACCAATGAACGGCACTGGCCGCCGCGCGCCGAAGAGTGCGGCGGGGCTGCGCACCGCCAACCGAAGCAAGGGCAAGAGATCGGCCAAGGTGTAGGCAACAATGTCGCCGAGCTTGCGCCGGCGGGTGCGCTTGACCCTGAAGCGGCTGATCTCGCTGCGGCCCGGGCCGGTCAGTGCGATCGCCTTCGCACCGGGTTCAACCGAGAGCACGTCAAGCTGGATGACGGGGCCAGGCACCGCCTGCAGGATGCGGCTGCGCCACAGGTGCGGGCCGAAGCGGCCGAACAGGAAACGATCGACCGCCATGTCGTTGACATTGGGACAGACCAGCGAGGCCTCGGCAGCGGCGCGAGAGATGATGTAGCCGGCCGTGCCTCGGTGGGTCGAGAGCAGTTCGTGCAGTTCGCATCTTCCGACCGCGCCCAAGCGATGGCCGAGTTGCACCGGCTGGCGTCGGGTTTCGAGCCGAAGCAGATCTGCGCCCAGGCGCACCAAGAGGCCTGGCTCAAGGAACGGCAGGATTTCGGGCGAAAGGACGGCATCGTCCTCGAGCACCAGCGCTTCACTGAGATCGCGCTCGGCCATTATGCGCCAGATGCGCTGGTGGCTGAGTCCACAGGCGAGATCGCCGAGGGTAAACTTGAAGAAATGCTCGGGCCGGGTGACGCGCGCCGCGGTATCCGCCGGCACCTGGGCGACAGTTACCGCAGAAATCCGCTCCGCGGCGATACCAAGGTCAGCGAACTGCGCTTCCATATGATCGCGGCGATCGGTGCGGGTATCGACATTGACCCAGAAGACCGGGATGCGACCTGGCGCGGACATGGACGCCCCTGTCATGGTGCCGCAATGAGTTGGGCGGCCCGTTCGATCGCATCGAGCGAAAGCCGCTGAATGTGGTCGCGCGTGGCCGACAGCGCGGCAGGGACGCCGGGCGCGCCAAGGCCGGCAATCGCTGCGTCAAGATCGGCCGCGGTCACTGTCTCGGCCGCGAAGGTCAGGGGCCAGCCGATCCGGCCCATGACAGCGGTGACCTTCGCACCCCCGGGGATCTGATCGATGGCAATCACCGGGCGCCCAATGGCAAGGCCGAGAAGTGCGCCATGCATTCGGGTGGTGAAGATGAGATCGGCATCGCGAAACCGCGACGCGATGGCGTCTGCCCCCTGCTCCGGCGTGAGTTCGGTGTCGATCTCATGCATCTCGAAGCCATGGGCGCGAATGGCGTCGGCGAAGAGGCGCCCCGCCTTGTCGTGCTGGGACTGGCGGCCCGCGCCATATTCCTTCTGCGGGCCGCGGAGGCAGAGTCCCACGCGCCGCGGCGGGATTTGCGGGGCAAGCTCGCCGGCTGAGAGGCCGTAGGGTGCGAGATCGAAATAGGACTCGGCGACGCCGTCGCGCGCGACGACGCCATCGAACCGCGCGGTCATGCGCTGTTCGGCGGGCAGGATGCTGACACCCACCGCGAACTTGCGGGCCGCGGCGTGCACTGCGAAGAAATCACGGAGCCACGCCCGGTCGAGCAAAGGCCCGCAGACGAACACGATCCGCGAGATTGTACGGCGCAGCGCGAAGATATCGTCCACCGACAGATGTCCTGCGAGGCGGAGGTCCGGATGCGACAGGATCGCGTGGCGATGGCCTCGTTCCGTCAGGGCTCGCGAGAGGTTTTCCACGGCGTGAAGGTCGCCAAGAGTCACCTTGCCGGCGTAACCGAGGGTGCCCCACCAAAGGATCACCGTCGGCGGCGCATCGAGCGTCCGCGGCTGCAGGAAGCGACGATAGGGGGTCACGAGCGGCTTGGGGACGGCCAAGAAATCCTCTTTGTCGCGAAGGTGCATCGCCGGTCACTAGCACAGGCGCCAACCCTCTGTCGCCCAAATGCATCGTGTCGTGCGCGCGGTTCACGCCGCATGCGGCAGTCGCGCCAAAAGGGGGAGCGGAACCGGCCCACTTGCTGCGCTTTGCTGAGGTATCGGGCACCGAAACCTGCGTGGCAGGGCAGGCAAGATCATTTCCAGCGCCGCTTGGCCACACCCCCACATCCGTTGGCCAGCCTGCTTTCGCAGCGCCTTGCCGTGTTTTCATTTCAACATCTGCATCCGATGTGTATACACTCAGAAATTCTTTGCAATATCATGCTGGACGATGGCAACATTTCTTTGTATTCTGCGACATCTAATCTATTGTCTTATTGTTTTGCGACGCGAGATATGACACACGTATACTTCATCAACCTGGACCACAGGGTGGATCGGCGCTCCAGTATAGAGCAGCAACTGCAGCGACTGGGGATCATCAGATTCGAGCGGGTACCAGCGGTCACCATTGCCGAAGTGCCAGCTGATATCCTGGCGCAGGGCCTTGCTGCGGAGAATTTCTGGCGCGTCAGCGCTGGTGACATTGCGTGCGGGTTGAGCCACCAGCGGGCATGGTCGCATTTTCTGGCGACCGGTGCGCAGGAAGCTATCATACTCGAAGATGACGCCGCGATGACGGATACACTGCTGTCGTTTCTCGGCGGCGACGTTCTGGCGCGGACGGGCGCAGACCTGATCAAGCTCGAGACGTCAAGAGACAGGATCAGGCTGGGACGCACCTCCGGCAAAGTGGGAAACACCGAGCTACTTGAACTCGCCTCCTCGCATGTCCGCTCCTGCGGGTATCTGATTTCGGCGAGCACCGCCGCCGAGGCACTCAGGCACCCAGCCGCGAACCTCATGGGCGTGGACCGGCTGCTGTTCGGACACTTCGGCGCGTTCCTATGGCGAAAGCGTATCCTACAGGCCTATCCGGCCCCGATCACGCAACTTGACAGGCTGCGGGACGCAAACCCGGCGACGGGACCTGTGCCTGCCGGCTCAGCCAAGAGCGACATCAAACCGCAAAAGGCCATTGGCAGGCATCGGCGCAAACGCAGCGTGCGCGCAGCACTGGCCTGCGAGCTGAAGGTGCTGCTGCCGCGGCTGTTGCAGATGGTACGCAGCCCCGCTGTATTGGCCAAACCGCGCCCCGTGCCTTTCGCAGGCGATCGCTGACGATATGCGGTGCCCGGGGGCGATTGGAGATGGCCGCCTGCCCGGCGAGCGCCGCTCGGAAGGCGTTCGCATATCAAATCAGTCCACTGCACTGATTTGCCGGCGCAATATCGTGGCTCTCTTGCGTTTCGCAAGGCTCAGCGCGTTCGGAGACTAACCGCCTCTTGGCCCTTCGAGCATAGCTCTCCGGGCGTTCGGATTTCAAATCAGTCCACTGGACTGATTTGCCGGCGCAAAGCGCCGGAGAATCCTCACTCCCACTCGATCGTCCCTGGGGGCTTGGAGGTCACGTCGTAGACGACGCGGTTGATGCCGCGGACTTCGTTGATGATGCGCGTGGCGGCGCGGCCGAGAAAGTTCATGTCGTATGGGAAGAAATCCGCCGTCATGCCATCGACCGAGGTGACGGCGCGCAAAGCGCAGACAAACTCGTAGGTGCGGCCATCGCCCATGACGCCGACGGTCTGCACGGGGAGCAGCACGGCGAAGGCCTGCCAGATCTTGTCGTAGAGGCCGGCCTTGCGGATTTCGTCGAGATAGATGGCGTCGGCCTTGCGCAGGATGTCGAGCTTGTCGCGCGTGACTCCGCCGGGGAGCCGGATGGCGAGGCCAGGGCCGGGGAACGGGTGGCGGCCGACAAAGCGCTCGGGCAGGCCGAGTTCGCGGCCGAGCGTACGGACTTCGTCCTTGAACAGCTCGCGCAGCGGCTCGACGAGCTGCATCTTCATGCGTGCGGGCAGGCCGCCGACATTGTGGTGGCTCTTGATAGTGACGGAGGGGCCGCCGGTGAAGGAGACGCTTTCGATGACGTCGGGATAGAGCGTGCCCTGCGCGAGGAAATCAGCGCCGCCGATCTTTTTCGCCTCTGCCTCGAAGACCTCGATGAAGAGCCGCCCGATGGTCTTGCGCTTGGTTTCGGGGTCGCTCTCGCCCTCGAGCGCGCCGATGAACATGTCGGCCGCATCCACATGGACGAGCGGGATGTTGTAGTGATCGCGGAACATCGAGACGACCTCGGTCGCCTCGTTCTTGCGCATCAGGCCATGGTCGACGAAGACGCAGGTGAGCTGGTCGCCGATCGCCTCGTGGATGAGGATGGCCGCAACCGAGCTATCGACGCCGCCCGAGAGCGCGCAGAGCACCCTGCCCGTGCCGACCTGCGCGCGGATCTTTTCGACGGCGCGTTGGCGATAGGCGTGCATGGTCCAGTCGGACTTGAGGCCGACGATGTTGTGCACGAAGTTCTGGAGCAGCTTTGCGCCATCGGGCGTATGCACCACCTCGGGATGGAACATGGTGGTGTAGTAGCGCTTCTGCTCGTTGACCGCGATGGCGAAGGGCGCGTTCTCGGACGTGCCGACGACCTTGAAGCCCTCGGGCAGCTGGGTGACGCGATCGCCATGGCTCATCCACACCGGATAGCGGCTGCCGACCTCCCAGAAGCCTTCGAACAGCGGCGAGGCCTCCCGGATTTCGACATCGGCGCGGCCGAACTCGGCGGCGTGGCCGCCCTCGACGCGGCCGCCCAGCTGGGTGGCGAGGGTCTGCTGGCCGTAGCAGATGGCGAGAATGGGGACGCCTGCATCGAACACCGCCTGCGGCGCGCGCGGGCTGCCCTCGCGCGTGACGGAATCCGGGCCGCCAGAGAAGATCACGCCCTTGGGCGCGAGCCGCACAAACGCATCGTCCGCTGACTGAAAGGGGTGTATCTCGCAATAGACCCCGGTCTCGCGCAGGCGCCGCGCGATAAGCTGCGTGACCTGCGAACCGAAGTCGATGATCAGGATGGATTCGGCGGGGGCGGAGGGTGCGGGAGCTGTCATAGCGGGGGAATAAAGCCCTCACGCGGATTCCGCAAGCGGCCGCTCAGGCGGCCGGAGCATGGCGGGCATTCGCTTTTGCCAGCTTATCCACGAGATTGCGGTTGAGGATGGCATCCATGGCGTGCCGGATGCCGGGATCAGCGTTCATCGCAGTGAGCAGTTTCGCCTGGTTGAAGGCGACATAGCGCACCGGGCGCACGGCGCGGGCGTCGGCGCTGGCCTGGGCGCCGCTCAGGAAGCTCATTTCGCCGACAAACTCGCCGGGGCCGCAGACGGCGAGGATCTGCCCCGCCCGCTCGATCTGCACGATGCCGTCCGTGACGAAAACGAGTTCCGAGACAGGAGCATCGGCGGTGGTGAAGACATGTCCGGGACCGGCGCCGCGCGCCTCGCCGAGCTTCAGGATGCGCCGGATTGTCTGGCGCTCGACGCGCTCGGGCATGCGATCCGCAAGCCTTTGCTCTTCCTCGGAAAACCTGTGCCGCTTGCGGTAGTACCAGATGATGAGGAGCTGCGCGATGTTGACAGCGACAAAGAGGATTTCCCACGGCACGACGACGTGGTCGATGTTGATCCAGCCGCGGTTGAGGATGCGAAAGAGCCCGGCCGCTATGGCTATGGTGCGCAGCCAGACCATGTCGCTCATCATCATCGACAGAACGAGCAGCGCGTAAGGCAGGTGCGTCAGCACTTGGGACGGATCCAGCCACTCGCGCACAAGCTCCGACAACATCAGGCAGTCCCCCCGTATCCCTCCTCAGAGATAAGGCGGGGAGTGCAGTTGCGGTCAACAGCGTTTCGGCGCCCGTGCCGGAATGGGTCGGACGCGCACGAGGAAAAGTCCGCAGGCTCAGGCAGGCGACGAACGAGGCGCGGCGTTGGCGAGATTGGCGCGCACCAGCTTGCCGACGAGATTGCGGTTGAGCCCAGTCTCCATGGCCTGATGGATAGAGGCATCGCGTGCAACCGCGTCATGCAGGCGCTTCTGCTCGAAGGCGAGAACCCGCATCGGTTCCGCCGCGACAACCGTCGCAGAGGCGGGTGCGCCGGTGAGGTAGCTCATTTCCCCCAGGTAATCGCCGGGCCGGCAGACGGCGATGACGCGGCCGTTCGCCTCGATCTGCGCGATGCCGGAGGTGAGATAGAGCACTTCCTTGACAGCCTCGCCCTCGGTTATCAGCCGCTCGCCGGGTGCGAAGCTGCGCCGGTTCGCGATAGCGAGCAAACGCTTGAGCGCCTGACGCTCGACACTCGCCGGCATGGAATCGACGAAGTGCATTTCATCTTCGTCGAAGCGATGATGGTTCTCGTCAATCCACAGGATGACCAGTTGCACGACGTTGACGAGAACGAAGAGCGCCTCCCAGACCACACTCACCGGATCGACGACGAAGACCGAGCGGTAGACGATCTCCACTGAGCCGGACCCGATCGCGAAGACGCGCAGCCAGAACATCCGCCGCATCAGCATCGAGACGATGAGCAGGAAGTAGTTGATGTGCCCGACCATGTGGTTGGGTTCGGTCAGATCGTGCAGGAACTGGTCGAACATTTGGGCCTCCTCGACTGGCTGGCGCCCGTTGCCGAGCGGGCCGCACACGGCGTGTGCTGCGTGCGCGTACTTGCGTAGCCCGATGGTGCACTCATTCACAAGGTGGGCGGCCGATCGATTGAGCGGGCCTGCAGGGCTTGACGGCGGTGGCTACGGCACGGCAGGGATGAAATCGATTGCAAGGCCAGGGCAGCAAGACCCATCGCGCCGGCAAGGAGGGCAACAATGACTGAGAGCCGCCTCCATGGCGCAGATTTCATGCGCGCCGCGGCGTGCCTTACGGTGCTGCTGCACCACCTGACGCAGCGGCTCGACAGCGGGACGGATTTCGGGCCGGTGCTGAATGGCCTGCGGGTGTTTGCGCATATGGGGACGTTCGGCGTCGCGATGTTCTTCGTTCTGTCCGGCTTCTTGCTCGCCCGGCCGTTCTGGCTGGCCTTCGACGGCGACAAGTCCATGCCGTCGCTCAAGACTTATGCCCTCAGGCGCGCTGCCCGCATCCTGCCGGGCTACTGGCTGGCGCTGATCGTGAGCTTCGTGCTGTCGATCACGCTGTTCAGCGTCGCACTGAACGGCGAGTTGCTGCTGCGGTTCGCGGCCGGGTTCCTGCTGGTGGCTGACTGGCATTGGGTGACGTTCTTCCCGGTGGAGGTGAACGGTCCGCTCTGGTCTATCTGCTTCGAAATCACCGCCTATGTGCTGCTGCCTTTCGCATTTCTGTCGGTTTTCGCCGGGCGCAGGCTTGCGGGCGGGTGGCTGGGACGGCTGGTCTTTGCCGCGATGATCGCGGTTGCACTCGGCCTGCATTGGCTGATGCTGAAATACTACCCGATCGACTCGATCCGACGCGGCTGGGACTACGGCATGGTGGGGGGAGCGAAGTACTGGATGCCGCGCTACAACCCGTTCGCGCTGTTCGCGATGTTTGCGCTTGGAGCGCTTGCGGCGGGGATCCATGTGAAGATCGCCGCACTCAGGCACTGGGTGTTCGACGGGCTGGCTCTGGCGGCGGCGGCAGTGGCGATCTGGGTGATCAACCGGCACCTGTGGCTCAAGGGCGACGCGAGCGGGTTCGGGTGGCTGGGGATCCCCTATAGCTTCCCCTGGTTCCAGCTTTCGCTGGCAGCGTTCCTTGCGGTGGTCCCCTCGTCGCGCTGGCTCGGGCGGCTGCTCGACAACGCACCGGTGCGGTTCCTCGCAACCATCTCGTTCGGGATCTATATCTGGCACAATATCGTCATCGAACTGGTGCGGCTGTGGTGGGCGCCCGGCTATACCTACGGCAATATCAGGGATGGCGTGGAGTTCGCGACCATAGCGGGTTCGATTGCGGCCATCAGCGTGCTTTGCGGCTGGCTGTCCTGGCGGCTGATCGAGGCGCCGGTGATCCGATGGGCGCGGGCGCGGGAGGCCGCGCGCCTTACGCCGTCAACGGCTGCGGGTCACCAGACCGCGTGAGCTTGCCGGCGAGATTGCGGTTGAGCGCCGACTCCAGCGTGCGCCGCAGCTGGGCATCGGACCCGATTGCAGTGGTCAGCTTGGCCTGGTCGAAGACCAGCACCCGCGTTGGCTTTACCGCAATGGCAGTTGCCGAGGCGGGATTGCCCGTAAGGAAGCTCAATTCGCCGATATAGTCGCCCGGCCCGCAGATGGCGACGACGCGGTCGTTCTTTTCGATCTTGACGATGCCGTCGGCGACGTAGAGCAGCCGCGTGACGGTTTCGCCTTCCACGGTAAGCCTGTCACCCGGTTCGAGCCGTTCGAGATCGGACAGATCGAGGAGGCGCTTCACCGCACTGCGGTCTACGCCGGCCGGCATGCTGTCGGCAAAATGGCTCTGCTCCTCGTGGAAGCGGTGATGGCGCTCATAATACCAGATGACGATCAGCTGTCCGATATTGACGAGGACGAAGACCGTTTCCCACAGCACGCTGACCGGATCGAAGACAAAGAAGGCGCGATAGACGATCTTGGCGAGGCCCGAAGTGACGGCGAGAATGCGTAGCGTCACCATTCGCCGCATCAACATGGAGAGGATCAAGAGGGCGTAGGTGAAGTGTCCGAAGAGAGTGACAGGATTGGCGAGCCCATCAACGAGAAGGGACAGGTAGGCGTTCATGGCGCATCCCGGAGTTGAACGGAGGGCGAGCGTCGGGCTTAGTCGCCCGGCAACGCGTGATTTGCGGCGCGCAGGCGTTCGGCCAGTACCCGCATGATGCTCAAGGCGAAATAGGGCGCCTCGCTGATCATGAACAGGAACTGCTTTTCGCTGACCGGCACGATCACGGTGCCGTCGGTCTCGGCGAACGCGGTGGCGCTGCGGGGCGACGAGTCGATCAGCGCCATTTCACCAAAGACCTCGCCCGGACCAAGCCTTCCGAGCGTGCGATTTCCGGATAGTATGGCCACCGATCCAGTACGGACTATGAAGAACTCCCGCGCAGGATCGCCTTCGCGGAAAATGAGATCCCCGCCCGACAGCGTGCGCTGCGTGCTCGTTGCCCGCTCTAGCAATCCAAAATCGGCGAACAGATTACCCATTTCACGCCCCAGATGTTCACGCCCCCCGGCGCCAAAACCATCGTCGCAGTCCACAATCTCTTGGGCGGACCGGTTCGCATGGCCTTGCCGCCGCCGCAACACGTGAATGATGGGACTTGCTTGATTGACCGCCGATCTTGTCATCTATCCGTAATAATAATGTCGTCAAAACCCGCGCTTGATGGGCGGGCAGCAGTGGCGCGACCCGCGTCTGGTGGAGCGTGCTATGGAATGGACTGTTGTTGACGCTGGGAATGGCGTCACCCTCATCGAGGTCAGGGGCCGCATGGACGTGGCGGGCGCGCTCACGGCGGATCCTGTTTTCGCGGACGTTGCACAAAACAGCGACAACCTGATTGTCGACCTTTCCGGGCTGGATTTCCTCGCGTCGCTCGGCATCCGGACGCTGGTGAGCGCCTGCAAGACCCTGCACGCCAAGAATGGCGGCATGGTTGTGTTCGCCCCGCAGGAGAATGTAGAGCAGGTGCTGCGCGCGAGCGGCATCGATACGATCATCCCGATCGCGACTGACCAGGCCGCCGCCGAGGCGCAAGTCAAGCTGTAAGGAAAGGAAGCGCGACGATGTCCGAGGCGCTGAGCTTCTCGTCGCGATTTCCCGGAAGTTTCGAAGGCGCCGCCTCCGCCTCGGAATGGCTGCATCGCGTCAGCACCGAGGCCGCCCTGCCAGGCAAACTGGTGTTTGCCATCGAGGTGTGCCTCGAAGAGTTGTTCACCAATGTTGCCCGGTACGGTGCCGTTGGGACCGAGACGGCTGCCTCCCTCGCCGTCGAGCTCACCTTGCAGGTTGCGCCGGACATAGCGCTCGTGGTCGAAGACAATGCGCGGCCGTTCGACGTGTCGGCGGCACCGGTCCGACCAATTGCTGCAGAGGTCGCTCAGGTGCAACCGGGCGGGCTCGGCATGGCACTGTTGCGCAAATTCAGCCAGGGCCTTCGCCACGAGGCCCTGCCGCACGGCAACCGCGTCACCGTAACTTTCTTGCGTCCAGAGGCGCCCGGCCCTAATGCAGAAGTCATGACATTATCGTCATAGATTTCAGGCGAGACCGCCGATGAGCGCGTATAGACAAACGCGGACGCTGGACACCGGTCTCGCGCCGCTCGACGACCTGCTCGATTCCTCAGCCCTGGTGCGTTTCGACGACGGTGACGTGCTGATACGCCAGGGCGATCTCAGCGAATGTGCCTACTACCTCACCGAAGGCAGCGTCGCGGTCTTCGCCGAGAGCCCATTCGAGCGCGTGCGGCTGGCGACGATCGAGGCGCCGCGGTTGATCGGCGAGCTTGGCGTATTGGCGCAATATCCGCGGACGGCGACGATCGAGGCGATCGGCCCGGTCGTGGCGCGGCGGCTCACGGGCCCAAATCTGGTTGAGATCGGCACTGGTGCGCCAGACTTCCTCCTGTCGGTGATCAGCCAACTTGGCCGCCAGCTCGACGGCATGAACCGGGCGCTTGGTCTGTACGCCAATGCACTCTCGGCGCTGGAAAAACGGGAGTTCGACCCGCGCATCCTCGACGAACTGGCGCATCCGGCGCCGCAAATCGTGACATTCGCGGCAACGTTCAAGCGCTTTGCAGAGCAGATCGTCGACAAACGCCGCCAGAGCGACGAACTGGCCAGCGCGGCCCTGATCCAGCGCAGCTTCCTGCCACGGCCCGAGACCTTGAAGGGTGCATCGGGTCGACTCGACCTGCACGCCGATATGCGACCCGCCCGCGATGTGGGCGGCGATTTCTACGACTTCTTCATGCTCGACAAGGACCGCGTTGCCATTGCCGTGGGCGATGTGTGCGGCAAGGGCATCCCGGCAAGCCTGTTCATGGCCGTGACGATGACGACGCTGCGCAGCGCCGCGATGGAGGAAGAGAGCGTTGCGGCGACGCTGGCCCGCACCAATGCCAGCCTGTGTCGCGACAACGACGCCAATATGTTCGCCACCTTGTTCTACGCCGTGCTGAACCTGTCCTCGGGCGAACTCGAGTATGGCAATTGCGGGCACAGTGCGCCCTACCTGCTGCACGGCGGCACCGTCGAGGCCCTGACGGCGACGGGCATACCCGTCGGCTTGTTCGAAGGGCGTTCGGCCAAGTCGCGCACAGCGACCCTGGCACCAGGCGATTTTCTGCTGCTCTACACCGATGGCGTGACTGAGGCCGAGGACCTGGAGCGCCTGCAGTTTGGGACAACGCGACTTGAGGACATGCTGCCGGAGATCGGCAACACGGATGTGGGCGGCGCGGTGCGACGGGTCTTCACGGCTGTCGATGCGTTTGCCGGCAGGGCCGAGCAGGCGGACGACATCACCTGCATGGCCCTGCGCTTCAACTGACCACCGTCAGTTCAACAGCCCGATGGAAAAATTGAGCAGAGCGGCAAAACTGACCCAGGCGGCATAGGGCACGAACATCAGTGCAGCGGGGCGGTCGCGGTTCCAGCGCTCGACGATGAACCAGATGATGGCGATGTCCAACAGGATGATCACGGCGAAGGCCGGCCACACCCAGTTTGCGCCGAACCAGAGCGGTGTCCACAGCCAGTTGAGCAGCATCTGCCCCACCCACAGCTTCATGCCGAGGCCGTTGCGGTCGCCGGTGAAGGTGCGCCAGCCAGCGATGGCGATCAGCACATAGAGGATGGTCCAGACCGGCCCGAAAATCCAGTTGGGCGGGTTGAACGGCGGCTTGTTGAGGCCGGCGTACCAGTCGCCGGGCGTATTGGTGTAGCCGATCACAAACCCGACCCCGATGACGACGGCCAGGAAGAGGACCAGCACAGGCCAGGGCCGGCGGGGCGTGAAACGCGGTTCGGAAGATGCGGGTGCGGATGAGCTCATGATCGAAGCTTAACGCAAAGGCCCCATGTCGGGTTCAGCGACGGAGGCTTGGCCGTGCGATTTAATGCCGCGGCAAGGTTGGCCCCGCGTCTCAGCCCTTGGGGCGCAGTTGCGCGATGTAGAAGCCATCGGTGCCAGTAGTGGCGGGCGTGACAGAGACGCCGCCTTCGGGCGAAAAGCGGGCGCGCAGTTTCGTGCCCGAGAAGTGCGCCATCCAAAGGGTATTGGCCGGCACGGCCTCGAACTCGGGATGGGCGGCGAGAAAGCCTGCGACCTGGCCCCCATTCTCCTCGGGCAACACCGAGCAGGTGATATAGGCGATAGTGCCGCCGGGCTTGAGGAACGACATGGCCCGCTCGAGCAGCGCGTACTGCTCGGCAACCCGGGTGGCGAGTTGCGCGGGCGTCAGCTTCCACTTGGCGGTGGGCTGGCGGCGCCAGGTGCCGGTGCCGGTACAGGGCGCGTCGATCACCACGCGATCGAGCTTACCCTGAAGATCGTCGAGGGAACCGGACTTGGGCGGGCGAACCTGCACATTGCGCGCGCCGGCGCGGGTGAGGCGATCATAGATGGGTGCAAGTCGCGAGCGGTCGCTGTCATAGGCGAAGATCTGGCCCTTGTTCGACATTGCGGCGGCCATGGCGAGCGTCTTGCCGCCAGCGCCGGCGCAGAGATCGAGAACCTGTTCGTTGGGCTTCGCACCCGCAAGGGTGGCGACGATCTGCGAGCCGAAATCCTGAATCTCGAAGCCACCGGTGAGGTAGGCCTCCTCGATCTGCACGTTGGGCGTACGGCTGTCGCGGCCGCCGGGGGCAAAACGGATGCCGAGCGGCAGACGATCTTCAGAATCCGGTGAAAGATGATCAATACTGCGCAAGACCTTGTCGCGGCTCGATTTCAACGTGTTTACGCGTAGATCGAGCGGCGGGCGGGCGGAGAGCGCCTGCGCCTCGGCGAGCCAGGTGTCGCCAAAGGATTGCTTCAAGTGCGGCAGCGTCCATTCGGGGATATCGGCCGCGACATGCTCGGGGGCGCCCAAGAGCGGATCGGGGGCGGTCAAGCGCGCGGCTTCGTCCTCGGTGATGGGCGCGGGCGCGAAGCGATCGGTGCCGAAGCTCTCGTTGAGGGCCTCGACCGTCTCGCCCCATTCGCGCACGGCGACCGAGAGCACGATGGCGCGCGCCGTATCCGACTGCATGGCATAGGCGTGCGAGAGCTTCTTGCGCAGGGCATCATAGACGAGGTTGCCGATGGCGGCGCGGTCCCCTGCCCCGGCAAAGCGGTTGGCAAGGCCCCAGGCCTTCAGCGCCTCGGAGACCGGGCGGCGATGCGCCTCGATATCCTCGAGCACGGCGATGGCGGCAGCAATTCGGCCGGGCAAACGCATCAGGCAACTCCGACGGCGGCGGCGATCAGGCGGATGACGAGATCGAGCCAGAACAGGGAAAGGACGACAAGCCCTGCCGTATAGACGGAAAAGCGCCGGATGACATGATTATCGGTGATGTGGATGATCGCGTGCGCATAGCGCAGCCCGACAAAGGCGAATGCGATCAGCACTTCGAGCATGGTGGCGCCGAACAGGATGGCGAGGACGCTGCCGACATAGAACAGCACCGGCAGCTGGAACTGGTTATCGAAGGCGTTGGAAATCTGCCACTCTTCCTCGGGCCAGCCGCGGCGGTCGGTGGCGATGGCATCGGGCCGGATCTTGCCCTTGAGCACCATGGGGACGCGGACCGAGCCCAGATAGAAGACGAGGCCGAGCGCGAGCGCGCCCTGCAGCAGCATGGCGGTGACGAGCCAGAGGGCATTGGCGGTCAGGGTCATGGGGGCTCCTGTGCTGGTTAGGGGACGCCAAGTGCTCGGAGCCTACCCTCTCCCCCTGCGGGAGAGGGTGCCCGAAGGGCGGGTGAGGGTACATCCTGCGCTGAATTACACAATTCAATGAGACGTTTAGCGCAAGCGGCACCCCCCACCCGGCGCTATGCGCCACCCTCCCCCGTAAACGGGAGAGGGGAAATCGCGGCTCTCGATCTTCGTGCCATTGGAGCATAGCTCTCATGGCCTTCTCGGCTTGAATGTCTCCACCGGAGACATTCATTGCCTGCGTCAACCGCCTTCAAAGAGTAACGGCTCAGGCGCCGCGATAGTTTGGGCTCTCGCGCGTGATCGAGACATCGTGCACATGGCTTTCGGCGAGCGCAGCGCCGGAGATCTTCACGAAGGTGGCGTTGGCGCGGAAGGCTTCGAGGTCCGGCGCGCCGGTATAGCCCATGGCGGCGCGGAGACCGCCGGTCAGCTGATGCAGCACGTTCCCGGCAGGGCCTTTGTAGGGTACCTGGCCCTCGATGCCCTCGGGCACCAGCTTAAGGCTGTCGTTGACTTCCTGCTGGAAGTAGCGATCGGCCGAGCCGCGCGCCATGGCGCCGACGGAGCCCATGCCGCGGTAGGACTTGTAGGAGCGGCCCTGGTACAAATAGACCTCGCCCGGGCTTTCGTCGGTGCCGGCGAGCAGCGAGCCGATCATGACGCAGCTTGCGCCGCCAGCAAGCGCTTTGGCCAGATCGCCCGAGAACTTGATGCCACCATCGGCGATGATCGGCACGCCCTGCTTGTCGGCCTCTTCGGCGCAGGACATGACGGCGGCAAGCTGCGGCACGCCGACGCCGGCGACGATGCGGGTGGTGCAGATGGAGCCCGGCCCGATGCCGACCTTGACGCAATCGGCACCCGCATCGATGAGCGCCTTGGTGGCCTCACGCGTGGCGACATTGCCGGCGATGATGCGGGTGGAATTGCTCTCGCGCTTGACGCGCTCGACAGCGTTCAGCACGCCCTGGGAATGGCCGTGGGCGGTATCGATGACGAGGAGATCGACGCCTGCATCGATGAGCGCCATGGCGCGCTCGTAGCCGGCATCGCCCACACCGGTGGCGGCGGCGACGCGGAGGCGGCCCTGTGCATCCTTCACCGCATTGGGGTGAAGCTGGGCCTTCTCGATATCTTTCACCGTGATGAGGCCGACGCAGCTGCCATCGTCATCGACGACCAGCAGCTTTTCGATGCGGTGGGCATGCAGCAGGCGCTTGGCATCGGCCTTGCTGACGCCGTCGCGCACGGCGATGAGGCCCTCGTGCGTCATCAGTTCGCCGACGGGCTGGTGCGGGTTGGAGGCGAAGCGGACGTCGCGATTGGTGAGGATGCCGACGAGCTTCCCGAGTCGGCGACCGCCGGTGCCGCCGTTCTCGACCACGGGGATGCCGGAGATGCGGTTCATCTGCATCAGCGAGAGCGCATCGGCGAGGGTCGCCTCGGGCCCGATGGTGATGGGATTGACCACCATGCCGCTCTCGAAGCTCTTCACGGCGCGGACATGCTCGGCCTGTACCGCGGCATCGAGGTTCTTGTGGATCACGCCGAGGCCACCAGCCTGCGCCATGGCAATCGCCATGCTGCTTTCGGTGACGGTATCCATCGCTGCACTGATGATCGGGATGTTCAGCGCGATATCGCGCGTCACGCGGGTGCGAATATCGACATTGGCCGGCAGCACCTCGGAATGCGCCGGCTGCAGCAGCACGTCGTCAAAGGTCAGGGCGCTCTCGCCGGTGATGGAGGTAACGATCTTCGCCAAGGGGGTGCCCTTCCCATTCTCGCAGTCAGAAAAGCGGAAGCCCGTGAGGCGGGTGCGACTCGTCGCCGGCTCACGGGTTGGCAAGGGTCAATAGCAGCGACCCCGGATTTTGCAAAGCCTTTCGCCGCAGGGCACCCGGGCGGCTGCGGCATGGCTCGCCCTCAGGCGGGGACGTGCGCCACGAGGCCGAATTCACCCTCGATGCGGGCGACCAGCTTTTCAATCTGGGGGATCATCTCGGTGTTTCGGGCTTCCATCGTGAAGTTGAGCGTCATGAACTCGCGTCCAGGACAGAAGGTGCAGATATTGGCCATCGGGTGGTAGGCACCGCAATAGATGGGTTCCATCATCCACTCGGTCACCGGCCCGAAGCTGCGGTGCGGCGGTACAAGAGTCAACACCGTGTCAGTACGGCCACCCAGCCGCCAGAAGCGCGGGCCATAGAGGAATGGGAAGCGCTTGTTAAGGCGACGGTGCATGGAAAACAGCGCGAGGATCTCACGCTGGAACTTCGAGACGTCCTTCTCCTCGATCTCGCCCACCACCTTGTCGACGCCGCGCACATAATCGACGAAATCCTGCCTGTAGGGGAACCTGGCGGTTAGGGCGCGGACGCGGAAGAAGCTGTCGTCGGCCGCGGTGCGCCTGGTATCGAGCATGGTATAGGCGGCCGCGATCAGCTCCTTGTTGAAGCGGCGATCCGTGTCGGAATGCAGCGCGTGCGTGACGATTGCGAAGTAGAGCGACCGCTGCCGCACACCCAGCTTCGAAGCCAGCCGCCGCATGCGATCCCGCCGGAGCGCGAGCGTGGTGAAGAGCGTCGGCTTGTCGGCAGGCGAAAGCAGGTGCGCGAAGAGCAGGTGGATGGCAGCGCCTAGGCCCGCCTGCAACCGCGCCTTCAGCAACTGCCCGAATGGCACCTTGTTGGCCTTGTTGGACTGGATGCCGTGGTTTGCGGATTGCGACCGGGACAGCAGCGCTGAATCCGAGCCCTCAAGCACGCAATGGGCGGCGCGGATCTGAATGATCGACGCCCTGCCCTGTTCGTCCGGGCCGTTGCTCAAGGTGGCGGCCATGAAGCGAAACAGCGGCAGGTCCGGGTGGTCGAAGATATCGGCGCTGCGGTTCAGCCAGCGGTCCGGGTAGCCGTCGAAGTTCTCGACCGTCTCGACCGAGGTTACCGCATCGAGCTGGGTTTCCGTAAGCGGATGGCCGGGACGGGCGCCGACAAATCCATGGGTCAGTTGCGGGGCGAGCGAGACGACCTTGGCGACCAGATCCTTCAGCATCTCCTTGTCGAAGGGCGATTTTGAAAAGGCGGTGAAAAAGATGGTGTCCTTGCCCGCGAAGAGGAACCACTGGAAATCGGTGAACAGGGCCTGAGGGTCCCGCTGCACGGCTGCGAGTGCGAGATCGAGCGCCTCTGTATGCCCGGATGCGAAACTCGATGACGAAAAGCTCTTCATGGCCCTGTCTCCTCTGCCGATCCCCTTCGGCTTTTGCGAGATTAGGCCATGCCGTCAGCCGAAAGGTCAACGAAAAGACGATAATCCGGCGGTTGCGCGAACGCTTAGTGGGAGCTATTCATCGATATAGTTTCGATCCTAACGAATTAGGACGCTTGCCGTGCGCGTCGTTCCCCTGGTGTTGGCCGTCGCGCTGTTCATGGAGAACATGGACTCGACGGTGATCGCGACCTCGCTGCCGGCGATCGCGGCGGATATCGGATCGGAGCCAATTTCGCTGAAGCTGGCGCTGACGTCGTATCTCGTGGCGCTCGCCATCTTCATTCCACTTTCCGGCTACATGGCCGACCGGTTGGGCGCAAAGAACGTGTTTCGCGCGGCGATCGTGGTGTTTCTCCTCGGCTCGATCTGCTGCGCATTTTCGGACTCGCTGCCGACCTTCGTGCTGTCGCGTTTCCTGCAGGGCATCGGCGGATCGATGATGACGCCGGTGGCGCGGCTGGTCCTGGTACGCTCCACACCGCGGCGGGAACTGGTATCGGCCATGGCGTGGCTGACAATCCCGGCGCTGATCGGTCCGATGACTGGTCCGCCGCTCGGGGGGTTCCTCACCACCTACTTCACCTGGCACCTGATCTTCTGGATCAATGTGCCGATCGGGCTCGTCGGGCTGGTGTTGATCACCAGATACCTCGACGACGATGGGGTGCGTATCCACCTGCCGATCGACGTGCCCGGCCTCCTGCTGACGGGCACGAGCTTTGCCGGCATCCTGTTCGGCTTTTCGGTCATCAGCCTGCCGGCAATTTCGCCCATCTATGGCTATCTGTCGGTCGCGGTGGGGCTGGTCACGGGGTTCCTCTACCTCCGCCATGCACGCAAGGTTTCCAACCCGATCCTCGACCCGAGCCTGTTCAGGCTGCCGCTGTTCCGCAACGCCATTGTCAGCGGCTCGCTGTTTCGCATAGGCATCGGGGCCTTCCCGTTCCTGATGCCGCTGATGCTGCAACTGACCTTCGGGCTGACGCCGTTCGAGTCCGGGCTCACGACCTTTGTCGCAGCGTTCGGGGCAATCCTGTCGAAATTCGGTGCAGAACGGCTCTTTCGTCGCTTCGGGTTCCCGCGCGCGCTGATCGCGACATCGGCGATCGGTTGCGCCTTCCTGGCGCTCAACGGCCTGTTTACGCCTGCGGTACCGCATTGGTTGCTGATGGCATCGCTGCTGGTGGGAGGGCTTGCGCGCTCGTTCTTCTTCACGGGGGTGAATGCTCTGGTATTCGCTGACATCGACGACGAAAAGACGAGCCAGGCGACATCCCTCAATGCCGTTTGCCAGCAGTTGAGCGTGGCGGCTGGCGTCGCGGTGGCGGGCGGTGTGCTGTCGTTGGCCGCAGGCAGCGACGGGCACCTGACACTGAGCGACTTCCATATCGCCTGGTTCGTGGTGGCGGCGCTCGCGGCACTGAGCGCAGTGCCATTCCTCAAGCTGCCACCCGATGCCGGCAACGAGGTGTCAGGGCACGGCGAAAGGACGCCAGGTCACCACGCCGCGGCACGGGCACGACCGGATCCGCAGACGGGCTGAACGGAAGACAACAGGGGCACAGCCCGAAAACGCCAACCCGACCGACCACCGAAGCCGAAACGCCCCGCAAATGTCCGCCCTCCGCATCACGCCGCTGATCCTCGCCGTTGCATTGTTCATGGAGAACATGGACTCGACGGTGATCGCTACCTCGCTTGCGACTATCGCGCAGGATATCGGCACCGAGCCGATCGCGCTGAAGCTGGCGCTCACTGCCTATCTGGTGGCGCTCGCGATCTTCATTCCGATCTCGAGCTGGATGGCGGACCGCTTCGGAGCGCGGAACGTGTTCCGCTCGGCGATGATCGTCTTCATGCTCGGCTCGCTGTGCTGCGCGGTCTCGGACTCGCTGCTCACCTTCGTCCTGTCACGGTTCCTGCAGGGCATGGGCGGCGCGATGATGACACCGGTGGCGCGACTGGTGCTGGTGCGGATGACGCCGCGCAACCAGTTGGTCGACGCCATGGCGTGGCTTTCGATACCGGGCCTTGTAGGCCCGATCATGGGTCCGCCGATCGGCGGCGCCATCACCACCTATTTGAGCTGGCACTGGATTTTCCTGATCAACATCCCGATCGGGTTGATCGGCATCCTGCTGATCAACAGATACCTGCCGGACTGGCAGCGAAGCGCCACACGCCGCATGGACTTCATCGGATTCTTCCTCGCAGGGATCACTTTTGCCGGCTGGGTGTTCGGGCTCTCGGTGCTGACCCTGCCGGCGCTCCCGGCGGTGTTCGGGTACCTGTCGCTGATCGCCGGCACGATCACGGCGGCGCTCTACTGGTGGCATTTCAAGCGGACTGATCAGCCGCTGCTCGACCTCAGGCTGTTCCGGCGCAAGCTGTTTCGCACGACAGTGGTTGCGGGGGCGTTCTTCAGGTTCGGGACGGGCGCGATGCCGTTCCTGTTTCCGCTGATGCTGCAGATCGGCTTCGGGCTCAACGCGTTCCAGAGCGGCATGGTGACGTTCGCGACCGCGTTGGGCGCGTTTGCCGCGAAATTCGTAGCCGAGCCGATCCTGCATCGGATGGGCTTTCGCGCGGCGCTGCTCTGGTCGACGGCGCTGACCGCCCTCGGCGTGTTCGGCATGGCGGTCTATTCGCCGTCGACCCCGATGCCGCTGATGATGATATTTCTGGTCCTGACGGGCTTCGTGCAATCGATCTTCTGGACGGCGACCAATGCCTTCACATTCGCCGACATTCCCGATGCGGAAGCCGGACAGGCCAATGTGATGAGCCAGGTGGCGGTGCAACTGTCGCTGGCCGTGGGCGTGGCGCTGGGGGGCGGGGTACTTGAAGGGATGCGGCTGCTGCATGGTGGCGCCGAGCCGTTGCTGGGCGACTTCCACTCGGCGTTCTGGGTGATCGGTGGCGTAACGCTGATATCGACGGCGTTGTTCCTGCGCCTGCCAAAGGGGGCGCAGATGCACGCCCCGGAGACGGATGCGCAACGCGAGTCGGCGGCGGAATAACGCTTGCCTTGCCCGAAACGAAATCGCACCTTACATCTGGTGTATCGATCGCCGGAGGTAAGAATGGCTTCTACCGCCACTTTGTCGAGCAAGTTCCAGATTTCGATTCCGAAGGAAGTGCGGGAAGCCCAGAACTGGGAGGCCGGCCAGAAGCTTGCCTTTGTCAGCAAGGGGGGCGTGGTGATGCTTGTACCGGTGCCGACCCTGGACGACCTTAGGGGCATGGCGAAAGGCGCGGACACGAGCCGCTATCGCGACCGAAGCGACCGGTTCTAGGCGGCGGTCGTGGCGGGGCTAGTTTTAGTCGATTCATCCGCATGGATTGAATGGATTGAGGATAGCCCAGTTTCACATATGTTGGAAAAGCACCTGCCGTCTTCCGAAAACTGGCTTGTGCCGACAATTGTGCAACTTGAAGTCAGCAAATGGCTGTTGCGGGAGCGATCGAGCGAAGAGGCATCACGTTTCAGCGTTTTCACCACGACGCTGCGAGTCATTGCGCTCGATACGAGAATTGCGGTCGCTTCGGCTGAGATTTGCGTGGAACACAAGCTGGCTACAGCCGACGCGATCATCTTCGCAACCGCACAAGTTCACGATGCCACGCTGCTGACCTGCGACAGCCACTTTGCAGGCTTGCCCAACACAATCGTCGTGCCGAACAAGCGGTGAGCGCCAGATCACTTCACGTTTCAACTGAAACGTCTAGATGTTCTAAGTCTCTGTTTTGTCGCGCTTTCGAACCGGAATAGTCATACGGCTTTTCCTGAAAGCGCTCTATTCCGGCCCGTTGCCCTTGAACCCGCGGGCGAGAAGGTAGGTTTCGGCCGAATCGGCGCGGCTGGCCTTGGGCTTGGCGTGCAACGTGGTGTTGAAGTGCTGCTTCAGCATGCCGAGCAATTCGTGCTCGGTGCCGCCCTGGAACACCTTGGCGACGAAGGTGCCGCCTGGATTGAGCACACGGATGGCGAAATCGGCGGCGAGCTCGACCAGCTGGATGATGCGGATGTGGTCGGTGGCGCGGTGGCCGGTGGTGGGCGCCGCCATGTCGGAGAGCACGAGATCGGCCTTGTGGCCACCCATGGCGGCGACGAGGGCGGCGGGCGCGTCCTCGTCGTTGAAATCCTTCTGGAGCAGAATAACGCCGGGGATGTGGTCCATTTCGAGATAGTCGATGCCGACGATCAGCGGGTTTTCGTCGGTGGACCCGATGCGGGCGGCCGCGACCTGCGACCAGCCGCCGGGTGCGGCACCCAGATCGACAATGTGCTGGCCGCGCTTGAACAGCTTGTAGCGCTCATCGAGCTCGAGGATCTTGTAGGCAGCGCGTGAGCGGTAGCCCTCGGCGCGTGCCTTGGCGACATAGGGGTCGTTGAGCTGGCGCTGCAGCCAGAGCGTCGAGCCGACCTTGCGGCCCTTGGCGGTTTTCACGCGGACCTTGAGATCACGATCGGTGCGACGGCCGATGCCTTCGCCGGTACCCTTTGCCATCAGCGGGTCCTCTTGTTGGGGGAGCGGGTGACCCGATCCTGATCCATGAGCGAGATGAGAATGCCTTCGCGCAGGCCGCGATCAGCGACGCGGACACGGTCGGTTGGCCATTCGCGGCGGATGGCCTCGAAGATGGCGCAGCCGGGCAGGACGAGATCGGCGCGATCCTTGCCGATGCAGGGATGCGCGACGCGGCGTT
This sequence comes from Hyphomicrobiales bacterium, assembly GCA_027487555.1. Classification (GTDB taxonomy): domain Bacteria; phylum Pseudomonadota; class Alphaproteobacteria; order Rhizobiales; family Devosiaceae; genus Devosia_A. The sequence continues at coordinate 176,592 of JAIYDI010000033.1, forward strand.
CGAAAGGCATGGCGAGGAGTGCGGACATGGTGGCGTCGATCTGCTCGCGCGTCATCCACAGGCCATCGACCTTCTGCCGCTCGTAGCGCTCGAGCCCGAGATGCAGCCCGGCGAGCGTGGTGACAGTGCCCGAGGTGCCGATGAGGTGCACGGGATGTTCGGCGATCATCTGGCGGAGCTTTTCGCGGCCGCGGAACTGCCGGAGGTGGCTCGCAACAAAGGCGACCATGGCCTCGAAGGTGTCGGGCGTGACATCGACGCCGCCGAAGCGCTCGGCGATGGAGACGACGCCCACCGGCAGCGACTGCCAGGAGCGGATGGACGAGGACATGCGGCCCTGCCGGCGCGGGCGCCCGCCGCGAAAATCGAGCCATGCCAGTTCCGAAGAGCCGCCGCCGATATCGAACATCAGCGCCCCGTCGGACGCTTCCTCCATCAGATCGGCGCAGCCGGTGACGGCGAGTGACGCCTCGGTCTGCCGATCAACGATCTCAAGTGCGAGGCCGAGTTCGCGTTCGACGCGGGCGATGAACTCCTCACCATTGCTGGCGGCGCGGCAGGCCTCGGTCGCGATGAGGCGCATGCGGGTCGGCTCGTGCTCGCGCAGCTTGTTGCGGCAGAGCCGGAGGGCCTCCATGGTGCGCTCCATTGCGGCGTCGGAAAGCCGGCCCGTGGCCGTCAGCCCCTCCCCCAGCCGCACGATGCGGGTGAAGCCGTCGAGGACGCGGAAGCCGTGGTCATGCGGGCGGGCGATCAGCAGTCGGCAATTATTCGTGCCGAGGTCGAGGGCCGCATAGAGCGGGCCGCGCGACCTGCGCGCGCCCGTGGGTTGCGGATTGCCTCGTCCATCCGCCTTGGCCTGAAGCGGGCGTGAACCTGCTTTGGGCGTTGTGGGAGTCGGGTCGCCACCCGCCTCCCGGCGGTGCAGGCGATCCCCATCGGGGGCGGCGCCGGCATCGGACCGATCGGAATCGGCCAAGCTCTGCTCCAGTCCGCGCGGTCGCACCGATCGGCCTTGGCCGGGGCGCCCTTCGCGGCATTATTTCGTGTCGCAAGTAAGGTAGTGGAGATCGCCCCCCGGCGCAACCGCCGCTTTAGGCAGGTGGCCTCAAATGAGGCCGAGCAGGGCCGCGAGTTCGCGTGCCGCGGCGGCGCCGGCCCGATTGGCCCCCACCGTGGACGCCGACGGACCATAGCCCACGAGGTGAAGGCGGGGCACTCTTTCGACGCGAGACGCGAGGCGCCCACCCATGAGGATGCCGCCGGAGGGCTCGCGCAGATCAAGCCGATCAAGATGCTCAAGCGACCAGCGAAAGCCGGTGCACCAGAGAATCACATCGGCCCGCTGCTCGCGGCCATCGGCCCAACGCACACCGGTTGCGGTGATTTCGTCGAACATCGGATGGCGTTCGAGTGCGCCGCGCGCCCGCATGGCGAGGACGGCGGGGGTCAGCGGCAGGCCGGTGACCGATACCACCGACTCGGGCGCGAGGCCGGCGCGCACTCGTGCATCGACGCGGGCAACAGCCGCCCTGCCCTCGACCTCCCCGAACTGACCCTCGCGGAATTCCGGCGGGCGCCGAGTGACCCAGGTGGTGGTGGTGACCCGCGAGATTTCGTCGAGCAGCTGGATGGCGGAGATGCCGCCGCCGACGACAACGACATGCTGGCCGCGGAACGCTTCGGCGGTCCGATAGTCGCGGGTGTGCAATTGTCGGCCACGAAAGCGGTCGCGGCCGGGATATTCGGGGATGTAGGGGCGCTCCCAGGTGCCGGTGGCGTTGATGATGCCGCGCGCCGACCAGGCGAAGCCGTCGGTTTCAATGCGGAAGTGCTCGCCGCGCGGCGCGACGGAAGTGGCGACGACGGGCCGCCGCACGGCAAGGCCGAAATGCGCCTCGTAGGCGGCGAAGTAGCGGGGCACCGCATCGGCAGCGCGGACGGCGCCTTCTGTCGTGTCCACTACGTCCGAAAAGGCGAGGCCGGGCAGATCGTGGATGCGGTTGACGGTGCTGAGGGTGAGCGACGGCCAACGATATTGCCATGCGCCGCCCGGCGATGCGGAGCGATCGAGTACAACGAAATCGCGCCCCGGCAAGAGGCCGAGATCGCGCAGGTGCCAGGCGGAGGACAAGCCGGCCTGCCCGGCGCCGATGACGAGGATGGGTATCTTCAGAGCGAGTCGCACTGCGGGTCCCGTTGCCGCAGTTGCAACAGGCGCGCTCAAGGGAAGCGCGCCTGCGCCCGGCCGATGGGATAATAGGCGAGCCCGGCATCGGCCATCAGGTCGGGATCGTAGAGATTTCGGCCGTCGAAGATCGCCTTGCGGCGCAGCAAGGTCGCCATGGCAGTGAGATCTGGGGCGCGGAACACTTTCCACTCGGTGACAATGGCAAGGGCGTCCGCACCGCTCAAGGCAGCCTCGGGCGACTCGACGAAGCGCAGCCGGGCAAGATCGGTCGGGCGATCGGCGAGGTCGATGGCAAAGACGCGGCGGGCCTCGTGGCTGGCCACCGGATCGAAGGCGGCGATGCTGGCACCGGCGGCGAGCAACTCGGCGATCAGGACGCGGCTCGGCGCATCGCGCATGTCATCGGTATTGGGCTTGAAGGCCAGGCCCCACACGCCGATGGTGATGCCGGTGAGGTTGTCACCGAGGACGCGACGGATTTTGTCGACGAGCACGCGCTTCTGGCCGTTGTTGACCGCCTCCACGGCGGCGAGGACCTTGAGATCGTGCCCGGTTTCGGCGGCGGTGCGCTGCAGCGCCTGGACATCCTTGGGGAAACAGCTGCCGCCATAACCAGTGCCCGCATAGAGAAAACTGTAGCCAATGCGACTGTCCGAACCGATGCCGCGGCGCACCAGTTCGATATCCGCGCCGAGGGTTTCAGCCAGGTTGGCGAGCTCGTTCATGAAGGAAATGCGCGTTGCCAGCATGGCGTTGGCGGCATATTTCGTGAGTTCGGCCGAGCGCACATCCATCACCAGCGTGCGATCGTGGTTGAGGTTGAGCGGCGCGTAGAGGGCGCGGACCAGCCGCAACGCCCGCTGGCCCTGCGGGCTTTGCTGATCGACGCCGATGACGATGCGATCGGGCCGATTGAAATCGGCTACGGCCGCCCCTTCCTTGAGGAATTCCGGATTTGAGACGATGGCGAAATCCGGCTGGCCAAGGCGGTGACGCTCGGCCGGATCGGCGGAGAAGCCGCGCTTCACCAGTTCCTCGGTGATCGTTGCTGCGACGCGATCGCCCGTGCCCACCGGGACGGTGGACTTGTCGACGACGACCTTGAAGCCTTGCATGTGGCGGCCGAAATCGCGCGCGGCAGCAAGGACATAGCGGAGGTCCGCAGAGCCGTTCTCGTCGGGCGGGGTACCCACTGCGACGAAGAGGATATCGCCTGCAGCGATACCCGCCGCGATGTCCGTGGTGAAATGCAAACGGCCCGCGGCGCGGTTGGCACGCACGATCCCATCGAGGCCGGGCTCGTAGATCGGAATCTCGCCGGCATTCAGCCGATCAACCTTGGCGGTATCAATATCGACGCAGGTAACCACATTGCCTGTCTCGGCCAGGCAAGCGCCGGTCACAAGGCCGACATAGCCCGTGCCAAAAACCGAAATGCGCATCAACCAAACTCCCTGCCATGTCGCCGCGGCGGAAGATAGGCGGCGAGGCCAGCACCCGCAAGCGCGGCAAGAACGCCACACTGGGCAACCAAGCCGTGTGCGCCGGCAATCCGGGGGCTGGACCACAAATGTGGCAAATGCTTAAGTATTCAATGACTTAGCCAAACGTGCCCTGCACCCAATCTGGACCGATATGTTGAATTTTCACGAACTTGCGCCTTGCCTTTAGCGCCAAAGACAGCTTCATTTGATGCAAGGGGCTTTTACCAATTTATGTCATTACTAGATTGGTGTTTTCTGATTGGGGACCATTTTGGACCGGATATCGCACGGCACCGATATCGATCGCCTCGAGTTCATCAACGAAACCGCTGCCCAGGCTGACATTGGCCGTACGCGGTCGCGGAATGTGCTGCGGGCCTTGCCCGTGGTGCGAGACGTGAGCGGCCTGCCACTTACCACGATCGGCAACGTGCCGGTCGCGCCAGAAATGAGCGCGGTGCGGCGGCGCAACCTGAAGCTGAAACGCGCCCTCGATATCGCGCTTTCGGGCCTTGCACTCATGGCCCTTGCGGTGCCGCTGCTGATGCTGGCCGTGACCGTGCGCCTCACCAGCCGGGGTCCGGTGCTGTTCCGGCAGGCGCGCGTAGGACAGGGCGGCCGGCTCTTCACCATGCTGAAGTTCCGCACCGTGCGGCTGGAAGACACGGACCCTAGCGGCTTGGTGCAGGTGGGAAGCGGCGATGCGCGGCTGACCCCGATCGGCGGCTTTCTTCGCGCAACCAGCCTCGACGAACTGCCGCAGCTGATCAATATCATCAAGGGCGACATGTCGGTAATCGGGCCGAGGCCAATGGTGCCAGGGCAACAGGCCGATGGACGGGATTATCGCGAGGTCGTGCCGTATTACGATTTTCGCAGCAGCATGAAGCCCGGGCTTTCCGGCTGGGCGCAGGCCAATGGCTTGCGCGGACCGACTGACGACAGGGATGCGGCGGTGGCGCGAATCGACCATGATTGCGCTTATATTCAGAACTTCAGCCTGAAGCTGGACGCGGCCATCATCATCAGGACGTTGAAGTGTCAGTTTCTGACCGGGTCGGGACTATAGTTGGCGGGCAATAAACGCGACCAGACTTTACCGTCGGAAGGGCGGAGTTACATGAGCGCCCTTACCAAACCCATCTCAAGCACCAACCTTTTGCGATGACCGGCAGCGACCAGGAATACAAGACCGCCAAGGTGGCGGTGCCGTTAAGCTATGTCCGGCAATTCATAACTGGCGCATCCGGGGAAGCCTTCAGTCAGCTGGTGACGATTGTCACGCAACTGGCCATGGTGCCAGTTCTGCTTTTGCTCTGGGGACAGGAGCAACTGGGCTTGTGGCTCATGCTCTCGGCTGTGCCCACATACCTGACGCTTGGCGATCTTGGCCTAACTTCGATCTTTGGCACCGAAATCACTGCGCGCCGCATGGCTGGCGACACCCATGGCGAGGAAGTCGCGATACACTCGTCGTGGTACACCACCCGGGTGATTACGATGTGCGCCGTGCTCTTTAGCTTCGCATTCGCTTTGGCAGCGCCTGGGTTTGTTCCCTTGATTGATGGTACGACACAAACCGACATCCAATTGACTATGTTGCTGCTGTGTATTTCGGTGAGCATATCGCTGGCGCAGGGCACGGTCGGTGCGGGAATGCGCGTCATTGGCCTTGCGGGAGTGATGTCCGGCGTCAATGCTATGGCTAGGCTCGCGGAGAGTGTTGCATTGCTGGTGGTGGCGGCGACTTCGTCAAACCTGCCGCTTGCTGCCCTGGCGATGTTGCTTGCTCGCGCTTTTGTGCTGCTCACCGCCCGCGCCGTGTTTCTGCACCGCAACCTTCAGTTTCGGCCGGCTACACGCCTCGCCAGTCGTCAGTTGATCTGGCGCCTGATGCCAGCGTCCGCCGGGTATTTCTCTTTCACGTTCGGCAACGCGGCGCTGATCCAATTGCCAGCGATCGTAATTGGCAATCTGCTGTCGCCCTCCGCCGTTGTGGTCTTTTCGGCGGCGCGCACCCTATCGCGCATGGGACGGATGCTGGTGTCGATTGTAAACCACGCCATTGATCCGATCTTCACACAGCTCGCCGGTGCAAGGGCAACAAACCTGCAACAGACCGCCAGGCTGCACAGGCGCGGCATATTCTGCTTCAGCGCATTGTATCTTGTCTTGGCCACAGTTCTGGGGCCGACTGTCCTGGCATGGTGGACCCATGGTGCCACGAGAGGGTACGATGCCGTCTATTTCGTTCTGCTTGCCGCTGTCATGCTCGAGATCTGCTGGTTCACCCTGCAGGTGCCCTACATCTCGATCAATCAGCACCATGTGTTCGGTTGGGTGTATCTCGTGCTGGCCAGCTTGGCGGCACTCGCCCTTTTTGTCGTGATGCCGAGCTATGGGCTGTTGGGTGCGGCGCTCAGCATTCTCGCGTGCCATGTGGTTTTCACGGTCTATACGCTTGTCATGGTACGCACCCGCCCCATACGCCTAGAGCCGACGAAGATATGAACATTGCTTACCTTGCACCGAAGGGCGGCACGGCTTGGCACAGGGCCGAAGCTATTAGGCGCCTTGGACACAGCGTTACCCATCTGGAACAGCAGCCGTCTTGGCTGATGAACAATCTGGGGGGACGCTATCTCTTCCACACGAGTGCATTCGGGCTGCAGCATGCGATAGTCGCATATCTGAGAGATGTACTGCCCAAGGCCGGTATCGACCTGATCTGGGTAGACCAAGGGGCGTTCTATGGGCCTGCCGTCCTCAAGTTCCTCAAGTCGTTTGGCGTACCGATCGTGTGTTACTTGCTGGATGACCCCTTCGCCGACGGGGTGCGGTGGCGGCGCTTTGTGCAATTTCGGGCCGCTGCGCATTTCTACGACCTGATGAGCGTGCCACGTCCCTGCAATATTGGCGAGTTGCAGGCTATCGGGGTCAACAGAACAGTACTGCAGATGTTCACGGCCGACGAGGTATCCCACGCGCCGCCGGTGCTTTCGGACAACGATAGAGCGCGGCTTTTTAGCGAAGTATGCCTGATCGGCAGCTATTTTCCAGAGCGTGGCCAATTCGCGCTTGAACTGATCCGTTTGGGGGTTCCACTTTCGATCTGGGGCCCGAATTGGCACAAATTCACGAAGGTAGATCTGTTGGGGTTGCATCTGCGAGGGGCTTATCTCGACGAGAACACCGATTATGCCAGGGGCATTGCCCTGTCGAAGCTGGCCATCTGCCTCCCATCGAAACAGAACCGCGACCAGATGACATCGCGCTCGAGCGAGATACCGGCAATCGGGGGCGTACTGGTAGCGGAGCGGTCGCCCGCGCACGAAGAGATGTATGTGGACGGTGAAGAAGCCGTGTTCTTCGAGGACGCCGCGTCGTGTGCCGCCTTATGCAGGGAGCTTCTGGCGGACACGGCTCGGCGGGAACGGATCAGGCTAGCCGGTATGGCACGGGTTCGTGCATCCGGCTACTATAATGAGCCCGCAATGTCGCGCATTCTCGCCATGGCACTGGAGAGGTGATGCCCACCCGTATCCTTTTCGTCGGCGCCGAAACCTATTCGCAGATTGGCGGGTTGCAGCAGTTCAACCAAAGGCTGCTGCGGGCGCTTGGGTCGGTGGAGGCGTACTCCGTCTCCGCACTGATCATGCGGGATGGCGAGGAGCATTTCCCCAGGGACATCAATGTGCGCTTCGGATCCATCGCGAAGCGGCCGCAGATGATCGCGGACGTTGCGCGGCGGGCGCGGGCACTCGACGTACTGCTGATCGGTCAGATCAACCTGCTGCCAGTTGCACTTGCGGCGCGTTTGCTCAACCCGCGCATCCGGATCATCATGTTCGTCCATGGCGATGAAGCGTGGAACGACCCGGTCTATCGCCGGATGCGCTTTTACGAACCGTGGCTTTGCCGGCGTCTCGACCGCGTTGCGGCGGTCAGCCGCTATACCGCGCGCCGCATGGCCGGCGCCTTCCACCTACCTGATGACCTGTTCTTCTACTTCCCCAATGCGGTGGACGAGCGCGGCCAGAGTTTGCCCTTGCCCCGTTCTGCCACCCTGCTCAGCGTGTGCCGCCTTGCAGCGCATGACAAAGGCAAGCATATCGATGCCCTGATCCGCGCCATGCCGCAGGTGCGGCAGGCACTGCCGGAGGCCAGGCTGCGGGTCGTGGGGGCCGGCGTGCTGCTGGACGAGTTGAAGGCGCTCGCGCTGAGCCTGGGGCTTGCAGATGCGGTGCAGTTCGACGGAAGGGTCAGCACTGCAGACCTGGAGCGCGCCTATCTGGAAGCCGGGGCCTTCGCGATGCCTTCATCCAAGGAGGGCTTCGGCATCGTGTTTCTCGAAGCGTGGCAGCACGGGCTGCCGGTCATTTGTGGTACAATGGACGCGGCGCACGAGGTGATCAGCGACGGGATCGACGGCTTTGCCGTACATCATGACGACATCGGCCAGTTGGCGGAGAAGATCACCTACCTGCTCGGACACCCGGATATTGCGCGAGAGATGGCAGCCAAAGGCGCCGAAAAGGTGAAGACGGTGTTTTCTGACGCCAGTTTCCGCAGGCGCCTTGGTTCGCTCATTTCGGGACGCGACGCGTGAACATCCTCCACATCATCGCCTCGGTAAACCCCGAGCATGGCGGCCCGATCGAAGGCGTCCTGCGCCAGAACGAGAATTCCGGCGCTTTTGGCCACCGGCGCGAGATTGCGAGCCTCGATCCGCCTGGAGCAGAGTGGCTCCGCAGCTTCCCCATGGTGGTGCATGCGCTCGGCGGCTCACGCCCGCCCGACGCAGACCGCAGCTGGGCGCACCCGCTCGCACGGTACGGCGTGTCCTGGCGGTATATCCGCTGGCTGCGTCGCCACGCCCGCGAGTTCGATGTAATCGTGGTCAATGGGCTGTGGAACTTCACCACGCTGGGCTTCCTGCTGTCCGGTGGGCTGCGAGGGCGCCCCTATGTTGTCTATACCCATGGCATGCTTGACCCCTGGTTCAGGCGCTCGGCGCCGCTGAAGCACGTGTTGAAGCAAATGGTCTGGTGGTTCGCCGACGGCCTGGTGGTGAACAACGCAGCGGGCGTCTTCTTTACCGCCGAAGAGGAACGGGTGCTCGCCGACGGCGCGTTCTGGCCATACAGGGCAAAGCCCGTCGTTGTGCCCTATGGCGCGGGGGATGTGCCCCCGGACCATGCGGCGCAGGATGCGGCGTTTGCGGCGGCGGCACCGCGCCTTGGCGCACGCCCCTATCTGCTGTTCCTGTCGCGCATTCACCCCAAGAAGGGGCTCGACCTTGCCATCGCGGCATTTGCGCGGCATGCGGCGGCCCGGCCAGACCTGCAGTTCGTGATAGCCGGGCCGGACCAGAGCGGCCTGAGGCCGGCGCTTGAGGCGCAGGTTGCCGCGGCAGGGCTTGCGGCACGCGTCCATTGGACAGGGATGCTGAAGGGCGACGCCAAGTGGGGTGCGCTGCGCAACGCGGAGGCCCTGTTTCTACCCTCGCACCAGGAGAATTTTGGCATCGTGGTGGCGGAGGCACTCGCCTGCGGCGTTCCCGTGCTGATCAGCGACAAGATCAATATCTGGCGGGAGATTGTCGCCGACGGCGCGGGACTGGTCGGGCCGGACACCGAAGCCGGCGCCAGCGCTGTTCTGCAGCAGTTCCTGGCGCTGACCCCCGAGGGAAAATCTGACATGAAAGCACGGGCGCGCGGCTGCTACACCCTGCGGTTCGACGTCAGGAAAGCGACTGAGGCGATGTTCAACGCCATTGCGCGGGTTACGGCCGGCAGATGAAGCCAACACAGGGACAAAACGCCGCGAACGCAGACCAGACGGCGCCGGGCTCGCCGGCGGCCGCGCGCGGCAACGAGGACATACTCGCCTATGAAGGCGCCCGGGTTTTCGAGGGTGCGCCCAGCTTCTCGCTTGCCAACCGCATTCGCCGCGGCTGCTGGGGGCTGGCCTGGCTGCTTCTGGCCCGCTGGACACCGCCGCCCCTGCACAAATGGCGCGCTGTGCTGCTTCGGCTGTTCGGCGCGCGGCTCGGCAAGGGCGTTGTCGTGCATGGCAGTGTCAGCATCTGGGACCCTCGCAATCTCGACATGGCGCAGCGGTCGTCGCTGGGGCCGAGGGTTATCTGCTACAACATGGCAAAGGTTTCGATAGGGGAATTTGCGGTTATCTCTCAAGGGGCGCATCTGTGCGCCGGCACACACACAATTGATGACAGCAGCTTCCAGCTTACCTCCAAGCCCATCGGCATAGATCGCCTTGCCTGGGTTGCCGCAGACGCCTTTGTGGGGCCCGGCGTGAGCATTGGTGAAGGCGCGGTGCTCGGCGCCCGCGGCGTCGCCACAAGGGACATACCCGCCTGGACGGTGTGGGCGGGCAACCCGGCACGGCACCTCCGGCAACGCCCGAAATTCAGCGAGTACGGCGCATGAGCAAGATCGCGGTCATCATCCTCACCAAGAACGAGGAGATCCACATCGCGCGGGCCATCGCCTGCGTGAAGGGTATTGCGCACTCGATACATGTAATCGACTCCGGCTCCACCGACCAGACATGCAACATCGCCCGATCCTTCGGGGCAGAAGTGCTGACGCACCCGTGGAAGAACTACGCCGACCAGTTCCAGTGGGCCTGCGATAACATATCGACGGATGCGGATTGGCTGATGCGCGTCGATGCCGATGAGGTGGTCGAGCAGTCGCATGCCGATATCATCCGCACCCGCCTACCGGAGGTCCCGTCCGAAATCTGCGGCGTCACCTCGGACCACAAGCATATCTTCATGGAACGGTGGATTCGGCATGGCGGGCGCTATCCACTGCGGCTGCTACGTCTGTTTCGAAGGGGCAAAGGTCGCATCGAGCAGCGCTGGATGGATGAGCACATTGTTGTCGATGGCCCCAGCGTCCATTTCGAGGGTGGGTTCGCAGACCATAACCTGAACGACATCACGTTCTTCACCACCAAGCACAATGGCTATGCCACGCGCGAAGCGCTGGACGCTGTATTGCACCGCCACGGACTGATGCCCGTTGCCGACGCGGTGCAGGATCTGAACAGGCAGGCGCGCGTCAAGCGCTTCATCAAGCTCAGCATATACAATCGGCTGCCATTCTATGTGTCGGCCACCGGCTATTTCTTCTACCGCTATTTTGTGCAGCTGGGATTCCTCGATGGCAAGGAAGGCCTGATCTATCACTTCCTGCAAGGCTACTGGTATCGCTTCCTCGTGGGCGCAAAAGTGGTAGAAATGGAGCGGGCATTGCGCGGACTCGCCACGAAGGCGGCCAAACTTGCAAAACTCCAGGCGATGACGGGACACCTACTCGTCGAGTCGGGCGACCAGCAATAACGCCCCCACGCGGCTCGACACGTCATCCGCGTGCATGAGTGATCCAACTCTGTTGGGCAGTATTCACGCAGTCATATAGTCGGCTCACACCAGATGCGTCATGTCAATATAAATATATCCAAGACATCCTGCTTTTCCAGGAAGACACCAATATGACTTTCAAACGCGAGCCATCGCACCGCACTGATATCGATGGACTCCGGGGCATTGCAGTCCTGTCAGTTGTCATAAATCATGCCGGATCGAGCCTGCTTCCGGGCGGTTTTACGGGTGTCGATGTCTTTTTCGTGATCAGTGGTTTTCTGATAACGAAGATTATATTGAAAGATATCGAAGACGGTACATTCTCACTAACGAACTTTTACATTCGACGTATTCGGAGAATATTTCCGGCACTCGTTGTCGTGATGCTCGCTGCTGTCGGCATGGGATATTTCACCATGCTTCCAGACTCCTTCGAAAATCTGGCGCAGAGCGTGGTCGCTACTACGCTCTTTGCGAACAACATACTTCTTTCGGTCACCAGCGGATATTGGGACATCGCATCGGAATTTAAACCACTGCTCCATACTTGGAGTCTCGGCGTCGAAGAGCAATTTTACATCGTCTTTCCGCTTGTCGCACTATTCACACTGCGATTCGGGAGGGCGTATTTTGCCATCGTTATTGTTTTTGTTTTGAGTATAAGTCTTTTTTTGAGTAGTACACTAACGGACCATGCCCCAACACCGTCATTTTACCTGCCGCATACACGAATCTGGGAGTTATTGATTGGCGCGTTCGGCGCGCTTGTCGCTACAAGGCATCGGCCCAAAGGCTTTGCGGCGAGCCTATTGTCAATGGCAGGCCTTGTCCTCGTGATTGCGTCAGCACTTGTAATCCACAAGGACCTGACCTACCCATCTTATATCGCGTTGTTTCCATGTTTGGGGGCATTCCTACTTCTTGTTTATAACCGGCCTGGATCCCTTACTCACAGAGCTCTTAGTATCGGTCCATTGGCATTTGCCGGAACAATAAGCTACTCAGTCTATTTGTGGCATCAGCCCGTCTTCGCCTACGCGCGGATAATGAGCGTGGAGGAGCCCCCGCTATGGCAAATGGCAACATTGACGGCTTTGGTCCTGTGTATTGGGTATGTAAGTTGGCGTTTTGTCGAACAACCGTTTCGAGATCGCAGCAAAGTTAGCTCACAAACTGTCCTCGTTGGATTTTTGGCGTCGTCAGGGCTGCTGCTCGTAGTTGGATTGGGCATTTATCGACTTGCGGGTTTGCCTGAACGAGACCCAAGCCTCGGCCTAGTCGCAGGGCGATACATTGCGTTCAATGAAGGAACTTTCAGATACAAGCTGGATAGTTTCAGCGACCCACGTAAGCAGCACATTCTGGTGGTAGGAAACAGCACCGGACGTGACCTGATCAACATCATGTTGGCCAGCGGACGTTTTCAGAACGACGAATTGGTTTATCGTGACGACATTAACATCTGCGACACTGAGCTCTCCCCAACGCTGACCGATCTGGTTTCTTCGGCAAATTCTATTGTTATTGCTGCCAACTGGAGTTTTGACCTGAAGTGTTCAACAGTGCTCTTCACGAGGGTCATTGCGCGCTCTACGCCAGTAATTTTAGTTGGCCCGAAACACTTCGGCTATAATCTGGACGGCTTTATCCACGTGGCACAGACTGACCGCCCCGATGCAAGAGCTACACTGCTCCCCGGCACAACGGCATCGAACGCGGCCTTTTCGAAAATTGTCGCGCCGACCGCATATGTCGACGTACTGGCGATGATGAACTCCAGATTTGGCGGCGTTCCTGTATTCGACGCAACTGGGCGCATCCTTTCGGTGGACCGCGTCCACCTCACGGAGGCAGGAGCAGCCTTTTTCGCCTCGTTCCTGTTCGACAATCCGGCTTGGGCTACGTTGCGGAGCTACGACACCAGTCAACATTGAGTGCCGCGGGAGTTCAGGCGCATCTATTGCTACATCTGACTATTCCGACGCCTCCCTAACCCTCCCCGCCAGCCACTGGCCGAGCACCAGATGCCCGGCGGTATCGGGATGGGTGCCATCGGATTTGCTGAAGGCCTGCCCCTCTGGATCGACGAACCAGAAGCCACCTCGGCCGGCGAGATCTGCGCGGATGGCGGCCTTGGCGCTGCCATAGGCAGGGCTGCTGGCCGCAGGGGCGAGCGTATCCCACGGCCCGACGACAAAGACCAGTGCGCCCGGCGCCGTGGCGCGGATAGCACTGAAGACCGAGGCAGCCGCCGAGGTGATGCCGGATTGCCCGACATCGTTGAGCCCGGCAGCGACAACCACGAGATCGACTGCGCCGTGGGCCGCGAAACGTCCGAGATCGGCGGCGATACGCTGCGGCAGGGCATGAAGGGCGCCGCCCGCATTGGCCACATAGCCGGTGCCGCCTACCCCACTCAGCCACCGATCGGAACAGCCGAGATGATCGGCCGCGACAGCGGCAAAGCCATCGCCGGCATGGCCCGCGCCGGTACCCGCCGTGAAACTGTCGCCCAGCACCAGCATGCGGAACGGGCTGGCCGCGGGCAGCGTGACACTATCGCCCACGGCGACATAGACGCCATCGAAGGCGCTCGATTCCTGGTTTTCGATAGTGATGGCGCGGATTGCCTTGCTGCCGAAGTCGAGCACCAGATACTGCGTGCCGGTGTTTGCGGCGGTGAAGGTGCCGTCGACACCAACATAGCGACCATCGACGATGAAGCGGTAGGCACGCGCGGTACCCAGCAGGCGAAACGCCAGTTTGGCGGCGTCGGCCACCAGCCGCACCTGCCAGAGCACGCCGTTCTCGCCACTTCCGAGATTGCCGCCACTGGGGGCCTGGGTCGCGGCCGGAAACTGCCGATAGGTGCCGGAGCCGAAGGACTTGTTGCCTCCGCCTTCGTAACGCAGCACGCCTGTAGCGGCCGAATAGCGATAGGCGACGGATAGATCGTTATCCGGGGCAACGAGGGCGCTTGCGGCGCGAATGGTGGGCGGAGCGGCCATGGCCGAAAGCGCGTGTGGATTGGCGGAGCCATAACTGGCCGCGAGGATCGCCCGCAGCCGGGCGCGCGTGGCGGACCAAGGCCCGGTGGCGCGCGCGATGGGGGCCGGCGGAGCGCCGAGCGGCAGAGCGACCTGAAAGCCGGATGCGAGGTTCATCAATACAGACCCACGATCTGGCTGGCGCTGGTACCTGTCGCCTTGACCCGCGTGGCACGGAGCGGAAGCAGGCTGCCGCTGATGACGCCCTGCAGCGCTACTGCATCTCCGGAGGAGAGGACCAGCGCCAGATCTCCGCCCAGACCGACATAGAGGGCGCGGGTCTCGGCCTGCAGATCGGCGACATCGGACGGGGTGACGGCAAAGCCGCTGCGGGCGGCTCCGGTGCCATCGTTGGCGCGGAAGGGATAACGTTCAGCCATTTTAGGCCTCCATTGATCAGGAGGCCAAGCATAAGGCCTGGCGGAGCCGCGGGGATAAGTTCCGCAACCGACCGTTGGCCGGTCAGGCGCGGCCGAACTCATCCTCGATCCGGACGATATCATCTTCGCCGAGATAGGAGCCGGTCTGCACCTCGACGAGCTCGAGCAGGATCTTGCCCGGATTGGCGAGGCGGTGCACGCAGCCCAGGGGCAGGTAGATCGACTGGTTCTCGGTGAGCATGGTCACCTGCCCGTCGATCGTCACCTCGGCGGTGCCGGATACGACGACCCAGTGCTCGGCGCGGTGGTGGTGCTTCTGCAGGCTGAGCTTCTTGCCCGGCTTCACGAAGAGCCGCTTCACCTGGAAACGCTCGCCATGCAGCACCGAGCTGTAGCCGCCCCAGGGGCGATAGGCCGTCTTGTGGATTTCGGTGAGTGTAGCGGTCTTCGGGTTTGCCCTGAGCCGCTTGACGGCTGCACCGACCTTCTGCGCCTCCGACTGACGACCGACATAGATGGCGTCTTCGGAGGCAATGACGATAATGTCGTCGAGCCCCTCGACCACGACATGCGCCTTGTCGGTGACGACAAGAGCGTTGCGGGTATTGCCGAGGCTGACCTCGCCCATTGTGACGTTGCCGGCAGCATCCTTGGGCGAGGCTTTCCATACCGCGTCCCATGCGCCAAGGTCGGACCAAGGGTAGGTGACTGGCACCAGCGCGACCTTGGCCGACTTTTCGAAGATGGCGTAATCCACCGAAATGTTGGGCGCTGTCGCAAAGGCATCTGCGTCAAGCCGGATGAAGTCGAGATCGGCCTTGGCCTCGGCGACGGCGGCCTTCGCGGCGCTGCCGGTTTCGGGAGCCAGACTGGCGGTTTCGGCGAGGAAGGTGCCGGCCGCGAACATGAAGGTGCCCGAGTTCCAGTAATAGCCGCCCTTTGCGAGCATGGCTTCCGCACGGGCAAGATCGGGTTTTTCAACGAAGCGCGCCACTGCGTGAGCGCCATCGCCCGTGGCGGCGCCGGCCTCGATATAGCCATAGCCCGTTTCGGGCGCGGTGGGGGCGATGCCGAAGGTGACTAGCCTGCCGGCGCGTGACGCGGCCTCGGCGACATCGAGGCTCCACCGGTAATTGTCATCGACGGTTACGGCGTGATCGGAGGCGAGGACATGCAGAACCGCATCGGCGCCGAACTTGCCGGCCACGAACTCGGCAGCGGCGGCAATGGCGGCGGCGGTATTGCGGGCCACCGGCTCAAGCAGGACGGCGGTAGGCGTGATGCCCAGTTCCTGCGCCTGCTCGGACACGAGGAAGCGGTAATCGGCATTGGTGACGATGACGGGCGCTGCATAGCGGGCCGGATCGGACACGCGCGCCAGCGTCTCCTGGTAGAGCGAGCGCACGCCCATCAGCGGCAGGAACTGCTTCGGCCGCGAGGCGCGGGACATCGGCCAGAGGCGCGTGCCCTGCCCGCCGGCGAGAATGACGGGAACGATCGTGGCAGTCGAGGTCATCGGCTCAGCCCTGCAATGCGCAAACAAGATCAGGTTTCTGCATAATATCCGGCATATTTTCCACGGTAGGCGCGCGGATTGATGTCCTGCTGGTTAAGGACAGCGAGGAGCGGCGTATCCGGCGACTTGGCGGAGTTCAGCGCGGCAATGGCAGAACGCACTTCCTGCTGCGGAGTTGCCGACCACTTGACCACGAAGACGATGGCATCGGCCATGCCCGCGAGATAGAGCCCATCGACCACCGGCCCGACAGGGGGAGTATCAAGCACGATGACGTCGAAACTGTTCTGCGCCGCAGCGATCAGCCGCGCGAAGGTCTTGCCGGAGATGAGCTGATCGGTGGCGACATCGGAGCGACGCGCGCCAAACACGATGCGGGCGCCGGATCCGCCATCGACGGCCATGATCGTCTTCAAATCAAAGCCGTCGCCGGCGCCGCCCACGAGATACTCGAGCAACCCTTCCGAGCTTTCCATGCCGAGCTGCTTGTGGACGGAGGGCTTGCGCAGATCGCAGTCGATAAGCAGCGTCGAGAGCCCGGAGAGCGCGTAGGCGCGGGCGAGCGACAGCGCGATGGTGGTCTTACCCTCGTTGGGGGCAGCCGACGAGACGATGACGACCTTGCCCTTTGGCGGCCCCTCGACAGCGGGTTTCCGGCGGATCATCTGCTCGACACTGATGCGGATGCGGCGGATCGATTCCGAGAATACCGAGAGGGGTGAAACAATGAGCGAGTCCGCCACCCCCAATCCATCGGAGTTGACGCGACCACGCAGGCGCTGGCGCGGAATGGCGGTGGCGACCGGCACCTTGAGCAGCGCCTCGGCCTGCTGCTCGGAGGTAAAGCCGCCGAAGTAATTCTCGATGAGGAAGGCAAGGCCGATACCCACCGCAATGCCCACCAGCGCCGAGGCGAGAAGGATGAGACGCGGGTTGGGGAAGCTCGGCGCCGATGGCGGCGTTGCCTCTGACACGACGCGGCTGTCCGCCACCTGCAGGAAAGCCTGGGTATCGAGATCGTTCTGCCGGGTGAGCAGGGTCTGATACTGCTGGCGCGCGATCTCGGCCTGCTGCTGCAGACCATAGATGCGGGTAAGGATGTCGGAGGGCAGGTTGGAATCGAGGATGTCCGTACGCAACTGCGTGCGCAACTCGGTGGCGCGCGCCTGCGACTTCGACAGATCGGACTTCAGCGCATCGACCACAGTCGAGGCGCGCTGCTTCAGGTTGGCGTCGATCTCGGCAAGGCTGGCCTTCAGGTCAGCTGCGGTCTGGCTGCCATCCGCCGCCTGATTGAGGGCGTTTTCAAGATAGGCGCGCTGCTGGTTGAGGCTGGCGAGTGCCTCGTCCTTCAGGCTCGTGGCCAGGGTCGCCCAATCGCCGGTATCGAGGCTCAACTGCGCCTGATCGGCGAGCGAAGCGGATTGCGCGCGGGCGCGAGTCAGCCGCTCGATCTCGGCACGGGTTGTCTGCAGGTCGTTGCGGCCGGTGGCTTCGCTGATGCGCTGAAGGTTCTCGTCGACAAAGCTGTCGAAGGCTGTTTCGGACAGCGCAACCGTACTGGACGCATCGGCAAGCCGCGCCTGGATGATGTCGCGCGACTGCAGCGTGGACGTGACCTTGGCCTGCAGTTGCGCCTGGATGTAGCTGCGGGCAACCGCGTTCGCGATATCGGCAGCAAACTGCGGCCGGCCAGAGCGGGCATTGACCGCAATGAGGAATGTGAGTCCACGCCGCTGCACGGTCACGGCATCACGCAGATTGCCCATCACCACCTGCAGCGCCTGGTCGCCCGACGGCGCCCGCGGCTCGGCGATGCGAAGGAAGGCGAGCAATTGCTCGCGCATGCCGATGCGCACGCCAAATTCCGGATCGGAGGCCAGGTTCAGGTCCTTGGCCACCTGCAGCAGTGTTGTCTCGGACTCGACGAGTTCGGCCTCGCTATCGACCCGATAGCTATCGGATGAAGATCCGGAGATCTGGCTTTCGGGGTCCAGCAGGTTCTTCTTCGATGGATCGACAAGCACAAGCGTGGTCGCGGTGTAGACCGGCTTCAGCGCGAACAGCGCGATAGAGGCCGTGGCCAGCGACACCGCCGTAACAACCACGATCAACAGCCAGCGCCGCCTGAACAGCTGCAGGATGTTCCTGAGATCGAACGCATTAGCATCCATGAGGTCGAATCCGTAACCGCCGC
>JAIYDI010000027.1 GCA_027487555.1 Hyphomicrobiales bacterium
ATCGGCGCGCCCGACATGGCCTTCCCGCGCATGAACAATATCTCGTTCTGGCTCACGGTGGTTGCGTTCATCCTCGCCTGCATCTCGATGATGGTGCCCGGCGGCCTTGGCGGGAACGGCTTCGGTGGCGGCTGGACACTGTATCCGCCGCTGTCATCCACCGTTGGCCACCCCGGCCAGTCGATGGATCTTCTCATCCTGTCGCTGCACACCGCCGGTATCGCCTCGATCCTCGGCGCCATCAACTTCATCGTGACGATCCTCAACATGCGCGCGCCCGGCATGACGATGCACAAGATGCCTCTGTTTGCCTGGTCGATGCTGGTGACCGCCGTGCTCCTGCTGCTCGCGCTTCCGGTGCTCGCCGGCGCGCTGACCATGCTGCTCACCGACCGTAACTTCGGCTCGAAATTCTTCGAAGTCGCAGGCGGCGGCGACCCGATCATGTTCCAGCACCTGTTCTGGTTCTTCGGTCACCCCGAAGTGTACATCCTGATCCTGCCGGGCTTCGGCATCATCAGCCACATCGTGTCGACCTTCTCGCGCAAGCCGGTGTTCGGTTACCTCGCCATGGTCTACGCCATGGTCGCCATCGGCGCCGTCGGCTTCATCGTCTGGGCGCACCACATGTACACCGTGGGCATGAGCCTCGATGTGCAGCGCTACTTCGTGGCGGCGACCATGGTCATCGCCGTGCCTACGGGCGTGAAGATCTTCTCGTGGATCGCCACGATGTGGGGCGGCTCCATCACCTTCCGCACACCGATGCTCTGGGCCATCGGCTTCATCTTCCTGTTCACCGTCGGCGGTGTGACGGGTGTGGTGCTGGCCAATGCCGGTGCGGATCGTGCGCTGCACGATACCTATTACGTGGTGGCGCATTTCCACTACGTGCTGTCGCTCGGCGCCGTGTTCGCCATCTTCGCGGCCTGGTACTACTGGTACCCGAAGATGTTCGGCTACATGTACAACGAGATGCTGGGCAAGCTGCACTTCTGGATCACCTTCGTCGGCGTGAACGTGATCTTCTTCCCGCAGCACTTCCTCGGCCTCGCCGGTATGCCGCGCCGCTACATCGACTACCCCGATGCCTACGCGCTGTGGAACCTCGTGTCGTCGGTGGGCTACTACATCACCTTCGTCGGCATGATCGTCTTCCTCTACAGCCTGTGGGAAGCCGGCCAGAAGAAGCGTGTCGCTCCGGCGAACCCGTGGGGCGAAGGCGCCACGACGCTGGAATGGACGCTGCCCTCGCCGCCGCCGTTCCACCAGTTCGAGACGCTGCCGCGCATCGGCGAGTCCCAGCACCACTAAGCGGTTGAGCGGGGCCCTCGGGCCCCGCAGAACCAAGGGGCAGGCGACGCCTGCCCCGGCCCACCCCAAAAGGACAAAGACGTTTGGCTTATCTCGATGACAGCAGCGATCTTCAGACGCACGCCCTTGGCGGGCGCGTCGAGGACTATGTCGCGCTGTTGAAGCCGCGCGTCATGTCGCTTGTGGTTTTCACCGCCATTGTCGGCCTCGTGCTGGCGCCGGGCGGCATCAACCCGTTTGTCGGTGCGATAGCGATCCTCTGCATCGCCATCGGGGCAGGGGCGTCCGGCGCGCTCAACATGTGGTATGACGCTGATATTGACCGGGTGATGAGCCGCACGGCCAATCGACCCATTCCGGCTGGGCGCCTGCCGCGCGAACACGCTTTAACTCTCGGGCTTGTGCTCTCGGGTTTCTCGGTCGCGTTGCTCGGTCTTGCGACCAATTGGGTCGCCGCCGGGCTCCTCGCCTTCACGATCTTCTTTTATGCGGTGATCTATACCGTGTGGCTGAAGCGCTCCACGCCGCAGAACATCGTCATCGGTGGCGCAGCCGGGGCGTTTCCGCCGATGGTGGGTTGGGCGGCTGTTACCGGCACGGTCAGCCTCGAGGCCTGCGTTCTGTTCCTGATCATCTTCCTCTGGACGCCACCACATTTCTGGGCGCTGGCACTCTACAAGCAGTCGGACTATGGCGCGGCGGGCATTCCCATGCTGCCCAATGTGGCGGGTGAAGCGGCGACCAAGCTGCAGATCCTGATCTACTCCGTCGTGCTGGTTGCGGTGTCGGTATTGCCGGTGACGATGGGCTTCGGCCGTTGGGTCTATGGCGTCGCGGCGCTCACCTTCGGAATCGGCTTCCTGGCGCTTGCGGTGAAGCTCTATCTGACCGGCAGCGGCAAGCAGATGAAGCAGACTGGCAGGACGCTTTTCCTGTTTTCGCTCAGCTATCTTGCGGTGCTCTACGCCGCGCTGCTCGCCGATCGGCTGTTGCTGGTGCTGGGGTGGTTGTGATGATTGAGCCGGCCAAACCCGTTCGCAGCGACGAAATTGCCGCGCGGCAAAAGCGCCGTTCCATTGCCCTCGGTCTGGTGCTCGCCGGCCTGGTCGTGATCTTTTACGTGCTGACCATCATCAAGATGGCCCCCAATAATCTGCACGGATCATGACCATGGCAACCGACCAGCTCAGCGGGCCCAACCTGACGCCCGCGAAAAGCCGCGCCAACCGCAACATCGCCCTTGCCCTCGCGGCGTTCGTGCTGCTGATGCTGGGAGCTGCCTATGCCGCGGTGCCGCTCTACCAGCTGTTCTGCCAGGTGACGGGGTTTGGTGGCACGACACAGCGCGCCGACGGCAACCCAAAGGGCATCATCGATCGTGAGATGACGGTCCGCTTCGATGCCAATATCGATGGCGGACTGAATTGGACGGTGCTGGCAGCAAAGCCGGTGACCGACAAGATCGGCACCGTCGAGACCGTGGTGTTCAAGGCGCGCAACAATTCCGACCGCGCCGTCAGCGGGACGGCGGTCTTCAACGTCACGCCCGAACAGACCGGCATCTACTTCAACAAGATCGAATGCTTCTGCTTTACCGAGCAGACGCTGAAGCCGGGGGAAGCGGTCGAAATGCCCGTGACCTTCTTCGTCGATCCGGATATCGCCCAGAACGGTGATCTCGACACCGTCAAGAATATCACTCTATCCTATACCTTCTATCCCGAGGGAACCTGATCATGGCCGCGCACGCCAAGAACCATGACTACCATCTGGTGAACCCCAGTCCTTGGCCGCTCGTCGCGTCCATTGCCACTTTCGTGCTGGCTATCGGCGCCATCCTGTGGATGCACAAGATGGCGCCCATCTGGGTCATGCTGATCGGCCTTGTCGGCGTGCTCTACACCATGTTCGCCTGGTGGGCGGATGTTGTGAAGGAGAGCCAGGCCGGCGACCATACCCCGGTCGTGCAGATGCACCATCGCTATGGCATGATCCTCTTCATCGCCTCCGAAGTGATGTTCTTCGTGGCGTGGTTCTGGGCCTATTTCGACGGCTTCTTCAATATTGACGCGCCCGAGCAGTATGCGCGGCTTGCGTCCATGGGTGGGCACTGGCCGCCGACGGGCGTCGAACTGTTCGATCCCTTCCACCTGCCGCTGTTCAATACGCTGCTGCTCCTGACCTCGGGCACGACGGTGACCTGGGCGCACCACGCCTTGCTGCACAATGACAAGGAAGGCCTGAAGTGGGGCCTCATCCTGACGATCGTGCTTGGCGCGCTATTTTCGGTCGTGCAGGGCATCGAGTATGCCGAAGCCAAGTTCCAGTTTGCCGGAAACCTCTATGGCGCGGCATTCTTCATGGCGACGGGCTTTCACGGCTTCCACGTGCTGATTGGCACCATCTTCCTGATCGTTTGCCTGTTCCGGGCCCAGGCCGGACATTTCACCGCGAAGAAGCATCTCGGTTTCGAGTTCGCGGCCTGGTACTGGCATTTCGTCGACGTGGTCTGGCTGTTCCTGTTTGCCTCGATCTATATCTGGGGCAGCTGGGGTGTGGCAGTCGGCCACGGCTGATCGAGGGCTGAAGGATTATAGAAGGGCGCGGGGCCAGGGCTTCGCGCCCTTCGCCTATTCTGGGCCGCAACGTGGCCGCAACGGAGGTGCTGAAATGTCGGAAACCGAGCGGATGCCGTCGCCGTTTGCCGCTGGGCTCGCCTGCAGGTGTCCGCGTTGCGGCGAGGGCGCGATCTTTTCGGGCTTTCTGAAACCGGTCACGCGCTGCGAGTCCTGCGGCACGGATTTCAGCTGGGCCAGCAATGTCGAAGGTCCGGCGGTGTTCATCATCCTCATCGTCGGTTTCGTCATCGTTGGCGCCGCCGCGGCGGTCGAATCGATGTTTCACCCGGCGCCCTTCGTCCACCTGATCCTGTGGCTGCCTGCGACGGTGATCCTCGCGCTTGCTCTGATGCGGCCGTTCAAGGCGACGATGATTGCGCTGCAGTTCCAGAACAAGGCCTCGGAAGGCCGCCTCGATGGCTGAGATCGTGCGGGCTGGGCGGTCCGGTCGCGGGGCCAGATTCTGGATATTCGTCGCATTCATGCTGGTGCTCATGGCGCTGTTCGCGCTTCTCGGCACGTGGCAGATCGAGCGGCTCGGCGAGAAAGACCGGCTCATTGCCGATGTCGCGGCCCGCGCCAGCGAGGCCCCGACAAGCCTGCCGGCGGTTGCCGAGTGGCCATCGGCGGATTTCGAGCCCTATGATTATCGTCCTGTAACGCTGACCGGCCGCTATGTGCCAAGCCAGAGCGTACTGGTGTTCACCGCGCTGAGCGAGCCGCGGGGCGCGGCGCGCGGCCCTGGCGACTGGGTGCTGACGCCCTTCCGGCTGAGCAGCGGTGGTGTGGTTTTCGTCAATCGCGGCTTCGTTCCGCAGGAATCGGCGCCGGCATTCCTCGACGGCAAGGACCTGTCCGGCGACGAGGTGACAATAACGGGCGTGGCGCGGCTCGGCGAGGCTGTAGGCGCCTTCACGCCCGCGCCCGATACCGGACGGCGAACAGATTGGGTGCGGGATCCGGAGCGGCTGAAGCGCCTCGCGACGGTGGACGATATCGTGGCGCCCGTCTATGTCGACCTGCCGGCAGGCCCGCCGGGGGCGCTCCCGCAGGGCGGCGAGACGGTGATGGAGTTCCCAAACAACCATTTGGGCTATGCAGTGACCTGGTACGGCTTTGCTGCGCTTGTTCCGCCACTGCTCTGGCTATGGATCCGTCGGCAGCGACGGTCCGGCCTCTAGCGAAACTTGCGGCGCGCACCCAGTTTCACTAGGGTGCGCCGCAACCGAGAGCCAGCGAGAAGCGGGCCGAACCAGGATCAGCAGGGCCACCCCGTACATGCAATTCGTCTCGACGCGCGGCCAGGCGCCTGCGCTGGGTTTCTCCGATGCCGTTCTCGCCGGGCTGGCAGCCGATGGCGGGCTCTATGTTCCCGCGGCGTGGCCGGTGCTGTCGAAAGCCGAGATTGCGGCTTTTGCCAACCGGCCCTATGCCGAAGTGGCCTATGCGATTATCTCGCGCTTCGTCGAAGACGAAATCCCGGCGCCGGTGCTGAAGCAGATCATCGACGAGGCCTATGCCACCTTCCGCCATGCGGCCGTAGCGCCCTTGGTCGAGATCGAACCCGGCCATTTCCTGCTCGAGTTGTTCCATGGGCCGACGCTGGCGTTCAAGGACGTCGCGATGCAGTTCCTCGCCCGGGTGATGGACCATATCCTGGCCGAGCGCAGCGCGCGGGCAACCATTGTCGGCGCAACCTCCGGCGATACCGGGTCGGCGGCGATCGAGGCCTTTCGCGGCCGGGAGTCGACGGATATCTTCATCCTCCACCCCGAAAACCGCACCTCCGAGGTGCAGCGCCGGCAGATGACGACGGTGCTCGATGCCAATGTGCACAATATCGCGCTGCGCGGCACGTTCGATGATTGCCAGAACATCGTGAAGGCGATGTTCGCGCATCCGAGTTTCCGCGATGGCGTGAAGCTCTCGGGCGTCAACTCGATCAACTGGGGCCGCATCGTCGCGCAGATCGTCTACTATTTCACCTCCGCCGTGGCGCTCGGCGCGCCGCATCGCGAGGTGAGCTTCGTTGTGCCCACCGGCAATTTCGGCGACATCTTCGCCGGCTATTGTGCCCGCCAGATGGGTCTGCCGATCACCACGCTGGGTATCGCCACCAACTCCAACGACATTCTTGCGCGGACGCTCGCAAGCGGGCGCTACGAGACTGGCGCGGTTTCGGCGACAATCAGCCCCTCGATGGACATCCAGGTCTCGTCGAATTTCGAGCGGCTGGTCTTCGACGCCGTTGGCCGCGATGCCGAGGTGCTGCGTGCGCTGATGGCCTCGCTGCGGCAGTCGGGCAGCTTCACGCTGCCACCCTCGGCCCTAGCCTATATCCGCAACGGCTTCATGGCCGGGCGGACGGGGGAAGCGGAAACGGCTGACACTATCGCGCGCCTGCTGCGGGTTTCGGGCTATCTGCTTGATCCCCATACGGCTGTGGGCGTCGCAGTGGCCGAAACCATACGCGGTGGCCAGAGCCCGGTTGTGACCCTCGCCACGGCGCATCCCGCAAAATTCCCGGCGGCCGTGAAGGCCGCCTCGGGCATTGAACCCGGATTGCCGGCATGGTTGTCTGATCTGTATGAACGGCGCGAGCGCTGCACCGTTCTCGACAATTCTCAGGATGAGGTGGAAGCCTTCATTCTCGATAGAACAAGGGCGCTGGAGGAGCGGAATTGACAGTCAGGTCGACCACACTCGACAACGGCATGACCGTTCTGACCGACGACATGCCGCATCTGGAGAGTGCGGCGCTCGGCATCTGGGTCAAGGCCGGGTCGCGGAGCGAGACCGAGGCGGAGCACGGTATCTCTCATGTGCTCGAGCACATGGCGTTCAAGGGTACCCAGTCGCGGTCGGCCTTCGAGATCGCCGACGCCATCGAAAGCGTCGGCGGTGATTTGAATGCCGCTACCTCGGTGGAGCATACCGGCTATTTCGCTCGGGTTCTGAAGGAGGATGTGGCGCTTGCCGGCGACATCCTGTCCGATATTCTGCAGAACTCGCTGTTCGAGCCAAACGAGCTCGACCGGGAGCAGCAGGTGATCATTCAGGAGATCGGCGCGGCGCGGGACAATCCCGATGACCACGTCTTCGACCTGTTCCAGCAGGCCGCCTACCCGGATCAGGCCATCGGCCGCACGATCCTCGGCACAGTGGAATCAGTCAACAGCTTCAGCCCGGACAATATCCGCGCATATATGGAGCGGAACTATGTGGGCGACCATATGGTGCTGTGTGCCGCCGGCAATGTCGATCACGACGCGCTGGTCGATATCGCCCAGAACCGCTTCCACACCCTGAAGCCCGCCGGGGCGCCACCGCCGGCCAGGGCTGCCTATGTCGGCGGCGAGAAGCGCCTCGTCTCCGAACACGAGCAGGCCCATATCGTGCTCGGCATGGAAGGGCGCGCCTATAATTCCGACGGGTTCTATGCCGTGCAGATTCTCGCCTCCATCCTGGGCGGCGGCATGTCGAGCCGGCTGTTTCAGGAAGTGCGCGAAAAGCGCGGACTTTGCTACTCGGTCTATGCCTTCCACTGGGCCTTCGAGGATAGTGGCATTTTCGGCGTCGCCGCCTCGACGGGCGAGGAAGAGGTTTCGGACCTTGTGCCCGTGGTGCTGGCCGAACTGCAGAAGGCCACCGAGACGATCACCGAGGATGAGGTGATCCGCGTGCGCAATCAGATACGCGCCGGGCTGCTCATGTCGCTCGAAAGCCCGAGCTCGCGGGCCGGGCAACTGGCGCGACAGCAGATCCTCTGGGGCCGGCCGATCGCGCTGGCAGAGACGGTCGAGCGGATCAATCGCGTCACCGCCGACCGGGTGAAGCAGGTCGCCCGTCAGATCTTCGATGCAGGAAATGTGTCGCTCGCTGGCATCGGGCCGGTCGCGAAGCTGCCCGATTATCGCGACATCGCAGCCCAGCTCAGGACCTGAGCCGGCGCGATGGGAAGAGCAGCGCCATGATGCTCGACTGGTTCGCGCGGGACGATGTGCCGATCCTGACCGGCGAACGCGTGACGCTGCGCGGACCGCGGCCGGCCGATTATGCGCTCTGGCGCGATCTCAGGCGGCAGAGCCGCGACTTCCTGAAGCCCTTCGAGCCGCGCTGGGGCGAGGCCGACCTGACGCAGCGAGTCTATCTGAGCCGCCTGAAGCGGACGCGCGAGGAGGCCAGGGCCGGCACCGACTACACCTTCTTCATCTACCTCAACGTGAAGGGCGGCGAGACGCTGGTTGGTGGGCTGACGCTTTCCAACATCCGTCGGCGGGCGGCGCAATTCGTCAACCTCGGCTATTGGATGGGCGCGCCCTTTGCCGGGCACGGCATCATGACCGAGGCCGTGGGTGTCTCCGTGCCCTGGTGCTTCGAAGTGCTTGGGCTGCACCGCATTCATGCCGCCTTTCTCCCCCACAACATGGCCAGTCGCCGTGTGCTCGAAAAGAACGGCTTCCGCGAAGAAGGCTATGCCGAAAACTACCTGCAGATCGATGGAAAATGGGCCGATCACGTGTTGTTCGGCCTGACGCGCGAGCGCTACGACCAGTTCGTGATGCAGCTCCGCCGCATGCCGTGAACGACAGCGCCTGCAACTTGAGCGCCGCCGCATTCGTCAAATCCCGCCCCGGCATACCACGCAAATGTGGGCTCGGCGCTCTGGGGATTGTCGCCACCGGCAAACCCCGATACCAAGGGGGCCCATCCATTACCCCGGCAGGGTCTGCTTGAACCGAATGCGTCACATCCTACGTCTCGCGATGTGCCTCGTGTTCGCTGTGGCTGCCGCATGGCCGGCCACCGCCTTCGAGGTGATTACCGCCCCCGAGGACGTGAACGCGGTGAACCTGACCGGCGTCGTCGACATCGTCGATGGCGACAGCGGCAAGGTCCAGCTCTCCACCGCCGCCGGCGAAGACGGCATCATCCGCCGCATCGAAGTGCTGGCGACAGATGCAGCCAGCAATCCCAAATTCGCACTTTTCGCGCTCAAGAACGATTCGGACGTGCAGATGGAGCGCCTCCTGGTGGCGCCCTATTTCCGCCTCCCCGGGTCGGGCGTGTTCCGTCCTGACCTGGGCGCCGAGCGGATCCGTACCCTGACACCGAGCGCCGGCATCCGCCCGACCCGCCTCCCCGACCGCGAGGCCGACGTGTTCGAGGTGGTGATCGACCCCGGCGCGACGGTGACCTTTGTTGCCGAGCTGTCGAGCGAGGCGCTGCCTGAGCTCTACCTGTGGAAGCCCGACGCCTACCGCGACTATGTGAACTCGTTCACACTGTTCCGCGGCACGGTGCTGGGCATCTCCGCGCTTGCCGCCGTGTTCCTCACCATCATGTTCGTGGTGAAGGGGCGGGGCATCTTCCCGGCAACGGCGGCCTTCTCATGGGCAGTGCTGACCTATCTGCTCATCGATTTCGGCGTTCTGGGGCCGCTGCTCGGCATCTCGAACGGGGCGATGCAGCCCTTCCGTGCCGCGGCGGAGGCGGGCATCGCCACCACCCTGTTCGGGTTCATGTTCATCTATTTGAACCTGCACCGCTGGCACTTGCGTTTCATCCACCTGGCACTGGCGCTGGTGGTGGTGTTTCTGACGCTCTTCGGCTTCGCGTTCTTCCAGCCCTCCATCGCCGCAACCGTGGCGCGGCTGGTGATGGCGCTGCTTGGCATTACCGGCTTCTTCCTCGTGCTGCTGCTCGCGCTGCGTGGCTATGACCGCGCCGTCCTGCTGGTGCCGACCTGGGTGATCTATATCGCCTGGCTGTTCTTTGCCTGGCTGGTGCTGACCGGACAGGTGTCGAACGACGTGGCGCAGCCGGCGATCGATGGCGGCCTCGTGCTGATCGTCATGCTGCTGGGCTTTACCTCGGTGCAGCACGCTTTTTCGGAAGGGCAGGTATCGATCGGCACACTGTCCGAAGTCGAGCGTCGCGCTTTGGCGCTGACCGGCTCGGGCGACTTTGTCTTCGACTGGAATATCGAGCGCGACCGCGTGACGGTGTCCGATGAGTTGGGCGTCCGGCTTGGTGAGCGCCGCGGCGCGCTGCGCGGCTCCATCAAGCGCTGGCTCGACCGCGTGCATGCCGAGGATCGCGACCGGTTCCGCACGGCCTTCGACACACTCGTGGAACTGCGGCGCGGCAAGGTATCGTCTGACATCCGGCTCGAGGCGCACGACAATACCTGGCGCACGTTCCGCATGCGGGTGAAGCCGGTGCTGGGTGGCGACGGCCAGGTGACGCGCATTGTCGGCACGCTGCAGGACGTGAACGAGGATCGCGCCAGCCGCGACCGCCTGCTGCATGACGCGGTTCACGATATCCTCACCGGCCTGCCCAACAAGCAGCTCTTCCTCGACCGGCTGGACCGGGCGTTGGTCAGGGCGCGCATGCCGAACGGCTCGAAACCGGCGGTCTTCCTCATCGATATCGACCGGTTCACCGAGCTTGAGGAGCGCGTTGGGCATTCGGCCAGTGATTCGGTGATCCTCGCAATTTCCCGCCGTATTGCCCGCGCCATGCGGCAACTCGATACCGTCGCGCGGCTCGGCGGCGACCAGTTCGGCGTGATCCTCGCCTCGGAGCAGGCCGCCGGCAAGATCGCCGAGACGGCCGAGCAGATTCGGAAGGCCCTGAAGGCGCCGTTCAATTTTGGCGACCGCGACCTGACGCTGACCGCGTCGATCGGCGTGACGATCTATGACGGCAACCCGGCGACGGCGCCCGAAGTGCTGCGCGATGCCGAGCTCGCCATGTATTACGCCAAGCGGCTTGGCGGCGACCGCATCGAGGCGTTCCGCGCCTCGGCCAAATCGATCGCGGCCTATTCGAAGGCGAGCGAGGAAGACCTCGACCGCGGCCTGCGGCACGGCGAGCTGCAGGTACAGTTCCAGCCGATCATGGACATCCATGCCGGCACGATCGCCGGCTGCGAGGCGTTGATGCGCTGGAACCACCCGCAGCGCGGCGTGGTGATGCCGGACGAGTTCGTGCCGCTTGCCGAACGCACCGGACTCATCGACCGGCTTGGGCGGGTGGCGCTCGAGCAGGCGGCAGGGCAAGCGCGCGAATGGTCGGCCTCGATGCACCTGCCGGACGATTTCTTCGTTTCGGTGAACCTGTCGCCAACCCAGCTTGCCACCGAGACGCTGCTCAACGATCTGCGCGCCCTGGTCAATGACCATCGCCAGGTGACCAAGCATCTGAAGCTTGAGATCACCGAACAGCAGGTGATGAGCAACCCCGAGCATTCGGCCTATGTGATGGAAGTGCTGAAGCGGCTGGGGCTTCGCCTCGCCCTTGACGATTTCGGCACCGGGCACTCATCGCTGAGCTACCTGCACCGCTTCCCGTTCGACACCATCAAGATCCCAGCGCCCTTCGTACAGATTTCCGAGGACAGCGGCATCCTGCACACGCAGGTGCCGATCATGCGGGCGATCATAACGCTCGCGAGCGAGCTGGACCTGAGCGTCATCGCCGAGGGCGTCGAAACCATCGACGAGATCGAGCGGCTGCAGCAGCTCAATTGCCAGTTCGCGCAGGGCTTCGCTTTTGGGGCCGCCATGAGCGGTCAGGAACTGGGCAAGAAGCTCTCCGCGCAGATCAACGGGCGGTAGGGGCGGATTGCTGGAGAGCCGCCACTTCCCCTCTCCCTCGTGAGGGAGTTCTGAGTGCTCTTGCAAAGCTCCGGTGGAGCTTTGCAGCGAAGAACGCCCGTCAGGCTATGCCTGCGGGCTATGGGCGCGGAGCGCCGGGTGAGGGGG
>JAIYDI010000046.1 GCA_027487555.1 Hyphomicrobiales bacterium
GAGGAGGGTTTGGAGCAGGACTTCAATTCGCTCGATGCCCAGCGAGAGGCCTGCGAAGCCTATGTGCGGTCCCAGGAACACGAAGGCTGGCGACTGCAGCCCGAACGCTTCGATGACGGCGGCTTCTCCGGTGGCAACATGGATCGCCCGGCGCTGAAGCAATTGATCGAGCTAGTGGACGCCGGGCGCATCGACATCATCGTCGTCTACAAGATTGACCGGCTCACCCGATCCCTCACTGACTTCGCCAGACTCGCAGAAACGCTCGACAAGAGGGGCGTGTCCTTCGTGTCAGTCACCCAGCAGTTCAACACTACGACCTCGATGGGTCGGCTGATGCTGAATGTGCTGCTGTCCTTCGCTCAGTTCGAGCGTGAGATCACCGGCGAGCGCATTCGAGACAAGATCTCGGCATCCAAGAAGAAGGGCATGTGGATGGGTGGTGTGCCGCCCATGGGCTACGACATCGTTGGCCGTCAGCTGGTGATCAACGAGGCTGACGCTGCCACTATCACCCGGATCTTCGCCCTGTACCTGGAGGAGGGTAACGTCCCCGCCCTTCTAGATCGCTTGGAACGGGACGGTATTCGAACAGCGGCTCGGTACTCAGCCAAGGGCAACCACTACGGCAACCGACCTTTTACCCGCGGCCACCTCTATAAGCTCCTGTCCAGTCCCATCTACATCGGGCGGGTTCCGCACAAGGCGATCTCACATCGCGGGCAGCACACTGCGATCATCGAGAAGTCAACCTGGGACGCGGTGCAGGCAAAGCTTGCCGAGAACACCCAAGGCTCGCGGAGCCGTCGCCGCCGCGCTGCTCCGCAGGTCCACCTACTTGAGGGATTGCTTCACACGCAAGCGGGATCGCGGTTCATCGCAAGTGGCGCCAACAAAGGTGCGAAGCGCTATCGGTACTACGTCGAAGACCAGACCGGCCGGGCTTCTAGTCTTCCGGCAGCGCGGCTCCCGGCGGTCGAGATAGAAGCTGCCGTCATCACTGGCCTCAGGGGTGTTCTGGCCGATCACCGAGTCCTCCTCGCTCGTCTAGAAGCTACAAGTTCGGTCGAGGCACCTGCTGCGGTGCGAGCTGCCAGTGTGTTTCAGAATGCACTGGCCAACCGCATCGACGAGGATCTGATGGCGAAGGCTCGTCAGATCCTCCGCGGGGTAACGGTTGGCCACGACCGTTTACTGCTAAGCTTCTCAATCGGCGGGCTGCGGACTGTTCTCGGCATCCCAAAGGCGACCGCCATCTGGGCAACCAATGAGCCTGAAGCTGATGAGGAGTTCTCGGTCGCGGTGCCCTATCGACCCGCACGGCGCGGTCGGCAGATGAAGCTTGTGCTGCCGAACTCAGCCAATGCCGGCCCTGTGGACCGATCACTAGTCACTGCGGTGGTGCGCGCGTGGGACTGGGCAGAGCGGCTCAAGTCGGGCGAGGTCGCCTCGATGGCGGAGATTTGTGCGACGGAGGGCTTCACCGACAGCTATGTCGGCCAGGTGCTGCCGCTGGCCTTCCTGGCCCCGGCGATGGTTGAGAGCATCCTCACAGGTCAGCAGCCGGCCGGGCTCACGGCCAGCAAGCTGATATGGCGTGAGCGGCTGCCGCTGCGCTGGGAGGAGCAGATGGCGATGTTCGGGGCTGGCTAGGTTTTGAAGCCGATCAGCCAAGTTTGGTGCCGATGCGCTCAGCAGCTATCCGAGCAGATGCCGATGTCGAATGCCAACGAACCTGAATACCCGTCACTGACGCCCTCCGTGGTCCAGATCCGCTGGAAGGTCCCGACCGAGTTTCCTAGATGCCCTCTGGCGGTCTCTAAGGAAGGACTCGAGGAATATGCCGCCAGGCTTGCGTTCGGAGGGGTATTCTCTCGGAACAACTAAGCTACGAGCCTAGTCGTCCACCACCACGTCTCCAACGACGCTCTCGTCGTGCTGACCCGCTTCGCCGGCGAGTCGCTCAAGGACTGGGCTGTCGCCCACGTTTCGATCCAGGGCGAACGCTTCCATCACCGCAGCGAATACACGTTCCACACGCTGCAAGGCGCCCTCAAGCATTTCTGATAATTGGCCGGCGAGGATTACCTCGAGAGCATCGACGACCTAATCGGATGAACGCAGCGTAGTGCAGGACCTGGACGCGCGCGATGTTGGCCAATTCTAGAAATTCGCGGGCGGGTATTTCCAAACGTCCTCCGGCAGGCTCCCCGGCAATGGTGCAAGGCCCGCCCTCCGCCGATTGATCATGTCGCGGATGTCCTTGATCTCGAAGAACGAGATGGACGCCTGCGGCTGCCCGTGTGTGTGGAAGACCTGTTTCACGTAGTGCTCCTTCTTCGGAACATGCGCGTTGCTACCGCCATACCTCCCGTTGTTGGCGACGATCACCATCTGGAACATGTGGTAATGCAGAGCCAGCGCCATTTGGTCGAAGGTGCCTACGTCCTTGTTCAGCGCGGGTATGGCAAAAACGTCCGATCGATCACGTAGGTCGGCGGCGAGGCCCAGGTCGGTAGAGTCATAGCAAACGGCCGCCGACAGCCAGAGTGGTCGCTCCGCGGTGGCACCGCTCCACTCATATCCAACTAGCCATTGGGCCGGGCGGAAACTCCTGAGAAGGCCCATTCTTTCCCAAGTAATTTCTTGAGCCGCAAGATGGCGTTTCCCCTGGCGCCGTCTCTTCATCTGCAAGCCCCGGCCTAGGACCATCTGCGGCAGTATCCACATTGCCGAGTTCACCGCCGGCAACCCGCTCTCGACCTCCTCGTAGGTCACGCCGGCGAGCACCATCGCCTTGTACCGCCGCGCGAACGGTATGATGTGGCGCTCGATGTCCTCCGGGTGAACGGCCAATTCCGGGAGGATGAGCCAGTCCAGGCGCTTCTCGATGTCCTCGTGGGTCGCACGAAGTTCCAGCATTTTCTCTACAGCTGCCAGAGCGGTCGTCAGGTGCTTACGATGCTTCTTGCGCGTCGATCTTTCCGACATGGTCAGGTCGCCCACGTCGAATTTGTACGGCGTCACGGTCTGGACAACGCAACCCTTCAGCGGTCGCTCGATTGGTCCGCTATGCAAAGGCGCCGCGACCTTTAGCATGAGCGTCTGTGTGCCTGTCCCCACGCTCTTTCGGACATCGCTGTACTTGCCTCTTAGGAAGCGATGCAGGTCGGCGGGATCGAGACGAAGCCAACCCGCGTCTGGTCTCTCACGACAGCCTGGCCAAGTCAGCAGCGTGTAAAGGAGATCTTCCGTCGCTTCAGAGATCGCTAGCCAATCATCCCCGAAACCCTCCAAGCCACTGTGGAGACCGTACACACGCTGGTACCAGTGGCTTGTGACAGGACGGTAGACCGGTTTGGCTTCCCGCCATGAGGTGCGGGGGACATGGGTGAAATCATGTCGTCCGGTAAGGATAAATCTTGCCAGAAATCCGAACTGAAACCGCCAGCGCTGTGTCGTGGGGCACCATCCCGGCACCTGATAAAGCGCCGACAATGCGCCGTTTAGCTCATCGAAGGCCGGCGGCACAATCCGGAGACTCTTTACGGTGTCGTGCCCCGAGACTTTGCTAGTGACCACCTCGACGGATCGAGGGAGAAGTGTGTCAGGGAACCTTTCGGTAGTGCTCAGCCGAGCCAGCGCCGCTAGCAGGCTCGTCACTCCCATTTCGTGCCGCAGGTCGATTTCGTACTCGGGGTCGAAGATATCCGACAGCGGTACCCACCGCGCCCCCTTCGGAAGAAGCTGCAAGGCTTCCTTCGTGTCATTTGCTACGCGAGCGGGCTCTGGGCGTATCTCAGCGGCGAACCCGGGGTCGCGTGCCGCAATCTCGCGAAGTACGTCTGCGTCTATCTCATAGCCTATTAGTTCAAGCGCCTCGTTCCTGTCCAACACGGAACGTCGTGCCATTACCGAAAATGTCGCGAACTCCCCAGCATTCAGCCCTGTGAAATCGCCTTGCAGGAAGCGGATGAACTGCAAGTACCTCGCCGTCCCGATGTGAGTCAGACCCTGAACGCTAAAATCGGCTTCGACGTCCCGCCGGGTAACGGCGAGAACAAGCAGCGCCTGCTGCGCCAAGTACCAGGGTATGTGATCGAAACCCAGGACGTCGTACGCCTCGTCAGCCAATCGACGTCGATACGCCTCCATATCCAACGCAGACGACAGGCTCTCGCTGTCTTTTACGAAGCCCGTTTCGGTCGCCCCGGCCTTGAAAATCTCGGCGTAGCTATAGACGGCGACACGACGTGCTGGACTGTCCGCCTGCGAAAGGTAAGGACGCAGCAAATCCAGCACGTCTGCGAGTTCGGCCACAGATGGCCAGATATCGAGGCCGATACGGAGCAAGCGGACGTTGGACGGGTTCTCAATCCAGCTCTGTAACAAGTTAAGCGCGAAGTTCCGCGCCTCCTCGTCGAGGTCTACTTTGGTGAGCTCTGCGCCCGTTTCCACTTCGGAAGGGTTGCCGGACGGTAGGATGTCAGCGTCCTCACCGTCTGCGTCGAACAACAGTGGCCTCAGTGATCGGTACGTGGATCGAAACCGCGCTGCAGCAAACCGAGCTACAGTTGCATCCTTGACGTCTGGAACAGGCAAGCGTTTGTCGCGTCCGTTTCGCGCCGCCTTGTCCTTGTTCTCGGTCGACTCTCGGCTGTAATGCTCCTGTGCTCTCACGAGCGACTGCACGGCATCGATTATCTCCTCGCCCCGCGCTATGTCGAAGCCTCCGGAGATCGAGTGCTGGATGCGCTCCATCTTCCGGCTTTGGCGAAGGAGCGGACGAACTTCACCGCCGAGGTGCGCGGCTTGAGTTTTCTCCTCGGATGGTATCAAGCCCGTTGCTGTTTCCTGAAGTACCGACTGCAGATGAGCGAAAACGATCTCCTCCACTGTTCCGATCGAGACGCTCGTCGGGGCGACCGCCACTAGACGCAGGTCGTCCACATATCGGCAGCTATCGTGGAGCACCACACCGTCGCCTATGTCCGTGCCACGCGAAGTGATCAAGGCGCTGTCGAAATCAAGCAGGGCGACGTTGGCAAAGAAGCCCGCTGCAACCAAACCTTGCGGGAGCCCGATTTCGTCAAACCCATCGATTTGCCTGGTTTCGGCATATCGATGGGCCCATGGCAGATCCTCGGGATGCCAGCGCCAGTTTAGGACCTGAGACGCCAACCGCAGGAACCCAGGTTCGACTTGCGGTCCGAGCAGACCAGCCAGCTTCTCAGAGATCAGTGACGGTCGCACGCGGTCGTAAAACTGCTTGAGATCGGACTGGACCATGACGATCCTCGCCCCGGGAGGCTCAGCCAGGGTGCCGGCAACTGCGTCAGGGCGACTTACGAACGTTCGGTAATCTTCCGAGAAAGCCCTGTAAAGTTTCGAAGAGCCCCATCGATGCTCGAGTATCCCGTCGGGGCCGGTGTCGCAGAAAAGTCGGTTTCCGTACGACGCGGTGCTCAGCCGTAGGCGTCCTTCGCGAGGCGAACGAGGGTCCCCCTGAACCGTCTCCACGAAATCCGCTAGACAAAGCATCAGCGCCGTGGCGGCGACCTGATCCCTCAGGCTAGCATGGGCAAGAGGCCTAAGCTCGACCTGCTCTGCTTTCGCCTCCCAGCCATTCGTCTCCGACGAGATTTGCCAACTTTGGCTTTTCGGCGCGAGCACCAAGCGCAGTGGGTCGGTGACCCACCGACCGGACTGCATGTCTTCCCCGATAGTCTGGAGGAAATCTGGGAGGTTGGCAGTCTGGTAGTCCAGCTCGAGCGTATCGGCGAACCAATTGTGGTAGCGGATGTAATTCGAGGCCTTCTTCCAGGCCTGAATGAGGACATAGTCCCTGCTGGCGTCCTCCACGGACGGTACAAGTCGTAGCATTTCACCCTGTCACGCTCACCGGAGCGTCCCTCGCACCAAGTGTCAGATGCCTAAGGGTGAAAAGCAACGGCAAGCGCTTG
The DNA here is from genome assembly GCA_027487555.1 of Hyphomicrobiales bacterium. Lineage (GTDB taxonomy): Bacteria > Pseudomonadota > Alphaproteobacteria > Rhizobiales > Devosiaceae > Devosia_A. Next base: position 5,964 of record JAIYDI010000046.1, read on the forward strand.
ATCGTAAGCAAGACTGCCGACGAAGTCGGCGATGAGGTCGCCTTGCTCAGCCCTCGACAAAGAGCACCGACTTCGGAGCCTCGAACTCTTCTGGCGCCAGAACGGGTTACCACCTCTCCTGCAGCGGGCGGATGAGGTTCTCCCAGTAGAGCTCGGCGGTGATAGTTTCCTATCGCCCTGGTCACCGTAGTGCATCATGCCCATGGTCTTCAGGTGGATCGCCTGGTCGTCGGCATCCACGTTGAGGGACTCGTTGATCGTGTTGCCGGCGGCCGTGTGGCCCTGGACGTAGTTGACGCCGCGCCCGAAGCTGTCGCCACCTATGTAATCCGGCTACGAACCGGTGGTGCAATGAAGCGCCATAATGCCAAGTGCCAAATAGCCCATTGGAGAATTGCCCAAACGCATCGCGAATTCGGCCCCGAATTGGCCGTCTCCAGTTGGGTTCGCGTGACGGTCACGGCGAATAGAGGCGACCTTCCCGAGGGTTAGACGAGGTACCCTCAAAAGACCAAAAATACCTTTAATATCAATGAGTTAATGGCAGAGAGGGAGGGATTTCGAACTGGCGATGGGGTTCGGCTTCCTAACCCCCCGGAAATGTCGAGAGAATTTCCGACACAATCTCACTAAATGCCTGTTAGAGAATAACAATATACCATCAGGTTCGGATCACACCCTTCGAACTCCACCGGTTTGCGGTAGGTGGCTCCCACTAGGTAGTTCATGCAAAGCATCTCCATGGTTGCTGCCCAATGTCCGATCCGCGCCGGAAGCGGTTGCTCGCGCGTCGTCATCGGATGGAGTCAACCGGTCGTTTGCTGAAACCTGACAGAGTCAGAAGGCGCTGAAACGCTTAGCAAACCCTGATTGACTGCGCCTGTTGCTATCGAGATGAGTTCGGTCATCCTCGGGATTATCGTTTCGCGCCGGATAGGATCCTTAGTGCATCTGCCAAGCGATGTTGCCCGACGATACTTCGTCGAGGATTTACCGGGCGCAACAGTCGCTGGAGCACGCTTGCAAGACGTTCTGCAGGCTATCGACGACGGCGGACCTCTTAGCGTCTACGCCTTGGCGTTCCTGGAGAAACAGGGCCTCGTGTCGCTTCATGCCCTGGCGAGTGGTTTGATACCATCAGAGGATTTTCGGAGAGCAGCAGCGGCAGAACAAAATGCCCGCTTGAGCGCGGCGGCCCAATTGGCAACCGCTGCGACGGACGCGGCGGAAAAGCGCGCCGCCGATAGTGCCGCCGCTTCCAGCCGTCTTTTCGCGGAGCTGGAAAGCGACCCGGTGCGACGTCGACGCCATGAAGCCCAACAATTATTTCAACGGTTCGGCATCGGCTATGTGGATGCCGCAGTCTATGGCCCCGTCATCACGCTGTTGAAGAGCTTAGCAGGTGGACAACGCTTCTCACCAGAGGAAGTGATCTGGCTCTCTACTGAAACGGAGTGTTGGACACCTGAAGTCAGAGCCGCCCACCACCGTCTGGAAGCCCTTGCATTGACGGAAGAATGGAAGGCCACAGATGATCCTTGGACTGCGATCAACGCCTGCTCGCACTGGCGAAACGCGGAGGCGCCCGAAGAGGCCTTGGGTATCACGACGACGCTACTCGAGTTGACTGGTCTCAGCTCGAAACTCCAGTCAGCAGTGCGCACTACGCGCGGAGGAGCAATGCGCGACCTTGGCCGACTGAAGGAGGCGAGCGACCTTGGATACGAGGCTCACCTACTGAGGCAAACGGACTTTCATCCGTGCACATTGTTGGGTGCGATCAGCATGACAGAAGGTGATTTTGACGCTGGCCATGATTGGTATGCAAAGGCCGAGGAACTCGGAGCAGAGCCTCACGCCGTTGACCAGGAAATTCGTGGCGTCCTGCATCGCTGCTTACCGGAGATCAGAGACGCGCTACGGGAAAGCCTACTCGCCCGAGATCCCCAACGGTTTGCATGGGTTCGATCACCTAACCAGCTTTCGCGGAGGAACTCATCTTCGACAATGTAGTGCGACCGTTGCGGCTCACTTTGGCGGCCAACTCTTTCGCTCGCTGAGACCGCCCCCAAAGCGAGCTGGGAACACCTCAAGACATTGTAAGGTTTTAAGCTCAACCTGCCTGTTGTCTGCTTACAGGCATGTACAGCTTGTCAGCATCTGAGTAGACGATCGCTTGTCACCTTTCTAGGGACCAGACTTGTGAGCCGAAATATCGAAGCCGTCCTGCGCTATTGGCGCACCTCCTTGGCAGACGGAGTTTTGGGAGAGGGCAAGTTCAGCCAGCGGGATCGTAAGCGGTTTGTCGAACTGTCGTCTGAGACCCTGCGAAATGGTCTGCTGCCTGAGCACTCGGTCAGCCAACTGTTCAAAGACCAGCCAAAAGCGAAGGCACTTGAGGTTCGCTTCTGGCCGCTTGTGGTGGCAAGACGGCTATCACACGGTGCAGCAATTGGTGACGGCCTTCCTGAACTGGTCGCACCTGTCGTTACAGAAGCGACGGTCGATCGCGAGGGGAAGATCTCGCCGCATCGCAACGCCATTGCGCGCGACCTACTGACACCGCTGCCTTCTGACGAATTCTCGATCGGCGCCGTGGAGGCACTAGACAGGTTCCTAACTGCAGAGCCGTTGCAAGCAGGTGATCATTCAGATTGGGCGGCCTATCTGGTCCATTGCCGGAAGATGGTAGACGCCGTGGCGAAGGGCTGGCCCACAGGAGATCAGTACTACGGTCCGGCCGGCTTTGGTCTATTGGAGCCGGCCGAAGACGCTTCGGCGACAGTGCGCAACATCCTGGACGTGTACGACAAGATACTTGCCGGTCGTCCGGAGACACCGCTTCTCGACAAAATCGTCAGTCCGAAGGGGGGCTCGGTCGCCAACCCACCGGTAGAGCGAGCACTCGCCCGTCGCCTGGGTCATTCCAACCCCCGTTTCCCGCTCGCTGAACAGCAACGGCAAGTTCTGGCTTGGCTCGACGCTGCCGCTGAAGGCGAAGTCATTGCCGTCAATGGCCCGCCAGGCACAGGCAAGACGACGCTTCTCCTATCGGCGGTGGCTGGGCTCTGGGTTCGCGCGGCATTGGACGGCGGCGATCCGCCCGTGATCGTGGCCACCTCCTCGAACAACCAAGCGGTCACCAACATCATCGACGCATTTGGTAAGGACTTCGCTGCGGGCGATGGCCCCCTCGCCGGACGATGGCTGCCGCAGGTCGATAGTTTTGGAATATTCCTGGCGGCAAACTCCCGAAGGCAAGAGGCGGCAGAGAAGTATCAAACCGAGGATTTCCAAGTCCGGATGGAAACCTCTGAAGGCTTCCCGACGGCCAAAGCTGCATGGCTGGCCTCAGCACGAGCGGCCTTTCCTGAGATCGAGGGGGAGGTAACCGATTATGTCGCTGCCCTTCGTCGAGACATCGCCCTTCGGGTAGGAAAGCTCAAAGGCGCCGACGACAGCCTCGAACAACAATCCATAGCGATCGGCAAAGCGCAGGCACTCGGGGGCGACCCGGCAGCGATAGAGGCGCATGCTCAGGCAACGGCCAGCGCTCGGGCATTATTCGTCGAAACCATGCAGCGGCACCGCGCAGCGTTCGATCGCCAACAAGCTCACGAACCCAGCCTTCTGGCGCTTCTCAGCTTTCTCCCTGGCATCGAACGCAAGCGCGCCCTCAGGGCCCGCCTCGCCCTCGAAGGTCTATCCGCGATCGATGGCCTGACGCGTATCTCTGAGATTGAGCAGTACCTTGATCAGGCGCTGCGAAAGGCCAAAGCCGAGCACGCATCGGCTTTGGAGAGCCTGACAAGCATCAGGAAGCTGCGAGCCGACATCAGTGCCGCACAATCTGCTCGAAAACAGGCACTGATCTCGCTTGACGGAAATGGACTGGAGGATGGGCTAGAGGATCGCGTCGACCTTGGTCTACGTTTCGAGCTTTTCAGACTAGCTACCCACTATTGGGAAGGCCGCTGGCTGATGTCGATGGAGGCCGACCTTGAAGGGATTGTCGCCTCAGCTTCCAAGAGGGGCCGTTCTACCCTCGTTCCGCGCTGGCATCGGCGTATGATGCTGACCCCGTGCGCGGTCTCAACCTTTGCC
>JAIYDI010000024.1 GCA_027487555.1 Hyphomicrobiales bacterium
CGCACGGGTTCCTGGCGCTTGAGGACGATACCGAGTTTCTCTACAAGACCACGGACTTCTGGCACGGGGCGTCGGAACGTGCGATCCGGTGGGACGATCCAGCCGTCGGCATCACCTGGGCGGGTGGTGGGATAAGGATCCTGCCAAACAAGGACTTGCGCGTCCCTGCATTGGCTGTGTCAATGGCTTTGCCATTGTTGCTGAACCAAAGCCGAAGCGGGACATAAGCGCAACGATGGACGATAACAATTTGCAGACTGCCTTGAGGAGGCAAACAGCGGGGTACCGCAGGATTTCCGGTCGCCACAGCAAGCAAGTCAACATAATGGGAATTCGGGGGATTCCGGCCGCCCACGGCGGCTTCGAAACGTTTGCTGGGCGCCTTGCACCTTACCTCCGTGATCGTGGCTGGAAGGTCAATGTCTATTGCCAACTTGAACCCGACCCGAACGGGATGCTCGCTCCGGACTTCGAGGACGACTGGGACGGAATCCATCGCATTCATCTAGGAACGCGTCAGGCCGGGTCTGTAGCCAGCATGATATTCGACTGGCGCTGCACCGTAGACGTTCAGCGTCGACAGGGCGTTGATCTGATACTTGGCTACAACACGGCAATCTTCATGATCCCTAGTCGTCTCCTGGGGCGACGTGTGGTAATGAACATGGATGGTATTGAGTGGAAACGGGCGAAGTGGTCTTCACCTGTCAAGGCCTGGTTCCTGCTCAATGAGTTTGTCGGCGCCAACGTTAGTTCCTTGCCCATCGCTGATCATCCCGAGATTGCCAGGCACCTCCAGCGTCACTGGTGCAACCGCTCAGTTGTAATTCCCTATGGAGCGGACACAATTGAGAATGCCCCAGCCGATCGTCTCGCGACTTGGGGGTTAGAGTCGAAAGCGTACTTTATATCTATTGCACGAATAGAACCCGAGAATTCAATTCTTGACATTGTCGTAGCATTCTCTGCGGCCCGTCGCGGCGTAAAGCTGATGGTTCTGGGCAAACTCGATCTAGACAATGCATACCATCGTGCTGTGCGCGCTGCTGCTTCCTCCGAAGTGGCTTTTCCAGGTGCCATCTATGATGAGACTCTTGTTGGAGCGCTTAGGTTTCATTGCCTCGCATACCTGCACGGTCACCAAGTTGGCGGAACAAACCCATCGTTGGTGGAGGCCTTGGGGGCGGGCTGCGCGGTTATCGCTCACAACAATCGGTTTAACCGTTGGGTGGCAGGGCCCGACCAGATCTACTTCGACGATGCCGAGCACCTCAAGGCATGCCTTAACTCGGTCTTAGGCAAACAAATCGATCTCACTTCTAACCGCGCCTCAGCAAGATCACGCCATGCCGCGGAGTTCCGGTGGGAGAAGGTCCTTGAGGCGTACGAAGCGGTATTGCATGCAGATTCTGTGTACACATGAAAGCCGGCGGTAGAGAATACCCGCCCCAGCGTGGTTTGCAATCATCAGGTAGTCGATCTGTTCGCTCGCAATCGATCATGTATGTTTTCCATGGGAGCAAGCAGTACGAATATGGCGCAATGCCAGGGTGGAAAATTATCCATCGTATGAATTCCGTCACCAAAGGGGTTCCCAATCAATGACCGGCGATCGTGCAAATAACATGCTTGCGATTCACCAGAGCGCGGAAATGTATGGATCCGATCGAGTTTTTGCGGAAGCGCTAATGGCAATAAAAAGATCTAACAGATATTCGAGAGTTGATGTAATTGTCCCTAGAAGGGGCCCATTGGTAAATGCGATAAATTCGCTTGGAATAAACGTCAGCGTAAAACCAATATGGGTTCTCAGACGATACTACGGCTGGATTGGACTGATATTTAGAACAATTCTTCTACCGTTATATGTATGGAACGCGCTCAGAACGATGAATAGTTATGATGTGGTGTACATAAACACTATAGTTGTTCTAGATCATTTGATTGCTGCGAGATGGAGTAAAGCGCAGTGTGTAGTTCATATTCATGAAATCCCAAGCGGACTTCTGCGTCGATTGTTTGCCGATTTGCTTGTATGGACTAAAGTCAAAATCATCTTCAACTCCAAATCGACAGCTGCGGCATTTGCCTGTATAGATGCAAGTATGGCGAATATTGTACCAAATGGTGTCAACCCGCAGTTTGGCGCAAAGAGTGGTCCGAAACAAATGAAAGGAGATAGACTAAAAATATTGATAATCGGACGCCTAAGCAAGGCGAAGGGGCAGGATCTATTGATCGATGCGCTAAATTTTCTTCCTGACGGGATACGGCAGAATATAGATGTAAAAATAGCAGGTGACTCGTTCGGAAGATCCAGTTGGGCTAGAGAGCTTAAAGAGCGCATCGCTACTGGTAATATGGCCAACCAGATCGAAATGTTGGGTTTTGTCACCGATACCGCTGCTCTATATGAATGGTGCGATGTTGTTGTTGTGCCGTCCAGAGTGCCCGAGTCATTCGGACTAGTTGCTGTTGAATCAATGGCCTCTTTTAGACCAGTAATTGGGGCGAATCATGGTGGTATTGCCGAGATAATCCAAGATAGGATAACGGGGCTGTGTTTTTCGCCAGGTAGCGCGCGTGGTCTCGCGCGCTGTATTGAAGAGTTCTGGTATAACAGGGAGTTTGCGTCCGCCTGTGGAATCGCAGGTCACGAGAGATTTCTTAGATTCTATACAATCGATCGATTCCAGTCCGACTTGATACGCTTCTTTTCAGAATGCTTATGTGGGCATCGCGAATGAAAGTACTGGCTCTGATATATGCCATCTCTCCGTCACGAGGATCTGAGTATTCTGTTGGTTGGAACTACGCTGCGGAGCTATCGCAGGACCACGATGTCCACGTATTGTATGGCTGTGCCGGAATGCATATGGGAGAGTTTGGGGACATTGTGCCAGAAGATATTGAGACCACCTTCCCTCGTCTGAAAATGATAAGAGTGGTTCCTGATATTTGGTGCAATATCCTGAACTTTGCCAACAAATCCGGCATCTTCAAGTACAGCTTTTATCTCGCGTATCGCCGATGGCATGGCTTGGCGTTCAGGGCTGCGCTAGAATTGTGCGAGAACGAAGCGTTTGATGTTGTACATTTTGTCTCTCCCATAGGATTCAGAGAGCCAGGATACATGCGGCGCCTGGGTATACCCTACATGTGGGGCCCGATCGGTGGAGTGGTTCCTCAGCTTGTAAGGCGGCCGGTATGGAAGTTTTCTTTCGCTAACTGTTTGGCTCTCCTTAAGAATGTCGTTACACAATTTCAATTTCGCCACAGCGGGAATGTTGCAACCGAGATAAATGAAGCGAACAAAATTGTGGCAGCTACGACGGACACTGCTGCGTATATCTTTGCGCGCTTTGGTCGGATCGTCGATGTGTGGCCAGAAAATGGAATCCGGGAAATTGACCTACGGGACCCGAAAGAGACATCGGCATTGTCGCCCTTTAGGTTTGTTTGGGTGGGTAGCTTAGACGATAGAAAAAGTCCAGACCTGTTCATTGAGGCGTTAGCGCAGATTGGGCGTAAATGTAAGTGGGAGGCTGTCGTTGTGGGGGCGGGTCCAATGTTGCAGAGATTATCTGACCGCGTACGTGTCGTGGGGATTGCTGATCGGGTACGGTTTACTGGCGCTATACCCAGGGTGAAAGTGCTAGATGAGATTGCGGCAAGCGATATACATGTGATAACTAGCATGGCGGAAGGCAATCCGACGGTGCTGTGGGAGGCGATGTCTTGTGGTGTACCAACTGTCACGCTAGATCATTGCGGTATGCACGATACAGTATGTGAGGAATGTGGGGTAAAAATTCCTATAGGTACAGTTAGAGAAATGATCCTGTCACTTTCCAATGTATTGCGTAGCCTCGCAATGGAGCGAAATAGATCAAGTGTATTGAGGTCTGGTGTGTTACTGTGTCGCCGGAATCACCTATGGTCGGTACGAAGGCGCCAAATCGAACAAGGTTTCGATGATGCCATCGCAGATCACAAGCGCAGACACGACGTGTTCAATAAACTGTAGGTTCCGCATTCGGGTTGGCCCGTTAGGTTGCTGTGAGCCGTCCCGAGGCACGCTGCTGAGCCGATCCGCCTTGGCGACGATGGCGGCCGGGTCGCCGGCGCGGCGCGGCCCTTCGATCACCTCAAAGTCAACGCCCGAAACCGCCTTCACCGTGTCGATGACCTCGCGCACCGA
>JAIYDI010000036.1 GCA_027487555.1 Hyphomicrobiales bacterium
GCGCAAGGCTCCACTGGAGCCTCGCCAAGATGCGCTCCCCTCGATCAGGCCCTGCGAGCATGGCTCTCCGGGCGTTCTGAGCGCGCGAGGCTCCACTGGAGCCTCGCCAAGATGCGCTCAGAACTCATTCCAGTCCTCTTTCACGGCGGTGTTGCCCCGCGTGAGATAGGTCTTGGCGGCGGTCTTCACCTTTTCCTGCAGCGCCTTGATGCCTTTGGGCTGCGCCGGGGTCATCGGCTTGGCCGCGGTACGCACGGGCGCTGAAGCAGCGCGGGCGGGAGCGGCAGCAGCGCGGCCATCGATAACGAACTGCTCGACGATGCGATCGAGATCGTTGGCACGGGTCTCGGTCTGCTCGATGGCGGCGTTGGTTTCTTCGACGAGCGCGGCATTGTGCTGGGTCATCTCGTCCATCTGGCGGATCGCTGTCGAGACTTCGGAGATGGCCGAGGCCTGATCGCGGGTGGCACCCGAGATGTTCACGAGCAACTCAGCCGACAGCTTCACGTCGCTGACCATGGCGACGAGCTTCTGTGTCGCATCGGCGACAAGGCGCGTGCCGGCGCCGACTTCGGTGGCCGACTGGTCGATGAGCGCCTTGACCTCGGACGAGGCTTCGGCCGCCGACTGCGCGAGGCGCCGCACCTCCACGGCAACGACGGCGAAGCCCTTGCCCGCCTCGCCAGCACGTGCCGCTTCGACGGACGCGTTGAGGGCGAGGAGGTTGGTCTGGAAGGCGATGTCGTCGATCATACCGATGATGTTGGAAATCTTCTGGCTCGACGAGCTGATGCGCTCCATGGCCGCGTTGGATTTCTGCATCACGGCGCCGGTTTCTTCGGCGGCGACCGAGACGGAGCGTGCCTTCTGGCTCGCCTCGTCGGCGCGACGGGCATTCTCGTTGACGGTGGTCGATAGCTGCTCGATGGCTGCGGAGGTCTCTTCGATGGCGGCCGCCTGCTTGGTGGTGCGCTCTGAGAGGTCGTTGGCACCCGAGAGGATCTCGCCCGTCGCCGACTTGATGGAGCTCGAGGTTTCCTTGAGCTGCGCCATGATGGCCGCGAACTTGGTCACGGCTTCGTTGAACTGAACCCGGAGAATGTCGCCGGGCCCCTCGAAGGGCTCGGAGATCTGCGCGGTCAGGTCGCCATCGGCGAGGCGGGCAAGCCCCTGGCCGAGCGTCTTGACGGCGTTGGCCGTGCGGGCCGCGACTATGGCGGCCTCTTCCTCGGTGCGGCGACGCTCAGCCTCGTTGGTACGGCGTGTTTCTTCGGTTTCCCGCCGATTGGCCTCGGCCTCGGTGCTCAGCCGGGCGTTCTCGAGGCCAGCCTCCTTGAAGATCTGCACGGCATTGGCCATCTGGCCCAGTTCATCCTTGCGGTCGGTACCGGGGACTTCGACGTCGAACTTGCCGTCGGCCAACTGCCGCATAGTTGAGTTGAGGCGGTTGATGGGCAAGCTGATCTGGCGACTGGTGACGAGCAGCGCGATGCCGATGCCGAGGATAGCCCCGCCCACAGCAACCGCCAGCATCAGCTGGATGGACGATGCGGCGGTCTCTTCAAGCTTAAGCGCCTGATCGTGGCTTTCAGCAAGGATATTGTCGTTGAGCGCAACGGATGTCTTGGACCATTCGGCCAGCTTCTGGTCGAGCTGCATCTGGGCGTTGGCGACCTGGCCAATCCAGCGCAAATCCTCGGGGGTGAGCGCGGTACCGTTGGTGATGCCCTTGGCACGGTGGCTCTCGTCGAACTGCTTCCTGATCTCGGGGATGAGGGATTCGAACTGGACCCGCAGCGCATCCACGGCCTGCCCGTGCTGCGGCAGGAGTTCGGCCACCTCCACGAGGTTGCCATCGATGGTGGTGAGTGCGGCATCGAAATCCTTCGCGATCTGGGCATATTCCGGGCTTTCGTCCGGATAGCTCAGAGTCTTGTAGATCATGTAGCCCAGGGCCTGGATCTGCCGGTTTGTCCGGGCGATCAACACGGTCGCCGGGTCGGTCTTTCCGATCGTGACGCGCGCTTCGGACGTTACAGTCTGCAGGCTCGACAGGCCGACGAAAGAACTGATGGCCATGACGGCGACGAGCACCAGGACTGGGATGATCGTCTTGATGCTGATCTTCATATCCTTGAAGCGCACGCATTCCTCCAGGGTGACTGGGACAAGGGATGCCCCCGAGTTCGTAAGGCGGTGCGGACAAAGAACAAGAATCGCCTGCCACCGCTGGTTCAGGCGGCAGAATGAACACCAAATTGAAATCAATGATTAAATGCGGAGGACGAAGCCCGACAAACTAGCCGCGGCGCAGTAGCGCCTCGATCTCGCCACGGCGGGGCATGGAGGGCGCGGTGCCGGGCTTCTGAACCGACAAGGCGGCGGTGGCGCAGCCGAAGCGGACGGCATCGGGCGCGGACATACCCTCGGCAAGCGCGAGGGCGAAGCCACCATTGAAAGCATCGCCTGCACCGGTGGTATCGACCACTTGCGCGACGGGGAAGGCGGGCACATGCAGACTGCCCGAGGCGCCGTGGAGCAGCGCGCCCTTTTCGCCCAGGGTGATCAGCGCGTTGCGCGCACCACGGGCAATGAATATCCCGGCCGCCGCGCGGGCGTCGTCGAGGGTTTCGACGCGGACGCCCGTGAGGCTTGCCGCCTCGGTCTCGTTGGGGGTGACATAATCGCAGAGGCGATAGATTTCGCCGTCACTGGGCACCGCGGGGGCGGGATTGAGGATGGTGATGACACCATGGCGGCGCGCGACGCCAAGCCCGACGCGGGCCGTTTCCACGGGCTGCTCGAACTGGGTAAGGAGCACGCGGGACGATGCGATGGCGCCTTCGGCGGCGATGACATCGGCAGGCGAGAGCGCGGCCGCGGCGCCAGATTCGACGATGATGGCGTTATCGCCGGTTTCGGTGGAAACGAAAATGAAGGCCGCGCCAGTGGGCAAGCTGTCATCGGAGACGACGCCGGAGATATCGATACTGTCGGCGGCCCAGGCGGCCCGGGCCATATCGCCAAAGGCGTCGCGCCCGATGCGGGTTATCATGCGGGCGTCGGCGCCGGCGCGGGCGGCAGCGATGGCCTGGTTGGAGCCCTTGCCACCTGGGCCGGCCTTGAAGCCGTGCCCGAGGATGGTTTCGCCCATAAGGGGCATCCGCGGCGCCCGGAAAGCAAGATCGGCAACAAAAATGCCGAGAATGGCGACCGGTGCCTTGGACATGCTCTACTCCCGCCACGGTCCGCGCCATGCGCGGCCCGCCCCGCCATCTGTTCCGCCGGGCAAGCGCCCGGCGAAGATTTCCACTCGCAACTGAAGAACTTGCTGCGATTGGCGCGGAAGTAAAGGGCGAAGCCGCGGAATTCGGCCGATCAGCGGCCAGATACCCAATCGACTATGCCATTCCACAGGGTGCCGTAGCCCTGCCAGTCGCAGAAGGGCGGCGGCGCCCAATGCGGCCCACAATCCGACGTGAAGGCGGCGGTGCGGCCTTCGCCATAGGAGCCGACGACGAGGAGCGGATCATCGCCGACGGTGACGAGGACATCGGCCTCGGACTTCGGGGTGACCTGATTGTAGCCGAGCAGGGCCGGCCACTCGGCGGGCAGGCCAGCGAGCAGCTTGTGTTCGGCGACGACCCTGGGCACCACGCCCTGCGGGGCCTCGACGCGATCGTCATGGTACTTGATGGTGACGGGCAGCACATCCTCTACCGGGGAGCCGGCCCATTTGCCCTTGGCCTCGATGCCCTGGAAAGTGAGATAGCCGCCGACCATGACGAGGCCGCCGCCATTTCGGACATAGTCGCGCAGCAGTTCGAGCCGGTTGGCCATGGGCACCGAGCGCACGAAGGTATCGGGGTGGAGCAGCAGGGTATTGGCGCCGATATCGGACAGGATCACGGCGTCGTAGGCTTCGAGCGCCCCAAGGCTGAGCGGAAACTGCCGTGGCGCCAGATGGTTGGGCAGGAAGGTGACGTGCCAGCCATGCTGCTCGAGCGCGGTGCGCAGCCAGGCGACGCCCTCGTTGTATTCGGTGGTGGTGAAGCTGTCGAAACCCTTGGTGTGGACCGAGGTGGTGACCCAGGATTCACCGGCGATGAGGACCGACTTGGTCATTGTTGCTGCTCCTTCAGGTGCGGAAAAGTCAGGGATTGGGAGGGGGCGCGCCGACGGACTGGCGCAGCATCAACTGGACGGGAAGACGCGTTACCTGCGGCACCGCTTCGCCGCGCAAGAGCGCGAGGAGGGTGCGGAAGCCGAGGCGGCCAAGCATCTCGACCGGCTGGCGGACAGCCGTGAGCGGCGGGGTGAGGAGCACGCCGAAGGGCATGTCGTCGAAGCCGACCATGGATATGTCGCGCGGCAGCACGAGGCCGAGCTCGCGGATGGCTGTGACGGTGCCCATGGCGATGAAATCCGACGAGGCGAAGATGGCCGTCGGTGGGCTCGGCAGCGCGAAGAAACCATGCACGGCGAGGCGGGCGTTTTCTGAAGCGAAGCTGCCAGCGGCCACCAGCTCGGGCCGAACCGGAATGCCGGCCTCGGCCATGGCCCGTTCGAAGCCGCGGCGGCGCTCGGAAACGGTGAGGAGCCCGGTGGGCCCGGCGATATAGGCAATGTCGCGATGGCCCGCCGCAATGAGGTGGCGGGTGGCCGCATAGCTGCCCTCGGTGTTTTCGACGAAGAGCCGTGGCACGGCGACACCGGGCACATCCTCGTCGAGGATGACGACGTCGCGGCGGCCGGCGATGAGGCGTGCCAGCGTGCCATCGTCGGGCGTATTGGTCATCAGCAGCAGGCCATCGACCTGCCGGTCGTCGAGCCCCTCGAGGGCGCGGATTTCGCGCGCACGATCGGAGCGGGTGGGGATGATGAGCACGGAATAGCCGTGCTGCTCGGCCTCGTCGGCGAACCAGCCGGCGAGCTCGGCAAAAAACGGCTCGCGGATCTCTGGCACGACGAGACCCACCGCCTCGGTGCGGCCCGTGGAGAGGCGCTGGGCGAGGCGGTTGGGGCGATAGTCGAGCGCGGCGATGGCCGCGTCAATTCGGCCGGCGGTGCCGGAAGGCAGCTCGATCCTGCGGTTGAGATAACGCGAGACGGTGGTCGGCGAGACCCCGGCCCGTTCGGCTACATCGTGAATGGTCGCCATCTGCCCTCCCCACTCGCAAGGGACAGGCTAGACGGGGATAACCGCTTTAGTAAAGCGGTTTCGTAGCGGATAAAGCCGAGATGGCGGTGGTTCGGGGCGGTGCGATGGCGGCGAGCGGAACACCCGTTGGGTTCTGTTCATGCCGCGTGGTGCGGCAGGCTCACCATGAGGCAACGAAGGGCGTGCCGAGTTACCACACCACCGGATGGGTTTCGCCGGTTGTGACATTGACGAAACCCTCGGGCGCGAGGGGCGACGGGGCGACGAGCACCCAGGTCCATGGCGCGCAGGTCAGTGTCGCGAACATCAGCCGCTCCGGGAAACCCGGATGCCAGCGCGGGTGCCAGGTGGGCTCGTACATCCAGTCCACTTTCGCGGCGCGCTCGCGCAGCACGGCCATATCGGCGGCGAGCGCCTCGGCCGGGCGCTCCGACATCAACCCGCCGATCTCGAAGCGGACGGTGGAAACGAGTTCGCCGCGATGAACCAGGGCCCAGCCGCCCTGCTGCTCTCGCAAGGCGTTGACCGCCTGCGCCATCGCCGCATCGGACGAACCGCAGACCCAGATATTGTGCTTGTCGTGGGCGACCGAGCAGGCAAGCGCAGTATCCGGGTCGCGCGGGCCGCAGCCGCGCCAGAACATTTTCGACACCTTACCCTCGCCCGAAAAGCGGTCGACGATGGCGAACTTGGTGATAGTTTCGTCCGGGCGCCGCTGCACCTCGCCATTTTCGACAGGCATGTCGACGGTGAAGAATTCCGGATGCCAGTGGAAGGGCCGGATGACCGCCGCCTGCATCGTGGCGCGGCCGGGCGCGGCGGGAATGACGAAATCCGCGGCGGTGATATCGCGCGCTATGTTGACGGTGTGGCGGGCCCAATTTGGCCACTCCACCTTGGGGATTTCGGCGAGGTAGCGCGTGCCTTCGGAGACCGGACGCCCATCGGCCCAGACCTTGGCGATCTCGAGCGACGGCAGATCGGACAAGAGCACGATATCGGCATAGCGGCCGGGCGCGATTGAGCCGACATGCGGGGTGAGGCGCATGTGGCGCGCCGGATTTATGGTGACGCACTGGATGGCGATCTCGGGCGCGAGCCCGGCGGCGATGGCGGTACGGACATTGTGATCGGTGGCGCCGATTTCGAGGGTGAGCGGCGAGGAGCGATCGTCGGTGGCAAAGGCGACCTGCGACCAATCGGCGAGGCCGCGCTCCAGCAGGCCCTTGATGATTTCGGGCATGGTGTGAATGCGGATTTCGATAAAGAGGCCGCGGCGGAGCTTTTCGAACGCCTCCTCGGCGGTGAACATCTCGTGGTCGGACGCCATGCCGGCGGCGGCGAAGGCGTTGATTTCGGGCAGGGCGCGGAGGCCCGCGGCGTGGCCTTCGACGACACCACGGGCGGCGATGGTGGCTTCGATCATGCCCCAGAGCCGATCATGCGAGGGGTTATCGGGGTTCCAGACGGCGGGCCAATCCATCACCTCGTCGAGGCCGGTGACCATCAGGCTCTGGGCCATGAAACCCGCCTGCTTGGCCTTGCCGAACCAGCCGCCGCCCCACTCATAGGCGGTGGGCGGCACGGCGGAACCCGGCTGCGGGAAGATTTTCAAAGGCGAGCCGGCGGCGCGGGCGGCGAACCAGAACGCTAGGTTATTGGGGCCATCGACATTGGAGAATTCGTGGGAGGCCTCGCAGGTCCAGGTATTGCCGCGCGGGATGACGAGGGCCGCCTCGTATTCGGGGGTGAGGTGCGAGCTTTCGATATGCTTGTGCACTTCGCCGAAGCCTGGGACGGCGGAAAGGCCGGGCTCGTGGATGTGCTCGGCGGCGGTGCCGGCATATTGGCCGGCAGGCCCGACCCAGGCGATGCGACGCCCCCTGATGACGATCTCCTGATCGTCAAGCCACTGGCGGGAATGCACATCGAGCAGGCGGCCGACACGCAGGATGCGATCGGCGGGGCGCTTGCCGAGCGCGACGAGCAGCAGATCCTGCCGGATCTTCACTTCGTCGGCGGCAGTATTGTGCAGGTCGGTAGGGAGCGCGGTGGTCATCGTCAGATTCCGGAATTTTCGCGCCACAGCCAGATGAGCCGGGCGCTTTCGGTGGCGATGCCCTCGATCATCGCCCTGCCCTTTTCGGCGGAGGCGGGGCGCGGATCGCCGAACACGCCGCTTTTGTTGAAGTCGGACAGGCGCATGGGGACCGAGCCGAAGAGTGGCGGGAATTCGGGATATTCGGGCGCGGCGCGGGACATGTCGACGCTTTGTGGCGCGAGCGCCAGCATGAACGAGGTTTCGACCTCGTCGGCGTGGAAGAAGCCCGGGCCGGCGGGACCGGTGTCCATCAGCTCGTTCGCCAGTTCCTCGAAGCGGGGGTAGTCGAGACAGAGCAGCGGGAAGCCTTCGGTGTGAAGGATGCGGCCGGCCTGGGAAATCGGGTCGCGATTGCCGAAATGGCCGTTGACGGTGACGAGGCCGCGCACGCCCATGCGCTTGAGGCCACGACCGATATCGAGCACATGGGCGCGCAGCGTATCGGGCGAGATGGAGAGCGTGCCGGGCCAGCCCTCGGTGGTCCAGCATTCGCCATAGGCGATGGCCGGCAGCAGGAGCGTGTCTGTGAGTTCCGCGATGCGGCGGGCGACGCCGGTGGCCATCACCGTATCGGTCGTAAGCGGCAGGTGCGCGCCATGTTCCTCGACGGCGCCGACCGGGAGGACGGCGATGAGACCCTCTGCGATGGCCGTGGCGATTTCGGGCCAGGCAGTGGTCGCGGCATCCAGCATCAGAGCCAATCCAGGACGGTGAGGGGAAGGCCGCGCCGGAGGGCGGCAAGCTGCTCATGGGCGGAGGCAGCGTGATCGACGGCGCCGCCGCTTCGGACCGCAAGCGTTGCATCGTCGATATCGCGCGGGTCCAGGCCGTGGGCGAAGAGATCGATCATGGCGGCGGAAACCGGGCCCATGGAGGGGTTGAAGGCGACGCTTTCGACCGACGCGCCGGCGACGATTCCGCCCCCCTTGATGCGGAGGACGACGGCACCTGGACACTTGCTGTAGGGCGCATGGGCGCGACGGCCGGCAGCAAGGAGCGCGGCTGCCAAGTCAGGATCGAGGCCGTGAGGCGCAAGGGCGAGGCCTTCGTCACTGCGGCCGGGCACCGCGCCTTCGTTACCGAGATAGGCGGGGTCGAAGGGCCAAGGGTAGAGCTGCGCGAGGGTCAGGGTGTGGCCGATGCGGTCGATGAGGGTGAGCGACCGGCTCCAGATGAATTCCGAGAGGAATTGCCGGCAATGGGCGCAAGGGTGCGCCTCTCCCAGCGCGATTACCGCGAGCGAGGTGCCGCGCGAGAAGGCGCGCATGGCGAGGCAGGTTTCGCCATGCACTGTGTAGGTGAGGTTGGTGCGCGAGAACTCGATATTGCCGCCGAGGATGAGGTTGCCGGTTTCGGCTTCGAGGCCGACAGCGCCGACGAAGAAATTGGAAATGGGCGGACGCGCGGCATGGCGTGCGATGGGGACGAGGAGCCGCATCAGCTCGTCGATGGAGCGCAGTTCGAAGCGGGAGACGAGGGCCTCGGCATCGGCGCGGAAGATGATACCGCCTGAGTTGTGCGCGAGGCGCGCGGGCGAGAACGGCGCCAGCGCGGCGATGGCCTCAGATAGGCCGGCGCCGACAGATTGCTCGAGGCTCTCGATACGCGCGGCCAGCGCCGCGTCAGCGGTGAAGGGATTGTGGCTCATGCCTGCCAAGCCTCGTTGCGGGGGCCGCCCATGCCGCAATTGCATTTGACAAGCGGCTTTGAGGTGTCGTTACATCGCCATGTAAACCGGTTTACCTGATGGGGGTCAAATGGCTTCGACGCTTATCCACGGTGCGACTATCCTCGCCGTGGATGCCGCTGATACCTGCTTCGACCCGGGCTTCCTCGCGATACGCGAAGGCCGGATCGCCGGTGTCGGCCCGATGTCGGAGTGCCCGGACCGAAAGGGTTTCGACGAGGTTGTCGACCTCACAGGGCATCTCGTGACGCCCGGCCTCGTCAACGCCCATACGCACTCCGTCATGGTGTTGTTCCGCGGGCGCAGCGAAGGCCATAGCCTGCTGACCATGGATGGATGGTACAACACCATCCGAGAGCCGGAGCTTTCGCTCGTTGCCTCCGACATCGGACCGGCGGTGGCGCTTTCCTGCGCCGAGATGGCGCTTTCGGGCACTACGACGTTCTGTGAGCAGTATTTCTTCGCCGAAGAGATCGCCGCGGCGGTGAAGGATGCCGGGCTCCGCGCGGTGATCGCCTACGGCATCGTGCAGCTTGGTGACAAACAGCGCGGACAAGAGGAACTCGCCCGAGCGACAGCCTTTCTGCAGCAGCAGCGGTCGGCCGACGGGCGGGTGATCCCGTGGTTTGGCCCGCATGCGCCCTATGTCGACAATTCCGAAGACCTGCTGCTCGAAGAGGTGAAGGTCGCGAACGAATATGGCGTCGGGCTGCATCTCCACATGGCCTGCGGGCCGGAGGACAACGAAGAGACGCTCAGCCGTTACGGCACGACGGCGAGCGTGGCGCTCGAAAAAATCGGCTTTTTCAACGGGCGCATCCATGCCGCCCATTGCCTCGACCTGACGGACGAGGACATCGCCGTATTTGCCCGCGCCCCGCATGCCTCGATTTCCTACAATGCCACGGCGGGTCTCCGCTCGGGCCGCGAGGGCATCTGCCCGGCGGTGACGCTGAGGGAAGCGGGAGTGACGGTGGCGCTCGGCACCGACAATGTCGCGGCCAACAATTCCTACGACATGGTGCAGGAAATGCGGGTGGCAGGGCTGGTCGCGAGCCACCGCGAAGGCCGCGCGCAGCCGCTATCGAGCCGCGACCTGCTGCGGATGGCAACGATCGAGGGGGCGACGGCGCTGGGCCTCGCAAACGAGATCGGCAGCTTGGAGGTGGGCAAAGCCGCCGACATCGCTGGATTCGATTTGCGTGGAGCGGGCTATTCCGAGACTCCCGATTTCGAGACAGTCCTGATTTACTCAGGGTCCGGCCGGGACTTGCGGCAGCTCTGGATCGGCGGTGAGCGGATCGTCAGGGACCGCGAGCTGACCCGCCGCCCGTATGCCGAGATCCGGCAAACCTATTCAGCAACCTATCGGGACTTCTGGTCCCGGGTGGACGCGGCAAAACAGAAGAAAGACGTAGCTTGACCAAGAGGACCTTCATTTTCGACAGCGACGGCGGCGTCGATGACGCGCAGGCGCTGATCATGCTGGTGGCGAACGGGCTGGTGCCCGACATCATCACCACGGTGTTCGGCAATGTCGGGCGCGACCAGGCGACGATCAACCTGTTGGCCGTATGCGCGCAGCTGGGCGTCTCGATCCCCACGCATCGCGGCGCCGACCGGCCGCTGACGCAGGACGTGATCGACGCGAAATATGTGCATGGCGACGATGGCCTTGGCGGCGCGCCGCGGCCCGCAAAGCAGGATTCCCATGCCTCGGACAACGCCATCGGCGTGCTGATCGAGACGTTCAATGCAGCGGCAAAGAAGGGCGAGAAGGCCGATATCCTGATGATCGGGCCACTGACCAACCTGGCGCTGGCGCTCAGGCTCGACCCGGGTATCGTCGCAGGCATCGGCACGCTCACCATCATGGGCGGCAATGTCTATGGGCGTGGAAACACGACGCCGGCCGCAGAGTTCAACATCTATGCCGACCCCGAGGGCGCCCATATCGTGCTCACCGCCGGCATCGAGACGGTGGTCGTGCCGTGGGAGCCATGCACCACCCATTACATGGAAGGCGAGCGGGTGGCGGCACTGTTCGACACCATTGCCGAAAGCCCGATGAAGGATTTCAACATGGCCCTTGCCGGCCATGCGCGGAACAACAGTGTCAGCCGCGGCAACCCGGACCGGTTCCTCTATGTCGATCCGCTCGCGGCAGCCGTGGTGCTCGACCAGAGCATCGTCACCAAATCCATCCATGCCTCGAGCTCGGTGGCGCTTGCCCCCGGGATCACGCGGGGCATGACGCTGGTCGACCCGTCGGGTCGGCTCGGCACCCCCAAGATTACGTTTGTCGAGGAGGTCGATACAGGGCGTGTCGACCGGTTCTACAGCGTATCCGTCGCCTACAAACCGTAATGAGACTAAGTCAGACAGGAGTGCACATGTCTATGTTCTCGAGCTTCACCAAGGTGGCCGCCGGCTTCCTCATGTCGGCGAGCATCGTTGCCGCCGCCGTGCCGGCGATTGCCGCCGACTATACCAAGGACAATCCGATGAAGGTCGCGCTGGTGCTGCATGGCACCTTGGGCGACAAGAGCTTCTTCGATGACGCCGCCGAAGGCATGAAGGCCGCCGAGGCCGACCTGCCGGTTTCGGTGAAGATCATCGAGCTGGGCTATGACCGCTCGAAGTGGGAGGCCGGTCTCGCCGACGCGGCTGACTCGGGCTATGACGTGATCATCGCTGGCACATTCGACATGACCGGCTACATCACCGAGCTTTCGCCGCAGTACCCGGACGTCAAGTTCATCGACTTCGACGACACGCCGGACTTCAGCAAGTGCGAGTGCAAGAACGTGCTCGGCGTGCAGTACACCACTGCGGCTGCAGGCTATCTCGCCGGCTATGCAGCCGCCAAGATCTCGAAGTCGGGCACGCTCGGCACGATCCTCGGCATGGAATTCCCGACCGTCACCGACTTCAAGACCGGTTTCGACCAGGGCGCCAAGGCAGCGAACCCGAACGTTAACATCCTCAACGCCGTGGCCGGCGCGTTCAACGACCCGGCCAAGGGCAAGGAAATCGCGCTCGCCCAGATCAACCAGGGCGCTGACGTAGTGTTCCCGATCGCCGGCGGTACTGGCATCGGCTCGCTGCAGGCCGTGAAGGATTCGGGCAAGCTCGCCGTCGGCGTCGACAGCGACCAGGCCACGATCTTCGCCGGCTCCGACCCGGCCCAGGCCGAAGTGATCTTCACCTCGGTGCTCAAGAAGGTCGGCAACTCGCTGCACCAGGCGCTCAAGGCCACGATCGACGGCACCGCGCCCTATGGCACGCGCCAGCTGCTCGGCATCAAGGACAACGCCGTCGGCATCGCCAAGAACCAGTGGTACGAGAAGCTGGTCCCGGCCGATGTGCGCGCCGAAGTGGACGCCATCGAGCAGAAGATCATCTCGGGCGAGATCGTCGTCGCCACCGACATGAAGTAAGTCTTCCGGGGCGCCGGGCTTTAGAGAGGCCGGCGCCCCGATCGTTTCGGGATCATTTCATGTTTCAAACGAGACGATGAACGGATTCCGATCTCTGTGTTCCCGCGCTTCAGAACAGGAAAAGTGCTGCAGCTTTTCCTCGAGGCGCTCCAGATGCGGCGGGCGCGCCGCAATTCACGCACGACCTACGGGGCAGCATGGCGCTTCTTGAAGCAATCGGGATCGGCAAGACCTATCCCGGCGGTGTGGTGGCCAATGACGGGGTGAACCTCGTCATCGAGCCGGGCGAAGTTCACGCCGTGGTCGGCGAGAACGGCGCGGGCAAGTCCACCCTGATGAAGATCCTCTTCGGCATCGAGCAGCCCAATGCGGGGCGGCTTGTGCTTGATGGCAAGGATGTGAGCTTTGCCGGCCCGCGCGCGGCGATCGATGCGGGCATAGGCATGGTGTTCCAGCACTTTTCGCTGGTGCCGAGCTTCGCGGTGTATGAGAACGTGGTGATGGGCTCGGAGCCCCGACAGGGCATAAGGTTTGATCGCAAGAGGGCGATCGCCGAGGTGCAGGCCCTTTCCGACAAGTTTCGCCTGAAGGTTGATCCGCTGCCGCCGGTCTCGAGCCTGCCGGTTGGCCAGCAGCAGCGCGTAGAAATCCTCAAGGCGCTCTACCGCAATGCGCGCATCCTGATCCTTGATGAGCCAACGGCCGTGCTCGCCCCGCAGGAAGTGCAGGAGCTGTTCGTTGCGATCCGCTCGCTGGTGGCGCAGGGCAAGACGGTGATCTTCATTGCCCACAAGCTGCCCGAAGTGCTGGAGATTTCCGACCGCATCACCGTGATGCGGCAGGGCAAGACTGTCGGGCAGGTGAAGAGCAGCGAAGTCACCGAAAAGAGCCTCGCCGCGCTGATGGTGGGCCGGGAAGTGACACTGCGCGTCGATCGGAAGCCGACCGACCAAAGCAAGCGCGTCGCCGAGGTGCGCGGGTTGCGGGTGGTGAACGCGCGCGGTACCGAAGTGGTGGCCGGGCTCGACCTCAATGTTCATGCCGGCGAAATCGTGGGACTCGTCGGCGTCGAAGGCAATGGTCAGGCAGAAACGCTCGAGGCCATCGCCGGACTGAAGCCGATCGCGGCGGGCGACATCACGCTGTCGGGCGAAGCGATCAACGGGCTTCCGGTGCTGGACCGCCGCGGACGGGGTCTCGCCTCGATCCCCGAGGACCGCATCTCCGAGGGCCTTGCCACCGGCGCGACCGTCGCGGAAAACCTCGTCTCCACCAAGCTGACCGACCGGCGTTTCGTCAGGAGCGGGCTGCTGGACCTGAAGGCGATCCGCGACAACGCCACCAAGCTCATTGCCGAGCATTCCATCCGCGTCGGCGGACCGGGATATACCGTGGGCACGCTGTCGGGCGGGAACATGCAGAAGGTGGTGGTGGCGCGCGAGCTCTCCGAGCAGCCGAAATTGCTGCTGGTCAACCAGCCGACGCGCGGCGTGGACCTCGGCGCGACGCAGTTCATCTGGCGCACGATCACGGACGCCCGCGACAAGGGCGCGGCGGTACTGCTCTCCTCGGCGGACCTGTCGGAACTCCTGGCGTTAAGCGACCGGCTGCTTGTGCTCTATCGCGGGCGGCTCGTTGCCGCCTTCCTCAATACGCCGGACCTGACGCCGGAAACGCTGGGCACCTACATGCTCGGGCTTTCCACCCAGACCGCCGAAGACATGAAGCCGGCCCTCAGATGAGCAACGTCCCCGCAATCGACAAATCCATCCGCTTCAAGGCCTTTCGGCAGGAAGTGACGCGCTCGGTGGGCGCGCTGGTCATCGCGCTCGCGGTGACGACGGTAATCGTGTTCCTTACCTCGAAGGCGCCGCTCGACGCCCTGACGCAGCTGTTCACGGCGCCCGCGGCCAAGACGCGCACAATCGGGCTATGGGTCGACGATATCGCCAAGCTGACGCTGACAGGGCTCGCCTTCAGCCTGGTGTTCCAGGCGCGGCAGTTCGCCATGGGCGTGCAGGGGCAGGTCTATATCGGCGCAATCGCGGCAAGCTTCGTGGTGCTGTCGCCGATCGGCACGACGCCCTTCGGGCTTGCCGCAGGTGTGCTTGCCGCCATGGCGGCGGGTGCGTTCTACGGTTTCCTGCCGGGCATCGCCAAGGCGAAGCTCGGAGCCAACGAAATCGTCTCGTCGCTGATGCTCAACTATATCGCCATCGAGCTGTGCAATTTCCTCGTGCGCACCTCGCTGCCGCTGCCCCAGGCGGGCGTCCTGACAACAGTCGACTTTCCAGAGCAGTCGGTTCTGCCGGCGCTGGTGGCCAATACGCGCATCGACCTCGGACTGATCTTCGCCATCGTCGCCGTGCTCGTCGTCTGGTTCGCGCTCTACCGCACGAGCTGGGGGCTGAAGCTGCGACTCGTGGGACACAATGCGCGCTTCGCGGAGTACTCGGGCATCAAGTCGACCTTCATCATGGTGTCGGCCATGACGGCCTCGGGCGCACTGGGCGGACTGCTTGGCGCAGTGTTCGTGCAGGGCCAGACCTGGGGCAAGCTTACCGTGCAGTTCGAAGGCGGCCTCGCCTTCGAGGGCATCCTCGTCGCCATTGTGGCGCGGAGCCGGCCACTCGCCGTCCCGATCGTCGCGATCTTCTATGCCTATCTGCGGCAGGGTGCCTCGTTGATGAATGTGCGCACGGACGTGCCTGCCGAAGTGATCGGTGTGGTGACGGCCATCATCATCCTGCTCGTCTCATCGAGCTTCTCGGTCAATTTCGTCAGCAAGCTGTTCCGGCGCGCGCCGGCAGCTGCCGCAGTTCAGAGTGCCGCCAAATGATGGATATCTTCCTCACCGTCTTTTCGGCGACGTTCTTCGTCACCATCATCCGGACAACCACGCCGCTGCTGCTCGCAACCCTGGGCGGGCTTGTCGCGGACCTGTCGGGCGCGCTCAATGTGGCGCTCGAAGGCATGATGCTGATCGGCTGCCTGACGGCGGTGATCGTCTCGGTCTATGCGCCGTGGTATGTCGCGGTGCTCGCCGGGCTCGGCGTCGGCGGATTGCTCGGCGCGATGATGGCGTTCTTCGCTTACCGGCTGAAGGCCGACATCATCCTTGTGGGCTTTGCGGTCAATATCCTCGCGGCCGGCGGCACGGTGTTCGCACTGGCGCTCGCCACGGGCGGCGACAAGGGCACCTCGATCAACCTGCAGTCGCAGGCCATCCCGGCGGTTGACCTGAGCTTCCTGAGCGCGATCCCCGGTATCGGGCCCATCCTCACGGCGTTTCTCTCCGGGCATTCGGTCCTGAGCTGGCTCGCGGCGTTCCTCGTGTTTGCCGTGTGGTATTTCCTGTTCCGCACGCCCTGGGGATTGTGGCTGCGCGGCGTAGGCGAGTATCCGGGTGCGCCGGAAGCGGCGGGGATTCCGGTCGCGAAGGTGCGGACCTGGAGCCTCGTCGTCTCGGGGGCGCTCGCTGGCCTCGGCGGCGCCCAGCTCGCGATGTTCAACTATGTCGGCTTCACGCGCGACATGACGGCGGGCCGTGGATTCATCGCGCTCGGCGCGGTGCTGCTTGGCGCGCGGCATCCGGTGGGGGCGCTGCTCGCGGCGCTATTGTTCGGCACCTTCGAGGCCTTTGCGGTGGTGCTGCCGGGCCTGTTCAACTGGATGCCTGCAGAACTCATCCGCATGATCCCGTTCGTCGTGACGATTGCGGCGCTGGTGCTGTTCTCGATCCGCGCCCAGCGGGCGCTGGCGATGCGCGGCGTGAAGTAGGGTTTGGCCAAATCAGTGGACCTCGTCCTCAGCGTGTCGAAGGACGAGGACCGGCCCCAGTAGCCGGAGAGCTCACAAATCGTCGGCGGAGCTGAGTTCCTTCGGCGCCCGCCCATCACCCTCGGGGTCGAGCGGGGTTTGGCGCGGATGACCGACAACGGCGCCCGCGATATCGGATGCCACAAGGTCCGGATCGACATCGGCGATCCGCTCGGCCCCCTGGGCCGGGAGCGATTGGTTCAGCGCCGAAGCGATCTGCGCAATGAAACCATCTTCAGCCATTGCCATTCACCGTGATGCCATCGCCATCGACCTTGATCTTGAGCTCGGGCTGCTGGTCCTGCTGGTAGATGACGTAGGCACCGCCTGCGACGACGATGATGGCGAGCAAGGCGATGACGAAGTAGAGGGAATTTCGGGACATTGACGCTGCTGTTTCCGAGGATGGTGTCGGACAACGCCGCAGCGGCGGAAAGGTTCAGCGTGCGCGGACCGGGGGGAGCGACAGCGCGGAGTCAGGCCGGAACCTGTGCGCCAAGCACTTTCAGGAAACGGGCGACGCCGCTTTCGAGGCTATCGGAATTATCGATGGTCTCCGCCGAGATGTCGGGCGGCAGCGGCGCGCCCTCGCGGGCAAGGCGGGCGGAGACTTCGGCGGCAGTCTCGCGGCCGCGGCGGGAGAGCCGCTCGGCGCGGATCTCGGGGCGGGCGGTAACCAGCGCGACGACACAGGTGGGAAAACGCTGGCGTGCGGGACCTATGACATTGCGCGAGGTGTTGACGACGACGGTGCGCCCCAAGGCGAGATCGTCGATCAGGCTCGCCGGAAGCCCGTAGCAAAGCCCATGCGCCTGCCAATCGAGGGCGAAGGCTCCGGCGTCGCGGCGAATGGCGAACTCGGCTTCCGACAAGGTGTCGTGATCCTCAAGTTCCGCCATCGCCGGACGTGTGACGACCCGGCGTGGGAAGACGAAATCCGGATGGCCCGCGAGGGCAGCTTTCGCCCGCGCGATCAATGTATCCTTGCCGGCACCCGACGGCCCGACGACGAGGACGAGCCGACCAAGCATCAGCTGACCCGACGGCCCTGACGCCAAACGCCCCGGACGATGGGCACTTCGCCGAGCTTTTCAACCCGCACGAGATCGGCGCGCTTGCCGATGGCGACCTCACCACGATCATCCAGGCCGGCCGCCTGGGCGGGACGGGTGGAAACCATGCGGACGCTATCGGGCAGCGTGATGGCATCGGACCGGTCGGGCAGGACAAAGGCCGCCTGCAACAGCGAGAAGGGCACGTAGTCGGAGCTCAGCACATCGAGCACGCCGGCTTCTGCCAGCTCGGTGGCAGAAATATTGCCGTTATGGGAGCGGCCGCGGACGACGTTCGGCGCGCCCATCAGCACGGCGAGCCCGGCGGCGTGTGACGCCTTGGCCGCGGCCATGGTGGTGGGGAACTCGGCGATAGCGAGGCCGTCGCGCACGGATTCGGCGACATGCTCGACGGTGGCATCATCATGGCTCGCAAAGGCGAGGCCTGCTTCCCGGCCGCGCATCAGAATCCTGGTGCGGTTGTCGTCGGCCCAGCGATCACGATCGGCCTGGCGATCGCGGATGAAGCGCGCCATCTGCTCATCGTTGAACCGCATCTTCTTCTGGTAGTAGGCTATGTAATGCTCGAGCGTAGTGTATTGGCGCGCGCCGGGCGTGTGGTCCATCACCGACGCGAGGCCGACGATACTGCGTGCGGCATGGGCGGCGAAATGCTCGGCAACATCGGGGGTGGCGAGTTCACAGCGCAGGTGAATGCGGTGATCGGCGCGGAGCCGGCCCTCGGCGACAGCCTGCTCGACGGCATCGACCATGGCCGCAACGTCGTGCGTGATGTCGCCGGTTTCCGGATCGGACCCGATCCGGATGGCGTCATACACGGTGGTGATGCCGGCGCCGGCCACCTGCGCATCATGCGCCTGCAGCGCTGCGAGCGCGTGCCACGTAACACCAGGGCGGGGGCGGAAATGGTTCTCGAAATGATCGGTATGGAGTTCGACGAGACCGGGCAGCAGGAAATTCCCCTCCATGTCCTCGCCCGAGCGAGTGCTGCCCGGATCGATCGACGCAATGACGCCATCGCGGACCAGCACGGAGCCCTCGATCACCTCGTCGGCGAGCACGATGCGGGCGTTGGTGAGGGCGTATTCGGTCATCATGCGGTCTCCGCACCGGTCAATGGATAATCGGCAAGGCGCGTGAACGGCGCGCCGGGCTCAGCTTCATGAAAGAGGACGAGACGATCAAGCAGGGTATCGGCGCTGGCAAGCGGGCCGAAATGGGCGGCAGCGGCGGCGAACCATTCGTTTCGCTCGGGCTCGGCCAGCCGATCGGTGAGCGTCATGTGGAGCTGGAACTGCTCGTAGACATAGGGGTAGCCGAGCCGCTCCATGAGCTCCAGCTGCCGGGGCGTGAGCTTGCCCGACGCGGTGCGGCGCTCGCGTTCCTCGGCAGTGGCGGGCGCGCGGAAGGTATCGAAATCGGACACGACGCGCGCCGCGAAATGGGTGAGCGCCTCGGACTGTGCCGCGGGAACAAGCGCGAGGAAGCCATCGAGGAGTGCGAGCTTCAACGGACCGATGGCAACGGGGGCCATGGTCGCCGCGAAATCGGCGAGAGCTGTCTCGAGCGCAACGCGATCATGTCCGAAACCGAGCCGGAACGGAGCCTTGATAGTGGCGTGGAACCCATAGCGCCGAGCCGACACGGAGCGCTCGTCGAGCCGGTCGCGCGCGACGCGAGGCGGCAGGTCCGACAGCACATCTGCCCCTGACGGATCGCGGCCGAGCCATGCGCAAGCGCGCGTCCAGAGGGCCGAGTCGTTCGGCGGGGCATAGTAGATGGCAAAACGTTCGGACATCGGGGGGACGCTCACGGAAGCCGGTCGGCTATCAGTGTTCGATGTCAGCTTTTTGTCAGTGTCGCAAGTCGGACCATTGGCGGTTCACCTCCACTCAGATCACGCGGGCGCTGCACTGTCCGCCGGGTGTGCGATCGCCGAGAATGCCGCTGGCTACCATGCGTCGGCCAACGCCCAGCGGCCCGGTGATGGCGAAGAAGCCTGTGACCCTGTCCTGACGGAACTGCCACTTGATGCGGGTTCCAGGCGGGAGAGGCTCGGTGGATTCGTTGACAAGTTCCAACTCGCCATCGCCGGAAACGCGGCAGCTCAGCTGCAGCTGCAAGCCGAAATGCCGGGTCTGCAGCGTCGGCGCCTCATAGTCTTCGCTGGTACTGTCGTCGCCAGAAGCGCTCTCGATCGGCGCGGACTCGGGTGTCGGATCGGAATCCTTCGGGGAGAAGCGGTCGGGATCGTGACCTGAAGTCGGCGGCGTCAGGTCGACGACGTTCATGGCCAGAACCGGGCTCGCGGCACACAGGCCGGCGAGCAGGGCGAGAACGAGCAAGGATCGTTGGGCCAAGTCTGGTCCTCCGGGATGGCACAGAGTGCGCGCGTTTCCGGCACAATGCCCCGGCTGGATTGAATGCGGGGTGAGGTGGCCGTTCAACCCCAGTTCATAGAACACGGCATGGGGATGGGCGTGTCCCGCGCTTGCCGCCTGTCCGGTGGAGGTATAGCCAAGATCGGCATGGTGGGCTGGATGCGGCTTTGGGAGGCCGGGAATGGACCGCGAACTGCTCGAAATTCTGTTCCGGCGCGCTGTCATGGCGGCCGAGCCCAAGGCAGCGATCGGCGCGGCGATTGCGGCGCATCTGCCGAGCCGGCCAACGGGGCGTACACTGGTGATCGGCGCGGGCAAGGCCTCGGCGCGGATGGCGAAGGCGTTCGAAGAACTGTGGCCCTACCCGATCGACGATTCCCTCGTGGTGACGCGCTATGGCTATGGCGCGGCCTGCGCACGGATCGAGATCGTCGAGGCGGCGCATCCGGTGCCAGACCTTGCCGGCTATCTCGCGGCGCGGCGCATGCTGGAAAAGGTGCGCGGCCTTGGGCCCAATGACTTGGTTGTGGCGCTGATTTCGGGCGGCGGTTCGGCACTGCTGCCGCAGCCCGCGCCGGGGCTGAGCTTCGAGGATGAAGTGCGGGTGAACGAGGCGCTGCTCGCCTCGGGCGCGCCGATATCCGTGATGAACCTGATCCGCAACGAGCTGAGCGCCATCAAGGGCGGACGGCTCGCGGCAGCGGCAGCGCCGGCGAAGCTGGTGACGCTGGTGGTATCGGACGTGCCGGGGGACGACCCCGCGCTGGTGGCCTCGGGGCCGACGGTGCCGATCGGCAGCCACCGGGCCGAAGCGCGGAACCTTGTGGGGCTCTATGGCATCATATTGCCGGCGGCGGCCGCGGCATTTCTCCAGGAAGACGACAACCCGTCTCCTACAGCTGCCGACCCGGTGTTCGCCGGCAACAGGGTGGCGATCGTCGCGTCGGCGAGCCTGTCGCTCGGGGCAGCCGCCGCGGAAGCCGAGGGACATGGGATTGCGGCGGCGATCCTGTCGGACGCTATCGAGGGCGAGGCGCGCGAAGTGGCGAAAGTGCATGCGGCGCTGGCGCGGGAAGTGCGGCAGCGGCACCGACCATTCGCACCCCCGCATCTGCTGCTTTCGGGCGGGGAAACCTCGGTGACCCTGCGCGGCACTGGCAAGGGCGGGCGCAACAGCGAGTTCCTGCTGGCGTTCGCCATAGCCATCGACGGCATCGACGGGATCACGGCGCTCGCCGCCGACACCGACGGGATCGACGGGGCGGGCGACAATGCCGGCGCCTTTGCCGATGGGACGACAGCGCGGCGGATGCGGTCGCGCGGCATAGACCCGCGCATGGCGCTGGCCAATAATGACGCCTATCCTGCGTTCGAAAAGATCGGCGACCTGTTCGTCACAGGACCGACAGGCACCAATGTCAATGATTTCAGGGCGATTCTCGTCCGATAGGAGGTGAGGCATGGCGAAGGCGACGGGCATAGGCGGTGTGTTCTTCCGGGTGGGCGACACCAAGGCACTGTCTCAATGGTACGAGACGCATCTCGGTATTTCCAATTACTGGGAGCAGGGCGCGGGGCTGACCGTGTTCCAGCCCTTCGAGCGGCAAAGCAGCTATTTTGCCGCCGACCGGCAGTTCATGCTGAATTTCCGTGTAGACGACCTCACCGCGCTGATCGGACAACTGCAAGCTGCCGGGATTGCCGTGGAGACGCGGCCCGATGAGTGGGACAGCGCCGAAGCCGGACGTTTCGCTCGGATACACGACCCCGAGGGCAACCCCATCGAACTCTGGCAGCCGGCGTAACCGCGACAGTCTCGCGCGGCCGGAGCAACCTGAGGCGGGCAGGCGATTTTTCAGCGTGGGGAACTTCCCTTCGAGGGGCAAAAGCCTTTAAGTGCCGCCCGACCAAAGGGGACTTCAGCCATGGCAAAAAAGAAAATCGCCGTCGTCGGTATCGGCAAGATCGCGCAGGACCAGCACCTGCCGGTGATCGACAAGAGCCCGGATTTCGAACTTGCCGCATGCGTATCGACGCGCGGCCTGGGCCACCGTGACGTGCCGGTGTTCCGCACCACGGCGGAACTCTACAAGGCGATGCCGGAGGTTGGTCTCGTGGCGCTCTGCACTCCGCCGGGCGTGCGGCACGCGCTGGTGCGCGAGGCGATCGATGCGGGCAAGGACATTCTGCTCGAGAAGCCGCCGACCCCGACCATCACCGAGTTCGAAGACCTTGTCGCCTATGGCGAAAAGAAGGAACGCGTGCTGTTCCAGACCTGGCACAGCCGCTACAATGCCGCCGTCGATGCGGCCAAACTGATCCTCAAGGACGAGGGTGTGGCGAAGGTGCGGATCGACTGGCGCGAGAGCGTGCGCAAGTGGCATCCGGGCCAGGAATGGGTGTGGGAACCGGGCGGCTTCGGCGTATGCGACCCGGGCATCAACGCCATGTCGATCTTCACCAAGATCATGCCGTTCCCGGTTTTCGTGGAGTCGGCGGCGCTGAAGTTCCCCGCGAACCGCGGCACGCCCGTCGATGTCGAGATCAAGTTCAAGTCGGGAGAGACGCACCATCCCGAGATGAGTGCCGGGTTCAACTGGCTCGAGGAATCGGGCGAGATCTGGACAGTGTTCGTCGAGACCCAGAAGGGCACCGAACTGAAGCTCGAAAAGGGCGGAACGGTGCTGAAGGTCAATGGCGCCGAGACGGTGGCCAACCCGTCGGAAGAGTATGAGCAGATCTACGAGCGCTTTGCGAAGCTGCTGAAAAAGGGCAAGTCGGAGATGGATGGCTCGCCGCTTCGGCTCATCGGCGATGCGTTCCTGCTCGGCGCGCGCCAGAATGTCGACGAGTTCCACTGGTAAGCCCAGCGGATACGAATGACGGTCCTGCGGGGAGGCGGGGCCGGGCATCGGGGGCGGTAGACCTTGGTCGACTGGCCCCGATGGTCCGGGCGCACTAGCGTCCGGTACGGAGGAGGACATTTCATGTACGAGACGTTTCGCGGCTCGGCGCACCCGTTGTCGCCGAAGGAAATCGCCATCACGGCCATGCCCGAGGACGAGCGGGTGTGGGTACCACAGGCCGAGGGCGTGTGGTTCCGGCCGCTGTTCCTCAACACGCTGCAGGGCCAGTGGTGCAACCTGCTGCGCGTGCGGCGAGCCGGGATTCTGTCGCGCCACCTGCATCCGCAGCCGGTGCATGGCTACGTGATCAAGGGCCGCTGGCATTATCTCGAGCATGACTGGGTGGCCGAGACCGGCAGCTATGTGTTCGAGCCGCCGGGTGAGATCCACACGCTCACAGTCCCCGAGGACTGCGCGGAGATGATCACCTTCTTCAATATCTCGGGCTGCATGGTGTACCTCGACAAGGACAACAAGCAGATCGGCTTCGAGGACGTGTTCACCAAGATCGACATGTGCAGGAAGCACTACGTCCAGGTGGGGCTCGGCGCCGACTACGTCGAGCAGTTCGTGCGATAAGCGGGCGCAGAGATGACAACCTGGGCGAGTGAATTCTATGCCGGCAGGCATGTGGTGATCACCGGTGGTACCGGCGGGATCGGCCGCGGCATAGGGCAGGCCTTTGCCGATGCCGGCGCCTTCGTGCACGCGACGGGTGCGACGCAGGCGGAAGTGGCATCGGCAAGCGCCGAGGAGCCTCGCTTCCGCTACACAGAACTCGATGTGCGCAATACCGAGCAGGTGACCGAGTATGCGGCCCAGGTCGGCGACATTGCTGCACTGATCAATTGTGCCGGGGTGAACCTGCGTGCGGCAGAGTTCACCGCGATCGGCTTCGAGACAGTGATCGATATCAACCTCACCGGC
Organism: Hyphomicrobiales bacterium; assembly: GCA_027487555.1. GTDB lineage: Bacteria > Pseudomonadota > Alphaproteobacteria > Rhizobiales > Devosiaceae > Devosia_A. Next base: position 23,496 of record JAIYDI010000036.1, read on the forward strand.
TCGATGCGCACGGCGACGGCATTCCGCCCGGGCCTCAGGGGCGGCGCGATCCTCAACATCGGCTCGATGTTCTCGTTCTTCGGCGCGCCGCATGCTCCGGCCTATGCCGCCTCGAAGCACGCGGTGGCGGGGCTGACGAAGTCGCTGGCGGTGGCCTATGCGGCTGACGGCATCCGCGTCAACGCGCTGGCGCCGGGCTGGATCGAGACCGCAATGACAGCGGTGCCGCGTGCCAACCCCACCCGCAATGCCGAACTGATGGGCCGGACGCCGATGGGCCGTTGGGGCACGCCGGCGGACCTCGCGCCCGCGGCCTTGTTCCTCTGCTCGCCGCTCGCGGGGTTCATCACCGGGGCGATATTGCCGGTGGACGGTGGCTACATGGCGAGTTGACGCCTTGGGAACGAACCCGATGCGGCGAGTCGCGCGGGCTTGATCGAGATCAATGCGCGAGGCCGCCGGGATGCGCACTGGTGGGGGTGAACCCAACAGGAGCACCCCATGCCCGTAGAATCCATGATCTTCATTGTAGCCGTGATCGCCGCCTTCACGACCTTCGGGATTACCCTCGCCTGGGCGCATCGCCGGGCGCACTGACGCGCCCTGATGAGCGCCCCCAGAGGGCGCGGCCGGACGATGGTCTAGTTGAGAGCATGCCGGTGCCGTTTCGAGAGGCACCTGGCTCGCTTCTGCCTGGGTGAAGACGTCAGCGGCCGGAGGCGTCGAGCAGCGCCAGGTCCTCGGCGGAGAGCGTGAGCCTTGCGCCGCGCGCGAGCGTTTCGAGCTGGGCGACCGAGGTAGCCGACGCGATCGGCGCCGCCACCCCCGGTTGAGCCGCGACCCAGGCGATGGCGATTTCGGTGAGGGAAGCGCCGGTGCGCGCCGCGACCTGATCGAGCGCCGCGAGCACCTTGATGCCCTTGTCGTTCAGATATTTTGCCACGACACCGCCACCGCGCGGGCTCTTGGAGGCGTCCGCGGCGCTGCGATACTTGCCGGTGAGAAAGCCGGCGGCCAGCGCATAGTAGTGAAGACCCGAGATGTCTTCCGCCACACAGAGATCCTGCACGGCGCCCTCGACCTTGTCGCGCGCATAGACATTGAACTCGTTCTGCACGGTGTCGTAGCGCGGCAGGCCATTGCTCTTTGCGAGGTCGACGGCGTGGCCGAGCAGTTTCTCGTCATAGTTCGAAGCGCCGATGGCGCGCACCTTGCCCGCCTTGATCAGCGTGTCATAGGCGCCGAGGGTTTCTTCCTCGGGCGTGTTCGGGTCGGGCCAATGCGACTGGTAGAGATCGATATAGTCGGTCTGAAGCCGCGTGAGCGAGTGCTCGACCTCCTCGACGATCCATTTCGCGCGCAAGTCCTTGTGGCCCTGCCCCATGTCGGAGCCGACCTTGGTGAAGACATGCACCTTGTCGCGATTGCCGCGCGCCCTGAGCCAGCGCCCGATGATGCGCTCGCTTTCGCTGTCATTGCCAGGCACCCAGCGCGAATAGACATCGGCGGTGTCGATGGCGGTGAAGCCCTCTGCAACAAAGGCATCGAGCACGGCGAAGGAGGTGGGCTCATCCGCGGTCCATCCAATGACATTGGTGCCGAGGACGAACGGCTCGATGAACAGCTCCGAGCGGCCGAGGCGGCGCTTGGTCATGACGATCTCCGGATTTCTGCGGGTTGGGCGTGCCGCCAAACTAGCGGTCGAGAGGGGCGCGGGCAAGCAACGGCATGCTCAGCCTTTCGGCTCGATGAGATCCCATTTGTTACCATAGAGGTCTTCGAAGACAGCGACGGAGCCATAGGCCTCGTGGCGCGGCGGCTCGAGGAAGCGGATACCGGCGGCGGTGTAGCGGGCGTAGTCGGCGGCAAAATCTTCGGTTTCGAGGAAGAAGCCGACGCGGCCGCCGGTCTGGTTGCCAACATGAGCGGCCTGCTCGAGCCCGTCCGCTTCGGCGAGCAAGAGTCGGGCGCCACCCGCTTGCGGGCCGACCAGCACCCAGCGCTTGCCGCCGCCGAGCGGCGTATCTGCCAGCAGAGAAAAGCCGAGGCGATCCCGATAAAACGCAATGGCGTCGTCGTAGCTTGCGACGACGAGGGTGATTGTGGCGATGGTCTGGCGGGTCATGACGGGCATCTCACCCGAGCGCGGCGCTTTGGTCAATGCGGCGCGATGGGGGCGCGGGAATGACGCGCTTGCGGCAATGGGTTGACCAAATGGTCAAACCCCATTGCCTCGTGCGACAAAACGCGCTTTGGTGACACTCAAGCTCCATCTGCCGGCCATGAGGGTGGCGGGAACTGATAATGGAGCGCTATCTCAGTCGGGAGACATGAATATGAAGCTCATGACCACGCTGCTGTCGGCCACTGCGCTTGTCGCAATGATGGCCGGTGGCGCCTATGCCAAGCAGCTCGTCTACTGTTCCGAAGGGTCGCCGGAAGGGTTTGACCCGGCCCTGTGGTCCGCGGGCACGACGTTCGACGCGTCGTCGCGCGCCGTCATGAACCGTCTGGTCGATTTCGAACTGGGCGGCTCCACCATCGTGCCGAGCCTCGCCGAAAGCTGGACCATCTCGGAAGATGGCACCGAGATCACCTTCAACCTGCGCAAGGGCGTCAAGTGGCAGACCACTGCCTATTTCACCCCGACGCGCGAATTCAACGCAGACGACGTCGTGTGGTCGATCAACCGTCAGTTTGATCCTGCCAGCCCCTGGGCGAACTATGTCGATGGCGCATCCTACCAGTATTTCGACTCAACCGGTTTCAAGGCTGCCCTGAAGAGTGTCGAGAAGATCGACGACTACACGGTAAAGTTCGTCTTCAACCAGGCCGACTCGACGGTGTTCGTGAACTTCCCGATGGACTTCCTGTCGATCGGGTCGGCCGAATACGCCACGCAGCTTGAAGCGGCCGGCAACATGGCCCAGTTCAACCAGTTGCCGGTGGGCACGGGCAAGTTCCAGTTCGTGGACTACCAGACCGACACCGTCATCCGTTACAAGTCCAACCCGGACCATTTCGGCGGCGCTTCGCCGATCAACGACCTGATCTTCGCGATCACCAAGGAACCCGCCGCTGCGCAGGAGGCCCTGAAGGCCGGCCAGTGCGACGTGATTCCGTACCCGATCCCCGGTGACGTGGCTGGCCTGCGCCAGGATCCGAATCTCGTGGTCACCGAGACAGCGGGCGAAAATGTCGGCTTCATCGCCTTCAACACCCAGCAGAAGCCGTTCGACAACCCGAAGGTCCGTCAGGCCCTCAACCTGGCCGTAAACCGCGAAGCCATCCTTGAAGGCGTCTATGCCGGTCAGGCCGTCCTGGCCCGCAACCCGCTGCCGGCGTCGTCCTGGGCATCGGATCCGTCGAACGAAGTGCCGGCCTATGACCCGGAAGCCGCCAAGGCCCTGCTCGCGGAAGCCGGCGTCAGCGACCTGTCGATGAAGCTGTGGTGGATGCCGGTGGCGCGTCCGTACAACCCCAACGGCAAGCGGATGGGCGAGTTGCTGCAGGCTGACTGGGCGTCGATCGGCGTCAAGGTCGAGCTGGTCAGCATGGACTGGCCGGTCTACCTGGAGCAATCCGCCTCGGTGGAACGCGATGGCGCGGTGATGATCGGCTGGGGCGCCGACAATGCCGATCCGGACAACTTCCTCGGCGTGCTGCTCAGCTGCGCGGCAGTGGGCACGAACAACCGCGCCCAGTGGTGCTACGAGCCCTATGACACGCTGATCAAGAAGGCCAAGGCCACATTCGACCAGGCAGAGCGGACCGAGATCTACCACGAGGCGCAGAAGGTGTTCCACGAGCAGACCCCGTGGGTGCTGCTCGCGCATTCGAACCAGTACATCGCCCACAACAAGCGCGTGGTGAATTTCAAGCAGGACCCGCTGGGCTACCACCGCTTCGACGGCGCCGATGTGACCGAGTAATGCTTTGCGGCGGGGCGCCCGGAACGGGCGCCCCTCTGCCCTTCGGGTTGCCGCGCTGAGCTTGGCATCCCCTGGCACGTCGCCGGCCCTGCCGCGCGGGACCACAGACAGGCACTCATGCTTCGCTATTTTCTCTATCGACTGGCCCTGCTCATCCCGACCTTTATCGGTGTGACGATCGTCGCATTCTTCTTCATTCGCATTCTGCCGGGCGACCCCGTGCAAGTGCTGGCCGGCGAGCGCGGCGTCAGCCCGGAACGCCATGCGGAGGTACTGGCGCGGCTCGGCTTCGATCGCCCCCTGTGGGAGCAGTATTTCAGCTACCTGTGGAATGTACTGCGCGGCGATTTCGGCATTTCGTTCGCCAGCAAGCGTCCGGTCGCGCAGGAGTTTTTCTCCCGCTTTCCGGCGACTGTCGAACTGGCGCTGTGCGCGATGATCATTGCCACCGCTCTGGGTATTCCAGCGGGCATTCTCGCGGCGGTCAAGCGCGGGACCTGGATCGACCAGGCGACGATGGGAACGGCGCTTGTCGGCTATTCGATGCCCATCTTCTGGTGGGGCATGCTGCTGATCATCCTGTTCTCCGGCATCCTGCACTGGACGCCGGTTTCGGGCCGTATTGCGCTCAACTACTTCTTTCCCAGCGTCACTGGCTTCATGCTGATCGACAGCCTGCTGTCGGGACAAAAGGGTGCCTTTCTGTCCGCGCTGCACTATCTCGTGCTGCCAACCGTGGTGCTGGCGACGATTCCGCTGGCGGTGATCGCGCGGCAGACGCGCTCGGCGATGCTCGAGGTCTTGGGCGAGGACTATGTGCGAACCGCCAGGGCCAAGGGCCTGCAGCCGCGGCGCATCATCGGTATCCACGCGCTGCGCAACGCCATGATCCCAGTCATCACCACGATTGGCCTGCAGGTGGGCCTGCTGATGGCGGGCGCGATCCTCACCGAGACGATCTTTTCGTGGCCGGGAATCGGCAAATGGATGATCGAGGCCGTCAACAAGCGCGACTACTTCGTCGTGCAATCCGGCCTGCTGCTGATCGCGCTGATCATCATGGCGGTGAACCTGATTGTCGATGTGCTGTATGCGGTGATCAACCCGCGCATCCGGCATCAATAGGAGCGCGTCGCCATGTCAGCGCCAGTCGCAGAAACCGCTCCTCGCAAGTCGGGCAGCATGTCCGGCCTTCGGGAGACCTGGTTCTATTTCTCCCAGAACCGCGGCGCCGTCGCGGGACTTGTCATCATGAGCCTGCTGGTGCTCATCGCGATCTTTTCGCCATGGATCGCGCCGCATGACCCGGCACGGATCTATAATGGTTCATTCCTCGTGCCCCCTGTCTGGCAGGAGGGCGGGGATGCGCGCTTTGTGTTCGGCACCGACGCGATCGGGCGCGACATCCTCTCGCGACTGATGCATGGGGCCCGCTATTCCATGCTGATCGGCGCGGTTGTCGTCTCGATATCGCTGGTCGGCGGCATAGTCCTGGGACTGATCGCAGGCTATTTCCGGGGCTGGGTGGACGCCCTGATCATGCGGATCATGGACATCATTCTGGCGTTTCCGTCGCTGTTGCTGGCACTGGTGCTGGTGACGGTGCTGGGCCCCGGGCTGTTCAATGCCATGCTGGCCATTGCCCTCGTGCTGCAGCCGCATTTCGCGCGGCTGACACGGGCGGCGGTGATTGCAGAATACAGCCGGGAATATGTCACGTCCGCCAAGGTTGCCGGTGCGGGCCACCTGCGCCTGATGTTCGTGACCATATTGCCGAACTGCGTCGCTCCATTGATCGTGCAGGCAACGCTGTCATTTTCTAGCGCCATCCTTGATGCGGCCGCGCTCGGCTTTCTCGGCCTCGGGGCGCAGCCGCCCGCACCGGAATGGGGGACCATGCTGGCCGATGCCCGCGAATTCATCCTCCGCGCCTGGTGGGTCATCACGATTCCTGGGCTCGCGATCCTTGTCACCGTGCTGGCCATCAACCTGATCGGCGACGGCCTGCGCGATGCGCTCGACCCCAAGCTCAAGCGGAGCTGACCAGATGGCCCTGCTCGAAATCAAGAACCTGACAGTCTCCTTCGACACCTCGGTGGGGCTGTTCCATGCCGTCAAGGGGATAGACCTCAGCCTCGACCGCGGTGACGTGCTGGCGATCGTGGGCGAGAGCGGCTCGGGCAAGTCGGTAGCCATGCTGTCGGTGATGGGACTGCTGCCGCGCACCGCGAAGGTGAGCGCCGATGTGATGCGCTTCGACGGCACCGACCTGCGGGAGCTCAGCGCGCATGACAGGCGGCGGATTGTCGGCAAGGACATGGCGATGATCTTCCAGGAGCCGATGACGAGCCTCAACCCGTGCTTCACCATCGGCTTCCAGATCGAGGAAGTGCTGCGCTTCCATCTCAATCTGGACCGGTCGGCGCGACGGAAGCGGGCCATCGAGCTCCTGACCCAAGTGGGTATCGCCGACCCGGAAAGCCGGCTCAGATCGTTTCCCCACCAGATGTCGGGCGGACAGAACCAGCGCGTGATGATCGCCATGGCGATTGCCTGCAGCCCGAAGCTGCTGATTGCCGACGAGCCGACGACGGCGCTCGACGTGACCATCCAGAAGCAGATCCTGGACCTGCTGATGAAGCTGCAGGCCGATACCGGGATGGGGCTGATCATGATTACCCACAATATCGGCGTCGTGGCGGAAACCGCCGACCGCGTGGTGGTGCAATACAAGGGCCGGAAAATGGAAGAGGCCGGGGTACTCGAATTGTTCGAGGCGCCCAAAAGTCCCTATACACGGGCGCTGCTCGCGGCCTTGCCGGAAAACGCCACGGGCGACCGGCTGCCGGTGATCACGGCGTTCGACCCCGAAACGGCGGCGGTGCGCTGATGGTGGCGGTGGTCGAAGCGCGCGCACTGACGCGGGACTACAATGTCGCGGGTGGCTTTTTGAGTGCGAACCGGGTGGTGCGCGCCGTGAAGGGCATCAGTTTTACGCTCGAAGCGGGTAAGACGCTCGCCATCGTTGGGGAGAGCGGATCGGGAAAGTCGACGCTCGCCCGCATCCTGACGCTGATCGACAGGCAAAGCTCGGGCGAGCTGCGGCTCAATGGCGAGCCGATCGACATCGGCAAGGCACCGGTGACCAAGGCGCTGCGGCGCAAGGTGCAGATGGTGTTCCAGAACCCCTATGGCTCGCTGAACCCGCGTCAGAAGATCGGCGACGTGCTGATGGAGCCGCTGCTGCTCAATACCGACTTGCCGGCCCAGGAGCGGCGCGACCGCGCCATGGACATGCTGGTTAAGGTGGGCCTCGAGCCGCAGCATTTCGAGCGGTACCCGCATATGTTCTCAGGCGGACAGCGGCAGCGCATAGCGATTGCCCGCGCGATCATCATGCGGCCGGCGCTGCTGGTGCTCGACGAACCGGTTTCGGCGCTCGACCTCTCGGTACAGGCGCAGATCCTCAACCTTCTGGCCGATCTGCAGGACGAGTTCGGGCTGACCTATATCTTCATCAGTCACGACCTTTCGGTGGTGCGCTACATCGCCGACGAGGTGATGGTGATGTATCTGGGCGAAGCGGTGGAACAGGCGAGCCGGGACAGGATTTTCGCCAACCCGGAGCACCCGTACACACAGGCGCTGTTCCAGGCGACGCCGAAGGCCAGCATCTCGGCGATCCGTGCGCGGCTCGCGGCACGCTCGGGGCACGCGAACGTTACCGGATGAGGGGCACCGCTTAGCCGGGCATTAATTCCGGCGGGCTAATCATGGGCAGCTTGGTCCCTTCGAGTGCCCGGATATCTTGGCCGACGCCCGCACGCTCTTTCCCTTCCTTACAAAAGCCCCGGCCGGGTCGCGGCCCGGGCCACGTCCGCGCGACCCGACGATCGGCTTCCTGGCCTGGGTGGTCATGCCGACCATCGTGGTGTTTTTCGCTGTGTGCGGGTTGTTCTTCCTTGCGCTGCAGGTGATGAGCAGCCGGATGAACAATATCGATGCCGAGCGCAGCCGTACCGCGATCGAGGCTGCGATCGGTTCAGTCGTTGAGGGACTGGACGAGGCCGTCGGCGACGAGGCCACATGGACGGAAGCCTATATCAATACCTACGTGACGCCGAACCCCGCGTGGCAGGACGCCACCTGGGGCGGAACGGCGCGGCTGGGCGGCACCTATGACACGGCGCTGATCACTGACTGGACCGGCCAGCTCGTGTTCGGCGAAAGCAGCCGGGGGCCGCTGAAGGGCAAACTTTCTGACATTGTGTCCGGCAGCAAGGAACTGCTGGCAAAGCTTGAGGAAAACCGCGGCGAGCTCGGCGACGATGCCTCGGTGGCGAGCCTTGCCCGCAGCGACGACACGGTCGTGGCCGTAGCCGGGATGATCATCCACGGCAATACCGGACAGCCGAGCGTACCGCGCGATGACCGGCGTATCCTGTGGCTGGCGCGCCATGTGGACGACGGAATGCTCAACGAGACAGCGAAGCGCTTCCTGCTGCCCCTGCCGCGCCTCAATGCGCACCCGCAACCGGGGGAGGTCTCGACCGAACTGCGCGATGCTGCGGGCGACGAGATCGCGACCATCAGCTGGATGCCGCGCAAGCCAGGGGACGCCGCATACTCGCATACCGCAAACATCGCGTCGGTTGTGATGGTGTTGATTGCCAGCCTGACGGCCGCGGTGCTCGTAGCGTTCCATGCCAGCCTGCGCTCGCGCGCGGAGGCCGATGAGCGGGAATGGTACAGTGCGCGCTATGACGAGGTAACCGGGCTCTTTACCCGGTTTGGCCTCGAGGAAAACCTGCGGCTGATGCTGCCCAGGCGGAAATATGAGACACGCCTCGCGGTGGCACAGATCGGCGTCGATGCGTTCAGCGAAGTGGTGGGCATCTACGGTCGGGAAGCGGGCGACCAGTTGCTCGATGCCATCGCCGGCCGGATTGAGATGGTGACGGCGGGCAAAGCCTCGCTGGCCCGCAGCGGCGCCTCGGAGTTCATGCTGGCGCGGCCGGGCGAGACCGGGCTCGACCTGATCCGCACAGCGGTAGTGAAACTCCTGGCGCTGACCGGCGAGCCGCTGGCGGTGGGCGACCTCAAGATCAAGGCGGGGCTGTCGATCGGGCTCGCGGAGGCGATGACAACACGGGACAGCGTCGCCACGGTGATCCGCATGGCCGAAACGGCGCTGGCGCGGGCCCGTGAGACCGGCGGCAACCAGATGATCGAGTATGAAAGCGCGATCGAGATCGAGCGGCGGCTCAGGCTGGAACTGCAGGCCGACATCCGCCGCGGTCTCGAAGCCGACGAGTTCGGGCTTGAATACCAGCCGATCGTCGACTTCGCGTCGCGCAGGGTGCTGGGGGTCGAGGCGCTGCTGCGCTGGCCGAAGCGACCCGGCGGGCCGATCGGACCGGCGAACTTCATACCTGCGGCGGAAAGCTCCGGCCTGATCGATGATCTGGGGTTGTTCGCGCTCAAGCGGGCAATTGCCGAGATTGCGCCATTTGCCGGATTGAAGGTGTCCGTCAACGTATCGGCGGTGCAGTTGCGCAACCCGGCATTCGCCGAGACGGTGAGCGCGGCGCTCAGCGAATTCGGCATGGATGCTACCCGGCTGCAGCTCGAGATCACCGAGACCTTCCTGATCGCGCAGCCGGAACGGGCACGGCGCGTGCTCGAGAGTTTGCGTGACCTTGGCGCGATCATCGCACTCGATGATTTCGGCACGGGCTATTCGTCGATTGGATATCTCAGACAGTTCGCCTTCGACCGGGTGAAGCTCGACCGCTCACTGGTGACCGACATTGATACCAACCCGGTGGGTGGGGCGATGGTGGAAGCCACCATGACCTATGCCTATGCGATGAACCTTGCAGTGACCGCGGAGGGTGTGGAGCGGCTCGAGGAGGCGTCGGTGCTGGCGCGGCTCGGCTGCCGCGAATTCCAAGGCTATCTGTTTGCCCGGCCGCTGCAACTCGATGCGTTGCGGGTACTGATCGAAGGCGGCGCTCAGGTCAGCGTCGGCTGACCCCGCGAGAGACGGTGAGGCAGGCGCCCGATCAGGCGGCCCTTGCCTGGCATTCCCGGCAACGGCCACGCAACTCGATCGTGGTGCGCTCCAGCCTGAAGCCGCTGGTTTCGGCCCATTGCGCCAGCTGCCGGGTGACTGCCGGATCGGTGAACTCGTCGACGCGGCCGCAGTCGGAGCAGATGGCGAAAGCGGCACTCGACCTGTCGGCTGCGTGGCATGTGCTATCGGCACAGCAGACGAAGGCGTTGAGCGACTCGAGGCGGTGCGCGAGGCCATGCTCGATCAGCTTGTCGAGGGCGCGGTAGACCTGCAGCGGCGCGCGGAGCCCATCATCGCGCAGCCGATCCAGGATGTCGTAGGCCGAGAGCGGCGCCTCAGCGCCGTTCAGGGTCTTGAGCACCAGATCCTGGTTCCGCGTCAGATCACGCGGGGCCTCATGGTGATGATCATGATGCGAGTGGGCCATGGGTTGCTCCTACTTGCCCAACATGGCGGGAACCAGCAGGCCGACATTGTGCCTGAACATCGAGAGATAATCGGCTGCCGACTCGCCAGGGGCGGATAGGGCATCGGAATAGAGCGCGCCGCCGACCTTGACCCCGGTTTCCCGCGCGATCTGCTCGAGCAGTCGGGGATCGCTCATGTTCTCCATGAAGAGCGCGCGCGCATGCTCGGCGCGTACCTGCTGAATGAGCTTGGCCACATCGGCTGCGGACGCTTCGGATTCGGTGCTGACGCCTTCCGGCGCAAGGAAGGTGACGCCGTATTCCTCGGCGAAGTAGCCGAAGGCATCATGGCTGGTGATAACCGTGCGATCCTCCAGCGGCACTTTGGCGACCTCGGACTTCACCCAGGCATCGAGGCTCGAAATCTCGGCGGAATAGGTATCGGCATTGGCGGTGTATACTGGGCAACCGTCAGGGTCGACCTTGCAGAGGCCCGCCTTGATGTTGGCGACATAGACAAGCCCGTTGGCCAGGCTCTGCCAGGCATGCGGATCGAGCCCGTCATGATGGTGATGGCCCTCCTCCGCATGGTCATCGTGGCCGTCATCATGTCCATCGGCGTGCCCGTCGTGATCTTCCGCCACCATCTCGTGGGTCTTGATACCGTCGGTCGCGACAACAATGGGGCCAGTGAAGCCAGTGGCTTCGACCAGACGATCCTGCCAGCCCTCGAAGCCGAGGCCGTTGACGAAGAACACCTGGCTCGCCTTCAGCGCAACCGCATCGGAGGGCTTGGGCTCATACACATGGGTATCTGAATTGGGGCCGACGATGGCAGTGACGGCCACACGGTCGCCGCCGACTTCTTTCACCATATCCGCGAGGATCGAGAAACTGGCGACGGCATTGACGGGCGCGGCAAGGGCCGGGCTCGTTCCGAGCAGCAGGGCGGCGGCAAGCAGGGATTGGAAGCGCATAATCACACTCACGCGATACGATGCCGTGCGGGCGTGATCCGGGAGCGGACGATGCCACGCGCGCCAAGCATCAGGGAAAAAGCGTAGATGCTGCCGGCCACCAGGATGATGGCGGGGCCAGACGGCAGCGAGAAATGGTAGGAGAGCACAAGGCCGAGATAGCTCGACACCAGACCGATGGCGATGGCAACTGCAACCAGGGCCTCGAGGCTGCGCACCCAGAAGCGGGCGGCAGCGGCAGGCAGCATCATCAGCCCTACGGCAAGCAGCGTGCCGAGCGCCTCGAAGCCGCCGACGAGGTTGAGCACCACGAGCGCGAGGAAAATGAGGTGCACGGGCTGACCAGCGCCCGATACGGAACGCAGAAAACTCGGATCGAGGCACTCGGCGACGAGCGGCCTCCAGATCAGGGCCATGGCGACAAGGCTGATGCTGGCGACCGACCCGATCATCACCAATGCATCGTTGTTAAGGGCCAGCACGGTGCCGAAGAGCACATGCATGAGGTCGACATTGGAGCCGCGCAGGCTGACCAGCATGACGCCGAGCGCCAGCGAGATGAGGTAGAAGGCGGCGAGCGAGGTATCCTCGCGCTGGATGGTGACCCGGGAGACGAGGCCCGCGAGCAGCGCCACGATGAGGCCGGCGGCAAAGCCACCGAGGGTCATGGGCAGGATTTCGAGGCCGGCGATGAGGAAACCGGCGCCAGCGCCGGGCAGGATGGCATGCGCCATGGCATCGCCGGTCAGGCTCATTCGGCGCAGCATGAGGAAGACGCCGACAGGTCCGGCGCTGAGCGCCACGACCATGGCGCCGGCGAGTGCGCGGGCCATGAAGGCGTAGTCGATGAAGGGCGCGAGGAAGACATCGTAGAGCATCAGTGGACGTGCCCGGCATGGCCATGGTTGTGGCCGTGCCCGGAGGGCTCGTGCCAGGGGGCGCGCTCGTCCCAGGCCTCGGTCATGCGGCGGGCAACGAGCAGGTTCTCGGCCTTGAGCGCGTCGGCCGTGGGGCCCCAGGCGATGGGTTCGCGCGCCATGAGCAAGGTATCTGGGAAGTGCGCGCGCACCATTTCAGTATCGTGCAACACCGCGATCACCGTACGCTGCTCGCCATGCCAGCGACGGACGAGTGCGATGAGATCGGCGACGGTGCGCTCGTCGATGGCGGTGAAGGGTTCATCAAGGAGGATGACATCGGCATCCTGCAGCATGAGGCGGGCAAACAGAGCGCGCTGCAACTGGCCGCCGGAGAGCGTTTCGAGCGTGCGGTGCTCGAAACCGGCGAGGCCGACGGCCGTCAGCACGTCGCGCATTGCCTGGTAATCGGGGCCGGTGATGGCGCGGAACAGGCCACGGCGGGCCCAGTGGCCAAGAGCAACGAGATCGGCGACGGTGGAGGGGAAGGTGCGGTCGATCTCGGCGCTTTGCGGCAGATAGGCGATCTGTCGCGGCGCGAGGCCGCCACGGTCTATGGAGCCGCCGAGCGGCTTCAGGGCGCCGGTGATGCCCTTGAGAAGCGTCGACTTGCCCGAGCCATTGGGGCCAACGACCGCGGTCAGCGAACCGGGCAGGAAACGCCCTTCGAGATGGTGCACGGCCGGATGGCCATCATAGCCCAGGGTCAGGTCGTTGAGGACCAACGGCACGCGAAGCGGCCGGCTCATTTCAGCACCAGCGGCAGAATGGTAGCCCAGACGAGCACGACCAGCGACAGTGCAACGGCGAGGCGCAGGCCAACACCGCTCTGCGCGAAGGAAACGGCGCGGGGGGCATCATCAGGTTGGCGCAGGGGTGGATCGTGCGGCATGAGGGGCTCCGAATGACGAAACGTAATAACGTAACATCACTCTCTGTGCAAGCCTCCGGCAGGGTGGTCCTTCAGACAGCATTTCAGCGCAGGGGACCGCGGAAGATGAAGAAGGCGCCGACGAGGATGAGGCCGAAGCCAACCGCGTGGTTGAGGGTCAGCTTTTCGCCAAGCACGACAACCGAGAAGCCGGCGAAGACCGCGAGGCTGATGACCTCCTGGATGGTTTTCAGTTCGGCGGCGGTATAGGCGCCGTACCCGATGCGGTTGGCCGGCACCGCGAGCCAGTATTCGACAAGCGCGATGAGCCAACTGGCCATGACCGCAACCCACAGGGGGGCCGAGGGGAATCTCAGGTGACCATACCAGGCGATTGTCATGAAGACGTTGGAGCCGACCAGCATCAGGATCGGCAGGACGACTTGCGGCGACAGGGTCATTTTGACACTCGAATCAGTAAGAGTGGCGACGGGTGTAAGCCGGACGCCAGAAGGACTGCCGCACAAAAGCGGTTTCGGCTAGATTTCACATCCAATGTGATCGAAGGGAGACGAATCATGCTGCGTCCGGTTCTCGCCATAGGGATGCTCGCGCTGCTGACGGGTGGCGCGATGGCTGCCGAGATCGCCTGCGACGGTGCCTTTGCCGCCGACAGTTCGGCACAGCGGCTGATCGAGACCTATGGCAAGGACAATGTGGTAACCGGCGACGTGCCGGGCCCCGAGGGGACGACGGTGCTGGCAACCACGGTATTCCCCAACGACCCGACAAAGCAGATGGAGTTCGGCTGGTGGGACGAAGACAGGCTTGAGCGGCTGGCGTATTTCACGCTGCCGGCGGAGGGCACGGCGCCAGGCGGGGTGAAGACCGGCATGAGCGTGACGGACGTCGAGGCGCTGAATGGCGCGCCGTTCAAGCTGGGCGGCTTCTGGTGGGACTATGGCGGCTATGGCAATTTCGAGGGTGGCAAGCTGGCGGAGGCGCCGGGCGGCTGCGTGGTATCGGTGCGTTTCCTGCCGCAGGCCGACATTCCCGCCGATCTCGATGTGTCGACCATCTCGGGTGAGGTCGAGATCGAGTCCGGCGACCCGCTGCTCTCGCGGCTCGATACCCGCGTCACCGACATCAATATCGGCTACCCGGATTTCTCGCAGTCGGAAGACTGATTGACCCCAAGGGGCGCGGGCAGTATCGCTTGGCGCTGTGACGGTTCCCCGCGCCCGTCCGGGCAAGGGGATCAAAAGGGAACACGGTGCGGCGTACCCATCAGGGACCTAGGCCGTGGCTGCCCCCGCAACTGTGAGCGGCGAGCATTCCACCACATGCCACTGGCCCAACGGGCCGGGAAGGCGGTGGCGTGCGGGGACCCGCGAGCCAGGAGACCTGCCGGCACAAGGACGGGATGGCGACATCCCGCAAGGCTCACGGCACGCACGGCGGGTGCGGACAGCGGAGGCAGGACCAATGCCCGGGGTGGCGTGCCGCCCGCCATGGGCCATTGGCATGCCCTCGCCATCCTCTCCAAATCCGGCGCGTTCCGGGCCATGGCAAGCTGGCCCGCCGCGGCCGAGGAGAGATGACGATGAGCAAGATTCCCGTGACCGTGATCACCGGGTTCCTGGGTGCGGGCAAGACGACATTGGTGCGGCATCTGCTGGCCCACGCCAAGGGCAAGCGCATCGCGCTCATCATCAACGAGTTCGGGGAGCTTGGTGTCGACAAGGAGATTCTTGCCGGCTGCGGCGACGAAACCTGCCGCGAAGAGGACATGATCGAACTCGCCAATGGCTGCATCTGCTGCACGGTTGCAGACGAGTTCATTCCCACCATGACGAAGCTGCTGGCGCGGCCGGACCGGCCCGACCATATCGTCATCGAGACGTCCGGGCTCGCCCTGCCGCAGCCGCTGATCCGCGCCTTCAACTGGCCGGAGATCAAGTCGGAAGTGACGATCGACGGCGTCGTGACGGTGGCGGATGCGGCGGCGCTTGCCGAAGGCCGCTTCGCCAATGACGAAGCAGCGGTGGACGCGCTGCGTTCGGCCGACACAATGCTCGACCACGAAACGCCACTGGGGGAATTGTTCGAGGATCAACTCGTGGCGGCGGACCTTGTGGTACTGAACAAATCCGACCTCGTGAGCGATGCAGCGCTTGAGACCATTGAGAGCCACCTCAGGGCCGAGATGCGGCCGGGCACAGGGTTGGTACGGGCACGGAACGGGCATGTCGATGTCAGCGCGCTGATCGGGCTCGGGCTCGAGACCGAGGCGCATCTCGACGGACGCGATAGCCATCATGAACTGGAACATGGCGGGGAGGCCCACGAACACGACGATTTCGACTCTTTTTCGGTGGTGATCGCGGCGGGGCCGGGCAAGGAGACACTGCTCGCCGCCATCGAACAGACTATTCGCGCGCATGACGTGCTGCGGCTGAAGGGCTTCGCTGCCCTGCCCGGCGCCAATGCGCGGCTCGCGATCCAGGCAGTGGGGCCGAGGGTCAATGCCTATTTCGACCGGCCATGGCGGGAGGGCGAAGTACGGCAGACGGCGCTGGTGGTGATCGGGGAGAGCCCCCTCGACCGTACGGCGATCACGCAATCGCTCGAGGGCGCGCTGGTCGCGGCAGCCTGATGCATCTTCTGGCGGCGCAGGCGGGCGCGCTACAGCAGGAGGGCGAAGCGATCGACCTGGGCCAGACCCCGGGCGAGATGGTGTTCGTGTCGGCAGCGGACAGCGAATTGACGCTGCTCGCCGGTGCGGCGGACCGGGCCGGGACCACCGGGCTCAGACTCGCGAACCTGCTCAGGCTTTCGCACAACCTCTCGGTCGATCTCTGGCTTGACCAGACCGTGCGGCACGCACGGCTGGTGGTTGTGCGACTTCTGGGCGGGGCTGCCTACTGGCGCTATGGCGTGGATGAGCTTTCGGCGCTGGCCATGGCGGGGCAAACAAGGCTGGCGCTCCTGCCAGGGGACGGAACCCAAGACGCGGCGCTGTTGGCGCGCTCCAGTGTGTCGGCCGAGGACTGGACGGCGCTGCACCGGATGTTCAGCGCGGGTGGGCCGGACAATGCCGACCTGGCGCTCGACGCCATGGGGAGGTTGGCGCGCGGCGCAGTGATCGGGGACAGGACGCCGAGGCCGTTTCCGCGGCAGGGGCTGTGGCACCCGGCGCATGGGCTGGTGGACGATTGGCCTGAAACGGCGGGGCCGACTGTGCCCATCCTGTTCTATCGGGCGCTGCTCGAAGGGGCGGGCACGGCAAGCCTCACCGCGCTTTGCGATGCGCTGGCCCACGAAGGACTGACGCCGCTGCCGGTGATGGTATCGTCGCTGAAGGAGAAGGCGGCGATCGGCTTCGTGCAGCGGCTGTTCGCGCATCACAGGCCGGCGGCAATCCTCAACCTCACCGGCTTCGCGCTCGGCATCGACGGATTGGCCGAAGCGGATAACCCGTTTGCCGGCACGGATGCGCCGGTGATCCAGCTGATCCAGGGCGGACGGCCGGAAGTGCAATGGGAGACGGACAACCAGGGGCTTTCTGCCAAGGACCTCGCCATGCAGGTGGTGATGCCGGAGCTCGACGGACGGCATGGGATGCTGATTGTCGGGCACAAGGCCGAGGCCGTGTGGCACCCGCGCACCGAGTGCCCGCTCTCGGCCTATGCGACGGATATGGACGGTATCGCGCGCGCCGCGCGGCTTGCGGCAAACTGGGCGCGGCTGCGCGAGAAGCGGCGGGATGAGCGGCGCGTCGGCATCGTGCTCGCCAATTACCCGATCCGCGACGGGCGCCTGGCGAACGGCGTTGGCTATGACGCACCGCAATCGACTGTGGAGATACTGAAGACGCTCGCGGGCGCGGGATATGAGCTGAGGGGCGGCGCGTCGGATGCATCGCCCTCGTCCAACACCGCAGCCTCGTCGATCGTCGTTCGACAGGCGCACGATGAGGAGCTCAGGATGAGGTTCCTCAGTTCGCTGCCTTATGGCGAAATGGCTCCTCTCTCTCCCCCGCCTGAGCCCGTCGAAGGCGGCGCGCTCCAAAACCAACTGATCGAGCTGCTGCAACAGGGCCCGACCAATGCGGCGCCGAAGCGCGGCGACGGGATCGGCTGGTCCTTGGGCGCGTATCGCAACACCTTCGCCGGCCTGCCGGAAAAGCTGCGAGGTGAGGTCGAGGCGCGATGGGGCACACCGGAGACCGATCCGTTCTGCCGGGGCGAAGCGTTCCACCTGCCGGCGGTCGCGTTCGGCAATATCGTCGTGCTGCTGCAGCCGGGGCGTGGCTATGATCTCGACGAGAGTGCCAGCTACCATGACCCGGACCTCGTGCCGCCGCATGGCTATCTCGCCGCCTATCTGTGGCTCAAACACGGGTTCGGCGCGGACGCTCTGATCCATAATGGCAAGCACGGCAATCTGGAATGGCTGCCGGGCAAGGCGACGGCGCTCGATGGCGCGAGCTATCCTGCGGCGCTCTGGGGCGAAATCCCGCAACTGTATCCGTTCATCGTCAACGACCCCGGCGAGGGGACACAGGCAAAGCGGCGGACGGGGGCGGTGATCATCGACCATCTGGTGCCGCCGCTGACGCGAGCGGAAACCTATGGACCACTGAAGGACCTCGAAGCGCTGCTCGACGAGTACTATGCCGCCTCGGGCATGGATCGGCGGCGGCTCTCAGGCTTGAAGCAGCGCATTCTCGATTTCGCCCGCGACCACCGGCTTGACCGCGATATCGGGCTCGGGGCTGACGCGGAGGATAATCTCAGGCGCATCGACACCTTCCTCTGCGACTTGAAGGAGGCGCAGATCCGCGATGGTCTGCATGTCTTCGGGCAATCGCCCACGGGCCGGCTTGAACGCGACCTGATCGTGGCCTTGGCGCGGGTGCCGCGTGGCGATGGCCCGGGTGAAGGCTCGCTGATCCGCGCGCTGGCGGATGATTTGAAGCTCGGTTTTGACCCGCTGACGGCGGAGCTGGGCGCGACATGGGAAGGTCCGCCGCTGCCGCATGCGGACACCGCCTCGCGAACGATTGGTGATGTCGTCGAGGCGCTGGAGGATCTGGCGGCGGGGATGGTGGATGGCACAGCTCGAGCGCCGGGGCCGCTGAGTGCCGAGGTGATGGAAACGGTAGAAGGCGTGATCCGGCCGCGGCTCCGGGCGTCGGGGCCGAACGAGATCCAGGCGCTGCTCGACGGGTTGGACGGCAGATTCATTCTGCCCGGCCCATCGGGCGCCCCGTCGCGCGGGCGGCTCGATGTGCTGCCGACGGGGCGGAATTTCTACTCGGTGGACAATCGCGCCGTGCCGACACCCATGGCGTGGGAGCTCGGCTGGAAATCGGCTGAAAACCTCCTGAAGCGCCATTTCCAGGAACATGGCGTGCCGCTTGCGAGCCTCGCGCTTTCGGTCTGGGGCACATCGAATATGCGGACGGGTGGCGAAGACATTGCGCAGGCCCTGGCCTTCATCGGCGCGAAGCCGCAATGGGACCCGGGCTCGCTACGGGTTTCGGGCTACGAGATCATCCCGCTGGCGAAACTCGGGCGGCCGCGCGTCGACGTGACTCTCAGGATTTCCGGGTTCTTCCGCGACGCGTTTCCGACGCAGATCGCGCTGTTCGACAAGGCGATCCGGGCGATCGGGGCGCTGGACGAGCCCGAGGAGATGAACCCGATCGCGGCGCGGATGCGCACTGATGCGCTGGGGCTGATGGCAGAGGGCGCGAGCGAAGCCGAGGCCGCGCTGAGGGCCGGGTTTCGGGTGTTCGGCTCGAAGCCGGGCGCCTATGGCGCCGGTTTGCAGGGACTGATCGATACCGGGCGGTGGTCGGAGAAGGCCGATCTCGCCGAGGCATTTCTCGAGTGGGGTCAATATGCCTATGGCGGCAAGGCACAGGGAGTGCCGGAGCGGGCGCGGTTCGCGGCGCGGCTCGCGGCGGTCGAGGCGGTGGTGCACAATCAGGACAATCGCGAGCACGATTTGCTCGATAGCGACGATTATTACCAGTTCGAAGGCGGTCTCGTGGCGACGGCGGAGGTGCTGTCCGGCCGGAAGCCCGTCGCCTGGCACAATGACCATTCGCGGCCGGAACGTCCGGTTGCGCGGACGCTGGACGAAGAAATCTCGCGAGTGATGCGCAGCCGCGTGGTAAACCCTAAGTGGATCGCGGGGGTCATGCGGCATGGCTACAAGGGCGCCTTCGAGATCATCGCGACGGTGGATTACATGTTCGCTTTCGCGGCGACGGCGGGGGCGGTGAAGAGCCACCATTTCGACCTGGCGTTTTCGGCCTTCGTCGAGGACGAGGCGGTGCGCAACTTCATCGCAAACAACAACCGCCACGGCTGGGACGAATTGCTGCAGAAGTTCCGCGAGGCGCGTGACCGCGGCTTCTGGACACCGCAATCGAACTCGGGCGCGATGTGGCTCGACACTCAGAGGGACGCCGAATGAACGACAAGCCCACCGACAAACCCGCCAAGAAGACCGACCTGATGAGTGAGGCGGAGCGCGATGCGTATCACGCCGAAAAGATGCGGAAGAAGAAAGAGGCGCGGAACAAGATTCTCGCGACAAAGACAGAGGAAAAGGGTCTTCTGATTGTCCATACAGGCAAGGGCAAGGGCAAATCGACGGCGGCCTTCGGTATGGTGTTCCGCGCGCTGGGGCACGGGTTCCGCATCGGGGTGGTGCAGTTCGTCAAGGGCGCCTGGGGCACCGGGGAGCGCGATATCCTCGAGCATTTCCCCGATCAAGTGACGATCAAGGCGATGGGCGAGGGCTTCACCTGGGACGTGGCTGACCGGCAGCGCGATATCGCGGCGGCGCGTGCCGCCTGGGAGGAGGCCAAGCGGATGATCGCAGACCCGGAAGTCGACATGGTTCTGCTCGATGAACTCAACATCGTCTTGCGCTACGACTACCTGCCGCTCGCGGAGGTGTTGGCGGTGCTGGGCGGCAAGCCGCGTGACCTGCATGTTATCGTGACCGGCCGCAATGCCAAGGACGAGTTGATAGAGATCGCAGACCTCGTGACCGAGATGACGGAGATCAAGCATCCGTTCCGCGCTGGCATAAAGGCGCAAAAAGGCATCGAGTTCTAACGGTCGTTGGTTGCGGTGTGTCCGTCTTTGGAGGCCGCTTCGGTGGGTTTTGGCTGGGTGGTTTGGCGTGCTGGTGGCGTTGCGGGGAATGTGGTGAATGTGGTGGTTCCAAAAGCAAAACGCCCCGCTTTGAGGGCGGGGCGTTTTGGTATTGGATGTTTGAGAACAGATGTTTTTGGTGAGTGAGCTTTGCAGACCTGGCGGCGACCTACTCTCCCAAGTCTTGAGACTTAGTAC
>JAIYDI010000005.1 GCA_027487555.1 Hyphomicrobiales bacterium
CTCTTGAACCATCCGCACCGCGCGGGTCCGGACCTCAACTGAAAACTTGTTCGTCGTCTTGCTTGTCATGCTCCATCCTACTCAGGAGTTGGAGCCTCCAGCAAACCCGGGGCGGTTCACAAGGAAGATCGTCTTGCCGCGTGCTCAGCCATCATCGAAGAAGGGCGAGTCTACCTGCCGGAGTCGGCTGACTGGTTGCCGGCCTTCCTTAGCGAGGTCACCGGCTTCCCCAACACCAAGCACGATGACCAGGTCGATAGTCTCAGTCAGTTTCTCAACCACATGCGGCGTCAGACGGGTGGTCAGCTGAAGCTCAACTCTCAAGGTCGACCAAAGCTAGAGCGCAAACGGCTTCGCCCACGCCCTAGCTAGGCCCACCAAGATGGCAGCGTTCTGTCGCGCTAGGCCGTGGAACCCGCACCGTATAGACCCCGCCCTGCTATGTCGCTGAGCCGCTCACTTCGCAAACCGGTTTACGGCTTCGGGCCAGTCGAAGGGCAGTGGATAAGATCCAACGTACCAGCCCGTCATCACGGGGTTCCCATTGACGTCGCTATAGTAGGAACTCTGGATATCCTCCTTCGTATTGGTCTCGAGGGGAACAAAGGCTGGGTGACCATCTTTGTTTGCGACCATGAAGATCATTGGATCACTGAAGAACCCATCGAAGAACCCCCCACCAAACAATGTGCATCCCGTTAGGCGGAAACCGTCGATGACGTCGGACTTGCAGGTAGCGCCCTTGTAGGGCCTACCGTCGAAGTTCTTGAACAGCTCCCTGCTGGTCATCTTGATGTAGAGGAGAGCGAGAGCCTCCTCGACCTTTCGCGTGTCGTTGCTGGTCGAGGCCATAGCGTCCTTCTCCTCTATCATCAGCCAGCCACGCCAAAGGGCTTCACAGCGCTGGTCCCACCATTCGCTTGCCGCGACGGGTGCCCATTCCAGATAAGGCGCACCCAGGTCTTTCTCGATCTGGGCGTTGTTTTCGGCTTGTCGCGCCCGGATCCACTCAACCGATTCATCGGTACCGGTAACCCCGAACTTTTCGTCCGACTCTTTGATGATAGCGAGGTAGCGCTTTTGCCCATCGCAATAAGAGTTCAGTGCATCAGGTCCGAACTTCCGTGCCTCCTCCGCTGCGGCAGGCACGGCAAACCAGACTCCAGTTGCGGTTATCGCGAGCGCTGCAAGAGCGCGAAGGCCGCTAGTTTTCGGTGCTGCCCCAGTCGGGACGATGTGGTCATAAGTCTTTAGTTTTGTGCGCAAACTGAGCTCCATCAGACCGGTTTTGATACCGGATACTGATGAGACTCATAGGCTGCAAGTCAACTCAAAATGAGACTCATTGGCTGTAGATTGATCGGCTACATCCACGTTCGCTTGTGGGATGGATTTGCGGACAATCTTTGCGGGAAACATCAAGCGGCTACGCAAAGAGCGCGGCATGTCGCAGGAGGACCTCGCCTTCGAGAGTGGGCTGCACCGGACCTACATTTCTGGCATCGAGCGCGGGATACGAAATGTTGGTCTGGACAACGTTGGCGTCATTGCTACGGCGCTGGCGGTTCCGCCCGACACTTTGTTGAAAGAAAGTACGACCCCTCGCGCCTAGGATACTGCCCTATTCTCCACCAAAAGACGCCTCCGCCGCTTCAGCCTGAGTGGGACGCGAAGTAGCCAATATAGTTCCTTTCGGCTATGCGCCGTTGCGGTACGATTGGAACCGCCACATCGTTTTTGTTACGATTTTGACGGGCAAGCCGGTCACTATTTCACAACGAGAGGGACTCACGTCATGCCGAAGGTAGTTGCCTGGCCAATCAAGACAACTGAGCTACACACGCGCCAGCTGAATTCAGCCAGGTGGAACGCCTTCAACTTCCGAAGCGATGACATCATCGTTGCCACCTATGCGAAGTCAGGGACCACCTGGACCCAGCAGATTGTGTCGCAACTGCTCTATCGCGGTGCCGAGGGCATCAATGTCAGCCGTCTGTCGCCTTGGGTTGAGCAGCGCATCCTTCCCGATGCGGCAATTGCTGCACTCGACCTTCAAGTCGGCCGGCGTTTCGTCAAGACGCATCTACCCGTCGACGCGCTCGTCTATTCGCCAAAGGCAAAATACATCTATGTCGGTCGCGATGGGCGCGATGTGGCATGGAGTTTCCACAATCACCAGTTCAACGCGACCGACGAACTCTTCCAGCGCTACAATGCAGGAATGCCGGAAGGGACGCCGATATGGGAACGAGGATCTGACGATCCGCATGAGTTCTACCGGCGGTGGTTCGATGAGGACTCGTATCCACTATGGCCGTTCTGGCACTACGTCCGTTCATGGTGGGCGATCCGCGGCCTACCAAACCTCCTTGTCTTGCACTACAGCGACATGAAGGCTGACCTTGAGGGATCAATTCGAAAGGTGGCGACGTTCCTCGACATCGAGATCGACGAAGCGAAATGGCCTGGAATCGTTGAGCATTGCTCTTTTGACTACATGAAGCGAAACGCCTCAGAGATCGCCCCGTTGGGAGGGGCGCTCTGGAAGGGCGGCGGCCAAACCTTCATCAACAAGGGCACCAACGGACGATGGCGCGATGTCCTCAGTGCCGATGAGATTGCAGCCTATGATCTTAAGGCCGCCGCGGAACTGGGTCCGGAGTGCTCGAATTGGCTGGCGTTTGGTAGTTTGAGAGACGTACCCCGCGTCACTTAAGGCGACACTCGAGGTCGGCAGTGCATTTTTCCCACGGTGAGTAGTTTCGCGAAAATAGCGGCGATTTGATAAAGAACTCATTCGACGCGGCGAAAGGGTTAGGGTCTCCGGTGTCTCTCATCGCGTCCAGCCCCTGCGGGAGTCCGCTATTTCTACAATCCGAGATTCGTACCTTTCCAACTGGATGCGCAAGTGGTTCGCCTTGGATCGGGTGGCTATGGGCCAGTCAGGTTCGTTTGAATATGTGCGTTGCGGCCTGGATAGACGTTGGGCAGCCTTCACCTTCTAGCTGCTTCACGTGGTCTTGCGCTATTTCAGGCAGCCGGTAGCCTCACGGATTATACCTGTCCGATAGCTTCCCACCGCGTTCAGGCGGAGCTCTTCGCCCGAGGTTCAGAACGTACCCTTGATCCTTGGCACGAGTGTTGGATGGCGCGCCTGGAAGACACGGCTGATACAATCCATTCATATTTGAGCCGCCAAGGCGTAGACGCTCTCATGTGCACAAGAACACGGCGGCGTGCTGCGGGCGGTCAAAAGGGCGATCGCGATGCACTTGTTCGCTATTACAGTTGCTGTTTACGGCGGGCGGCCTGCGGCCTCGGCCCTTCTTCCCGCAACCTCGCGCTTGGCTGCACTAGGAGCCACGCACCTTGCGTAGCAGGCTTACCGCAAGAATTCCCAACAGGCCGACGATCAGCAGCATCGCAGCCAGAAGTGGCGGCACGCCCACCAACTTAACGCTAGCGGTCAGCGCCGCGATCAGGACCACGACCTGCAGGGCTAAAGCCCCGTCGTCGACGAAAAGCCCGAATGTCTCGTCCCAGATCATCCTCAGGATTGTCATGATGCGGCACCTTTGCGAAAGAGCTGAACGGCGGTCAGCGCGAAGATCAGGTAAATTCCGAAAAGCCCCACCAAAACAGCATCCGCGCCAGGCCATTCGGCCCCAAGCCCCTCGCCCGTCCAGAATGTGCCGAATGCGGTCAGCATCACGCCAACAACGAATTTCAAGGTGTTCTCCGGCACCTGAGCCAGGGGACGATGCAGTATCAGCCCGGCGATCCCCACCAACACAACTGCAGCCAGCGCTCCAAGCCCCGCCTCAAATGTCAGGCCATGCGCCGTGCCGGTGGCAATGACGATGAAGACGACCTCGACACCCTCGAGCAGCACGGCCTTGAAGGACGCGATCCCGCCGATCCAGTCGGCCCGGCGATCTGAGGCGATCGCCTCCATTTCGCGGGTTTCCTTGGCGAATTCGGCCATCTCGTCATGCAGCGCGATCCAGCCGGCGGAGCGGAGGATTGCCTTTCGCAGCCAGCGCATCCCAAACAGGATCAAAAGCACGCCAACGACGAACTGCAGGGCCTGGATCGGCACAAGCGTCAACAGGGGGCCGAAGAGCGCCACGATGGCGACCAAAAGTGCAAGTGCGGCTGCCGCTCCAATCAGGGCGGGACGCCAGCCGCGGGTCAAGCCGACAGCCAGCACTATGGTGTAGGCCTCTACCACCTCGACCAACGAGGCGAGAAAGGCGGCAGTGATGGTAGGAAGCGATGTCAGGATCATGTTTCAGGCTTGCTCTGCTTTGGGTTGGACTTCAAGGGGAGTAGGCGGCAGCGATCGGGTGGGAGCGAGAAGCCGAAGGCACTGCCGACCTCGGCGCTTGTTGGCCAGTCGAGCCGCACCATTTGGCCCTCGACCTCGACGACGAGACGCCAGCACCGGCCTTGAAAGGCGGCACTTTGCACCCGCCCCTGTAGTCGGATCTCGGGATGGGACTCGGCAGGCCGTGCATCTTCGGGCCGGACCACCAAGACAGAGGGCCCCTCGGGTGCCGATGAATGAATGGTCTGCGGGCCGATAAGAAAGGCGTTGCGATCGCTACGTCCCCCAAGCAGCGAGAACCCGCCGATGAAACTGGCGACGAACGGCGTTTCTGGGCGATCATAAAGCACTTCGGGTCGGTCACATTGCGCGATCTCGCCCGTCCGCATGACTGCGATACGGTCCGACACGGCCACGACCTCAATCCAGCTTAGCGATGTTGAGAGTAGCGACCGAATTCGCCCGCGACGATTCTGGGAGCCGGTATGTGCGGCAACGATCAAGTTGTTTAGTGGCGATGGGACCCGTTTTTGGCTCAAGCTGATATGAAGTCAGCTCGGGATTCACCTACCAGATTTCGCCGGTAATGATCGGCGCGCGTCGCGCTGATTGGAAGTTCCCTACCGACAGCAGAGACTTGGTTGGTACACGCTTGTGACTGAGGCGGCCAATTGCAGCTTTTGGACAACCACCGAGGGGTGTCATTCGACTTGAAGACCATCAGCCCATCTTGGGACGCAAGTATGCTCAGGCTTACCGCGTTACGGCCAAACGGAGACAGAAATGAGCCCGGTAGGCCACAAGCTTTGCACAACCGTAAGCGTGGGGACAGATGACGGAGAGGTATCGCCTCCATCGTGGGCTTCGACGGGATGGCAACCTGCCTTCCTTCAATCGGAGAAGCCAAATGAACAAACGCATCGCAATTGTCCTAACGCTGCTTGCCGGACTTACGGGAGCGGCTTCCATCGCCCCGGCCATGGCCGCGAACAAGTCACCCGCTGACGCAGCCGAAACGCAGGCTATGTCGGCAGTGAACATGACTGTCGCAGAGGCATCGACCGCTGCGGAAGCAAAGTTCGGCGGCAAGGCAGTCGAGGTCTCGCTCGACATCGTGAATGAAACGCCGGTCTACACGGTAAGCCTCATAGGCGCTGATGGTTCGGAAATGGAAGCCAGTGTCGATGCAGTCTCGGGGGTCGTCACGATGGCGCCTGCTGAAGTGGCTGACAACGAGACCGCCGACGGCAACGAGAATGGCGGCGAGAACGAAGGGCAAAACGGCGAGAACGGCGAAGCGGCCGAGGCTCAGTAACGCAATCGCTCTGCACCCCCTCCCCTGATTGGGCGGGGGTGCAACGAGAGTCATTGCTATTTGCAGCTGGCCGACCCTGCCTCACGATGCGCCATCGTAGCTCGCTGTGATCTACCTCCTTGCCGGCCTTTTCTCTGGCGCCACGTGTCGTTGGCCCATCCTCCTCGCCCCGGTGTGGCCGCCTCCGGGCTCAAAAACATACGAATCGGTAATTGGGAAGCCAGTTCGCCGTAATGTGAGTCGCGGACGCTGCGCAGGTCGATTCCCTTGGCCTTGGCGGTTCGTTTCTATGATTCCAGTTCTGTGGTTGGCGTCCTATCCTCGCAGTGGCAACACTATGATGCGCATCGTTCTCGCCCAGTGCTTTGGGCTCCCTTCGGCCGCCATCTACCCTGAAGACCTTGGTGGCAACAGAGCGCTCCAGAAGTTGACGGGCAGACTCGCGCCTTCGCCCGAAGGGGTGATCGACTTCGGGAAAGTGCCCATCCGGGTGCTAAAGACGCACGGTCGACCACAAGATGGTTCGAAGGCGATCTATATGGTGCGCAATGGCATCGACGCGACCGCGAGCTTTCACGACCATGGCAAGATTCCAATTGAAACGCTGATCTGTGGGAGACCAGGGTTACCGCCCTGGTCCGGACACATTGCATGGTGGGATCCGAGGTCGAGAGCCAACACGCTACTCTTGCGATACGAAGATGTGGTTGCCGACATCGAAAAATCGATCGACGCGATCGCGGATTTCATAGGAGTTGCTCCACGGGAGCGCGCGATCCCCTCACGGGACGAACTCGCGGCAGTGGATGGTAAATGGGTGCGCTCCGCCAGCGCGCCCGGACGAACGACCCTGTCAGCGGATCAGATCGACCGATTTTGGCAACACAACGGCACATCGATGCTTGAATACGGTTACTCAAGTTAGCCAATCGTCGCGACTAGCTGACAACTAGACCGCCGGCGGCGGCCGAGAACGAGGGTCAGAACGGCGAAGAGGCCAACGCGAAGCAAGGCGGTCGAACTAGCAACCCACCCACCATCCGGCAGGGGTTCAATGCGGCTACTGATGCAATATTGCCTTGCTTGTCGGGCCGTCTCGGCCTGCCGCGTGGCGCACGCCTGACCGGTACCATGGAGATTTCCATCCACGCATTTGTTGTCTTTTTGCAGCAAAACGTACCTTTGGCCGTTGTCATTATCATGCTGGCCGCCGCCTCCGAGTCCCTTGTCGTCATCGGTGCGTTCATCCCTGGAACGGCTCTCATCCTGGCTCTCGGAGCAGCGTCCGGGCTTGGCTACCTCCCGCTCTGGCCATTGATCCTCGCAACGACACTCGGCGCAATCCTCGGCGACGGGTTGTCTTATTGGATCGGCCATGCGCACCGGGACAAGATCGCCGCTGTGTGGCCTTTTTCATCGCGGCCGGACATCCTGGTAGCAGGAGAGAGATTCTTCGGAAGGTATGGCTGGGCGGGCATCGCTCTTGCACGTTTCCTGCCCGGCGTACGCGCAATCGTTCCGGTCGTGGCTGGCACGAGCGGCATGAGACCGCTACCCTTCTTCGCGGCAAATGTCGGCTCTGCGATCGTCTGGGCCCCTGCGCACCTGATACCGGCGGCACTAGCAGGCTCTGGCATTGCATCCGTAGGTCAATTGAGCCCTCAGGTCGAAATCTCAATCGTCGGTGGCGCAGTGCTGATTGGGACGACGATCTGGTGGCTGATCCGCCACCGAGCCGCGGTAGCTGGCCGGTTTGGCAGATGGCTTGAGCGCAACAGAAAGCCGCCGCCAAACTAAGGCGTCAGGGCGGCATGGGTTGCAGCCGGGCGTCGCAAGCGATGGGCAAGGTCGGAATGAGGCACCGAGTGTCACCTTTCAGACTGCTATCTGGCAAACGGTGCAACCAGATCCTCGCACGCCAGAACCTTGTCAATCACGGCCGACTTACGAACCGTGATTGCTTCGGTGCATTGTGCGACCTTTGATCCCTTGGTGAGGTAGTAGCGGAACTCGGTACGGCTGAAAGGCGTCAACTGCCGGACAGCAGGCTGCGCCATCGTGTAGCCGTCCGCGACATATTCAGCCAGCGATCGGCTCGATGGCTGCCATTGGTCCTGAAAAGCCATAGCCGAGGTGGTATGAGACCAATGACAAGGGCGAAACCAAGTCGTCCAAATACGTTTCGCATTTTCTATCTCCTTGATATTTGGATGGATCGGCTCGTTCAGCGGCCGGGAGGCCAGTGCGCGAGTATTTTTACCTGCACTGACCGGCCGGCGCGCACCGTCTCGCGCTCCTCAGCATCGCCAAGTTTCACAGCCCTTTCGAGATCGACAAGGTCGGACACGACCAAGACCACGTCGGTTGGCGCGGCGTGAAATAGGCTCCCCGGCTGAGGGAGCTGGGCCGTGGCTCCGCCCGGCGACATCAATGTCATTACAGTGGCCAGTACGGCCCCGCCAATCAGGCTACGTTTTCTCATGGCTCCACTCCTGGACAGCTACGGAGCGAAATTTGCCCCGCCAACCCTTGTGAGCCTCGCGCTATACCAAAGCTTCGCTGGTTACTTACGGATCGGTAACAGACGCGAGACGCCCGCCGCCATGCGTTCAACCCTTACCGATCCGTATGGCGCCCGACATGTACGAGCAAGCAGGGCCTGACAGTCTGATCAAACGAGGGCAGCCAAGCCGTCCCGGAACCGATCACGATTCAGGAGCCATGCATGAGCACGTTTGTTGTTCAAACCAGTCATCTAACCAAGCGGTATGGTGATCATATCGCGGTGAAGGACCTCTCCCTGAACGTCGAAAAGGGCGAGGTTTTCGGTTTCCTTGGCCACAATGGCGCGGGAAAGACCACAACCATTCACATGCTCACGACGCTGCTGAAGCCGACCTCCGGTACGGCTCTGGTATGTGGCAAGTCAATCACCACCGACAGCCTCGAGGCGCGGCGCCATATCGGCTATGTCCCCGAAAACGTTCGCCTCTACGACACCATGAGTGCGCGTTCGAACTTGCGTTTCTTCGCCAAGCTCTCCGGCGTCGAGGACGCCGATCGCAGGATCGATGAGACGTTAGAGTTTCTTGACTGCCGCGATCTGGCACCCCGCTTGGTCGGCTCGTTCTCGAAAGGGTTGCGCCAGCGCATCGGCCTTGCCCAGGCCATCCTGCACCGTCCCGATGTCCTCTTTCTCGACGAGCCAACATCCGGCCTGGACCCGATGGGTATCAAGACACTGCGCGACCTCATCGTGCGGCTGAACCGGGAGTTCAGAACGACGATCTTCATGAACACCCATCTGATCAGTGAAATCTCGCGGACCTGTACCAGCATTGGCGTACTGAACCAGGGTGAGCTGGTGTTCCGCGACACCATCGAGAAGGTCACCGCGCGCTACGGCAGCGAAAGCTCGCTGGAAGAGCTGTATCTCTCTGTGACACCGGTCCAGACTCAAGGGGCCGCGTAATGGTCACAGCTCATTCGACATCACGGATCGGTTTACTTACCGGACACTCCCTAGCCGCCCTGATGCGGGAGCGCACCGTCGCATTGCTAGGGTTACTGTTTCTCATTCTGGTTATCGTCTCGGCCTACCTCGGCTGGTCGGCAACGTCGACCGTCAATGCCATCTACCTGCGCTCGGCGGAGTACATGAGCGCCCAGGGCCAAACACTCCCACCTAATCCGGTCCTCGACACATCGCCGCTTGCCCTGCTGCGAAACATGGCGACCTACGTGTCGCTGATCGGAGCGCTGGCTGCGATCGTCATCGGTCATCAGTTGATGTCCGCCGAGCGCAAGGCCGGCACGATGCCACTGCTGGGGAGCCGGCCAATGCGCCCTGCAGACCTGGGCATCGCCAAATCTCTAGCCCTCATTGTCGCAATAGCGGCTCTCGTCATCTTTGCGGCACTCATCAATACGGCGACGTTCCTCGCATTGCCGGAGTTCCGCCTCGACGCCATTGGCTGGCTGAAACTCGCTGCTTTCTACGGCGCGTCGGGGCTGTATCTCCTCGTCTTTGGCTTTTTGGGCCTGTGGTTTGGCGCATCCGCCAAATCCGAAACGGTGGGTCTCCTGATTCCGGTGACGATCTGGCTCACGCTGACCTTCGTGCTTCCCCAGATTACCTCGAACATTAATCCCGTCGCGGCGCTCAACCCGGTGTCGGCGCTCGCCGAGCCACCGGCGTCTGCCTTCTTCCAGATCACCGGATGGGCGCTCGGTTCACTTTCGCTGGCTGAGGCCTACCGGATCATCTCTGCGCAGCTGCTCGACTTCCTACCTGCCAACTACATCGACCGCGCCGCCATCCCTGCAGCTGTATCGCTCTTTGTAGCAGCACTCGGTTTCGCCGGCCTCGCCGCCCGGGCCATTGGCCGCATGGACATGACCAAGGGAGACTACGATGCGTGAATTGATCCAGCCCGTGCTGACCATTGCTGGCAAGGATATCAGGGACGCCCTCAAGGACCGTTTCATCCTGCTGATGACTGCGTTCCTGCTTGTTGCGTCGCTCGTCGCCTTGACGGTGGCTGCCATCGCTCTCAAGGCGGACGTGGCGACCTACATCGAGGCCAAGGCCGGTCTTATCGCACTTGGTAAAGACGCGGCCTCCATTCCGGATCCCGCCTTCTATCCGTTGAAGCTGCTGCGCGGTTTCGTCGAGCATGTCGAGATCATCGGCGCCATCATCGGCATCCTGATTGGCTATCGCGCAGCCGCCAGTGAACGGGGCCGCCAGACTCTGGCTCTCATCGTCACGCGCCCCATTGCGCAGTGGCAGTTTCTGGCTGGCAAAGTTCTGGCAGGCACGGCCATCATCTCGGCTGGCCTGATCATCGCCTTCATCGTCGCCGGTATCGCGGTCACGGTGATCTCTGGCGTCGCCCTAAGCGTCGATGACATCGGACGCCTTGCAATCGTGATGTCTGCCGCCGGTCTCTACGCCGTCGCGTTCTTCCTCCTCGGGTTCGTCTGCGCCCTCTGGGCCAGGAAGTTGCCAAACGCTTTGCTGCTCGCCTTCACGGTGTGGCTCAGCTTCGTGCTGATCGCTCCGCAGATCGGCGACACGCTCGATCCCGACAACCAGGTCGCGGGCGGGGTCTTCAAGCAGCTTCAGATTGCCAAGCCCCAACAGATCGAAATTCTCCAGTCTTTCTCAACCTACGAAACCATCCGCAACGGCATCGAGGTGGCCTCGCCCACCAAGCATTTCGAGCGGCTGAGTTTCGCCGTCCTCGGCATCAAGGACACCTACGCAGGCCAGCCCTTGATGCCGATCCTCGCCGAGAAATCCAGCGACTTAGTCTGGCTTCTGGCAATCGCCCTGGCGCTCAGCCTCTTGCTTTTTGTGCGTCGCCTCGACCCCAACCGTCTCTCAAAGGAATAAAACGATGAAACCCCTCAAAACCCTCACTCTGTCCGGCCTTGCGCTGGTCACCGTCCTGATGGTGTCGCACGGTGCCTATGCTGCCGGCATCGACACCGACGGCGACGGCATTCCGGATGCCTCCGAGGTCCTGCTCGGAACCGACCCGATGAACCCCGACACCGATGGCGACGGGCTGAACGACCTTGAGGACAAGGCTCCTGTGTCGCTCGCTGATCCAATTGCCCAGTCCGGCGCCGCTGCTCCCTTCGCGATCAAGGAGGCGCTGGTCGAGAACAATTACGATTTCGCCGCCAAGAAGGACGCCCCCGATCATCTGGAACTACTTGTGACCAACAACAGCGCCGTCGAGGTTAAGGATTTCAGCCTCTACCTCACGGTCAAGGATGCCGATACCGGGGCGACGGAGAGCTATTTCAAGCCGCTTCCAGGCTTCAGTGTGCCCGCAAATGGCGAGGCTCGTGTCCATCTCGATGACGCCGCGATTGCCGGTCACTTCCGCGACAATCCGAACGGCATCTATCACACGACGCAGACTGCCAAGGTCATCACGTTCGAGCTGGCCGCCGCCGGTTTCTCACCGGTCAGCATCGACGTCAACAAGGACAAGGGTGGCGCCGAAGCAGCCGACTGATCCTTGCTGCGGGCCTGCAAACAGGGCGCGGTACCGATAGGTCGCCGCGCCCTTGTTGTTGGTCGCTGCCTGGAGCATTCGGCGTTCCTTACCGATCTGTATGGATGCGGCCAGCGACGCGTAACTCTGCACCCCCATGCTCCTCACGTTGCGCGTTCCCCCCAAGCTATCCGCGCTAACAGGAGCTACTGATGAAAAGACTTCTGCTCGCCTTTGCCCTCGCAACGATGCCGATCGCTGCATCGGTCGTCTTCGCCCTTCCTGCGACGGCTGCCACTACGGTCACCGAACTCGGCGATCTTTCCGCCTTGCGTACGATCGTGGCGGATGCGTTGACCCTCACCACAGCCGGCGACCTTGGCAAGGCTGCCGCCCGGATCACCGACTTCGAGTCGGCCTGGGATGCCGACGCCTCGCGGCTTCGCACGCTCTCTTCTGACAAATGGAGCGTGATCGATGACGCGTCAGACGCCGCCATTGCGTCCCTGCGGTCAGCGAATCCGGTTCCAGCCAACGCCACCGCCGCGCTCACCGCGCTGGTCGAGGCCTTGGACAATCCATCTGCAGCCCCGACCAAGGTGGGCAGCGTGACCGCCATCACCGATGCGAACGGCCGTGCGCTGCCGTGCGAAGATCTCCTTGCCGATGTGCGTGCGACGGCAGCTGTCTCGCCTGCTTCGGATGCGGATAAGCCGAAGTTCGAGGAGCTTCAGGCCAAGGGCATCGAGCGCTGCAACGCCGATGACGACAAGCGCGCCGACGAGTTCTTCGCCCAGGCGCTCGCCCTGATGGGCGCATAGCGCACACACCGTAGAACAGGACATCGACGAAAATGACCACCCAAACGCTACAGGCGACCGAAGCCCGCCCCAATCGTGTTCCCGAAGTCACGCCCGATTTCTGGATCATCAAGTTAATGGCTGTCACAGTCGGGGAAACCGCGGCCGACTTCCTCGCGCTCAATCTTGGTCTTGGTCTCCAGACCACGACCTACCTTATGACAACGATCCTGATCGGCGTACTTGCCCTCCAGTTTGCCCAGAAGCGCTATGTGCCCTGGGCGTACTGGTCCGCCGTCGTCATGGTGAGCGTGGTCGGTACGCTTCTTACTGACAACCTGATTGATACCTTCGGCGTCCCTCTTGAGGTCACCACAATCGCGTGCACTGTAATCCTCGCCGCGATCTTTGCTGCGTGGTACGCCAGCGAGCGGACGCTTTCGATCCACACTGTCGTTACGACCCGGCGAGAGATATTCTATTGGCTTGCCGTGTTGGGGACTTTTGCACTCGGTACCGCCGCCGGTGACTACGTTTCCGAGGCGCTTGGGGTGGGCTACCTGACGACCGGTATCGTTTTCGGGGCGGTCATTGCGGTCATTGCGATAGGTCACTTCGCCTTCAAGCTGAACGCGATCCTGGCATTTTGGCTTGCATACATCTTCACGCGTCCCCTCGGCGCCTCCCTGGGTGACCTGCTGTCGCAGCCGACTGACTACGGCGGCTTGGGATTTGGCACAACCACAACCAGCTTGATGTTCCTGGCCGTAATCGCAGGCATCGTGGTCTATATGAGTGTGGTACGACGAGCAGGTCACGGCATCAGAGCTTGACGGAACAAACGTCGCTGCCCGTATGTGCGGGCAGCGCAGCCGCATACGGTCGCCCTAACGGCGACGATAGTAAGGTATTTGCCATGCGCATCCTGATTATCGAAGACGACCCGCGCACGTCGGAGTACGTGGTCAAGGGCCTTTCGGAAGCCGGCCATATGGCCGAGGCACTGACGGACGGGCGTGACGCGCTGGTGCACGCGACTCATACCGCATACGACGTGCTTGTGGTCGACCGAATGCTGCCGGGCCTGGATGGACTGTCGTTGGTTAGAGCACTGCGGGCCTCTGGGATACAGACGCCCGCTATCTTCCTTACCTCCATCGGGGGCGTTGACGATCGTGTCGATGGACTGGAAGCAGGCGGCGACGACTACCTTGTAAAGCCGTTCGCCTTCTCCGAACTTCTGGCCCGCATAAATGCCCTAGGGCGCAGGCCCGCGGTGCAGACAGAGAAAACCGTCCTTAGGGTTGCAGACCTCGAACTAGACCTGGCGCGGCGAACCGTTCGCCGCAACGGCCAGAAACTCGATTTGCAGCCGCGCGAGTTCACACTGCTGGAGGTTCTGATGCGTAACGAGGGACGCGTCGTTACGCGTACAATGCTGCTGGAGCGCGTCTGGGACTTCCATTTTGATCCCAAAACAAGTGTGGTCGAAACCCACATCAGCCGCCTCCGCGCCAAGATCGACAGGCCCTTTGCCGTGGCGCTCCTGCACACGGTGCGCAGCACGGGCTACAGCATTCATGCGCCGCTCTGAGGTATTGCGCAGTTCTGCGTTCCGCCTTGCCCTGGCCTTCTCGGCGCTGTTCTTCCTCACATTCATCGCGGCCGGTTTCATCGCTTACCAAGTCATATTGAGCGACCTGCGCGACAGGCTCGATCGAAATCTGTCGGAGACCTTCGACATGATCTCGCGCTCCTACAGTGACGGCGATCTTGAGGACCTGATCGGCACGGTGCAGACCTACGCGGCCTCCACTCACCGGCATGACCGAGTTTTCTATCTCGCGGACGGCGCGGGACAGGTGCTGGCCGGCAACTTGACGCTGGCCAAGGTTCATCCCGGCTTGTCGACCGCTCCGGCCGCAGATCTTGGCCTTCAGGATGGTCTCCGCTTCCGTGTCAGGCAGGGCGTCGTAGCGGGCAACATCCTTGTCGTAGGTGCCAGTTTCGAGGAGACGGATGAGCTGAGTGGCCTCACCCTTTCGAGTTTCGGATGGGCAGGGACCATCGCGGCCGCAATCGCGATTGGGGCCGGCATGGCTCTCGCTGGCGTGGTCCGAAAGCGCATCGACGTTATCGCCCGAACCATGAGCGAGGTGGGGCATGGCGTGCTTTTGGCGCGCATTCCCCTGCGTGGCTCAAACGACGATATCGACATCCTCTCTGGCCAGATAAACGTGGCTCTCGACCGTTTGGCAGCATTGGTCGAGGGGATGCGCCAGGTGAGCGTCGACATCGCTCATGACTTGAAGACGCCGTTGAACCGGCTCGCAATTACTGTGGAGAGCGCCATTGAAGCCGATGAGGCTGGCAAACCTGTAGCCAACCTACTCAAGCGAGCACAGGAAGAAGGAGCACGTATCAACGAGACGTTTGATGCGCTGCTGCGCATCGCACAAATTGAAGCCGGCGCACGTCGAGCCCGCTTTGATGCCGTTGTTCCCGCCACAATACTGGAAAGCATTGCCGACGCTTACGGCGAGGTTGCCGTTGAGAATGGTCAAACCATGCGCCTGACCCTGGAGAGCGCGCTTTCCCCAATTCACGGGGACAGGGAGTTGTTGGTGCAGATGCTCGCCAATTTGGTGGAAAATGCTATCCGGCACTGCCCACCCGGCGCGAGGATCGAGCTTTCCGGCAGCATGCACGGAGAACAGGTGGAACTGGCTGTGTCGGACAATGGGCCGGGCA
Organism: Hyphomicrobiales bacterium; assembly: GCA_027487555.1. Taxonomy (GTDB): domain Bacteria; phylum Pseudomonadota; class Alphaproteobacteria; order Rhizobiales; family Devosiaceae; genus Devosia_A. The sequence continues at coordinate 15,205 of JAIYDI010000005.1, forward strand.
TCCCGGCCAGCGAGCGCGAAAAGGTCTTTCAGCGGCTCTACCGGGTGGAAAAGAGCCGGACGACCTCTGGTAGTGGGTTAGGCCTCAGCCTTGTCAAAGCGGTAAGCGATCTGCACGGCGCTACTGTCGTTCTCGAGGACAATGCTCCCGGCCTCGTTGTGACCGTTCGCTTCCCGGTCGCTCCGGGCACGCCCTCAAAGGAGTCGTGATGTCGAGAGTGTTCCGCCCGATTTATGTGCTGGCAGGCTTGGTCGCGGCGCTCTTACTAGGCTTCGGTTTGCTCGCCGATGAGGTCGTGGAAGGCAGTACGCTTAACTGGGACAAAAGTATCCTGCTGTTGTTTCGGGTGCCCGGCCACCCGACCGATCCTATCGGCCCCGTTTGGTTGCAAGAAGCAGTGCGTGACATCACCGCACTTGGTAGCTTCTCCGTGTTGACCATCATCGTTGTGACGGTAGTCGTCCATCTGTTCTTGGTGGGCAGGAGCCGAACTGCTTTGTTTATTGCTGTCGCCGTAGTCAGTGGAACCGTCGTCAGCAGCGTTCTCAAAGTGCTGTTTGACCGTCCGCGACCCGACCTCACTGGCATAGCGAGGACCTTTACTGCGAGTTTTCCAAGTGGCCATGCGACGATTTCGGCGGTGGTGTTCCTGACACTTGGTGCGCTTCTCGCGGAACGTGCTCGCACTCCCCGGTTGGGGGTGTACTACCTCTGCGTTGCCGCGATCCTGGCCATACTTGTCGGGGTCAGCCGCGTGTACCTGGGAGTCCACTATCCAACGGATGTTCTGGCCGGATGGTTGATCGGCACCGCCTGGGCGCTACTCTGCGTCGCCCTGGCTCACTTCATGCGCGACAGGCGCTCAATGCGAGCACGTCAATGAGCCGAACCACTGTGTTCATTGGCGTCGCCGTAGTCAGTGGAATCGTCCTCAGCAGCCTCCTCAAAGTGCTGTTTGACCGTTCGGCTCGGTCGACCGCGCCTGCGGACTTCGGAGCCTTTAGGCTGATGATGGCGGATCGACCAAATGTAAGGCCGGGCACTGCCGGTCTAAAATCCCTGCTCGTGGTACACGCGGGATCGGATGGAGGGGTGCCGTGCGCCGTCGTATTCCAGTAGTGGTCTATGCTGCGGCATTTATATTCGCTGTCACAGTCGGATTTTTTCTGTTCGTCTACGGCCCCTACATTTGGTTCGAGATAGGCAGCTTCTTGACGTCTGCGGAGGATGGACTTCCGTGATCGCAACCATGCTTTTAACGGTCGTCGCTGGCTACCTCGCTTCATTATTTGAGGTGGTTGCCGCCTCGCAACTGGGTGCTTAGCCACCACGGAGCTTATATGGCCGGCAAGTAGTCCTTGTCAGCTCAGTGTCAGGTGTCGGGCCCAATAGGAATGTAGTGCACAGACTGACGACTTCGTTGGCACAGTTGCAGCTATCCAAGGAACGGTCACACGCTATGAAACGTCGCGATTTGCTAAAGGGTGCAGCTGCCGGTGTCGCTGCGTTTCCGTTCGGGCCGGTGCTGTCTCAGGTGGCCGCCGCTACAGAACCAGCTGGCCAACAGGCCCTGGCCATTCTGAGCCGGTCGCTTGAGGTGAATGGCAAGTCGGCCAAGGTGTTCGGTTTGGTGGGACCAAATCAGGCGCCCGGCCTGCGCGTGATCGCCGGAAGTGATTTCAATGTTTTGCTCCAGAACCAGACCACAGAGCCGAGCATTGTCCACTGGCACGGCCTGACGCCGCCCTGGCCCAGCGATGGCGTCGCCGACGCCCCTCTGCCTTTGATCGGCGCAGGCGAAAATCGCGCTTTCAGATTTACGCTGGATCGACCGGGCACTCACTGGATGCATGCTCATACTCTGCAAGAGCAGGCGCTGCTGGCTGCACCGTTGATTGTTGAGGATCCGGCTGAGGCGGGGCTCGACGAGCAAGAGGTCGTGGTTTTGCTCCATGACTTTTCGTTCCTCTCCGCGGAGGATCTCCTGGCCAAGCTGACCGGAGGCAAAGCCATGGGCGGAATGGACATGTCCGGGGGCTCCATGAAGGGGATGGACATGTCTGGCGGCGGCATGGCGATGGACCTCAATGACATCGAATACGATGCCTATCTTGCCAACGACCGGACACTAGATGATCCAGAGGTTGTGGCAACTGAAGTTGGCGGTCGCGTCCGCCTTCGGATCATTAACGGCGCTTCAGCGACGGCGTTCACGATCGATCTGGGAGCGCTTGTCGGCAGCCTCGTTGCTGTGGATGGCCAGCCTATCGTTCCAGTCGACGGTGCCACTTTCCCCATCACCATGGGCCAGCGTCTCGATATTCGCGTTCAGCTGCCGGCAAACGCTGCCGTCTTCCCGATCCTCGCGTTGCGCGAAGGCGGTGCACAGAGGACTGGCATCGTGCTCAAGTCAGGTGATGCGTCCGTAGCAAAGATATCGGGCAGCGCAAACGCCGCTGGCCCTGTTCTCGATCTGCTTCTGGAAGGTCAGCTGCGCGCTGCTTCACCGCTTCCTGCAAGCGAGGCGACGAAAACGTTCGGGCTGATGCTGAGTGGTGATATGGCGGCCTACCGTTGGGCGCTGTCCTCGGACATACCGATCCTGGTCGATAGGGGAGACCGGGTAGAGATCACGATGCAGAACATGTCCATGATGGCGCATCCTATGCATCTGCATGGACATCACTTTCAGGTCGTTGCAATCGATGGGCAACGTTTTCCTGGCGCGGTGCGCGATACGGTGCTGGTGCCCCCGATGCGGTCCGTGACCATAGCGGTTGACGCCATGAACCCAGGACAGTGGGCCTTCCACTGCCACCACCTCTACCACATGGTGTCTGGCATGATGACGACTTTCGCCTATCGGGCATAGCGTGTGCAAAGTCCGAGCTTACAAATCCTTGGGCTGTCTGGCCCCCGGTGGGCCACACACTTGGCAGAACGCTAAGCCGATGAAATGGCGCACTAGCCAGTAGCTTGCCGTATCCTCCCGGGGAGGATATGAGAAGACATGAAACACCACTCCCATCCCGACATCGCCAAGCGCCTCAAGCGAGCTCACGGGCACCTTGCCTCTGTTATCGAGATGATCGACGCGGGGCGGCCATGTATCGATCTTGCCCAGCAGCTTTTCGCCGTCGAAAGCGCAATTACCAACGCCAAGCGGGAGTTAATCCACGACCATATGGAGCACTGCCTCGGCGATGGCATCGGTGCCGGAGAGATGACATCCGAGGCCGCCTTGGCCGAGTTCAAGACCTTGGCCAAGTTCCTATGAGACCGAATATGTTGCGCACCCTTCTGGACTGGTTCGGTTTTGGCCCCGATGGGCATGGCGCCCACGGACCGGGCGGACATGGCCACAAACATGGTCGCGACGACGGGGATCATGGCCACACGCACGGCGTCATTGACGCAACGATCGCAACGACGGCAGAGGGCATCAACGCCATCAAATGGTCGTTCGTCATCCTTGCCGCGACGGCGATTATGCAGCTCGTGGTCGTCTACTACTCCGCCAGTGTTGCGCTGCTCGCCGACACGATTCACAACCTGGGGGATGCCACGACGGCTATCCCGCTCTGGATCGCGTTCGTGTTGGCCCGCCGCCCCGCAACCAGGGTCTTCAACTACGGCCTCGGCCGGGTGGAGGACCTTGCCGGCATCGCAATCGTCCTGATCATTCTGTTCAGTGCCATCGTCGCCGGGTACGAATCGATCGATCATCTCATCAATCCGCGCCCGATCGAGCACCTCGGCTGGCTGATCGGCGCGGGCATTGTCGGCTTTGTGGGCAACGAAATCGTCGCCGTGCTACGCATCCGCACTGGCCGGCGCATCAACTCCGCAGCGCTGATCGCTGACGGCTATCATGCCCGCACCGACGGGTTGACCAGCCTCGCAGTCGTCGCGGGCGCAATCGGCGTCTGGATGGGTTTTCCGCTTGCCGATCCCATCATCGGCCTTCTCATCACATTGGCCATCTTCGGAATCGTCTGGCAGTCGGCGCGCTCAGTGCTGACGCGCATGCTCGATGGGATCGAGCCGGGGACGCTGGACGAAATCCACCACGCAGCCGCCCATGTGAAGGGCATCGAGAGGGTAGTTGATGCCAAGGCACGCTGGATCGGCCACAAACTACATGTTCAAGTGACGGTCGAGCTCGACGAGGGCATCTTCCTCGCAACCGCCAACACGATTGCCGACCAACTTCGGCATGAGCTTCAGGACCACCTCCCGGCCCTTGGCGACGCCAGCATTCTATTCGCATCGTCAGCCCAGGGCAGCGGCCATCACCATGCCCCCGATCCCGTGCCGGTCTCGACTAAGCTTGCCAACGGTCTGCTGCAAATTGTCGAAACGCCCGATGGCGAGCGCATGCGGCTGCGCGTGTCACGCCACGCGGAAGGGCTCAGCGCCAGCGTGAACATCGAGCGTGCAGGCGGTCGGACCGAGATACTGGACCTGCAGCCGGTCGGCGATGACCACCACTTGCTGCAGAGCCGGATCGCCCCCGAAGAGCCGCATGAGTTCAGCGCCCGACTTCGGCTGGCTGCTGGTGCTGAGCTTGAGGAATTAGCGTTCGCCATGACCGAGCCTGCAGGGCATCACCACTAGTTATTCGAGTTCTTGCTCCCGCTATCCGCGAGGGGCGAAAAGAATGACCGCCGCCGCCACCAGTGCCAGCCCGCCGCCGAGCATGTCCCAGATATCTGGTACGGTCCCCTTGGTCAGCCAAAGCCAGAGTAGCGACGCGACAATGTAGACGCCACCATAGGCAGCATAGGCTCGGCCGGCATGTTCGGCCGGCGCAAGCGTCAGCAGCCATGCAAAGACGATCAGCGACGGAATGCCTGCTGCAAGCCAGATAGCGCTATGCCCCTGCCGCAACCAGGCCCAGAACGCAAAACACCCTGCGATCTCGGCCAGGGCGGCGCCGAAATAGATAAGGCCTGTCGTCAGTATGCTTGGCACGGTATGCGACCTTCTCCAGTCAACTTTCGCTCTCGCCAGTGGCACGTCGCCGCCGCCACCATGCCCATGTGCCGGCACCGGCGGTGATCAAGCCAAACATGATACTTAGTGGCCATGCCACCGCGACCAGACCCGCGCTCGCAGCAATGGGAACGGTGCAACAGGCCGTGCAGGCCGCCACCACCCCGACCCCTGCAACCATGCTCTTCTTGGTCGTCATGTCCATCTCCTTTGGAATAATGGACAGAGGCATAGCCCTTCAAGTAACTTGAAGAGCAAGAGGAAATCTAGGTATGAACCTTCACGTCCGCGTGCTTAGCATCGGCCAGCTCGCCAAGGCCGCCGGCGTTTCAACGCCAACAATTCGCTACTACGAGGAAATCGGGCTGCTGCCGAAGGCTGGGAGAAGTGCAGCGGGACAGCGCATTTATGCCGAAAGCGAACTGGAACGACTGACCTTCATTCGTCGCTGCCGCGACTTCGGTTTCTCGATCGACCAGGTCAGGGTGCTCGCCGGCCTGTCTATCAGCCCTGACCAAGATTGCAGCCAAGTCCGCGACATGGCGCGCGCCCATCTTGGCCAAGTACGGGCTCGGCTGGAAGAACTCAGGGAACTCGAGGCACACCTGGAATCGTTCACCGACCAGTGCGATGCGGCATGCGCTGGTGGGAGCGGTCGCGACTGCGTGGTGTTCGAGGGGTTGCGGTCGAGAGGCGATTATTGCTGATCCAGGCCGAGTCGAGATGGCAAGCGAGGCTTGAATGGGTGACGATCGCCAGACGCATTGGGAGAAGTTCTACGCCACAACGAACAAGAGGTAAGTTGGTTTAAGACAGTCCTGAACTATCCCTTCGCCTTATCGATGCCGCCAGTATCGACGCGATGGCAGACCCCAGCGAGACGTTAGCCAGTTCCTGAGGCGGCTCTAAATCAGCTGGCCACGACAGTCACAGGCTAAACGCGGCGGACGCAGACGAATAGCCATTCCGGTCTGCTATTTGTGCGGATCGTGGCCCAAGGCGATGGCTAGATGATGCGCCTGATGGTGCGAACCCAGTGTCAGGACGCCAATAAAACCTAGTCCTTCTATCATTGTCGCTTCAGCGCTTGTGCCGGACACTTCTAGCGTCACACCGCGGTCAGATTTGGCTGCGGTGAGTGTCCAGCCGTTGACACCATTCATGGTGGCGACGTGAGCCAAAACCATCCTCTGGATCGACGCCTGCACGTCAGGATCAACAGACCAAACTACGAAGCGAGCTCCGGTGTTGGTCGACGTTGCTACGACTTGGGCGCGCAGCGTGACATTGTCCATGTCAATAAGGTGCTGCCGAAGTCCTTCGACGTTAACGTTCGTCCAATCCGTCGCAGGATCGGCCGCGAGAAGCGTAACAATCTCCTCGATAGCGGCAAACGCAGACTGACCACCTTCGGTCACACCGCTACCGCTTGACGGGTGGTTCATCGCTCCGTGATCCATCATGCTGTGGTCCATGACTCCCTGCTGTTGGGCCATAGCTGTAGCTGGGAACAAGAGCGCAAGCGAAAGTGCGGTGGGCAAGAGAGCGTTCATAAAATGTCCTGTTCTTGATGATTTGTCGGGATGGTTTGTCACGTCACGTATTCGAGCTGTATGATCTTGATCATGTTGACTGATCACAGACAGTTGTTCGAGGGCTCAGAAGCTATCAACCGCCGTTTGCGGCGTGGCGATGCTCTGTTCCAGGCAGGTGATGCAGCCAGCCAGATAGCTCTTGTGCGTGAAGGTGAGATGCATTTGCTGCGTTCGACGTCTGCAGGAGCGACGGTAATCCTACAAACCGCTGGTCCGGGTGAGATCTTGGCAGAGGCGTCAGCTTATTCAGATATCCACCACTGCCGAGGGGTGGCGGCGCAGGCTACATTGGTCACCTTGTTAACAATTGCAGGATTTCGGCGGGGCCTCACACAAAATCCAGATTTGGCCGAAGCTTGGGCAGCCCATCTGGCAAGATCCGTCCAATCGGCAAGAATGCTTTCCGAAATCCGTACCCTACGCACAGTTGCCGAGCGGGTGGACGCTTGGGTTGGGGAGGGTGGCGTCTTGCCTGCAAGAGGTCACTGGCAAGAACTGGCCTCTGAACTAGGCGTTACGCGTGAAGCGCTCTACCGAGAGCTTGCTAGACGACGCTGACTGTCTGAATCGGGTGCGCACCGTCCGGTTCCGTCCTCACCATACGAGAACCTTGTCGGCGCTAGCGGTCGACGCCGCCAGTTCGCTCACGGAACTGCGATTGGCTCCCTCAATAAGGTCAAACTCGCTCAGGCCACGTGCATCCATGCAAGTGCCGCGGAGCAAGACGCGGCCCTTGCCCGCCAAAACACCCTTCAGCATTCGCTCAATGTTGTAGTAGACATCCGGCGTCTTCTGCCCGTGTAGCGCTCCCGCCACGGCGTCAGCCATGAGGAAGATGGTGATTTCGGCATCATCAAGCGTCGACAGCGCAAGAACGAGACGGAGCGCATTGTGGGCCCTCTCGGGTGCCGTAGGGGGGTCGTTGATAATCATCAGCGTCTTCATGGGCTAGCTTCTCTCGTCCTGATCGCTGCGCTCAGTGAGGGGCTGCGGATTTATACGCGGATGGGTCTCCTCACCGAGCCAGAGTAGAAGCCCCCCAGAGCAAAGCATGGAAACCGCGACGAACCAGAAGGCGGCGTCCAGCGCGCCAGTGAACAGAGCGGTCAGACCCAGTCCAATCGCCCCAATGGCGTAGCCAAGGTCGCGCCAGAACCTGTAGATGCCTATCGCTGATCCACGCCAACGCGGTGGGGATATGTCTGCGACTGCCGCGGAAAGATTTGGGTAGAGCAAGGCCATGCCGAAGCCGGTCAACGCCGCAGAAGCGGACCACCAGACCACCCCTTCACCCATCATGACCAGAGCCACGCCCGCCCCGGAGATCCACATCCCCAACACATTCGGCCATTGTCGCCCCACATGATCGGAGAGCCGGCCTGTGAACAGCTGCGACCCGCCCCACACAAAGCCGTAGATGCCGACAATCCAGCCGATACTGGTGAGGCTAACGCCTTTTTGGTAGAGGAACACCGGAAGGATCACCCAAACCAGAGCGTCTACGAACTTCTCAACGAGACCGGCCTGGCTGATTGCCGCCAGTCGGCGGTCGCGCCAGGACATGAGAGTAAACACTTCCCATGTGGAGGGTTCTGGCGAGATGTTGGTAGGATAACGTGGTCGAAACCCGTTCAACTGTGGTCGAGTTTGGTTTGCGGCCTCTGCCTTTGCCCATGGCAACGTGTCACGCACCCAAAGCAGCGTAAGCAAGAGAGCGGAAAAAACGACTGCGAGCCCAAAGATCAGAAGCCCAAGCCGAGGGCCTAGCGCGGTTGCGGCATAGCCTGTGATTATCCCTGCGAGGGCAACGCCCACGTAGCCTGAAAACTCATTGAGTCCGATGGTAAGCCCACGCTGGTCAGCTCGCGTTAAGTCAAGTTTTGACGTCTGGGTCATCGACCAGGCAAGCCCTTGGTTGATCCCGAGCAGGACCGTTGCCGCCACTATCCAATTCCAGTCCGGGGCAAAGTAGATCATGAACGGAACCGGAATAGCCGCGATCCAGCCCAGCGCGAGCACGTGCTTCCGCCCTATGCGTTCCGACAAGCGACCTGCGACGAAATTGAGCACACCTTTGACTAGGCCAAAGGCCACCACGAACGCGGTAAGCATCACGAACGAGCCGCGAGCTAGCCCGAACTCCGACTCGGCCAGGGCAGGCACGACTGTACGCATCATACCGAGGGCAAAGCCCACCAGCATCACCTGCATCAGCTGATGTAGGAACTGCGTCAGGTTCTCTCCGATGCCGTGCGAAAGCTCTGCAACGCTTTGTCCCGAAAAGTCCTTACCCTTGCTCATCCCGCGACCACGGACTTTCCCGAATTGGTCGCACGCACAGCTGCGGCTTCAGGAGGTGCCGGCGGAATGTCTGCGACCATCTTCGCGACAAAGGCGCCTTCGTCGGTAATCCGGAACGCCTTGTTGAAGCGCTTCTCGAAACCAATTGTCGAAGTCGGCTTGCCGCTAAGGCTGCGACCACACACTGATCCCGAAAAAGCGCCGGGCAGGACTTCAAGATAATCAGGCAGGGCCTTCAAACGTTCAGCACTGCCAAACATTGCCCGGGCGCCATCTTCAGCGCTGCTTGCGAGTTCGGTGCGGCCCATGTCACCGACCATCAAAGTGTGTCCCGTGACAACAAACCACGGCTCGTCCGATCGGGTTCGGTCAGTCACCAGCAGCGATATGTGCTCAGGAGTGTGGCCGGGGGTGTGCAATACGGTCAGCTTGACATTGCCAAGCTCCAGCTCTTGACCATCCTCCACGCCAAAGAACTCGAAGTCCGCATCAGCCTTGTTGAACAGTACGTATTTGGCGCCTGTGGCATCGGCAAGCTTCCGCCCGCTTGAGACATGGTCTGCATGAAGATGAGTATCGACCACAAACAAAATACGCATACCGGTATCGGCGGCGGCCTTGATGTAAGGTTCGATTTCGCCAATTGGATCGACAACGGCAGCAGATGCCTTGCCGCCGCAGCCAATGAGGTATGACGCGGCGACCGGGTCAAAATGAAGGAACTGACGCAGGATCATGTCTGACTACTCCGTTGAACGGTTTGCAGAAGCGCTCTTGAACGCATTCACCGAGTTTGATAATCAATGATTTCGTTGAATGATTGATTGGACGTCCCGTGTCAACCCCCTCACCCAAGCACGCGCTATTTGAGCAATTCGCACTGGTGGCAAAGACTCTGGGCCACCCTCAGCGCCTTGAGCTCATTGAGCAGCTTGGACAAGGACCTCGCAGCGTCGACCTGTTAGCCGAAAAGCTTCGACTCCCAATAGCCAACGTCTCGCAGCATCTGCAGGTGATGCGGCGTGCTGGATTGGTTGTGGCGGAGCGTCGTGGAAAGTTTGTGGTCTATGCGCTCAGCGGAGGCTCGGTGCTCGAAGCGGTTGCTAGTCTGCAGCGTATCGCAAAGGCCAATCTGGCTGAGGTCGACAAGATCGTAAGGGGGTATTTTGATCAGCGTGATGCGCTAGAGCCAATCTCGCGCGAGGAACTGGCCGCACGCGTCAAGGATGGCCTCGTCACGGTGCTCGATGTGCGCCCTGAAGATGAATATGCGCTGGGCCACATACCCGGCGCAATCAATGTTCCGCTTACTGAACTAGAGCGGCGTGTGCAATCGCTTCCCCAAGGGCAAGAGGTAGTAGCCTACTGCCGAGGAGCATACTGCGTCTTGTCGTTTGAAGCGGTGGACATACTGCGCAATCGCGGCCTTGCAGCAAGACGACTGGCTGACGGTATGCCTGAGTGGATTGCTCATGGGCTTCCTGTGGACCGTTCCATCTCGCTCCCATGAAGACCGGGCCTCAGCGATGAGTGTGCGACTGGGAATGACGCAGCGGTTTTTGCCGATGACGAATGTAAGTGCCGTTAAAGGCCGTTTACCCGACTGCTGCTGGTAAGCGTGATTAGGACAAGGCTAACGCCAAGCTTAGCAGGCCTACCATCGCTCCCCAGTCGGAACACCCGCAGACTGCAGTTGGGGTCCGGTTGCCACAGCGAGCAGATTGACCATACCGGCCACTAGACCCTTGATTGTCGCGATCTTCACTGGATCAGCTAGGGACGGCTTGCGCGTCAGGTTACGGCACGCTTGGTACAACCAACGCATCCGCAAAAGTGCCGGCAGAGATCGAGACGCTACGCGAGGAGATCCGGTCGCGGGTCCAATTGGTCAAGGAGCTTGACTCTTATGGCCTACGGGAGATGCCGAACGCCGAAAAGATCGTGCGGGGTTTTGCCGAAGAGTTTCTCAGAACGGGTAAATACCCTTTTGGCAACTAGTGGATAAACCAAACGCCGGGATCGGATACCATTGTCACTCGCAAACACGAACTTTTCCTCATTTCAAAGCAATAGCGGGCGACGGCATCAGCGACGTTGAACTTGGACGTTTCGGGCGCTACCGGACCAACGTCTGGGACTACGCGAGGACCGTTTCATCTTGGCGCCGGAGAGGATTTCGCCCGTTGCGGTCTTCAACGCACCTGATGTGCCACAGATCTGCGCCACAATACCGGCAAAGCGCGAGATGGCCTCGTTGAACGCGATACGCACTTCCTCAAGTTCGCCGACAAAATGAGTATCGATCTGCGCTGTCAGATCACCATCGGCCAGCATCGCCAACCCGGCGCCCAGCATGTTCAGGGCTGCCTTGCGGCCCGTGATGTCGGTTGCGTACTTCACGACCTTGAACGGCTTGCCGCTCATATCGAGGATCGGGTTGCAGGACGCCTGGATCCAGACCTGCCTGCCGCCCTTGCCGATCCGTAGGTATTCGGCGGCCTGGTATTCGCCCCGGCCCAACCGGTCCCAGAACTCCCGATATTCGTTCCCCGCGGCGTAACTGGGCTCAATGAACATGCGGTGGTGTCGGCCCTTGATACGGCCTGAGACTTCGAAGTCGCTGCCAGCTGCCCCTGAGCGTCGGTGGCAGCCAGCTTCTGTGCAGTCACGTCTGAGGCGATTTTGGCCACCTTCATCGGCTTACCGTCAGCGCCCAGGGAACGCGCTAATCCACGAGCCACCATCGCGTTCAAACCCTCTGCCACCGTCGCTTAAGCGGCCGCCTCGTTTCGCTCCCGCCTATGCTTCGGGCAACTTTTCAAAACCGATCGCAGCGCTCA